>NZ_JBGOHB010000027.1:0-68657 GCF_041521345.1 Virgibacillus oceani | reverse complement strand
GGTCGTATTGTTATTAACTATATCTCCATATTTTTCTAAATGAATACTTCTATTTCGTTTAGAAATTCATTTTCATGGTAGTTGGTGGCGATGCGTAGCATAGCCATGGTTGTTTCAGTGGGGGATGCGGGAACGCAGACAAAAATCGCCACGTCCTGGGACTACGGTACAGTGGTTCCTCGTCCCATCATAAAGAATTGTGGCAACGTCTGCATGACCTGCGTCCTGTAGGCCTAAACCCCCACTGAATGAAGTTTCACTTTATTTATACCCTTAAATTTAAAGTCGTACACTTAATGGCTTTGAACCACAAGTGCTGACAATGATGCTATTTTCTTCCTAAACATGGGAGCAGGCTATGAAAGGATAAATGGTATAATAGCGGAAAAGGCAAGTTTCATACTTTCCGAGTAAATCTATTTTTGTTATACGTTAGGTTGGCAACAGATAACGGGTATGGTTTTAGAGAGAAAAAATATACTAGTGGAGGAATGACAATGATAAAACATTTACAAGATGTAATTACTTTAAATAATGGCGTGAAGATGCCCGGCTTTGGCCTTGGTGTGTATAAAGTGGAGGATGGGGATGTGGTTTACCAGGCAGTGGATGGCGCTTTGGAAGCCGGGTATAGAAGCATTGATACAGCTTCTTTTTACTTTAATGAAAAAGGGGTCGGCCAGGCAATTAAAGATTCCAGTATAGCTCGGGAGAAAGTTTTTATCACTTCAAAAGTCTGGAATGATCAGCAGGGTTATGATTCTACGCTCCAGGCTTTTGAGGAAAGCTTGAAAAATCTGCAGATGGATTATTTGGATCTTTATTTAATACACTGGCCGGTAAAAGGAATGTATAAAGAAACATGGCGTGCGATGGAAAAACTGTATAAAGATGAAAGAGTTAAGGCAATTGGCGTAAGTAATTTCCATGTCCATCATTTGCAGGATTTGCTGGATGGCTGTGAAATAAAACCTGCCATTGACCAGGTAGAATACCATCCCCATTTGACACAGGAGGAGCTGCATGCTTTTTGTATACAGGAAGGCATTCAGCTTGAGGCATGGTCACCATTGAAGCGGGGACAGCTTTTAGATGATCCGGTATTAAATGAAATTGGACAGAAATATAACAAAACTGCAGCACAGGTGATTCTTCGCTGGGATGTACAAAATGAAGTAATTACCATTCCGAAAACGATAACGGACATACGAATAGAAGAAAATGCGGATATTTTTGATTTTTACCTGACAGAGGATGAAATGAAACAGATTCAGGCATTAAATAAAAACGACAGGGCAGGTACAAATCCGGACAGTTATGACTGAGGCGAGTGAAGAGTAATGATTAGCAGGAAAGTTCAATTTAAAAACAGCGTTCAAAAACATACTGGAAATATTTTTTCCCGTGTGTTTTTTTATTCTTAGATCCGGGAAGAAGATATTAAACAACAGATTATTTTCAGGGATTATTCAAAAAGAAAAAATAAATTTTCAAATAAGTAAAAAAAGAATTGACACTATTAAAATCGATGGATTATAATGAGTATACCTTGAATTATGTCGACAATCGACAATTAAAAAATAAGCGACAGGACGCGTATAACTGCATAAACTAAAATAATAGCAATTATTTACTTCTTCGTAACCTACTTCTTTTGTCCTGAAGCAATAGTCATCATCAATGCAGCAAGAATTATGACATTATCTTCAATTCTAGCTTTCGCAATCGCTTACAAACATTTTAAATAATAAGATATGAGAGGAGAGGATTTCCATGTTAGCCTTTTCTATTACTGAGTTTAAGAAGAGACTGGAGAATACGAAGCATAGGATGCAGGTTAAAGGGATTGATGTTTTGCTAATAACAGACCCTGCGAACATGAACTATTTAACAGGGTATGATGCATGGTCTTTCTATGTGCATCAATTATTGATTGTCAATCTGGAGGAAGAGCAGCCTTATTGGATAGGAAGGGGTTTGGATGCCAACGCGGCCAGGCATACGACATGGTTGGATGATATGCATATTTTGCCTTATCCTGATTATTATGTACAGTCTGACGTCAGGCATCCCATGGATTTTGTCAGCGGGTTTTTAAGACAGCAGCAATTGCATAAATTAACCATTGCAGTTGAAATGGATGCTTATTATTTTACTGCGCAAAGTTATATTAGCTTAATGAAAGGATTACCTGATGCTACGTTTAAGGATGGTACGAATCTGGTAAATTGGATTCGTATTGTAAAATCAGAACAGGAGATTGATTATATTAAAAAAGCCGCTGCTATTTCGGAAAAAGCGATGGGTGTGGCATATGAGCAGTTGAATGAAGGCGTGCGCGAATGTGATGTGGTAGCAGCTATATCCCATGCCCAGATAAGCGGAACAGAGGACTATGGCGGTGATTATCCATCCATCGTTCCATTATTGCCGACAGGGGAGAAAACGAGTGCATGCCATCTTAGTTGGACAGATGAGACTTTCCAGGATGGTCAGCCCGTTATTATTGAATTATCCGGCTGCTACAGAAGGTATCACTCACCACTAGCAAGAACAGTAGTAATCGGGAAAGCAAATGAAGAAATTCAAAGGTTAAGCGAGATTGTGATTGAAGGAGTAAATGCTGCCCTAGATACAGTTAAACCAGGTGTGAGCTGTGAAGAAATAGAGCTCGCTTGGAGAGACTCGATCGACCGTAATGGGATTAGAAAAGAGTCGCGAATCGGATATTCAACAGGTCTAAACTATCCACCTGACTGGGGAGAGCATACGGCAAGTTTGCGTCCCGGGGACAAAACCATACTTGAACCAAATATGGTATTCCATATGATCCCGACAATTGATCTAGGCCATGTCGGTATGGAAATCAGCGAATCCTTCCGCGTCACCGAAACAGGCGTCGATGTACTCGCAGACTACCCAAGAGAACTATATGTAAAACCAAATATACGTTTGGCATAAGTGAAACATGAGGGTGGGGATCTAGCTGGAGCCCACCCTCATGTTTCACTCCCAAATTAAATTTGACGGTTTTCTTCCGTTTAATCCTGCTTCCAGGTTTTCTGCAGCCAATTTTGACATATTTAACTCCGTTTCATAGGTGGATGAACCTATATGCGGGGTGGTTACCACGTTCTTCATTTCCAAGAGTGGGTTATCTGGTTCGACAGGCTCATTTTCAAAAACGTCCAGGCCGGCAGCTGCGATTTCTTTGTCTTTTAGTGCTTGAATTAAATCTTTTTCTATAATTGTTTTTCCCCGGGATCCATTAATAAAGATGCCGGACTTTTTCATTTGTTTAAATTCTTCCACGCCAATCATACCTTCAGTTTCTATCGTAAGGGGAGTCATCATGACAACAAAATCAGATTTCTTTAGCAGCTCAGGCAGTGTGCAGTAGGTTGCGCCAAAAGTTTCTTCTGCATCAGGCTTCGGAGTTCTTGTATGATACAAAACATCCATATGAAAACCAAAATGCGCTCTGTAGGCAATCGCCTTCCCAATATTTCCAAGTCCGATAATGCCGATTTTTTTATGGTGAACATCCACGCCAAAATGCTCCGGACCAATCGCTTCCTGTTTCCATTTTCCATTTTTAACAAATTGATCCAATTCAGAAATTCTTCTTGCTGTGGCAAGTAAAATTCCGAATACAACGTCGGCCACTGTATCGTTCAATACATCCGGCGTGTTGGTAGCCAGAATGTTTCGATTTTTTAGCGCTTTAATGTCCAGATTGTTGTAACCGACAGAAACATTACTTACAATTTTTAAGTTTGGTGCATGATCCAGCAGCTGTTTGTTAACAGGAAGCTCCAAACCGATAATTCCTTCCGCTTCTTTTAAGTGTGCCAGAAATTCAGGATCCTCTATTGGGTTGGCTTTATTAAAAAAATGTACATCATACTTTTCTTTCAAATGATCTAATACGGGCTTTTCCACACGATTATAGGCAATAATCTTTTTTTTCATGGATGAACCACTCCTTTAATAACTGATGTGTCTTATTCTAATTAACAATTGAAAATGATGCAAATCTTTATGGTGGGACGAGGAACTGCTGTACCGTAGTCCCAAATTATCATTGACATTAGGCAACTATTGAATTATTCTTAATATAAGATATTTATGTCGACAATCGGCATTAAACATTAGGGAGATTAATTATCCAAAATATATCTAGATGCGCCATCATTTTCAATAAAATATAGTAACAGAAATGAAGCATTGCTGTTGGACGCAAAATTGAGACAGCAGAAGCTCTTCCTATGTTGAAGCTGATGAAAAAACGCATCACATAAACCATCCCTATGTTTTAAAGAAGGAGAGAGATGATGAGTAGTAATGAGTATGCGATTATGCAGAAGCCGTTGAGTGAGCTGATTGCTGAACAATTAAGGTCAAGGATCTGGGATAAAGATATGGCATTTGGCGAGCGTTTGCTGGAAACGGATCTTGCGCATGAATATGACGTAAGCAGGAGCACAATTCGGGAAGCTTTGAAAATACTGGAAGCAGAAGAATTGGTTGTCAGTCAGGCAAGAAAAGGAACCTATGTCGCTGATTTTACCGGCGAGGATTTTAATGAAATGATTGAACTGCGTACGCTGCTGGAAACGGTCGCCTTTAAAAAAGCACTTCCTGAACTCAATGGGGAGCATATGAAGGAACTGGAAAATATCATCATTGAAATGGAGAAAAAAGCAGAAGTAAAAGATTGGAATGCATTATTTGATTTGGATACAAAATTCCACAGCTATATTGTGAATCTATGTGGGAACTCCCGCATTGTTAAAATTTATGTGTCTCTTCAAGTACAAATCCGTACTTTTCTTATGCATCTTGATAAATATTATTCCAGTCATCAATCCTTTTACGAGGAGCATAAGGATCTATATCAGGCACTAAAATCAAAAGACGCAGAAAAAGTACAGGAAAAAGTGCGTAGACATATTGAATATGTGGAAGAGAAACTATTAGATGGTAATTATAATTAATTTTGAAGGAGGTTTTTTACAATGACAAAGCAATTTGCACGTATTCAAACAGAACTGCCGGGGCCAAAAGCAAAAGCATTACTGGAGAGAAGGCATGCCGCAGTGCCGCATGGATCGGGGTACGGAGTGCCTACCTTTGCCGAATCAGCAAAAGGGGCACTGATCAAAGATGTGGATGGCAATCAGTTTATTGATTTTGCCGGAGCTATTGGGGTTATTAACGTGGGACACAGTCATGATGAAGTTGTAAACGCTTTACATGAGCAGGTGGATAAATTTATTCATACCGGCTTTAATGTCATGATGTATGATTCCTATATTGAGCTTTCGGAAAGAATCGCAGCGCTTGCACCAGGCAGTTTTAATAAAAAGGTGATGTTTTTTAACAGCGGTGCAGAAGCAGTTGAAAATGCTGTTAAAATAGCCAAGAAGTATACAGGGCGCCAGTCTATTGTTTCTTTTTCCGGCGGGTTTCATGGACGTACATTAATGGGAATGTCATTAACAGGGAAGATCCATCCATATAAATATGAATATGGACCATTTGCACCTGAAATTTATCATGCACCGTATCCGTACCATTACCGTCGTCCGGACGAAATGTCTGAAAAAGCTTACACTGATTTTTTACTCCAGCAAATAGAAAACTTTTTTATTACAGAGGTAGATCCCAATCTTGTAGCGGCATTTGTGATGGAACCGGTGCAGGGTGAAAGCGGCTTTGTCGTCCCGGATAAGGAATTTGTTCAGGGAGTGTATGACCTTTGTAAAAAGCATGGCATTTTATTTATAGCGGATGAAATACAGACCGGTTTTGGACGTACCGGAAAATATTTTGCCATGGAACATTATGGGGTGGAACCTGACTTGATTACCATTTCGAAATCAATGGCAGCCGGAATTCCAATCAGCGGCGTGATTGGCCGGGAAGAAGTGATGGATGCTGCGGGTGCCGGTGAACTGGGCGGTACGTATAACGGAAGTCCGCTCGGATGCAGAGCAGGTCTTGCTGTACTGGATGTCATGGAAAAAGAGAATTTGAATGAAAGAGCGGAAAAAATCGGGGAAACAGTATTAAATCATTTTGAAAGCATGTATGACCGCTTTGATGTTATCGGCGATTACCGGGGACTTGGTGCCATGTGTGCACTCGAATTCGTGGAAGACCGGTCCACGAAAACACCGGCAAAGAAGATAACAGGTCAAGTTCTGCAAGCAGCCCAAAAACGAGGACTTATTGCACTTAAAGCGGGAATGCATGATAATGTCGTCCGTTTACTAATGCCGCTTGTGATCACGGATGAACAGCTGGAAGAAGGCTTAGCCATTTTAGAGGAAGCCATTGAGGAGGTAATGGCTGAGGTGAAGGCGTGATTTTTAGGTGAAATTTCCCTTTAGTTATGCGAATCCACCCGAAATAAGGAATTCAGATTGGAGTGAAAGTTGATGAGTGAAAAAAATAATTACCTAATCCACATTAATGGTGAGTGGACCGGAGAAAATCTCGATACAAAAGATGTTGTAAATCCGGCAAACCAGGAAATAGTCGGGACCGTGCCGAATGGCGGCGCGAAAGAAACGGAGCAGGCCATCGAAGCCGCCCATGAAGCATTTCACGAGTGGTCACGCCTCACTGCTTATGACCGGGCAGCTTATTTGAAGAAATTTCATCAGCTGATGCTTGATCATAAAGAAACACTGGCGGAAATGATGACATTGGAAATGGGCAAGCCGATTGAAGAATCAAGAGGGGAAGTTGTTTATGCCGCCTCTTTTGTGGAATGGTTTGCAGAAGAAGGCAAGCGGATTTATGGTGCTGTGACACCGACACATGCCGGTGACAAGCGGTTGCAGACGTGGAAGAAACCGGTTGGCGTTGTAGGTGCAATCACGCCATGGAATTTTCCTGCGGCCATGCTGACAAGAAAAATGGCACCCGCCCTTGCAGCAGGTTGTACTGTCATCATGAAGCCATCCGGGGATAGCCCGCTTACCGCAGTAAAAATGATGGAGCTGTTTGAGGAAGCAGGTTTTCCAAAAGGAGTCGTGAATTTATTGACCGGCTCATCTTCTGAAATAGCTGAGACAATGATGAAGAATGAAAAAGTAAGAAAAATTACTTTCACTGGCTCCACGGAGGTTGGCAAACTATTAATCAAGCAAAGTGCCGATCAGGTGAAAAAACTATCACTCGAACTCGGCGGCCATGCTCCATTTATTGTACTTGAAGATGCCAATCTTGATCAGGCAGTAAAAGGGCTGATAGCCTCTAAATTCAGAAATTCAGGACAGACGTGCATTTGTGCGAACCGTGTTTATGTACACGAAATAATTTATGATAAATTTGCCGAGAAGTTTGCCGAAGAAGTAGAAAAATTAAAGGTTGGTAATGGCATGGATGATGACGTGAAAATCGGCCCGTTAATTAATAAAGACGGCTTTGAAAAAGTAAAACATCATGTGGACGACGCACTGGAAAAAGGGGCGGAGGCAGTTACAGGTGCGAAATCTTACGAGAATGATACGAGTGGGTTTTTCTACACACCAACTGTACTGAAAAATATTGACCCTTCTATGGTTGTAATGCAAGAAGAGACTTTTGGTCCTGTAGCACCTATTCAAAAAATCAGCTCTGATGAAGAGGGTGTAAAGTATGCCAATGACACACCATATGGTCTGGCAGCATATGTGTATACAGATAATGTAGCCAGAGGGACAAAATTCATTGAACAGCTGAATTTTGGCATTGTCGGCTGGAATAATGGCGCTCCATCCGCTGCACAAGTGCCGTTTGGCGGCATGAAGGAAAGCGGGCTTGGCAGAGAAGGCGGTCATGAAGGAATTGAAGCATTTGTAGAGTCACAATATGTGTCTATCGGTATGGAGTAGATTTTAGGTAGAGAAAGAAGGGGGAGGTCCCCTTCTTTTCCTTCCCATAGCAAATGAACAGAATATTGACCAATCAACGTGATTATGAAGTATCGAATGAGACTGAAAAAATTTCATTTGAGGACTTATCAAGTTAATGAAGACCCGAATGGCAAAGAAAAAACTTCATTCGGTCGCTCATGGGTGTTATGAAAGCCGGAATGACGATGAAAACTCTTCATTCGGTCACTCATCGAGCTTATGAAAACCTGAATGACAGAGAAAACACCTCGTTCGGTCACTCACCGGGCCTATGAGTCCCCGAATGACATAGAAAAAACTTCATTCAGGGTTCATCGTACTTTTGAAGTAACGAACAGCAGAGCAAGATAAAACAGGCTGCATGTTCTGTGAAATGGTTGATTTCCTGATAGACTGAATTATTTTCATAAACATTTAATAAGTCCATACATAAGAACTTTCCAGGGAGGGTTGGCATGGAACGTGAAGCAATAAGCCTAAAAGAAATTTGGCAGGCAAGAAAACGTATTTCATCCAGTGTACAAAAAACACCGATTATATATTCACCGATGCTTTCGGAAATTTCCTCAGCAAATATCTATTTAAAACTGGAAAATCTCCACCCAAGCGACTCCTTCAAGATTCGCGGTGCTGCCAATAAACTGCTGACTTTAACAGCCGCCGAAAAAGAAAAGGGTGTGACCACTTTTTCCACCGGGAATTTTGGCAGAAGCATCGCCTATATAGCGAATAAGCTGGGCATCGCTTCGACAATTTGTATTTCAAATCGTGTGCCGGAAGCAAAAGTAAAGGCTCTTCAAAAGTCCGGTGCAAAAATAGAAATAGCCGGTTTTTCACAGGATGAAGCGGAACAGCGGTGTTACGAACTGGAACAAAATCAGGAATTGACTGTTGTTCACCCGTTTGATGACCCTTATATTATCACAGGAAATGGAACGATTGGCCAGGAAATTTTAGAGGAATTGCCCGAAGTAAATATGGTGATTTCCGGATTATCCGGGGGAGGCTTGCTGTCGGGACTCGGGATTGCCATAAAGACAGCAAATGGAGACAGCAAGATAACCGGTATATCCACAAATCGAGGTGCTGCCATGTATGAAAGCATCCAGGCAGGAAAGCCGGTGATGGTAAAAGAAGAAGATACACTGGCAGACAGTCTGCTCGGAGGAATTGGTCAGGATAACCGGTATACCTTTGAATTAGTAAAAAAATATGCAGATGACATCGTGCTTGCAAATGAGGATGAAATCGCTGATGGAATCGGTTTTATGCAAGATGAACATAAGATGGCTGTGGAAGGAGCAGCAGCGGCTGGAATCGGCACCATTCTTCATGGGAAAATTCCCGTGAAGTCAAATACAGTCATAGTGATCAGCGGCAGCTGCATCAATACCGAGGTACTGCTGGATGTAACAAAAAAATATTTATCAAGAAAAACCAATATTTTGAGGGGAGGATCGCAGCATGAATAAAATATTGTTTAATGACGACATTGTTGACCGTGATGTAGTGGTGGATATCGAGGACAGGGGCTATCAATTCGGGGATGGGATTTATGAGGTGATTGGTGTTTATGATGGAAAACCGCTTATGATGAAAGAACATCTCATCCGGTTGGAAAGAAGTGCGAGGGAGCTTCAATTAAATCTCCCGCTGTCAGCAGCGGAGATGAGAGAAAAGCTGGAAAAATTAGCAGAGGCCAATGAATTAAACGAAGGAATTATTTATTTGCAGGTGTCCAGAGGCACTTCTCCAAGGTGGCATGAATTTCCACCTGCCGAAACTGTGCCGGTTATGATCGGTTACACAAGAGAAGAACCGCGGATGAGTGAGGTGGAGGATCAGGGTGCTAATGCGGTGCTGACAGAGGACATACGCTGGCTGCGCTGTGACATTAAAACATTAAATCTACTCCCCAACGTACTGGCAAAACAAAAAGCGGTCAAACATGATGCTGTAGAGGCGATTTTGCATCGTGGTGACAAGGTAACAGAAGCAAGCGCATCCAATGTGTTTATCGTAAAAAATAACGTACTGTACACACATCCGGCAGATAATTATATTTTAAATGGCATTACAAGACAGAAAATCATTGAAATATGCGAACAGCTTGAGTTAGATGTCCATGAAGAAACATACACAGTGGATGAACTACTGAACGCGGATGAAGTTTTTATATCAGCAACAAAGTCGGATATCATTCCTATTTTAAAAGTAGATAACCATGTTATTGGCAATGGTGAACCCGGAGAGGTAACTAAATCTATTATAAAGGAATTCCGCAAGCTTTATAGTGAATGAGCTGTACACAAATTTTTTACAGAAAGGGCGTGTGTGAGTTGAAAATGAACGCAAATCAATTAACCACCCACCACCCTACGGTAGCTGTAATCGATTTACAGACATACCGGGAAAATATTGAAAAACTAAAGAGATTGGCAGGAAACAGTGAATTCATGGCGGTAATTAAGACAGATGCATACGGTCATGGAATTGTGAAAATGGGTTTTGGAGCCGTGGAGGCAGGCGCACACAGGCTTGGTGTTACAAGTGTGGAAGAGGGAATGCTGCTAAGGGAAAATGGGATCAACGTCCCTATTCATTTATTAAGTACAGTGATGCCGGAGCGTGCTTTAGATATCGTGGCATATGAACTAACCGCTTCCATTTCTTCAAAAAAACTGGCAGCTGCCATAAGTGAGGAGGCCTTAAAGCAAAACCGGATCAGTCCGGTGCACTTGAAGGTAAATACCGGGCTGCATCGTTTTGGCATTGCACCGGATACAGCAGTTGTATTTTGTGAGGAAAACTATGATTTGCCTGGCCTGTATTGGGAAGGAGTTTATACGCATTTTTCCAGCGCGGACGAAGGAGACTGGGACCGGACGGAAGCAGAATTCAATTTATTTAAGGATACCGTTTCCAAACTGAATGACCATGATTTTTATTTTCCAATCCAGCATGTTGGCGGTTCAACGATTACGATAGAACGGCCGGATATGCATCTTGACATGGTTCGTCCCGGGATAGCACTTTTTGGCTATCCCCCTGATGACCGGCAGAACGATTTGATTGATTTGAAGCCGGTAATGACTTTAAAAACACAGGTGCTTCTACTCAGGGAATTGCCTGCAAATACCCCAGTTGGCTATGGTGGCAGTTATGTAACGTCTTCTCTTGAAAAAATAGCAGTCACTGCGATCGGCCATGGAGATGGTTACCAGCGTACATTTTCCAATAATGGGGAAATGCTGATAGGCGGATCGAGAGCCAATATCATTGGGACCATTTCATTGGATCAGACGATGGTCAATGTCACGCATATTCCTAATGTACAGGAAGGCGATGAGGTGATTATTATAGGCAGGCAGAAGGGAGACGAACTTCATGCCCGGGAAGTCGCCGGCTGGGCAAATACTATCGTGGATGAAGTGCTTGCTAGTTTGCTGGAGCGGATCAAGCGAGTGTATGTTTGATCCAGGGTTGAAAAAGTTGTATGCGGGGTTGTGGAAACGTGAAACTCTCCGTGGGGATACTTTACGTTCAATGCAGATTACAATCGCTTCCTCAGGTATGTAAGAATCCTATAACCAACAAAATAAAGTACCAGAGATGCACTCTCTGGTGCGTCCGCATGCCATTTTAGTCTAAGTTACCTACCTTACCTAATAATTTTTTGTAAACCCTTCCAATGATGACTTCAATCTAACTATAACTATCACATTTTCAAATCAAATTAAAAAATTCATTGAATTATTTTACAAACAGGCATATAATAATTCGTTAAAGAAAGGTGGGGATTTGTAATGAGTAAGGATACAGATGTGAAAGAAAAAGATTTGCGTGTGAAAAGCCATGTTTATGATCTATCGGAGACGTTGCGTGCGCCCAACCGTGCTATGCTTCGTGCGGTCGGGTTGAAGGATGAGGATTTTACGAAACCGATGATTGGTGTTGCCAGTACATGGAGTGAAGTAACGCCATGCAATGTACATATTGATGACCTGGCAATTCAGTCCAAGAAAGGTGCCGAGCAGGCAGGCGGAGTGCCCCTGGTATTCAATACGATTACTGTCTCCGATGGTATTTCAATGGGCACTCAGGGAATGCGTTACTCCCTGCCGAGCCGAGATGTCATTGCCGACTCGATTGAAACAGTAGTTGGAGCTGAAAATCTGGATGGTCTTGTGGCGATTGGAGGGTGTGATAAAAATATTCCCGGCTGCATGATTGCCATTGCTAATTCCGAAGTACCTTCAGTGTTCGTGTATGGCGGAACGATTGCTCCTGGTTCTTACCGCGGAAAAGATATTGATCTTGTATCAGTGTTTGAGGGCGTAGGGAAGCATAATAACGGAATGATTGATGGCAAAGAGCTTAACGCCATTGAATGCGCTGCATGTCCTGGCGCAGGTTCGTGTGGTGGCATGTATACAGCAAATACGATGGCATCTGCTGTAGAGGCAATGGGAATGAGTTTACCTGGAAGCTCTTCAAACCCGGCTGAATCTAAAGAAAAGACGGCGGATTGTGCTGACGCGGGAGAAGCTGTTTACCACCTGTTGGAAAAAGGAATTTATCCGAAAGACATCATGACAAAAGAAGCTTTCGAAAATGCGATTACAGTTGTGATGGCACTCGGTGGTTCTACTAACGCTATTCTCCACCTTCTATCTATCGCACATGCACTGGAAGTAGATTTGACCATTGATGATTTTAATGAAATTCAGGCAAAAACACCACACCTGGCCGATCTAAAGCCAAGCGGAAAATATGTAATGCAGGATTTGCATCGGGTTGGGGGAGTGCAAGCCGTCATGAAGCTGCTTTATGATGCAGGTTATCTTCACGGGGACTGCTTGACGGTTACCGGAAAAACAATTGCCGAGAACCTATCGGAAGCACCATCCTTAATAAAAGGACAGGACGTTATTATGCCATTTGACAATCCGAAGCGTGAGGACGGACCATTGATAGTGCTAAAAGGAAATCTGGCACCGAGTGGCGCGGTTGCCAAGGTTTCCGGCGTTAAAGTGAGCAGGCATACCGGACCTGCCAGAGTATTTGATACGGAAAAAGAAGCCACGTCAGCTGTCATGGATAATCAAATAAACGAAGGGGATGTGCTCATTATCCGCTATGTCGGCCCTAAAGGCGGACCAGGCATGCCGGAAATGCTTTCTGTCTCTTCCATTCTCGTCGGAAAAGGGCTCGGAGAAAAAGTGGCCCTCCTGACTGACGGCAGATTTTCAGGGGGCACCCACGGTCTTGTTGTGGGTCACATTGCTCCTGAAGCACAATCCGGCGGACCAATTGCTTATGTGAATGAGGGCGATATGGTTACGGTAGATTCGGATAAAAAAGAGATATCTTTTGAAATCAGTGAAGATGAACTGGAAAAACGGAAACAAGCATGGACAGCGCCACCGCTGTATAAAAAAGGGGTACTTGGCAAATATGCCCATAACGTTTCCTGTTCTTCCAAGGGAGCAGTTACCGATTATTTGAGTAAATAACGTGAAAATAAAGATTAAAAGTTGGAAAAGACTTCAGCCATGCTGGAGTCTTTTTTCATTTAGCAAATTGAAATAATATATTGGGTTTATATTTCCCGAAAACCATGCTATTACGATGTATGAACTATTTTCACCGACGTAATATATCAGATGAAAATTATTGCCTGAAATAAAAAAATAAACGGGAAAGAGTAAACAAATATACTTGTAGGTATTTTCCTGGTGAATCAGTCCAATCAAAGATATTATAAAGTAATAAACTGTAAAGTAACTATGAAAAAATCATGCGATATATCGATAAAAATTAAATTGTAATCTAATTGTAACATAAAAGTGAAAGGTTCATTTATCAATAATGAAAACGCATACAATTTTATTGATTTATCTAAAGTGTCAAAAAAATAAAAAATACCTGTTGACGTCTTTAAAAAAACATTATATGATTATCGGCAATATCAAATATTCACAAAACAGCAATGTATTTAAAAACAACGAATCTATAAAATTAACTCGATGACGGGAAAAAAGAAACAATAAAGATGCAACTTACAGAGATCCGGGGTTGCTGGAAGCCCGGAAGTGCATATTGTTTTCGACATCATCCCTGAGTGCTGAGATCGAACGGCATTATTTGTCTGATAGAGCGAAAGAGGTAACCCTACTTACTGTAAGCAGCAAGTAGCTCTGGTCACGACAATACCAATTAGACTCAGCCAGGTGCGCAAGTGTGTACCTGTTATCCATTCAGGCTGATACTTTAGCTTGGTAAGACAGTATTCGCGAGGATGCTGTAAACCTGGGTGGTACCGTGAAAAGTGGACTCTTTTCTCCCCAACAATTCTGTAAACATGTGCGCAGATAGGGAGAAGAGGGTCCTTTTTTATTCTTTAAAAATAATATTTATTAGCATTAAGGAGGCATGTAGTAGTGAAGGTAGAAGCTGAAGCTAAGCAAGAATTGGAACGTAAGACAAAAATGATAACGGGTGCTGATCTGCTTATTGAGTCTTTGATGGATGAAGGTGTGGATACCATTTTTGGTTATCCGGGAGGGGCGGTCTTACCCATTTACGATGCATTATACCGAAGCGATGCGACATTTGAACATGTACTCGCCCGTCATGAACAAGGCTCCATTCATGCAGCGGAAGGATACGCACGTGTTACCGGTAAAGCAGGCGTTGTGCTTGCCACATCCGGTCCTGGTGCAACAAATTTAATTACCGGCTTGACAGATGCCATGATGGATTCCCTCCCGCTCGTTGTATTTACAGGTCAAGTGGCCGATAGTGTTATCGGCACCGATGCTTTTCAGGAAGCGGATGTAATGGGAGTTACAACTCCTGTAACGAAATACAATTACCAAATTCATCATACAGAGGATCTGCCAAGCATAGTGAAAGAAGCTTTTCATATTGCTACTACAGGAAGACCAGGACCGGTGGTGATTGATATTCCAAAAAACATATCTGCAGAAATAGCGGAAATTCATGTAAAAAAAGATTTTTATTTACCGGGATATCAGCCAAATAAACACCCGAATCCATTGCAGATAACGAAGCTTTCCCAGGCGATTGGCCGCTCGAAAAAACCTGTTATCTTAGCAGGTGCAGGTGTGTTATTTGCGAATGCCTCCGAGGAGCTGAAGGAATTTGCCGTGAAATATGATCTTCCGGTGGCAAACACACTGCTTGGATTAGGCAGCTTTCCGGGTACGCATCCATTATCGCTTGGTATGGCAGGAATGCACGGGAGTTATGCGGCAAATACAGCGTTGTATGAATGCGACTTATTAATCAATATCGGCGCAAGGTTTGATGACCGGCTGACAGGGAATTTGCAGTCCTTTGCCCCTGAAGCAAAAGTTGCCCATATTGATATCGATCCGGCAGAAATCGGGAAAAATGTCACAACGGAAATTCCGGTTGTGGCAGATGCCAAAGAGACATTGCAATCATTACTGAAAATGAAAATAGAGGCACCTGAACAGGAAAAATGGAAAAATGAGCTGAAGCAAAACAAACATGAGTTTCCGTTTTGGTACGAAAAACCACAGCAATACTTGTCACCGCAATGGCTGCTTGAACGAATTTACAAGACCTCAGATGGTGAAGCGATTGTAACTACAGATGTAGGTCAGCATCAAATGTGGGCGGCCCAGTATTATGCTTTTGATAAACCTAACCGCTGGGTAACTTCAGGCGGGCTCGGGACGATGGGATTTGGCTTTCCTGCAGCAATTGGTGCTCAATTAGGTTTACCGGATGATTTGGTTATTGCAGTTGTTGGGGATGGCGGATTTCAAATGACCCTACAGGAATTATCGGTTATTTATGAAAGGAATCTTCCAGTAAAAGTGATGATCGTTAATAATCAGGCACTTGGAATGGTGAGGCAATGGCAGGAAACGTTTTATGATAAACGATATTCCGAATCGATCCTGCACACGAACCCTGATTTTGTGAAACTGGCAGAGAGCTATGGAATCCGCGGGATCAAGGTCGAGGATGAATCGGAAGTACCAGGCATGCTGGAAGATATATTTTCGTATAATGGTCCAGTTGTTGTGGATTGCCGCATTGCACAGGGAGAAAAGGTTTACCCGATGATCGCCCCCGGAAAAGGGCTCAATGAAATGATAGGGGTGACGAAATGAAACGGATCATCATCGCAACTGTGCAAGACAGAAGCGGAGTATTAAACCGGATTACCGGCATGCTGTATAAGCGACAATTCAATATTGACAGTATTTCCGTTGGGACATCGGAAACTCCCGGTGTTTCGAAAATGACCTTTGTTGTGGATGTACATGATGAGCATAAGCTTGAACAACTAACAAAGCAGCTCAATAAACAAATTGATGTGTTAAAGGTAACCGATATTACCGATAAAGCGATCGTCGCCAGGGAGCTGGCTTTGATCAAAGTAGGCGGAAGCGGCGGGCTGCGGGCGGAAATTCAAGGGATCATTGCACCGTTTCGAGCTTCGGTCATCGACGTCAGCAAAGACAGTTTAACCATCCAGGTGACAGGCAAGCCGGATAAAGTGGAAGCACTCATTTCCCTGCTTAAACCATATGGGATCAAGGAATTGACAAAAACTGGTATTACAGCTTTCTTAAGAGGACAACAGCCGGAAAGAGTAGCTGAAATAAATTCACATTTAATCTAAATGAAAAAATATATTTTAAAAATTGGGAGGAATGGAAAATGTCAAAAGTATTGTATGAAAAAGACATTCAAACAGAGGTATTGAAAAACAAAAAAATCGCCGTGATTGGTTATGGCTCACAGGGTCACGCCCATGCACAAAACCTGCGTGACAGCGGTTATGATGTGATTGTTGGATTGCGCCAAGGAAACTCGCAAAAGAAAGCAGAAGCAGACGGATTTTCCGTTTTTTCCGTAGCAGAAGCAACAAAACAGGCTGATATCGTTATGGTCCTGCTGCCGGATGAACAGCAGACTGCAGTGTATAACGAAAGCATTAAAGAAAATCTTGATGAAGGAAATGCAGTGGCATTTGCTCATGGATTTAACATCCATTTCAGCCAGATTGTACCACCGTCAGACGTGGATGTGTTCCTCGTAGCTCCAAAGGGACCAGGACACTTGGTGCGAAGGACATATGAAGATGGAGAAGGGGTTCCAGCGTTATACGGTGTTTACCAAGATGTGACCGGAGAAGCAGTGAAAGTCGCACTTGCTTATTCTCAAGGCATCGGTGCTGCAAGAGCGGGCGTACTGGAAACAAGTTTTCAGGAAGAAACCGAAACTGATTTGTTTGGGGAGCAGGCCGTGCTTTGCGGCGGTGTGACAAACCTAATTAAAGCAGGGTTTGAAACATTGACAGAAGCAGGGTATCAGCCGGAAGTGGCATACTTTGAGTGCCTGCATGAAATGAAATTGATCGTGGACCTTCTTTATGAAGGCGGCTTGGAAAATATGCGTTATTCCATCTCCGATACAGCCCAGTGGGGCGACTTTGTATCCGGACCAGAAGTAATCAATGATGAAACAAAAGCGCGAATGAAAGAAATTCTTGAAGATGTGCAGTCAGGTAAATTTGCCCAAGGTTGGATTTTGGAAAACCAGGCAAATCGCCCGCAATTTAATGCAATCAATGCGAGAGAAAACAAACACCAAATCGAAACTGTCGGAAGGGAGTTACGTGAATTAATGCCTTTTGTAAAACAGCCATTACAGAAAAGTCAACAAACAAAGCAAAAGGATGTGAAAGTTCATGTCACAAATTAAGATTTTTGATACAACACTAAGGGACGGAGAACAGTCGCCTGGCGTTAACCTGAATCAGATTGAAAAACTGGAAATTGCCAAACAGCTGGAGCGTCTCGGAATAGACCGGATGGAAGCAGGATTCCCTGCTTCCTCCAAAGGAGATTTCCAAGCGGTAAAAGCTATTGCAGATACGATTAAAGACACTTCCGTCATTGGGCTGGCCAGAACAACGAAATCTGATGTGGATATCGCATGGGAAGCATTAAAAGGTGCAGCATCGCCAAGTCTGCATCTATTCCTGGCAACATCGCCAATTCATATGACTTACAAGTTGAAAAAAACGCCTGAACAGGTCATTGACACAGCTGTTTCCATGGTGAGCTACGCGAAACAGAAATTTTCCGAGGTGGAATGGTCTGCAGAAGATGCTTCAAGATCGGACTGGAAATTCCTTGCGCAAATTATTGAACAGGTAATTGACGCAGGGGCCACTGTTATAAACTTGCCGGACACCGTAGGCTATACGACACCAAAAGAATACGGCGACATGTTCAAGTATATGAGAGAAAATGTGTCAAACATTGATAAAGTCCAGCTTTCCTGTCATTGCCATGATGACCTTGGCATGGCGGTTGCCAATTCTATCGCAGCTGTAGAAAACGGGGTTACCCAGGTGGAAGGCACCATCAACGGCATCGGAGAGCGCGCAGGAAATGCTTCTCTGGAAGAAGTAGCATTGGCACTCAAAATACGCTCTGATTTTTATCCTTATCATACGAATCTCAAATTAAATGAAATAAAACGTACAAGTGACATGGTGGCAAAATTCACAGGCATGTCCGTACCGGGAAATAAAGCAGTAGTTGGCCGTAATGCTTTCGCCCATGAATCAGGAATTCACCAGGACGGTGTATTAAAAAATACGGAAACCTATGAAATTATTACACCAGAAATGGTCGGTGTGAAGTCGAACACATTATTTTTAGGAAAGCATTCCGGCCGTCACGCGTTTAAAGATAAAGTGGAAGAGTTTGGCTATGCGCTTTCAGACGAAAAGCTGAAGGAAGCATTTGACGCATTTAAACAGCTTACAGATGGCAAAAAGGAAGTAACGGACGATGATATTTTCACCCTGCTGACAGATATTCAAACAGATACAGCCGCTGCGAGAAAATATGAAATGCAAATGTTCCAAGTGCAATACGGAACAGCGAACATTCCAACAGCAACCGTGTCCATGAAAACCCCTGAAGGAGACATCATTCAGACAGCATGTACCGGTCAGGGAAGTGTAGAAGCACTGTATAAAACATTGGATGCACTCATTGCTGAAGAAGTAAAACTGATAGACTATCAAATCTCATCCGTTGGCGGTGGGAGGGATGCTCTGGCAGAATCTCATGTACAGCTGATGGTCAATGGTGAAATGGAAAATGGCCGAGGCTCGGCACAGGATGTGGTCGAGGCTTCAGCAAATGCATTTATCAATGCTGTAAATCGGCATATTGTACAGCATGCGAACCGTAAAAAAGAAGTTGTCCGTTCATAGTTTGTCAAGAAGGTAACAGCAAGAAAAAAGGAGGAAGCGTGATGATTAAGCAGATTATTTTACTTCCTGGTGACGGTGTAGGAAAAGAAGTCATGGAGTCAGCGAAAATAGTGTTAAATACGATTGCAAATGAGTATGGGCATCGTTTTGTTTTTCATGCGCATGAAATTGGAGGGGAAGCCCTTGATAAGTCTGGCACTCCGCTCCCTGATGAAACGTTAAATGCATGCCAGGATGCAGATGCGATTTTGCTGGGGGCAGTTGGCGGGCCGAAATGGGATGATTATCCCAGTCATTTACGTCCGGAAAAAGGATTGCTCGGTATACGAAAAGAGCTTGGTTTATTTGCAAATTTGCGTCCGGTTAAAAGCTTTCTTCCGTTATTACACGCTTCCCCTTTAAAAGAAGAGATTGTCAAAGACAGTGATATTATGATCATCCGGGAACTCACCGGCGGCTTGTATTTCGGGAAGCCAAGTGAACGGAGAAATAACGGCAAAGATGTGGTCGACACACTGGCGTACTCCCGGGAAGAAATGGAACAGATCGTGGATAAAGCATTTGAAAGTGCACAAATGAGAAGAAAGCATCTTACTTCTGTTGATAAAGCAAATGTGCTTGAGTCCAGCAGAATGTGGAGAGAAGTTGTCAATGAAAAGGCAAGGGATTATCCGGATGTGGAAGTGGAGCATCTCTTAGTGGATGCAGCGGCCATGAAGCTAATTACCAACCCGGCCAGCTTTGACGTAATGGTTACAGAAAATTTATTTGGTGATATTTTAAGCGATGAAGCATCCGTTTTAACCGGATCGATAGGAATGCTGCCATCAGCCAGTGTTCGCTCTGATGGTTTCGGTATGTATGAACCGGTGCATGGTTCCGCACCGGATATTGCAGGCAAAGGTATTGCCAATCCGCTGGGAATGATTTTGTCCACTGCCATGATGCTGAAATATTCATTTGGCATGGAGGAAGAAGCCTTTGAAATAGAAGAAGCAGTACGTCAGACTGTGGAACAAGGCTTCCATACAGCTGATCTGCAAGTAAAAGGTGGAAAAACGATCGGTACGAATGAAATGACAAATGTGATTCTGGATAATCTGACAACCAAAAGCGTTTCAGATAGTATTTGCAGTATGTATGCGTAATGGGGGGATTTGACATGGGGAAGCCTGAAACGATTGTCGAAAAAATATGGAATAAACATGTGGTTCACAAAGAAGAAGGAAGGCCTGATTTATTATATATTGATCTGCACTTGGTTCATGAAGTAACCTCCCCTCAGGCTTTTGAGGGACTGCGATTGAATAATCGTAAAGTACGCCGGCCAGATCTGACCTATGCCACGGTCGACCATAATGTGCCTACGAAAAATCGGGATGTTATTAAAGATGAAATTGCCAAAAAACAGATGGAAACATTAAAAGAAAACTGTGAAGAATATGGAATACCGCTTGCTGATATGTATCATCCCGATCAGGGAATCGTACATGTGATCGGTCCGCAGCTTGGTTTAACTCAGCCCGGGAAAACCATTGTGTGCGGGGACAGTCATACATCCACCCACGGCGCCTTTGGTGCACTTGCTTTTGGTATCGGTACGAGTGAAGTGGAGCATGTACTTGCCACACAATCCATTTGGCAGGAGCGTCCCAAAACATTGAATGTGAAAGTCGAAGGAGAGCTGGGGCCTGGAGTGACTGCAAAGGATTTAATTTTAGCGATCATTGCTAAATTCGGTGTCCGTTTCGGTACAGGGCATGTCATTGAATATACGGGGGATGCAATTCGCAATTTATCCATGGAGGAACGCATGACCGTCTGTAATATGTCGATCGAAGCAGGAGCAAGAGCCGGATTGATTAGCCCGGATAAGACTACAGTGGAATTTTTAAAAGGAAAGGAATATGTGGCAGCGGGAGACGCTTTTAATGAAGCGGCAGATGCCTGGCTTGATTTGGCGACTGATGAAGGAGCCGAGTATGATAAGACGGTAACGATTCATGCAGCGGAAATCGAGCCGCAGGTTTCCTGGGGAACAAATCCCGGCATGTGTGTTCCGGTAAGTGCTGCAACTCCTTCTCTGGATGAAGCAGAAAGTCGGGAAGATGTAAAACGTGCCCTGGAATATATGGGACTGGAAGAAAACCAACCGATTAGTTCCATTGAAATTGATCACGTATTCATTGGATCCTGTACGAATTCCAGATTAAGTGACTTGCAGAAGGCTGCTGCCATAGTGAAAGGGAAAAAGGTAAATGGTAATGTAAGGGCAATTGTGGTACCAGGATCATTCAGCATCAAATTACAGGCAGAAAAAGAAGGCCTTGATACGGTATTTAAGGAAGCCGGCTTTGAATGGAGAGAGGCTGGATGCAGCATGTGCCTCGCCATGAATGACGACGTTGTGCCGCCTGGTGGCCGCTGTGCCTCCACTTCCAACCGGAATTTTGAAGGACGCCAAGGAAATGGATCCAGAACACACCTGGTCAGTCCGGAAATGGCGGCAGCTGCAGCGATAGAAGGTCATTTTGTTGATGTTCGCAAATTTGTTGGAGCGGTCAGCTGAAAATTGCAGTATTTATACAGTTAATCGACGGGCTTAGTATGGATAGCAACTTGCATTGTAAAGCGGGTTGCGCCCCCTATTTATAGGCAGATGATGGACATCTGCCAGCCAAACAAGTGTGGTAAGGAGGTACCTTATTATGGAAGCAATTGAAAGTCATAAAGGAAGTGTGTATCCGCTGGATCGGAGTAATGTGGATACAGATCAAATTATACCAAAACAGTTTTTAAAGAGAATTGAACGTACGGGTTTTGGGCAGTTTCTTTTTTACCACTGGCGCTTTGATGATGATGGAAAGTTAAGAGATACATTCAGTTTGAACGAGGAGAAATATAAAGATGCCACTATTCTTTTAGGCGGGGAAAATTTCGGCTGCGGTTCTTCACGAGAGCATGCTCCATGGGCAATCCTGGATTATGGTTTCAAGGTTATTATAGCACCAAGTTTTGCTGATATTTTTCACAATAATGCTATGAAAAATGGACTTCTTCTCGTGCAGATGAATGAAAAGCAGATGAAGCAGTGGATGAGGCGAGCTGAGAATGCAGCATTGGAACTTCAGATTGATTTAAAGAAACAGACAATTACAGATGAAAATGGCCATGAAGTGTCTTTTGAAATCCCGGAATTTCATAAACAAAAGCTGTTGAATGGCTGGGATGATATTTCTTTAACCTTGCATCATGAAGCTAGAATCGAGGCTTACGAAAACGAAATTAACTTATAAGATGAAGAGGAGAGTGAACCTTTTGGGGATTGCTTAACAGGTGAAAAAGTGCATACGGCAATGGGCCGCTTAAAACCGATTGTTCATCGCACATCATTACTTACTTCAGAAACAACGAATCGATTAATCGGCAAGAACGTTTATTTTAAGATGGAAAACCAGCAGAAAACCGGCGCATTTAAATTTCGGGGCGCCACTTTTAAGTTAATGCAGTTGCCGAAAAAGCAATTAAAAAGAGGCGTGATTACTGCTTCTGCAGGAAATCATGCCCAGGGTGTTGCCTATGCAGCAGCCAAATTGGGAGTGAAAGCCACTATTTTCATGGCTGAAAAGACGCCAGCTGCAAAGGTAGATGCAACGCGAAATTATGGAGCACATGTTGTTTTAACAGGAGAGACATTTCAGGAAGCATATGAAGCATCTTTGAAGAAACAATTACAGACTGGTGCCGTGTATATCCACCCGTTTGATGATTATGATATCATGGCTGGGCAAGGCACTATTGCCATGGAGATGCTGCGCCAGGAAGACCGTATGGATACCATCATTGTCCCTATTGGCGGAGGCGGGCTCATAAGCGGAATCGCTGTAGGGGCAAAACATGTGAACCGGAATATAAAGGTGATCGGTGTGCAGGCTCAAGGTGCCCCGGCAATGTATGAAAGTTACCATAAGAATCGGATGAAAACTATTACATCCGTAAATACCATTGCAGAAGGTATTGCCGTGAAAAAACCCGGTCAGCACACATTGCCGGTAATCCAGGAATATGTGGATGATATTGTAACCGTAACCGATGCTGAAATCGCATCAGCTATTCTTTACATGCTGGAGAGAAACAAAACATTAATCGAAGGTGCAGGAGCAGCATCCATTGCTGCATTATTCGCCTATAAAAATAAGATTAAATCAAGGCATTGCGGGGTTGTTGTCAGCGGTGGCAACTTGGATATCAGCATGATGGCTAAAATCCAGAATCTGGCTAAAAGCTTTCATCATTCGGCTTAGGTTAACATAAGGAAAAGAATTCATCTTATATGAGGAGGTGGATTCTTTTTTTAAATTTTAATATTAGCAAATTTGTTCGGCACGGGCAGTTTGGTCATATAAAATTTATTCTAAACATGTTAAGTCTGCAGCCGTGTTTAGAAAGATGACATAGCACGACCTCTATACATCTTGTAACTCGCTAATTTCGTGCTAGTGGTGACATACGTGAGGTCTATCGGCCCTCCTGTATGGCAAACCCGATGCAACCGTCAGATAGGCTATCTCTATCAGCCCTACAGCGGGCCAAACCCGATGCAAATGTCAGATAGCCCTGCTCTATCATCCCTCCAGCCCGCCAAACCCGATGCAACCGTCAGATAGGCGATCTCTATCAGCCCTACAGCGGGCCAAACACGATGCAAATGTCAGATAGCCCTGCTCTATCGGCCCTCCTGTATGGCAAACCCGGTGCAACCGTCAGATAGGCGATCTCTATCAGCCCTACAGCGGGCCAAACACGATGCAAATGTCAGATAGCCCTGCTCTATCATCCCTCCAGCCCGCCAAACCCGATGCAACCGTCAGATAGGCGATCTCTATCAAACCTCCAGCACGTCAAACACGATGCAAACGTCACATAGCCCAGCTCTAACACTTCTTCAGTGTGTCGGCTACTGGGGAAAAATATTCATTTAGATAGAAGCTCACTAAAAACAACTGCTATCCTAGCAATAAATACAGACATACACAAGCTACAGTTTCTGCCCATAATACTTGTCTAACGAAAAACCGCGACCCAAAATCTCAGATGCATTAATAAAAATAACAAATGTATCAGGTTCTTCTTTTTGCAAGATCTTTCTCAATTGAACAGCCTCCTGATGCTCGGTCACACAAAGGATCATTGTTTTGTCCTCGTTTGAATAGCCGCCGACGGAACGAACTTTGGTAAGTCCCCGGTCTATTTCATTACTGATGATTTGCTGAATTTTCACTTCATTCTCAGTAATAATCATGATAAGTTTCGTAGCAGAGGTGCGTAACTGTACGACATCTATGGTTTTACTAGTTATATAAATACACATTAAAGCAAATAATGTAATTTCCAAATTAAACACAATAATAGAAGAAATGACAACCACACCGTCTACAAAAAGCTGGGAATATCCGCTGGACAGCCCGGTGGATTTCTTTACAATCTGAGCAATGGCTGCAGTTCCCCCAGTTGAGCCATTTCCTTTATAAACAATACCGAGACCGGCTCCTAAAATTATCCCGCCGTAAATGGCACCGAGCAGCGGGTTTGTTACTGTATACGGAACACCAGCAGTAAGCCATATAACAAAAGGCACCCAAAAAGTGCCAGCCAGTGTTTTCCAGCTAAAGTCTGAGCCCATAGCAAGCCAGCCTATAACAAAAATAGGAATATTAATCAAAAATTGTGTGAAGGCAGGGCTAAGTGCATACAGTTCGAATAAAATTGTACTTATCCCCGAGATACCACCTGCAGCAAGCTTAGATGGTAATAGAAATAAATTATAGGACAGGGCGACAAGGGTTGCGCCAATGATAATCTGTAAATATTCGACTGTCGGTTTATGAAGTTTATCGATGATTTTAGTCATAGGAGCAGGATCCTTTCCAGGCAAGTAAAGCCTGCGTGATTAGTTGCCTGTTATATTCTACCACTTGGTCATAGTAGAGTAAATAGGATAGATTTTTAATGTATTGATAAAAAAACAAAAAAGCTTTTCACCTCATCGATGAGGTGAAAAGCCATCACGATTAACCAGCTCCTACCGTCTCCATTTTCATCATGCTGTCTGCAACCGTTTCAGTGAACCTTTTAATTGTTTTGGGAATGAGCGTCTTTAAGAGGGGATTGATCATTGGTCCCGTGATCCCTTTAGCGGAAATTTGCATATACCCTGTCATTTTGATGGATGTGTCACTAATTGAATTTGCCTGAAAATAACCGTTGCCTGAAAAATTTTCATTGATCCCTTTTAATGTAAATGTAACTTTTGTAGGTTCGTTCCACTCCTGAATATCTACTCGTAAATGAATCGTTTTTTGGACGATCCCTGCATCCCCTGTAAAGGTCCAGGTTGACTGTCTGTCGTTTAGCTGTTCGTGCCCGGTATAACCAGGCACCAGGGGAGCCCAGTTGTTCATATCCTTTACAAATCCCCAAGCATGGTGAATGGGAATTTCTAATTCGAGCTGATGAAGTCCGCTTGGCATTTCGCACATACCTCCTTATATGTAAAAGATAGCATTTTGCACATTTTTCATTATATGCATGGCAATGTTGTAGAATACCTTCATCTGATAAAATATTTTCATTGAAGGGTTTATTACTTCGTGTGTCGAATAAATAGAATGAAGCAGAGATAATGGATGAATGAAGCGACGATAATATATGAAGGGAATAATCTTACCCAAGAAGAAAATGGCTATTACGTAAAATCTGCAAAGGACTTGGGGCGAGATTGCTGGCTGATTTTACCGAACATGTTTCAAAATAATTTAATGACATCCAAAACGTAAAAAACCACTTACTTCATCTTATAATAGAAGAAAGTAAGAGGTTTTCTATTAGATTTCATGCTGCGTACTGAAAAACGGTCATTCCCGTTGATTTCCATAGGTTCCATTCGGTTAGAGAGTCGAGCCGTTCAATTCCTTCACGCTACTGTACTCTATACAACCAAATTTTCCAAGGAGATTCTTTATGCTCAAACGTCTCTTCCAGCTTCAGATCAAGCTTTTCACTGTTCTCAATTGGAACAGCAGAGAGTATATAATCACCGCCAAGCTCCTTCAACGCTTCCGTATTAATATCCAACTCTTCAATCGTTCCTTCTTCTTCGCGGTCTTTTGTAAACATATAATTTTCCCCATGATCTGCTACATACATATAAAGCCTGCCGCCCCATGTGTCGAAGTAATTCTCCAGCTCCGGATCTTTCTCCAGTTCTCCTTCGATCACTTCACGGAAATCATGTTTATATTCAAGGGGAAAACTGTTATTGTACGTATCCAGTGTGTAAAACCCATTATATTGCGCGATGGTTGGGTGCATGCCTATACTGACAACCCTATATTCCGAGGGATCCATGCCGATATATTCCTGCACCTCATCAAACAATGTTTCCGAATAAAATTCCTGAAAAGTAGCTCTTCCAACCGCACTGTACTTTGACTCTTCATTCAGACTGAACAGGATGCCGCATTGCACAACGATTAGCGATATAACGATTAATTTCCCATACCGGAAAGACTGCCACAAAATGACTAAAGCCAGTGCAAATGAGACATACCAGATCGCAGGATCAAAAAAATGAATTCGCGCAAAATTAAATGTATTGGCCACTTCAAAATTATCTTTTACAACCCGCCAGCCTTCCCAGTACCAAAAGGCATACCAGACTGATATGGCAAAATTAAATATAAACAGTGCCAGCAGCAGCTTCACATTTAATTTGCGGACAGCTGCTATAATAAAAGCAATCCCGATTACAGGGACAATTACCAAGAAATGTTCTGATAAGTCATGGGTGTGATCAAATAAAAAATTTTCAAATGACAGCTCGATGCTCCGTTCAAATGAATTATGACCCAGACTCAACTCCTCCCGGTGGGAAACAAATCCGTCATCAAAAAACATGGAGGAAATAAGCAGGTAATTTTTCGCGACATAAATGGCCGTCATTGAAGCAATCGCACTAAAAAACACCCAATCCGACTGCTTCGTGCGAATCCAGTCAACAAGCCACACCATTCCCATGATCGCCAAAAAGAAAACAAACGTTAAAATAAAATTCGACAAAAAGGGAATCAGTAAAAGCGTTAGCCAGTAATACCACGGGGTATCCTTCCCGCGTTTTTTAATCGTCAAAAAGATATGCAGCGCAAGTGGAAGCCCGGCTATGGACAGCATTCCCGACGGCCAAAAAGGAAGTATGGCAAATGCCAGGGCAGCTCCCACTACAATAATATGGTATTTTTCATCGCGTATAACATGTCGCTTCAGCAAAAAATACATCCCGATAAACGCGGCAAACCGCATGATTGTCTGACCAATCGTATATGCAGTCATCGGCTCAAAAAGCACATACAGCCAGACCATGGCATCCAGTCCGGAAGCAAGCGCACTTCTTGGCAGACCGTTGATTACATTTGGCAGCCTCGTATCGTTTAATGTAAAGATTTCACCACTTTCAGCAAGCAGTTTATACCAGACGATATTGGAATCCAGATTGTCATGTTCGCGGATGTGGGTGTTCTCTCCCAATACAAAATAGGGCATAAGATATAAAATAATAATAAACACCGCAACACCGATGATAATATTATGCTTTGTAAAAAGTCTGGATCTGATCGATGACATATCGCGCATCCTCTTCTCCCATTTCATAATACAATGGCAGGCGAAGTATTCTGGTTCCGTCTGCCGTAGTATATTTGTCCTCACCAATAAACTTGCCATATTTTCTGCCAGCAACCGAATTATGCAGCGGCACATAATGGGAAGTAGTTTGAATTTGCTTATCCGCTAAAAAATCCATGAGCCTGTTACGCGTTTCTTCGTCTTTTGCTTTCACAAAAAACATATGTGCATTATGGGCAGCATTCGCAGGCACATAGGGGATTTCGATCCGCCCTTGTTCAGACAAGCTCTTAAGTCCTTGTCGGTATATCTCCCAGGTTTTCATTCTGTCCTCCAGAATAACATTAGCTTGCTCGAACTGCACAGACAGAAAAGCCGCATTGATTTCACTTAATAAATAGGAAGAACCAATATCCTGCCATGTATATTTATCCACCTGCCCACGCACAAATTTGGAGCGGTCCGTGCCTTTTTCCTGTAAAATTTCTGCTCGTTCCATTTGGGCAGGATCATTAATTAATAACGCACCGCCTTCTCCGCAAGTATAATTTTTCGTATCATGAAAACTGAACGTCCCAAAATGTCCGATAGTGCCCAGCGGCTTATCCTTATATGTACTCATTAACGCCTGGGCAGCATCTTCAATAACAAAAAGATGATGCCGCTCTGCAATGTCCATAATTTTATCCGTATCACAGGAAACACCCGCATAATGCACCGCTACAATCGCTTTAGTCCGTTCGGTAACGGCTGCTTCAATAAGGTCAGCATCCATATTCATCGTTAACGGATCGACATCAATAAAGCGGATGGAAGCACCCCATAATGCATATGCATTCGCTGAGGAAACAAATGTATAAGAAGGCATGATCACTTCATCGCCGTCTCTAATCTCCATTAATAAAGCTGTCATCTCAAGTGCATCTGTACAAGATGGCGTAAGGATAGCTTTTTCACATCCCAACCGCTCCTCCAGCCAGTTTGTACATTTATTTCCAAACGACCCATTGCCGGACAGCTTGCCATTTGCCAAAGCTTGCTGCATTGCAACAGATTCCTTTCCGGTCACACATGGTTTATAAAATGGTATCAAGCCAATCACCTCATTACAATAATTCCCAGCACAATAAATGAAAATCCAATAACTTTTTGGAATGATACAGGTTCGCCAAATAAAAATGCAGATAAAATAAAAACAAGGACAAAGGACAGACTCATAAATGGATACGCGTAGCTGATGTCGAACTTAGTCATTGCCGCCATCCAGCTTAATGCAGCCAGAAATGCTGCAAAAAAACCGGAAAGAATCCAGGGATTTAACAGTAGCTGCAAAAGAAAGGTAATCCGATCCCAGAACGGTTCTGGCAGATTACCATATTGATCAATTTTCCATTTTAAGATTAATTGACCGTACACTGTAAAAATAATCGTTCCAAATATATAAAAATAGCCCATCACGATACTCCAACCGGCAAGGATCCGTTCAATTTATGGTAAACATCCACTGCGCCTTGAGGACGGAAACCCAGGGATAAAAATAAATTTAAAGATGTCAGGTTGGACGGCGAAATAGAGGTTGTCAGCATGTTGTGTTCCCCTTTTTCAAATTGATCTAAAGCCGCATGACTTGTAAACGGTTTTGCCAAACTTTTATTCCGAAATTCTTTTTTAATGGCAAGCAGGAGGACTTTATTATTCACGTGCCCGTAAAAGCCGGCAAGCTCACCCTGAAAGTACAGCCCTACAATTATATCCTTCATTATCAAATCATTTACCCAGTTCATGTACCTCTGGTCCGCCATGAAATCCGGAATATTAAAATCCCGGTGAAAACGCCCGCCTTTAAAGGCTTCCCCGGCAATTGCGAGTACATCATCCTTGTCAAAATCCGTGGACAAGTGAATTCCTTCCTTATCAAACACTTTAAGATTTTCCCTCTTGCAGGCCGGCTCTATCAACGTATCCACATAATAAAAACCATATCTGTTCAGCTGATGTGTATTTGTGGAAGGGTCTACTTTTAATGTGAAATGCCCTTCCGTTTCATTTGTTAACGCTAACGCTGTTTCCGTTGCTTCTGATAATTCGTAGGTGTCAATATGAAAATTTCGTTTATCCCATGGCGTGGGACGTAGATAACCATCGATTAATTGCATTTTTCTTCCCTCGCTTTTATAAAATATTTTATCCAGTTACTTATTTTTCGTCATCTTCCGTTGTTTCCCTGATTAAGTATAATGGGCGTCCTTTTACTTCATTAAAAATCTTTCCGATATATAGGCCTAGTACACCAAAATTAAAGAAGACCAGGCCGCCGATAAAATAGATGGACACCATGACACTGGTCCAGCCTTGCACCGTTTCATCAAGGAAGAAATAGCGGGCGAATAAATATAATCCATAAATGAAAGATATGGAAGCAATAAGAAATCCAAATTGAATGGACAGGCGGAGCGGTTTGTTTGACTGCGAAATAATCGCGTCTGTCCCCAGAGAAACAAGTTTCTTGATGTTGTAAGAGGATTTCCCTTGTTTGCGTTCACTGTGATTGATCTCAACAGAAGCTGTTTTATATCCCATCCATTGAATAAATAATGGATAAAAACGATTTTGCTCATTTATTCGTCTGAAACCGCGTACTACCTTCCTGGAAATAATGCTGAAATTGGCTACGGTATGATCGGTAGAAGCACCGGTAAAGTAATCATAGATGCGGTAAAAAAGCTGGGATGCTTTTTTCTTCAACCAGTTATCCTGCCGCTGGGCACGTTTGCCAAAAACTACTTCATAGCCTTCAAGCGCCTTCTCATAAAGTTTTGGTATTTCTTCCGGCTGATCTTGCAGGTCGCAGTCCATCACAACGACCCAGTCACCATTTGCAGCATCAAGCCCAGCGGTAATTGCATGATGCTGCCCATAATTTCTGGCTAAGTCAATTCCTTTAATGTATGTGTTATTTTCATGTAATGCTTTGATTGTCGTCCATGCGTCGTCCGGACTGGCATCATTTACTAATATAATTTCATAATCGGCTGGAATGGATTTCAGGGTTTCGTCCAGACGGCTGCAAAGTTCTTTCAAGCAAGTTTCGCAGCCGTAGACGGGGACGACAATGGAAATCAACGGGTTAACTGTGGTGTCCATTGATTCACATACCAGTCCACAGTTTTGTGAAGCCCTGCAGCTAAACTTTCATTCGGTTTCCAGCCTAAATTGTCCCTGAGTTTGGAATCATCAACGGCATATCTTCTGTCATGTCCTAACCTGTCTTCCGTATATGTGATTAAATCTGTAAAACTTGTTAACCCCTTTTCCTGTCTTAAATCTGCTTGTTGCTCGTCTAATATATTGCAAATGCGCGTCGCTATCTCTATATTTGTTTTTTCGTTGCCACCACCAATGTTGTATTTTTCCATCGGTTCCGCCTGATGAAAAACAAGGTCTAAAGCCTGGCAGTGATCCTCGACATACAGCCAATCGCGAACATTTTTCCCATCCCCGTAAATTGGAATGGGATTTGCATTTAATGCATTGGAAATAATAGCAGGAATAAGCTTTTCCTCATGCTGCCGCGGCCCGTAATTATTGGAGCTGCTCGTAATGACGGTATTCATCCCATAAGTATGACCAAAGCTGTTTACTAGCAAATTGGATCCTGCTTTGGAAGCACTGTACGGATTCCGCGGATCATATGGTGTTTCTTCATGAAACATGCCTTCCTTACCTAAGGATCCATACACCTCGTCCGTTGAAATATGATGAAAGCGTGCTTTTTGCAAAACATCCTGTCTTTCCCAGGCATTTTTGGCTGCTTGAAGCAGTGTCATCGTCCCGACAAGGTTGGTTTCAGTAAAAACCGTTGCATTCTCAATGGATCTGTCCACATGTGACTCGGCTGCAAAATGAATTACCCCTGTAATATTGTATTCATTAAAAAGAGCATCTACGAGCGAGCTATCCGTAATATCAGCCTGCACAAAAAGGTAGTTTGGATACCGTTCTGCTTCCCGCAGATTTTTCTTTGAACCGGCATAAGTTAATTTATCAATATTAATAATCTGGTAACCTGGATACTTTTTTAGCATGTAGTGCACGAAGTTTGAGCCGATGAATCCGGCTCCGCCTGTGATAAGCAGTGTTGATTTTTGTTTCTTCATTCAACCATTCCTAACATTGGATTTTGATCATTGTTATCCCAATATTGCTGAGTATGTTTTCTTTTAGCTATTTCCAGTAAATACTGACCATAATCATTTTTTTCCATGGATTTACCTTTTCTATAAAGTTCATGCTGGGATATATAGCCTAGATAATAGGAAATTTCCTCCAGGCATGCTAATTTAAAGCCTTGTCTCTGCTGCGTAATTTTCACAAATTCGGAAGCTTCGAATAGGGATTCATGTGTCCCGGCATCCATCCAGGCAAACCCTCTCCCAAGAAGTTCCACATCGAGCTCGCCACGCTTTAAATATTCCTTATTCAAATCTGTAATTTCCATTTCTCCACGATCGGAGGGTTCTAGATTTTTTGCCAGCTGCGCAGCTTTATTATCATAAATATACAGACCCGTCACTGCAAAATCGGATTTTGGGTATTTTGGCTTTTCTTCAATGGACCCCACTTTTTGGTTTTCATCAAACGCTACAACGCCAAAACGTCTTGGATCTTTTACTCGGTAGCCGAATACTGTAGCATGGTTGTGTTTTTTAATGGCATTTCTGAGAATTGTCGTAAAACCTTGACCATAGAAAATATTATCTCCTAAAATGAGTGTAACATCATCATCTCCGATAAAATTTTCTGCAAGTGCCAAAGCCTCCGGAATGCCATTAGGATCCATCTGCTCCTTATATATGAGAGAGATTCCAAGGGAAGACCCATCTCCGAGCAGCACTTCAAATCTTGGTTTATCTTCAGGCGTGCTGATAATCATTATTTCTCTTATACCGCCAAGCATCAGAACAGAAAGCGGGTAATAAATCATTGGCTTGTCATAAACCGTAAGTAAATGTTTATTAATCATGTCTGTGCTTGGAGAAAGCCTTGTTCCACTGCCACCTGCCAATATGATACCTTTCATTTAAAGATCACCCCTCAAGTATAAGTAAACAAGCAAATTCGACAAAATCCGGGAAGTGACAGGCACCTCCACAGTTAAGCTTAGTAGACTATTTCCCTTTTTATGAAGCGATAATCTTACATTTTTATTTCAAGTTTATTTCGGTTTTTACAAAAGGTGGGGATTTGGAAATAGCGATAGCAGGATATTTCAGGAGAATAGGTTGGATGGGGCAATAGATACATAAATTCATAGTCAGATAGTAGGGATTATGCACTTGATTAATTGGCTGGGGTAATGTATATTATCTTTAATTATTTTTTTGAGAACTAAATAACTTATTCTCGTTCCACAATTTAAAGCCTTGTAAACCTAGTTTTATAAGGAGTACAAGGAAAATAGTAACAGATAAGGGTAAAAATAATGAAAAAGATATTGCTTTTTTACCGTAGTACACCTTATAATTACATGTATATATTACAATTCTGTTAAATTTTTATTTTCTTTTAATAAATAACGTCATACAGTTTATTTTTTGACATGGAGCAACATAATTTATTCGTAATTGTCAGAAGAAATGAAATTTAAAACAAGAAACGTAATAAGTAATTACTTTTAATAATGATTTATTTGAACCGCTTTCATTTTTTGATAAGTTTCAATTAATTATCAGAATACTTATAAGAGACGCGTTAGTTTTTTTAACGCAAATAATTTAAAACTTGGCAGAATAATTTATATTAGTAAATATTATATTACATTGTGTTCTAGGGGGATTACATTGAGTGAAGAACTGGTAAAGATACAGAATCTGAAAACATCATTTAGAATCGGCGATACTTATTATGCAGCGGTGGATGATGTAACATTATCGGTTAGTAAAAATGAAGTGCTCGGAATCGTGGGTGAGTCCGGGTCGGGAAAAAGTGCACTTGCTTTTTCTGTCATGGGATTGCATAATCGTGCCAAAATTAAAGGAGATATTCATTTTAAAGATCAAAACATTCCAAAGCTTTCTCCTGGTAAACTAAATCGCCTGCGCGGGGATGACATGGCCATGATTTTTCAGGATCCCCTGTCGGCCTTAAATCCGTTAATGACGATTGGCGGACAAATAGAAGAAACATTATTGCTTCATAACAATCTTTCAAAAGATAAACGCCGAGCAAGAGTGATAGATTTATTGAATCAAGTTGGGATCCCCCGTCCGGATTATATTTATGACCAGTACCCCCATGAATTGTCAGGGGGCATGCGGCAGCGTGTTGTCATTGCGATAGCCATTGCCAATCAGCCGGAACTGTTAATCGCTGATGAGCCGACAACGGCACTCGATGTTACGATTCAGGCACAAATTCTCGATTTGATCAGGGAATTGAAAGAAGATATGGGTGCCGGGGTTATTCTGATTACCCATGATTTGGGTGTCATAGCGGAAATGGCAGACCGGGTAGCGGTAATGTATGCAGGGCAAATTGTGGAAATTACGGATGTACATTCCCTGTTTGAAAATCCGCTGCACCCGTACACGAGGTCCCTGCTGAATTCCGTACCGAATACAGACGAAGCGCAGGAAAAGCTTCATGTTATTCAGGGTATTGTACCATCATTGCAATATCTGCCGCGGGAAGGCTGCCGATTTGCATCAAGAATTCCATGGATTGATGGTTCGGCCCACGAAGAGAATCCAGAGCTGCATGAAGTAACACCGGGTCATTTCGTTCGCTGTACATGTCACAGTCAATTTTACTTCCCGGATGAAAGCAAGGAGGAACAATCTGATGGCGCTTCTTGATGTAAAAGATTTAAAAGTACATTTTCCAATTAAAGGCGGAGTCATCCAGCGGACTGTTGGCCATGTGAAAGCAGTTGATGGTGTATCTTTATCCATTGAAGAAGGAAAAACTTACGGGCTTGTAGGTGAATCAGGCTCAGGAAAAACAACAACAGGCAGAGCTATTATTGGATTAAATAAAGTAACTTCAGGCGACATCACGTTTGAAGGAAAAGATCTGGCGATAAGCCAAAGAAAATCAAAGGAACTCCGTCGGGATATTCAAATGATTTTTCAGGATCCATATTCTTCTTTGAATCCAAAAAAACGTGTGATTGATATCGTGGCAGAGCCGATACGTAATTATGAAAAGTTAACTAAGCTAGAACTGAAAAAACGTGTACAGGAACTGATGGAACAGGTAGGTCTGAGTCCGGAAAGCATTTTAAAGTATCCGCATGAATTTTCAGGCGGGCAACGTCAGCGTATTGGTGTCGCCAGAGCACTTGCTCTGAAACCGAAGTTAATTATTGCAGATGAGCCTGTGTCAGCGCTTGATGTATCTGTTCAGGCGCAAGTACTTAATTTTATGAAAGATATTCAAAAAGATCTCAATCTTACATATTTATTTATCAGCCATGATCTCGGTATTATTAAGCATATGTGTGATGATATAGGTATTATGTATAAGGGCCGCTATGTGGAAGAAGGGACAAGAGATAAAATTTTTAACAGCCCACAACATATTTATACAAAGCGATTGGTAGCGGCTATTCCTGATATAGATCCAAGAAGGCGTCAGGAACAACAGCAGTTCAGGCAGGAAGTAAAAGAAGAATATGAAAAATCCTATAATGAATACTTTGATCACGAAGGATTAGCCTATAAACTGCAGCATATATCGGATACACATAAAGTAGCTTTACCGGAGAAAGGTTGATTGTGATATGTGGAAGTTTATTGTGAGAAGAATTTTTATAACATTTCCTCAAATACTTGTTTTAAGTATATTGGTATTTCTAATGGCTGAAATGATGCCCGGTGATGCGCTGACCGGTCTGATTGATCCGAACATTGACCCTGCAGCGATTGAAGAGCAAAGGGAAAGAATGGGTTTAAATGATCCCTGGCATATAAAATATGCGGATTGGGTAACCGGACTTGTTCAAGGTGATCTTGGGCAGTCTTTCAGATATAAAATGGATGTCAGTGATTTAGTCTGGCAACGCTTGGTGAATACATTCTGGTTATCTGTTGCTGCATTAATATTTACATATGCTCTTGCACTTCCACTTGGAATCATCAGCGGACGCTGGAATGATACATGGGGAGATCGATTAATAACAGGATATACATACGTTGGGTTTGCCGCCCCGCTATTTATTACGGCACTGGTTATGCTATGGGTATTTGGCTTCCAATTAGGCTGGTTCCCAACCGGGGGCAGTGTTGCACCGGGAATGGAACCGGGGACATGGGATTATTTTGTCAGTAAAGTGCAGCATTTGTTATTGCCTGCATTTTCCATGGCAGTTATTACAACCGTCTCTACTGTTCAATATTTGCGTAGTGAAATTATCGATACGAAACAAAAGGATTTTATTATTACAGCCAGAGCAAAGGGTGCTTCCGAATCAAGAGTGTACAACCGCCATATTTTCAGAAACTCATTAGTCCCGATTGCTGCTTTTTTTGGTTATGAAATTACCGGTTTAATTGGGGGATCTATATTCGTTGAAAATATATATAGTTATCCGGGTATGGGACAGCTTTTTCTTGAATCAATACTGCAACGAGACTTTAGTACAGTAACTGCTGTTGTTTTAATATTCGGCATTGCAGCGATATTAGGAGCATTAATTTCTGATATCATACTAAGCCTGGTTGACCCCCGTATACGGATTAAATAGACTTTGAAAGACGCTGAGGTGAAATGAAATGGAAACAACCAAGGTAAATGCGGATCTTCAATCACAGGATGCCACCAGCAGTCCTTCCGGGGTAAAAATCTTGTGGCGGGAATTAGTCAGAGACAAGATTGCTTTAATATCACTTATCTTTTTAGTACTCATTAGTGTTTTTGTATTTGGTATTTCAATTATTCTCGATAAGGATGAGATTGTCACAGTTGATTTATTCGCCATTCATGAACCGCCCGGGGAAGACTTTATACTGGGAACGGATTATGGCGGACGTGATGTATTTGGCCAGCTGATTATTGGAACACGCAACTCTTTGGCTATCGGAATTCTTGTTACATTAATGGCTGGTTTTGTGGGAATTTTAATCGGACTGCTTTCTGGCTACTTTGGAGGCCACGTTGATAATGCGTTAATGCGTGTCGTTGACTTCTTTATGGTATTGCCAACATTAATGATTGTTATTGTATTCGTTACGATTATTCCCGATTACAGTATTATGGCCTTCTCCCTGATTATGGCAGCATTTTTGTGGATGGGGGTAGCAAGGCTTATACGTTCTAAAGCACTCGCAGAAAGAGAACTTGATTATGTTCAGGCTTCCAAGACATTGGGTTCTTCCAATCTGAAAATTATGTTTAGCCAGGTGCTGCCAAACTTAACATCGATTATTATTGTAACGATGACATTGCAACTGGCAGCGAATATCGGAATTGAGTCAGGACTTTCCTTCCTTGGATTTGGTTTTCCGGAAAGTACGCCGAGTCTTGGAACATTAATCAGTTATGCGACGAATCCGCAAACGCTGGAATACAGATGGTGGATTTGGGTGCCGGCTGCCGTGTTAATTCTTTTATTGATGCTTGCGGTAAATAATGTCGGGCAGGCATTAAAGCGTGCAGCCGACGCGAGACAACGCCGAGGTTGAAAATTTAAGGGGGTGAGGCAGGAAGGGATTGTTATAATACTTTAATACCTGCATTAATATGCTATAGCAATATTAATGTTGAGTATAAATAATCAGCCTTGTGCAATACGTGAGGTTGTAAAAAGGAAAGAATAAAAAAGGGAGGTTTAATTAATGGGAAAGTCAAAATGGACGAAAGCGCTATTTGCACTGCTGCTCGTATTGTTGCTTGCACTAGCTGCATGTAACGGAGGGGATGATGAGGACGCAGGTACTGATACTGATGATGGTGCGGACTCAGAAGAAACAGATGATGATGCAACAGAGGATGACGACGGCGATGATGCTGCCGAAGATGATGGACTTTATTCGATAGAAGACTTTGATCAAATCAAAAACAATGAAGGGGAAGCCATGGATGGTGGTACTTTGAACTTTGGTCTTGTGACCGATACGCCATTTGAAGGTACATTGAACTGGAATTGGTATTCAGGAACTTATGATTCAGAGATCTTAAACTGGTTTGATGAAGGGTTATTAACCTGGGATGAAAACTATGTGTACACAAATGATGGGGCAGCTACGTATGAAGTAAATGATGATGGCAATGTATTTACATTTACCATTGGTGAGGATGTAAACTGGCATGACGGAGAGCCGGTAACAGCAGAAGACTGGCTGTTCGCTCATGAAGTTATTGGGCACCCGGATTATGATGGGCCGCGTTACGGTGCTGATTTTACAAATATTGAAGGTATGGAAGAATACAGAGCTCAATTTCAGGATGACGAAGGAGAGACGATTGATTTATCTATAGAAGAAGCAGAGTCTATTGCAGGTATTGAAGTAATTGATGATAAAACATTGGAAATTACGTATATCCAATCTACGCCTTCTCTATTGACAGGAAGTATTTGGACATATCCGTTGGCTAAGCACGTATTTGAAGATATGGAAGTTGCTGATATGTCTTCTTCAGCTGAAGTACGTGAAGAACCAATGGGCTTTGGGCCATTTATAGTAGAAAGCATTGTGCCTGGTGAGTCTGTAACGATGAGTAAAAACGAAGACTATTGGAGAGGCGAGCCAAACCTAGATGAAGTAGTTGTAAAAGTAATTGATCCAAGTGTTGTTGTAAATGAATTGGAAACTGGCGGGGTGGATACCGTAAATTCCTTCCCGGTTGACCAATTCCCGGATAATGCTGACATGTCCAATGTGGAGTATTTAGGTATTATTGACCGGGCTTACACTTATATCGGATTTAAACTGGGGACATGGGATGCGGATAACGCTGAAGTTGCTACAGACCCTGATATGAAAATGGCTGATCCAGCCCTGCGACAGGCAATGTGGCATGCCGTGGATAATGACGCAGTCGGTGAGCGTTTCTATCATGGGCTTCGCTGGAATGCGACCACATTGATTCCACCATCTCATCCGGAATTCCACGATGAAACAAATCCTGGAAGAACGTTTGACCCTGATGAAGCAAACAGACTTTTGGATGAAGCAGGATATGAAGATGTAGATGGTGATGGCATGCGTGAAGATCCGGATGGGGAAGAGCTTGTTATTAATTTCGCTTCCATGTCCGGCGGGGACACTGCGGAACCATTAGCTCAATACTACATTCAATCCTGGGCAGATGTTGGTTTAGAAGTTCAGCTTATTGATGGACGTCTGCTTGAGTTTAACCAATTTTACGATCGTGTAGGGGAAAGCGGGGACGACGATCCTGAAGTTGATATTTATCAGGGTGCCTGGACTGTAGGTATCGATGTTGATCCTACAGGTCTATATGGAAGGCAAGCTATCTACAACTTTTCCCGTTATTCCAGTGACGAAAACGATGCCCTGTTGGAAGATGGTGTATCCGAAGACGCCTTTGATGTAGAGTATCGTCAGGATGTTTATAATGAATGGCAAGAGTTTATGGTAGAAGAAGTACCAGTATTCCCTACTGTATACCGTGCAGATTTAGTGCCTGTTAATAACCGTGTTCACAATTACTATATTGGTGATGGAACAGGAATGTACCGTTGGGATATCGCTGTGACAGAGGAAGAAGCGCCAGCAGCAGATTAATATAGTAAATAAAAAAAGACTCGCCGATTGGCGGGTCTTTTTTTGCTGCTTAAACATTTCGGAAAGTCATTCAAGGAAAAAATTGCTCGAACTTCATAAAAAAGGAATACGGCACTTTAAAAGTACGTATTCCTTATACAATCTTAGAAACTATTAAATTATGAGACTCTGAGCGAAAAGTCTACAGTAATTAAAGTATTGTTTTATCTGACTGTTTCCGGTATATCATCATAGTCCTCCGCATCCAGCTCATAAACTTCGTCGGTTGCAACACTGTCCAGGATACCGAAAAGGCCAATTTCAACTGCTCTTCTTAATTGACCCATCTTCTTCTGTCCAAAGCTCTGTGTCTGCCCGGTAACTTCAAAGAGAACTGTGCCGCTCCCATTTAAAGCAAACGTTCCAAGCGCTGTACCAGGTAAATCTAAATTTTGTTGGTATAATGAAATATTTCCAAATGGCGAGTTACCCATTTGCTGTAATGCATCATATGCTGCCACATTTAACTGCTTGGAGAATTCTTCGTCATACAGTTCAGCATAGTCGCTGTATTTTTCTCCTTCTTCTGTATTTGGATTAGGTACGAAAAGACCGGAGAGTGACAGAGTTACTGGTTCACCCGTTCCCCCAACGTAATATTCTCCTTGATGGTGCAAATCTACAAATACATCCACTGCACCAAATTCATCCTGTAAATCTTTATAAACATCTCGCGCTGTTTGTGACTCAGGTGTAATGAACCAGCCCGGCTCTGCTGAGCTACCTGGAAAATCTTCCGGCTGCGGTGTATAATCTAAATCAGGGTTAAAATCACGGTTTACATCAAACCCAGGATTCGATTCGTAATCCCAATATTGGTTTACGTATGTGTAATAATTCCATGTTGGTGTTGCATTTTCCAGATTAGGAAAGCTTCCTACCACTTCATCCCAAGTCATGGCATTTCCTCTTCTGTTTAATTCTGATGCATCCGGATTCATCATAGGCATAGCAACGATGGTTAATTCTTCTCTAAGCTGTCTCATTTGCGGAGAATTATTACCGCCAATTTGTTTAAGCATTTTCATTAATGCCTGTGTCCCTACTTTTTCATTTCCATGGATCTCGCTTTGGATAAGTACTACTTTATCTCCTGTACCTACTGTTGCCTTATAGATTTCAAGCCCTTGATTGGAATACCCGGCAACTTCCACATCCACATTTCCTTGGCTTGTTCTTTCAAGCTGGTTTAGTTCTCTTGTGAGCTCTTCATGATCGATAAAGCCTGCTACCGGAGGCATGTTAACAATGTTTGCCGATGCTGCTTCTGTTGTTGATACATTTCCCGGCATCATTATTCCAGCTGATAATAAAACTGCACTGCTAACTAATGCCAGCTTACTTCTTTTTTTCATGATAAAACCTCCAATTTGAATTTTTTCTGTCTTCTACAATATTCGACTCAACTAAACAAATCCCTTTCTTAAAAGATTGAAATAAATACAAATACCTACAATTTTCGATATTTATACCTATTATCCAAATTGTCTTTCGATTTAAATAAGATACTTTATACCCGTATGAATAATGCCAATGACCTATTAAGTAAACTGTTGCTTTTGAACGAATTTTTTTTATAAACAAGAAAAAGAGGACTATTAAATGAACATGATCTTGCGGGATGGTATAATAAAGGCAAATTGACTGAAACGAGGGACAGGGAATGAAATATTTTGCCGTGTTATTGCCAATGCTTGATGAGGAAAAAAGTAAAAGATGGAGGGCGGATCACCTGGCGTATTTAAACCAAAAGGCTGAGGAAGGAAAGATTTTTGCAAAAGGCCGGTTTACTGATGGAGCAGGTGGATTGGTTATTTACAAAGGAGAGCAGCTGGAAGAAGTAGAACAATTAGTGAAAGAAGATCCCTATATTATTCGTGAAGCAAGAAAGTATGAAATCCACGAATGGGAAATGACGGTGGAAGAATAAACCTATCATTATAGAAGGAAAAGGTCAGGAGGAGAATTCGATGAGCAAATATATTTTATCCATAGACCAGGGAACAACAAGTTCCAGGGCCATTCTTTTTAATCATGATGGAGAAATAGTGGAAACAGCGCAGCGGGAGTTTGAACAATTTTTCCAAAAGCCCGGCTGGGTGGAGCATGATGCGAATGAAATTTGGACATCGGTATTAAGCTGTATTGCCGATGTGCTGAGAAAAGCGGATATTTCTCCGAATCAGGTGGCAGGAATCGGGATTACCAACCAGCGGGAAACGACTGTCGTGTGGGATAAGAATACCGACAAACCAATATATAAAGCCATTGTATGGCAGTCCCGGCAAACGGACCCCATTTGCAAAGAACTGATTGAAGCGGGTTATGAGGATTTATTTAAAGAGAAGACCGGACTGCTGTTGGATCCATATTTTTCAGGAACAAAGGTGAAGTGGATTCTTGACCATGTGGATGGCGCAAGGGAAAAGGCAGATAACGGCGAATTATTATTTGGAACCATTGATACATGGCTTGTCTATAAATTGACCGGCGGAAAAGCACATATTACGGATTATTCGAATGCCTCCAGAACATTAATGTTTAATATTTATGATCTCCTATGGGATGAAGAGCTGCTGGATATTTTACAAGTGCCAAAGTCTATGCTACCGGAGGTCCGGCCCTCTTCTGAAGTGTACGGGGAAACGGTTGGGTATCATTTCTTCGGTGCAGAAGTACCCATTGCCGGGATTGCAGGGGATCAACAGGCTGCATTATTCGGACAGGCCTGTTTTGAAAAAGGAATGGCAAAAAATACGTATGGTACCGGATGCTTTATGCTGATGAATACAGGAGAAGAAGGAGTCGCTTCAGAGAATGGATTACTCACAACGCTCGCCTGGGGCATTGACGGAAAAGTGGAATATGCGCTGGAAGGAAGTATTTTTGTTGCGGGTTCCGCTGTTCAATGGCTGAGAGATGGCATGAAAATGATCGATAATGCACCGCAAAGCGAATATTTTGCCACCAACGTAGACTCTACAGATGGTGTTTATATGGTGCCGTCATTTGTTGGGCTGGGTACACCATATTGGGATAGTGATGCAAGAGGGGCCGTATTCGGCTTGACCCGGGGGACGACGAAGGATCATTTTATTCGGGCAACACTGGAGTCGCTTGCCTACCAGACGAAAGATGTGCTGAACGCGATGATTGCTGACTCGGGTATTGATTTAAAAACTTTGCGCGTAGATGGGAGAACAGTCAAAAATGATTTTCTCATGCAATTTCAAAGCGACATGATCGGTGTACCGGTGGAACGTTCTGCCATTCAGGAAACGACTGCACTGGGCTCAGCTTATTTAGCCGGTTTAGCTGTAGGATTCTGGGAGGACAAAGAAGAGATCTCGAGCCAATGGAAAAATGAGCGCACATTTCAAGCAGCTATGGATGAAGAAGAACAGGAAGCACTGTATGCCGGCTGGAAAAAAGCGGTGGAAGCGACTCGGATGTTTAAATAGGTGCTGTGTAAGATATTCGTATGAGAAAAAACTTACGTACTTGGAGAACTAATATAAGGGGGTACATACTATGTTAACAGTGCAGAACATCCACCATGCACGGGAAGATATTGCCGATATAATCAATGAAACACCATTATTTTCTTCCACACAGCTTTCAAAAATCACAGGAAATCGTATGTTTTTTAAAGCAGAACATCTGCAGCGGACCGGTGCTTTTAAAATTCGCGGAGCGACGAATAAGGTTAAGCAAGTGGTGAAGGAGGGAGCTTCTTTTGTTACAGCAGCTTCCTCCGGCAATCACGGCCAGGCCGTTTCCTATATTGCAAATGTACTGGGTATTGATGCAACCATTGTGATCCCGCAAGATGCGACGGTTAGCAAGGTGAATGCTATACAGACATACAAGGGGAAAATCGAGAAATGCGGCACCACTTCGGCAGACAGATTGCCACGGGCTCAAGTCTTGGCGAAAGAAAATAACGGCATATATATACCACCATACGATGATCCATTCATCATTGCCGGTCAAGGAACAGTAGGGCTGGAAATTTTGCAGCAATTAGATGAAGTCGAAGTTGTAGTTGTGCCGATTGGCGGTGGGGGACTTATTTCAGGGATTTTAACAGCCATCAAGGAAACAAACCCTTCTGTGACTGTAATCGGCGTGGAGCCGGAAAGTGCAAATGATACATTATTGTCACTTGAAGAAGGGGAGATAGTAAGCATCCCGGAAACGAAGACCATTGCCGATGGACTGCGTACGAGTGAACCAGGCACCATGACTTTTCCCATTGTACAAAAATATGTGGATAACATTGTTACGGTCAGTGAGAGTGAAATTCATCAAGCATTATTTTTTGTTTTGGAAAGAATGAAGCAGCTGATAGAACCATCGAGTGCGGTAGCTGTGGCTGCAGCTATGTTTGATAAGCTGGGTGTAAAGGATAAAAATGTAGTGTGTGTGTTGTCTGGCGGGAATGTGGATGTGAGGAAGTTAGGGGAGCTAATGTAGCTGGCGTAATAAGGAATGTACCGGCAATGAATGTGAATTAGTGGAAGGACATTGCATCGTATTAAAGCATAGAAACTGCAATAAAAATTATAGCGTGTACAAATTTTATATTAGTAGTATAATAAACATAGAAAGATCATCAAGACATATAATAATAAAGACCGCCCATGCTGTAACATGGCGCGCTCGGAATAGGCTGAACCCCGGCAAGAGGGGAAAGGCAGCGTGGCAAAATAATCCCTCACTAACCTGCTAAAGTACATGAGGGATTATTCCTTATGGTTTTTATCGCAGTGTAACTGGCTGGCCGACAAAAGCGCCACGTCCTGGGACTACGGGACAGTAGTTCCTCGTCCCATCATAAAGAATTGTGGCATTGTCGGCACTAGCACGTCCTGTGCGTCGTAAGACTCCCACTTCAAGCATGAAGGAACCAAGAAAATGCTAAGTGGGAGATCCAACAGCCAGTAACGGCCCGATTGGTTCAACTAACATTCAGTAGGTGAAGGGGGCGCAGACTAAAATCGCCACGTTCTGGGGCTACGGTACAGTGGTTCCTCGCCCCACCGAAAAACATTGTGACAATGTCTGCATCATCTAAGTCCTGTTGGCCCTAACCCCCACTGAATGAAGTTTCACTTTATCAGAAACGATAAACGCCATTAACATCCCGAAGGAAATCATAAGCGTTAGCGCACTAAGCAAACACCCGCTCCCCGGGAAGTCTCCCAACGAAGACTAAACGGACGAGCGACAGTGCTGCCAAACCCTCATGCGAAGCCAGTCTATTGTTCTTTTATTTATAGCATAAGCAGTTTACAAATGCGTGATCTAATTCCATCCATTTTAAACGCTTCCACCACTGTTAACCCTTTATAGCGCAGAGATGTATTTTCGGAAATATTCCTTACAACTTATACCCTGTCCTACTCTTAAAGCGCTTCAAAATAACAGAACTTTCCACCCTTGTAATCCCTTCTACAGAATAAAGTTCATCATTAATAAAGGCTTCAAGTTTGGTGAAATCCTCGACTAGCACGTGGGTATGAAGCGTGCTTGGCCCTGTCATTTGATAAATGCTGGCCACATTTGGATTATCAGCCAGGTTCTGGGCAACTTCCTGTAATTTCATTGGCTCCACATCGACTTCAAAAAATGCGGATACTTTCTTGCCGATTTTTTCCGAATTAATTACCACACTGAATTTTTCGATGATGCCTCTATCTTTTAAACTTTTAATCCGGTCTTTCACGGCAACCCGTGATAATCCTACTTTTTCTGCAAGCTCCACATAGGACAATCTGCCATCTTCGGCTAGTTCTTCAAGCAGTTTTTTATCGATATCATCAAATTTCATTCTATTATCTCCCATCCATTTTAAAATTCATTTAGTAAGAAAAATATTGTTAACATCATAAAAATGTAAGTTAAATTATTTATTGCTTTATTATTGTGTTGACAAAAGGCTGATTATTTTGTACCATATGAAATAATTCAGAAATATATGTAAGGAGAGTGTCCAATGAACTTTCTAAATAATCAATCCTACCCCTATTCTAATACAAGACATGCTACATATGCAAAAAATGGGATGGTGGCAACTTCTCAGCCGCTGGCATCACAGGCAGGGCTTGAGATACTCAAAAAAGGCGGAAATGCCATTGATGCGGCAATTGCAACAGCTGCTTGCCTTACCGTGGTAGAACCTACGTCAAATGGCATTGGCGGGGATGCATTTGCCCTCGTATGGACAAAAGGAAAACTGCATGGATTAAATGCAAGTGGCAGATCGCCTAATAATATTTCCATCGAAGCACTAAAAGAAAAAGGGTACGACGAAATCCCGACGCATGGCTGGGTTCCAGTTACCGTACCTGGAGCACCTGGAGCGTGGGCAGAGCTTTCAGAGCAATTTGGCAAGCTGCCTTTAACAGAAGTTTTACAGCCAGCAATCACTTATGCTGAAGAAGGCTTTCCCGTTTCACCGACACTGGGTAAGTTTTGGCATAAAGCTTACAAGAATTTTAAAGAAAAACTGACTGATTCCGAGTTTGAAAACTGGTTTAACACCTTTGCACCCAAAGGAAGAGCGCCAAAACCTGGGGAAGTCTGGTCTTCTCAAGCGCATGCAAATACATTGCGCGAAATTGCCGAAACAAAGGCGAAATCCTTTTACGAAGGTAATTTGGCTGATAGGATTGATGCGTTTTCCAAAGAGCATGGCGGATTTTTGCGAAAAGAGGATTTAGCAGCATATCGTGCAGACTGGGTTGACCCAATCAGCGAAAATTATCGCGGATATGATGTATGGGAAATACCTCCGAACGGACAGGGAATCGTTGCTCTGCAGGCGTTGAATATTTTAAAAGGATTTGATTTTCCGGAAAAAGAATCAACTGAAACATATCATAAACAAATAGAAGCGATGAAGCTTGCTTTTGCAGATGGGGAAAGGCATGTAACAGAAGATACACATATGCGCTGTACGATTGATGAAATCCTTGATGATAATTATGGGGAATATCGAAGGAAGCAAATTACCGATACAGCAATGACCCCTAAGGCTGGTGAACCAAGTTTAAGTGGTACAGTTTATCTGGCTGCAGCGGATAATGAGGGTAATATGGTGTCCTTTATCCAAAGTAACTATATGGGCTTTGGTTCAGGATTAGTCGTACCAGGAACAGGAATTGCTCTGCAAAATCGCGGCCATAATTTTTCTATGGACCCAGAGCATGTAAATGCATTGGCTGGCGGTAAAAGAACGTACCATACGATCATCCCGGGCTTTATGACAAAAGGTGATCAGCCAGTGGGGCCATTTGGCGTCATGGGAGGTTTTATGCAGCCTCAGGGGCATGTGCAGGTCGTCATGAATACAGTAGATTTTGGTTTGAACCCGCAAGCAGCTTTGGATGCACCAAGGTGGCAATGGAAGAAAGATAAACTAGTAGATGTGGAAAATCGTTTTCCGCACCATTTGGCACAGGGACTTTCTGAAAAAGGGCATAATATTAATATTTCCCTTGAACCAAATGAATTTGGGCGCGGCCAGATCATTTGGAAAGACCCGGAAAGCGGGGTTCTTGTTGGAGGAACGGAATCAAGAACGGATGGAACAGTTGCAGCTTGGTAGCAACCATTAGAAGACGTCGCTCCACTCGCTTTAAATGAGTGGAGCGAAATCCATTTTATAAATACAAAAAGGTTTGTGACATATGAAAAAACAATGGTATATTTTTCTTGCTTTTTTTCGAGTTGGCATGCTCGGTTATGGTGGAGGGCCAAGTTCCATACCGCTCGTTCATAAAGAAGTCGTCGATAAATACAAATGGATGGACGATGAAGAGTTTGGAGATATATTAGCGCTTGGCAACGCACTGCCGGGACCAATTGCCACAAAAATGGCAGGCTATATCGGTTACCGGGTTTCGGGTATGCTGGGAATGCTGAATGCACTTTTGGCTTCCATATTGCCGACGATTATTTTAATGATTATTTTACTTGCGACATTATCCAACCTTCGTGAATTTGATTGGGTACAAGGTATGACGGCAGGTGTCCTGCCTGTAGTGGGCATGATGATGGCAGTTTTAACCTGGCAGTTTTTTGAAAAAGCCGGAAAAGGTATGGGATGGATTACAACGATCATTCTCTGTGCTGTTATATTCGTGCTGCTGCAGTTATTAGGCGTTCACCCCGGTATTTTGATTGCTGCATTCATTATTCTTGCATTTATAAAAAAAGATAAAAAATCACCTGAAAAAGAAGGTGATGCTTCATGATGAAGTATTGGGAAATTTTTCAAGCCTTTTTCATTCCTGGAATCCTAGGTTACGGTGGTGGACCAGCTTCAATCCCGCTTATCGAAAATGAGGTAGTGATTCGATTTGAGTGGATGACCGTACAGGAATTCAGTGAGGTTTTGGCACTCGGAAATGCCATGCCGGGACCGATCGCAACGAAAATGGCAGGCTATATTGGTTATGAAGTGGGCGGTGTAATGGGTGCAGCAATAGGCGTGTTTGCCATTGTGGCTCCTTCACTTATTTTAATGATTGCTTTGTTAAGTGTATTGTTAAAATTTAAAGACTCTCCAAAGGTAAAAAGACTGACATTATATGTCCGGCCGATTATTGCTATTTTGCTCGGCTTAATGGCATGGCGATTTTTTTTTGAATCCTATGATGGAATTGGCATATGGCAGACTGTGCTGTTGACTGCGGTCAGTTATTTACTGATTGAGCGGGCAAAAGTGCACCCTGCGTATATTATTGCCGGAGCCTTGGTTTATGGTGGTTTTTTTCTGTAAACTATGGTCTGGATATTTATGAAGCCTGTAGCACTAAGCATGGTGTTACAGGCTTTTTGTATTCTTTAGTTGGATATCAATCTCTCTAAGGTGCTGTTCATCAAAACTGGTTCAAACGTCAGATAGAACGGTTCTAAACACCCTGCAGCTCAACAAAACCGGTTCAAACGTCAGATAGAACGGTTCTAAACGCCCTCAGCCCATCAAAATCGGTTCAAACGTCAGATAGAACGGTTCTAAACACCCTGCAGCCCATCAAAATCGGTTCAAACGTCAGATAGAACTGTTCTAAGCACCTTACAGCTCAACAAAATCGGTTCAAACGTCAGATAGAACGGTTCTAAACATCCTACAGCTCAACAAAATCGGTTCAAACGTCAGATAGAACAGCTCTAAACGCCCTCAGCCCACCAAAGCGTTTCACAGGGTAACATAGAAACTACTTAACGCCCGAATGACAACCTGGATTGACTAAACCACACGTTTCAAACCGTTATTTCACCAATCCCAGCTGATGCAATCCATGAAAAATACCGGATTCATCTACCGAACTTGTTCTATGTTTTGCATAACGAAAAAGGGCAGGGTGTGCATTTTCCATGGCAAAACCTTCTCCGACCGCGCCAAGCATTTCTTTATCGTTCATGCCGTCGCCAAATGCGATTGCCTGGTCTTTTCCGATGCCTAACTGCTTCAGAATATGTCCGACAGCGATCCCCTTATTTACATTTTTACGGATGATATCGAAGTTGTTATGCATCCCGTAAACATTTACAGGGGAGAGGTGCACATCCGATTTAAATTCATACAATGCCTCTTCGGATTCATTCAAATTCATAACAGTAGCTCCAAGAATAGAATCAATGACACTGTCTGTTAATGTATCATTTTTGATCAGATTAAATGCCCGGATAAACTTTCTCACACCCGGATCTGTCAATGAAGTGAAATAATTTCTTTGATTTGTATAACAAACCAGTTCGTGTCCGTTCTCTTCAGCTATATTCAAAAATTCCTTCATGGCAGAAGTATCCATCGGTTCATCTACAATGGTTTCATTCTGGTAAACTGCGTAGGCACCGTTATAGCCGATAAAGGATTCAATCTGCAGTTCGGCTGCCAGTTCCTCTACTTCATGCAGGGGCCGACCAGTCGCCAAAAATACTTCAATATTTTGTTCCTTCAATTGTAAAATAGCTTCTTTTGTTGATTCGGTATAAGTGTGGTCTGGTTTTAAAATAGTTCCATCTATGTCGAGAAATAGTATCTTGTAATCCATGGTGATCTCCTTTTTATAGTATTATATAGTGATTTTATCATAATTGAGGTTTTGTTCCACCTTCCTGTTCCACATTGAAAAACCTTCGCACCTGATCCGGTAGGGGAAGGTTATCTTTTGCAGCCTTTAATTATCTCAGAACCACCTATTTTGTTTAAATTGTCCACTTATAATATACAAACTTTAAACGCTGTCCATTTAATTCGAATTCTTCGTCACTTGTTGATACATGTTTAAATCCACTTTTCTCCAGGATTTTTTGTGAGGCTATGTTGTTAGTCAAAGTCTTCGCTAAAATTTGTGTAATACCTTGCTTGCTCACCGTTTTTAATAACAGCTGTAATGCTTTTTTAGCAATTCCTTTTCCAGTATATGATTTTCCCACTCTATAACCAATATGGCCTAAACCCAGTGTTTTATCAATATCTATTAAGTTTATTCTTCCAACAATGAAACCATCTTTATTCTTCATTAAATAAAAATGGGATAAATCTTGAGATTGTTCATCCAGCAGGGCTTTGTTCTTGTTTATAAAGGTCTCAAAGTGATAGTAATCATCACCGCGGCCCCATACCAATTCTTCAAAATAAGCTCGGTTCTCCAGTTCAAACTCAAATAAATCTTCAAAATCCGTGGCTTTTAATTTCTCAATTTCAATATCCATCGTAAATACCGCCAATTCAATTTTAATTTAAAAATTTAAAGCTTCGTATCATCCACATCATCAAGCCATTTTTCAATGGCATCAACTACTGATTTCACCGTTCCGTCATCAAAAGGGGAATTCAGACCGGCCTCTTTCACTAATTCAAGAAAGGATTTTGATCCCCCGAGCATGCATAAATGGAGGTAATCCTTCCAGGCAGACTCCCGCTCTTCCTGAGCCCGTTTCCAAAATTGAAAGGCACAAACTTGCGCTAATGTATAATCAATATAATAAAAAGGATCCTCGTAAATGTGTCCCTGACGCTGCCAAAAACGGCCTGACTCTAAATAGGCATTATCATCAAACTCTCGGTGGGGGAGATACGTTTCCTCAAGCTTATTCCAAGCCTCATTTCGTTCCTCTGGCGTCCAATCCGGATTTTCATAAACGAGATGCTGAAATTCATCCACTGCTGCGCCATACGGGAGGAATTTCAGCGCTTCTGTTAAATGTGTATATTTATACTTCAATGTATCCTCTTTAAAGAAAAGCTCCATCCATGGCCAGGTGAAAAATTCCATGCTCATCGAATGGATCTCAGCCGCCTCATGAGTCGGATCCGTATATTCCGGAAGTTCGAATTTCCTGCTGGAATATGCCTGAAATGCATGTCCTGCTTCATGTGTAAGCACATCAATATCTGCTGATGTCCCGTTAAAATTGGCAAAAATATAGGGGGATTGATAATCTTCAATATATGCACAATATCCGCCTGCTTCTTTCCCCTTCTTTGCTTCCAGGTCCATCAAATGGCGGTCGAGCATAAACTGGAAAAATTCCCTGGTTTCTTCTGATAATTCTTCATACATTTTCTTTCCGTTTTCAATGATCCATTCCGGTGATCCTTTTGGTGTTGCATTTCCACTAGCAAATAAAAAGGATTCATCATGAAATTTCAACTGGTCCACGTTAATGCGTTTTTCCTGCTTTTTATATAATTTTGTTACAAGTGGAACGATGAAGTCACGAACCTGTTGGCGGTATGCCTCTACCATCTCCGCATTATAATCAATTCGCAGCATTCGTAAATATCCGAGTTCAACAAAATTTTTGTACCCGATTGTGACAGCTATTTCATGACGCACCTTTACAAGGTCATCATAGATAGTATCAAATTCTGTTTGATTTTCCTCGAAAAACCCGGTATATGCATTGATTGCTTCTTTACGGATGTTGCGATTACTGTGTTCTGTAAATGGATACAGTTGTGCCAATGTATATGTCTCCCCCTGAAATTCTACTTCAGCAGATGCAACAAGTCTGGCGTATTGTGACGAAAGCTTATTTTCTTTTTGCAGCAATGGAATAATTTCCGGGGAAAAGGACTTGATTTCAAAATCCGCTATTTGAAATAACTGCTTCCCCCATTTTTCTTCCAATTTATCCCGGAATGGTGTTTTTACCAATTCCTTGTAAAATTCCGTGCTGATTTCCTGTATTACCGGCTCCACTTCATCGAAAAAATCCTGTTCTTTTTCGTAATATTCATCGTTAGTATCAATGGAAGAACGGATTAGTACAAGCATGGACATGGTGGACAGCCGGTTCCGAAGTTTGTTAATGGCGTCGATGGCATTTGTCGCTTCATCAACAGATTTTGCTTGTGCAAATTTCTGCAGAAGCTCCTCAAATTCAGCTTTTACCCTTTTCATTTTCGGACGTTCATATGTATAATCCTCAAATTTTTGCATGAGAACCCTCCTTCATTCATGTAAAAGTGTGATATCTCTATTAACCCACAGCGGTTGTAATGTTGCAAGATAAAATATAATTATAACTGATTGAAAGTCCTTGAAAACAAGCCTTGCGAAAAACTAATCAGCGAGAACCCTGAAAAAGGCGTTGTCAAGTACATGTTTTGCGAAAAAAGATTAATGATGTATCCGTTAGACGTTCTGGATTATATGATAAATGACACATCGCGAAAAGCTTGATACATCTGAACCTATTTCAGCGATACTGCATGCTCACTAGAGTTCACAATGAGAGTTAAATTCAACCTCGTACAGAATTGGAGTGTAGCTCTGTAAAAAAGCGATTTTCCTTTGTGATAGCAACGATGGGGGACATGATGATCAAGCAACACATTTAGAAGTAATAGAAGATTTGCTTCAATACATTAATAAAGATTCTGATCAATTTGTATTAAAAGGTGGAACAGGACTACTCGTTGGTTATGGACTGGATCGTTTTTCGAAAGATGTTGTTTTAGATGCTCGTTCAAAAAAGAATGCTTTAAGTGTTTTGGAGAACTTTCTGCCATGAATGACGATGATCTCAATATTACCAAGAATTCAAATACTGTAAAGAGAGCTATGTTAGATTATAGAAATGATAATCATAAGATGAAAATTGAAATTTGATATCGAAAGAAAAATATCATTGGTGATGAAGATGTTAATGTTATAGGTGGTGTTCAAGTTTATACTATTGAATCTTTGTTTTCTCAAAAATTAGCTGCAATGAATTCCCGCTCAAAGATAAGAGATGTGTATAATGTGTCATTTTTTATCTACAAAAATTATAAGGAACACCTTAGTGATCAGTCTTTAACACTTCTAGTTGATTCGCTGGAGCACAAAGGCATTGAATATATGGACTATCTTCTAACAACTCAGGGGGATTCGTTGATTGACAAAGATGTGTTAGAAACATATGATGATTTAGGGTTAGAAGATGATAATATTGATTCTGATCGTCAAGAATAAAATAAATATTTTGATGATGATCTTGAGCGCTAAAAGAGTCATTATCAAAGGCCAGGTTAATCCCAGGTCTTTTTTATGTTGTTATGACATGGGGGATTGATTATTTAGTTGGACTGGAAGAGCCAGAAGCGTATGATTCAAAGTACAAAAAGTGGTCAATGCATAACTTGCCTGTTCTGCCTATAAAAATGAAATATCAAGTCAATAAAAAGACAAGCAAACAGTTTAATGCGGATTCCATTATTATCGCAACAGACCCAGATTCAGAAGGTAAGAATACTGCTTACAGTATTCTCATATTGTGTGGGAAAAACAATATTGAATAAACCGAAACAGCAATTATGGGTTAATCCCTTTGAACAAACCTATCCAACAATATGACATGCTGACTAACATAGTTTATTATGAGCTGAATGCTATACTTAAATTATCAATGGTTAAAGGAGAATTGCATGAATCAAAAATTCGAACTGTCAAAAGAGCAGAAGGATGAAATGGTGAAAAAGATTCAGGGATTTTTTCAAAAAGAGCGTGGTGAGGAAATCGGGAATTTGGCTTCCATGATACTGCTGGATTTCATTACGGAAGAGATTGCGCCCGTATTTTATAACTTTGGCGTAGCGGACAGCTACACATTTATGAGCGAAAAACTGGATGATCTGTTTGGAATTGAAAAATGAAATTAGGTGTCACTTCTATGACACCTGGTTTCTATATCATATGCTTGAGAGAAGAAAGGCACAAAGGGCGGCTAAAACCGCCGCTTTGCGCGGCAACACTGATCCACCTGGCATGGCCACCCGCAGTCCGTACGTCGCTAAACGGGCGCTTGCGCTTTTGTTTTGGCGTAGAACGCACAAATTGCCCAGTCAATAAAATTTGTGGTGTCCCACTAATCTACAGCAATCGATAAGCTCTTCACTTTTAATGATGGCGATCCAATATGTCCCTTCGTACTCATTGGTGTGAATTCCAGGTCATTTCCTACTTGTTCGACATCTTTCAGCAATTCAAAAAAGTTCCCGGCAACGGTCATCAGTTTGGTAGGACCCACGACCTTTCCGTCTTTTACATAATAGCCATTTGCTGCAAGGGAAAAGTCACCAGAGATCGCATTTGCACCCGAATGCAATCCGGCCAGGTTCGTAATAATGATTCCTTCATCCAGCCCATCATACAATTGCTCATAAGAAGCTTGCCCTGGTTCAATGAAAAGGTTGGATGGACTGATATCAATGGTGTCTTTGTAAGATGGTTTATACCCGTTTCCGGTAGAAGCAACACCATCCTTCTTGGCTGTTTTCAAGTTATGGAAAAATGTCTCCAGTTTGCCAGCATCCACAATAGCTGTTTTTCTTGTAGCAACGCCTTCTGAATCGAAAGTCCGGCTCTTAATGCTCTCCTTCATGAACGGGTCGTCTGTTAATGTCACTAGTTCGGAAGCGATGGATTCGCCGAGTTTTCCTTGTAGCAAAGACTGTCCTTGCTGCACTGATTCTGCTGAAAAGGAAGTTGTAAATACATCCAATAATGAAGCAGCTGCCTGATTTTTAAAGATAACCGGATAACTTTTTGTTTCGTAAGATTTTCCGCCTAAATAACTGAGCGAATTTTCCACTGCTTTTTTGGCAAAATCGGCTGCATCCAGCGCGTGGAAATGTTGTGTTATTTCCATATGAAAATCAGATTTAATCTCTTCATTCTCTTTAACTGATACAGAAAAAATGACCATGAGAAGGTTATTCTTGTTCTTTAATGAAAGCCCTTTACTATTGTATATTGCTTTTTCAATTGTGGTGTCCTGTAATATGGCATCCCCAGTCTGAACCACACGCGGGTCATAATCATATATATTCTTCTCGACTTCTTTCATGAAGGCGATTTTTTCTTCTGTCGTCACCTCTGCAAGGGCAGCGGAATAAAATTCAATATCTTCATAGCTGTCATTGCCTGCATATATTTCTTCAGGTTCATTTTCCATTAAAGCGGCGTTTTCCTTTATACTGTTCAATAAAAATGTTACAGATTTATCATCCAGCTTTTCCGTATAGGCGTTGCCCATGCTGCCTTCATACAGGCCGCGCACAGATATGCCACTTACGGTAGATGATTGGTATCCATCAATTTCCCCTTTGAAAATTTCACAGGAAAACTGATCTTCTTTTTCATAGTAAAGCTCAAGCTCAGAAACACCTGCATTTTCAGCTTCGGTAAAAAGTTTATCGCGAAAAGTTTTTATCTCCATCATTATGCCTCCCTTCCGCCGACGGTAATTTCAGATACACGAAGCATCGGCTGACCGACATTGACCGGAACACTTCCGCTTGAAGCTCCGCACATCCCGGCTCCATGCCCAAGACTATTGCCGACCATATCTACTTTTTGAATCGTTTCCGCACCATTTCCAATTAAGGTGGCACCTCTTAGTGGCTTGTCAATTTTGCCGTCTTTTACCAAGTAGGCTTCAAGGGTTGCAAAATTATAATCTGCCGTTACAGGATCGACGGAACCGCCACCCATGTACTTTGCATAAATACCATGCTCGGTGCTGGCAATAATATCTTCAGGGGTTGATTCTCCCGGTGCAATAAATGTATTTGTCATGCGTGATGTTGGTGCGAATTTATAGGATTCCCTTCTGCTGGAACCAGTAGATGCAGTATTCATTCTTCTGGCGTTCAATTTATCAATCAAATACCCTTTCAAAATACCGTTTTCAATCAGCACATTTTTTCGTCCTTGTTCCCCTTCATCATCAATGTTGATGGAACCCCATTCATTCTTCAGTGTACCGTCATCTATGTAAGTAACAAGATCCGAGGCTACTTTTTCCCCTTCCTTATTAGCAAAGACCGAGTTATTTTTGGCAACAGTTGCAGCCTCCAGGCCGTGTCCGCACGCTTCATGGAAAATTACACCGCCAAATTCGTTATCAATAATCACCGGAAATTTACCGCTTGGTGCAGGGTCAGCATGCAGCATGGTCACTGCAATTCGAGCTGCTTCCTTTGCATAATGGTCGAGATCCAAACCTTCAATATATTCGAAACCCTGAAGTGCTCCAGGACCATAAAAACCGGTTTGCATATTCGAACCATTGCTGGCCACTGCCCCAGTAATGAGACGGGTTCTCGTTCGTTTGTCCTCGACAAAAACCCCTTCCGAATTGGCGATCAGCACGTTTTGTTCCTCATCCAAGAGGCGAATCATTGCCTGTGAAATAGAAGGGTCGTAATTCGTGACAATCTCGTTTGCTTTCCGCATGACATTCAGTTTCCGAACCTTTTCCACCTTATTTGGTTCGATCTCGACTGGATGGCTTGTCTCCACTATTTTTTTTTCAGCCGGTAACTGGATATTCCTTTCTGATTGGCCGCCTTGAATGGCTTTGGCAGCTGTATTTGCCGCTTTCAACAATCCATCTCTGGAAAAATCGTTCGTGTAAGCATAAGCACTTTGCAGTCCTTTAAAAATACGGATGCCCACACCAAAATCCCGTCCTGATATACTTTTATCCAGCCGATTACTCTGATACGTCATATTATTTGTATACCTGTCTTCCACAAACACTTCGGAAAAATCACCGCCTGTTACTAAAGCGGCAGACAAAACATCTTCAACAAGTGACTTGTTTAACATACTTTTCCCCCTTGGAATTTTATTTAAAAGTGCAATAATTTTATCTTACCAGATAAATGGGAATATAGGAATGCGATTTGGTTAAAAAATCATTTGTGGGACCGACAAGGGGGGCAGCCGTCTATGTCCTGACTTCCTAATATAAAACAAATGAAACAAAGTAACTGTCCCTGTGCCCCCCTCGTTCAATTTATCGCAGTGTAACCGGCTGGCCGACAAAAACGCCACGTCCTGGGACTACGGGACAGTAGTTCCTCGTCCCATCATAAAGAATTGTGGCATTGTCGGCACTAGCACGTCCTGTACGTCGTAAGACTCCCACTTTAAGCATGAAGGAAACATGAAAATGCTAAGTGGGAGATCCAACAGCCAGTAACGGCCCGATTCGTTCAAGGGCCTTTAGGTCATACCCTTGCGGTGCTAACATTCAGTGAGGGGAGGGGAAACGCAGACTAAAATCGCCACGTCCTGGGACTACGGTACAGTGGTTCCTCGTCCCACCGAAATACATTGTGGCAACGTCTGCATGACCTACGTCCTGTAGACCTAAACCCCCACTTAATGAAGTTTCACTTTATGTTTCATGCTTCCGTTCGCTGGATTCGACTACAACGGCTGCTGAGGCATCCCCGGTAATATTTACTGCGGTTCGCATCATATCAAGGATACGATCCACACTTGCGATTAAAGCAATCCCGGCCAACGGAAGATTAATTGCTGTCAATACCATTGTCAGCATAATAAGACCGGCTCCAGGAACACCCGCTGTTCCGATCGAAGCTAAAGTAGCAACAAGGGCAACCGTTATTATTTGAGTGAATGTCAGCTCCACGCCGTAGTATTGCGCGATAAACATTACGGCAACACCTTGATAAAGCGCGGTTCCGTCCATATTGATCGTTGCTCCTAGCGGCAAGGTGAAACTGCTCGTTTGTTTGGAAACACCTAGATTTTCCTGCGTATTTTTCATTGTGACAGGAAGGGTGCCCGAGCTGCTTGCGGTACTAAAGGCGACAGTAGCTGCAGGCAAAATTCCTTTAAAGAATGTAAGCGGGTTTAATTTTCCGATTGTTTTTACCGCAATGGAATAGGTTACAGCAGCATGAACAATACAGCCAATAAATACAGCGGCTATCAGTTTGATAAGTGGCATCAGTACATCAATCCCATATTGTCCCACGATGGGTGCAAGTAGCCCAAATACACCTAAAGGAACAAGCAGCATAACAAGATTGGTGATTTTATACATGATTTCCGAGAGACCATCAAAGAAGCGCCGTACTGGTGTTGCTTTCTCGCCAACTAACGTAATGCCAATTCCTAAAAATACAGCAAAAAAGATGATTTGCAGAATGTTTGCAGTGGATAATGCTTCGACCGGGTTTGTCGGCACAATGCTCAGTAATGTATCAACAATGCCGACTGTTTCAGCCGGTTCTTCTGCCCCGGCATCAGGGATAACATCAAGCCCTGTACCAGGCGACAACACAAATCCGGCAAGTAAGCCGATAGAGATGGCCATAAAGCTTGTCAGTAAATAATAAGTGATCATTTTGCCGCCAAGCCTGCCTAATTTTCTAATGTTTCCGGCACTTGTCACACCAACAATAATCGTTGCTAAAATAAGCGGTACAATAATAAATTGAATAAGACGTAAGAATAAATCACCAAGGGGTTCCACAACACTTGCATTTTCTCCAAACAGCAAACCAACTGCGATCGCCAGAACAAAAGCGATCAGGATCTGCCATAGGAACCTTTTCTTCATGTATATCCTCCTTATATTTGAAATAAAATAAGGCGATCCTCCTTTCCTCTATTTATTATTAGTTTATTAAAGCAAGTGTTGGTGAATTACAAATTTTTTAAAAAAGAAGAATGCAGCCATGTAAATTGACTTTATAGGTGTTCGATTGTAGACTATAAATATATATTTTTGTATGAGGTGAAGGAATGATACAGTCAGTATTTATCATTGGAATTATTTTGACGGTAATTAGTGTTGCTCTGGGACTTGCAGCTTTAAAAGCAACTGGTAAAGAGAAGTTCACAGGCTATTATCCACTAGCTGCCCTGGGAATTATCGGAATTTTATTGGTTTGTGCTGCCCCGATAGTCGGAAAAGTAGAAATGATGGGTGCAGGCCTTGGCGGATGGGGAATTGCAGCTATGTTTGCTGCTGCAATCGGCTTTATAGTTACATCACTTGTCGATTCTTATTCGAACGTGAAGGCATAAAAAAAGAGCGGTGATCCGTTCTTTTTTTATGCGTTAAACCATATGCCGAGAAGCTTCTAAGGTACATGGCTTAGATGGTTTTTATAATTCTTTTAACAGTTAAACATTTATCCTGACCTATTTGCGGGACTGTCGCTATTTATTTCCTCTCATATAGGTATTCCCGTTAATCTGCTCAATTTTACCTTCTTTCATCAGACTGCCGAGGGCGCGTTTGAAGGCTGCTTTGCTAATCTGGAACGTCGCCCGGATATCTTCTGGATCGCTTTTATCACTGAGAGGTATCACCCCGTTATTTGCTTCAAGGTGTTCCAAGATGGTTTCCGCATCGCTTCCAATACTGTGCTGTTTCAGGGGGCGAAGGGAAACATTGATAGAACCGTCTTCCTTTACTTCGATAACCCGTCCGTTGATAAGCTCGCCCAATCGCGGTTCTTCTTTGCGTTCCGAATGATGAATAAAGCCTCGGTGATTTCCCTCTGTGAAAATGGCTGCACCTTCCTTGCTTGTATGATATACCCTGCCTGTAATAGGCTGTTGGTATAAATTTTCCCTTGCCGCTTCGAATTCATTCATAAGCGCATTTTCATCTGCAGGGATTGCCAACAGACGTCCTTTTTGGTCTTCTCCTAAAGTAACGTAAAGCACATCTCCCGCTGCTGGCCACACGCTTTCAAATAATGGTAAGTCATCCTTGGATACGAGTATTTCCTTATTTGTACCAATATCGACAAAGACGCCCAAATTAGGGACAGCCTCTTTAACCTCCGCCCAATCGTATTTTTCTTTTTGTACAGCAGGGAGTGCTAATGTTGCTATCCATCTTCCTTGTTTATCGGAATATAAAAATACATTCACCTGTTCACCCGGATCCAGCTCTGTATCAGTTTCCTCGTGAGGGAGGACGGCTTCTATACCGGTATTAGTTAACACATAGCCAGTCTTTGTTTTACTGTCAACCTTCATTGTTTGGATGGTACCTAAAAATGAATTCAATCTCTAACACCTTCTTTTATTTTATAAGCTAACTTTCGTTTCTCTCTCGAATTGTGATTATAATCGCATAGACGATTTTCCTTGTCAAATTACTGCTCTATTAATGATAACTGAAGACCTGCAAGCTGCCAAGTTAAAAAAATCCAGCTTTTTGTTTAGTTTCGGAATGAACGAACTTCAATAAATACATAGGTAAAAAGAATTAATGGGTAATTCAAAAGTAGGATACAAATCAAAGCAATTTTCTGGGAGTTTTGCATAATGCTATCGTTTTCCATGATGATATGCCTACTCTAATTTGTCGAGTTTTATAATAGATTGTCGAAACCAAAACTTTCTTACTATTTTTAAAATCGGGTATTTATTCCGATTCATTGTTTAAAACTTTTTGATAATGTAGGTAATGAGAGACAGGAACGAATTTTTTCTAGGAGCATATTCTTAAGACGAAAGGATAGGTGGTAGTGAAAAAAATAGGGATTTCCATGATCGTTGCAGTGCTACTCATGTTAGTAACCACAATTTTTGTACAAGCAGAAAAAGGGGGAAATTTGGTTAGCAATTATTTAGGATTTGCCGAGCAGATTATGAAGGAAAAACAGGAGGAAGCAATGCAAGGCATGATCGAGCATAGACAGCAGCTAGCTGATACAGGTGAAAACCAATTAAGGGAATTTTACTTGGACAAGCTGGTTGAGGCAAAAGGAAATGTGGAGCAGCACCAAGAAGATTATCTTTTGCAATTGAAAGAAACGAAGGAAGTTTTAAAGGAAAAAGATCTACAGGAGTTTGAACAGCAAAAAACAGAACAACTGCAAATTGAAATTGGGCAAGATGTCGAGGAATATTTGGAAGAATTATTGTCAGAAAAATAAATCAAATGGAGGGAGTTATTTACGATGAAATTTGGATTAGGATCTTTAAAGGGGAAAATTATCGCAGGGACACTCGTTGTAGGGGTTGTTTCAGGTTCAAGTTTTGCATTTGCGAATACCGATGCAGGGGAAAATCTTCGGGCGTGGTATGATGACATGTTTGGTCAGTCAGTTGACACGATTGAAGCGGATACGGAAGCGTATATGGATGATCAAGTCCCTGGTCTGATTGATGAGTATGAGGCATTGAAGGATGAGGCTGGTGTGGATATTGATTTAACGAGGGAGACGGCAACTGGGGAGTCTTTAGATGAGATTGTAGCAGCTAAATTGAGTCACATTGAAGCAATTGATGAGGAAAAGGCAGAAATTTTAGCGGGTATGCAGCTGCAATATTATAATGTAATGCTGGATGGTTTTTTTGAAATTGAAACTGTAACAGGAGAATGGCTTAACTATGCAACGAACGATTTAACAGCATTTACAGGTGACACTGGTGAAGCAGCGTTGAATGAGATGACAACTGACATAAACACTGCCAGTGATGATGCAGTTCAGGAATTAGAGGCTGCCATTCAAAATGCTCAAGATGAATTGGCTGCTGCTATAGAATCTAATGAAACTGTGACTATTGATAATTTAAGAAGTCAAGTTGATTGGGCCATTGAAGATTTACGTGATGAAGTAGAAGCACTTTTAGCCGGGCTTGTTGAAGAACAGCAAAACATCATAATTGCTGCAGCAGAGGATCTGGAAGAAGATGCAATCAATGCATTAGATGACGTCGTTTCCGGTATTAATGAATAATTAAACTACAAAGACAGATAGGACTGGCGGGTTCCCTGCTCCAATTACAGGGAGCCCGATTTTAGGAGCTGATTTCGGTGCAGGCAAAATGGCGGAAAATTGTAATTGGAACGCTTTTTTTAATAGTGGTTGCAGGCAGCAGTGTTACAATTGCTTTTGCCGATCAAAATATAGGCGGGATGCTGACATCGTGGTTTGATCAGAAAACAGAGGAATCGGTGGAAGAAATAGAACAAGCCATTTTAACAGAACAGCAAAAACAAACAAAAAAATTACAAGAAGAACTGCGCTTAGCAATTGAAGCGGCAGAAGAAGAGCTGCATGATTTTGTGGAAGCGGAAAAAAGCAGCCGGGTTGAAGATATCAGAAAGTATGCAGATTCACTGATGGAAGAAATAGAGATAGACGAATCGGCAATGAAGGAAACCAAACTACAGGAATTGGAACAGATTTTTAATAATGCGAAAGTGGAAATGGATCAAGTGCTTGAAACCGGCGGCCAAGAAGGGGGAAATGAACAAGAACCGGACACTGAAGAAACTGAAGGAGAAACAGATCATGTAACTGAAGCTGAACAACACGAGGGGGAAACAAATGAGTAAGACTACACCTATGAAAGAAACAGCATCCGAAAACAATTCAAAACAAAAAAAATCCAGCAAATCCAGTGTGATGAGCTGGGTTATTTTCATCATTTTCTTAATAGGAATCTTTATATTGTTCAGATACGTTATTCAATTTACGGTCGTTTCCGGCGATTCGATGAACCCCACGCTGGATGATAGGGATATTCTGCTGACAAGCAGTCTGTTTTATGAAGTGGAACGGTATGATGTGATTATTTATCAGGATCAGAACGGGTTAGATGTGATCAAACGGGTGATTGGCATGCCGCATGAAACGGTGGAAATCAGAGAGGGAACTATTTTTGTGGAGGGAACGCCACTTGAAGAGGATTATACGGCCGGCAAACCAAGTGATATACCTGAAGTGACCGTCAGTGAAGGAAGCTATTTTGTCATCGGTGACAACAGACAGCCGGGGGCAAGCTTTGACAGTAGAGACAGCGATCACGGTCCAATTACAGAAAATCAGATAAAAGGGGAATCCGTCTTTTCTATATTCCCGCCGAAATCGATTAAATAGTACTGCAGGCTGTTTTATGCCGGCAGTTTTTTTGTTGCATCATACAACATACCGATGACAGTCCACTGCCAATCTATTATAATGATGAAAAAGGCGGGTGATTGCATTGGTTCGGATGGAAGCTTACGGGGATTCAGGCTTTAGAATCCAGTTTGGTGAAGATATTTCCAAGGAGACGAATGAAAAGATACGTTGTTTTTGTCTCCTGCTGGAAAAGAAAAAAATTCGGGGTGTGATGGAATGGATTCCAACCTATACTGCGGTAACGCTTGTTTATAACCCGTTTATTATATTTTATGAAGAATTGGAAGTGCAAATCGAACAGTCACTATCGGAAATGGAAAAGATGGTACTTCCTGCTGCCAAAATAACGGAGATTCCTGTTTTTTATGGGGGAGAGAATGGACCTGATCTTTCCCTTGTTGCAGAAGAGAATAACCTTGATGAGCGGGAAGTGATAGACTTGCATACATCAAGAGATTACTTGATCTATATGATGGGGTTTATCCCGGGGTTTACGTATTTAGGTGGAATGTCTGAGAAAATTGCTCTAGAGAGAAAGTCCAATCCTCGTGCAGAGATTTCGGCAGGTTCTGTAGGAATTGCCGGAAAGCAGACAGGTATTTATCCGGTAGAATCGCCGGGAGGATGGCAAATCATCGGAAAAACGCCATTAAAGTTATATGATGAAAGAAAAGCGTCACCTATTTTACTGGAGGCAGGTAATTATATTCGCTTTATGCCAATAGGAGAACAGGAATTTATAGAAATAGAGAAAAAAGTGAAAGCGGGAAGTTATATTCCCCGGACAACATTCATACAGGGAGGGGAGGAGAACAATGAAGTATCAGGTTGATCTGAACAGTGATTTGGGAGAGAGTTTTGGCGCCTACAAAATAGGGCAGGATGATTTGATTATGGATTATATCTCATCTGCCAATATTGCTTGTGGTTATCATGCTGGGGATCATAACGTGATTGCTCATACAGTGAAAACTGCTTCAAATAAAAATATTGGAATCGGTGCCCATCCCGGGCTGCAGGATTTAATCGGTTTCGGCCGGCGTCCCATGGAAATAGACCCCGAAGAAGCGTATAATCTTATTTTATATCAGATCGGTGCGATCCAAACTTTTGCCTCGACACATCAGCGAAAAATGAATCATGTCAAACCACACGGTGCTTTATATAATATGGCTTGTAAAGATGCCGGGCTTGCGCAGGCAATTGCGGAAGCGGTCTATGCAAGTGATAAAAACATCGTATTATTTGGCTTGGCTGGCAGTGAGCTTGTAAAAAAGGGAAAACAAGCCGGTTTGCGAACTGCCGAGGAAGTGTTTTCTGATCGTACTTACCAGCCTGATGGTACACTTACTGCCAGAACACAGGACAATGCTATAATCCGGGACGCAGATGAAGCATTATATCGTGTTATCCGCATGGTCAAGGATGGAAAAGTGGAAAGTACAGACGGTACAGATATTGATATTCAGGCAGACACGATTTGTATTCACGGTGACGGACAGCAGGCACTTACTTTTGCTGAGAAGTTATTTAAAGAACTGGTGAAAAATGAAATTACCATTAGAAGAGTAGGGGAAAAATGAGTGAAGTTATGAAAATAATCAAACCGGGTCTGGCAACATCTGTACAGGATTTAGGGAGGAAAGGTTACCAGCAGTATGGTGTCGTCGTTTCCGGTGCGATGGATGATTTTGCCTTGCAGGTTGCGAATCTGCTCGTTGGAAACTTGCGGGGAGAAGCCGGTCTTGAAATTGCTTTGATAGGACCGGAAATTTCCATGGTTGAGGACACAGTTATTGCTGTCTGCGGTGCGAATCTTTCACCAAAATTGGACGGAGAATCCATTTCAAACTGGAAGTCTTATGTTGTTGAAAAAGGACAAATATTAACTTTTGGCAAACCAAAGAATGGCGGGTATGCATATGTTGCTGTTGCCGGAGGTGTGAAAACGCCTGAAGTGATGGGAAGCAAATCAACTTATGTGAAAACGGAAATGGGCGGATATAAAGGCCGTTATTTGGAAAAAGGAGACTGTGTGGAAGCTGGTACAGCTGCTTATGAGCTGAAGCGATTGGCGGGAAGAAGCATTAAGCTGACAAATGAGATGGACTATCATGCTCACAACCGCATCCGTATTGTGCTTGGACCGGATAGTCAGGGCTTTAGCGAGGAATCGATCCAGCATTTTTTAACATCTGCTTACCAGGTCACCCCACAATCTGATCGTATGGGCTACCGGCTGGACGGCCCAGCACTGGAAGGAAAAGCAGATATTATTTCAGATGCAGTATTACCGGGTACAATTCAAGTTCCTGCAGATGGAAAGCCCATTGTTTTGCTTGCTGACAGGCAAACTACTGGTGGCTATGCGAGAATTGCCTCGGTCATTTCAGTCGATCTTCCATACGTAGCGCAGCAGCGAGCAGGAAATGAATTGCGATTTGTGGAAGTCAGTGTGAAAGAAGCTCAACAGCTTTATGTTCAAAGGGAGCTGTTATTGAAGAGGTTGAATCTTGGGGCGGGGCGAATCAAGTGATTGCTAGAGGGAATTTTGTAAAGAAGCCAGCCCACTCGGTAGATCCGGGTAGCAAAAGTAATGAGAATCGTCCGTGAATGCAGCCCTCTCGGTAGATCCAACATCAAATGTAATGAGAATCAGCCGAGAATGCAGTCCTCTCGGTAGATCCAATCTCAAAAGTAATAAGAATTGTCCGAGAATGGAGCCCTCTCGGTGGATCCGACATCAAAAGTAATAAGAATCAGCCGAGAATGTATTCCTCTCGGTGGATCCAACATCAAATGTAATGAGAATCAGCCGAGAATGTATTCCTCTCGGTGGATCCAACATCAAATGTAATGAGAATCAGCCGAGAATGGAGCCCTCTCGGTGGATCCAACATCAAATGTAATGAGAATCAGCCGAGAATGGAGCCCTCTCGGTGGATCCAACATCAAATGTAATGAGAATCAGCCGAGAATGGAGCCCTCTCGGTGGATTCAACATCAAAAGTAGTGAGAATCAGCCGAGAATGCAGTCCTCTCGGTGGATCCAACATCAAAAGTAGTGAGAATCAGCTGAGAATGCAGTCCTCTCGATAGATCCAACATCAAATGTAATGAGAATCAACCGAGAATGCATTCCTCTCGGTGGATCCAACATAAAATGTAATGAGAATCAGCCGAGAATGTAGCTCTCTCGGTAGATCGAGCAACAAAATTAGTGAGAATCAGCCGAGAATGCATTCCTCTCGGTGGATCCATATCAAAAGTAATGAGATTAGGAAGAGAGAAGTGTTCTCACGAGCTAAATTGTAATACCACAGTAATTAACTTATAAAAATAGTATCTTTATTCAAAGTAAGTCCACCGATGGTTTCCGGCTTTAGTAAAATTACGTAATAGGGTGTTCCTAATTCTTCTTTTTGGAACTATTTGACACCATTGATGAATGGTATTGGTGGTAATCTTTTTATTTGGAAATAAAATTGTATATTCCTTTATGCTTCTTAATATAGCTTCGTCAAGTGGTTCTTCATGCTGACATTTATTACAAACTTTTACTTGTTTGCCTGCAGTGCCGGAGAGAGAATGGCATTTCGGGCATAACATTCCTTTTCGTAATTGTTCAAAATCGTAAGTAGGTATTTGTTTGGGCGGAGAATTTTTATGTAAAGAAATTAACTGATCCGCAAGTTTTTTGTGTTTATTAGTTAGTTTGGATGGCTGTATATTCAAGTGGTTTAAGTTGTTCTTAACTTGGGTTGGAAGAATGATTGGTTTATCAAGGGGAGCTTGGTATAAGGTGAATCTCTGGTTGATGAAAACAAGAGAAGAATCGACTGGAAAATTAAATCCGTGACTGAGCAATAACTGTCGTAATAATGATTCGCCTCTGCTTAATTGGTGTAGAGGATTAATAAATTCTAATTCCGGTTTCTTATACAGCTTATCAGATTCGTAATAATAATCCCCTTCAAAGTTCTTCACATCATAAAAGTACATCTTTTTTTGTGTAATAATTAGAGAATCGATTTGGAAGGTAGTGCTGTTTGCTTCCAGAAGAAGGTCATTCAATATCAAACACTCACACTGAAGTTTTACAGTAAAAGAATCAAATAACAACTCCCCCTCATAGCCTTTCTTGATATTTAAATAGCGCTGCTTATGCTTACTGTTTAAATTCATTCGGCCCTTCAATGCTTTTAAAATTGTTAATTCTGCTGGCTCTGTCCGTGATTTGTAAATCATATTCCACATCCTTTTCTATTCTATGAATCTATTATAATATTTCACGTAGAAATCGCAATATTTATGCAAATATTATAAATGAACTTCTTATGAATGGCTATTAACCTTACTCTATTTTTTATCAAAAGATCGAAATATGATAGACTAATAAGTATTAATGGTAATTGGAGATGTCACCATGAGTTTGTTTTTAAACGTTATTCTACCAATCATTGCCGTATTCGCTTCCGGTTTTATCCTGCAGCGAATACGGTTGCTTGATGTAAAATCCGTTTCTGCTGTATCGATTTACATATTAATGCCGTCGCTTGTGTTTGTTGGGTTATATGATGCTGAATTTGATAGCAGTTATGTCATTATCATTATTTATATGTTCGTCCTGTTTTTCCTTATGGTTTTTCTGAATAAAATGCTGGCTCGTTTGCTAAACTGGTCACCATCTACAGAAAGTGCATCCATATTGTCTACCGGTTTCATGAATTCGGGGAATTATGGGCTTCCTGTTGTTTTATTCAGCATTGGAGGGGCGGCACTACCGTATGCGATATTCATTATGGTTATCCAATCGCTGCAAAATAACTTTTTCGGTGTTTATTACGCTTCGAGAAGTACAAGTGGAATGAAACGTGCATTGATCAATATATTAAAAATGCCGACAACATATGCAGCTATTTTGGCGATGCTGTTTCAACCGTTGAACGTAGAAGTGCCTGAGGCTGTTTATTCCACTTTAGCTATGGTAGGAGATGCAGGCATTCCGGTGATGATGATCGTGCTCGGTATGCAACTTGCTTCAATCACAGGGATCAAAATAAATTGGCAGGTCATTGTCTCGGCGGTCACCTTGAAAATGGTGGTGGCGCCATTATTTGCATTTTTATTTGTGTGGCTGATGGATGTGGATCCGCTTATAGGCGTTATTTTAATCATTATTTCCGCTATGCCGACTGCTGCAACGACAACAATGTATGCCATCGAATTTGACACAGAGCCCGATCTTGTTTCAAGTATCACATTTATTTCTACGGTTGTAAGTGTCGTGAGTTTAACGATTTTATTAAATATTGTTGCTTGATTTGAGTATGTTTTCATCCTGTTATTTTAGGGTAATTGTAAAGTAAATATCGGTTACATTGAAGGGATGAGAATATAATGCTACGAACAATTTTAATTATTATTGGTGCTATTGTAGTAATTGGCTGGATTATTTCCATGCTGTAAAAGATACCGCGCTGGCAGAGTAATTGGCAAAATAGAAGGGTTCTTGGCATTGTCCGAGAGCCCTTTTTTTAAGTTTGTGTAATGTAGGAATGCCAAAGTTCATAATAAAAAAATCAAAGTCCACACAATAATCTTCGAAGTTCACAAATGAATAGTGCTCATCCCCAAAGAGCCTAAGTACTGGTTCTCACCCAAAAAGGTCAAAAATCCCACCAACTAGACTGAACAATTCGTTATAATAGGTATAGAATAACTTGTTGGAGGTTATCCCATGTTCAGACCAGGCAAAAAAGATATTCAAAAATCGT
>NZ_JBGOHB010000026.1:0-69262 GCF_041521345.1 Virgibacillus oceani | reverse complement strand
ATCCATATCCAATGTTTCCATCTAAATACTCGACGACAAGCTTCATTTTAAATTCTTCACTATATTTTGCCACAAAAAACACCCCTGAAAGTTAGATTTATTACTCTAACTTTCGGGGGTCGGCACCTTATCAACAGTTTTTATTAGCAGGTGATCTTTCCAAAGAATGTAATGTGGAGGTTGACCTCATAAATTTAAGAGAAATTGATACTGTGTTTGCCGCACAAATTTTTTCTTATGCACTTAGTGAATCGTTAGAAGTGGATTTTGTTTTAGAAATAATCGAACAATTAATTGAACATCATGCGATTCCTAAAAAACAGAAAACCCTGATCCATTCCGACCAGGGCGTACACTATACCAGTATGCAATTTCAATCGCTACTGAATGATAAAGAATTACGGCAATCCATGTCCCGTCGTGGGAATTGTTGGGACAATGCACCGCAAGAATCTTTCTTTGGTCACATGAAAGATGATTTAGGGAATCTTGGCTACATACTTACTTTTTCGGATCTTTCTATCAAAATCGATGACTATATGGGTTACTACAACAACGAATGGTATCAATGGAATCTCGCAAAGTTATCCCTCAATCAATATGCGGCATTCCTTAAAACGGGAGTGTATCCTCTGGCTCATCTTGTGAAGACGCCAGATCTTCCTGTAGTTGTTCCACTATAGGGTAACTTCTTGTTGGAATCGTGCTGCATGTTTTTCATGTAGTTTATCCCATTTTCCTGGTCAAAAGACTTCCCCCTCGTAAAAATCAGGGTCTATTCGAGCTTTCACATATAGATCATATTCTAATTCGATGGATGGATGCTTTAATATCCATTTTAATTGATCGATAAGGTATGATTCGGATAACATTTGATCAGCAACTTTTCGATAGGCTAGAAAGTATTCCCATTGTTCCTTTTCTGTGAGAGATTCAAAATATCTTACCATCCAATTGGGGTAGATTCGTAACGCATGTTCATCTTGAAAAACAGACAACTCTAATGCTTCCAAACTTGATAAATAATGTCTCTTCATATTTTTAGTGGATGACAAAAGCACACGCTCTTAGTTTTGAGCGTGTGCTTGGACTTGTCACCGCTCCTCCTATGAAGCAAGCATAAGAGGTACAAGCAAAAAAGTTAGTAGTTTTTTTCAAAGTGTCCTTGACATGGGGTCCACTGTATTTGATGATAAGAGAGTTTAACAGCTTTTTTTAGTATGAATTTAAAAGATGTTCAGATTTCTTCTTAACTAAAAATATTCTGTTACAGCCTCTTCAATAATTCTGTCTGCCAGGGTGAAAACGGGCAGGCTATTCAAAAGAAACTGTCCATATAAATATCAGCGGACAACTGTGACATAGCCTCCAGACTAACTTACATCAATTTTAGATGATTGAATATGCACTTTTGATTTAGTTCGATGGTTCAAAGTCATCCAAGCCAGCACATAGGATGCTGCAATAGCTGTCGTTCTTCCAATGCTAAAAAGCACCCATCTATCAGCACGGTCTTGAATCTCTTGAGTCCAAGGTGCTGTAGTGGACGTAGCACGAAAATACTCTAATTCCGGTATGAAATACATAAATGTAGGAACTCTTAGAAGGATATACAATCCAATCAGTAATAACATAAGATTTCTTCTTTTTTTATCTTTCCAGCAAAGAATCAATGCAGTAATAATCACAACTTGCACAATCATATGCAGGGGCATCCAAAAGCTATCGAGCGGAAGTGCATATGCTCCTTGTAAAATCCCAAAAGATTCAGGAGGATATGCACTCCACTGCGATGCTACTACGATCCATTCATAAAATGCTCCGCCCAATTCAAAACCCAAAAGCGTAATTAACACGATTAAAGTACCTTTCATCCAACTTTGTTTCATTTTAAAACCTCCACTTTTATAATTTAACGGTGTTCAATTATGGACAAAAAATAACTCCCATTAATAATTTAACACTGTTCAATATTAATGATATAACAGCGTCAGCGATTTTGCAAGCATTAATTTAACGACGTTCAATAAAGTGTGATATACTTTCCTCAAGGAGGTAAAGCAAATGGTCAAAAAACGTAACTTATCCATACAAAAAATCATTGACATGTCCATTTCTTTAATCAACGAAAAAGGCTTGGAGGCTCTTACCATGCGTAAGCTGGCCACAAAACTAAATGTACAGGCATCAGCAGTATACTGGCATGTAAAGAATAAAGAGGAATTGCTCCAGTTATTATCAATCAAAATTTCCGAAAAAATCAGTTATCCAAATGAAGAGTTGGACTGGAAATTGAAACTGATACATCTGGCTAAACAAAGCAGGGACGCCATGAATTCCATTCGAAATGGACCTGAAATTATGATGCGTACGATTCCCACGGATCCTTATCGGTTGGGTCTAATTGAATATATGATAAAGGTTCTCACAGAGGAAGGGTTTACACCGCTTAGGTCATTGGAAATTACGAACCTGCTGAACAATTATACTATACTATTTACAATAGATGAGTTCATCCGAATTGAACAACAGAATAACCCATCCACAGATGAGTATATTCAAGCGTTCTGGTCAAACCTGTCTGAAAAATATCCATACTTTAACGAAGCAATTAAAAGCGAAGTTGAAAACCAGAAGGAAGATGAGGTTTTTCAATCTGGGCTAATAGCAATTCTCGATGGATATGAACTGCAAAAGATAGCTGATTAATTTTAAGTGGAGGAGAGTATAACTGTTGTTATTTTTTATATGACTCTCAATGGTTTTAGAAAAACACCTTTATTAATAAAAATTATGTAAACTGAATTATCTTCTAAAGGGACTGCTTAAAATCTGTGTTGTTACAGCTTATTAAACAGTCCTTAGCCAGGCTCAAGAAAATTTATGCTTGATAAGTCGAGAATTTCTCATTCACAGAGATCCGTTCTTTTTCAAGTGGGACTTCATCAAAATAGCCCATATGAATAAACCCGACAATTTTTTCGTTTTCTTTCGCATTCAAAATTTCTTTTACCTTTGGATCATAAATATGCGGATTTGTTTTCCAGACCATCCCTAATTGCTGTTCCCATGCCAGCAGCCATAAATTTTGGATCATTGCTGCCACTGCACCGTAATTCTCTTCCCATGCCTTTTGAATCTCAGGCTCTTCCATTATGATTACCAGGATGGCATTCGGTTCGTTAAGATAGTCTTCCCGATTTTTTTGTTTGAATTCCGGATAGGTTGCAGCTACTTTTTTGGCAAAATCAGGTTTTTGTTCAGAATCGATAAAAACAAAACGCCAAGGCTGTCTTAAACCATGGGTAGGTGCCCAAATAGCATCATTTAATAATTGCAGCACCGTTTCTTCTGTCACCTTTTTATTATTATAGCCTTTTTTAACAGCCCGCCGCTCGCGGATTAATTTGGCTAGTTCCGTTTGTTTTTTTGTTTCTATCATAATGTTCTCCTCCAGTTGGCAGACATGTAAATGATAATAGTTTTCAATTAAATTGTAAGCTATATCACTGCAAAAATCAAATTACTGTTACATATAGCATTGCCGCGTAATATTAACCTGTTAACTAATTAAAATGGAAACACTTTATCATAAATTATTAAAAATACTAGACATGTGAAATAATTAACGCAATAATAGTAGGGAGAAAATAAATTTACGGAAAAAAACATTGCAGTATTTGTGAATTAAATCACAAAAGAAGCGATTAACAAGGAGAAATAATATGCTTTCATTTTTGAAAAGAAAAGGGGTTTCTCTGTCCATCAGGGAATATGTCATCACTGCGCTTAGTTTCATGGCATTAGGTTTGTTTTCATCTTTAATTATTGGGCTAATCATTGAAACGGCCGGGGAACAAATTTTTATTCACTTTGCCCCGGGTTTAGCAAATGCCCTCATGGAAATGGGCAGCTTTGCCATGGAAAATAAAATCATGGGCGGAGCGATAGGGGTTGCGATTGCTTACGGTTTGAAGGCACCTCCCATGGTATTGTTTTCAGCCCTGTTTGCAGGTGCTTTCGGCGCGGAGCTGGGAGGCCCGGCAGGGAGTTATATTACGGCACTCCTGGCAACAGAATTTGGGAAAATCGTTTATAAAGAAACGCGGATAGATATTATAGTCACTCCGCTCACAACAATTGTAGTCGGCTTCGTTACAGGAAGTTTTATCGGTCCGCCAATTCAAGGTTTCATGACGGGATTTGGTGAAATTATTAACTGGTCGACGGAGCAGCAACCTTTTATTATGGGAATTCTCGTAGCTGTTCTCATGGGCTGGGCGTTAACTGCGCCAATCTCTTCAGCGGCTATTGCGATCATGTTATCCATGGATGGGCTTGCAGCTGGCGCGGCCACGGTCGGATGTGCTGCACAAATGATTGGGTTTGCCGCATCAAGCTATCGCGACAATGGGGTTGGAGGGTTTATGGCACTCGGACTTGGTACTTCCATGCTACAAGTGGCAAACGTTATTAAAAAGCCGCTTATTATCGTACCGCCAACGATTGCAGGCATTATCATGGCTCCGGTAGCAACTGTTTGGCTGGGACTTACAAATAATGCTGCAGGTGCTGGTATGGGAACAAGCGGGTTTGTTGGCCAGATTATGACGTTTGAATCAATGGGTTTTTCTTGGGGGCTGTTATGGATTGTGCTTTTACTGCATTTCATTCTTCCGGCGATTATTAGCCTGTTCGTCTCCGAATATTTTTGGAAAAAAGGGTGGATTAAGCATGGGGATATGAAAATCACCTATGAGTAAGCACAATTGCAGACTTAGAACAGAATCCTTTCTATTACGTGATTTGTCACAGAATTGACGTATACTTAATGTACGATATTTGCATGAGATCTAAAGAAACCTGGTAAATGAATTGTTGATTTTTTGTTATAAATATAAATGGGTTTGTGAGCATTGTCACAGTTTCTTCCGGCAACTTATATATAGTGATTTTAGACAGCATATTTTTAGTTGGAGGAAAAAGAAATGACCTTTTATGAACTGCTTGTACTGATTCATATTTTTTCAGCAATTTTGGGATTGGGACCCGGGTTTTTCATGATTTATATTGTTAAAAAAGCCCGGACGATGACTGAGCTGAGACATGCCTATTTTATACGATACAGGCTCCATATTTTTGTGATGATCGGTGGTACCTTGCTATTGATTACAGGTTTATGGATGGGCTTTCTCAATACGAGTCTATTTACCCAAGGCTGGTATGTTGTCAGTCTGTTACTATTTTTAACTGGTCTGGCATTTGGTCCCATCGTTCTATCCCCCCGCTCAAAACCTGTTAAAAAGCTGCTGAAGGAGCACGAAGGAGAGGACATCCCTGATGAGTACTACCAGTTTTCCAGTAGATTATTCTTTTATGAGCGGATCGAAAACGGTATCTTTCTGGTTGTGATTGCTTTAATGATTGTAAAGCCCTTTTAACAAACTGTAGCCATTTATCCCCTTTCAAAATCTGTGATTTAGTGGGGGTGAATGGCTCTTTTTATTTTCCTAAATTGCAATATTAAATGCAATATTTTGTGTGAAACCACTATAAAAGGTTTTGAAAGGTGGAATCGTTGTTGCTGAACTATAAATTCGAGATTTATCCATTAAAAGAAGGAAATATTGGAAAAATGGCTATCGATATGTCGTCATTAAAAACATGGTTAAGAACCGTCATCTTGCTAAATCAATTCATGAGGCAAGACTGAATTAATAGGGTGCTTAGATGTAGAGGATCAGCAGCAATACAAAAAATCAGCATCACCTCAAAAGGGTGTGCTGATTTTTTTCATAGAACAAGGAAATAAACACAGAATCAGGCTTCACCTAAATATTCCTCAAGGGTAATTTCCTGTGACATAATTTCCTTTGCAGCTTTTTCGCCGACATACCGCAAATGCCATGGCTCATACTGATACTGGGTGACATCCACTTTTTCTTCCGGATAGCGAATAATAAAACCGAACGCGGCCGCATGCTCTTTTATCCATTTACCTTCATCTGTTTCAGCGAATTCTACCGTTAAACCAAAATCAACATCTGGACTTGTCACATCCATGGTGAGCCCGGTTTGATGTTCACTTTCTCCGGGGCGGGCACTAAAGTTATTTGCTTCTTCTTCACCATGTTGGCTAGCGTTGGAAGCAAAAATAGCATCCTGTCGATCGTAGGAACGGTAGCCTGACTGTGCATATAATTGAAGTCCGGCTTCTTCCGCCGCCTGAAACAGATCTTCGAGGGGCTCTTTGGCAATTTCACGCATTTGTTTTTTAGGGTCATCTTCTTCAAATGAGAAACGGATATCGGGAATGACCAAATCCTCCGGGCTATAATCATCGGGCAGCGCAAAATCTTTATTCACAAGTGCCAGCTGTTCGTATGGATTTGCTAAAACTACAGATCCATGCGAAGTAGTTGCTTCCTCAGCTTGAACGGGCAGGCCCTCACCAGGCTGAAATGTACCTTCCTCGTCCTGTATTAGTTCATCTAACACGAGACTTGTATTTTCTTCATAGATACCTGTAATCATTAATTCATCAAATTGCAGCTGTAAATCTGTAATTGCCCAAGTGGTGGCGTCCTCATACACCCCATTTGTTTCTAAATCATAACCTATTTTATTCAGCACCCGCTGCAATGTCTCTACGTCATTGCCTTCATCTCGCTTCTGCAATTGAACTTTTGGTGCTTCCATCAATATATCATCCTCTTCTTTATCTGCAGCTGAAGGATCTGCATCATGTTCAGCGGATTCATTCTCCTTATTTACAGGGGCTTCTTCTGTAACTTCAGGAGCATCCGTATTGCATGCAGTGAGAATAAAAAAGAGCATCCCAAAGATAGCAGTTAGCTTTATATTCATCAAAATTCTCTCCTATATTACCAAAAATATTAATCGTTATTATTTAAGTTGCCGGATGTTAATATATCATATTCACGGAAACAAGGGAATAGTCCGTCGTATGGAAAAAGCCCCCATTAGCAAAATAGCTTCTTGTCGATATTAAGGTGGATATTAAAGGAATAGGCATCAAATGCACCTATTCCTTTAATAAAATGTAACCATATAAACTCCAAGTCAAACCTGTTCAGTATTTAGCTTCAAATAATCTGCAGATCTCAATAATAACATTCGTTGCTTTTTCCATGTTGTCTACGGAAATATATTCAAATTTACCATGGAAATTTTCCCCGCCGGTAAAAATATTTGGCGTAGGGAGTCCTTTATAGGATAGCTGGGAGCCGTCCGTGCCACCGCGTACAGGTTTTACAACGGGTGTAATATCTTTGTTTTCCATTGCTTCATGGGCAATATTAACAATTTCTTGAACGGGTTCAATTTTTTCCCGCATATTGAAGTATTGATCAGTCATACTTAATTCAACGGCAGTTTCTCCGTATTTATTTTTCAGTTCATTTATAAACTGTTCAACGGTTTCTTTTCTTGTTTGAAATTCATTTTTATCAAAGTCACGAATAATATAATATACTTCAGTGTTTTCCACATCACCATTTATAGAAATAAGGTGATAAAAGCCTTCATATCCTTCCGTGTGTTCCGGTGCTTCTTTCTCCGGGAATTTTTGAATGAACTCAGCACCCATTTTCCCGGCATTGACCATTTTGTTTTTTGCTGTGCCTGGATGCACATTGTTTCCTTTAAACTTAATACGTGCAGCAGCTGCGTTAAAGCTTTCATACTGCAGCTCGCCCAGCGGCCCGCCGTCCACGGTGTAAGCATAATCAGCAGCAAATTTTTCCACATCAAATTTATGTGGTCCTCGTCCTATTTCCTCATCCGGGGTAAAAGCTACACGGATTTTTCCATGTTTTATTTCCGGGTGGTTAATTAAATAATCCATGGCTGTCATGATTTCTGCGATGCCTGCTTTATTATCTGCACCAAGTAAAGTAGTTCCATCAGTTGTAATTAATGTATGTCCTTTATAAGCCGGTAATTCCGGAAAAGCTTTGGTGGATAAGACAATATCCAAGTCATTGTTAAGTGTAATATCCTCTCCATCATAGTTTTCCACGATTTGCGGATTTACATTTTTTCCGGTGAAATCAGTTGCTGTATCGATGTGGGCAAGAAAGCCAATCACCGGGATATCTTTATCCGTATTTGCCGGAAGGGTTGCCATGACATAGCCGTGTTCATTAACCGTAACTTCTTCCATACCAATTTCTTTTAATTCAGTTACCAAAAGCTTTGCCAGTTCCATTTGCCCAGGTGTTGATGGGGTGGATTCATTTTTTTCATCGGATTGTGTATCCATTTTTGCATAAGTGGTGAAACGCTCGATTATTTTTTCTTTCAATTATTTCATCTCCTAATAAATTGTATCTGATATAATTATATATTAACAAAGGTGATTTAGCATGAGAGGTGTACTGAAAATGATCAGACAGGCGCACATGGAGGATGCAAGGGGTCTGGCAGCATTGATTCGGCAGGTGGAAAGTGAAAGTCCATTTATGTTATACGAAGCGGGGGAAAGGGAATTAACCGAAGAAGCGCAGCGTAAGATGATGGAGAGATTCTCGAGGCAAAAAAATGCCACGATTTTCGTGGCAGAGGAAAATGAAACACTTGCCGGTTATCTGATTGCCATCGGGGGAACAGCCAGGAAAAATAAACATAGCGCATATATTGTAGTAGGGATCTTACAAGAACATCAGGGAAAAGGCATTGGAACTGCATTATTTCAAGAACTGGAAAATTGGGCTATGCAAAGTGGACTGCATCGGTTAGAATTGACAGTAATTACAGAAAATTTAGCGGGGACAGCGTTATATGAGAAAGCAGGCTTTCAAAAAGAAGGTGTTAAAAAGGACTCCTTATACATGGATGGGAAGTATGTGGATGAGTATTGTATGAGCAAAATTTTGGAGGGATAGCATGTCATATTTGATTAATGTCAACCGTTTGAAAAACAGAATGGAAAATACGCAAAATAATACAGTCATTGTGGATGTCAGGTTCCAGCTTGATGACCCTGATGCAGGCAGGAAATTATACTTAAAAGACCATCTGCCCGGTGCAGTTTACATGGATTTGAATAAGGATCTGTCCGGTAAACCGGAAAAACATGGAGGGAATCACCCATTGCCTGACATGAAGATGTTTACGGCAAAACTTGGACAAATCGGAATTGATAATGATACAGCGGTCATTATTTACGATCAATCCAATAATATGTTTGCTGCCAGAATGTGGTGGCTGTTGTATTATCTCGGTCATGAAAAGGTGTATGTGCTGGATGGCGGATATGAACAATGGGTGATGGACGGGAATGAAGTTACAGATGAAATACCCCGGCTGGAAGCAAAAAGTTACCACCCCTCTATCCGTACAGATGAGAAAGTGGACATACAAGAAGTGCAGGAAAAACTTGAAAATCAATCCGCACGCCTGATTGATTCGCGTTCCAGAGAACGTTATTTAGGGAATATTGAACCGCTTTACGGGAAAGCAGGCCATATTCCCGGGGCGAAACACTTTTTTTGGAAGGATGTACTTAACGATAAAGGTAAGTGGAAAAAACCTGAAGAACTTCAAAGCCATTTTAAAACTTTTGATAAGGACGAAGAAATTATTGTTTCCTGTGGTTCCGGCATATCAGCCTGTCCGAACGTACTTGCACTGAAACTGGCGGGCTATGATAATGTAAAACTGTATCCGGGAAGCTTCAGTGACTGGATTTCTTATGAAGAAAATGAAGTGGAAACAAAGGAAGAGTAGAATGAAAAAAACACGATGTGCCTGGGTGACAGATGAACAGATCTATATTGATTACCACGATTATGAATGGGGGAGGCCAACCTATGATGATCGTGCGCTTTTTGAAATGATTTGTCTGGAAGGCGCCCAGGCCGGTTTAAGCTGGATTACTATTTTGAAAAGAAGAGAGAATTACCGTGAAGCATTTGATAGTTTTGATATTGATACTGTCAGTCAATATGATGAAAATAAATTGCAGGATCTAATGGAAAACAAAGGGATTATCCGCAACAAATTGAAAATTAAATCGGTGGTAAAAAATGCCCAGGCTGTTCAGCGTATTCAGGAAAGGTATGGTAGTTTTCAAACGTTTATATGGGCATACGTGGGTGGAAAACCGGTCAAAATGCATCGTCAATCGCAGGAAGAGATCCCGGCATTTACAAAGGAGTCGGAGCAGATGAGCAAGGATTTGAAGAAACTCGGATTTTCGTTTGTTGGACCAACTATTTGTTATGCGTTCATGCAGGCAACAGGCATGGTGAATGATCATACGAAGGGTTGTTATTTATATGATGAGTAAATGAAATCTGCAGCAAGGGGAAGGAATGGTTCGAAGTTGAAAGAAACATTGGAGCCCATTAACCATTTGACAAGGCATGGAGTAGAGATCCGCATTGATCACCGCTTTATTACTTTGGGAGCAGCACTTACTGTATTATCAGAACCAGTATCACATGAACACGAATTGGTTAAAGAAACCAGACAACGTCTGTTTGCATTGCGAGAGGATCCGTCTGTCAAATGGTTAGCAGAAATGGATCAGAAATATATCATTTTGGGCTTGGGTATGCAGACGGCACAATTGGATGATCCACCGAATTTTAAAGTTAATGACCCAGAAACGATCCCAGACTTTATTCGTGAGCAATTTTCGAATCCTCCCGGGAAAGACATGTCTAAACACTTGTCATCATTCTGGCAAAAAAGTGACCTGAATACATTAATAAAAAATCAAAAGACCCAATGGCGTAATGTTGTGGACGATATTGCAGCAATTATAGAAAAAATTGATCTTATTGCATTTCAGAAGAATTTTTTCGGTGAATTCCCTTACCAGCCAGTAATTATTCCGTTAGCCAATCTTGCTCCTTCAAGAATTGATGGAATGGGAACAGCTAATGATAAAGAAACGTATGCCATTTGTTTACTGGCCGGGAAAAGATCTTATAAAGAGTATAGAACATGGGAAATACTTGAACTTATGCAACACGAGGCAAGTCATCCAATCGTTGATAAGATTTGGCGTTTGAACCCGCAAATACCAATAAAGTGTGGAGACTTTATTGAAGGAAAGTATCCGCTAAAAGAACGATTTAAACAAATTTACAGAGATGTGAATTCACGATTTGTAGAATCCCTCATTCAAGCTTCATCATGGTTTTTTATTCGAGAAATAAGAGGAGAAGAAGAAGCAGAAGAATTTCTGCAAGAGGTAATGCAGCGTACTGGCGATTCTATCAACCCCAGTCGAGAGTACCCCATCCTCAAGGAACCATGTGAGTAGGGTGGGGGTGAATCGACTTCGGATCAGGGTTGGTTTATGCCAATTCAAATGATCCGACTTCCCGATCAAGAACGTCTGTGCTATAATAAAAAGAACATATATTCTTTGTGGGAGGTGAAGTCTCATCAAAAAGAATCAAACGTTTTATTATAAAACGGACCAAATCTGGATCAAGCCGGGTCATCGCATGCACCCATACTTGAACCAAATGTGCCAAAATGCAAAAAATATGTATAATGCAGTAAATTTTTATATCAGACAGGTTTTTACGGGATTAAAAGGTGAAAACACACTGCATCCGTTACAACAAGAAGTTTTGGAAACCATCCGTCAAAACTTAGAGCCAATGAACGAAAAACAGCAACAAGCTTATCAGCGCAGGTTGGAAAAAGAAAGTAAAAAGCCTGTTGAAAAGCAAAAAGAAGTCACATGCAACCTATTTGAAGCACCAACAAAAGAAAAACCATATCTTCATTATAACTTTCTAAACAGCTTATTTCATGTAATTAAACAACCAGATTATCTTTCCCTACCAATACAGAGCAGTCAATGGGTAATGAAAGCCGTTTTTCAAAATTGGAAAAGTTTTTATGCCAGTTTAAGAGATTACAAAGATCACCCGGTAAAGTACAACGCCAGACCTCGCATCCCAGGCTACTCCCGCACCTCAGAGAAAGATATTATTTTCACCAACCAGGACTGCTGCATCAAAGAACAGAAATATTTAAAGTTCCCGAAGACAAAACTAAAACTTAATATTGGCAAATTGGGAATGGCAGAAGGAAAATTAATGCAAGTGCGCATCATTCCCAAGTATGGTCACTATGTGGTGGAATTAGTAAGAAAAGTAGAATATGACGCGATAGAACCAACGGATAGCAATAGATGTATGGCACTGGATTTGGGCATAAATAACCTTGTTTCCGGTGTGACAAATACGGGTACATCTCCCTTTATAATAAAAGGCGGAAATGTAAAATCCATCAATCAATATTACAACAAACAAAAAGCGCATTTATTGGGGGTTCTTCGTCATGGGAAGACATCAAATGAAGGACCTTTCACGTCAAAGGGGTTGGAACGGCTTCATCAGGTTAGGCACCGAAAGCTAAAGGACATCTTTCATAAAGCCAGCCATAAAATTGTGAATCTTGCCTTGGAAGAAAAGGTAGACACAATTATTATCGGAAAAAACGAAGGCTGGAAGCAAAAAATAAATATTGGCAAAACGAGTAATCAATCATTTGTCAGCATTCCGCATGCCATGCTGATCAACATGATTACATACAAGGCGGAAAAATGCGGGATTCGTGTCATCACGATAGAAGAATCGTACACATCAAAAGCGAGTTTTATAGATGGGGATGATATTCCTGTATATAATAACACAAAGAGTATTCCTGTGTTCACTGGAAAACGAGTGAAACGTGGGCTTTATCGTACTTGTAAAGGATCACTGTTAAATGCCGATATTAACGGAGCGGCGAACATATTTAGAAAATTTGTGGGCAAGTCACCAAAAAAGCAAGCGTTGACTGCAGACTCCGTAAATGTTTGGCAACCCAGAATTATTTAAAAGAAGTACCAAAGGCGAGACCGATGGTATAGAGGGGCTGGGTGTAAATAGTTCACCAATGTGACAGCTCCACTGACGTTAAGCGGGAATGTGTCGATACGTTAGAAACCCCCACTTCAAATTTTTGAATAGAAAATTAAGTGGTGGGAATATTCATGAAGGTATATATTAATGCACTGAAGCCTTGGTGGGAAAAACGGAGATTAGGAAAAGCTCCAGGCTTGGATCATTTTTTTCATTTGCTGCCTGAGTGGTTCCAGAATGTTCAATAAAAACACATTGTTTCTATTGCCTTCTTTATAAAAATCCTGGTTAAACATAGACAAATTCTTAGGGGTCAGAAAGGTTGTAAAGATATGGTTGTCCTAGTGGTCACGTTGTCCCTTTTGCTGATCATCGTAACGAGTTATTTGCTATATTACAAAAGTCAGATTAAAGAGATTGGAAATCAGCTTGCTTTTATATCAAAACATCATTCTTTTAAATTTATTCAATCGCAAATTAAGCCAAAAGAAATCTCTCATTTAATCGATGTTTGTAACAGACTTTTACATAATCAAAGAGAGTTGAAACAGCAATTTATTCATAAAAATGAAGAGATCAATACAACTATTGTCAGCCTTTCCCATGACATCAGAACCCCGCTTACATCACTTGATGGATACCTGCAGCTTGCCGAACGTATAGAAGATACCCGGGAAAGGAATCATTACATTAAACAGGCACAGTCCAGAATGGATCAGATTAACGGACTTGTAGATGAGTTGTTTCTCTATACGAGATTAGAAAACAAAGACTATGTATTGGACCTCGAATCTATTGATATTGCCAATGCATTGAAGAAAAGTCTGCTGGGATTTTTTAATGACTTTTCACAAAGTGGTGTCGAACCCAACATAGACTTGCCTGAATCACCTGTTTATATTTCTGGGAATAGCAGTGCGATAGACAGAGTATTTGAGAATATTATAAAAAACTATTTTTTTCATGGAGAAGGAGAATTGAACATTTGGTATGAAGAAAGAAAGCATGAGGTGAGATTGCATTTTCAAAACGCATTGAAGGAAGGAAAATCGATTGACCTTCATCACATATTTACGCGTTTTTACAAGGAGGATGTTTCGCGCACCGGCCATTCATCCGGCTTGGGGCTTTATATTGTCAAATCGTTAATGGAGAGGATGCAGGGTGATGTGACAGCAGATATGGAACGAAGTCAATTCTGTCTCCGTTTAGTTTTTAACAAAAATGACAGGGAGAAGCACCATGGAGGATAATATAAAACAGCAGCCACATATATTAATTATTGAAGATGACGAGCATATCAACGATGTCATTTATAATGCACTTCTGCAAGAGAACATCATGTGCACACAAGCATTTTCCGGGACCGAAGGAAAGATGCATATGGAGAGTGGTGAATATCATCTGATTATACTGGATTTGATGCTGCCAGGTCTATCCGGAGAATCGTTTATTCATGAATTGAGAACGGAATTAAATTCGGATATCCCCGTGATTGTACTATCAGCCAAGGACAAACTAGATCATAAATTAAGCTTGTTTGCTATGGGCGCAGATGATTATGTCACCAAACCATTTGAAATCGAGGAACTGCTTGCCAGAATCAATGTGCATGTGAAAAGAAAAGTAATAAACCAATCCGTTAGCGCGTACAAACATAAGAATCTGACCCTGAATGAAGATACACATAGCATTGAGGTGAATGGCACTGCATTAAATTTAACAAGGCAGGAGTATAAGATTGTCGAACTGCTCGTAAAAAATAAATCCCGCGTGTTTACGAAACAGGACTTGTATGAACTCGCATGGGAGGAACATTATATCGGTGAAGATAAAACCATTACCGTACATATGAGCAACATTCGCAACAAAATCAAGCAGCATGACGAAGAATCGTATATCGATACAGTTTGGGGGATTGGCTTCAGGTTAAGCCCTTGACGTTCTTTGAACTATCTTAACCTTTTCTTATCTATATTTTTGCACCTTTATTGTTTACTTTTAGTAGGAGGTGATGAGATGTCAGATGCAGTGATTGAACTGAAGGAGCTTAGCAAACAGTTCAAAGCAAACAAAGCAGTGCATAAGGCGTCTTTCAAAATAAGAAGAGGCGAGATATTTGGCTTAATTGGGCAAAATGGAGCAGGAAAGTCAACGTTGCTTAAGATGATCGGCGGGTTAGTCTATCCAACTTCAGGAGAAATTCGTTTTTTTAATCAAGATTCAGGAGAAAGCCAGCTGTATTATGAACGGATGGGATTGCTTATTGAAGATGTGGGGGTGTTTCCAGGTTATACCGCATACGAGAACCTGGAACTGCTGGCGATTTTTTATGGAATGAAAAAACGTGATAAGCAAATTAACAAATTATTGGATCTTGTCGGGTTAGAGAGTGAAAACAAAACAAAAGTGAAAGATTTTTCCATGGGAATGAAACAAAGACTCGGTATTGCTATCGCCTTACTTGGCAGTCCGGATGTGTTGATTCTGGATGAACCAATTAACGGTTTAGATCCTCAAGGCATTAAAGAGATCAGGGAATTAATTCTGAAGCTGAAAAAGCAGGGGTTAACGATCATCCTTTCCAGCCATATTCTGGAGGAATTATCAAAAGTAGCGACCCGGTATGCCATTATTCATCACGGCAAAATTATGGAGGCGATTTCTAAAGAGGAGCTGCTGCTCAAATGCGAAGAACGGATTGAAATTGAAGTCGACGACGCAAAAGATGTTGTTCCTATCCTGGAGAGATCGCTAAACATCCAGGATTATAAAGTGCCCAATCAGCAGAAGGTGTATGTTTATGATACACATGTGGAAAACCACCAGATCATCAAACAGCTTAGCGCTGAAGGTATAGCCATTCATTCGATTAACAAACATAAACAAAGCTTGGAGCAATACTTTCTGGAGCGTACGGGAAGGGCAGGTGAGACGAATGATTAACCTGTTCAAAATGGATTTCCGCCGCTTTATCAGAAATAAAATGATGTATGTATTGCTGCTTATCTTTTGTGCTTTTCAAATATTTGAGACTTTCATGATGAGTGTGTATGAAGAACCGATGGCAGAAGGCGGTATACAGGCCAGTGCCATGAATGCAAGCGAATATATCCAACTTGTGTTGTCGCAGCCTCCGTCATGGATGTTGTTGTATATTACGGTTTTTACAGTTTACTTTTATATAAGTGAGCAAAATGCTGGATTTTATAAGAATTATATTACGATGAAAAATGCACGCGTCTATTCCGTATTGTCCAAGATATTGATTCAGGCAGTATTTACGCTGTTTATGTTTGTGACATTATTGGCTTCCGATTTCATCGGCCGTTCGCTATTTTTTGAAAACAGTATCATCGGTGATCCAGGGTTTTTTGTGAAACTGCTTTTAGGCCAATTTTTACTGCAGTGGTCTTATTCTGTCTTAATTTTATGCGTCTCTATTATCACAAAAAGCATGTTGGTCAGTATATCCATAGGGATTGTTTTTGTGCTGAATGTGATTGGAATGATTGTGAGCAGTCTGGAAACGCTGATATTCGATAATACGTACGTTTCTGACTATCTGTTGGTAAATACGATCACGCAAATAAGGGACTTTGTTAATTGGAATGAAGTGATTCATGTCGGAAGCGTCGGGGTGGTTTCCTTCATAATATTTACGGCAATTGCCATTAATTATAAACGGAAAGAGGATTTGAAATAGCTGGAAAAAGAAAATTACATGCGTAAAGACATAATTAAATGAAAAGGTCGAATGATTGTGTTGCATTCACAAGGTTTTTTCACCAGTAAGGATAAACGTGAAAATTGGTCAGGGGTGAACAAATGGAAGCAAAGAATAAGACAGTTGTGGCCATTTCTATGGTTAAAGTGAATATATTGGTTTTAATCGCAGCTATCGGAATAACGGTCGGTGTGTCCGTTATACACGTTCTCTTATTTGGGAGTGCAGAATTAACGTTCACCCTTTCCGGTTTTTTGCTGTTTTTGGCTGCCATGATTGTTTTTGTTTGTATTCATGAAGTGATTCACTTGATTGGTTTTCGCTTTGTTGGCGGTGTGCCGAAACAAGAGCTGGCTTGGGGTTTTAATTGGAAAATGGGTGTCGCATACGCCCATGCGAAAAAGCGATAACGGTGCAGCAAATGAAAAAAGTATTATTGCTCCCATTTATCCCAACTGGGCTGTTGCCACTCTTAATTGGCATATCGATAAATTATTTTCCCCTCTCGATTTTGGGTGTCATATTGACGGTCGGCTGTTTTGGTGATTTTATTTTATATCAAAAAATAATAAAATTCCCCAATCATGCACTTGTCCAGGATCACCCATCAAAACCACAGTTTACAGTTTATGAATGAATTTATATGTTATAATTTTCAATAATATCCGTCTGTAATTAAACATCAAACATATTACACAGTGTCTATCGACAAGGGGACTTCGTATGATAAAAAACGTAAAAACCTGGAAAGATCCAGCGATATTATTGTTCTCAATAGGAATTTCAAGTATTGGTGATTTTGTTTACCTTGTTGCAATTAATATTATGGTCTACCAATTGACAGGTTCAGCTGCAGCTGTTGCTGGTCTTTGGATCATTGGTCCATTAACGAATATTGTAACAAAGATTTGGACTGGAAGTTTCATAGATTACCGAAGCAAGAGAAAAGTTATGATCGCCACGTACATCATTAGAGCAGTTTTTATTTGCTTTATCCCCTTCGCCCCAAATATGGCAGTAATATACGGGATATTGATGGTGCTAAGTGTGGCGAAGGCTTTTTTCAATCCATCTTCCATGACGTATGTTACCATGCTTGTACCACAGGAAAAAAGAAAGCGGTTTAACGCCATACGTTCATTTGCAAGTTCCGGTGCATTTATCATCGGCCCGGCTATCGGAGGGGCTCTTATATTAGCAACTTCAATAGAAGCAACTCTATGGATGAATGGATTATTTTTTGTCATCTCAGCAATTTTATTATTATTTCTTCCGGAAAAAGAGAACATTGATAAAGAAACGATTCCGGCATTGACCTTTTCCCAAGTGATCCGTGATTTTACAGTGGTCCGTAAATTCATGTTAAACAATAAATATGTATCTTTTATTTATTTTGGTTTTATGGTAGTAATGATTTTTGCTTATGCGATGGATGCCCAGGAAGTAGTTTTTACACAGCAGGTTATCGGACTTTCTGAAATGGAGTTTAGCTTGCTGATAAGTATCACTGGAATTGGTTCTCTTACAGGTGCTGTTTTACTGTCATTTTTTGCAAATTATTTCTCGCTTAGATATATGATTATCATTGGTATCATCATGATGACGATAGGTTATGTGATCTATGCGTTTTCATGGTCTTTTGCCTCAATTGTTGTTGGGTTTGTCATCTTGGGCTTCTTTAATGTGTTTTTAAATGCAGGCATGATGACTTTTTACCAAAATAATATCCCTGTGGAGATCATGGGGAGAGTGACAAGCATTTACCAGTTAGTCGAAAGTGCCATTCAAGTATTATTTATCCTGGCAATTGGTATTTTGGCGGATATTATTTCACTCAGAATCACGATTGTTACTTTAGCACTTGTCATGCTGCTTTCGTCTTTTGTTTTTTCTTTTTCAGTATGGAAGCCAAATAAAAAGTCCTTTTACCGGGAAAACGACAATGAAAGCGAAAAAATAAGTGTAGAAGGTAAGTAAATAAGCATGGAAATGAGGAGAGAGCATATGGATAAGAAGCATAATGATTTAATTGGTGACATTTTAGATGCGTCTGGTGAGAAGGACAACTTTAATAACGAAGGCAAAGGAAAACCACTCCCGAAAAGCTACATGAAAAAAGACATACTCCAAAACTTCCAGGAGATAGCGAAAGATGCCGGATATTTACCTCCTTGGTTAAGCTTACAAACGGAAATATCCTTATTGGTTCATTCAGCTGAAGATGAAAAAGATGTGAAATTGATCAATAAAAAAATTAAAAAATATAATACAATGTGTCCGCCGTCCATGCAAAAACTGCAAATAACGTTAAGTAAACTGGAAGCAGCTAAGAAAATTTGGTGATTGGAAATCATAACGGGTCCGTTACCTATTGCAATCATTTAAGATGTAAGTGAAAACGCCCAACAATTTGTATGTCAATTCATTTGTTGGGCGTTTTTGGTTGATATAAAATGAATTATTACCACATGTGCTTAAAAATATTATAGTAAATTGTAGTGTAGCATTTTGTAAGTGTAAAATGATTGATGTGTGTTTACATTTTGAATAGCAAATTCACATACAAATAGGTATTTAATTAGGGGCTTAATGATAAATAATTATATTTTAACTGATTGTATATTGTATTGAAAATATGCATGTTAAAATAAATAAAAGTAGAGTTTGTGAAATGTTGTACTTAAAGTAACGGGCAGGATTGTTGAATAATGATTTGTTTTTTTATGGTAATGTGTTTTGGTGGGAGGAGATGTGTCTTTAAGCAGAAAGTTTCATTTATTAATAAAAAATTTTAAATGATAAAATTAATAATCAAACAAATATAGAAAGTGGGTACATATTAAAGTGATAAATAGTGAAATTATAGAGTTAAAATTTTTTTCAACTGGATTACCCAAAAAAATGAAGTACGGAAAGGGTAAGGAAATAAATACAGGTATTCGTAAACAAACAATTGAAGAAGCTCTCTTAAAAAAAGAGGGATTTCTGGGAGACGGGGTAGGAGACTTAAAGAATCACGGCGGTTTCGACCGTGCTGTATGTGTATACCCGTATGAACACTATTTGCTTTGGGAAAAAGAATTTGGACATCCTTTACCACCTTCAACTTTCGGTGAAAACTTAACTGTAACGAATATGCTGGAAAAAGATGTTTGTGTTGGGGATATCTTTCTTCTTGGGGAAGCTGTTATACAGGTAACTCAAGGGAGAATCCCGTGTAGTACAATTACAAAGAAAACTAATAATCCTTCCTTTCTAAAGAGGATGATACAAACAGGTTTTACAGGTTATCTGTGTCGTGTTTTAAAAGAAGGCGTTGTTCGAAGAGATTCAAACATTACATTATTGGAATCACATCCTAAAAAAGTGTCCATTCTTTTTGGAAATGAGATTTACTTTCATAAGCAAAAGGATATTGAAGGGATAAAAAGAATGTTGGCTGTTGAAGAATTGGCTGACGAGTGGAAAGAGCAACTGGTAAGTCGGTTAAATAAACTTACTGCCATTCATTAAATTATTGCGTTACTTCCTTAAAAGTCTTATTTAGGTATAGAACCTTATAATTAAACAAATCATTCTTTAACTATCGGGTGCATGTGCATTAGTTGAACATCAAACTGGATTAGCAGCAACTATCTTTATTGAGGATCGTCTAATTAGTAAGATTTAATAAGTAATTCAAAGAGAACATCTGATAGTCAAAGGGTGAGGTGAATGTATGGAAAAAGGATTCCTAAAAGAATACATATTATAGGTTCGGTTGGAAGTGGAAAAACAACCTTGGCCAAGATGCTTTCTACTCATTTACACATACCTTTTTTTGAATTAGATAATGTCGTTTGGGAGAGGAGTGACACTGGAGATATTAGACGGACAGACGAGGAAAGAGACGAGTATTTGAGTACAATCGTTAAATCTGATAGCTGGATTGTTGAAGGAGTTCATCATAAATGGGTTACTTGCGCCTTTCAAAATGCTGACGTTATTATATTTTTAGATACTAACTTGTCAACGAGTAGACTTAGAATAATCAAGAGATTTTTCATGCAGAAAATAGGTTTAGAAAAAGCAAATTATAAACCAACTATAAAAATCTTAAAAGATCTGTACAGCTATAATACTGTTTTTGAGTATAAAAGTAAGCCAGAAATTTTTGATATGTTAATCCCCTATGATAACAAGCTGATTGTCTTGAATAGTAATGCTGAAATTATAAACTACTTCAAATAACGGGTCCGTTACAATACGGTGGTCTTTTTTTACTAACTGCCCTTTAGTTTAAGATAATATAATTAAAATAATCTATCTTTTTTTAAAAGGAGAAGTATGGTTTTGGATGCAAAATTTATTAAATTATATGAATTCGGCAGCCCTAAAGATGTATTAAAAGTTGAATATAAAAGCATTGAACCACCTAAAGAAAATGAAGTCCTTGTTCGAATGTTAGCACGTCCTATCAATCCTTCTGACTTAATACCGATTAGAGGGACATATTCTCATCGGATTTCATTACCAAATATTCCTGGTTATGAAGGAGTTGGAATTGTAGAAGATGTTGGTTCTTTAGTTTCCACTAATCTTATTGGTAAACGTGTTTTACCTTTACGTGGGGAAGGCACTTGGCAAGAATTTGTTAGGACATCAGCAGAATTTGTAGTTCCTATACCAGATTCTGTTGATGATTTCACGGCAGCACAGATGTATATCAATCCAATTACAGCGTGGGTGACTTGTACGGAAGTTTTAAAATTAAAGCAAAATGATATTTTATTAGTTAATGCGGGTGGTTCTTCTATTGGTCGCATTTTTGCTCAATTATCGAAGGTTTTAGGGTTTAAATTGATTGCAGTAACTAGAAATGATAAATATACAGAGGAATTACTTGATCTAGGTGCGTCTTATGTTATAGATACCTCTACTGTTCCACTCTATGAAACAGTTATGGAATTAACAAATGAAACTGGTGCGGATGCTGCTATTGACTCTATTGGAGGTTCATCTGGTAACGAATTAGCTTTTTGTGTACACCCTAACGGCAATCTTTTAACCATCGGTCTTTTATCGGGGATACAAGTAAACTGGGCAGATATTGTAAATAAAGCCAAAGTTAATGCTAATATGTTTCATTTACGGAATTGGAATAAAGATGTCTCCGTAACCAAATGGCAGGGAACCTTTAGTCGTTTGATAAGGCTAATAGTTGAGCGGAAATTACGGTTGATGATCGTAGACTCTACGTATGACTTGCTGAATATAAAAACAGCTATTAATGTTGTTGAATCTAAAGAGACCAAAGGGAAGGTGTTTTTAACAAGCTACTGAGTTAATTTTTTTCAATTAACTGGTGAAGAAGGAGAAGCACCTTTTTTGTTGATTTTATACAGTAGGGGCAGGATTGTTGAAGAAGGGATTTTTTATAGCAAAGTAACAGGGACTAAAGATATGGAGGAAAATATGAAAATAATTATCTATTTGTATAATGGAATAACTATGCTTGATGCTATCGGACCTTATGAGGTTTTAAGGAAAATGACTGATGCTGAAGTGTACTTTGTAGCTGAAAAAACAGGTGAAGTAAAGGCTGATTCTGGCTTTATAGATATTAATGTAAAATATAGTATCGATGATATGAAAAGTGCGGATATTTTAATAGTACCGGGTTCAACCATAGGGTTTATTAAAGAAATGAAAAACGAGAACGTATTGAAATGGATAAAGGAAGTAGATAAAACTACAAAATGGACTACATCTGTATGTACCGGTTCAATGTTGCTGGCTTCAGCAGGTTTACTCACTGGATTAAAAGCAACATCACATTGGAAGCCAATCAATCTATTAAGTGACTTCGGAGCTATTCCTACCAGGGAAAGAATAGTTGAACAAGGAAAATATTTAACTGCCGCAGGAGTATCCGCAGGTATAGATATGGCTTTATATTTATCGAATAAAATAGTTGGAGAAGATGAAACTAGAGCTATTCAACTCACGATAGAATACGACCCGCAACCAATGTTTAATTCTGGTAATTATTTTAATGCAGATGAAAAGATTATAAAAATAGCAGAGAATAAATTATCAAGAGATGCGAAAAAAGGGCTTGGATTACTGGGGATGATTAAAAACTCAAAAAATATTCTTAAAATGAGTAAATAGCTGTTTATCATCTTAAGTGATTTTAGGTACTAATTAATTAGTGGCACTCTTAAACAAACGGGTGCAATGCTTAAACAAGCGATACAACATAGGAATTAGGTAATCAGAAAAAGATATACTTAAATTTGAGTTTTGCAATAGTTAACGGAATGAAAGTAAATATTAAAATGAGGGTGCTTTTGATCATAAAGGCAAGAAAAACATTTCTTCCTGCCTTTCCATTGATATGTTTACAGCTTAAACACCTTCACTTCATCATTCAGCTGCTCAGCTAGCTTTGCCAGTTCATCTGCACTGTAAGATACTTCTTCCATGGAACTGGATGTTTGCTCGGCAGACGCTGCCGCTTCCTGGACACCTGCTGCAGATTCTTCCGATACCGAGGCTACTTCTTCAATCAGGTTATTCATATTCGAACTGTTGTCTGCGATTTCTTTCAGGTTGCCTGAGATATTTGAAACTTTTCCTACCATTTCTGTAATAGCATCATAAATGCTCTCAAAGTTTTCACCTGTCGTTTTGATTTGGTTCGTTCCTTCCTGCACTTCATGGTAGCCATGATTTAACACATTCACTACTTCTTCTGTTTCAGACTGTATGCTGTTTACGATCTGTGTAATTTCTCCAACCGAAGCAGCTACCTGTTCTGAAAGTTTTCGGACTTCATCAGCAACAACAGCAAACCCCTTCCCATGCTCACCAGCTCTGGCTGCTTCAATGGCAGCGTTTAAAGACAGCAAATTTGTTTGACCTGCAATATCTTTAATAACTTTTACAAGTTTGGATATTTCATTTGATTGGTGGTCAAGTCCTTGTACTTTGTCAACGGAATCGGCTACGATTGTATCAATTGTTTTCATTTGGTCTACGGATTTATTCATCAGCGATGTCCCTTCTTGTGTTAGTTTAAGTACCTCATCTGATTTTGTGGAAACTTCTTGGCCGCCAGTTTCTGATAATTGAACTTTTTCTACAAATCTATTCATGTTCTCGGATAGGTCTGTAGCACTGTTTGCCTGTGATTCGGCACCGGTTGATAATTCCTCCATCGTGGTTGCGATTTGTATGTTGCCTTCTTTCACTTCATTGGCTGCTTGTGTCAGCTCTTCACTACGTTGGGTGACTGCGCCCGATGCGTCAGATACTTTTAAGAGGATATTGCTTATATTCTCTTTCATTTGATTGACAGCGGCAGCTAATTGGCCAATTTCATCTTTTCCGTTAAAGTCAAGGGAAGCTGTTTTCAAATTGCCATTTGCCATTTCTTTGGTTATTCCCACTACATTTTGCAGGTTTCCGGAAATACGTCTGCTGATCCATAGGAGTAAAGTAATTCCAATTATGATTGAGAGGGCATTTGCTGCAGCCAAAACAATAATACTTGAGTTCATACTGTTTTCCGCATTACTGACAGATTCAGTCTGTTCTGCAGATACGATTTCCATCAATTCATCTATTTCTTCTATCGTTTCCGTTCGTAATCTGGAGGAGTAATCCCGTAATGAAATAGCCATCGCTTCCTGTCCTTCTTCCATAGAAGAAACCATTCGGTCGATAAAAGCATTGTCAATAATATTATTATTCGCAATGATTTGTTCAAAGATAGATCTTTCATTTTCTGTATTCATGGTCGGTTCAATGTTTTCAGCTAATGCACTAAATTCATCCTGATATTCATGAAACGTATCAATGAAAGCAGGGCTTCCTGTAAGAAGATAGTCGGCGGTCTGTACATCTTTGGCTTGTATAACTTCAGCCATTTCGGCCATATCATTTACGCGCTGGCTTTGCGCTTCAATAGCTGCTATATCCTGCTGCACATTATTCAACTGCAGATAGACGATTGCTGTTGCCACGATAAATAAAATTGCGGTGAATATGTAAACGGAAATATATTTCTTTCCAATCCCTACATTCTTCCAGTTAAATACTTTGTAACGCTTCTTATTTTGTTTTGGATTTTTAATTTTGTTTGTTTTGTTTTTCTTCATATGTATCCCCCAATTAGTAATGACCATCCATGCTTTATATCGGCATATTTGCATAAGTCTAAAGAACTAATTGAAGGAATTTTTAAGGTGATATGGGGGCGGGGAGCAGAAGTATTACAACATAAATGGAAAAGTTATTTAAAAACCCTTTTAATTGCATGCTCAAATTCCTTAAAAAATGCCGGAGCATCTTTCTCTGCTAATCCTGCATACATATTTTCTGCAATGGATTCGTTGTACCATTTCTGTTTTTCGAAACCTGCATTAAAGTGGTTCCAAATGGCATCACCCTGTATTTTAAGATCTTGTTCCAGACTGAGCAGGTTATCGAGCTTGTCCGCCACAATTAAATACTTTACTTCTTTCTCGGCGTGTTTTATTATATCAATCGTATGCTGTTTTCTTTCCTGCCAGGATTTCGATTTATCTTCTGTATGTGCAGTAACAAGTTCGGCAATGTGAGGTCCGAATAATCGGTGTATATCCTCTATTTCATACGGAGTGTCTTCTACAACGTCGTGTAAGTAGCCGGCGCTTACAACCTCCGTACTAAGTCCCGCTTTCTCTAACCGATCTGCTACCCTGATGGGGTGCGTAATATACGGTGTACGGGAAGTTTTTCGAAACTGTCCCTTATGTGCTTTTTCAGCAAAATCCTTCGCCTGTTGTTTCATCGATAGTCCTCCATTTAAAAGCTGATCGTAACGTCCACCAAAATTGGTTTTTCAATTATAGCATAAAATGGTGTGTTAAAAGCTCCTTTTCCTTTCATTTCGATTTTAAAACAAGTAAAATTATAGGGAGATGGCAAGTCATCATGATTTGCTGGAGAGAAGGGTAGAAATGAAAAATGAATCATCGATAGCAATATATTTTTGGTTATTGCTGGTTCCGTTATTTTGGGGAGGGGCATTCGTAGCTGCAGAACATGTCATTACAGAAATCCCGCCCGTTACAGCTGCTGCATTCCGGTTTGGATCGGCAGGAGTAATTTTGCTTGCCATTGTTCTAATGCAAAAGAAAATAGATATTCAAGCGATTAAAAAACAATGGATTCCCATTTTGTTTATGGCGCTGACCGGTATTTTCGGTTACAATCTATTCTTTTTTATAGCTCTGGATATTACTACATCTATAAATGGGTCCTTGATTGTTGCAACTACCCCAGTGATGATTACATTGGGCGCCGTATTTTTCCTTGGAGAAAAGTGGGATAAACGATTGGGTTTTGGACTTGCATTATCCTTGTTGGGTGTCATTGTTGTTATTTCCAAAGGTTCCATACAAACTTTATTGCAGCTCGAATTCAATACGGGCGATATTTTATTTTTATGTGCGCTAGTATGCTGGGTCGCCCATGGACTCTTGGGGAAAATGGCGATGCGAAATGTTTCCCCGATAGTGACCACTACGCTAACTACGCTGCTGGGCGGTTTCTTCCTCGCAATAGGTTCCTTATTTGAAAGTGGGTGGCACTTACTTCCTGCAATGTCAAACCAGGCATGGCTGGAAATGCTGTTTATGATTGTTTGTTCATCGGTTATCGGCTTTCTTTTATGGAATTACGGAATTAAACAGATTGGGGCAAGTAAGGCAAGTATCTACATGAATCTTGTTCCGATTTGCACAGCGCTCATTGCAGTTTTTCTTTACGGAGCTGCTTTTACATTCATTCAGTTGAGCGGTATGATTATGGTGTTATTGGGTGTTTATCTAGTAACGCTCCATCCATATTTGAAAGAAAAAAGAATGAAACGAAAAATCTAGGAGGAAATTTACATGGAAACGGATATTAACAAACGGAAAACCGAACATATACGCCTTTGTTTGACAGAAAATGTAGAGGGCATCAACAAATCAACAGGGCTGGAAGGGATTTCTTTTATACATAATGCATTGCCGGAAATTAACTTTGCCGATATTGAGCTAAACAGTTCTTTTTTGGAGAAACCATTGCAAGCACCTTTTCTTGTAAGTTCCATGACCGGCGGTTCTGAACTCGCATCAGAAATCAATCATAATCTGGCAAAAGCCGCAGAGGAAAAAGGATGGGCAATTGCGCTTGGTTCAACAAGAGCTATGCTTGAAAGCGATGCCCATAAAAAGTCCTTCCTGATACGTGAAAGTGCACCGACAGCTCCGCTCATTGCCAATCTTGGCGCGGTTCAATTAAATTATGGCTATGGTGCAGAAGAAGCACAGCGAATTGTGGATTTAACGGAAGCGGATTCACTTGTCCTTCACCTCAACAGCTTGCAGGAAGCAGTGCAGGATGGCGGAGATTTAAACTTTGAAAATTTGCTGCCAAAAATAGAAGAAGTTTGCAAAAAAGTGACTGTACCCATTGGTGCAAAAGAAGTTGGCTTTGGCATTGATGGCACTGTAGCGGAAAAACTGTATAATGCCGGTGTTTCCTATATTGATGTAGCCGGTGCTGGGGGGACATCCTGGAGTCAGGTGGAAAAACTCCGTTCCGAGGATCCATTGAAAAAAAGTGCAGCTGAGGCTTTTAATAACTGGGGGCTGCCGACAAAGGATTGTATCAATTCTGTCAGAAACAGGCTCTCCGACATCCCCTTAGTGGCCAGCGGCGGAATGAAAACTGGGGTGGATGCAGCAAAAGCCATTACTATTGGAGCAGATATCATAGGCTTTGCCCGTCAATTATTGCAAGCTGCCACTGAATCCCCTGAGGCAGTTGTTACCACCATGGATCAGATTGAGCTGGAATTAAAAATGACGATGTTCGGTATTGGAGCCAAAACACTTGATGAACTAAAAGACACAAGGCGCGTCAGCATTATGGGCAGGTCTTTACTGGAAGAAGACAGCTAAAATCCACCATGTTTCACTTCATACAGGAAGGGGAATCTATTACAAAATGGATAAGGAGGAATCACCATGCCTTGGACATTAAATGACTACCCTTCTTCAATGAAAAATTTAAATGATGCAACCAAGAAAAAAGCAATTGATATTGCGAACTCCATGACGGATGAAGGCTATGATGAGGGGCGAGCCATACCCATAGCCATTGATCAGGCAAAAGAGTGGAGAAAAAATGCATCAAAAAGTGAAATAGAAGAATATGAGAAGACCGGAAAGCCAACAAAACGCTCTGAAGAAGGAAAAAAACATGAAAATAATCCTGAGCGACTGGAAGAAGCACAGCACGTAGTAGCACATGATGATGGATGGGCTGTTCAATCAAGTAACGCAAAGAGAGCAAGTAATGTATATAATAAGAAACAGGATGCAATTAATCGTGCGAAGGAAATCTCCGAAAACAAAGGGACAGCTCTGAAAATATTCAAGAAAGACGGAACACTGCAGAATGCAGAGTAAACCGTGCATGAAAATAACTGCTTTCCTAATAATAAGGGAGTGGTTATTTTTAATTTGAACATATTTCTATGCAATAAGAAAATGGAAGGAGAGTCAAATTTTATGGATAAGGAAAGGCAACAAAGAGAGCATGGAACGTTTATTCCAATGACTTCCGTAAACAGCGGTGAGGGGAGGGAAGTAACCGAAGATGTCTACTACTACACTGATCAAATAGCTAATATTATATGTATCGGGAATCCCAACGACGGGAAATGGGTGCTCGTTGATGCCGGTCTGCCAAACGCTGCAGAAGATATCAAAAGCTTTGTGTATGATCGTTTTGGAAAGGACAGTAGACCAGCAGCTATTATTCTTACCCACGGTCACTTTGATCATGTCGGAGGTTTGGCCGATCTTATTGATGAATGGGATGTTACCGTATATGCTCATGAAATAGAACTTCCTTTTTTACAAGGAGAAAAAGATTATCCCGAACCGGATATGTCAGTGGAAGGCGGTATGCTGGCAAAAATATCCGGCCTTTATCCAAATGAAGCAATAAATTTAGGAGATAGGGTTAAAGCACTGCCAGAAGACAATTCTGTACCTGAACTGGAGGATTGGGAATGGATCCATACACCCGGTCACACTCCGGGTCATGTTTCTTTCTACCGGAAAAGTGATTCTTTGCTTATTTCCGGAGATGCTTTTATCACGGTCAGACAGGACTCCTTTTATAATGTATTAAATCAGGAGGAGGAGGTAAATGGCCCGCCTAGATATTTAACAACAGATTGGAAACTCGCTTATGAATCAGTGAAAGCACTGGAAGCATTGCGCCCGCATATTGTTGTTCCGGGACACGGTAGTGCGATGGAGGGAGAAGATTTAACAGAAGGATTAAGAAGGCTGGTTGATCATTTTCAAAGCTTGGCTGTTCCGGATTATGGCCGTTATGTTAACGATGAAAATCTGCATTAATGGAAATCCGAATACCTTATTTTCTCAAGCACATCGGTTTATGGTAAATAGTTAGCTGTGCTACAATGAGCTTAGAAATGAGGTGTCTTAATGAAAATTGAAGTCTGGTCAGATTTTGTATGTCCGTTCTGCTATATCGGTAAACGCAGATTGGAGCATGCACTGGAAAAATTCGAACATAACCAAGATGTAACGCTGGAATATAAAAGCTATGAACTGGATCCAAATGCTGAAGTGAACCCCGGGCAAAATATACACGAATATTTGGCAAGTAAAAAAGCGATGTCCATGGAACAGGCGAAAAGTATGAATGAATCAGTCGGCGAACAAGCGAAACAAGTAGGGCTGACGTATAATTTTGATACGATGCAGCACACTAACACATTTGATGCACATCGTGTAGCAAAATATGCAGATGAGCAGGGCAGGGGAAAAGAAATGACAGAACGACTGCTCCATGCCTATTTCACAGAATCAAAACTAATCAGTGACCATCCAACATTAATTGAACTTGCAAAAGAAGTGGGGCTGGAGGAAGAAGCAGTAACAAATCTGCTTAAGCTTGATGATTATGCCATCCATGTGCGAGCGGATGAAGAAAATGCACGCAAAATCGGTGTTCAGGGCGTTCCGTTCTTTGTTTTCAATGAAAAATATGCCGTTTCCGGCGCCCAGCCTGATGAAGTATTTTCAGAAGTGCTTACAAAGGTATGGGAGGAAGAAAATGAACAGCCGGCCCTTCAATCACTAAACCCTAAAAAATCGAAAACTACTTATTGCACGGATGAGGGCTGTGAAACTGAATAAACTTCAATTAAGAAGCAACCTATGGAATTAGCAGTCCATAGGTTGTTTATGTATTTTTTGGCAGATGGGGAAACTTGCCTATCTAAATCAGTGCAACTACGGTTTGTTTTCGGTATATAAAAAAAGGCTTGCTTAGAGAATTTCCAAGCAAGCGTTCATTCGGTTTACTATTCCTCTTCCAATTTATTTTCTGTCTCTACCGGGACGTTCGTAAATCTCCAAGGCTGCGTTCGCTCAATCTCAAATTCAGTAGCCTCATCAAGAAAATCTCTTGGAACGGTAAGATCAACTGTCACGGTTTCAGCATCTACCGCTGGCCAAATTACGGTAGCCGTGTAATACCCATCTTCACCGAGTCGGCCAATGACACCCATGTTCCGTTCGGCAAGCGGAACGATGTATTCCATACCACTTTCTGCTTCGTCTACCCAGTCTTCCGCTGTACTTCCTTCTAAAGGAGTCAGATAATAATCTAATGGGTAGTACCGTTGACTATTGTGTATAAGTGTTGGTGCATAGGCTGTGAATTGACTATAGCCAACGGATTCATCATTATGCCATCCCCGTGCTCCTATTGGCCTTCCAAAACCAAAAGTCAGTGCTGTATAATCCGCTCCCACTTCTTCTAAACTGCTTACTCTTATTCTTCCAACCAATAAATTATCAATTTGTCGAAGAGATTCAATCTCAATTTCCCCATCGTCCGATTGGATTGTATCCGGATGTTCTGCTTCTTCACCTAAGGCTTCCGGCAATTCCGCTTCCGTTTCGATTTCCACTTCTTCTGTTGGCGGGGTAAAATGTAATTCTACCCGTCGATTTTGTGCGCTTCCTTCTTCTGACTTATTGTCTGCAATAGGATCCCGGAAAGATTCTCCCCGTACAGCAATATCAAAGGATTCCAAATCAGTTAATTCTTCCAGCTGCTCTCGTACAGCTTCCGCCCTGTCTTCTGAAAGCTCCTGATTGTATTCTTCTGTTCCTTCATCGTCTGTATGCCCTACAATTTCCAAGTCTCCGCCTTCCGCTCCGGCAAGTTCTGCTATTGCGGCTTCCAGTTCCTCTTCTGCTTCTTCTAATAAATCAGAGGAATCGTAATCAAACAAGACATCACTGGAGATCATTAAAGTAGCGTATTCGATTTCGTCAATTCTGCTGACAGACGTTTCTACACTTTCTCGATAACTTTCAATCGGAAACACCCGTGCATCAATCTTCTCTAAATTTCCATCAAATGCTTCGAATGCACTGCTAACTAATTCTCTTTCTATGATTTCTTCAATGGACGGAACCGCTTGTCCGTAAACTTCTTCTGTATCCTCATCTATTTCTTCCAGTTCACTTTCCGTCAATTCGTCCTCCACTTCTTCTATAGTAGGGGTGCCAGCTTCTTCCCGATTTATGACTGGGATATTTTCAACGACCCCCAGCCTTCTGAACATCACATGCACTTGATCCATCTCCGGTGCGGCAAACACACCAAAAAATCGAGCCGGTTCATGTTCTTCTCCAAACGTAGCCTGCCGGTTCCCGCCTCCTTCACCTAAAAACGTATGCACGGCTGTATCCAACTGATCCTCCATTAATAGAACAGCAGGTTGTGAGACCGTCATCTCCCTGGAATCAATCACTTGAATATCATAGCCTTGTCGAGCAGCAATTCCTTCACCCGTCCCTAATTCCTGATTAAATAAATCTTTAAATGATACTGTCAGGTCACTATCCGAGTCCAATGTAACAGGCAGGATGGCTAAATCTCCTTCTCGTACCATCGGTCCAACTTTACCATTTACCTCATAAGTCTCCTCCTCACCGGAGTGCCAGAGCTCCTGTTGAAACGTTATGGGATTTACTTCTAGAATTTCTTCCTCATTATCCCCTGTTTCTTCGTCGTCAGGTTCAGCTTCCTCATTGTATGTAGTTTCCAACTCTTCTGCATCTTCATTCCCTCCCGGTTCATTAGACTCTTGTTCTTGCGCGTCATTGTCATTTTCGCTGCATGCGGTTAACAACACCACACCCAGTACGACTATAAATAAATATTTCATCATGACTCGTCCCCCTGTCCCCTTAAATATAAACGTTGCAAAACCATGCTATGAATATCGTAAAGTATAACAGATATGTGGCAAATTCTAAACATTATATAGTATCTAATTCTCTCATATTATTTCAATCATTCGGAATAGTTTTTTTATCAAACGACTACTTGCAGATACTACTCCTGGAGATAAACCATAGGGTCTCTCAAAAGGAGCAAATCATTTAATACTTGAAAAAGAAATTGAAGGAAGCCTTGGCGGCAATTTACAGAGAGCTCACTGTATTCGTTCGGGTGGTTGCTTATGAGATTCACTTTCAAGAATCACCTTAGCGGGCAGTCAAATTTTCTAATGAAAGGGAGCAGTCTCCCTGGTGATATACCCTAAGAACAGCGCAAGTTACATATACACCATGTGTTTAAAATAAATCAAAGTTATTACTTGTCCATAAAAATAAAGTGAGTGATGTTACGAAAATGTTTAAATAATAAGCTGTTTTATATTGACGCACGGTTAAATTCTGCTATACTGATAACTGAGTAATCTAATTGATAATGAATATCATTCTTAATTATATTCATTAAAAGCTAATAATCATTATTATTAGCATGTTAATTTAAAAAAATAGGCAGAATCTTTTTTGTCTGGCAGTAAATTTAACAGATGGAAAGCAGTTTCTGTTAATAAAGCATTCTGATCAGGTTGCCTTCAGTTTAACATGAAACAATTAATGGAGGAATAACTTCTTAATAATTTGGGAAAAGCGAGAGAGCTTTGAAGAGAGAGTCAGCGTATGAAAATTTGGTATTTAATTGTAGGACTTATTATTCTTTCTGTTACATCTATTTTTTTAGGTGTTTCAGATATCTCGCCATTAGATATATTTAATTTAACCGAAGAACAGCAACAAATATTACTCATCAGCCGACTCCCAAGGCTTTTCAGTATACTGATTGCCGGCGCGAGTATGAGTATTTGCGGGCTTATTATGCAGCAGTTAAGCAGAAATAAATTTGTTTCTCCGACTACTGCAGGTACACTGGATTCAGCAAGACTTGGAATTTTAGTTTCCATGATGATATTCACTGCAGCGAGTCCACTTGAAAGAATGCTAGTATCTTTTGCATTTGCCTTATTAGGCACATTCATATTCATGAAAATACTGGAAAAAATTAAATTTAAAGATGCTATCTTTATTCCATTAATAGGTTTGATGTTTGGTAATATTATATCTTCTGTATCAACCTTTTTTGCCTATCAGAATGATCTTATTCAAAATATGACATCCTGGATGCAAGGCGATTTCTCCATGATAATGAGTGGAAATTATGAATTAATGTTTATCAGTGTGCCCATTCTTGTGTTAGCGTTTATCTACGCAAATAAATTTACCATTGCCGGAATGGGTGAAGATTTTTCCAAAAATTTAGGGTTGAATTATCGGCAGGTAGTTAATCTTGGTTTGATTATCGTGGCACTTGCTACAGCAGCAGTTGTCCTGTCAGTAGGCGTTATCCCGTTTTTAGGCTTAATCATCCCCAATATTGTAACGATTTACCAGGGGGATCACTTGAAGAATAACCTGATACATACCGCATTGCTAGGTGCAGTATTCGTATTGATTTGCGATATTATTGGCAGAACAGTTATTTATCCATATGAAGTCCCCATCAGCTTGACTGTTGGAGTAATAGGCAGCGGGCTCTTTATTTACCTGCTGTTGAGGAGAAAGAAATATGGGTTATAGGAAAAAAATAATTATACTTGCCATTATCGCAACTTTACTAGCATTATTATATATATTTTACGACTTGAGTGGAAATATTGGTTATATTTTGCCAAGAAGAACGATCAGCGTACTTGCCATCATTTTAACCGGTAGCGCTATTGCCTTTGCAACTGCTTTATTTATGACGATTACGAATAACCGGATTTTGACACCAAGTGTGATGGGGCTTGATTCACTCTACTTATTAATACAAACAGTGATTATCTTTATATTCGGGTCCAGCTCGCTGGTGATGATGAATAGTGAAATAAATTATTTCATTTCCATTGGCAGTATGGTGCTATTCTCGTTAGTTCTTTTCCGGCTTCTATTTAAGGGAGAAAAGAGTAATATTTACTTCCTTTTACTTATCGGGATGATCCTTGGCACCTTTTTCGGAAGCTTGACATCATTTATGCAAGTGCTTATCGATCCGAATGAATTTATGGTAGCTCAGGACCGGATGTTTGCCAGCGTCAATAATGTAAATACGGATCTTGTTTATTTATCTATAGGTATTGTAATACTGGTAGCCATTTATTTCATACGCTTCTATAAATATATGGATGTTATTGCGCTCGGAAAAGATCACGCAGTAAATCTCGGTGTTCCGTATGATCGTGTCGTATTTCATGTTTTAATTATGGTAGCTATCTTAATCTCAGTGGCTACTGCCCTAATTGGACCAATTACTTTTCTTGGTCTGCTCGTTGTAAATATCGCTTATGAATACCTGAAAACATTCCGTCATTTCTATATACTTATAGGTTCTATGCTAATTAGTATCATCGCGTTACTTGGCGGTCAATTTATTGTAGAAAACGTATTTACATTTCAAACGACCATCAGTGTCATTATTAACTTTGTAGGCGGCGTATACTTTATATATCTTTTGTTAAAGGAGAATAAATCATGGTAGATATAAAAAATGTATTTAAAACATATAACCAGAAAAAAGTCATTGAAGATGTGTCCGTGTCCATTGAAAAAGGAACCATAACATCATTCATTGGTCCCAATGGGGCGGGGAAAAGTACGTTAATCTCAATGGTCAGTCGACTGATAGCAAAAGATGATGGAGAAATTACGATCGATGGGCAGGACATTTTAACATCAAAAAACAATGACCTTGCCAAAAAGATTTCTATTTTAAAACAGTCCAATTCAATTAACTTAAAACTAACCATTCGTGAGTTGGTTTCATTTGGCCGTTTTCCTTATTCACAAGGAAAACTGAAAAAGGAAGATTGGGAAAAAGTTGATGAAGCAATAGATTACTTGGAACTGCGGGATATACAGGATAAATACCTGGATGAACTGAGTGGTGGTCAGCGCCAGCGTGCCCATATCGCCATGGTTATTGCTCAGGATACAGAGTACGTTCTGCTTGATGAACCGCTGAATAACCTAGATATGCGCCATGCTGTTCAGATTATGAAAATATTGCGCAGATTGGTGGATGAACTTGGAAAAACCATTGTAATTGTAATCCATGATATTAATTTCGCATCCTGTTATTCCGATAATATCGTTGCATTAAAAGATGGGAAAATTGTAAAACAGGGAAGAGCATGTGATGTGATTGATAAATGTGTGCTGAAGGATATTTATAATATGGATATTGATATCCAAGAAATTGATAATAAGCGTATTTGTGTATATTTCTAATTACTTATTTTTGCAAATTGCCGGCAATTTATATACAGAAAACTAGGCTAGTCGACAAGCCTGAAAACAATTCTGCAGATTGGGAAGCTAAAAAAAAGCCCCTTTTAATAAAAACAGTATTGCAGACTGATTTATTAAAAGGAACTCAACCAATATGTTCATTTTACTTTAATAAGCAGGTTTCGTAAAAGTATTTGCTTATCAATATATATGTTCTTCTTTAAGCTGATCAGCAGCAATTTATTTAGCCGAAAAGGCTTGTATATTACAGCATAAGGGAGCAAAGTACACTTTCAAGAAACCTTGTAGCAAAATCCAGGTTTTCTAATTGTGTCTCTCTAAGCTTGGCTGGAAGCATATTTTGTAACTTAATATAAGAATGGGAGTTTGATCATGAGAAAATTTATATATATATTTATAATTGGTTTATTAGGTATGGTGATGGCGGCATGCGGGTCTTCCGATGCCAGCGATAACAGTAATGCAGACGGCGGAGAAACGATAACAATTACCCATGAGCTGGGGGAAACCGATGTAGAGAAAAATCCGCAGAAAGTAGTCGTGTTCGATTTTGGCATGCTGGATACATTGGATGCATTGGAGCTTGACGTAGTAGCAGGGATCCCAAAAGGAAATATTCCCGCTTATTTAGAGAAATATGAAAGTGAAGAATATGAAAACGTCGGCAGCTTAAAAGAACCTGATTTTGAAAAAATTGCAGAAATTGATCCGGATTTAATTATCATATCTGGTCGCCAAGCAGAATTATATGATCAATTCATGGAGTTGAGTCCTACAATCCATCTTGGTGTGGATACAACACGTTATATGGATTCATTCCGTGAAAACTTGAATGCAATTGGTGATATATTTGATATGCAGGATGAAGTTGATCAGGAACTGGCGGCGATTGAAGATTCTATAACAGAAATGCAGGAAAAAGCAGCTGGGACAGATGAAAACGCGCTTATCATTTTAGCTAATGATGATAAAATCAGTGCCTATGGCCCAAGTTCAAGATTTGGTATTATTCATGACGAGTTTGGGGTTCCGGCAGTAGATGAAGGAATTGAAGCATCTACACACGGCATGAACGTTTCTTTTGAATATGTCACAACCCAGGATCCAGATCGGTTATATGTGATTGACAGGGGAGCGGCTGTCGACGGGCAGTCTAATGCACAGCAAATTGTAGAAAATGAACTTGTTAAAAATACAAAAGTATATGAGAACGATAATATTTATTATCTGAATCCGGACTACTGGTATTTATCCGGTGGCGGACTCATTTCTGTCAGTGAAATGATTAAAGAAATTGAAGAAAGTTTGAATTAATGTATTGGGGCACAGGGACAGGTGAAAAGTTCCTGTGCCTTTTTGTGTTGTTTGGTATAAAGGTATTGGTTCAGTGTCCCAAACAAAGGGATGAGGCACTTGTGTCCTCTTGCACTGGTGACAGAAAATATGTTTAGATAAAAAGACATGACAAGGAAATGAGGTAAACTAAATGAAAAAACTATTAATCGTAAGCTTTGTGCTGGGTTTATCAATAATTTTAGCTGCCTGCGGAAACGATGAAGATGAAAGCCAGGAAGCACCAGAGGAAATAGCATTTGCCGATGAAGAAAGAGTGGATCCGGATACACTGGTTGCTACAGTAAATGGCGATGAAATAAAGGGTGATCGCTATAACCCGATTTACACACAGGTGAAAATGCAAATGGCTCAATTTGGAGAGGACGTCAGTGATCTTGATTATCTAGTAGAACAAACATTAAATGTTTTGGTCGAACAGCAACTGATCAATCAAGATGCTGAAGAGGTTGGGATTGAGGTAACAGAGGAAGAGGTACAGGGCGAATTTGATGAGCTGAAGGAGCAAAATGAAGATCAGCTTGCTGTCGTGCTGGAAGAGTTTGACTTAACGGAAACTGAATTTAAAACGCAATTAAGAGATGATTTAATTACAACAGCATATATTGAATCAGAGCTTGATATTGAAGTAACAGAGGAGGAAATAGAAGAATTTTATGAGCAGCTGACTGAAGAGAATGGCGAGATAGGAGAATTGGAAGAACTCGAGGAATCCATTCGAACCCAGCTGGCTAACCAGAAAACTTCAGAACAACTTCCAGGGAAAGTGGAAGAGTTGAGGGAAGAAGCGGAAATAGAGCATATGATATAAAGGTGAAAAGCATCGCTGTATTTAGTAACGGGTTCAGTTCTGGGAGAGAAAATACAAAACAACATAAATTTCAGGGATACAAATCACAAGTGATTTAGTATCCCCTTTTTTTTTATTGATATGACAATCCTCGATTCAACTTATGCAACGAAATAATATACAAATTATCAAAGGTACATAAATTTATATACACTTGTTAATATGTCTGTCAAAATGCTTGTTATTTGCAATGCTATTTGATGTGATGATTATGGTGTTAATTTATAAAAAGTTGAGGAAAATTTCTAAGTTTTTAGAAGGTGCGAATTCATTATGTTAAAATATTCGTATACAACAAACGGGCCAGATTGTTGAATAATTGTGCCCAGCCTTCAAGTAAAATGAAGACGGTTAAAACCGTTATTCACTAAATTTTAAAAGGGAATGATGAAATGAAAAATTCTGTAATGAGTACGGAGCGGTTGACATTAAGAAAAATGAATAAGAATGATGTCGGAAATTTAATGAAAATATTCTCCGATCCAGAAGCAATGAGGTATTATCCATCGACAAAAGAAAAAAGGCAGACAATAGAGTGGATTGAATGGACGTTGGATAATTATAACAAATACGGTGTCGGACTTTGGGTTGTTGAGGATAAGGTGACAGGAGATTTTCTTGGTCAATGTGGTATTGTCCCTCAAGAGGTTGATGACGAAATAGAAATGGAAATTGGTTATCTGTTCGTGAGAAGTGCATGGGGGAACGGATACGCCACTGAAGCAGCGTTAGCTTGTAAGAATTATGGATTTGAGCAAATGAATTTAAGAAAGATAATTTCATTACCTGATGTAAACAATATTCCATCCACAAAAGTTGCTGAACGAATTGGTATGAATATAGAAAAGACCATTCAAAAATGGGGTAAAGAGGTATATGTTTATTCTGTTATCCTATAAATAATATGAAAAGCCCTGTTTAAAGACCTCAGATGAATGAATAATATTAGACTTTCAATTCGCGCACCCTATTTCGTTAATAACCACTTTAGGACTGGATAATTATAAAGCTTTCTTAAGCAAACGAGCGCGATAACTGAATAAATATGTACCACAATAGGCCATTAAATGGAAGAATATTTATTACTAACGAATCGGCCCAATTGACAAAAAATTGTGTTTTTATTGTAAAATTAATCAAGAATAATCTTTTCCAAAGGGGAATCCCATATGAATAACAAACAGTGGAGAGTAGGAATTTTTCTATTTGATGAGGTTGAGGTTTTAGATTTTGCTGGACCATTTGAAGTTTTTTCAGTAACAGCCTTAGAAAATAATGAAAATCCTTTTTTTGTTGAAACGGTTTCAGAAAAAGGAAACATCATATATGCCCGAAACGGTTTAAAAGTACAACCGGATTACAATTTTAATAATATGCCACAATTCGATGTTCTTATTATTCCCGGTGGACTAGGTGCAAGGGAAAAAGAAATACATAATGAAAATGTAATAAAGTGGATTGCAATTCAAATGCAAAATGTTCAAATAATGACTTCTGTATGTACGGGTGCCTTACTTCTTGCAAAAGCAGGGTTACTAAAAGGTAAACGAGCCACTACTCATTGGGCAAGCCTCGACCGACTAGAAAAAGAATTTCCAGAAGTCGATGTTCAACAAGAGGTTAAATATGTTGATGAAGGAAATATAGTAACATCAGGTGGAATTTCAGCAGGAATAAATATGTCTTTTCATATTGTCAACCGACTATTAGGTTCTGAAATAGCGCAAAAAACGGCTAAAAGAATGGAATACGATATTGTTGTTTAATCTTTATTAAACAAAAGGGCCAGTTAATTGAATAAAAATGGGAGTGTTTGAATGGAGATCAGGCTTACAAACCGAGGCGACATTGACCAACTTATAAAAATGAGATGGGACTTTACTTTGGAGGATGAGGATTATGGTGATCTCGTAAAAGAAAAAGATTATGAAAAATTTAGAGATGAGTGTCAGCATTTCTTATTAAAGGCGATACAAAGTAATGATTGGTTCATTTGGATAGCAGAGCATAACAGGAAGATTGTTTCGCATATATATGTTGAACTGATACAAAAGGTACCCAGACCAGGTAGAATCAGTTATCCATTTGCCTTTATGACGAACGTTTATACAGTAACTGAGATGAGAGGGAAGGGAATCGGAAGCCAGTTGATTGCCAAGGTGAATGAATGGTCAGAGGAACAAAAAAACGAATTTATAATTGTTTGGCCAAGTGAAACAAGCATAGATTTTTATAAACGGAACGGATATAAACATTGTAAAGAACCAATGGAATATTTAAATTGAAATAAGGACAGATACTATCGAACGAGGCCATGTATTTTTGAATTACTATCAATAAAGAATGCAAAAGTGGAAGCAATAAAAGTATTAGGAGGTTTTCCATGATAAAAGAGGCGACGTTGCAGGATACAAAAGAGGCTGCACACCTTGCTTTACTACTGTGGCCAGATCACACATTAGAAGAATTTATTCAAGAAATGACGAATCTTATTGCTCAGCCCGACGCAAAAATTTTTTTAGCTTATCATGACACAGAACCAATTGGATTTGCGCAATGCCAACTACGATATGATTATGTCGAGGGAACGAGTTCGAGTCCAGTGGGATATTTGGAGGGACTTTTCGTAAAAAATGCCTCCCGTAAAAAAGGCGTTGCTAAAAAGTTGGTAATTGCTTGTGAGAATTGGGCCAAGAAAAAAGGTTGTCATGAATTTGCCAGCGATTGTGAATTAGAGAATGAGGAAAGCCTAGCATTGCATCTTAAATTGGGATTTGGTGAGGTCAATCGCATTATTTGTTTTAAAAAAGAATTATAAGGTTTGACTCAATAAGATATTCTTTACTATTAAACATACATAACAAATATCAATCTTCCGTTAACGTGCAAATTCTGGAAAAGGAAAAATAAAAATAAATTATAACGCTTTAAAAACGCTCAGAACATATCTGAGCGTTTTTGTTTGCTAATATATATTGTTAATTTACAGGTGAAAAGAATAGCAATTTGTATGTTTTTCCCCTTGCTATTAGCATTTTTCTCTCCTGAAACTGAACCCGTTAGGTATTTACGCGATGCTTTTATATTACTTTATCAAGCTTTCTTAAAAAGTTTTCCATTTGTTCATCTGTTCCTATTGTAACCCGGATATAATTATCAATTTTTGGTTTGTTGAAATGGCGGATTAATACGCCGTCTTCTTTTAAATCTTTATATAATTGACTTGCGCTTTTTTGGTAATGACATGCAAAAAGAAAATTGGTTTGGGAGGGGAGAACATGAAACCCTCTTTTTTTCATTTCTTCTTTAACCCATTCTCTTGTATGAATTATTTTTGCTGTTGTTTCTTTGAAATATTCTCTGTCCAGGATAGAAGCCCTGGCACCTTTCATTGCCAGCCGGTCAATGGTATAGGAGTTAAATGAGTCTTTGACCCTGTTTAGTCCTTCTATCAATTTCGGATGGCCAATTGCAAAACCAACGCGTAATCCAGCAAGTGAGCGGGATTTGGATAGTGTCTGGATAACGAGAAGGTTGTCATATTGGATTGTCAATTCCACTGCGGATTTCTCGGCAAAATCCACATATGCTTCATCGATAATAACCACATTATCCGGATTGTTTTCGACAATTTCTTTGATTGCATCGAGATTTAAGTACCTACTCGTTGGTGCGTTTGGATTTGGAAAAATCACACCGCCCTCTGATTGGAAAAATGCTTCCACGGGAAGGCTGAAATTCCTGTTTAACGGCACTTCTTCCACTGGGATATAAAAAAGATTGGCATATACAGGATAAAAACTGTACGTGATGGCGGGGTACCTTATTTTTTTCCACTGATCAAAAAAAGCCATAAAAGAAAAGGCGAGTACTTCATCTGAACCATTCCCGACAAAAACCTGTTCTTTAGAGACACCATAATATGCTGAAACAGTGTTATTCAGGGCATCAGCTGTTGGGTCCGGGTAAAGATGCAGCCGCTCTATCTCGAGATTAATCGCCTCCTTTACTTTTGGTGAAGGGGGATATGGGTTTTCATTCGTATTCAATTTGATAATACCCGGGTCATTTAATTGCTCACCCGGAACATATGGCTTTGCCCGCTTTACAGCCTTGCTCCAGAATTTACTCATCCTGATTCCCTGCTTTTTGTATATGTCTTGTTCTAAGCTCATCTTTAATATCGGCAACGGAAACATCTAACAGTTCCATTAATACCAGCGTATGATAGGTCAAATCGGCAATTTCCCAGGTGACTTCCTGTTTATCTTTGTTTTTTGCGCCAATAATGACTTCGCTTGCTTCCTCGCCGACTTTTTTCAGAACTTTATCGATCCCTTCGTTAAATAAATAGGTAGTATAAGATCCTTCTTTTGGATTGCTTTTCCGCTCTTTTATTTTGTCGGTCAGCAGGGAGATGTCATTATCTTCTGCTGGTTTATTATGCGGGAAAAGACTATTATGGAAGCAGGATTCTTCCCCTGTATGGCATGCGGGTCCGAGTGGTTCGACCATCACAAGCAGTGCATCATTATCACAATCAAAGCGGATATCCTTAACAATTTGTTTGTTTCCCGAAGTCTCCCCCTTGTTCCAGAGCGCTTGGCGTTTTCTGCTGAAAAACCATGTTTCTTTCGTCTCCATTGTTTTTTGAAGAGACGCTTCATTCATATATGCCAATGTCAGTACTTTATTTGTTTGTACATCCTGGACGATAACAGGAATCAATCCATTTTCATCAAAGGATAGTTCTTCAAAATTTACCTCCATCAAGTATTCCTCCTGACGATAATTCCATCTTCAGCCAATTTTGTTTTTAATGCAGGGATAGGGATTTCATTATAGTGAAAAACAGAAGCAGCCAAAGCGGCATCGGCAAATCCTTCCTTTAAAACACTTGAAAAATGTTCAAGTTTACCTGCGCCGCCGCTTGCTACGATCGGTATATTTACAGCTTTCGCTGCGGCTTGCATTAGATCCAGATCATAACCGCTTTTCTCGCCATCGGTTTCGATAGCATTTAGGACGAGTTCTCCTGCACCAAGTGCTTCTCCCTGTTTTGCCCATTCCATTGCATCTAGCTCAGTGTTTACACGTCCGCCATTAATAAACACTTCCCATTTATTATTGCCGGTTTTCTTTGCGTCGATGGACAGGACGATACATTGGGAGCCAAATTTTAACGCGGCTTCCTTAATAAGCTCAGGATCCTTTACAGCTGCACTATTGATTGACACTTTATCCGCACCAGCATGAAGCACGCGGTGAATATTATCCAATGTGCGGATGCCCCCGCCGACAGTGAAAGGAATAGCTATCTCTGCCGCCACCTTTTCTACAATATCCAGAAAAATATCCCGGTCTTCGTTTGACGCAGTTATATCGTAAAATACGAGTTCATCCGCACCATCCCGGTTATATCTTTTTGCCAGTGCAACAGGGTCATCTACGTCCTGAATGTCCTTAAACTGCTTTCCTTTAACTACTCTTCCTTTGTCTACATCCAGACAAGGGATAATTCGTTTAGCCAGCATTTGTTTCACCCTCCATCGCTGCTTCAAATGATAATGTACCATCGTAAAGCGCTTTACCGATAATGGCACCATATAATTGCTGCTCTTTTAATTTCTTTATATCATTGACTGTAGTCACTCCGCCTGAGGCGATAACATTAACCGATGTGGCCTCATTAATCGTTTGGAGCTCCGTAAAATTGGGACCTTCCAGCATGCCGTCTTTTAAAATATCTGTATAAATGATAGTTTGAACACCGAGGGTTTCCAGTTCCTTTACTAAATCAACAGCTGTCACATCACTTGTATCCGTCCAGCCATTTGTTGCCACATAGCCGTTTCGTGCATCAATGGATACGGCAATTTTTTCCCCGTAGGAACTTACAGCTTCTTTTAAAAAGTCGATGTCATTTATTGCTGCTGTACCAATGATGACACGGGAGACACCTGCCTGAATATATTTCCGCACCATTTCTATGGAGCGGATCCCGCCGCCTATTTGCATAGGAATAGCAACTTCATTCGCAATCTGGTGGATTACATCGTAATTTACAGCAGTGCCTGTTTTCGCTCCGTCAAGATCAACGATGTGAAGGTAAGCTGCTCCTTTGTTTTTCCATTGCATTGCCATGTCGGCTGGAGAGCTGCTATAAATCGTTTCTTTATCATAATCACCCTGGGTCAGCCTTACACATTTTTTATTTTTAATATCAATTGCCGGAAAAAGTATCACGAGATCATCTCCCCAAAGTTTTTTAGCATCTGTAACCCGGCAGCACCGCTTTTTTCCGGATGAAATTGCATGCCGATTATATTATTCTCCTGAACTATGGCGGGAATGTCTCCGCCGTATTGACTAGAGGCCAGAAGCGTTTGCTGATCGTTGTTTTCCACCTTGTAAGAATGAACAAAATATACATAGTCTGTTTTATTAACGCTGTTCAGAAGGGTAGTGTCCTGGTGCTGGGTTAGTGTATTCCATCCCATGTGGGGGACTTTTACGGAACTGTTGATTCTGCTGATATCCCCTCTTAACAATTGAAGGCCTTCCCATTCACCATCTTCATAGCTCTTTTCATAAAATAACTGCATCCCAAGGCAGATACCAAGAATCGGTTTTCCATTTTTTGCTTCCGTCCGTAAAATTTCTGAAAGTCCTGATTTATGAAGTGTAGCGATGGCATTATTGAAAGCACCTACCCCCGGAAGAATAATAGCATTACTCTTTTGAATCACTGTTTCATCCACTGTCAGGCAAGCATTAAATTGTAATCTGTTCAGTACAAATTGCAGACTTTTAATATTGCCTGCACCGTAATCTATTATTGCAATCATTAATGATTCTTCCTTTCCCATGGCTGTTTTCGTAAACTTTGTTGCTTTTATTTTTTGGAGTTGAGATAAACTGTGGCGTAACCCTCTGTCCGCCGCTGCGGAAATACCCCTCGCTTTCACCCGCTGGGCACAAGTGCGACATCGGTTCAACTCACTCTGTTCGTATCACCGTGTCTTCTTTGCCGCTTGGTGGCTGGTGAGCCTCCTTGCCCCGACAAGGGGTATGCCGACGTTGCCCGCAAAGGGCGGTTTTAGTCGGCCTTCATTTGTCGCGCTGCGGGGTCTCACCTAGGCCATTTCTCCCGCAGGAGTCTTGGGGTATTTCCTCCGCTCTACCTATTACTAGTGCAATTGATCGAAGCAATTGTGCTCTCATTAGTCCGGGTGAGCGTAGGGCGGTGACTCCTCGAAAATATAATGCAATTTTCTTCGTGCGATGTAATGCTGACGCAGCCTTCCTTGTCCTGCGGGAACAGCACGAGTCCGAAGACCCCGCAGAGCGGTCGAGTGGATGGAAGGCTAAAGTCGCGACGTCCTGTCGCAACGCCTTCATGACTAACATCCTGTTAGCCCGAGGCTGAGGCCGTACCCGCGGAAAGCATCCGCCCGAAGCGATCCCGGACGGAAGGTGTTGCTTAGACTTAGGAAATAAAGAATAGTTACGTCACAGTTTATAGATATTCTGTCAATAATAACAAATCTTTTCGGTGGGACGAGCATTTACGCGCAGTTCCGAATTTTTTCAGTGAAGCGAGTAACTATAGCCCCAATTTTTAAGAAAACAGCCTTCTCGATAAATATTTCTACAGCGTGCCTTTTGTTGATGGTACTCCTTTTATACGGCCATTTTTCTGGCTGGCAAGGTCAAGTGCGCTGCCGAATCCTTTGAAAATGGATTCTATCATATGGTGGGTGTTTCTCCCGTAATGTAAATTAATATGGAGCGTGACATTGGCATTTTTGGCAAAGGCTAAAAAGAATTCTTCGACCAATTCTGTATCAAAAGCTCCGACCTTTTCCTTTAGTCCTTCCACATGATAAACAAGAAAGGCGCGTCCGCTTATATCCAAAGATATTGCCGACAATGCTTCATCCATCGGTGTAGTAATGGTGGCATAGCGATTGATTCCTTCTTTATTGCCGAGTGCTTCGTTGAATGCCTGGCCAAAGGCAATGCCGACATCCTCCACAGAGTGATGCTGATCCACTTCCACATCACCATTGCAATTTACATGAAGATCAAGCAATCCATGCTTTGCGGTTAAGGTCAGCATGTGGTCAAAAAAGCCGACCCCTGTGTTAATTCCTGAGTTTCCTTCTCCATCAATATCCAGTTTGACATCTACTTTTGTTTCTTTCGTTTCTCGTTTCACCGATGCATTACGCATTTTCGTCATCCTTTCTAACTTGAATGGAAGCCTCGTGGGCTGTTAACCCTTCTATCCTGGCAAGCTGCATGATATCTCGTGATGCTGCCAGTAAAGACTCTTTGGAATAATGAATGATGCTGGATCTTTTTATGAAATCATACACGCCGAGCGGGGATGAAAATGCCGCCGTACCGCTAGTCGGCAGGGTATGATTTGGCCCAGCGTAATAATCGCCAAGTACTTCCGGGGAAAATTCGCCGAGAAATATAGCTCCTGCATTTTTGATGAAAGACAGGTGCTCAGAAGGATACGCTGTCATTAATTGCAAGTGCTCAGGTGCAAGGTCATTTATCACATCGTATGCTTCTTGCCTATTTTCAGCGATAATCAATTTCCCGTTTTGTGATAGTGATTTTTCAATGATTTCTCGTCTGTCCAGTGTTACAGCTTGTTTGTTCATTTCTTTTAAAATGTTGTCTGCAACCGACCGGCTGGTGGTAACACAAATACTGCTGGCGGACTCATCATGTTCCGCCTGTGATAATAAATCAGCTGCAGCATATTTCGCGTTTGTCCTCTTATCGGCAAGAATACAAATTTCACTTGGCCCGGCAATCATATCTATATCCACATCGCCAAACACCCATTTTTTTGTACGGGCCACATATGCATTGCCGGGTCCCACAATTTTTGATACTTTCTCAACTGTTTTTGTCCCATATGCCAAAGCTGCGATTGCTTGTGCTCCGCCAAGCTTATAAATTGTATCGACACCGGCAAGTTGTGCTGCAACCAGTACATATGGATTCATTTTCCCACCTGGTTGAGGAGGTGTAGTCATCGCAACCTTTTCCACACCGGCTATTTTTGCAGGGATCACATTCATTAAAACGGTGGATGGATAGGCTGCTTTTCCACCGGGAATGTATACGCCCGCTTTTTCCATCGGGGTTATTTTTTGCCCAAGGGTAATCCCTTGTTCTTTTTCAATAAACCATGATTTCTCGATTTGCTGCCGGTGGAATTGTTCAATATTATCTTTTGCTTTTTGAAGCGCTTGGACGACGTCGGCATTTACTAACTTTTTGGCATCATCAAATTCCTTTTCTGAAACAATCAACGTATCAAGTGCTACACCGTCAAACTTTTCTGTGTAAGAAAAAAGAGCCTGGTCACCTGTTTTTCTTACTTGATTAATAATTTCCAGTATCTTTTCATCTATTGCTTCTGTTTTAGAGCTATTGGAATCGGTTTTTTGTTTGAATTGTTCTGCAGTAATAATCTCCATTTTCTATCACTCCACAGCTGTTTCTATTTTTTGGATAAGATCTTGAATTTCAGCTGACTTTGTCGCAAAGCTTGCTTTATTTACAATAAGTCTAGTGCTGATATTTTCCACTTTTTCAATGATAGAGAGCCCGTTTTCCTTTAACGTTGTCCCGGTTTCTACGATATCGGCAATGTAATCAGCCAGCCCGATGAGCGGGGCTAATTCCACTGATCCATTTAACTTCACTGTATCCACGTCCAGCCCTTTTTTGGAAAAATGCTTTTTCGTCAGGTTGGGATATTTGGAAGCAATGGTTAAATTTTGCCGGGTTTCCAGCTGACTGCCTGTTTTGCCTGCGATAACGAATTGACACGTGCCAATCTTTAAATCCAGCATTTCATAAACATCCGCGCTGGATTCGAGAATGTTATCCTTCCCGGCAATCCCGATATCTGCAGCCCCTTTTTCTACATAAGTCGGCACATCCACTGCTTTTACAAATAGTAATTTAATCGACCGCTCAGGATTGTAAAAAATGAGCTTCCTGGATTGATCGTGAAAATCCCGGAAGTGAATATCTATGGAATTTAATAGCTCAATGGTACTCTCCGCTGTCCGTCCTTTTGCGATTGCTAATGTTATTGTTTCCACTTAAACTTCTCCCTTCATTTCCTGTACGATACCGATGAGGCTAGCTGTGTCAGAAAATGATCGCTCCTGTTTATTTGTGTGTAATTGATTTCCTGCAGTGGTAAAATGAACTTTATTTCTGCTCGAAAAATCAATCTCCTCATCTCCTGTAAAAGTGAGTACATGGTAGCCTTTGGTGCGCAATTGAAAAGCCGCAGCTAATGCCTCTTTTTGTTTGTCTTTATGATAAAAAATAATGAAGTCTTGCATTTCTTTTTTTCTCGTAATTAATCCCTGCTGAAGTACGGCCTGCAAAAGAATATCCACTTCGGCCGCAAATCCAATGGCAGGAATATGTTTATCATACTTGGCTCCTAAATGATCGTAACGCCCGCCCATTAAAACGGGTTTGCCCACATTTTCTATAAAACCCTGAAAGATAATTCCTGAATAATAATCCATATTGTTGATAATGCCGAGGTTGCATACAACATGCTCACTTATTTGATAAGCTTCAAGCACTTCCCATACTTTTGTCAGATTCTCCAGTTCCACTTGTAATTGATTTGTTGATGCGATTTCCTTGGCCTGGCGGATTACTTCATCCGGCCTGCCATAAAGGAGAGGGATTTGCTGAATTGCTTGTTTTAGCGCTTCATCAATAGGTAATTCAGCAAGAAATGGTTCTATTTCTGCTAGGTTTTTCGATTGAATCAGTAATTGTAATTGTTCCAGCTGTTCCTCCGTTAATGCGGTTTTTGATATAAGTTCTTTGAAAAATCCTGCATGGCCTATTTCTATTTTGAAATTGGGAAAGTTCAATTCCTTTAACAGATGGACTGCAAGCATGATTACCTCGGCATCTGCTTCCGGTGAGTTTTTCCCTAGATATTCAACCCCTGCCTGTGTATGTTCCTTTTGGTTGTTTTGCTCTGACAGCTGCCGGAACACATCCAATATATAAAAATAGCGTTTTTCGCTCTGCAATGGCTGTTTGCTTAAAGCTGTCATTCTCGTAATGGGAATCGTCACATCTGGCCGGAGCACCAGCACTTTACCTGATGAATCAATCACTTTAATCATATCGTCTTTTTTAACTGTGCCAGTCAAATCGGAGTAAACATCATAAGCTTCAAATGCAGGTGTTTGAATTTGTTTATAGCCATAGGTTTCAAACCGTTTTTTGAGCTTGGATAGGAGTACTTCACGAATCTGAAAATCTTCTATTTTGCTGTCATTTTCTTTATCATATATATAAAGTTGCACGCGTTACTGCTCCTTCCAATAAAACTTTATTACTTTATCGCTTTATCTTAGTAAAGTTATATAGTAGTATTTTAATAAGGATACACCAAAAAGTCAAGAATAAATGGGGGAATTATATATGTTTGACTATCATATTCACAGTGATTTTTCCGCAGATTGCAAAACACCGATGGAAAAAACGATTGAGGAAGCGATTCGAAAAGGACTGCGCGAAGTATGCTTTACAGAGCATATTGATTATGATTATCCGGATTCGTCTATTGTGTTTGAATTTGATTTGGAGGCTTATGATGGAAAAGTTGCTGAAATGCAGGGTAAATACGGGGAACAATTAACGATTAAAAAAGGAGTAGAAATTGGCGTTCAACCCCATCAGCTTGATATGTACAATGCATTACTGGAAAAGGAGCATTTTGATTTTGTCATCTGTTCCATGCATACGACAGAAAAGAAGGATCTTCATTCAGGGGAGTTTTTTGAAGGGAAGACACAGGAAGAAGCCTATCAGATATACTATGAAGAATTACTGTATTGTGTGAAGCATTTTAAAAATTTCCAGGTGCTTGGTCATTTGGATTTGGTGAAACGATATCAAAGACAGGAAAGCGAGAAAGATTTTCATGATATAATCGGGGAGATATTTAAAGAAATCATTCCAGCTGAAAAAGGGATTGAATTAAATACTTCCGGAAAAAGATACGGACTGAAAAACCGAATGCCAAGCGAAGATATTTTAAAGCTGTATAAAGAACTTGGCGGAGAAATTATTACACTTGGTTCCGACTCCCATGTTGAAACAACACTTGCCTATGAATTTAAAGAATCCCTGGAGCTGCTTCGATCCATTGGATATAACTATGTATCCACTTTTGAAGATAAAAAACCAGTTTTCCATAGTTTAACAAGCCTGTTATAGACATTACAGCCAAGAAAACCCGACAGGCTTGCCTTCGGGATGAATTGGCTGATTGAATTATATTAATTGAAAAATGGAACATAAGTTCTTTGTGATGGTATAATAGAATTATAGAATGATTAATAAAAAAACCTGGAAGGAGAGGTATTCATGTAAAAGTTAAAAAAGAGCCAAAAAAACTAAAACCGAAGAACAAAAATTACTCAAAAAAGTACATGATGCCTCTCCTGTTCATGTGATAGAAGTTGAATTAGAGGTAGAACCTTCACAAGATTGGAAGCTGCAGCGCATACAAGAACAACTCAGGATTATTCGTAATACTGTTTTAGGAGAAGTTTATAAAAAATACAAACAAATGGAAGATATGAATATAAAAGTACTACAAAAAAAAGCAAAAGAAGTAACTGTTAATGAAATAACCGGAAGATTTAATAAACGAAAACGTTTTGGTAAAAGCATTCTCAAAAGAAGTCCAGGCTATTTTACCGCACAAATTAGAAGAAGGTTTGAATCAACTGGCGGTTCATTCAAAAAGTGAATACCAGGACATTTAAAGCAAGTCAATATGATCATGTTTTAAATAAACCGAATAAAAAACAATTGTCTAAAAGATGGCACATACTACCAGATGGAAGAAAAATTCAAAGAGATTTGTATTCAGCATTTTTACTGTATTGCACAAATAATGATTTACAAACACCTGACCAAAAATTATGCTTAAAGTTTTCTTGAGGCGTTTTATGACATGCATCAAAATTGTATTCAAAAATTAAAAGACGACCGTAAAGTTGTCCTGAATAGTGGAATCAAATTTTAATTAAAACCTTTAAATCAATATTCCGGGGAGTTTGACTTTGCTTCCTTCTCTAACTTTAGAGAGAATACGAACACTAATGTGGCCGGGGGGCTGCTTGGTCGTAGGGTTTCACCCCTGTTGTGAGTTCCTATTTCCAAAAATTATCTTACAGGTAATGAGTACGAATAGTGAGAAGCAATATGTGAACCCGCGTGGGCTTGCCCCGCGGAGAGTCAGAAGCTTCGTAGTTTGAATTCATTTTTTGGTGGAAAAATATAATCATGAGCATCTGCTTATAAAAGATGGAGACGTGGACACCGGGACTGCGCTAAATGCTCGTCCCACCATAAAGATTTGTCTTTACGTATATAATGAGGTGAAAAAAATTGGCATCCAGAAATTACTCATACTTGCTATGATTATATTCGGGGCACTCTTCCTTTTAGGTGCACCGTATAAAGCAGAACAAAAAATAACTGAATCAACCGTTTTTGTTCACGGTTATAAGGGTACATTTTTTTCCTTCGGATTTATGCTGCACCGTTTTGAAAATGTATATGAAATTGGAAATAAAATACTTATATATTATGTTGGGAAGAATGGAGAAATACAATCATATCGTTTGAATAACGATAACAGCGGGCCGCAATTAGTTCATGTAATATTTGAAGATAACCGGACAGATTTTGAAGAGACTGCTGGCTGGCTTGCTGACGTCCTTGCTTCCATGAAAAGTAATTATGCTGTGAACAGTGTGAATTTGGTAGGTCACTCCATGGGCGGCATTGTATCATTGAAATATGCCATGCAATATCAGAGTGCGGATTTTCCTGCTGTCAATAAAATTGTTGCGCTTGGGGCACCTTTTGGAGGCATATTCAGCCAGGAGTATTTTCAAATACATCATGATGCAGCTGCTGAGGATTTAAAACCAGATTCAGCTGGATTACAATTGTTGGAAACAGGGGAATTTCCGGAAAATACGAAAGTGCTGAATCTCGGCAGTACCGGAGATTCAGTGGCAGTCGTGGAAAGTGTAAAGACATTGAATACACTGATATCAGAAGACCAAATAGAGGAAATCATCATTGAGGATGATGAACTTGGCCATAGTGCCCTGCATCAAAGTGAACAAATAGATAAAATTATTTCTTCTTTTCTGTGGCAAGACGATACAGAATGACTTACAATATAACAGATGATTAAATATAATTGCCTAAAAATTTTCTTGCTAAGGCACACAGGTAGAAATGAAGTAAATCTTTCACAGACAGGAAAGTATAAAGCCTTTCCTCCTGCATAAGTGCAACTAAGGCTTTCGCCCCCTGGCGATAAGCCAAGTATTCTAAAAAGGGATGATACAGTTGTCAAAGGCGCATCATATTTACGATGAATTGATTCATATTACAGCAAAGAAAAATGTGATGGTGGATGAACAATTAAGAAATCACACCTATACGCATCTTGGCGGAAAAGCAGATTTTTTAGTCAGACCGGAAACCTATGAAGAAGTGCAGGAAATTGTCAAGCTGGCAAATAAAGAAAATATTGCTTTCACTTTACTTGGCAACGGTTCAAATTTAATTGTGAAAGATGGCGGTATTCGCGGTATCGTCATGAATCTTCAACAGTTAACGGATATAAAAATAGACGAAACAACCATTATTGCTCAAAGCGGAGCAAGGATTATAGATGTTTCCAGAGAAGCCCTGGAGGAAAAGTTAACAGGGTTGGAATTTGCCTGTGGTATTCCAGGGTCTGTCGGCGGCGCATTATTTATGAACGCAGGTGCGTATGGCGGTGAAATAAAAGACGTTTTAACAAGTACAGTTGTTGTGGACAGAGAAGGAAACCTGCTTACATTAACGGCGGGTGAACTGGACCTTGATTACCGAACAAGTAATATACCCGACAAAGGATATATCGTGCTTGAAGCAACTTTTGAGCTGAAATTCGGCAATTATGACGATATAAAAGCAGTTATGGATGATTTAACATTTAAAAGAGAATCAAAGCAGCCGCTGGAATATCCGTCTTGCGGCAGTGTGTTTAAACGCCCGCCAGGTTATTTTGCCGGAAAGCTGATTCAGGACAGTGAGCTTCAGGGCAGCCAGATTGGCGGTGCAGAGGTATCACAGAAACATGCCGGTTTTATCGTGAATAAAAATAAAGCGACTGCCACTGAGTATATTGATTTAATCCATCATGTGCAGGCTATTGTTGATGAGAAGTTCGGAGTGAAGCTTGAAAGAGAAGTGAAAATAATCGGAGAAGATCCGGAATAAGTAATATAAAAAAAACTGCGATCACCAGGGTACTCCCGAAAGTTAGAGTAAAAAATCTAACTTTCGGGGGTGTTTTTATGTTGTTCGGGAAGTCACTTAAGTGAATGAGCTATATTTCTTTTGGGAGAGGGAGCTATTAACTTCTATTGTATGTCATTGATTGAAACTGAATAATGATGAAGCAGAGAAGGGCTCTCGAATCCCTGATGGGCGGAAAAAGGAAAGAAGACGTTATCGAGAAGGGCTCTCGAATCCCTTATTGGTTGAAAAAGGTACGAAGACGTCATCGAGAAGAGCTCTCGAATCCCACAAGGGTGGAAAAAAACGCTGAACTCCTCGAAAAATGAAAAAGACTAAAAAAACAGCACCGTTCCTATGAACGATGCTGTCATATTTAACTGCGAAAGCGATGCAAAAAGCTTTGCAGTCGTTCGTTTTTGGAGTGCTCAATAACTTCGCTTGCTGTCCCCTCTTCAGCAATCACGCCTTCATCAAGAAACAGTACTCTATCTGCGACATCCAGTGCAAATTCCATCTCATGTGTAACAAGCACCATAGCCATCTCGCCCTCTTTTGCAATATCACGAATAACTTCCAGCACCTCACCGACAAGCTCGGGGTCAAGCGCTGAAGTTACTTCATCAAACAACATGATTTTTGGTCTCATAACCAACGCCCTTGCCATAGCTACACGCTGTTTTTGACCGCCTGACAGCTGATTAGGGTAATTATCCAGTTTATCACCAAGCCCAACTTTTTCAAGCATTTGAATGGATCGTGCACGTGCTTCTTTCTTGTCTTCTTTCTTAACGTGGATTGGTGCTGTCATGCAATTTTCCAAAATGGTCATATGCGGAAATAAATTGAAATGCTGAAACACCATGCCGATATCGCCGCGAACATCACGAAGATGCTTTTCATTTGCCTTGACCATTTTCCCGTTCTTTTCCATCTTCCAAAGATTAACACCGTCTACAATAATATCGCCGGCTGTGGGGACTTCCAGTGTCATTAGCATGCGAATAATCGTGGTTTTCCCGGAACCGCTTGGGCCGATCACAGCAATTTTTTCTGCAGGTTTGATTTCCAGATCAATTCCTTTTAAAACTTTCACATCGCCAAAAGATTTATGCACATCTTTAAATTCAACAATAGGTTCTGTCATTTATACCACCGTCCCTTTTTGCGTACTGGATAACGTTGCTTTTTTATCAAATCTGCGGTTCATTCTCTTTTCCAGTTTACTAATTAAAATGGCAGAAGGATAGCTTAGGATTAAGAAGAGAATACCTACTATCGTTAATGGCTCAAGGTATGCCCAGTGTTGCGAACCATAGCTTTGTGCCATGTGCAGTATACCTACTACACCGATTGTGGAAGCCAGCGGGACTTCCTTAAACAGGATAATAAAGTAATTACCGAGCATCGGAATGGTTGGCGGTACTGCCTGTGGCAAAACAATTTTCATCCATTTATCATAAAAAGAGAAATTTAAAGCAGTAGAAGCTTCCCATTGTCCTTTATCCACTCCTTCAATTCCGGAGCGGTATACTTCTCCTATATACGTGCTGAAGTGAAGACCGAGTCCGAGTACTGCACTTGTAAATGGATCAAGTGTCATACCAACTACAGGAACTACCGGCCAGGCAAAGTAAATGAAAAATAATTGTACCAGCGGTGGTGTGGAACGAATAAATTCCATAGTCCATGTAGCGAGCCAGCTGATTGGTTTGAATGGAATCCTTCTTAAAAAGACCCATACAAAACCGAAAATAAGTGCAAATAAATAACTTGCGATTGTAAGTCCGATTGTAATACCTAATCCTGATGCTACAATTGGAAGGGCATCATAAAAGGTTTCCCAGCTCCAGTTCATTAGCTAGCCACCCCTTTCTTCGAGATGCTCTCCGCCTTGCGCGTCAAGTAGATTAACGGCAGTGCAAGGATAAAGTAAAATACAAGCACTAATAAGTACACGGTTGGTGCCATGGATAAGTCGTTACTCCTTAAAATATTACCATAGTAGAAAATGTCGTTCATACCAATTAAGTATACTAATGAGGTTGCTTTAAGCATTTGAATGAGATAATTTCCGAATTCAGGCAGCATCATACGAACAGCCTGTGGGAGAATGATTAATCTCATCCGCTGGAAACTGGACATATTAAGTGCTGTAGCAGCTTCCGTCTGTCCTTTTGCCACCGCCAAAATCGAGCCGCGGACAATTTCGGACATATAAGCCCCGTAATTTAATGCAATGGCAATAACCCCGATCCACCAGTTGCTTCCAAGCTGTATGCCAAACAACATAGGAACGGCGTAATACAGCCAAAATAACTGAACAATCAATGACGTACCGCGAAAAACTTCAACATAAAACCCTGTAAATTTTTTCAGTGCAATATTATTTGAAAGCCTGCAGAGCCCTGCTATGAATGCCATTAAGTATCCGAAAAATGCGGATGCGATAAGTACGCTAACGGTGATACCCAGTCCACGCATTAACTGTGGAAAGATCTCTATGATAGCATTAATCTCAATCACTCCTTTATAAATTAATGAAAAATAACGGATTAGATTATCTTGAGGAATTATGAGGCTTATATTTAAGCCCCGCTACACTCGGTGCAGGTGAAGAAAAGTTCATACATGTTGTCCAAACTTATTTCATAATAAATAGGGTCAAACTCCCTTAGGTGGGGAGCAAGACCCTATGGAGTGTTTATACATTTATTTTACTAATTGATTGTCAGATTAATAGTTCTCGCCACTACATACAGATTCTGCAGTAACTTCGTCAACGCCTACCGCATTATCTACAAAGCCATTTGCTTCTAGTAGTTCGTCAACTGTACCATCTTCTTTTAATTCATTCAGTGCCTCATTATATGCATCACGCAAATCTTCATTTTCCATACTGAATGCAGCTGCACCATAGCTTGGAACCCCTTCAACGTCTGGTTGTTCAAAGCCATCTACAAATTCCAGTGCATCTTCATCAGCAGTTTCCATTGCCAGACGAAGTGTCATTTCTGTAGCCGTTGTAACGTCAGCTCTGTCAGATTCTACAGCCGAGAAAGTGGATGGAATATCAGACGCTGTCGTAATTTGATCATCACTCACATCATGATCTTCCAGGAAACCAATTTCTGTTGCACCAGCCATAACAGAAACCCTTATGTCAGGATTAGCTGCAATGTCATCATAACTTTGAATATCAAGCGGGTTGCCTGCTTGAACTACAAGCCCTTCACCGTAAACCATTTCTGGCTCGCCAAACAAAGCATTTTCACAACGATCAGGCGTAATAGCCATACCTGCAGTTACGACATCAAACTGATTTGCCTGCAGCCCGGGAATAAGGGAACCGAAATCGGCCAATTGGGAATCCATTTCCTCGACACCAAGCTCTGCAAATACCGCTGCTGCAATATCAACTGCTGCTCCTTTTAATTCTCCGTCATCACCTTCATACGCATAAGGCTCTTCGTTGGCAAAGCCAATTGTCACTACGCCAGCTTCCTGCAGCTCAGCAAGCTTGCCATCTCCTTCTGCATCTCCGCCATTATCCCCGTTACCGTCATCTCCATTTGCTCCATCGTCACCATTTCCGCCACATGCAGCAATTACTCCGACTGTTAAGATAAGTATTGCCATTAATAGTATTTTTTTCATCTTTAACTAATAACCTCCCTTAAAATTTAAAACAACCAAGACTGTAATTCCCATAAGGTGATCATAATAAAACCTATGAGCAGCGCACAAAATTATGTTTGCCATATTTCATGCATTTTCTAATTTACTGCCCATACTTTACAAGCATTATTTCCTAGGCATTTATCACCTCATTAGCCATGAAAATTAAGATCAATAGATTAGGGGATCAAGTAAAAGCAGTTATATTAAAATGTTACAGATATATTTTAACCTATTCAAACTCCATATTTTTAGATAATTAGAAATTAACCTTTATATTTTGGCGTTAAAATAGTCATAAATACATTTATAGAGATATACTTCAGTATGATTCATTTATCTTCCATATCCCTAAAATTCGTTAAAAAGTGACAGCCACCTTTTAAATTAGGAAAACCTGTGAGAATCTTCCTAGTTTTAAAAGGGAGATGAATCGCTCTCATACTATAAATAATCGATAGACAAATAACTGAAAAGAAAGTACCATGAAATTAACCATCTTTTCCAAGGGGGGGACAAAATGGATATAGTCGTAATCGGTGCCGGTGCGTTAAGGGCATATTATGGTGCGAGGTCCCAGCAGGCGGGTGCGAATGTTTCTTTTCTAGTAAGGGGAAAAAGGTTTTCCTGAATTAAGGAAAATGCATCAGCATTTCAAGCACACAGGGCGATTATCAACTGTTGAAATCAAAATTAATTTTAAGTCCTGATGAAATGGATCATGCTGATTTAATTTTCCTCAGTGTAAAAGGTTATCATTTAAACAGAACTTTGGATCATGTGAAGGCATTGGTGGAAAAAGGAGCTTACGTGCTGCCTGTTTTGAATGGCATCGAACATATTCCTATTGTACAAGCTGCAGTCGGCAAGTCCCATGTGCTCGGAGGTCTTGCCTCAAATCATGGCTATTTTGGACAAAAAAGGCCATGTGATGCATTCCAGCCCGTTTCATGATCTTCTTTTCGGACCGTTGGAACCCGGACAAAAAGCTATTTGTGGTAGACTAGAAGATTTACTGAAGGATGCCAATATAAACACCAGGCACAGTGAAGATATTTTACGGGAGCTATGGAAGAAATATATGTTTATCCATGCATTTGCAGGCGTGACGACAGCGGTAAATCTGCCAATTGGTCCGATTAAAGAACATAGAGAAACAATTAACTTTGTGGAATTTCTTCTACGGGAAGTGAAACTTTTGGCCAACTCCCATCATGTTTCTATATCTGAAGCGGATTTTAATGAGGCAAGGGAAAAAATTTTGGCTTTAAAAGATGATGCCACAACTTCCATACATCAGGACCGTCGAAAAGGGAACACATTGGAGCTGGATCATATTCATGGCGGTGCAGTCAGATTAGCCGCAGAGACCGGGTTGAATCTGCCGTACACCCGGATAATATACGGGATCATTAACCGTATGAGAAAGCGTAGAGAAAGGAAAAGGTCTTATTATGTCACCAATACTCGTCGTAATTATAGTTTCTGTTGCTGTAGTGGCTCTGGTACTCATTGGGTCACTATATGTTATTTCAAAAGGGTACGCCTATAAACAAAAAGTAGACCCGATTCCTGAAGAGGAGGAAGCGGAGAAGGACGATAGAAAAGAAAATCAGTGAAGAGTTCACATTTACCAGAACTAACGGGGGACTCTCAGTTTTTAATAGCAGGTGGGATTGAAAATTCTCCACCTGCTATTTTTGATTCCCGCTCTCTCTTTGTTCAGCATCGCGAAAAGGAAAATCTTTTTCTTAGATCACAAATAGCGGGACAGAAAATTTCACTCTCGTCCCTGTCTAGTCCGCTTCCACTCTTGGCCGCCAGCCTCGCTGCAGTTTGTCAACACTTAATCCAAAAGTCATTTGCAGATGGGGGTAGTCCTGAAATCTATCCCAGTCACCGCCCCATTCGAAACCCAGTTCTTTGGCAATGTCAGCCACTTCAAACCAGTCACGCTCCCCATTTTCATTTCCGTCATAATCAATATCCCAAATGATGTTTCCATCTCGATCCTCTAATGCATAATCAATAGCCAGTCCATAATTATGATAGGATTCCCCCGGTTTCGCATAGGTTACAATATTTCCATCATCTGTCCTGCCCTGCGCAAAGAGTGCCTCCTGTTCTTCCAAGGTACGTACTGTATCGGTAATAAAGACCTGTATCCCTATTTCATTAGCCTGCTCTATTAACGTATCCTTTTTCTCTTCCACCATAGGATGCAGTTCTGTTGAAAGTGGTGCATCATCACCTAAATATACATATCGTTTGCTGATTTCATTATATACAATGTAACCAATGCCGAAAAATACTAAAATGATCAATGAAAGGACTATTAATCTGCGTAAAATCTTCATGATGAGACTCCTAAAATTACTTTTGTCTTATTTTATCAAATATAAAATGGCAATGACACTCCTGGAAACCCGAGTTCCAAACTTTCTTGTCGGTGTGCTGCCGGCTATTAATTGGAGAGAAAGTGTTCTCGGCGAACGATTTATGTATCTTTCGTTTCTGCTATTACATGTGTTTTTTGGAATAGAGCTTGCCTTCATTCTTATGTTATTATCTGTTATAAGGATCATTAAACATACGAAAATAATAATCTGATTTTAACAAAAGAAGAAACGAAGCACCCAAGCACGTTTCGTAATATGTAAACACCGGAGGAAATCATGCTGGATATACTAATATGGCTCATTATTATTATTTTGTTTATCTTAAGTTTCGCGGGCGTCATTTTTCCAATTATCCCGTCAGTTCTTGTCATATGGGTTGGTTTTTTGCTATATCATTTTGTGTTGAACCCAGAGGAACTAAATTACTTCTTCTGGATTGCCATGGTTGTTTTCACGGTTATCCTGATCCTTGCTGATATTATTGCTAATAGTTTCTTTGTAAAAAAGTATGGCGGCAGTAAAATGGGAGAAAGAGGGGCCGCAGTTGCTGTCATTATCGGTTCCTTTATCATGCCGCCCTTTGGAATATTGATTGTTCCATTTGTTGTTGTTCTTCTTATTGAAATGATGCAAAGGCGAACGCTAAATGAAGCATTACGTGCTTCGATTGGTTCTTTAATTGGTTTTTTAAGCGGAACTTTTGCCAAAGTAGTCTTGCAATTTGTTATGATTGTCTGGTTTTTTGTTGTAATATGGTTTTAGAAACTTGAATGAATGGGGTTTTAGAAACTTGAATGAATGGGGTTTTGGAAATGGATTATCCATCCAGAGTAATTACTATAGCAGGTTCAGCAGCAGGCGGAAGTGCGGGCATCCAGGCTGATTTAAAAACATTTCAGGAATTGGATGTTTATGGAATGAGTGTTGTAACGGCGATTGTTGGCAGACATCCTCAGACGAATAAAAATGTCCACCCGCAGACGATTGAAGCGATTGAAGCACAATTCGATACAGCAATGAAACAGGTTGGCACAGATGGATTGAAGACAGGGATGCTTTTTTCAAAGGAAGTCATTTCTGCAACTGCTGATTTAATTAAAGGCTCCAATATAGAATCGGTTGTTGTTGATCCGGTGATGGTTGGAAAGCTGGATTCAAAGCTTTTGGCAGATGATGCCATTGAAGCGTTAAAAAATCGGCTGATTCCTTTGGCAACAATGATAACTCCCAACATTCCAGAAGCATCTTTTCTGTTGGATGAACGGCCGATTAAGCGTGTGGCTGATTTAAAGCAAGCTGCAATTGACTTGTATTCCTTGGATGCAAAATATGTACTCGTTAAAGGCGGAAGATTGGAAGGCCCTGCGGTGGATGTATTGTATGATGGGGAAACGGTGACGATGTTTGAGGCACCGCGAATTGATACTGTGAATACAAGTGGAGCGGGCTGTACTTACTCGGCTGCGATTGCTGCGTATTTAGCTAGAGGCAAATCCGTTGTGGCTGCCGTTGGATTGGCAAAGCGTTTTGTAACTACGGCGATTGAACATGGTTTTTCCTATACAGAAATGGTTGGTCCAACCTACCACGCTGCAGAAAGAAAACATGGGGAGGCGCATAAGATTAAGATGACCCAGTTATAGTGTCTAGTTTTGCCCGTTAATCAAGCTTGGTTAACATGGTAGCAATATGAAAGCAGTTTCAAAAACACAAGGAGACTAATTATTGATTATGAACATCATCACAGGCATGAAACAACCAACAATGCGGAAAAAGAAGACTTGCTCGGGCTGATTTAAATGCGTTTTGGCCAGTTGCCGGAAGATGTAAAAGAAAAGTAATGGCAATAGATGATCTGGATGTGCTGGATCGATTATTTTTAATTACCGTAAATGCAGCTAACTGGGAAGTTTTCCTGACTGAGCTAAATGAAGGGAAAGATTCCTTTAAGATGGAAGGGGATGGCTTTGATCTGTTAGCTGAAAAAAACGGAGAATAAACCAGAGGGAGAGAGGGCTAAGAATGACTAAGCGGGCATTGCTTAATGTGGATTACACAATCGATTTTGTTGCTGAGGATGGAAAGCTGACTTGTGGCGTTCCTGGTCAGGTAATTGAGAATAAAGTAGTCTCTTTAACGCAGGAATTTATTGATGCGGGAGATTATGTAGTTTTTGCGATTGATGCGCATGAGGAGGGGGATCAACTTCACCCGGAATCCGACTTGTTCCCGCCTCACAATATAATTGGCACCAAAGGCAGAGATTTGTACGGCAAGCTTAAGGCGGTTTATGAGAATAATAAGGATAAAGATCATGTTTATTATTTTGACAAGACGCGCTACAGTGCCTTTTCCGGAACAGATCTGGAACTAAAGCTGAGAGAACGGGGCATTGACGAAGTACACATTGTCGGTGTCTGCACAGATATTTGTGTACTGCACACGGCAGTAGATGCCTACAATAAAGGCTTTAATATAGTAGTCCATAAAGATGCTGTGGCAAGTTTCAACCAGGCTGGACATGACTGGGCGCTGGGCCATTTCGTTGATACGCTTGGCGGCAAAGTTGTATAAAGTGTATTTTTCTACCGAATTTGACTTTGGGCTCTTTTGTATATATATTAAAGGGTATATAAAGGAAACGTTGATGAGGATTAGTATAATTGATTTTCTTTCACAGAGAGGGAATGGTGCTGGAAATTCCTGAAGAAGTCAATTGGAACCTGCCTCCTGAGTTCGCCATCGAAAAGCATGGATATGCTTCTAAGATGAGCGCGGTTCATAACCGTTATCAAGCAAAGTGTATAAAGGCAGAGCGTCTTTGTAAACAAGGGTGGTACCACCAAAACCTCGGTCCCTTTTCGGATGGAGGTTTTTTGTATTTTAATAATAGATTAAAGAGGTGTATGGAAGTGGGTAAAAAGAATAAAGATTTTGTGGAAAAAATTACGGCAATGGAGGATGACTTCGCCCAGTGGTATACAGATGTGGTAAAACAGGCCGAGCTGGTTGAATACGGGCAAGTTCGCGGCACGATGATTATTAAACCATATGGTTATGCTATTTGGGAAAATATCAAAAATGAACTGGATAAAAAATTCAAGGAGACCGGACATTCCAATGTGTCTTTTCCATTATTTATTCCGGAAAGTCTCCTGCAGAAAGAGAAGGATCATGTGGAAGGGTTTGCCCCTGAAGTTGCTTGGGTGACCCACGGTGGGGATCATGAGCTTGAAGAGAGGATTGCCGTCCGTCCAACTTCAGAAGTGCTGTTCTGTGAGTATTATTCAAAAAATATTCATTCCTATCGCGACCTGCCCAAATTGTATAATCAGTGGGGGAATGTCGTGCGCTGGGAGAAAACGACACGACCTTTCCTGCGTACTTCTGAGTTTCATTGGCAGGAAGGTCACACTGCCCATGCAACAGAGGAAGGTGCTGCAGAAGAAACAGACCGCATGCTTGGTGTTTATGCTGATTTGACAGAGAAATATTTAGCTATTCCGGTCATACGGGGGCGTAAAACCGATAGTGAAAAGTTCGCCGGGGCTAACTATACACTGACCATTGAAGCGTTAATGCATGATGGAAGAGCACTGCAGTCAGGTACATCTCATCATTTCGGCTCCGGTTTTGCAGAAGCTTTTGATATTACGTATCTGGATAAGGAAGGAAAGAGCCAGTATGTTCATCAGACTTCCTGGGGACTCTCCACACGTATTATGGGTGCGCTAATTATGGTCCATGGGGATAACCGCGGACTTGTGATCCCACCAAACATTGCACCAATCCAAGCAAAAATTGTACCGATTGCCCAGCATAAAGAAGGTGTGCTGGATAAAGCATATGACCTCCGTGATCAGCTGAAAGACCTAGTTCGGGTCGATATTGATCCAAGTGATAAAACACCTGGCTGGAAATTCAACGAAACTGAAATCCAAGGAATTCCTGTCCGGATTGAGCTTGGGCCAAAAGATATCGAAAAGGATCAGGTTGTGCTTGTTCGTCGTGATACTGGTGAAAAAGAATTCGTCTCACTCGGTGAACTTGAGGAAAGGTTGCCTGCTTTACTGGGAGAGGTACAGCAAAACCTATTTAATAAAGCAAAAGCACATATGGAAGAAAAAACGAGCGTTGCCACGAATATGGAAGATTTCAAACAAACGCTTGAAGAAAACACTGGCTTTATTAAAGCAATGTGGTGTGGCAGCGAGGAATGTGAAGAGAAAATCAAGGAAGAAACGACAGCAACATCCCGCTGTATTCCATTTGAACAAGAAAAAATATCTGAAGCTTGCGTATGCTGCGGAAAAGAAGCGAAAGAAATGGTTTATTGGGCGAAAGCATATTAATTCGTTGAAAAACGAGCACTTGAAAAGGGCTCGTTTTTTAATATGATTTATGTTAGCGCTTTTTCAATATCTTTTTCTATGTTTTCCGGTTTCGTCTGCGGTGCATAGCGATTAATCACTTGTCCCTTTTTATCAATAAGAAACTTGGTGAAGTTCCACTTTATTTGTTTTGACAGTATCCCGCCTGCTTCATTCGTAAGGTAATCAAAGAGAGGGTGTGTATTATCACCTTTCACATCTATTTTACTGAACATGGGAAAAGTAACACCGTAATTACTTTGACAGAAATGGGTTATTTCCTCGTCTGTGCCGGGGTCTTGATTTCCAAATTGATTACATGGAAAACCGAGTATTTCAAAGCCTTGGGGATTGTACTTTTCGTATAACTTTTGCAAACCTTGAAATTGCGGAGTAAAACCACATTCACTTGCAGTGTTTACTATGAGTAGCACATTGTCTTTATATTCATCGAGCGATTTTATCCCGTCTTTTTGGGTTTTGGCAGAAAATTGATGGACACTCATATAAATCCCTCCTTTGGTACAGCTTAGCAATAATATTGATTAAATGTCAAAAGATACAGATTTTACTATCTCTTTATTCTATATGATGTTATTCCACAAAAATAAAGACGGCCATCATACAGGCCGCCTTTCAGATAACACGAAAATATTTACGCCTCTTTTTTATAGCTTTCACCAAGCAATTCAAGTCTGCGCGTGATTTCTTCGTGGGACAAGTCATGCTCTTTTACATACATATTCCGTGGGCTTACGCGACATTCATGTGTACAGCCCCTCATGTGTTTATGCTCATTTTCCTCTGAGCAAAGTATTTGTTTGTTGCACTCCGGGTTGGCGCAATTAACGTACCTTTCGCAAGGTTCTCCATCGAAATAATCCTCACCGACTACGACGTGTTCTTTTTGGTTGATTGGAACGGAAATTCTTTCATCAAATACATAGCATCTCCCATCCCATAACTCACCTTGCACTTTCGGGTCTTTTCCATAACTTACGATTCCGCCGTGAAGCTGGGAAACATCTTCAAATCCTTCTTCCAGCATCCATCCAGAGAATTTTTCACAGCGAATTCCACCGGTACAATACGTTAATATTTTTTTGCCTTCGAATTGCTGCTTATTTTCCCGGATCCATTCCGGAAGTTCCCGGAATGTTTCGATGTCAGGCCGAACCGCACCGCGGAAGTGTCCCAAGTCAAATTCATAGTCATTCCGCGCATCAATGACAACCGTGTCTTCTTCTTGCATTGCCTCATAGAATTCCTTTGGAGACAGGTGATTTCCTGTTGTTTGCAAAGGATTGATATCTTCGTCCAGTCTTAAAGTAACCAGTTCTTTACGAGGGCGTACATGCATTTTTTTGAAAGCATGTCCGTCATGCGCATCAATTTTAAAGACCATATCTTTAAAGCGGGGATCATTATGCATTGCTTCCATATATGCATCGGTCTGTTCAGCTGTGCCGGAAACTGTACCATTAATTCCTTCCTGTGCAATGAAAATTCTTCCTTTCAATCCTAAATCCTTACAGAATTGAAGATGATCTGCAGCATAGCCTTCAGGATCCTCTATTTGCACATAGTTATAATACAATAAAATCCGATAATTATTATTGCTTTCCATGTTGTTTACCACCTGTCATTTTGTATATTTGCAAGATACACAATGTGTGGTGTGTTATTCATTTTCATCTTGCACAGAGGGTATTATATCAATTTTTATACGGAATATCAAAAAGGAATATTTTCAGCGAGCAGGAACTTGTTATGCTGTTTTTAAAACAAAAATTGGGGAATAAATGAGGATGGAATCAATTTTGTGGACTGAAGTAACATACTGGAGGCAGATATTATGGAATCTGCAACTGTTGGCATCATTGCTGCACCTAATTTACCTGCGGATGTTGCCGAAGATCTCAAAAATGAGGTAGCCGATCAGCTTGCTGATTACATTGATGATAAAGTAGACTGGAAAGTTGAATCATTGGTGGATCCGCTAATAGGTGTTGCCGAAAACACCAACAAGATATTGGACAAAGTGCTAAATATCAAAAAAAATTATAACTGGAACTATGCCATTTGTTTAACAGACTTACCCTTATATGCAGGTAAGCACCTGGCAGTTGCCGATGCCAGTATCGAAAACAGTGTGGCGCGGATTTCCATCCCTGTATTTGGCTTTATGCCCATGCGCAGAAGAATTAAAAAAGCTTTTATTCAAATGATGGGAGAATTGTACTATCGGTCTTCATCTAAAGATGAATTTACCACGGAAATCGCGCACAGAAAACCATTCCTTAAAAAAGAAAAATCTCATCGACTAAAAAAAATAAGACCTCCTGCCTTGTCATTAATTAAAAGAAAGGATATATCGGAAGATGATGAGCAGATGGATGTCCGGTATATTATTAGATCCCGTTTGATTGGCCGGTTGCGCGTGCTCTCTGGTATGACATTCGCAAATCGTCCCTGGTCAGCGTTATTTTCTTTTAATAAGCTAATTACCCTTTCTTTTGCAACGGGGACTTATATGGCCATTTTTCCTACGCCGTGGCAGCTCAGCATTGCCTATAGTATAGAAAGATCCATTGCTATAATGGTTTTGGCAATATTGGGTACGATCATCTGGGTAATTTTTTCTCATGATTTATGGGAAAAACCAACCAAAAAAGGGAAAAAACGCTGGAGGGATTTATACAATTGGACAACCTTTATGACCTTAGGTGTCATCATTGTCAGTAATTATATGATATTATTTGTTATTTTTTTGGCAGCCATCGCTATTTTTGTGCCGCCCTCTCTATTCGAGGCGTGGACCGGTCTGCAGGATGATCCAACCCCGCAATACTATTTTTCCCTTGTCTGGCTGATTACCTCTCTTGGAACGCTTGCAGGGGCTATTGGAACAGGGATAGAGGAACAGGAAAAAATCCGGGATATCACTTATTCCTACAGGCAAAAACAACGGTATTACGAAATTGAGAAGGAGGAAGAAAAGGAAGAGAAGGAGGGTAAGGAAGCGGGAAGCTCGTAATATATCAGCTGTTTTCTCATGAAAGGAGGCATAGGAATGGGGAAGGATCTTATCATAGGTTTGATTGCCGCACCTGAATTGCCAGAAGAAATTGTAAATAAATTTCTCAATGATTTGCCGGAAGTATTTAAACATAGCATTGATGGAAGTATTTCCTGGGATGTTGAAATGGTAGTTGACCCGTTGACCGGAGCCGCGGAAGATGTGGATGTTATACTGGATGAAACATTGAAGATACGAAACGAAAAAGGCTGGGATTATGCGATATCTTTAACAGACCTGCCTATATATTACGGGGAATATGTAGTTGCAGCAGATAATTCCTATCAAAATAAGATTGCCCAGATTTCCATTCCTGCTTTTGGCTGGCTGTCTTTACAGGGTTCTATTAAAAATGCCATCATCCATATTTTAAAAGAACTTATTTTTTACGCTGAAAGTGCTCGTGATAATGTGGAAGCAGAGCAGCTTTCAAAAAAAGTGGAAAAGGACTTTCCGATTTATAAAGCGAAACGGATCAGACCATCCAGCCATTCGACAAAAGCGAATGTCAGGTATGTAGTCGTTCCAAAATGGGATGGTAAAATAAGACTGATAATCGGCATGACCAAATCCAACAGGCCAATGAGCATTATGGGGTCTTTTAAAAAGGTTTTAGCCGCTGCTTTTACGACCGGTGCCTTTGGGCTGATTTTTACTACTATGTGGAATTTAGGTATTATACTAAGTACGCTTAGGCTAAGTGGTTTAATGGTGGCTGCTGTCAGTGCAATAATTATATGGATTATTTTCAACCATGATTTATGGGAAGGCCCGTCTGCGGGAAATGAAAAAAAGATGCGACGTTTATATAATGTGACAACATTATCTACTTTATTTATCTCGGTGATAACTTATTATGTACTTTTATGGATCTTCTTTTTGACAGCAGCCCTAGTATTGATTCCGCCTGAAGTACTCATGGAATCTGTTAGTATAGAAGGGGATCCAAGTGTTATTCATTATATAAGGGTCGCCTGGGTGGCCACTTCCATTTCCACGATGGCAGGGGCAATTGGTGCAGGGATGGAAAATGAAGAAATGGTACGGGACATCACTTATGGATACCGGCAAAAACGGCGGTACAACAGGATTCAGAATTAGGGATATTACTTGTTTTACGGGGATTATCACATTTTATTAAAAATAAATTTGCGATTTACTTGCATTTTATTTCAATAAAGGGTAAAGTTAAGTAAGCAAAAGGAAATTGAGGAATACTTTACGATCTCTTTAACAAAGTGGTGTAAAAGTATTTATGATTCAATTATACTTTGCACGATATTTGTATAAGGAGGTCATTTCCATGACTGGTAAAGTAAAATGGTTTAATGCAGAAAAAGGCTTTGGTTTCATCGAGCGTGAGGATGGAGACGATGTATTCGTACACTTCTCTGCTATCCAAGCTGAAGGCTTCAAAACACTTGAAGAAGGTCAAGACGTTGAATTCGAAATTGTCGAAGGAAACCGCGGACCACAAGCAGCTAACGTAACTCGTCTGTAATAGATGATATGTAAAAGGTTTATCTCTTTAGGGAGGTAAACCTTTTTTATGTTCCTAAAGCAAATCTTTTACAAAGGGGTAGAGCGAATGAGTACATTCGATTGGAAAAAAGAAGCAGAAATAAAGTGGGATAAGCAGGCAGATGCTTGGAGCAGCCGGAGCCGTAATATGTGGGAGAAGGGCAGCAGGGTGGATGTGATTCCTTTCCTGGAAAATAATTTGGAGAAAGGCAGCAAGGTCCTTGATATTGGCTGTGCAGACGGGTATGGTTCTCTAAAATTAGCAAAAGCCGGCTACCATGTCATTGGCACGGATATTTCCGGTGAGATGGTCAGACGTGCAAAAGATAAGGTGAACCCTGAAGAGGCGACGTTTATCAAGGGAGATGTCAATGATCTGCTTTTTGAAGATAGAGAATTCGACGGTATCATGGCGATTAATGTATTGGAGTGGACAGCTGATCCTGAGAAAGCTTTAAGGGAAGTAATTCGGGTTGTAAAAGAAAATGGGCTGCTTTGTATAGGTTTATTAGGTCCTACTGCAGGTCCAAGAATAAACAGCTACCCACGATTGTATGGGGAAAATGCTATTTGCAATACGATGATGCCATGGGAGTTTGAGAAGCTGGCACTTGAAAAAAACCTTGAATACGTGGATGGTTTTGGCGTCTACAAAAAAGAAGTAAAAGAAAATCAATATAAAGATTTACCGCGTGAACTAAAACAGGCCTTAACGTTTATGTGGGTCTTTATGCTGAGAAAGGTGGAACAAAATGAACAAGGAAACAGAAGAAAAAGTGATAGCTAAATATGAGGAAGATGAAGAAAAAATGATCCTGGTGTTTGTCCAGTGGTGCATTAATCATGATATAGACTCAGTAACTTTGTATCAAAAGGCTTATCCTAATCAACCGTCGAATAATAAATTAAGTGCTGCCTTGGAACATACCGTACCAAAAGACGAAGCCGAGCAAATTTCAGATGACCTTTTAATGGACATCCTTGACTTCTTTGGCAACTATGATCTGGCGCAAGTAGTATATGAAGAAATAAATAAAAATAAGGACAAAGAAAGGTAGTTATGAATTTTCGGAAATATTAAATCTTATTGCTGTGATATATATAAATGGTTCTCACCCAAAAAGGTCAAAAATCCCACCAACTAGACTGAACAATTCGTTATAATAGGTATAGAATAACTTGTTGGAGGTTATCCCATGTTCAGACCAGGCAAAAAAGATATTCAAAAATCG
>NZ_JBGOHB010000025.1:0-72951 GCF_041521345.1 Virgibacillus oceani | reverse complement strand
AGAATGGTTTTGAGTCATCGTGAATTACCTCCGTATGGTTTGTGTTTTTGTCAACCTTAATTATACGTGGTTTCACGATGGCTTTCTATTTATTTAGCTGTTGCATTTCATTTTACAATGAACCAAATATAGAATATTGAACATTTCACAAAAAAATTAAAACTTGGTTTGTTTCTGCTAAACTTTAGTTAATGGCATATTGGTTACGGATTCAGGTATTACCTCAACGATTGCATTGCAGGCTGAATGAACAGCTGCAAGTGGCAATAGGGGGTACTTGCAGTGCATGTGTTTGTATTTCACTTTTGGATTGAGGTAGATATTACATCACCGTTTGCCTGGCTGCCTTCGCTGCGACCGGGATATCCGGAAGAGACCCGATGCGGACAGTTTGACACGCAGTCAAACTGGCTATTGCAGCCTTTATTATGCCATATAAATTTGTACTCTAGCCGCAAATATTAATGATTGATACAACCTTCTTGAAATAGATTTCGACTAAAAAATTTAAAAAATGACAAAATTCATTTGACAAAATATAATCCAAATATTAATATTAATATTAATATTTGGATCCGAAAAACACCTAAATAACTTAAAAATACATATTTAATTATAATTACTTACTTGTAATCGATAAAAATCACATGTCGATATAGGGATAAATAACATTTAGTAGGTTTTTGGAAAGAATAGTTATCAATTAGATGATGTTGTCACAAGTGACAACTATTAATCTATGAAGGTAGAAAAAGAATAAAGGAGGATAGGTTTTTAACATCCTTAGATTAGTCATCCTTGCTTGTTATGTTGTATTTTATAAAACTAGGGAGGGCAATAAATAAGTGCAAAAAAATAATTGGAGTAGATTCTTATCTACTATGATAATGGGGATCATTGTATTCTTAGTTGCTGCAACACTGTTTCCAACATCAAGTTCAGCAGATATACAAGAGGGACTTACAGAAAATCAGTATGCAACAGATTTTTCCGAATATACAGTTGAGGAGGCGCCAGATGATTGGTCCACGCTATGGAGGGATACAAGTCAATGGACGGTATTAGATAGTCCATCGCGGTTAGAACTTATCAATGATAGTGGCGGTGGACGTCGCATGTTAACCTGGGATGCAGCAGGAGAATTAACTGGTGATTTTGAAATATCAACTTTATTTCGAGCAAGACATGGATCTTCCGTAATGGTACAACTCGGACTTGCTTTATCCGGAGATATTGGAGAGGAATCTGGATATTATGTAGATCTTCGTAATGTAAGTGCTTCAAGTATAGCAAACAGTTTACGTATTAATTCTTATGTTGATGGCAGCTATACCCAGTTAAGCAGTAGTGGAAACTTGCCATTTGCTGCAGAACAAGATAATTGGTATAACGTTGTATTCCAAAAAGAGGGTAATCAATTACAAGCAAAAGCATGGCCGTATGGTGAAGATGAACCTGAAGACTTCCAAACATCAGTTGTTGATGATAACCTAAATGAAGGACTTGTCGGAATTGGTCATTTAACATCGGGTGTAGAGAATGATTTTGCATTTTTTGGTGTTGGAACAGGTGGAGAAGCTGCCCCAAGAGCACCAAGAGATTTAGTCGATATAAAAGTAGAGCTCCGAGAGCGCTTGGCTGAACTTGAAGCTGAAAATTTAAATGAAGAAGATTATACAGCAGATAGTTGGGAAACATTCAGTAATGCTTTAACAGAAGCACATAATTTAATGGAAGATGAAAGTGCAACTCAATCTGTGATAGATAATGCTTTGAGGGAACTCGATCATGCCTACACATGGCTGATGAGAGAGGGACAGCCGATAACAGGGTTTGAAGACAGATTTGGTGAAGAATGGACGACTCTAGAAGAAGAGCTTGAATTTATTCAAGCCGTCTCAGGATTGTCTGACCGTGTATGGTATGAAGAAGTTGGTGAATCCGTACTTGGAAGACCTATTTATATGACATATGTTGGTGCAGAACAACGTACGAAGGAAGAAGTACAAGATGGTCGTACAATATTTATTATGGGAACACCTCACGGAAATGAACCAGCAGGTCGTGAAGCAGCATTTAAGATTTTACGTGAACTTGCTTTCACAGAAGATGAGAATATGCTGGAAATTTTAGAAAATGCAACAGTTTTAATTCAGCCGACATCAAGTCCAGATAGTCGAGCAGCAAATATGAGAACGAATGCTAATGGATTAGATAACAACCGTCTTCATCTTAGTCTTGATCAACCAGAAAACGTAGTAACTGCTAGTATTTTACGAGACTATAAACCGGACATTACCTTTGATGCCCATGAGCGTCCAACTGGTTCTAGCCCGGATATTGAATTTCTATGGCCGCGTAACTTAAACGTAGACCGTGAGATTTATGAATTGAATGTCGAACTAGTTACAGATTACTTGATACCAGATTCAGAAGCAGATGGGTGGAGTGCAGGTTTATATGGTAGCCCGACAAGTGCAGGAAGAGGTGGAGCAACAAATCTACGGAATATGTCTGGGTTACGTCATGGATTAGGGGTTCTATCAGAATCAGCAGGAAACCAAGAGAAGGAAGATAGAGTAGAAATGCAGATGAGTAGTTATCGCTCCCTTCTTAGCTTTTATCATGAAAGATTTGATGAACTTGCTGCAGCAGTAGATGGAGCATCTGAACGTAAGCAGGCAGATGGAGCAAATAGAGCACCGTTTTATTTAGCTGGAGAAGATGATACACCTCATCTTGTAGAAATTATGGATCCGCCAGTATGTGGTTATTTACTAGATGCAGAACAAGCAGAGTCAATTGAACTCCATATTGATTTATTTGAACTTCAAACAGAAGAAACGGATGATGGCGGTTTATTTATAACAATGGCTCAGCCGATGATGACGGTTATCCCATTTTTAATGGATGAACGTACACCAAGTAATATAATAGCAGGATCGCCAATAGAAGAATGTCCTGCAGATAAAACAGAACTTCAAGAGAAAATAGACGAAATTAATGCTGAAGCATTAAATGAATTTGATTATACAGCAGAAAGCTGGGGAGTATTTGCATCTGCTTTAGAAGCGGCTGAATCCCTACTTGCAGATGAAGATGCGACACAGACAGAAGCAGATGAAGCACTTGTTGCTTTAGTTGCAGCTTATGACGGATTAGTAGTAGCTGAGGTAGTAGATAAGTCTGTAATTGAGGAAATAATAGAGGAAGTAAGCGACTTAAATGAATCTGATTATACAGCAGAAAGCTGGGAGGAATTTGCATCTGCTTTAGAAGCGGCTGAATCCGTGCTTGAAGATGAGGATGTAACTCAAACAGATGTCGAAAGTGCACTTATAGCACTATTAACAGCTTATGTCTGGTTAACAGCAGATGGAGATGATCCAACAGATCCTGTAGATAAATCAGCATTAGAAGAGAAAATAGAAGAAGTAAGTGACTTAGATGCATCGGACTATACAGAAGAAAGCTGGTCAACCTTTGCGTCAGTATTAGAGGAAGCAGAAAATGTGCTTGCGAATGAAAAAGCAACACAAGAAGAAGTCAATGATGCGCTTGCAGACTTATTAGCAGCCCATGCAGGATTAGTAGAAGACGGAGAAGATGCAGCAGATAAGTCAGCACTTCAAGATAAAGTGAACGAAGCGAATGATTTAAATGCAGGAGATTACACAGCAACAAGCTGGGCCGCTGTAGCAGAAGCCTTAGAAGCAGCAGATTCTGTACTAGCAGATGAAGCAGCAACTCAAACAGAAGTGAATGAAGCTTTAGCAACTTTAACAGTAGCTATTGATGGGTTAGTCGAAGCAGAATACCCAGGGGTTGATAAATTTGCGCTTCATGCAAAAATAATAGAAGCAAGCCTTTTAAATGTAGAAAGTTATACGACAGAGAGCTGGTCAGCCATGTCAGCTGCTTTAGAAGCAGCAGAGTCTGTTTCTGCTGATGAAACTGCAACACAAGAAGAAGTGAATGCAGCATTAACAGCTTTAACAGAAGCCATTGAGAGATTAGTTAAAGTAGAAGAATCAATTATCGATAAGTCAGCGCTAGAGGAAAAAGTGGAAGAATCAAGTGGATTAAATGCATCTGATTATACTGAAGAGAGCTGGTTAGCTGTAAGGGAAGCTTTAGAAGCAGCAGAAATCGTTCTAGCAGATGAAACAGTCACGCAAGAAGAAGTCAATCATGCTCTAGCAGACTTAACAGAAGGATTAGAAGGACTATTGAAAGCAGGAGAGGAGGTTGTAGATAAATCAGCGCTTCAAGATAAAGTGGGAGAAGCAAATGGCTTGAATGCAAAAGATTATACAACGGATAGCTGGTCATCTTTAACAGAAGCTTTAGAGGCAGCACAAAACATTCTAGAAGATGAATCTCCAACGCAAGAGGAAGTTAATGCAGCTTTAGCAGTATTAACAGAAGCAATAGAAGGGTTAGAAGAAAAATCATCTAAACCAGGTGATAAAGACCCGAGCAAGGTTGATGGCAAAGATAAACAACCAGGAGAATCAGACGGAATTGGTTCGAAAGAGGGAAGTAAATTACCATCAACAGCAACACCTTATTACAACTTGTTGTTAATTGGTTTTGTACTCTTTGTTTTAGGTGGAATAGTTTGGGAGATTAATAGAAGACGTCGTATGCAATAATATAAAACTGGAAGGCACACTGCCTTCCAGTCTCCAGTCAGCTTGAGCTAGGCCATATTCTTCTCATGTTTTTCATGATTACATGAAAAAGTATGTGATTAATGTAATTTAACGAACCATTTGAATCTAATGAAAATAAATTGACAATCTATTGAAGTTGGAGGTAAAATGTTATTACTAAAGGTACAAAAGGGGGATTTTAGTATGAAAAAGAAGAACTTATTACTATTTGCCATGTTATTAGTGTTGGCGCTGTTCTTGGCAGCATGTGGTGGCGGGGATGACGCAGATGATGGTGGTACTGACACGGATGACGGAGGTACCGAAACTGACGATGGCGGTGCAGATGATGATGAAGAGGCTGAAGGTGAAACGCCCGATTTTCTGAGCCTGTTAACCGGTGGCACGAGCGGTACATATTACCCGCTTGGAGGAGAAATGGCAACGAATATCTCTGATGCAACGGGCATTCAAACGGATGCGCTTTCATCAAATGCTTCTGCTGATAACATAGTTGACTTGCAGCAAGGTGAAGCAGAACTGGCAATGGTTCAAACAGATACGATGGCTCAGGCTGTGGAAGGTATAGCTGGATTTGAAGGTGAACCGGTAGATAATGTATTGGCAATCGGATCGTTATATCCGGAAACCGTTCAAATTGTAACAACTGCAGACTCTGACATAGAGTCCATCGAAGACTTGGAAGGCAGAACCGTTTCTGTTGGAGCACCAGGTTCTGGTACATTTTTTAATGCCGAACAGATCCTTGAAATACATGGGCTGACAATGGATGATATTGACGCGCAAAACCTCGACTTCGGTGAGTCCACTGGTGGGATTCAGGATGGAAATATTGATGCGGCTATCATTACTGGGGGGACACCAACAGGTGCTGTTGAAGAACTAACAGCAACAGTCGGTGTAAAAGTTCTACCTGTAGAGCAGGATAAGATCGAAGAGTTAGTTGAAGCGTATCCTTTCTATGCTGAAAACACCATTGAAGCAGGCACATATGGACTTGAAGAGGAAGTAACAACAGTTGCAGTACTTGCCATGATAGCTGTAGCAGATAATTTGTCTGATGATGTTGTTTATGATATTACACAGGCTATTTATGAAAATGCGGACTCAATGGCGCATGACAGAGCTTCAGATATCACATTGGATTCTGCCCTTGACGGTGTTGGAATTGACCTTCACCCTGGAGCGGAAAGTTACTTTGAAGATCAAGGGGTGAACTAAAAAGTTTGCATGCAGTATGGATGAAAATGGCCGGCAGTTGATCCTGTAATCGGGAGAGGGCTGCCGGTCAATCCATGTGAATGAAAGCATTTTATCAGTTAAATACTGATTTACCGTTTACATATATTCGCACTTCCAAAACATTCCTATGAAAATTGGATTGTCAATCGCACAAGAGTAGGGTATATTTTACTGATAGAAAAATATAGAAACATAGCTTAAACCTTTCATGGCAGAAGAAAAATTTATGCAGATGTAAAATTTCTATATTTTTTTATCCGTAAGAAATTTATACAATAACATCTTTTAGCATGAATATGATTAGCTTAATGAAACATTTGGTGAATTAGATATGGGACAGCTTTCAAAGAAACTTAAACTTTACATTATCATCCTTCTGGCAGCAATTTTGCTGTTTATCGTTTTATTTGTTCCTTTCCGGACAGCTCTGGTATTTTATAAAGAGAATACAGATGACATTGAAGCTTTTTTGCCGATAAATGAAAACGAGAGATTCCAAATCATCTTTACCCATTCTATTCATCTAACAGATGTAGTGGAAAAATATATTGTACTGGATGATCACCACATAAAACAATATGAATTTGTATATGAGGAATTTGGGATTGGTATGCCTGCCAATGCGGGGGAAGGGGAAGAATTTGTATATGAGGATGGAAAATATCATATTAAAAATATGGAAAATATTTTCCCTGAAATAAAAATAAGAAATGGGAAAGCGGTTTCTGAACATCGGCTTGTGTGGGGAGAAGAGGAAGAATACATGACCTGGTTTAATGATTACTTCGCTCCTGGAGCGTGGTTTACAATGCAAATAGATAATCTATCATTATGGCAGTATATGAAAGGAGTGAGAATCAGTGAGTGATTCAAAGGATAAAAACCAGAGAAAAGATGAGCAAAAAGATGAACAAAAAGAACAGCAAAAAAATGAACAGGATAAGCAGCAATCCAGTGAACCAAACGAGCTGGAAAAAGATATAACTTTAAAGGAACAGCAAGATATGAAAGAAGAAGGAAAAGATCAAAATACAGATAAAGATATAGACCAAATGACAGAAGAAGAAAAAGCAGAACTGTCAGACGAAGAACGGGAAGAGTTAATGCAAAAATATGATGCTGAATCAAATACCCGGAATCTTACCGGTATTATTGCCACAGTTGTTTTCCTGCTCCTTATTGCATTTTCTTTGTTTCAAATATATACAGGAATGTTTGGACAATATACTGCTTATATTCAACGTACGGTGCACTTAGGGTTTGCTTTAACGTTGATCTTTCTAATATTTCCTGCCCGAAGAGGAGCTTCTAAAGGAAAGGTTTCCTGGTATGATTATATTTTAGTCCTATTATCAATTATTGTTTGCGGGTATTGGCCTGTATATTATGATACGATCGTACAGCAAATCGGTGGTATTACAGAAGCGCAAATGGTTATTGGTGGTCTTGGCATATTGCTCGTATTGGAAGCATCAAGAAGAGCAGTCGGCCTTCCGATCGTCATTGTAGCGTCAGCATTCCTTATCTATGCATATTTCGGGCCGTATATGCCTGGGGACCTTGCACACCGGGGGCTTAGTTTGAATCAATTAATCAACTCAATGTTCTTTACAACAGAAGGTATTTTGGGTACACCATTACAAGTATCCTCTACTTATATTTTCTTATTCTTACTGTTTGGAGCATTTCTGGTTCAAACAGGCGTTGGATTATATTTTAATGATCTTGCTTTGGCAATTGCCGGCCAGCGCACTGGTGGCCCTGCAAAAGTAGCCATTTTCTCCAGTGCCTTAAATGGAACGATTTCCGGAAGCTCTGTTGCAAATACGGTAACTACCGGTTCTTACACCATTCCCATGATGAAAAGACTCGGTTACCGGCCGAATTTTGCCGGTGCTGTAGAGGCCGCATCCTCCACCGGGGGACAGATTATGCCGCCGATTATGGGAGCGGCAGCTTTCCTCATGATTGAATTCGCGGGGGAGAGCTATTGGGATATTGCTAAGGCGGCAACGATTCCAGCACTTTTATATTTTTCCGGAATCTGGGTTATGACACATTTGGAAGCAAAGCGGACGGGCCTGCTTGGGCTGCCGAAGGACCAGCTTCCAAACCGGTTGGAAGTACTGAAGAAAATTCATTTACTTCTTCCGATTGTAGCCATTGTCTGGCTATTATTCGAAGGTTTTAGTATTGAAAGGACAGCACTTTATGGAATAGGGATCACGATACTTGTCAGCTTGTTCCGAAAAGACACAAGAATAACACCGAGCAAATTTATTGTAGCACTAACGTCAGGTGCCCGCACCGCCCTTGGTGTTGCCGCAGCTACAGCTTGTGCCGGTATCATTGTTGGTGTCGTTACTAGAACAGGATTAGGACTAAAAATCGGAAATAGTTTAGTAAGTCTTGCTGGTACGATTGCGATAAATGCGGAGATGCAGTTGCTATTAACACTATTCTTTACCATGATTGCGTCCATTATTTTAGGGATGGGCTCACCAACGACAGCAAATTATATTATCACGTCCACAATTGCATTGCCAGCTATTTTGGCACTGAATGATCAGCTGGAAGTTGCAATACCAGTACTCGCAGCCCATATGTTTGTGTTTTACTTTGGTATTGTGGCAGATATTACGCCACCTGTTGCACTTGCAGCTTTTGCCGCTACAGGTATATCCGGCGGGGAGCCAATACGAACAGGTGGAAATGCAGTGAAGATTGCTATCGCAGCCTTTATTATTCCGTATATGTTCGTACTCCAGCCTGAGATATTAATGATCGATACGAACTTCCTGGAAATCAGCTTTATTATATTTACGGCCATATTGGGTATGATTGCAATAGGAGCAAGTATGATTGGTTTCTGGTATCGACAACTTCCTTGGTTTGAAAGGATAGCTGCTTTCGTTACGGGAATATTCTTAATCTATCCTGGTACCATGACGGATATCATTGGATTCTCTGCATTCGCAGTAATGCTTGCACTGCAATTTATCATTAAAGGCGATAAAAGTGGAAAGAAGCAATCGGCAACTGAATAAGGATTAAGAGTAGTCAAGAGGCTGCCCAGCTAATGAGTTCTTTTTATGAAGGCTCCCTGGGCAGTTCTTTTTTGGTCAAACAGGAGAACTAATCCATGACAGGCCAAGAAAATCACTGGTAAATAGAGGCTAAGTCGCTGATATTCAGAAAGTTATTTTCAAGCTTTCAGAGGTCTACCCCCGCAGGCCTTATAGTAAGCCACTATTCAATGAAAGGCAGAGAATGTAAAATGCGAAAGCAGCATGACTTTACACGAGGGAATATTCTGAAGCAGCTAATTATTTTTTCCGGGCCGATCATGCTGACAAATTTATTGCAAACATCTTATCAATTCGCCGACAGCTTATGGGTCGGGAACTTACTAGGCGCGGATGCGTTAGGCTCCGTAGCTATTTCTTCGACCATTATATTTACGGTTTTATCATTTGTCATTGGAATTAATAATGCTGCCTTAACCATTCTTTCCCAGCAGAAAGGAAAGAAAAATGATACCGGCTTAAAACGGTATTTAAACGCATTTGTTGTATTATTAACGATCATTGCGTTAACACTTGGCTCACTAGGGTTTATCTTTGCAGAAAACCTGTTAAATCTGCTCGGAACCCCCGATGAAATGATGGCAGGCGCAAGAGCCTATCTGCAAATTAATTTTCTAGGGATATTATTTCTATTTGGCTATAATTTTATCGGGACGGTATTGCGCGCGATGGGAGACAGTCGCACGCCGCTGCGTTTTGTTTTGATCGCTGTTATGATGAATGTGCTTATTAACCCGCTGTTTATTGTGGGGGTTAACCTTGGCATTGAAGGTGCAGCGTATGCCACCGTTGTCTCCCAGGGCACTGCATTTTTATATGGCCTGATATATGTGTTGTATAAAGAACTTGTTCCTTTTATGAAGCCAAAGCTCCCGGTATGGCGTGAGGTTAAACTTATATTAAACTTAGGCATTCCGGCTGGCTTGCAAATGTCGGTTATTTCTGCCGGCTCTGCCGCTATTTTAAGCGTGGTAACAAATTTCGGCCCAGGTGTCGTAGCAGGGTTCGGTGCGGCACAGCGGTTAGACAGCTTGCTCATGCTGCCTGCACATGCACTGGGGACTGCAGTGAACAGTATGGCCGGGCAAAATATCGGGGTTAAAAATTGGTCGCGGATCAGAGATATTACGAAATATGGTGTGCTGTATAATTTTGCTTTTATGATGACTATTGGTCTTCTCGTCGTATTTTTTGCAGAGTATGGAATAAGACTGTTTATCCAGGAAGAGGAAGCCGTACAATTTGGCACCCAATATTTGCAAATCGTTGCTCTTTGTTTCCCGTTTTTGGGGATAAATTTTATATTAAATGGGATCGTTCGGGCTGCTGGGGCTATGTATCAGGTACTGGTGCTAAACATTATATCCTTTTGGATACTCCGCTTTCCGTTGACAGCACTTTTTTCCAATCGGTTCGGCGACATCGGAATTGCAATTGGCATGGGTTCCAGTTTTGTTCTCAGCAGCATAATTGCCTATGGCTATTACCGGTTCGGAAAATGGCGGGAGAAAGAGTTGTTTAAAAAAGAAGAAGCATAAAGATTTTCCTAGCTATAGATAATAGGAACATCTTTGTAAACATGATAAAATAAAAGAAATAACAATAAGGAGGCAGATCACATGGTAAAAGCAATTCATACACAAAATGCGCCAGAAGCACTTGGGCCATATTCACAGGCGATGCAAGCAGGGGACTTTGTTTATGTGTCAGGTCAGATAGGCCTTAATCCGGAGACAGGAGAGCTAGCAGAAGGGATTAAAAAGCAAACAGAACAGGTGATGAAAAATTTGCAAGCGATTTTAAGTGCTGCTGATACAGACTTTTCTCGTGCTGTAAAATTCACCATATACTTAAGTTCCATGGATGACTTTGCAACCGTAAACGATATTTATGGCAGTTATTTAACCGAGCCATTTCCTGCCAGAGCAACATTTGAAGTAAGTAAGCTGCCAAAAGATGCACTGGTGGAAATAGAAGTCGTTGTTTATACGAAATAGTAATGAGGAGTGTCAGTATTGAATAATTTCACCTATCAGAATCCGACAAAATTGATTTTCGGCAAAGGGCAATTGGAAGCACTGCCGAGCGAGGTAGAACAATACGGAAAGAAAGTCCTGCTTGTATATGGCGGGGGAAGTATTAAGAAAAATGGGATTTTCGATAACATCATGGAAAAACTTGGTGAGATCAATGCCGAAGTAGTTGAATTATCAGGGGTAGAACCAAATCCGCGTATTTCTACGGTTCGTAAAGGTGTGGAGATCTGCAAAAAAGAAGGAGTCGATTTTTTGCTTGCTGTTGGCGGCGGCAGTACGATTGATTGTACAAAAGCGATTGCAGCAGGCGCAAAAACAGATGTAGATATGTGGGACATTGTTACGAAGAAAGCAATGGCCACAGACGCACTGCCATTTGGAACGGTGTTGACGATTGCGGCGACAGGATCCGAAATGAACCGGGGATCGGTCATTACGAATTGGGATACAAAAGAGAAACACGGCTGGGGTTCACCTTATTCATGGCCGAAGTTTTCCATATTGGATCCGGAACATACATTTTCCCTGCCTCGGGATCAGACAGTGTATGGTATGGTCGATATCATGTCACATGTGCTGGAGCATTATTTTCATTTGGAAACAAATACGCTGATTCAGGATCGTTTTTGTGAGTCTATTTTAAAAACAGTAATTGAGACAGCGCCAAAGCTATTGGACGACCTGGAGAATTATGAATACAGGGAGACCATCATGTTAAGCGGTACGCTGGCACTGAATGATATGCTAAGCATGGGATTAAGAGGAGATTGGGCAACCCATAATCTGGAGCATGCTGCTTCAGCAGTACATGATATTCCGCACGGAGGAGGATTGGCAATTTTATTCCCTAATTGGATGAAGCATGTGCTGGATGAAAGTAATGTAGCGCGCTTCAAGCAGCTGGCTGTTCGTGTGTTTGACGTTGCAGCAGAAGGGAAATCAGATTATGCTGCAGCTGTGGAAGGGATTGAAAAACTGCGTGCGTTTTGGAATCGTATTGGTGCTCCGGAGAAACTGAGCTACTACGGTATTGACGAGAGTACTATTAAGGAAATGGCTGAAAAAACAGTAATTGCCGTCCTGAGTATGGAAACTTCAAAAAACTGACTAAAGCGGACGCTGTCGAAATTTTGCAGGCAAGTTCGTAAAGGAAATAAAGACATAGTTCAACAAATTATTTCCTGGGAAATTTTTTGTCGATAATGAATAACATGTCTAAACAAAAAGAACTGGCCATTATAGATAAACAGCCAGTTCTTCTTTTATTGCTATTCTTATTTTATCTAAACATTCTTCCGGTGTGTGACCGAAAATGCGTTTATTGTTTACGAGTGCATAAGGTCTTACCCGGCATAACCCGCAAAATGATAAACATTCATTCATTAATACAGCTACTTCAGGGAACTCTTCTTCTAGTATTTCTTCTATATTAATTGTAGTGATTGCATTTCCGTCACACACTTCCACCACGACGATACCCATATGAATCACTTACTTTCTAATTTAAAATAATTGTCTGCTTGAGACTCTGTTAGTTTTAGCATATTTTCAAAATAAAATCAAGCGCTGTGAAATTAAAATGGCACTCGCCTTTCATGTGCAGGAGCACTTTGCGCTTGTTTTGGGGCGTATTCATACTTATACCACGCAACAAGCATAATTACACCGCTTATAATTAGGAGTATACTTGTGACTATAAACACGGATGAAAATCCAAAGATTCCTGCAAGCGTTCCTCCAAGTACCGGTCCGATTACATTACCTAAGAACCTGAGACTCGTATTATAGCCAAGCACTTCCCCTTGCATGGATAAAGGTGCTTCCTGCCGTATATAGGCAATCCGTACAGGAATAATCCCTCCAATGGAAACACCGAGCAGGAACCTTAAAATAACAAGCTGCCATATATTAGTTACAAATGCTCCCGGAAAATATACAATCCCTGCAGCAAATAAAAGAATGATTAATATTTTTATATAACCGATCCGATCCCCCAGCCGTCCCCAGCGTCTTGTCATGAGCAAATTCCCAAGTCCTGCAGCAGAAAATGCCATTCCGGAGAAAAAAGCGATGCTGGCTGGCCCATGTATTTCTGCAACAAACAAAGATAGTATCGGCTGAATACTGAAATGAGCTACTTGCACAAGCACGGAAACCAACATGACAACTAATAGGACAGGCTTCCTTACAATATGAAGGAATACTTCTTTACTCGTATACGATTTATAATCTTTTTCATCATCAGACAGCTTAACATTCACTTCTTTTATACCAAAAATGACGATTAATGCGGAAAGAAATACAGTGATTGAAACCATTTTAAAAGAAGTTGCGTATCCTAATGAATCTGCCAGTACACCGCCAAGTAAAGGGCCCATTAATGTACCGGTAATGCTTCCTGTTTGTAAAGTGCCAAGGACCCTGCCAGCAATTTCTTTCGGTGTTTGTGTGGCAATGAAAGCCTGAGAGATGGGAATGAAACCAGTTACGATCCCCATAAATAAGCGTAATAAAAAAAGCTGCCATACATTCGTAGCAAAGCCCATTAAAAGTACCGACAAGCCGATTCCGGTAGCGGAAATAATCAAGATTTTTCTTCTTCCATATTTATCGCCAATCCGTCCCCAGATCGGTGAGAAAATAAAGGCGGTCACAAAGGTGATGGCAAAAATCCAGCCCGACCATTTCTGAACATAGGCATCAGAAAAATCCCCGAATGATTCAATATACAATGAAATAAAAGGTAAGACCATCGTAATGCTTCCGGCAATAAAAAAATTAGCAAACCACATGATTGCTAAATTGCGTTTTACAATATGATTCGGATTAACGATTGCAATATCCTTCTTTCTAAAAATTATTTCGATACCCTAAATATAACTGATTTTCATTGAAAATAAAAGCTTTATGCTCATTGCTTAAAAAAGGGAGCTATTCATAATGGAGAAAAACAGTTATAATGAAAGAACTTATAAATGAAAATCATGGATATTATAACAAGGGACAAGCATAGAATAAAAGAGGGCAGGATTAGATTTTTTTAGGAGTGAACATCAAGGAAGACTGTTTGAGCTCAAGTTACTCGCCACCGTGTAAAAGTTGCTCATGAATTCAAAAGCAGTTCAAAACTCGAACCAGTCACATGAAAATCAAAATATGTCTACGCCCTTACAGGAACCATAATAGGAAATTAGATCTTGTTATATAGGCGTAAATATATTAATCTATAATAAATTAACTATACCACTATGTCAGTTTCAGATTTTTATTAAAGGAGAATTTAAATGAAAAATAACTTTGTTAAAATACTTACATTATTTGTGTTGGTCATTGGCTTGATTACAGGTTTTACCATGTCAGCCCTTGCAGCGGATGACGGCGGGGCAAGTGATTCCGATAATGTAAATGACAGAATTGGTTCAACCATTGTTACTTATGGAGATGCCCTGTCTGAAGCACAGCGGGAAGAGGTGCGAGCGCTCCTCCGCGTAGATGAAGCTTCCGATGTCGAAGAGTATGACGTAACGGGTGAAGATATTGCAAATTATATAGATGGAAATCCAAATTCCAATATGTATTCCAGTGCCAAAATTGTCAGACAGGAAGAAGGCAACGGGCTAACGATTAATATTATTACGCCTTCGAACATTACAGATGTCACGAAAGAGATGTATGCCAATGCGATGCTGACAGCAGGCGTTCAAAATGCTACTGTGGATGTAGCATCACCGGTTCAGGTGACCGGGAGTTCTGCACTTACCGGAATTTATAAAGCCTATGATGAAGAGGGAGAAGAGCTGGATAAAGAACGGATGGAACTGGCAAATGATGAACTGGATGTTGCTACAGATTTAGCTGAACAGGAAGGATTGGATCAGGAGTCAGTCAGTCAGTTATTGACAGAAATTAAACAGATGATTGCAGATATGGATCCTGTTTCAAGAGAAGAAGTAGAGCAAATTGTGCAAGAGCAGCTGGATAATCTGGAAATAAACTTAAGTGAAGAAGACCGGCAAAGACTGATTGATCTTTTTGACAGAATGCGTGATTTGAATATTGATTTTGACCAAGTGCGTAATCAGCTTGATGACATTGCCAATACCATCATGGACAGAGCTGAAGAATTGGGGCTTGATGAAGGTTTCTGGCAAAACGTCGCTAGCTTTTTCAGCGATATGTTTCAGGCTATCAGTAACTTTTTCAGCGGGTTGTTTAATTAACTAAAATACAGTGCAACTGAGGGTTTAAAATAAGAAGGTAATACAGATTTATAGGAAAAAGGAGCCTGCTTTTAGATCTATGATTGATCAAAACAGGCTCTTAAATTTTTTTGTTGTGGGTGTCAATGGTATACCGAAAATCTTAAACCTGCGTCCAAATTGCTTTCGTATAAGCAATCTTCATTCCTACCCTTTCCATATTTTTTTGACTGACACTTCCGTACGCAGCCTGACCTACAATCAAATGACAATTGTGTTGATTCGCTTGCTGAAGTCTCTTTAATAATAATGAATTGTGCACCCCTATATTTCTTAATGCCGGAATCGTTGCTGAAGCGGCGAGTGTTCCAATACCATCATATTCGAATAAGACGCCCACTCCGGCAGGTACTCCTTTAACACTTGCAATGTAAAAGGTCCAATGCTTATTGTTATGTAAAACTTTATTATTTTGAGCGATATGTTCATTTAAGAACGATGGCATGTTAAATCCTTTTGTATAAATGTCTCCGAAGATATCAAATTCATTTTGTTCGAGTTCACGGATAGAAACAGATGCATCTGTCGAGTTTAAAATGAGTTTATTCGATAATGCACCACAGAGTGCAGTATGGAACCCACATTGAAAGTACCCCTTGTCAGAAAGGAATTTTAACAGCTTGGTAGAGGATTGTGCAGGAGTTATTTCAAATCTGGCCGGGATTTGTCTGTTACTATAAAAATCTAAAATAGAATCAATATGCTCCGTGTCGTCTTCGCTGATTCCCTTAACAGTATTAAATGAAGGGCCAGGAATATTCTTTACTGAAAATGCCGTGGCACTGCCGAACCTTTGTATTTCAACATCCATTGGATTTCCGTCAATTTCTTTAACAGCCTTGAGCCTGGATTCTAAAGCATCTATTTCCGATTGTTCTATTCTTCGAGCAAGATGTTCTGTTAAAACAAAGGACATTGCTACACCTCATTATATGTATTTATAATTAAGATTTAATTTTCATACAATCTCTCACTGATTCTATTAACTGCTTAAAAATAATTTACAAATAATGGTGAAAACCCAAATTGCTGAATGTTATTTTCCCATAGAAATCCCCCTCGTACATATCATATCCACAGGGAGAAAACTTGGCAACAGCAACATGTAAATTGTTCTAAAAAAGGGGGGCTTTTTTTGTTAATTCCTTTTCTCTTTCTATAAGGATCCCGGGAGAGAACGCTTTTTATATAAGTACATAGGTGCTACTTTTCCACAAAATGGAAAACTAGCTTTACAATACATACAAGTTATCTATTATAAAATAATGTTAAGTAAACTTTCCGTCAGGGAGGGAAGCTATGGCTGAAAAATCGACTGGAAGAAATACGAAAAATACACGGGATTAGACAAGAAGAACTTGCTAATGCCTTGGAGGTAACAAGACAGACCATTGTCTCTCTCGAGAATGGAAAATACGCTTCTCCTGTTAAGTTAGCTCTAACATCTGAAAAAGTGACAATAAAATGGTAGTCCAAATAAAGCATTCTGGAGGAAAACTCCCAATCTAGCAATACTAATATAACAAAACGGAGAAATTCAGGTTTTTTGTAATAAATCTATTGATCTTGTAATAAAAACCCTCTATCTTGGTAATCCTTGTAACAGACACTTAAACGTGTTGTAACTGCATTGGCTATTGGCATGTGGTACGATAGGCAATGTTAGAAATTGAAGGAGGGAATACCGAATGAAGAAATTAGTAGTTTCATTCGTAGCAGGAATCATGATTGCTGGCACTGCTGTAACAACTGTTTCAGCACAGGAATACGAGGTGGAAAAAGGGGACAGCCTTTGGATGATTGCCAATGAAAACGACATTACTGTAGAAGAATTGATAGAATTAAATGACTTAAACACTTCTACAATTCATCCAAACCAACTGCTCCTTATTAATCATAAAGAAAAATATAAAGTAGAAAAAGGCGATACATTGAATGCTATTGCAAATAATCACGATGTAACCGTCTCTAACTTGAAAGACTGGAACGAGCTTTCCACAGACCTGATCGTTATTGGTCAAGAACTGCTCATTCAGAATAGCAACGTGGATCAGGACAATGCTTCTGAATCAAATACAAATGAAAACACGCAAACAGCGGAAGAAACAAATACATCAAATGAATCTTCTTCCAGCGCGGGTTCTTCATCTGAAGCAACAGCTTCATCCAATGAATCAGCAGCGTCCAACAGTCAGGAACAACCAGAGGGACAAACCTTTTCCGTAACAGCTACAGCTTACACAGCAAATTGTGATGGCTGTTCGGGTATCACATCCACTGGAGTGGACTTAAACAATAATCCGGATGCGAAAGTAATTGCGGTAGATCCAAACGTGATACCATTAGGTTCTGAAGTATATGTGGAAGGATATGGATATGCCACAGCTGCCGATGTAGGCGGTGCCATCCAGGGCAATAAAATTGATATCCACGTCCCGACAAAGGATGAAGCCTATAACTGGGGCGTACGCACAGTAGACGTAACTATTGTAGATTAATATTAAAAAGGAAAGCTATCTTTATTAAGATACTTTCCTTTTTTATTTTTTATTAAACTTATATTTTTCATACTAGGATATAATGGTAGTGGAGTGGTTATTATCATCCACTATTTCATTTGGTTCATGTTCATAATTAAATCCTACAACCCCAATACCAATAATCAACATTAGAAATAAAGCGACTAATAGTTTACGCATCGTTCTTCCTCCAAAAAATATCTCATAATAAAATTATAATAGAATTTCGGCAAAAAAACTATCTATTTTTATAAAAATAACACGGTAAAAACTGTTAATATAAAATAGCTGTTTTGAAATAATATCCGCTTGAGTTACTTCCCAAAAACACAGGAATACCTTCTAGTTCTTATCGTCTAATCTGCTTGATATGTCTGATATTAGGCACTATACTCAGATAATAGAAAGAAACAAATCTGAGGAGTGTAAAGGAATGAAAGAAAAAACTAGTAGGAGTTCGAGTGTTGACAAAGCACTGCTTTTATTAAATTGTTTTACCGAGAAGAGCTATAGCTTAACACTTGATGATATAGCCAAGCTCACCGGTATCCCACGATCAACAGTATTTAGAATGCTGACTTCTTTAGAGGATTATGGGTATATAAGTAGAGTTAAACTCTCAAATAAGACATGGTATAGCCTAGGTTATACATTTCTTGAAAAAGGCCTAATGTTACATCGAAATTTAGATATTCGGGAATATGCCAGGGAAAGCATGATATCCTTAAGAAATGAACTGAATTTAAATGTACAGCTTGCAATCCAGGAGGGCGTAGATGCTTTATACATAGAGCAAATCCAGTCATGGCGGCCGATTAGACTATATCCAGCTATTGGGAGAAGAGCTCCTTTGTATGCCGCGGCTTGCCCGAGAATATTACTCGCCTTTTTAGATAAAAGTGAACAGAATAGAATACTAGAGCACTCTGATTTAAAGATGTTTACACCGAACACACCAAAAAGGATAGATGAGGTCAAAAATCTATTAGAAGAGATCAAACAGCAGCATTATAGCTATAGTTATGGAGAATTATTTGAAGGAACGATTTCCATCGCAGTTCCTGTTTTTTATCCATCAACAACCAATATTATGGCAGCTTTAAGTATTGTAGGGTTAGAATCGGATTTTGAACAGGATCATGACATCTTTATATCAAAATTACAAAAGGCAGCAGTAGAAATCTCTGATAGGATAAGTAAATAAATTCAAAAAATTATATCTTGAAGGAATTTTTTTATCTCCTGTAGAGTGTCCTGGTTTTTGCAGTTATATTAATGAAAAAAAGCCAAGAACCCATATGAATACTGGATTCCTGGCTGTTTCTATTTTTCATACATTTGTTGAGTTTTCCTTTTTTGATCACTCCTTAAATTTTCATATTACTTCTAAAGACATGTATTTCTTCCAGAAATCTAAATCTAATTCTTTTCTAATATCGGCAAGTATTTCAATCATAATGGTCAAACAGATAATGATTTTCCTGTATATGGCTACACGATGCCTTTTTTAGTCTGTCATGAAAGCTGTAATTGATGCTGTTGGTTCATTTGTTTGACCTTTTCTTCAAAATGAGCAATTAGACCATCACACTTTTATTACAGTTCATCAAGGAACCCAAGGGATTCAACTGTTTTGGTTGGTTTTAGATTGATTATTTGGTAACCATATCCCGACAGCTATATTGCCATGTACGATAGATAAATAAGTACGACCAGTTTTTTTGTTTTTCACTTTTTTGAGAAATATCTGTGCAGCTTCGTTCTTGTAATTCCTTATGTATCTAATATTATTTCGTTATATTCAACAATAGTGAACAAAATATGACAACCAAACAAAATAAAAATCCCGATACCAATAATACTATCAATGGTTTTGGGTAAATTATTGATATAAGTGCCATAAAAGTAGGGAGAAATAAAATTTTTTAAATAATTTAATTTTTTTGTTGAAGGAATTTGTTATCTCCTGTAGAATATTTAATATAATGGGATTTTAATATCATTATATGGGATGGAGGAGAAGTGAATGCAAACTGAATCAACTTCAGTTCTATCAAGTAAGTTAAAACGTGGTTTGGGTTTCGTTGATTTATGGAGTATTGGTGTAGGTGCATTAATTGGTGGTGGGATATTTACTGTCATTGGTCCTGCAGTTGCACAAGCAGGACCAGCTTTATTTATTGCGTTTGTTATAGCAGGGATAATAGCAATACTGTCATCAATGAGTTATGCGGAATTGGCTTCCATTTGGCCTTACCAAGGAGCTTCGTATGCATACTCTAAGTATGCATTTAGTCCGATATCACCTCATTTGGGTAAACTCGTAGCCTTATGGTGTGCTGGACTATATTTTTTATCGTTTGCTTTTGCAGCAGGTGCTGTTAATTTAGGGTTTGCAGGTTATTTTAATTATATCTTTCCGGGGTTACCACCATCGATAGTAGCACCTGTAGTTTCTATTGTTATTACCGGATTACTATTAATAGGGATTAAAGTAACTGGGAAAGTGAATACATTTTTTTCGATTATCCAAGTAATTGCATTGTTTGCTATTGCAGCCATTGCATTGTTTGCTAACCCAACAGGTCCATTTCAGTATTCTGAGTTATTGCCAAATGGATGGACTGGTGTTTTTGCCGCTACAGCACTTATTGCATTTGGTCAAATGCAGGTGGAAGCAGTGCTGACATTGGGTGAAGAAGCGAAAAATCCAAGAAGAAATCTACCTTTGGCGCAAATTTCAGCCCTGGTAACAGCTGTTGTGTTATATGTCTTCACTGGCTATGGAGTAGTTTCATCTTCATCACCTGTTGACCTTGCAGCATCTAGCGCCCCATTGTCATTAGCAGTTGAAAACGTCTTACCAGGGATTGGAGCAGTATTAATTGCAATTGCTGCTTTAACAGCAACAGGAACTTCAACTATTGGCTGTTTACTGGGTTCATCTAGAATGCTCTACGCTGGTGCAAGAGAAAAAGCATTTCCAGCAACTTTTGCAAAAGTAGGGTCAAAATCCGGGGTTCCAACAAATGCAATTATTTTTACTGGAGTAATTGCTTTAGCCGCAACATTTTCAAGTATTATTGGTTATGCAGAGGCTATTGGTTTACTAGTTAGTGCAGCTGTTTTTGCCAACTGGTTTATGATGGCTATTATAAATATTGCATTAGTGGTTGTGAGGGTGACGAGAAAAGATTTGAAACCATCCTTTCGCTATCCAGTAAATATTAAGAATATACCAGTCTTAGCGATTGTAGCTACATTCGCCTGTTTATGGATTCTTACCTATATTGAACCACTACCACTATTAATAGGCATTTCTTGGATTTTACTATTAACGATCTGGTATTTTGCATATGCGAAAAATCGCTGGGAATTCCTTGATGAGAGGGAAATGGAATTAATCGCTAAATCTAACGAAAACTAACATCAATTGAAAGAGGGATATTTCATGAGAAATTTATGGTTACAGGAAAACAAATGGGAAGATGTTGAAAATTACTTGAATGAAAATCAAACGATCATTATACCTTTTGGAAGTGTGGAGCAGCATGCGAAACATCTTCCGTTAGGTACAGATGCTTTCTTATCACAACAAATTGCCGAGGATGTAGCTAAACAAACAAATACATTAATTGCTCCGCCATTATGGGTAGGTTGGGCGCCTCATCATATGGCTTACAAAGGAACCATAACATTAAGACCAGAAACCTTAACAAGTGTAGTAGAAGATATGTGTGAAAGTTTAATATATCACGGATTTGAGAAAATTATTTTAATAAATGGTCATCGTGAAGCTAATTTACCTCCAATTAAAATTGGAATGACGAAAGTAAGAAACAAAACAGGTGCATTCATGGCAATCGCAGACCCGTTCTATATTAATGCTCAAAAAGGTAAGGAATTGAGCGAAGTGGATGAAGGAGGAATTGGTCATGCTGAAGAATTAGAAGCTTCACAAATGTATTATCTATTTCCCGATTTGTGTGAACCATCTAAGTCTACCAAAAACATACCTGAACATCACCGTTTTTTACAACATGATCCTCATGTAGAAGGGGATAGAATGATTACTGCAAGTGATGTAGCTAGCTATAAAGAAGCCACTAAAGGTATTGGGGTTATGGGGGATGCTACATTAGCGACTAAAGAAAAAGGAAAAGCATATCATGAATCATTGGTCAATAACATTGCAGAGTTTATAAACTACTGTGAGGGTAGTGTAGAAGTTAATATTCGCAATCAGAAGGTTCCTCTTTGATTTAAATGAGATTCATCATTATTCGAGAAATAAATAGATTATATGAGCGACCACCTTGAGGTAACTCATGTTTACTATAAATGAATTTTGTGAAAAGTTAATACCTCCATCATTAAAGGCACAAAATAAAAAGATGTTAAGTAGTTTTTGATGAGGAAAAAAGTATAAGTATATATATTCTGATGAAAGATAAAATATGGAATTTACTTCTTTTACGCTTAACGATTTTCATTAAACATTTGGATTGCTTTATGTTAAACTAAAAAATAGTGAGAAGAAATGAGACTTTGAAATACGTAAGTACAATAATGAAAGCGTTTATTGGAAAACCTAGTTTATCGTGAGGTCTTGATGGCGAAACAAAACCTAGTTGCAATTATGCAGGTAAGAAAGCTCTATACTTACCTGCCAAAAAAGGAGGACATTATAAATGTCGAGTAAGATACTTGATACATTTTTAGATGAAAATCTTGCAGAGTTGAAAGAAAAAGGCTTATATAATGAAATTGAAACGGTTCATGGTGCAAATGGGCCGGAAATCAATATTGATGGGAAAAAGTTAATTAACCTGTCATCCAATAACTACCTTGGTCTAGCTACAGATGAGCGGTTAAAAGAGGTAGCCAAAAAGGCAGTAGACTCCCATGGTGTTGGAGCAGGAGCGGTAAGAACGATTAATGGCACACTTGATTTGCATATAGAACTGGAAAAAAAGCTGGCCGAATTTAAAGGTACCGAAGCAGTGATTTCTTATCAATCCGGCTTCAATTGTAATATGGCTGCTATTTCTGCAGTGATGGATAAACATGATGCCATTCTTTCTGATGAATTAAACCATGCTTCCATCATTGATGGCAGCCGTCTGTCCAAAGCAAAAATCCTGCGGTACAATCATTCCGATATGAAAGATCTCCGTGAAAAGGCAAAAGAAGCAAAGGAATCAGGTCAGTATAATAAAATAATGATTATTACAGATGGTGTTTTCTCCATGGATGGGGATATCGCAAAGCTTCCGGAAATTGTGGAAATAGCTGAAGAATTTGACTTAATTACGTATGTGGATGATGCACACGGTTCCGGCGTGCTCGGAAAGGGCGCAGGCACGGTAAAACATTTTGGCCTGCAGGATAAAGTGGATTTTCAGATGGGTACACTGTCCAAAGCAATCGGGGTCATCGGCGGCTATGTTGCCGGTAAATCCAATTTAATTGACTGGTTAAAAGTCCGTTCCCGTCCATTTTTATTTTCCACTGCTGTTTCACCGGCGGATGCGATTGCAAGTACAAAAGCGGTTGAACTGCTGATGGAAAGCACAGAACTTCATGATAAGCTGTGGGAGAATGCGGCGTATTTGAAAGCAGGTTTGAAGGAGTTAGGTTTTGACATCGGCGAAAGTGAAACACCGATTACGCCTGTTGTCATTGGGGATGAAAATGATACGCAGAAATTCAGTAAACGCCTATATGAAGAAGGGGTTTACGCGAAGTCGATTGTATTCCCGACAGTGCCGCGTGGAACAGGACGGGTAAGAAATATGCCGAGTGCAGCCCATACAAAGGAAATGCTTGATCGTGCCATTCGGATATATGAAAAAATTGGTACGGAAATGGGCTTCTTAACACGTTAATTTGTATAGAATGAGAAGGGATTTAAGTAATGAAGAAAATTTTAGTAACAGGGGCGCTCGGACAAATTGGCTCCGAGCTTGTGGAGAAATTACGTGAAACTTACGGAACATCAAATGTCATCGGGACGGATATTCGAAAAGATGAAGAGAAGGTGGAAGAAGGTCCTTTTGAAATCGTGGACGTAACGGATGCGGATAAATTATTTTCCGTTGCAAAAAAAAATCAAGTTGACACCGTTATGCATTTAGCGGCTTTATTATCTGCCAAGGCGGAAGCAAACCCAAAATTTGCCTGGGACTTAAATATGGGAGGCCTAATCAATTCGCTGGAGGTTGCGCGGGAGTTGGATTTGCAATTTTTCACACCAAGCTCCATCGGGGCATTTGGCCCTTCCACGCCGAAAGATCAAACACCTCAGAAAACAGTGCAGCGTCCTACAACGATGTATGGGGTCAATAAAGTAGCAGGTGAGCTGCTTTGTGATTATTATTATCATAAGTTTGGTGTAGACACGAGAGGTGTTCGTTACCCAGGCTTAATTTCCTATGTTTCGCCTCCTGGCGGTGGAACGACAGATTATGCCGTAGAAATATATTATGAAGCAGTCAGGAAAAAGTCTTACGTATCAGATATAGACGCAGGTACCTATATGGATATGATGTACATGCCGGATGCGCTTCAGGCTATTCTTCAATTAATGGAGGCAGACCCGGAAAAGCTGGAGCATCGCAATGCTTATAATATTTCAGCCATGTCTGCCGCACCAGAGGATTTTGCCATAGCCATCCGAAAACATATTCCTGATTTTAAGCTGACTTATGATGTCAATCCGGTGAAACAAAATATTGCAGAAAGCTGGCCAAACAGTTTGGACTCCTCAGCAGCAACAGAGGAATGGGGCTTTAAAGCAGGATATGATATAGATAGTATGACAAAAGATATGCTTGAAAAATTGCATGGTAAGTAATGCTGAAAAACGTTTCCTTGCCGTAGAAAAAATGCCAAGTAACATCACAAATAGCACACAAATTGGATTTGCTTATAACAACTGTTTTTTTACACCCGATTTAACATTAAAAACGCTTGGATAGGTTATTGGACTTATCCAAGTGTTGTTTTGTTTTTATTGTTATTTCCACAATTGCGTCCTTTTCATGAACAAACAAAGGTAAACTCTTGTTAGCTGTATAGCTGATAAAATATTATTTTGGCTCTTCTGTTGCAAGCCACGCTCCCAACCCAATCATTGTCAATCCTGATAATTGATTCATTAGTTTATCTTTATTGAAAGAGCCATTGATTCTTGAGAGTAACCAACCAGCAAATGCATATATCCAGGCACAAACAAATTCAATCAAGATATAAGAAATACCTGTGATGAAGATTAGTATAGGAATATTGCCAGCTTGAACACTAATAAACTGGGGTAAAAATAATGCAAATAATATATAAGCCTTAGGATTAGACATTGCTACAATAAATTCTTGTTTAATCGCTTTTTTTACTGAGTGAATATCCTCTCCTTTTTTTGTTGCTGCACTTTGACGAAGCATTTGTATACCTAATACAATTAAATACACGACACCGATCCATTTTACAATCTGAAAAAAGACTGATGATGCTGTTAAAAGGGTTCCTAAACCTAAAGCTACAGTAACAACCATTAACAGGAAAGCACTGAACCGACCACTCACAGCACTTATTGTCACTTTTATGCCTGGATTGTATCCATTTCTTAACGATAATATTTGATTTGCCCCAGGAGTAATTGCCATGATTATAGAGGCTGTAATAAAGGAACCCCAGGTAATGCTACTCAGATTTGAAACATTAATAAGTAAAATTAGGATAATTGGAAATAAAACAAAGAAAACAATTATCAAAAACAATTTGAGATTCACTATCGCACCCCCTAAAGTGAATATACGTTGTCTAACTGTTGTACTATTCCCTATGTCAGGTTTGAAACACCACAAAATCTTTATTCCGTTAAATGGCCCGTTCGCAGAATTAATAACTGCATTGTTAATATAGCTTTTTACACATATTTAACAATCCGACTTCTTTCTAATACTTCAATACAATGTCAAATTGAATTCTTGGTTCCTGGCTGGTAATTAGTGCAATAATGGCATCTACATCCAGAACGAACTCATATCCAACAATAATAACAGGGCGCTGCTTAGTTTGACGTGTTCCTTTAAAAAGAACATCTGCCAACCCAACATCACCTTGCTTCATTTTACTGCTCATTGTATATGTCAATCTCCCCGTTATCCCACCAGGAGTTATTTTCGCCAATAATATAACATCCGTAGCCATATATTTTGCCTTGATTTTATCGAGTACCTTTTGCCTTTATTGTTCACTCAACATGTCAAATTCTTTTATGATTTTTTCGGGAATGGACATATTACATACTTCCATTACGTTATACACTTATTATACCAAAGCAGGGCTCCGTTATAAATCATGTGCATAAAAGAATCGTACAGGATTATCGGAAACGAAGGTAAAGGAGATCATAGTTGAGTTGGAAAAATGGAGCGGTGCACGCATGATCAGAAAACACATGATAAATTTTTCCACCCAGCAAAAAAGCGCCCTTAACAGAGCGCTCTTCTTTTAACTCGCATACATTTCATCCACTTGTTTCTGCAGTTTTTCATCTGCTACATATTCATTGTAGCTCATTTCTTTGTCGATGATGCCATTCGGTGTGATTTCGATCAGTCTGTTCGCGATTGTTTCCACAAATTGATGGTCATGTGACGTAAACAGAATCGAACCTTTAAATTTGATCAGCCCATTATTCAATGACTGAATCGATTCGAGATCCAGGTGGTTTGTCGGCTCATCCAATAACAGCACATTGGCATTGGAGAGCATCATTTTCGACAGCATGCAGCGCACCTTTTCTCCACCTGACAGGACACGAGCTTTCTTCAATGCTTCTTCCCCGGAAAACAGCATTCTTCCCAGGAAACCGCGCAGGAATGTTTCCGTTTCATCGTCCGGCGAATATTGACGCAGCCAGTCTACAAGCGGCATATCATTATTTTCGAAATAAGCCGCATTATCCTTTGGAAAATAGGACTGGGATGTCGTAACGCCCCATTTATATGTGCCGGCATCCGGCTCCATCTCGCCCATCAAAATTTTGAACAATGTCGTTTTGACTATATCGTCTTTTCCTAAGAGAGCAATTTTGTCATCCTTATTCATTGTAAAACTAATATTATCCAATACTTTTTTGCCGCCGATTGTCTTGGTCAGTCCCTCTACACGAAGCAGATCATTGCCAATTTCACGTTCGGGCTGAAAAGCAATGTACGGATATTTCCGCGATGATGGTTTAATATCATCAAGCGAAATATTATCCAGCATTTTCTTCCGGGATGTTGCCTGTTTTGATTTGGACGCATTAGCACTAAACCTGGCGATGAACGTCTGCAGTTCTTTAATTTTCTCTTCCTTTTTCTTATTTTCCTGCTGTGCCATTTTTGAAGCCAGCTGACTGGATTCATACCAGAAATCATAGTTGCCAATATAAATTTCAATTTTTCCAAAGTCAACATCCGCGATGTGTGTGCATACTTTATTTAAAAAGTGTCTATCATGAGAAACAACAATAACTGTGTTTTCAAAGTTAATCAGAAACTCTTCCAACCATTGAATAGCATGGATATCCAGGCCGTTTGTCGGCTCATCCAAAAGTAAAATATCCGGATTCCCGAATAACGACTGGGCAAGGAGGACCTTTACTTTTTCATCGTTAGATAAGTCAGCCATTTGCAAATCATGACGAGATTCAGGAATACCAAGCCCTTTTAAAAGAATCGCAGCATCCGACTCAGCTTCCCAGCCATTCATTTCGGCAAATTCGCCTTCGAGTTCTGCAGCCCGCATGCCATCTTCTTCGGAAAAATCACCTTTCATGTAAATGGCGTCTTTTTCCTGCTTGACAGCATATAATTTTTCGTGGCCCATTAGCACTGTTTCCAGGACTTGAGATGCTTCATAGGCAAAATGGTCCTGTTTCAAGACGGCAATTCGTTCACCGCTGGAAAGGGATACCGATCCCGTTTGCGGCTCAACCTCACCGGACAGCACTTTAAGAAAGGTGGATTTACCGGCACCATTGGCACCGATCAAACCATAGCAGTTGCCGGGTGTGAATTTCAGATTAACATCTTCAAATAACTTTTTATCACCATATCGTAAACTAACATTCGTTACATTGATCATCCGTTAGTAAGCCTCCATTAAAAAATTGTACCAACGCTAGCTTACGGCATTTATTGGGTTTCGTCAATATCAACGGAAAAAGCGTAAAATTTAACTTGTATATTTGCGCTTTTTTGGCAGATAAGAAATTGCAAGCTTCCCTTGTCTGCATAAATACAACTAAGGCATGCACCGAAAATCCTTGGCGAATGACAAGTTTTCTAATATAGTAGAACATAAGGGGAAATTAAATGGGGAGGGAGAGAAAGGTAGTGAAGGAAAAAGAAATTTATTTTCTTTTTACAGATACGGGGAGTTTGCTGGCAAAAGTAATTAATCAAATTACCGGGCATTCATACAATCATGTTTCCGTCGGTTTTGATGAAGCATTGCAGGAAGTTTACAGTTTTGGCAGAAAAAATGAAAAAAATCCTTTTATCGGCGGATTTGTGAAAGAAAATATAAATTGTGATTTCCTGAAAAATGCTGTTTGTGAAATTTACAGTTGTAGCGTATCAGCAGAAGAGTGTGAGACTATTTTTCGTAAGATAAAGGAAATTCAAGCCGAAAGCAATCATTATAAATATAATTTTATTGGCCTGTTTGGTATCTTGCTGCAAATTGAAATTAACCGGAAATGTGCCTTTTTTTGTTCACAGTTTGTAGCAACGGTAACAGAAGACACAGAGATATTTAAGTTTTCCAAACCGGCCTGTTTTGTTACACCGGCTGATATACGCTCACATAAACAGCTAAAGCTATTATATAAAGGAAAGCTTTCCGGCTATACAAATACATTGCTCCAGAAAGAAGATAAAGCGGATCTCAAGGATTACAAAGACAATCATGCTTTTGGAAAAAACGAAATAATGGTTACCAGGTAAAATTGCCGGTTTTCTGAAAAAATGGCTGGATGTTCCTATTTTTTCCAGCCTCAAATCTTTTACATGTTAAATATACATACATATAACGGCTGAATATCAGGGGAGTGAGCTGAACATGGAAAAAGGCAGTAACTACCGATTATTAAAATTGAGGGAATTATTATTTGAAGAAACCGATGAACAGCATGAACTGGGAATCAACGAAATAGCTGAAAAACTGCGTCAATTCATTCCGGACAAGCCGATTGATCACCGGACAATTAAACGCGATCTGGAAATTTTGGATAAAATTGATTTTGAAATCATGCGGAATGACGGAAAATATGGAAAGATTCTTTACAGTCATCAGTCCAGGCTGTTTGAAACGTACCAGCTCCGCTTGATTATTGATGCCATTTTGTCTGCTCGATTTGTCACCACCAATGAAAAAAAGAAGCTGATAAAAAAGGTAAAACAATTAACTAGCAGGCAAATTGCCAAGACATTGCCTGAGCCAATTCTGTTCAGTCAGTCGGCAAATATGGATTATGAGCAGGTGAAGCTGAATATTGACTTTGTTCACCGGGCTATCTCGGATCAAAAAGTATTGGCCTATCAATACGGAAAGTTCAATATAGACAAGGATTTTGAGTACAATCGTGATGGGGAAATTTATTTTGTTGACCCCTATGCATTGATTTGGCAAAATGATTACTATTATTTGATTGGCCGTTTCCGCAGAACGGATGAAGTAAGGCATTACCGGCTTGACCGTATGCGGAATATAAGTATTTATGATAAAAAATTTAAAAAAGAAGATTTCAATCTGCAAAGTTATGTCAATCAAAGCTTTCATATGTTTGCCGGCGAAGAAATCCGGATCAAGGTCCGCTTTCATAATGATCTCGTGAACGTCGTCTTGGATAGATTTGGACGCGATGCGGATATTAAAGCAGAAGGAGAGGAGCATTTTATCCTGTCCACCAAAGCCAAATTATCGGATGGATTAATTAATTGGATTTTGACATGGGGACACAAGGCAAAAGTGCTGGAGCCGGAGCACCTGGTTGAAACAATGAAGGACAAGATTGGGAAAATGATGGAAGTGTATGAATAAAATAGTATAGGGGAATTATCACTGTTTCAAGAAAAACCGGACATCTATCATTGTCCGGTCTCAAATCCTTCCAGGTCGATCCCAAGTGTTCGGTATGGCACATTGATTTTAAAAGCCAGATTATTCCCTTCTAGATCAATATGCTCTACACCTACGACAAAGTTACTGCGGATATCCATATCAGTTACTGCAACGTAAATCTCTTCTTCATTCGGATTAATACTTACCCATTCCGGCATCGGCAAATGGCGTTTCATATATTCCATAATACGCTGGTTGGGCAGTTCTAATAAGCCGACGGAGATCGAACGCTGCTGTAAAATTAAATCCCCATTTTCCTGGACAATGGGTTCAAAATGAACGGATAGAGGGACGGTAGAGGAAAATACGGGCAGTTCTCCCATCAAATGTACATCCTCATCCAAGTTTATATGATAACTATGATTGCTTCCGGCCGAGACTTGCTCTATATAAGCGTTCACCAGATCATTTAAATTATCCTTTGTCGTTCTTACGACAAACTCCGAGCTTTCATACGGAATTTCACTTTGTATCGTGGAATAATCCGTCTCGGACACTGGCCAAAAAATTAATCCGGCAACGACAAGAAGCAGCAGGCTATTAAATCCCAGCAAGATAAAGAAGGACCGCTTCCATTTATTTCTCTTCATTCTTTTATCTGACCTGTTCGCCATTGTTATCATCCTTCTTCATCTGTCAAATAATCCAAAACACGCTGTGCTATTCTACGGTAGCCTTCATCATTTGGATGAAAATTATCCGCTGCGAATAATTCCTCATCATGATCCTCAAATAAATCTTCAATGGGTATAAACGTCATCGAATCAAAATCATCGGAAACTGTTTCTCCGGTTTCATTCCACTCATTTACAATCATGTTTAGTTCGGAAATATCTTGAAAGTATTTGTCAAACGGATTAAAAAAGCCGAGTAAAAATATATTTGAACGGGGATTGATTTCTTCCATTCTTGAAAAGATCTCATAAAGTCTTTCTTCATAAAGCCCATTTTCATGGATGAAATCCTGTATCTGCAAATTTGTTATATTTTCTCTGAGCACGCTCATTACATCATTGGCACCAATCGTTACGAGTATAATATCCGCCTGCCCTATAGCCTCTTCTACTTCCGGATCTTCCAGTCTTGCCAAAAGCTGATCACTGCGGTTCCCCCGTACACCTAAGTTTTCAAAGGTAACCAGCTCCTCCTCCGCATTAATGGAACGCTCTAAAAGGCCTACATAGCCACCTTGTTCCCGGCTGTCACCAACCCCTTGCGTTAAGGAGTCACCTATGGCAAGGATGTTTAATCTTCTGCTGGATAAGAAATCAACCGTTGCATTCACTGCTTCAGACAAAGCACCCTGTAACTGATCCTGTGTATTTTCTCCTTCGTTTTCTTCTTCCTCAGGCTGACCTTCTCCATCCACTGGTTCTGCCTGATGTTTTTCACCATTCTCTTGCATGATTTCTTCCTCATCTTCTTCAAGCGTTATGTTCTCAAAATCGATCCTTGGCTCGTTTATAAAAAATAAAATGGATGTACCAATTAATAAGCATGCAATAACAGCAGTAATATATAACTTTTTCTTCACGTCAATCACACCTGGCTGTTGATAAATAGTATATGTTCATACCCTTCATTGTCTCATGTATAGTTGATTTAAGAAAGTATTTTCTAAAGGGTTTCCACAATCTGGGGCACAATGCGCAACGTAATTTTTTTTGTAAAGAGATCAACAGCCGTTACCATAAAGTGTACCATTTATAATTTTTCCAACAATATTGAAAAGTAAACCTGTAACAGGGTTAGTCCTTTGATTTATAAAAAATCGTAATTAATTTTATGTAGTACCTTGCATAATACAGTAGTTTATGTATAATAATAATTACAGTACTGTACAATGTATAGTAGTGAAAAAGTAAAGGAGCAAGGACACATGAATATACAATTTAAAAAAGGTGTTCTGGAACTATGTGTGCTGGTGCTTTTGGATAAACAAGACCGGTACGGCTATGAGCTTGTACAAAAAATTTCCGAGAGAATTGCCGTATCGGAAGGCTCCGTATACCCATTATTAAGACGGCTGGCAAAGGAAGGATATTTTACGACCTATTTGCAGGAATCCAAGGAAGGCCCTTCCCGGAAATATTACAGTCTTACGGACAAGGGAAGGGATTATTTAATGCAGCTGCGGAGTGAGTGGATTACATTTTCCGCCGGCGTAAATGAAGTGATTAAGGAGGGTGCGCTTGATGAATGAAAAACAATTTTTAGCAGAGCTTAAATCAGGATTGCATAAGCTGCCTGAATCAGAAAGAGAAGATATTATCATGGATTTTGAGGAACATTTTTCGATTGGAAAGGAAGGCGGAAAGACAGAGGAGGAAATTTCGGAAGCACTTGGCTCTCCCCAGCAGATTGCCAAGGAGATGAAGGCTGCTTATTATCTTGAACAAGTTGACCATGTTTCTTCAGCAGGAAATATATTCCGGGCAGTCTGGGCAACAGTTGGTTTGGGATTTTTTAATTTAGTCTTTGTACTTGGACCATTTATTGCACTGCTCGGGATAATTTTTGCCGGCTGGATCACAGCTTTTGCATTTATAACTGCCCTGCCGCTCGTACTCATTCAAGCACTTACTTCACCTGGATTGTTTTTATGGTTTGATGTATTTACCTCCATCGCCCTATTAGGGGTGGGGTTAATTCTCTTGATCGGCATGCTGTATGTAACCCGGGTGTTTTCGAAAGGGTTTGTACGGTATTTACACTTTAATACCAGGCTTGTCAAAGGAGGGATGAAGGATGCTTAATGTAAAAAAGGTTTCCTTGATTGCATTATTGTTAATCGTTGTTGGCGTTATAGGAGCTATTTTAACTTTCAGCCTGAATGAAGAAATGACGCTTACTGAGGAAAGAGAAGTTGATGCAGCAAATATAGAAAGAATTGATATTCAAATAGATAATGGCAGCGTAAATATTTTCCCGACGGATGCAGCACAGGCCACAGTCAGTTTGGAAGGGGTGGTAACGGCAAGGGATGAACCAAACTTTTCGGTCGAAACAGAAGGGGATACCTTAGCAATCCAAGTTGAAGAGAAATGGAGATTTTTTCGAATGGATCTCTTTTCAGCTTCACCAGGGCTGAATATATATCTGCCTGAGAAAAGTTATCAAATTCTCACCGCAGATATGAATAATGGAGCATTTCGGGCAGAAGATCTGTCCGTGAAAGAAATACGGGTAGAAAACGATAATGGGAGCGTCGGATTAGATAGGATATTGGCTGAAACAACAAATGTAAGCACGGCCAACGGTAAAATTGAATTGCATCATGTAGAAGGAGATATTGAAAGTAGATCAAATAATGGAGCCATTTCACTTGCTGTTGGAGATTTGGATCGTGATTTGAATCTGGAAACAGATAATGGCAGGATTACAGTTCAGACAGAAAGTGAACCGACAAATGCGGTCATTGATGCCCGGACAGATAATGGAAGGATCACGGTTTTCGGTAATTCAGACTGGGATACGATGATCGGAGATGGAGATCATGAAATTAGACTGAGAACAAATAACGGGAGAATAACGGTAGAGCATTAATTTTTATGTCAGCATGTAACGAGAAAAATAAGAAGAAGGCATACACTGTTACAGACTGGTGTATGCCTCCTCCATTAATAGCTTTATTTGTTAGCAGCTACTACGTTTACTGTCCGCTGCGTAAACGTGCAACTTCGTCAAAAGGGTTTTTCCCTGTAATTACTGTAATCCCCGCAGCCCGTGCGTGATCTATTGTTTCCTCATTTCCTTCAGGCTGTTCCACGAGCAGTACTTTTCCCTGTTTATTAATAAATTGCTCGATGGTGCCTGCTGGCAGCTCTGTTCCATTGATCCAAACCGCATCAACCTGAGGCTCCTCTACTATGTTTGAATAGGAATCATCAGCAGATTCTCCGATAGATACGAGCTTAAACCCGAATGATTGCAGTTTTGCTGCAGTGTCCCCGGCTTTGTTTGCCTCTGCAAGGGCAATTACTTTTTGCCTTGGAGCACCTTCACTTCGATCGAATGGAGATGAGAATAACCAGTTAGAAGCATCTTCTTCTGATACCTCGAATACCGCTTCTTCACCGGTTGCCTTGGCAATGCCCTGATCCAGTGTGAAGAGAATGTCCTGTGCCGATTCCAGTCCAACAGAAAGCCGTACAAGTTCCTCTGTTACACCGGTGGAAGCGAGCTGTTCCTCATTTAACTGCTGATGCGTCGTGGAAGCAGGATGGATAATCAGTGATTTCGCATCTCCCACGTTGGCGACATGGGACCATAGCTCAATATTGTCAATTAATTTTCTTCCTGCTTCTCTGCCGCCCTTAATGCCAAACGTAATGATGGAGCCAAATCCACCACGCAAGTACTTCTTCGCCAGGTCATGGGATGGATGCTCTTTCAGGCCGGGATAATTCACCCATGCAACAGCAGGATGTTTCTCTAAATATTTTGCTGTTTCCAGTGCATTCTCATTGTGACGTTCAATCCGTAAATGCAATGTTTCCAGCCCTTGTAAAAATTGAAATGCATTTTGCGGACTTAAAGAAGCACCGGTATCTCTTAGTAGCTGTACCCGCAATTTGGTAGCAAAAGCTGCAGCCCCTACATCAGCAAACCGTAGTCCATTATAGCTTTCATCCGGTTCGGTAAAGCCGGGGAATTTCCCATTGTCCCATTGAAATTTGCCGCCATCAATGACAACACCACCAATAGAAGTACCATGGCCGCCAATCCATTTCGTTGCGGAGTGGACGATAATATCCGCCCCCCAATGAAATGGTTTGGAAAGCGGGGCAAAAGTGTTGTCAATGATTAACGGAATGCCGTGTTCGTGCGCTACTTCAGCTACATTTTCCACATCAAAAATGTAAAGGCTCGGGTTTGTAATGATTTCGCCAAAAATAGCTTTCGTTTTGTCGGTGATTGCCGATTCAATTTCTTCTATATTTGTGCCATCAACCAATTTTACGTTGATGCCATAACGTGGCAATGTATGAACGAACAGGTTATAGGTTCCCCCGTACAGATTGCTGTCTGCAATGATTTCATCTCCGCTGGAAGCTACATTTAAAATGGCATAAGTGATCGCAGCCATCCCGGAAGCAGTGGCCACTGCAGCAACCCCGTCTTCCAGCTGAGCCACCCGCTCTTCAAAAGCACCAACAGTAGGATTCATAATGCGGCTGTAAATATTTCCCGGCTCCGCGAGTCCAAATAAATTTTGGGCATGCTCCGTGTCACGGAAAACATAGGATGTCGTTTGATAGATTGGCACAGCACGTGAACCTGTGGCAGGATCAACCTCCTGGCCACCGTGAAGTAATACTGTTTCTGGTTTTTGGTAATGAAAATGAGACATGATAAATTCCTCCTTGAGTTTGTTTTTTTAAGTTATCCTCAACTATTGATGCTATCTGGAGGAAGAGGAGTACAATGAAAAAGCCCTCTTCCTAAGAAGAGGGCGTTATGTAACCGGTCCTCCTCTTATCTTCCAGATCGGACTTGATCTGTAGGATTTAGCACCAGAAAAGCAAGTGTCACTTGTCTTCAGGTTGCCGGGCTTCACAGGGCCTATTCCCTCCACCACTCTTGATAAGAGATTTACTTTTTAAATTACTGACTATTATATGGGTGAAGCATTGCCGTTGTCAAGGATTATTTTGAAAAGAGTTGGGCGAGTAATTGAAAACTACTGTCAGTGCCATGTTTGTTTTTCAGTGGATCAGCATAAAAATAATTATTTTCTTTTAGCCAAGTCTTCTAACCAATCAGTGAAGATTCTGCTAAGTACCAATGAAAATATAAATGCTAACAGGAGTGAAATTACGCCTACAAAGAAAGAGAGGGCTCTATTATAGAAAAATAGGTCCGCTATGCTGCTCGCTATAAGGAATAAAGTCGCAAAAATAATTATAAATGAAACCACATGAATAAAAGGTCTAAACTTTAGTTTCATTTTTATCACTCCTGTTAGTCTTTTTTCAGTCCATACTGCTGTAATAAATAAAAAGAAGATGTGAACTAAAGATTAATTTTGCGTAAGATTTCATTCTTCATATAAATCTCCATTATTATCTTCTTACAGAAGGCAATATGTTATCAAACGTAATTTTGGTGATAAATAGATTAATTAAAAGGACAGTAACAATTGTTGATAACCGGTAAAACTGGTTTTCAAAGGTGAAAAAGTAATTAATGAAAAAGAAAATAATGCTGGTTAAGGTTGTATAAAAAGGAATTGCGATCATAAAGTAACTGACTTTATTCATTTGGAGCCTCCTTTTTAAAAGGCAAAGAATGGATCGTAATTTAGCTTACAACCCATTGTTGACTTTCCCCCATTATTTAAGATCCCTTCATAGGTTAGAATAGGAATTATTAAGTAATGAAATATTGTTGATTTCATTTGTGATTTCTGTATTAACTGCCAATCAGGCTAAGATATTTCATCTAAAAATTACCTTCTTTCGTATTTTTAATTCTAAATAAGAAAGAACGCCTAGTAACAATGATATCCACGCACTTGCCAGAATGATAAAATTGCTGTAAACGAAAAAGTAACCAGCAAAATAAATAATACCCAATAACGTCATCACTTTATAAACTTTCAAGTGAAGTGATCGACCGGTATCATTTTTATTCGAAAACAGAAAAGCAGCTATAATGATGGCAATTGTTTCATTAAATATGGTTAAAGTAATTAGCACATGAGATACAATATAAAGTGGCAGCATAATTTCTGATGTAAATACAAAACTAAGCAAATAAAATAAGTAAATAAGTGCAGAGACTCCAATAACTTTTATCAATGCACCGGTTCTATGTTCATTATTGACCATAGACTTAAAATAGAATCCAGTTATGTTTTCTACTTTTGATTCTTTTGTTTTATGTACCCACCAAATAATCCCTTGCTGTAAAAGAGCTACAAACAGTACAAGTAATGCTCCATTCAAACCGTTTTCAGCATACACCCAATTTGCCCACGGGTCTACCGTGATTTGAAGCTGTTCTTCAAACATTTCTTACCTCCGTATTATGAACTCTTGTGCTTATATACATATAACCAAGACATCTCAAAAGAGTAAATTATAAAGTTAGACCAAGTAAGTTATAATTACAACTATTACAGTAGCAATTACTACCAAAAGCGTCCAGTTATTGTTAAAATAGATTGCTTTGGTTCTTCTGAGTATTTCCACTCAAAAAATGCTCTAACGATGTAATCACAAACGGTTAAAAGGACTACTACAATAACAATTAAGTAAATTGAAATATTAGAATTACTTATTATGTACCCAAGGAAAAATAAAAGGATAATCATAGAGATACTTCTTAATCCCCAATCAACTTTTCGGTGTAATCCATTTATATGATTATATGAAAAAGGCATTTTTCTTACTTTCTCTACTTTGAGTGCTCTTCTTAATAAGCGTCTAATTAGCGTGTTAATGATAGCCGTGAAATAAAATTATTCCTTATCTTTACCAAATCATATTGTCCCCCTTAAATCTTCCTTTATAATTATTTAAACCTATAATGAAAGTGTAATTGTTTCGTAACTATTTTAATAGTATGATTGTTTTAGGTGGTTGTGCTGTAGAATCATTTTGACGCAATTTAAAATTCATCCACTCATTGTGGCGTATCATATTAAACGAAAAATATTAGAGTACACAACTTATAAATTTTATTGCTAATCTTTATTTTTATTTAACTTTTTAATACAATCAACTATATATAATGTGCAAGCTACAATTAATACACTTAAAAAAATAAACCCCATATATACTGGACCAAAATAACTTGTACTAGGGTTATTATCAACCCCTGGGAATAAGAAACCAACGTTGCCACCTATAATAAATATAAATACATAACTACAAATTACTGTTATAAGTATCGCTTTCAAGTTTTTAACTCCTTTCTATTTTAAATAAATACTCAAAATTCCCATTGAATAATATGAATATTTGCAGTTAAACAAATATAATTTTAAATTATTCTACCAGAAAAATCCTCTTAAAACTAGGTATAAACTAATTTTAAGGGTCAGTTAAACAATATATTATTTTAATTAGGGTTAATTTGACACACGCGCATCTTCCCACGCTTGTGCTACAGTTTGCATTCCCCAGTTAAAGTTTATTGATCCATAACCTGGTATGGAAAATCCAGGACTAATGCTGAGAGTAGTGTGCCCATAAGCTGCATAGGCTGATAAGTCCTTTCTATTAGCGCTATTACCTCTTAAATCAAAATGGCCACTTCCTGAACGAGCCCACCAATAGTTATCATCTTGTGTCATAGAAATTCTTACACCTCTACCAGCAGAATTTGGTCCACTATTTGATAATATAGTCCCGGTTCCATACCGAGTTCCTGGTGCTCCAGTTTGAGGCACATATGTTACAGACGCACGACTACCAGTAACAGACCAGTCATTCCAAGAAACTCCAATTATATCAGTCGTTTTAAATACTGGAACCCCACTCCAGGTCCAAGTAAATCCCAACCTTGCATTAGTTCTATTTGTAGAACTGTTATGAGTCACATAATGTGCATTGAGTCTAAGATTTAAAGTTGCTGCTAGTCTAATAGTTTCTTCTTCTGTTCCCTTATAGGTTCTTAGCAAATCAATTTGGCCCTCTGAATAACCTAGGTTATCTAATTCATTATCACTAAGTTTGCTATAAGACTTTAAGTGATTAGCATATTCTTCTTCTAAATTCTGAATAACTTTAATTTCATCTTTGCTATATCCCATGTTCATTAATTGGCTTGAACTATTTTTAGATAACTGTTTTAGAGCTTCATACTCATTAATATAAACATCGTTATCATTGTTTGACTCTTTTTCTGCAGCGCTTATACTGACAGAGAATATAAATAAACTTAATAATACTACTAACAAACCAACTATTTTCTTCATCTGAATTCCTCCTTGCATTATATATTTGACAAATAATTTACAATTTACTGTAAAGTAGTCTCCTGACTTCCTCTTGACTTATTGACCACTGTGATGAAAGATTGAAAAGCTTCACTGATTAGTTCAACAGAACTATAAAACACGTTATAGATTATCGATTTTTTCAACCAGCCCATAAAACTTCTATTGAATTCAGTTACGGGCTGTACGGAGGATGAAACATGAATTGCAGTTGATCCATTTGTACTAATGCTCCCCTCCGATATGCTTCCCATCATCTGGATCTACTTCATTGTAAATTTCATACATTTTACCTTCGTCCGTTTCACTAATCATGTAGGTAGTATTAAAAGCAGCGCCAATCAGAATAATACATGCTCCGAAAACAACAATAGATCTTTTCAATAAATTCAACACTCCTTTCTCCCTTCAATCTTATAATGATTACATGTATAATTAATCTAGGTGACTAGTTTTATTTTAAAGGTAGAAAATTTGAACTTCGAGTGTCACTTATGTCACTTTTATTTCAAAATGTGAATATTTCTAAAAGGGGGATTTAATGTTTGATAATATTCCTGAAAGAATTGGAGAGAATATTTTATATTATCGTGGTTTACGGGGAATGACACGTGAAGAACTTGCTGAGGGTATTTGCGATAAACGCACCCTTCTTAGAATTGAAAAACATGGACAAGGTGCAGGGATTGAACTCGTTTATAGACTCTGCTCCCGGTTAAATATTCCAGCGCATTATATTTTTCAACCATTGTCAAGCAATCATATAAAATATGTAAATCGTGTAAAGCAACTGTGCCGTGAATTTGTTTACAAGAAGGAATATGTTGCTCTGGAAAGTCTTATTCAAGAGGCTGGGATAGAAACAGAAAAAGATTCTCATTATATGAACACAGATATTGAGAAATATCTTGTGTGGCATAAAGCAATTCTGATCCTTAAAGTAGAAGGTAATATCCCCAAGGCCAAACAGCACCTATTAGATATTATCCCGGATAATTTGATCACAGAAACCGACATTGGTATAGCAAATTCGCTCGGTATGATTTTTTTAGATCAAGACCGGGAAAATAAAGCCTTTAAGCATTTTCATAATGCTTTTCATACCATTAAGCATATCCCTCTTATTGCAGATAGAAGTTTATTTGTTCGCGTCGGATACAACTTAGCTTTAACATATGCCAACAAGAAAAATCATGACCGCACGCTTGATATAGCTTACGAACTTCTATATTATCTTGAGTCTAATTCTTCAGAATACATGAAAGGAAGAGTCCATCATATGTTGGGAATTTCCCATGAATATTTGGGTTATTATGATAAAGCAGGACATTACGTATTAACAGCAATTCAAATCTTTAAAGAAAAGAAACAGGATTTGCATGTAATTGAAGGCTTGTGTTCATTATCTGAAATTCAGTTTAAAATGGGGGAAAGAGAGCAAGCAAGATGTGCGTTGAAAAGGGCTGATAATAAGCTGCAGCAAATAGGGGAGAGACAGGATATTCGTGATAGAATAGATGAAATAAGTTTAGTTTATTTGCAGGGAGAACAACATATTATTTAAGTAAAGTTCAATAACCAAATGTTCAATCAATGACTGAATAGGCATGAGGATTTTATTGGCAATATAAGAGAATACATTATGGGGGGCTTTGCTAAATTTTTTATGACCAATAAAGTGATTAAGTTATCAACAAGGTAACTTACAAGAGTTGGAAGTGCTTAAAAAGATATTGAGATTGGAATGGATAGATTGATCAATAACATAAATATACGATTAATAGATTATTGTTTATTGATGTAAAATAAAGCGCTTACGTTATCCACAAGTTAGTAAGATTAAGTGAACAAATAATCATTATTAATAGAGTCACTTAATTTTTCTAGTGGCTCTATATCTTTTTTTGAGGTGATGAGAAGTATGGTTATTACACCGAGCTATTTGCCACTATGGGTTTTTTTAATTATTATTGGTGCAGCAATTATATTATTTTTAAATAAAAAAAAAATAAAAGTTATATGTATCTTGTTTTTTTCTCCATTTTTTATGTTTATATCTTATTTACGCTCAGCTATACACAATTTCCAATTTACATACAAACCCCAGAGGGACTAAGGTTGTCATATAGTGAAATTTTCCAAAACAATATTATATACATCCCCCAACTGTCGGAATTAATCTCACCCGCCGGCCTTGCAAATATTGTAATGACAATACCATTCGGTTTCGGATCAGGCTTTTTAATTAGAGTGAATTTAAAAAGGATAATATTGTTCGGCATTTTATTTAGTTTTTCCTTAGAACTGCTCCAATTCACAAATATGGTGATTACGCAAATCTCACAAAGAACTGTCAATGTTAATGATTTAATTAATAATACAATTGGAGCCGTTATTGGATACTTTCTATTTGTACTATTTGTAAAGTGTTTCAAATCTGTAATAGATAAATACAATATTCAATTAAATAGAATGATGCAATATATAAATGATTTAACAAATAGTAAAATTAATTAAGAGTTAATTTATAATTTGTAAGCAATTGATATCAATCCTACTAATGCTGTAGAAACCACAACAGCAATATGTAGAAGGAAATTCTAAAATGATGCATAAGAGAGATAAAAAGCTATATATCTAGGAAATGCAGGAAAACGCTTTCAAAGATTGCACTAATAGAATAAGATAATAGTAGGCATGATTTCACAGATTATTACAGAGGGGGATCCGTATGACTAAAAAATCTGCTCATTTTGAAACGAACGTAATTCACGAAGGCTACGATTCAAAAGATATGCTTGGAAGCTTGGCAACACCGTTATTTCAAACATCCACTTTCACCTTTGACACAGCGGAACAGGGAGAGGCACGGTTTGCCGGTGAAGAAGCAGGGTACATGTATTCCCGGCTTGGCAATCCGACCGTAAAAGTGCTGGAAGAACGAATTGCCGCGCTTGAGAATGGAGAAAGGGGACTTGCTTTTGCATCAGGTATGGCTGCTGTTTCAGCTATCTTGGTTGCCCTGACCAAAGCAAATGACCATATTTTATGCTCCTCCGGATTATATGGCTGTACATTTGGCTTGCTTACACTAATGGAAGAAAAATATAATATTATGCATGATTTTTCCATGATGAAAACAAAAGAAGAGGTACGCTCCCAAATTAAACCGGAAACTGCCTGTATTTACGTGGAAACGCCAATCAATCCAACAATGAAATTAATTGATTTAGAGTTGGTCGCCGAGGTGGCAAAGGAATACGATATTCCTGTAGTCGTGGACAACACATTTGCATCACCTTATCTGCAGCGTCCTATCGAACTGGGCTGTGACGTCGTGATACACAGTGCCACGAAATATATTGGCGGTCACGGCGATGTGGTTGCAGGGCTTGTTGTCGGAAAAAAGGACTTCCTTGATAAAGTGGCCATGACAACACAGAAGGATATAGGCGGGATTATGTCCCCGTTTGATGCCTGGCTGTTGCTCCGGGGATTGAAAACATTGCCAATCCGGCTTGACCGGCACTGTGATAATGCAGAAATCATCGTAGAAAAACTGCGTAACCATCCAAAAGTGGAAAGTGTGTATTATCCGTGTGATGAAGCAAACCCGGATCATGTTATTGCAAAAAAACAAATGAAACGCGGCGGCGGAGTGATTTCCTTTGATGTAAAAGGCTCGAAGAAAGAAGCGCAGCAGTTGTTGAATAACTTAGGCTTTTTAAAGATTGCTGTAAGCCTTGGTGATGCAGAAACACTGATTCAGCATCCGGCCACAATGACACATGCGGTCGTGCCAAGAGTAACCCGTGAAAATATGGGCCTCTCTGATCAGCTTATTCGGTTATCAGTCGGCCTGGAATCCTGGGAGGACATCTGGAAGGATTTGGATCAGGCACTAAATAAAATTTAAAAGTAAAAAACACAATCAGTAAAAAGCATGGTAATTCATTCTCGGATGAATGGACCATGCTTTTTGTTATGTTTAAATCTAAGGTGAGGATTTAACCGATGTAACATATATATTGAAATATGTAAGGTATATATTATATAATGTAATATATATATATTGAAAAAAGAGCAAGAGGTGGTTGTAATTGTGAAAAACACGCTCAAGGTTGCCCGTGTCCAAGTAGATCTGACACAACAACAGCTAGCTGAAAAAACAGGCGTTACCCGTCAAACGATCAGTTTGATTGAAAAAGGGAAGTATAATCCGACTTTAAAACTATGCCTGCAAATTTGTTATGCAGTAAACAAAACATTGGATGAAGTTTTCTGGCTGGAGAAGGGAGATTGGTAAAATGATGAAAAAAATTAAAGATGAACGTTTAAAATTGAAAAACCTGCAAAATATACGCATAGCTTATGGTATTCAAACACTTGGAATCCTTGGGATTTTAGGGTACGACCTTATCACCAAAGGTATGGATGGAATGACTGATAATCCCTTATGGTTTGTATTTATGATCACAGTTATCGTATCTCTTTATTTATCCATGAGTATTAGCGTGGAAAATCATCGTACGAAAACATCACCAAAAAAAGGATTAATTATTTCGCTGTCTGTATTGATAGCGATTTGCCTTATCGTTGGTGTTTTAGTCACTTTAACAGATGGATTTGGCATATTAAATGGTCTTTTAATAGGTGGGATATTTTTCATTTGTGGTTTTGTCCCTATAAGTTACATTTATCATTTAAGGAAAAAAGCCATGGATAAAAATGCGGATGAATAATCAATATAGACTGCCTGCACATGTAAACAATCGCCCAATAATTAACAGTGAATAAGGAAAATATGCTATATTATCATTAGTGAATAATCACAGGAAATCAATCTCAGGCTATGTGGTGAGAATGAGAAGGTGCAAACTTTTTAACTTCAAAACAACAAATGGGGATTTTCGCATCGAATCCTGTGTATGGCTTTCGTAATGGTGTAAAATACTATCGGGGCTTTTATTGGCGAAAACCGGGTTTTTTTATATGTGGAGGACGTTGAAAATGGACATACTAACACTGCTATTGGGAATCATATTAATATTAAATATTGCCTTGGGTATTTCGATTATATTTCTGGAAAGAAAAGACGCTCCTGCCACATGGGCCTGGCTGATGGTATTGCTATTTATTCCGATTGCCGGATTTTTCATTTATCTGATTTTTGGTAAGCCAATCAGCAAACGGCGGATATTCACATGGGATACGAAAAGTAGATTAGGGGTAAAAACAGCGGTGCAGTCACAATTGCGGGCACTGGAAGATAAAAACTTTGATTTTAAGCATGAATCCATCGCAGAGTACGAGGATCTTGTTTATTTGCATCTGAGGAATGATGATGCGATATATACCCAGGATAATAAGATAGATATTTATACAGATGGTGCTAAAAAATTTGATGCCCTGATTCAGGATATGGAAAGAGCGGTGGATCACATCCACCTTTTATACTATATAATCCGCAACGATAACCTGGGAAGGCGGATTGCAGATGTGCTCGTTAAAAAGGCAAATGAAGGCGTGGAAGTGCGCTTGCTTTATGATGACATGGGTTCACGCCGATTGGGCAGAAAATACATAAAGCGCCTGCGAAATGCCGGTGTACAGGTAGAATCATTTTTTCCACCTAAAATTCCAACGTTTAATTTTAAGATCAATTACCGGAATCATCGTAAATTGGCAATCATTGATGGAAAAATCGGCTATATAGGCGGTTTTAATATCGGCGACGAATACCTTGGCAGGAAAAAGAAATTCGGCTATTGGCGGGATACGCATCTGCGTATTTACGGAGATGCTGTCAGGAACATGCAGACAAGGTATATACTTGATTGGAATCAGGCTTCGCGCAATGATATTTTATACGAAGACAGGTTTTACGACGCCAAAAACCGGGGAGACGCCGGTGTTCAAATTGTTTCCAGCGGGCCTGATTCGGATTGGGAACAGATCAAAAACGGCTATATTAAAATGATCATGTCGGCGAAGGAATATATTTATATACAGACACCTTATTTTATACCTGATGAAAGTTTGCGGGATGTTTTGCGTATTGCTATCTTATCCGGGATTGATGTAAAAATCATGATCCCGAATAAACCCGACCACCCATTTGTTTACTGGGCAACATTAAGTAATATTGGTGATATGCTCAACGCGGGAGCGGAAACCTATATTTACCAGAATGGTTTTTTACACGCTAAGACGATCATTGTAGACGGAAAAATCGCTTCTGTCGGTACGGCAAATATTGATGTGCGAAGCTTTCGCTTGAATTTTGAAGTGAACGCATTCTTGTATGACAGGGAAATTACACAGGAGCTGGAACAGGCTTTTTTCGATGATATGGAAGTATCTACACAAATGTCGAAAAAATTATACGAAAACCGTTCGCTTGGCATCCGATTTAAAGAGTCTATTTCCAGGCTGATTTCACCGGTGTTGTAGCATGAAAAAATATGCATCATCCAAGTAACAAAAGGGAAAGGTTAAGAATGAAACCCCACAAAAAACGGTTATGAAAGTGCTATGAAACAACAAAAAGAAAGGATGAACCCCGATGGATGAAAAGCCTTGCTCGTATTCGTTAGCAGTAAAAACATCCCATGTCCTGCCCCCTGATACAAATTCGCACGGCACGTTGTTTGGCGGCAGGCTGATGGCTTATGTGGATGATGTAGCAGCCATAGCTGCAGTGAGACATGCGAGAAAGCCTGTAGTAACAGCTTCTACAGATTCGGTTGATTTTCTCGCACCGGTAAAAGAGGGGGATTCTATTTGTCTGGAAGCTTTTGTTACTTGGACACACCGGACATCGATGGAGGTATTTGTTAAGGCAGTGACAGAAAATCTGCTAACCGGAGACCGGAAAGTATGTACCACTGCCTTCTTAACATTTGTTGCCATTGGAGAAGACGGTAAACCTTCAGCCGTTCCAGAGGTTTATCCGGAAACAGAGCAGGAAAAGGCACTGAATAAGCTTGCATCCTCTCGAGCACTGCAGCGCCAGGAACGACGTAAGCAATCCAAGGAATTTGCAGAGATATTTGGGACAGATTTCCCCTGGGCCAGATAGGGCAATCAGTTGTTATTGAGTGGCAATAATAATGTTTCTTTCACAGCAATGGTCATCCTCAGTCGGCCATACTGCCGAGCAGCATAGAATATTACAAAATATACTTTCCGGACGTTGAACTACTGGAAAGTATATGCTTTTATTTTCCACAAAAGGGACAATGCCCCTAATAAAGACTAGCGTATATCCATATTAGGGCTATATATTGTTGAGAAAGGGGAAAGAAAAACTACCCCGAAAAGAATGCTATTGCTTACATATTTTTTTGGCTAGTCAGACGTTTCCTTTTTAACTTCATAATGCAATTCAACAAACTGATTAAAGGTTCTGGTTTCTTTCAATGAGAGGTCTATTAGATCGTGTTTACACTTTAGAAGGATAAACCTTTCACGCATAAGGGTACGTCTTTCTTTTTGGCTCATTTGGGCTTTCAAAGACTTTCTGACGTTATCTAATGCTTGATTAGCCATTCTAACTACATGGAACTTATCTACGACAACTTTAGCGTGTGGAAGGATAGTGTTCACTGCGTCTTTGTAGGGCTTCCACATATCCATTGTGACGTACTCAATATTAGTCCTGTCACTGATTTCTGAAAGACGTTGGATGACTGTTTCCTTGTTACGGTTAGGCTTTATGTCATAGATAGTCATACGTTCAACATTAGTCAATACAAGCCGAGGTTTACGAATAATATGTATCTCGTCTATCCCAAGCCATTTAGGAGTCTCAAACTGGTATTCACGTTCTTTGAGTGTCACATAATCCTTAAAGACGTTCCTAACGGTTTTCTCGTCAACACCAACGCTTTCTGCGACTATCTACAAAGGTCTGAGACATGGATTGCTCTTGAATGGACTTTAAAAGCCTTTTGGTCATACTACGTTTTTCATCAACGGATATTAGGCGTTCCTAGAAGGTAGATCCGCATTCACGACACTTGTATCGTCTGCGGTTCAATTGTAAGCCCACTCGCTTTAAACGAATGGGCAAATCCATAATTAGTTGCTTTCTTGAACTGTGTTTGTACAACTTGTCAAAACCACATTCAGGACAACGTTCAGGTGGCTCGACTGCTTCAACTTTAAACATCATATCGGTGTCATTTTCTTGTGGTGGTTCAATTGCAGTTAGATCTGCAAGACATAGTAGGTCTGTCATGTTGTTCATCCTTTAAACAGAAGGTGGGAAATGTCCCTGCTTCGTTACTGTATAGGAACTAATATTTCACACAAATGATTATCAATCATTTGTGAAGTATATCTTTCTATAATTGGTCGTTCTCTTATTGATAAATTATTTCTTTCTATCTCAGAAAAAATATTGCCCCAAAATTCACTGACTGCCTCTTTTGTATGGTCAAGCAAGAAAACAGCGTATTTCCCACCAGAAAATTCACCAACATGAGCTGGTTTTTCCACATTAAAATCTTTATTTATAACAACGCAAACATCATAACGACATTCCTCTTTAGGAGTAATCTCTGGATTATCTTGCGGTATACCTAAAATTGTAGAATTATCAAATACACCATTCGATTTTGCCCACATTTTAAAATTCTCCATTAATTCTTTGTTTTGCTTTTCACCATACTCCCTAACATTTCGGAAATAAGCAATCCTTGATTCAGGTAATTCTTCAATAGTTATTTTCATATTTTAATCCTCCTTTCTTAGATAAGGTAATTCGATTTAAAATGTTTTTCAAGTTCTTTTTTAAAAGATTTTGACTATAGTATGGTTTAATTAATCCATTATTCCACTATATAATCCGATTTATGATGTGATTTTTATCAAGTAATTAAAATAGTAATTCCACTATATATTCCGAAGACCCGATAAAAACAGAAAACCAGAATGCAGGTAAATGGATCCCAGCTACTTTAAGATTTAATGATAAGCAAGAGGCTATCGAGTTTATATTAGGATTCGGAAATAAAATCAATGTAATTTCGCCAAAGGATCTTCCGAATGAGGTTGTGGCATCGGCTATAGCTGTTATTGATTTTTACAAAAATAAATAAAAATGGTAAGTAACAATAAAATTTCCCACCTGCAATAAAGATGTTTCTCAAACGGGTGATGAAGGATCGTAAAAGCTTGGTTTAGGTCGTGTTGAATTAGTGTCTTCCAGCTTCTGTAAATTATAAAAAGCAGCTAAAAGAATGATCTTTTAGCTGCTTTCTTATGTGTTTACTTTTCACCTTTTTTATCTTTTACCCCTTTAAATATCGAAACAAGCATAATCAGGAGAATAACGGTGAATGGCAATGCTGCTGTTAATGATGCAGTCTGCAATGCCTCAAGTCCACCAGTGAATAATAATACAAGGGCAATAGCTGTGATAAGGACACCCCAGATAATTTTGGTGATCAGCATAGGATTCAAGGTTCCCTTTGATGTCATACTGCCCAGAATATAAGAAGCTGAGTCAGCGGAGGTTACCATAAATGTAAAAATAAGCAAAATGGATATAATAGAAAGAATATCCGTAAACGGTACAACACCCAAGGCTTCAAACAGGGCTACCGTTACATCTTCGTCTACAGCTTCGGCAATTTGCGTTCCATTATTCAAATCACTATAAATCGCTGTACCGCCAAATACTGCTATCCAGACACAGGCAATTGCCGGGGGTACGACCATGACACCAGCAACAAATTCCCGAATGGTTCTGCCTCTGGATACGCGTGCAACAAATGCTCCTACAAATGGGGACCAGGCAATCGCCCATGCCCAGTAGAATATGGTCCAGTCATAAACCCAATCACCGCCGGTATACGGGGAGAGACGCAAGCTGTACTGTACAAAACTGGTAATATAATCACCCATGCCGAGTACAAATGTGTTTAAAATAAATACGGTTGGGCCTAAGATAAATACAATGACCATAATTAAAAGAGCCAATCCCAAATTGATATTGCTTAGCCATTTAATTCCTTTATCGAGCCCCGTTACACTGGAAGTCAGATATGCCGCCAGCATGACAAGTGCTATAACAACCTGTATGCCAATGTGATTTGGTATATTAAATACGGATGATAACCCTCCGTTCAGCTGAATAAACGAGAGGCCGACAGTTGTTGCTACCCCCATAACGGTAGCTATTACCGCCAAAATATTAACCGTATTTGCTACTGTCTTGTTTTTGCCAACTACTGGTTCTATTGCTGCAGAAACCAGCCCGCTTCTGTTTCTTCTAAATTGGAGAAAAGCGATCGCCAGTCCTGCAAGTGCAAAAACCGCCCACTGGCTGATCCCCCAGTGAAAAAAGGAATACCCCATGGCTACTCTTGCAGTTTCTTCCGTCAGCGCTTCCAGTTCGGGAAACGGTGGAACAAAAAAATGACTCATCGGCTCTGCAACGCTCCAGAAAACAAGGGATACCCCAAAACCAGCCGAAAACAACATGCCAATCCATGTGAAAAATGGGTATTCCGGCCGCGAATCAGATGGGCCTAATCGCGTTTTCCCGTGTTTACTGATAGAAATACCAACAAGGAATAGAATGATAATGAAAACGGCAAGTAAATAAAACCACCCAAAGTTTATAGTTGTAAAATCGAAAAGTGTTTGCGAAACCGCACCAAATTGTTCTGGCATGAATGCTCCAATGATCACTAATAAACCAACGATAATTGCAGAAGTAAAAAATACTGGATTTTTATACGACTCTCTTTTCTTCATAAACTTCCTTCCCATTCAAAAAATAATTTAGTTTGTTCTTTGAAATCGTTAATAACTGGAAACAAATAATGATATACTTAAATTGCCCAAAATAAATTTGACTAGTCATGTGTGGTGTTTAAGAAAGATTATCATGAAACAGGCTGTTGTTCAAGAGAAACCGGACCATATAATCGCAGCATCACAACACACTTGATTTTCATTTAGAAAACGCTTACAATGTAAGAAGTCAATATATTTATAACTTTGAGGTGTTTGCAATGTGCTGTCTAAGCAGACCATTAAATAAATACATAGAATATGCAGGAGGCGTGGTTTAATCCAACGCCTCCTTTTATTTTTTCTGCTTTATTCTGTTAAAGCAATACTGCGGGGGTGTAACATGGTTATATTAACAGGGAAAACATTGACTTGGAACGAGGCAGAGCAGGTGATTTTCCATCATGAACATGTTCAATTAGCGAGAGAAGCTTCGGTAAAAATAAAAGAAAACAGACGTGTGGTAGAAAAAATGATTGCGGAAAAGAAAACAATGTATGGCATTAACACAGGGTTCGGGAAATTTAGTGATGTCATTATAGAAGAAAAGGATCTGGATGAACTGCAGCTGAATCTGATTCACTCGCATGCTTGCGGGGTAGGGGAGCCATTTTCCGAGGAAATCAGCCGTACAATGCTCTTGCTTCGAGCCAATGCATTGGCACAGGGATTTTCGGGTGTGCGAGTGGAAGTGCTGCAGCAGCTGATAGATTTTATCAATGCCGGGATTCATCCGGTTATTCCACAGCAGGGTTCCCTGGGAGCCAGCGGTGATCTTGCACCACTCGCGCATCTGGTGTTGGCACTTCTTGGAGAAGGGGAAGTTTATTTCGAAGGGAAACGAATGACAGCATCAGCGGCTATGGCCGAGGCGGGCCTCGAGACTTTAACATTAAAAGCAAAGGAAGGGCTGGCGTTAATTAACGGCACGCAGGCAATGACGGCAGTTGGCATCATTACCATAATTGAAATAGAAAAACTGCTATATCAAAGTGAAAAAATTGCTGCCATGACAATAGAAGGGGTAGGCGGCATTATGGACCCTTTTGATGCAGAACTGCATAAGGCACGCGGGCATAAAGAACAGATAAGCACTGCTGGACGCATTCGCAGCCATTTGAGTGACAGCAAATTAACGACAAAACAAGGGGAGGAGCGAGTGCAGGATGCCTATTCTATACGCTGTATTCCCCAAGTGCTTGGTGCCTGCTGGCAATCTTTTCATTACGTGAAGCAACTGATAGAAACAGAGATGAATGCAGTGACAGATAATCCACTGATTTTTACAGAAACAGAAAAAGTGATATCAGGCGGCAATTTTCACGGCGAGCCTGTGGCACTTGCCATGGATTTTTTTAAGCTGGCGATTGCTGAACTGGCAAATATAGCCGAAAGACGTCTGGAAAGATTAGTCAACCCGCAACTGAATGATCTTCCGCCGTTTCTGAGTCCAAATCCGGGTTTGGAATCAGGAGCAATGATTATCCAGTATAGTGCAGCAGCGCTTGTGTCGGAAAATAAAACTTTAGCACATCCGGCAAGTGTGGATTCAATTCCCTCATCGGCTAACCAGGAGGACCATGTCAGCATGGGGACGATTGCTGCGCGCCATGCATATCAAATGCTTGCCAATACAAGGCGTGTTATTTCCATGGAATTAATATGTGCTATGCAGGCTGCAGAATATCGTGGTATTGAAAAAATGAGCACAGCAACAAGAGCGTTATATGATAAGGGGCGGGTATTCGTGCCAAGCATTGATAAAGATAGAATTTTTTCTACTGATATTGAAAAATTGACGAAATGGCTGAAGGAAGCAGATGAAAGTTATATCCGTCAGGAAAGCTTTTCTTCATTGCATTGATGCTTTAAAAAAAGGAAGGAGGTAGCTATTTATGCGCAATATAAAAGCAAAAAAAGGACTCGAGCTGGAATGCCAAGGCTGGGAGCAAGAGGCGGCATTGCGAATGCTTTACAATAACCTTGACCCAGAAGTCGCAGAAAAACCGGACGAACTGGTCGTTTATGGCGGAATTGGAAAAGCTGCAAGAAATTGGGAGGCTTTTGATGCGATCGTCAGAACACTGCGGACATTAAAAAATGATGAAACGATGCTGATCCAATCCGGCAAGCCTGTTGGCGTTTTTAGAACACATAAAAATGCGCCGCGTGTACTTTTATCCAATTCTGTGCTGGTTCCAAAATGGGCAAATTGGGAGCATTTTCATGAGCTGGATAAACAAGGATTGATGATGTATGGGCAAATGACAGCCGGAAGCTGGATTTATATCGGTACACAGGGGATTTTGCAGGGGACGTACGAAACATTTGCCGCACTTGCAAAAAAACATTTCAATGGATCTTTGAAACATACCATTACATTAACGGCAGGTCTCGGGGGAATGGGAGGAGCTCAGCCCTTGGCAGTTACGATGAATGAGGGAGTAGTGATCGCGGTTGAGGTAGATGAAAACCGCATTGAAAAGCGACTGCAAACCTCTTATTGTGACATTATGACACATTCTCTTGCTGAAGCTGTTCGGCTGGCAACGGAGGCAAAACAACAAGGAGCACCTCTATCCATTGGACTGGTCGGAAATGCTGCAGAAATCCATCATCAACTGCTGGAAAAAGATATCCAAATTGATATTGTTACAGACCAAACATCAGCACATGATCCGTTAAACGGCTATATTCCTGTTGGCTATTCGTTGGAAGAGGCGGAAAATTTACGCGAAAATCATCCGGACAACTATACAAAATTAACCAAAAGCAACATGAAGACCCATATAGAAGCCATGTTGAATTTTCAGAAAAACGGTTCTATTGTTTTTGACTACGGGAATAACATCCGGCAGGTGGCAAGCGATGAAGGCTTGCATGAGGCATTTGATTTTCCGGGCTTTGTACCTGCATTTATACGCCCGTTGTTCACTGAGGGAAAAGGTCCGTTCCGCTGGGCAGCACTATCCGGAGACCCGGAGGATATTTACCGTACCGATGAGCTGATTAAAGAACTTTTTCCTGAAAATGAGGCGCTGACCCGCTGGATCGATATGGCTCGGAAAAAGGTGTCTTTTCAAGGGCTGCCGTCAAGGATCTGCTGGCTAGGCTACGGGGAAAGGATGAAAATGGGACTGGCGATCAATGAATTGGTGAGGAAAGGGGAGATCAAAGCGCCTGTTGTCATAGGCCGGGACCACCTGGACAGTGGTTCGGTTGCCTCGCCCAACAGAGAGACGGAGGGGATGAGAGACGGGAGTGATGCGGTGGCTGACTGGGCTGTATTAAATGCCCTCGTAAACACAGCAGCAGGCGGATCCTGGATTTCCTTTCATCATGGCGGCGGTGTCGGGATGGGCTACTCGCTTCATGCCGGGATAGTTGCGGTTGCAGACGGTACGGAACTTGCCAGGGAGCGGCTGGAACGCGTCTTGACAACAGATCCGGGAATGGGAGTAATCCGCCATGCGGATGCAGGCTATGAATCCGCGATCCATTTTGCTGGAAATAACGATATCCGATTACCAATGAAAGAGGAATAGAAAGGGGAAGGAACATGCAGGTCGATACACTAATAACGAACATAGGAGAACTTTTAACAATGGACAAAGCCGTACCGGTAAAGGGAGCGGAAATGAATGACCTACTTATTTCTGAAAATATGGCCATCGCTGTGAAGGGGGAAGAGGTTGCCTGGCTCGGTCACGCTGATGATGCTGTTGGCATGGAAGCCAGGCGTGTGATTGATGCGAAAGGGAGACTTGTCACACCTGGCCTTGTTGAAGCGCATACCCACCTTGTTTTTGGCGGTTCTCGTGAAGGCGAGATGGCACTGAAACAGCAGGGAGTCCCGTATTTGGAGATTTTAAAGCAGGGCGGCGGCATTTTATCTACTGTTGAAGCAACACGAGAAGCGACAGAAGCAGAATTGCTGGAAAAAGCTATGTTCCACCTTGACCGCATGGCAACCTACGGGATCACAACAGTAGAAGCCAAGAGCGGCTACGGGCTGAATAAAGAAACAGAGCTGAAGCAGCTTAGGGTAGTAAAAGAGGCGAATGAAAAACATGCACTTGATATCGTATCCACATACTTAGGCGCCCATGCCATTCCAAAAGAATATAAAGAAGATCCGGATGCATTTTTGGATGAAATGGCAGAGTTATTTGATCAAATCAAAGCGGAAAATCTAGCAGCATTTGTGGATATTTTTACAGAAACCGGCGTTTTTACGGTAGAGCAGTCAAGAACGTTTTTACAAAAGGCGAAGGATAAAGGATTTGATGTGAAGATTCACGCCGATGAAATTGATCCGCTTGGAGGAACACAGCTGGCAGTGGAAATGGGTGCAATAAGCAGTGATCACTTGGCTGTTTCAACAGATGAAGGGATTAAACAATTGAGTGAGTCGAATACCATCGGGGTCATCCTGCCGGGAACAAGCTTTTATCTCGGAAAAGAAACTTATGCAAGAGCAAGGGAAATGATTGATGCCGGTGCTGCCATTGCGATTTCCACTGATTTCAACCCGGGCAGTTCGGTAACGGAAAATCTGCAATTTATCATGACGCTTGCTGCTTTGAAATTAAAAATGTCACCGGCTGAAATCTGGCACGCAGTTACCATTAATGCAGCTCACGCGATAGGCAAGGGAGCGGAAGCAGGAAGCATCCGTGAAGGCGGTAATGCAGACATCGTGATCTGGGACGCGCCAAATCATATGTATATTCCGTATCATTACGGGGTAAATCATGTGAACACGGTTGTGAAAAATGGAACCGTGCTGTATGAAAGGCAGGAAGTTGGATAATGGAACTGCGCCATGTAAAACCTACGGGAGAAGCGATTTTTAAGGATCGTTATACAACAAAAGCTAAAGAACTGCTGATGGACTGGAAAAACGGGGAGAAGGGAGCGTTTGGTCTTGTAGGGGTGCCCTTTTCCAAGCCTTCCATCAGCCATTCGGGTGCCTCTTTTGCTCCGAAGACGATTCGTGATGCGTTGCAAAGTTATTCTACTTATTCCGGAGAAGAAAAATTACAGTTAACGGACAGGATTTTGGATTTTGGTGATGTGATGATGAATCCGACAGATGTTATTGGGAATCATAAACGGGTGGAGGAAGGCTTAACAGATGTGTTTGCTACTGAAGCTGCAGATAATTGGATGATACTAGGCGGGGATCATTCTATCAGTTATGGCTCCATTAAAGCATTCGCTGAGAAAAAAACAGTTGGTGTTATTCAGTTTGATGCCCACCATGATTTACGCAATACAGAAGACGGGGGACCGACAAATGGAACTCCCTTCAGACGTTTGCTTACAGATCAGGTGGTTAAAGGAGAGCACCTAGTGCAAATAGGAATCCGTGACTTTACGAACGCTTTTGCTTATGATGAATATGCCAAAGCGCAAGGGGTTTCAGTTTACACGATGAAAGAAGTTGAAAGTATGACCCTGGTGAAAATAATGGAAAAAGAGTTGCAAAGGCTTTCTGAACAAACCGATTGTATTTATGTGTCGGTTGATATGGATGTGCTTGATCAGGCATTTGCACCAGGCTGTCCGGCGATTGGGCCAGGAGGCATGGACTCGAAGACTTTGCTGGAGGGGATTTTATTTGCAGGTAAACAGGAAAAAGTGAAAGCAATGGATATGGTGGAAATGGATCCAACGATTGATTTTCGTAATATGACAAGCAGGGTAGCGGCATATCTCATGCTGCAATTTATGAAAGGGAAGCGGATGATTTAGTTTGATTCATGAAATGGAAAAATAAAAGAAATCGGCACGTTATACGCCGATTTCAATCTCTTTTTCATTTTGCCTGTATATCGTTCAAAATAGAAGCTTTTATTCTAATATTCGCCATACATCCGTTTTAGGCATTTTGTTCCTCTGATGCTTCAGCTGTTACATGATGGTCTGCCCAGGATTGAATTTCCTTAATAACAGGTTCCAATGCTTTTCCTTTTTCAGATAGAGAATATTCTATGCGGACAGGGAATTCGGAATATACCGTGCGTTCGACAATTCCTTCTTTTTCCAGCATTTTCAAACGTTCTGAAAGTAATCTGCCGCTAATTGGCAGTTCCGCTTCCATTTCTGAGAAGCGCTTCGTCCCTTTTAATAAATCAAATAATATCAAACCCACCCAGCGTGTGCTTAGCAGGTTCATCGCTTTTTCAAAACGAGGACATAAGGCTGTTTCCATGATCATCACCTCACTGTACTAGCTTTAATTCTGTATATTGAATTAGATTAATCAATAATTACAAAAAGTAACTTGTATATTATAATAGCACATCCTTCCTATTCCGTAAATAGGGGGTGGTTTTGCCGATGGCTGATCTTACACTGAAAATTTTTTGGTAATTTGGATCTCTTTATGAAATAATAGCTAATATAAACTTAATTTGTGGAGGTAAATGTATGATAAATGACAAAATACAAGAGAAATATGCCGAACTGGCTTTAAAGACAGGGGTTAACCTGCAAAAAAACCAGGCATTAATGATAAATGCGCCGATTGAAGGGGCGGATTTCACCCGTACTGTTGTTGGAAAAGCCTATGAGATGGGAGCGAAGAATGTACATATCAATTGGGTTGATGATGAACTGACGTTATTAAAATATGAGCATGTCTCGGATGAAGTCCTGACCGACATACCCCAATGGAGAGTGGATATGCAGAACAGTTTCGCAGAAGACGGTGCTGCGGTACTGAATATCCGCTCCACCAATCCGGATTTGTTGAAGGATATTGATCCTGGAAGGGTGGCGAAAGCAACGAAAGCGGCCTCAGAAGCGATGAAAAACTTCCGCAAATACACGATGAATGACAAGATTGCATGGTCAATTATTTCAATTCCGACAGGTGACTGGGCGCAAAAGGTTTTTCCGGATAAGTCAAAAGAAGATGCTGTGGAAAACCTGTGGGAGGCGATTGTGAAAATTGTGCGTGTAGATCAGAATGACCCTGTTGCGGCATGGGAAGCGCATAACGCGACATTAATAACTGCCCGTGAAGTGTTAAACGGGAAAAGTTATCAGAAGCTTATTTTTAAAGCACCGGGGACGGATTTGGAAATGGAGCTGCCCGAAGGACATATTTGGAAAGGCGGGTCAGCAGAAACAGAAGGCGGTGTGACATTTAATCCAAATATGCCGACGGAGGAAGTGTTTTCTCTGCCGCATAAACATGGTGTAAACGGAACTGTAGCCAGTACGAAACCATTAAATTATGGCGGTAGCCTGATTGATAACTTCAGTCTCACTTTCAAGGATGGAATGGTCGTAGATTTTAAAGCAGAACAGGGTGAAGATACGTTAAAACATCTGCTGGATACGGACGAAGGTGCTCGCAGGCTTGGTGAAGTTGCCCTGGTCCCGCATGAATCTCCGGTTTCTCAATCCGAACTGGTCTTTTATAATACATTGTTCGATGAAAATGCATCCTGTCATATTGCATTGGGTAAAGCGTACCCAACGAATCTGGAAGGTGGTTCAGCAATGGATGAAGCTCAGCTGGACAAGCATGGCGTTAACGACAGCTTGACGCATGTGGATTTTATGATCGGGTCAGAAGAACTTGATATTGACGGCGTGAAGTCAGATGGTACAACAGAAGCTGTATTCCGCAATGGAACGTGGGCGTTGAATGTGAAGGGGAATAATTAAAGTTTCAATAAAAATGGCGTACCAGTGAAAAATCAGCATAAATGAACTTCATTGTTCAGCAGAAAATATAAAATAACCATTGGTGTACAAAATATTCATAGATGGTATACTATAGGTAGAGGATCATACAATAATAAAACCGTCCCATGCTGGTAACATGGAACGGTTACAATAGGCTAACCCCAACAAGAGAGGTTAGACACAAGTGGAAAATAATCCCTCAAGCGTCTGGCAGTGAGCATGAGGGATTATTCGTGTTTATCGGACATGATAAATGCTACTAACGTGCCGAAAGAAATCATCAGTGTTAATACATCATTCATAGCCATGAGCATCACCTCCTTCCCTGGGAGATATCCCGCAGGAGGTGTACCTAATCCCTCAAGTGAAACCAGCCTATTGTTCTTGTCAGTATACCATAAAAGAACACTTGTTCCTATATCTATTCTAAAAATCCTCCTTGGAATATGTTATTCCAAGGAGGATTTTTTTACATTAGTTCATTTTTTACTAGAATGGCCTTAATCTTTTCATAATCATAACCCTCAGGCAGTGCTTCCTTCAATGGCTTCAGACGGAGTTCTTGAATCGTTTCCCTAGCTTTCAGCACAGCCGTTTCCTCTTCCGCATTAAAAAATATCTCCCACGCAATTGGATAGCCGTCTTTATATGCTTTGAACAAATGATCTTCAACCGTTTGTATCCTCATTTCTCTGATGGAAGCAATATTATTAATGGATTTTCCGGATTGAAACATCTGGTAGCTGATTAAGTGGCTTGGTCTGTCATCGTCAGGTCGGTTTGCCCGGGGCTTTGGTGTTTCCTCAATCCGGACTTTTTCATTTACATCCGGATTTTTGCCCCGCCATTCTTGAATCACAGCCAGAAAAGCTTCGCCATACTGTTCATATTTTCTCTCGCCAATTCCTTTTATGGTAAGCATATCTTCTTTCGTTACAGGGAAATATCTGCTGAGTTCCTTCAGTGTCATATCGGAGAATAACACATAAGGCGGCACATTTCTCGCGTCAGCCATTTCTTTTCTCAGCTTGCGAAGTGCCTGGAATAACTCCTCATGATAATCAGCAGTTTCAGAAACGGGGATAGGTGCGGTACGCATAAGTACTGTTCGCTCCCCCTTCAGCACGTTAAGAGAATTGTTATTCAGTTTTAATGTCGGAAACTTGCCTTCCTCTGTAGCCAGCAGCTGTTCGGCAACTAAAAAGTGAATCCATTCCGTGATCTCTTTTTCTGTATATGCAGACAAAAGCCCGTAAGTGGAAAGTCTGCTTAAACCAAATGTGTTTACTTTCTTATCTCTGGAGCCTTTCAACACTTTGGCAGTCATGGAAACACCAAAACGTTCATCCATCCGTTTTACACAGGAAAGAATCATTTGTGCTTCCGTCGTCATATCCGTTTCTTCCTGGCGGCTGACACAATTGCTGCATCTTTCGCATGAAAAACTCGTATTTGCATCATTAAAATAATCTAAAATATGAGAGGTCAAGCAGCTATGTGTATGACAATAGTTAATCATCGCTTGCAGTTTTCGGTATTCACCTTGTTTCCCTTCCTCATCCATATTAGACTGTTCGATTAGAAATTTCTGCAGCTGAATGTCTTGCGGCGAAAACAACAGGATGCAGTCACTATTGATCCCATCACGGCCTGCCCTGCCTGCTTCTTGATAATAGGATTCAATATTCATTGGCATTGCATAATGGATTACAAATCGCACATTGGATTTGTCTATCCCCATACCAAACGCATTGGTGGCGACCATGACATTCACTTCGTCATGAATAAAAGCAGCTTGCGCCTGTTTTCGTTCCTCTTCAGGCAGTCCTGCATGATATTTTGCTACCTTTACACCCCGATGATTCAGCTGTTCATATAAGCTGTCTGTCTGCTTACGGGTAGCTGTGTAAATAATACCTGATTCTGATTCATGCGCTTTTAAAAAGGAACGGACGTAAGTGGCTTTATCCTTTCCCTTTACAACGTGAAATGCCAGGTTATCGCGTTCAAACCCGGTGTGTATCACTTGGTTGATTTGTAGCAGCCGACGAATATCCTCTACAACTTCTTCTGTTGCTGTTGCGGTCAGTGCCATAAAAACAGGGATATTGGATAGCTGTTTTAAATTAGGCACGATAGACCGATAGCTTGGCCGGAAGTCATGCCCCCACTGGGAAATACAATGCGCTTCATCAAAAGCGACAAGGGAGAGCGGTATGCGGCTTACTGCCTTTGTGAAATAACCTGATTCAAATCGTTCCGGCGCAACATATACAAATTTGTACCTGGATTGCATCATGTCTTGAAGCCGTTCCTGCTGCTCTGGGGCGGATAAGGAGCTGTTTATGTAAGTGGCAGGAATTCCCAGGGATTGCAGAGCATCCACTTGATCTTTCATAAGGGAGATGAGCGGGGAAATGATAATGGCAGTGCCCTCCAGACTTAAGCCGGGTATTTGATAACACAGGGATTTACCTCCGCCTGTAGGCATAACAGCCAGCGTGTTCTGCAGTTCCAGGACATAATTAATTGCCTCTTCCTGGCCGGGACGAAAGTTTTCATACCCAAAATACGTTTGCAAAATATTTTTTTCTTTTACAGTCATCATAATCCTCCCTTCATACATGTCATTTTACCATATATTATTTGTTAATCACAAAAACATTTGGAATATATCTTCCAAATGTTTTGCATAGTTTGCTGCTATTCCAGCAGTACCACAAATACACGCCGCTTCCAAACCTCTGGATACAAGTGAGACGACCCTTCAAATTCCTGTTCGTCCCAGATCTTGATAGGGGAACAAGTATAACTCGCAGTCTCCATTTTTTAAAAAACAGCCTTGCAGAAAAGCAAATATTTAACAACAGATTAGCCTAAGCAGTATCAGCCTTTTTTCCTGCCAATCAGCCAGCCGATCAGACCTGCGATAATAGCGGGTATAAGCCACGCGAGCCCGATATCATACAGTGGCAGACTTTCCATGAATGGAGCAACTGACGAAAGCTCAAAACCGAATTCCACCAGCCCGTCATAAAAACTGATGATGGCTGCCACAAAGATCGACAACCGGTAAACTGCCTGCACACCATCAAACAGCCGATGCAGAAATGTCAGCAGAATTAATACGATGGCAATCGGATAGATGAACGTAAGTACCGGCACGGAGAAACCGATGATGGCATCCAGACCCTGATTGGAAATGGCAAAGCTGATCATTGTAACAATCAGCACAAGCATTTTATAGGAGATGGATGTAATTTTTGCGAAAAATTGGGCAACAGCTACAACCAAGCCAACTGATGTAGTAAAACATGCCAATGTGACGATCACCCCAAGTAAAAGGGCACCGTAAACGCCAAACATTTGATTGGCGGCAGCGGATAATATTTCCCCTCCATTGGTGAATGTACTGTGAGTGGACATTTTTGCGCCAATCCACCCTATGGATGCATACACGGCGATTAAAGCAATTCCTGTAATAAGGCCAGCTTTAAGTGTGGACTTCACCATATCTTCCCTGGTAGTAACCCCGCGTTCTTTAAATGCACTGACAACTACAATACCAAATGCCAGGGCGGCAATCGCATCCATTGTTAAATACCCTTCAACAAAACCGGTGAAAAATGGCGCATCCAAGTATCTTTCCATGGGGCCATCCAGCGGTGCAGTAAGCATTAAAAGTCCACCAATACTTAATGCCACGATAGCGATGAGTAAAATCGGGGTTAAGTACTTTCCGATCCGATCCACCATTTTAGAAGGATTCAAACTTACATAATATACCAAAACAAAGAAAATGATTGTGAAAATCAGCAATATGAACGCAGAAGAATCAGTTAAGAAAGGCTCTACACTCATTTCATATCCCACAGTAGCTGCACGTGGTATCGCAAAAAACGGCCCGATAACAAGGTAAACCGCAGCGGTGAAAATAAGACCAAATGTCGGGTGAACCCGGTCTGCCAGTTCTCTCGCATCATCTTTAACGAAAGAGATAGCCGTCACAGCTAGAATCGGCAGCCCAACCCCGGTAATAACGAATCCGGTGATTGCAGCCAGATAGGAGGTGCCTGATTCCATACCGAGTATAGGAGGATAAATAAGGTTTCCAGCTCCGAAAAATAGTGCGAAGAGCATAAAGCCTATAATGAAAATGTCTTTATTCATGATGTATTCCCCCAATTTTTTAGTTACTGGAACGCTTACAAAAAATACGCCTCAAATATCAGCAAAACTAATTTTCAGCTGATAATAATGCTTTCTACTACACTACCACCGACTAACCACTGGAAATATACATTTTCATTATTAACAGAAAAATAACAGCTATATACAGAGCAATATAAAATGATTTTCCGTTTGCCGAGGTAAGTTTATAAAAAAACCAATAGCTTGTCAATGAAGATTAAATCTTAAAACCAAAAATTATGTGACAACTTATTCGGGCTACGTTACCAATACCCTCCCTCCTTGAACGGGATACAACAAACAAAGTAAAAATAATCCAAATTTATACCTCTTCAGCTCTAGCTATAGATTCCCAAAATGCAGTTCTCATCCGTGCCGTCAATTATGAAAAGGACTGTCTTAACATATTAAGTTTCTCCGGTTGAATATACTTTCTAGAAATCAATCCATGATTTTAAGAAGAAATTGTTTACATTATCTGTTTATAACGTTAGAATGATTTTTATGTTTTTTCATTTAGGAGGGATTATATTGGAACCTTCGTTATTATTTCAAATTATGCTAATAGGTATTCTGGGAATAGGCTCCCAATGGCTGGCATGGCGCTTTCGAATGCCGGCTATTGTAATTATGTCCATCACGGGGCTCCTGGTGGGGCCATTTTTAGGGTTTATTAATCCGCAAGAAGACTTTGGCAATTTATATAGTCCGATTATTTCTGTAGCAGTTGCAATTATATTATTTGAAGGCAGTCTAAGCTTGAGCTTTAAAGAACTGAGGGGACTGGAAAAACCAGTGTTCCGGATTGCTTCGGTTGGTGCATTTATTGCCTGGATCCTCGGCTCTTTGGCTGCGCACTATGTTGCCGGGCTGTCGTGGGCTGTAGCCTTTGTCATTGGCGGTCTGTTTATCGTGACAGGGCCTACTGTTATCATGCCATTATTAAGGCAGTCGAAACTCCGGCCGAGACCAGCAAAAATACTGAAATGGGAAGGAATTATTGTTGATCCGATTGGGGCGTTATTAGCTGTATTTGCTTTTGAAATCATCACATTTTTATCCGCCAATGACCCGAATGTGACACAATTAATGCTGTTCTTTGCAGCTTCTCTTTTTGCTGCAGTATTTGGCTGGGCATGCGGCCGGGGACTTGGCTGGATGTTTGAGGCAGGACATGTTCCGGAATTTTTAAAGTCCCCTGTTGTAGTTACAGTAGTTATTTTATGTTTCACAGGTGCAGATGTAATCATGCATGAAACAGGGCTGCTCTCCGTAACGGCAATGGGAATTACACTCGCAAATATGGGAGTCAGTTCGATTTCGGATATGCGCCATTTCAAGGAAAATATTTCTGTACTGCTTATTTCGGCAATATTCATTATGCTCACAGCTTCTCTGCAAATGGAAACATTACTGCAGATTTTCAGCCCGAACATTATTGGTTTTGTATTGTTAATGATGTTCATTGTAAGACCGCTGTCCATATTTTTATCAACCATCCGTTCAGGGCTTTCATTCAATGAAAAAGCATTGGTAGGCTGGATTGCGCCAAGAGGGATTGTCGCTTTAACCGTAGCAGGTTATTTTGCAGGAGTTTTACAGGAAGCAGGTTATGAAGATGCTGAAATCCTAACAACGCTGACGTTTGGGCTCGTACTTTTCACTGTGATTGCCCACGGATTTTCCATTGGCTGGCTTTCGAAAAAACTGAATTTATCCATGGAAGGTCGTCCCGGCACATTAATTGTTGGAGCGAATCCATTTACGGTGGAGCTGGCAAAATCATTAAGGAAAGCAGATATTCCAACGATTATTGTGGATTCATCTTACAGAAGGTTGAGCGAGGTGCGAAAAGCAGGACTGCCGTTTTACCATGGAAGCATTCTTTCCGAGCAAACGGAGTATAATCTCGATACCGTGCCTTATGAGTTTTTGCTGGCAGCAACCGATGACAATGCTTATAATTCATTGGTCTGTACGACATTTATGCCTGAATATGGCAGAACAAATGTATTTAAAGTGAGCCCATATCGTAAGCATAAAAATGGAAATTCGGAGATTGTTACGAAGGTTGGCGGAAGAGTCCTGTTTGATAAGAAGTTTCCAATGGAGGATCTCAATGAAAAATTGGAAAACGGCTATGTATTCCGCCAGACGACATTGACACCGCAATACAATTATAAGCAATATGTGGAGGATAAAGATGATTCCACTGTATTTTTGTATTTAATCAAGCCTTCAGGAAAGCTGAAATTTTATTCGGAGGAAATGCGGACAGTACCGACAGTTGGAGATAAGATCATCAGTTTTACACCACCTATAAAAGAAAATGCAAAAATAAAGGAGAGAATTGAAGTTAAGCGGAATGGGGAGTCAAAGAATAATAAAGTGTGAAGTTTGAGGTATTCCGGGGGACTTCTCAGTGTACCGGCCAAGGTTAAAAAGAAGCCGCAGGGTACTTGAAATGTCTTTTCTGAGTACCGTTTGGATGAAAAACCCCTTCATCGGTTACTCGAGAAAGCTTTTCAGTATACCGCTTGTCCCGAAAAATTGATGCCCAGGTACTCGAGAAAGTCTCTCGGAGTACCACTTGGGCCAAAAATTTCCTCATCAGGTATTAGAGTCAGCTTTTCAGTGCGGCTCTTGAGGGTCTTATCCAATGGTACCAAAAAAAGCGCTTCTTCCTGCCGTGCAGGGAGAAGCGCTTTATCTAAAAAATAACAAGTATATCTTATTTCATTACCTCCAGCTGATGGTTAACCTCACTAATTTCTTTTTCCAGCCGAATTAACTGTGCTTCAGCGGAGGAAACCCTGCCACGGACATATTCCAATTTATCCATATCGCCCTGAATCCGGGTATAATCTGATTTTAATTCATCTAGTTTTTGTATCAGTTCTTTTTTATTCATCCCTCATCACCTCGCTACCAGTTTAGCTGAAGACTACTTTACAAAACAACTAATTTGAGTAAAATAAAATACTAAAAAGGAGTAAATCCATGAAAATTAAAATGGAATCGTCTGTGAAATCCTATTTGGAAAAAGTGGAAACCTTATTATTAGAAAAAGAAGCATGCAATAATTTGATACTTGGATTACTTGATCGCCTTCAATCGAATAAAATGAACTGTTATCTAGGGTATGTGGAAGAAAACGGTCGGGCGGTCTCAGCATTTATGAGGACACCTCCCCATAATTGGATCATTGCCGATGTTGAAGGAAGGAACAAAGATGTTTCTTATGCTATTGCTGATTACCTCTATGAGGGAGGCCTGGAAGTACCTGGAGTGTTAGGGCCTGTATCTGAGGTAGAGGCTTTCGTGCATAGATGGGCCGATTTGAAAAATACAACTGCAGCTATACATATGAACCAATTAATCTATCAATTGGATGAAGTAAAAATAACCCCATCTGTCAAAGGTCAACTGGTAAATGGAACAGAAGATGAGCTGGAGCTAATTGCTGCCTGGCTCGTTATATTTGGCGTAGAGGCAAACGAACCGATTACTGCAGAAAAAGCTGAAAACATGGCTTATCAATTTGTGAAAAACCAGTCCATATATCTATGGAAGGTTGATAACCAGTTTGTTTCCATGATTAACAGATCAAGAAAAACGAAGAATGGCGCTACAATTAATGCAGTCTTCACCCCGGATCAGTTTAAGCGGAAGGGCTATGCAACAAACGCCGTGGCTGTTTTAAGTCAGCAGCTGCTTGATAAGGGTTTTCAATTTTGCAGTTTATATACTGATCAAAGCAACCAGACATCCAACAATATTTATAAAAAGATTGGGTATTATGCAATAGGTTCATCTATTGTTTATCATTTTGGAAAAAGGGAATGATTTTTTCCAATTTAAAACAAAGGCAGTTTTCTATGGTACAGGCTAGTCCTGGGTTCTTCTTTCCCGTGTATCATAGCCTGCTTCTCTGATACATGCTTAGCTCAATTTCAGCTTCCCCATGTATCATAGCCTGCTTCTCTGATACATGCTCACCTCAATTTCAGCTTCCCCATGTATCATAGCCTGCTTCTCTGATACATGCTCACCTCAATTTCAGCTTCCCCGTGTATCATAGCCTGCTTCTCTGGTAGATGCTGACCTCAATTTCAGCTTTCCCGTGTATCATAGCCTGCTTCTCTGATACATGCTCACCTCAATTTCAGCTTCCCCGTGTATCATAGCCTGCTTCTCTGATACATGCTTACCTCAATTTCAGCTTCCCCGTGTATCATAGCCTGCTTCTCTGGTACATGCTTAGCTCAATTTCAGCTTACCCATGTATCATAGCCTGCTTCTCTGATACATGCTTACCTCAATTTCAGCTTCCCTGTGTATCATAGCCTGCTTCTCTGGTACATGCTTAGCTCAATTTCAGCTTCCCCGTGTATCATAGCCTGCTTCTCTGATACATGCTTACCTCTAATTCCGTTAACCCATGCACCATAGATTGATCCCATCCCTTAAAATACACTAAAATAAAAACGGGGCCACCGGTTAAGTCATTTATTATCAACAACTTAAAGGAAAGCCGCCCTTTTGATTTGCGCTAATCCGTTAGATCAGCGCATCTTCCTCATCCTTTTTTGATTTCCTGTACGTTTGATAAAAATGAATAATAATCGTCCGGACAAGTGCATAAAACGGTACGGCAAACAGGATACCGATGAAACCTGCAATGCTTCCTGCTGCAAGCACGACTGTAATCACTGTTAATGGATGGAGCTTGAGCACCTGTCCCATTACATTTGGTGAAATAAGGGTGCTTTCAATTTGCTGTGCAACAAACATAATCAGGGAAATCCATAAAAGATTCCACGGGTCCTGAATTCCTCCGATGATTAATGCGGGAATGACCGCCAAATATGGACCGAGAAATGGAATGACGTTGGTGAGCATCCCAAATAATGCAAATGCCAGCGCAAATTCAAGTCCGATAATAAGATAGCCGATCAGCAATAATAAACCGACGAAAAAGCTGACAAGCAGCTGTCCCTGAATAAATGAGGCAAGCACATTATCCATTTTTGACATTAAGCTTTGGATGTTCTTCGCTTTCTTTTTACTGAAAATCTGTGTAACAAAAGGGGACAGTTTATGACCATCCTTCAACATAAAGAACAGGAAAAACGGAATAAGAAAAATCCCAATTACAACAGATACAACCTGTCCAATGAAGCCGCCGATTATTCCGAAAAGATTATTCGCGATTGATTCCAGGTGCTGCGGGATATCGGCAATAAAGTCATTGACCCAGCTTACCGCTTCATCAGGGAAGGTTTGATAATTTGATTGAAACCACTGGAATGTTTCCTCTGCCCACTTAACCATCTGCGGTATACTGTCAACCATATTGTTTATTTGCTGCTGAGCAATCGGCCAAATATAAACAACGAATAAGGAAACGACGAGAATAATAGTTAAATAGACGAGAAGGATAGAAACAATCCGGTTCATTTTAAATCGCATGTATAAATGCATTAACGGCTTTGTTAAATAATACAGAATACCCGCTCCAAGAATCGGCAGGGCAACAGCGCCAATTAGCCTTACCACCGGTATAAAAAGAAAATCCGTAAGGGCAATGAGCCATACGAGCAGGAAAAACATAATAAAAAAGAGCATGATTCTAAACCAGCGTTTTTGCGTCAACATCATCACTACTTTCTTTTAATTACTTGATACTATAACGAACATGCTTCTATATATGTTTCATTTTTTCATATTTTTAATTCTACCTTATAAACTAAATTAATAGAAAGTATTCTATCGTTAAATCTTTAAGATGGGACGAGCATTTAGCGCAGCCCAAGGCACCTATAAAGGCACATATCCTATTATTACCTCAAAATAGGTAAATAAAACGGTGACGTGGAATATTTCCTATACCTATGCTAGAATCAAGCCATATACATATATTTGGAGGAAATATATTTATGGGTGACTGGGAAAAAGTTTATCAGAAATGGCGTACATTTCATAATTTGGATCCATCTTTAAAGCAGAATTTAACGGAGATGGAAAATGATAGAGAGGCTTTGGAAGATGCTTTTTATAAAGAGCTGACATTTGGAACAGGCGGCATGCGAGGGATTCTTGGCCCTGGCATCAACCGTATGAATGTATATACAATAAGAAAAGCGGTGCACGGGCTGGCAAACTATCTGCTGAATACAACAGAAAATGTAAAAGAACGCGGGGCAGTCGTAGCGTATGATTCACGTCATATGTCCCAGGAATTTGCTATAGAATCGGCAAAAGTGCTTGGTGCATCCGGTATACGCACGTACGTATTTGATACATTAAGACCGACGCCACTGCTTTCCTATGCGGTGCGTTATCTGGGGACAGCTGCAGGGATTATGATCACCGCAAGCCATAACCCGCCAGCGTATAATGGGTTTAAAGTATACAATGAAGACGGTGGTCAAATAACGCCCGATGAAGCACAGGATATTATTGCCTCTATTCAAAAAACGGAGAATGAATTGGCTGTACCTTTTAAAGAAGCAGATGAACTTGAAAAAGAGAATCTGCTCATTTGGCTGGGAAAAGAAGTGGATGAGGCTTATTTAGAGCAATTAAAAAAGATTTCTAAAATGTCTATTGAGGAGCAGGATGAAAACAAAGACTTGAATATTGTCTTTACGCCTTTGCATGGCACTGCTTTGTATCTCGGTACACACGGTCTTGATCAGCTTGGATTTTCTAATGTAGAAGTGGTAGAGGAACAGGCGAAACCTGATCCGGAGTTCTCCACCGTAGCATCTCCAAACCCGGAAGAACACCAGGCATTTACATTTGCGATTGAACAAGGGAAACAAATGAATGCGGACATTTTGCTCGCAACAGACCCTGATGCAGACAGGCTTGGTGTAGCTGTGAAAAACGAGGCAGGGGATTATCAGGTATTAACAGGCAATCAACTGGGCGCATTGCTGCTTGATTATGTTTTATCCCGTAGTGATGAGCAATCAATAAAAAACGGCAGGATGCTGAAAACGGTAGTTACCTCAGAATTAGGCCAGGCTGTTGCCGATCACTATCAAGTGCAGACAATTAATACACTTACAGGTTTTAAATATATCGGGGAAAAAATCCGTCAGTTTGATGAAACTGGAGAAACCTTTCTCTTTGGCTATGAGGAAAGCTACGGATATTTAATCAGTGCTTTTGCGCGGGATAAAGATGCGGTACAGGCAGCAGTGATGGCTGCAGAAATGGCATATTACAGGAAGCAAGAAGGAAAAACCTTGCTTGATGCATTGCATGTATTGTATGAGAAGCATGGTTATTATCTGGAAGGCCTTTCTTCTTTGAAATTGGAAGGAAAAACAGGCACAGAACAAATAAATAAAATCATGACAGAAATCCGTAAAACCCCACGGAAAGAAATAGCGGGGATGGCTGTGAAAGTTATTGAGGATTATGCTGCAGGGGAACGCACTTATACTGGTAAAGAGAATAAAAAAGAGACGATTGACCTTCCAAGTGAAAATATGATGAAATTTTTATTGGAAGAAAACAGTTGGGTATGTCTGCGTCCTTCGGGTACGGAACCGAAGATTAAATACTATTATGGTGTTTGTGGAAAAAGTGCAAAGGAAAGTGAAGAGAAACGCGATATGCTGAAAAAGGCAATGGATGAAATCATTCAGGAAATCATTTCTTAAGCCGGTGCAGAAAGTTGTTAAAACGTTTGATTAAAGGAAAGTGATGAAACTTTTTGTTGACATATTCCCTCTTTAACGGTTAAATAGATATAGATATTAAAGGGGAGTAGCTGTACAATTTAAGCCGTCATTTCACGAGAATATATCTCCGGCTTGATTGGCAACTCACGTTGTTTGCGAGACCTTTACCACTAACGGGTAAGGTCTCTTTTTTATTGGTCTTGCCTGTTGGTGAGACCATTTTTGCTGAGGAGAGAAATGATGGAGAGCGCATTAATTGTTGAATATCTATGGGTGCTTATTATTTTGATTGGTCTGGAAGGTCTGCTGGCAGCGGACAATGCGCTAGTACTGGCAATCATGGTAAAACATTTGCCGGAAAAGCAGCGGAAAAGAGCATTATTTTACGGGCTGGCGGGAGCCTTTGTTTTACGATTAGGTTCATTATTTGTTATTTCCTTCCTTGTAGACGTCTGGCAGGTACAAGCTTTAGGAGCAGCATACTTGCTGTTTATTGCCATTAAGCATTTATATGATAAACTGAAGCCCGTCAAAGAAGTGCAAGCAGATATGAAAGAGAAAGAGAAAAAGGGAAGCGGCTTCTGGATGACGGTCGTGAAAGTCGAATTTGCCGATTTGGCGTTTGCAGTCGACTCCATTTTAGCAGCCGTTGCTTTGGCTGTCGCACTCCCTCCTACAGGACTCGGTACAATAGGTAGCCTGGATTCCGGTCAGTTTTTCGTTGTATTTGCCGGAGGAATGATTGGACTGATCATCATGCGGTTTGCGGCGAATATTTTTGTGGAATTATTGTACAAACGGCCCGGGCTTGAAATTGCGGCATTCTTAATTGTGGGCTGGGTCGGTGTAAAATTAACGATGATTGTGCTTGCCCATCCGGATGTTGCCTGGATTCCGCATAACTTCCCTGAGTCAATGGCATGGAAGCTTATTTTCTATAGCATTTTAATTGGTATAGCCGTAGCAGGATGGTTTTTATCTGGCCGGGACTTGAAAAAAGTAAAAGAAATTGAATAATGAACAGGAAGAAGCAGCCAAGTGTTTGCTTCTTCTTTTTATGGGTAAGGAATGGATAGAGGGGGGGTATGAATATGCCTGTACAAATAAAACGCATTTATGAGGAAAAAAATAATGACGATGGTATCCGTGTACTGGTAGATAGAGTCTGGCCAAGAGGAATGTCCAAAGCGGATGCTGGCTTGGACGAGTGGATTAAGGAAATTGGACCGTCCAGCAATTTAAGGAAATGGTTCAATCATGACCCGGAAAAATTTGCGGAATTCAAGAAAAAATATAAAGATGAATTACAAAGCGGGGAGCAGAAAAAAGCATTGGATCAGTTGAAAGACATTATAAAAAAGCATCGTAAAGATGTAACCTTGTTATTTGGATCTAAAGAGGAAAAATATAATCAGGCAGCGGTGTTGAAAGAGATTTTGGATCACCAGTAAAAAAGTATGTTAAGTTTATGTAAATTTTAAGATAAGCACCGGGGTTGTATGTTATTTTATAAAGTATCAACAGTTTATGGAGGAAGCTATGCAAAAGAGAAATTCATTGTTGGAAATTTTCCTTACATCGTTAAAGCTGGGGCTCACCTCCTTTGGTGGTCCTATTGCTCATTTAGCATACTTTAAAGATGAATACATAGACCGGAAAAAGTGGCTCGATGATAAGACATATGCAGATATCATTGCGGTCTGCCAATTCCTGCCTGGTCCGGCAAGCAGCCAGGTCGGGATTTCTATTGGAATGCTCCGCGGTGGTTTTTGGGGCGGGGTCCTTTCCTGGTTTGCATTTACAGTCCCCTCGGTTGTGGTCCTTGTTTTATTTGCGATATTTTATCAGTCATTTACATTAGATGACGCCGCGTGGATTACAAGTTTGAAAATCGTTGCCGTAGCTGTAGTGGCTCACGCGATTCTTGGCATGGGGAAAAACCTGACGCCGGACCGGCCGCGACTTGCTATTGCGCTCATTGCCGCAATGATCATGATTATTTTTCCATCAGCCGTGGTACAAATTTCAGTGATCGCCGGTGCTGCTATTATCGGTTACTTTCTATTTTCCAAAAAAGTCGAAACGAAAGTGCAGCCTTTTAAAGTATCGATCAGTAAAAAACAGGGTATTATTTCTTTATCCATTTTAGCTATTTTACTGGCAGGATTGCCTATTGTTTCGCAAATTGTTTCGAATACATATGTAACGATATTTGATATATTTTTCCGGGTGGGCTCTATTGTTTTCGGGGGTGGACATGTGGTGCTGCCCCTTTTGGAACAAGAAATGGTGCCGACTGGACTGTTGTCGGCAGATGAGTTCCTGGCAGGTTATGGTATGGCTCAAGCCGTGCCTGGTCCGCTATTCACTTTTTCCAGCTACTTGGGAACAATGGTTAGCGGGATAACAGGTGCGGTCGTTGCAACGATAGCCATTTTTCTTCCGTCATTTTTACTTATAGTTGGAGTCCTGCCGTTTTTAGGCGAATTAAGGAAACGCTCCGGCTTTCAGGGGATATTGACCGGAGTGAATGCAAGTGTTGTCGGGATTTTGCTGGCCGCTTTTTATAACCCGGTATTTACAAGCTCGATTACAGACGGTTCCCATTTCGGACTTGCGGTCATTTTGTTTGCACTGTTACACTTTTGGAAGATGCCCGCCTGGATGATTGTAATTTTAGGTGTTGTACTTGGTGAGATCATGGCATTCTTTTTGTAATGAAATTTTGTTATGAGGTGATTTTTTGGCAGAGCATCATTTTCATTTGAAAGCAGATTGGCCTGGTGGCAGAAATAGTGAGGGTTATATTGAAGCAGGAAATTTAAAAACGAAAATTTCGATTCCTCCTGAAATGAATGGCCCTGGGATTGGGACTAACCCGGACGAAATGCTGCTTGGGGCAGCGGCGACCTGTTATATTATTACATTGGCAGCCATGATTGAGCGCGCTGCATTGCCGCTTCAGGAAATGTCGCTGGAATCAGAAGGTATTGTGGACGTAACCAATGGTGGATTTACGTATAAAAAGATCATTCATAAACCAACTGTTTCTCTGAAGGATGGAGCAACTGAAAAGGAACATAAGACGCTCGGGAGACTGGTTGAAAAAGCGGAAAAAAGCTGTATGATTTCCCGTGCGATTAAGGGGAATGTGGAAGTAGAATTAGCGTTTGATGCATAATCAAGTTGTATAACGAAGACGGTTCCATGCAGTCTGTTTGACGATGGAGCCGTTTTTTTATTGCTTAGCGTACTATGTTAAATAATTTTTGATCTGTGGATAATCTTCTATATAAGAATAGCCACGTCCAGCTCCAGCGCCCAGCGACAGCGGGTCTTTACGGTGGGACGAGGAACGACTGTACCGCAGTCCCAGACTTCCTTCACCTCCGTGCGATAAGCCAACATCGGCTCCTTACGGGTAAAGGAAGGCCGACTAACTACGACCTTGCCGGTCAACGTCGGCATACCCCCGATACGGGAGCATGTTTCCTTTATCTCCTACCATGAAAATAAAGTTCTAAAATAAGGAATAAATGTCAATACTAAAGTAGACGCAGCTCATTCATTTTTTTAAAAGGAGTGCGCCATCACTCAAAATCTATAGGAAT
>NZ_JBGOHB010000024.1:0-73047 GCF_041521345.1 Virgibacillus oceani | reverse complement strand
CACCGTATAAAGTGGTGGGATTTCTTTTTCAAAATAAAAAATAGACTTCTGAACCAAAGAAAATACTTTTTTTATGGATTGGGATTGTAAATTAAAATAAAAACCTTAGTTTTTGGGTGCTAACCAAGTACTTACATCTTCCCAGAAATTTAAATTATTTTAAAAAGAATTTAAATTTTGACTTAGTTTTACTGAATTAGATAAAATAGAACTATGAACTTATATTTTGGAAAGGGGCAGTAAAAATGGATTTACATTTAAAAGGAAAATCGGTCATTGTTACCGCTGCTAGCAAAGGACTTGGAAAAGCAACAGCAATGGCATTTGCAAAGGAAGAAGCGCATGTGCTTATATCCAGCCGCAATGAAGAGATACTGAAATCTACAGTGGAAGAGATAAAAGCGGAAACTGGAAATGAAAACGTTGACTACGCAATCTGCGATATGAAAAATGAAACAGATATAAAGGAACTCATAAACAAAGCTGTGCAATGGAACGGCACGGTGGACGTGCTGATCAATAATACCGGCGGACCACCTGCAGGAAATTTTATGTCGATGACTGATGACGACTGGTACCATGCATTTGAATTAAATTTGCTCAGTTTTGTTCGCGCGACGAGAGCAGCGGTTCCTTACATGAAAAAACAGCAGAGCGGACATATTGTAAATCTGGCTTCCTCATCCATCAAGCAAAGTATTGATAATCTTGTGCTTTCCAATACGATGAGGCCAGGGATTTTGGGACTCGCCAAATCACTTTCCCAGGAGCTGAGTGAAGATAATATTTTAATCAATACAGTCGGACCGGGAACCATCAAAACCGACCGATTACAGGAACTGAATGAAATCAGAGCAGAGAAGGAACAAATTTCTGTGAAAGCGCTGACGCGTAAAGCGGAAGAAAGCATCCCAATGAAACGTTTTGGAAAACCGGAAGAGTTTGCAAAAGCGATTGTATTTTTAGCATCCGGGGCAAATACATATATCACCGGCCAGTCGCTTATTGTAGATGGCGGGCAGGTTAAAGCGTTATAAGTAATTAGGTAAGTCAGTAAAAATGTTTTATATATTAGAGAGCACTTTCTGATACATGTCCAAGCCAATAACCTACCAACCTTGTACGTGAGAAGGACTCTCTAATACAAGCACGAGCAAATATTCTGTTAATCGTGTACCAGAGAAGCTGCTTCTAATACAAGCACAAGTCAATATCCTATCGATCGTGTATCAGAATCACGCTATCTGATACACGATCGAGTTCATTTACATTCAATCGTACCTCAGAATCGTTCTCCCTAGTACATATTTGAGACCTCATCCCCAACTTAAGAAATAATATTAAAAATCCCAAGTGATATCAATAAAAGAGGTGGAATAAAAGACATATGCTGCATATGTTTGCTTTGCGACAGAATCATCCCCATTTTAATTCCGCAAAATACAAATATACCACTCATGCTAGCAATTAATAAAGCGGTGATAACAGGTGAATAGCCAAGCATGGATGCACCAATGCCTGCGCCAAATGCGTCCAGAGCAAGAGCCGTGCCGAGCAGAAGAGCTTCATTCGCAGAGATGGTACCTGATTTATCCAAATCTGCCTTGTCAGGTGTATTCAGGACGGTAGCTAATATATTTTGTTTTTTTTGTTCGGATGGTTTTTCTTGTTTTGAAAGCAGTAAATTGTAAAAAGAAAACAAACCGATGACAATTAAAATTCCGCCACCGATCCCTTCAGCAATAGAAGGAGATATAAATGAACTTAATGTGCTGCCGATTGTCATGGCGATGAGCACGGTGATCCCGGAACAGAGCATGATGATCACTAACCCGATAAGAGGTACTTGGATTTTTCGCATGCCATAGGTAACCCCTACACCAAATCCATCCAAACTTACAGCAATTACTAAGAAAAATAACCCTGTATATAAAAGCATAGCACCATTTCCTTTGTTTATTTCCTAGGTTCAGTGTATGGAAATGGTGCTATGGGTGTGCGTAGATATTTGACAGGCATGTTTCAGCCTGCAATTCAGCGTACTAGGCCTTTATGATAATGCCGAGCTTCACTTATGCTCAGTAACAAAGAGACCAAATTCCGTTAATTCAACATATTAAGCAGCAACATCAATCTTTCCCCTTTTTTACCAAATAGTCACGATCTTTAGTACTTGGCGGTTGTTCAAGCCAATGATGTTTAATCATAATGTCTGCTCCGCTTTTTGCCAAACGGGCAACTTCAATAGACAAGCGTTCATAATTGATCATCAAATCACTGCGCAGACTGGCAGCTCCTGCAGTGGCATAATTTCCGATTCCTGCCGATGAAATGAGTGACATATGGAACATCATTAATTTATCGGAGAATGTTTGGGTGGTTGAGCCACTTACAGCAACATCTGGTATATGAGGCGCTTCGATATCATCCTTCAATAGTGTTTCCGAGAAGATCTGAATATGCTTTTTTGAGATATCTTTGGCGCGCAGCATAAAATCCTGTACATCTTTATTTGTGGAGGTTTGTGCAAAAGCCAAACATAGTTTCACACCGATACTGTTTGTTATTATATTTAAATATAAATGGGAAATTTCAATGGCATTTAATGGACGATTATTACTAAAAGGATTTAAACCGCTCAAATATTTTTTGCTGTCTATATAATCGGTTTCTTTTGGTACTTCAATATAGGGATGTCTATAGTTCACCCCTTTTAAAAGAGCAATTTCACTGGAATGATTATAAAGTGAAGCTGTTTCCGATAAAGCTGTTGTATAGCTGCTCCGCAAATCTTGTCTTGCACACATAGAAAGAAAGCCGCTGTAAGTAACCATTCCTACTTTTGCCATATGATTTACATAGCTTAAACAAAAAACATCTGTAAATAACCATGGAGCCTCCATATTTACGTCCTGTTCGGTAAATCCATTTGGAACAGCGTAATTCTCATTTTTAAAAGTTTCATACAACTGGTCCAAATGCTTGCATGAAATGTCATAAGCATATTGAACAACAGGTTTTATCTCAGGATCATGGATATGCTTAAGCATAAAATGCAAGATGTATTTGGACATACTATCATTCATATAAGTTGTCCAAAGTGATGTTATTTCACTGGAAGTTAGATGAATTTTTTTGTCAGTCAAGTTTTGTCCTCCTCCGTCATAAATACTTTGGGTTATTTTGTGCAAAGTGGATGGTATTATGTATGCGGGATTGATGCCTACGAAAAATTCCAATAAAAACATGTCTTACCTGATGAAAATGAATAAAAAAAACATGGAGATTAAACTTTTACCTTACCTGTGATAAAGTAGAGACAGATGAAAAAAAGAAAGGAATTTTTCTGATGAGCAAAACAGTAGTACTGGCTGAAAAACCTTCTGTAGGCCGTGATATTGCACGCGTTTTGCAATGCCATAAAAAAGGAAATGGCTTTATGGAAGGCAATAAATATATTGTTACCTGGGCATTGGGGCATTTAGTTACCCTGGCTGATCCTGAAGTATATGATGATAAATATAAGACTTGGAAGTTGGATGATTTACCAATGCTTCCGAAAGATTTGAAGCTGGTTGTCATTAAAAAAACGGGCAAACAGTTTAGTGCGGTAAAAACGCAGTTGACTCGAAAAGATGTGGGGGAAGTGGTTATAGCAACGGATGCGGGGAGAGAAGGGGAACTTGTTGCCCGCTGGATTTTAGAAAAAGCCCGCGTGAAAAAGCCTGTCAAGCGATTATGGATTTCCTCTGTCACAGATAAAGCAATCCGTGATGGATTTAAATCATTAAAATCGGGCAAACAGTATGAAAATCTGTATGCATCTGCGGTAGCACGTTCAGAAGCGGATTGGTATGTCGGGTTGAATGCAACACGTGCCTTGACAACAAAATTTAACGCCCAGCTTTCGAGTGGCCGGGTACAAACACCGACATTGGCCATGATTGCGAGAAGGGAAAAAGAAATCACAGAATTTAAACCGCAAAAATTTTATGGACTTGAAGCAAAAACCCAAAAAGGCTTTAAGTTAACCTGGCAGGACGCTAAAAATAACCGGCGAATTTTTTCCAGAGAAAAAGCGGATGCTTTACTGGAAAAAGTGAAAGGAAAGCCTGCTGAAATAGTAGATGTGCAGAAGTCGTACAAGAAAAAACATGCACCCCAGCTTTTTGATTTAACGGAACTGCAAAGAGATGCGAACCGGATTTTTAACTATTCCGGAAAAGAGACATTATCCATCATGCAGCGGCTGTATGAGCAGCATAAAGTGTTGACGTATCCAAGAACCGATTCCCGGGTCATTTCCACAGATATTGTCCCAACATTAAAGGATCGTGTAAAAGCTTGCGGCGTGGATCAGTATTCCCGTTTTGCGAAAAAACTGCTCGGCAAGGAATGGAAGCTGCCGAAATCGGTGGTTGATAATAAAAAGGTATCTGATCACCATGCGATAATCCCTACAGAGGAGCGGGTTATGCTAGCTGATTTATCGGATAAGGAAAGAAAAATCTATGATCTTGTTGTGAAACGATTTTTGGCTGTATTGGCCGACCCTTTTGAATATGAACAGACGACCATATCCGCGGAGATGGATGGAGAGCGTTTTTCGGCAAAAGGAAAAGTAGTAAAGAAACAGGGCTGGAAAGCGTTATATGATAATAGACAGGATGATGAGGAAGAAGATCAGAACTTGCCTGAAGTAGGCAAGGGCGATACACTCACACAGCTCCGAGTGTCTCAAACACAAGGCGAAACAAAGCCGCCGGAACGTTTTACAGAAGGGGCTTTGCTTCAGGCAATGGAAAACCCTGCTCGTTATATGAAGGCAGAAGATAAGCATTTGACGAAAACAATGAGTCAAACTGGCGGGCTTGGCACTGTGGCAACCCGGGCAGATATCATTGAAAAGCTGTTTAACACGATGTATATGGAAATGAAGGGTAAGCATATTTTCATTACATCCAAAGGCAGGCAGCTGCTTGATTTGGTACCGGAAGATTTGAGTTCTCCCGCACTGACAGCAGAATGGGAACAAAAGCTTGCGCAGATTGCTGACGGCCGATTGGAAAAAAATAAATTTATTGCCGAAATGAAAGGTTATACGAAGGAAGTAGTTCGGGAAATTAAAGAAAGTGATGAAAAGTTCAAGCATGACAACATGACAGGCACGAAATGTCCGGATTGCGGCAAATTAATGCTTGAGATTAAAAATAAACACGGTAGAATGCTTGTTTGTCAGGATCGCTCCTGTGGTCATAAGAAAAACATTGCCAAAAACACAAATGCACGCTGCCCAAATTGCCATAAGCGCATGGAATTACGCGGAGAAGGTGAAGGAAAGACGTTCATGTGTAAATGCGGGCACCGGGAAAAACTGTCTACATTTAATAAGCGTAAAGAACAAGAGAAAAAGCATAAAGTATCGAAAAAAGATGTAAATAAGTATCTAAAGAAACAAGATGATGATTTTAAAAATAATGCGTTGGCTGAGCAATTGGCTAAGTTGAAGAAGTAGATGAGGAGAGCCCTCTTTTCGTACGCAATAAAGGGAGTGTTTTTGTTAAAAAAAAGATGATTATAGATGAACGCTGATAAAACAAGAAAAGCGCTGATAAACCTTAGGTGTTCGCTGATAAATTGAAAAAAGCGCTGATAAATTCCAGTTGTACGCTGATAAACCAAGAAAAGCGCTGATAAACTCAAAGTGACCGCTGATAAATTATAAAAAATCGCCAAAATATCCAAAAGGAAACATAGGAATGATGGTTTCCAAATCAAGCGGATAATAATAAAGCAGCCGAATGAGAACCATACGCTCATTCGGCTGCTTTACCTTAATTAATATTTTTTCTCTTCAATCACATTATGCTCTTTATCCAAAATCTGCACCAGGGCTGGACTGTTTTCTTCAGCCATTCTTTTCGCTTCTTCAATGGCTTCATCTTTCGCATCATATATCTCTTCCGGTGCGACATCTTCCAGTTTGACAAACCAAGCTGATGCGTCTACATTTGGTGTTACCGTATATGTTCTCATGATGGAAAACTCCTTATCTTTTTGTAAATCTAATTCCCTGCCTTCAAAAAATAAAACCCTTCCGATATAATAGGAATGAAGAAAAGGGGCTGTTTTTCATGATAATCCATGGCTTTTCTGTAAAAGGAGCTATAGATCAAGAAACCCGCTGCAGCCATTATCATGAGGGAAATGATCAAATTGCGATTAAATTTTATTGCTGCGGACAATATTTTCCGTGCTATCAATGCCATCAGGAACATGGGTGTGGCAGACGAGCAGTTTGGCCTCGGAGCTTATTTTCCGAAATGGCCATTTTATGTGGCGGATGTGGGGAGGTATTAACAATCAGCGAGTACTTATCCAGTGTCAATACATGTCCCAACTGTCAAACTTCATTTAATCCTGGCTGTGCTCTTCACTATCATTTGTATTTTGAAAGAAAATAACCGTGCCAAACTGTTTACTTAACCGGCATTTCTCTTGTATGATGGATGGGAAGATAGATTTTAGTTTTGTTAAAGCTTACAAGGGAGGTTAACATAAATGGCATTTGTTATATTGGATCCATGCGGCTCTGAAAAATCTGCCGAATGTGTGAGCGTGTGTCCAGTTGATTGTATAGAGGAAGGTCCTGATCAGTTTTACATAGATCCGGATGTTTGTATCGATTGTGCTGCATGCAAGGCTGTCTGCCCGGTAGATGCAATCGAGGAAGAATATGATCTAACCGCTGAACAGGAAGTCTTTTTGGAAAAAGCTGAGGAATTCTTTGCAAATAGATAGGAAAAGGGTCATTTCACATTTTGTGGAATGACCCTTTTTCAGCTATTCTTTTACCTTTTCCGCTAATTTACTGGCGACCCAGCGCATTGCTGTTGATTCATCGATTTCATAGATTTTCCCAGCACGCAATAAATCCCCGCGGTAGGCTGTTTGTACATTCATTTTTACTTTCATTTCCGATAAAGCTCCTTTATGATTCCTAATTACAGTATACATGACATGGACGCTCCACTTCCATATTTGCTGTAAATTTAATATGATAAGTTGTGGAGGTGTCCGAATGAATTATATCGGATTAACCGGATGGGGAGACCACTATTCCATTTACGCCGGCAATGTAAAACCAAAGAATAAATTAGTAGAATACAGCAGTCATTTTCCTGTCGTGGAAGTCGATACCGCATTTTATGCGATTCAGCCAGAAAAGAACGTGAAAAAGTGGGTGGCAGATACCCCGGATAATTTCCGTTTTATAGTAAAGGCATATCAGGGAATGACCGGACATCAGCGTAGGGATGATCAGCCTTTTGATTCAGTAAAAGAGATGTTCACGGCTTACAAAAAATCACTGGAATCCTATATCCATGCCGGGAAATTAGCGTGTATCCTTTTTCAGTTTCCGCCTTGGTTTACCTGTAAAAAAGAGAATGTAAATTATTTGCGCTATTGCAAAAAGATGATGGAGGATCTTCCTGTTGCATTGGAATTCAGAAATCAATCATGGTTCTCGGAAAAATATCGTGATAGCACGTTACAGTTTATGAAAGAGGAGGGCTGGATTCACTCTATTGTGGATGAACCCCAAGCAGGCAGCAATTCGATTCCTACTGTACCGGTGGTAACAAATTCCGAAAAAACAATGATCCGGATGCATGGGAGAAATATCCATGGATGGAATAAACCGAATAGTGCAGATACTAATTGGCGGGAAGTACGTTATCTATATGATTATAATCAGGATGAATTAATGGAATGGAAAAATAGAATTATAGAACTGGAAAAAGAAACGGAAGAACTTTATATCGTGTTCAACAACAATTCCGGTGGACATGCTGCGGGGAATGCGAAGGAACTTCAGGAAATGCTGGGTATTACGTATGAAGGACTTACTCCTAAGCAGCTTGGTTTTTTCTAACAATGCGAAAGGGAGCCGGGGTGATTCATACAGCTGGATAAAACAATTGTAGTAAACAAAAATACGAACCTCCCTAAACTTGCACTTAAAAACCGCTCCGGGGTCTACATCGATGATTCCGACGCAAGCACAGGGTGTGCGAGTGTCGGCGTTGGTCATAGGACGTGACCGAACCTAGCCGACCTCCCTCAGGAGTCTACGGATATTTCCGGAGCTACTATAGTAGAATGTTCGTCTCTCAATGTTTCCTCAGGTTCTGTCACAGCTTCATTTTCCCATCTACTGGATTTTAAAATGATTCTTATACATTATTGTTCTAAAGATCGATTGAATACACTCACACTTTATATCGATCATGATGCCGCCACCATTCATAAGTTTGTGTCTGATCAATCCCAGGCGGTGAATCTTCCCACAGTTCCTGCCTGCCAAATGGTGTAATATCAAGGTAACTCCAATTGCTTCCCAGATATTCTACACCGCGTGCCCCAGTGGAATAGGTATGATAAATTCTATTACCGTCCAACAGAAACACACTGTAACCATGTGTTTCACCCGCTTCTGTCGTTGCACCGAAGTCCTGATTAAAATCAGTGGAATGGGAAGAATACCATGGGATTTCCCAGCCCATGCGTTGTTGAAAAGGTGCTATTTTTTCCATGGGTGCTCTTGAAATCAGGACAAGCCTTGTATTGCGTGCCTCCAAATGTGACGGATGCCCCATATTATCAACCATCATCGAGCAGCCGTCACAGCCTTCCTCCCAGCTGGGATCAAACATGAAATGATACACAATGAGCTGTTTATATCCCGCAAATAAATCATAGAGACTAGTTTCTACGCCCTTGCCTTGAAATATATAATGCTTTGTAATTTCAACCATAGGCAGGCGGCGTCGCTTTGCATTCAGTTTATCCCGAAGACGGGTGAATGCTTTTTCTTCTTCAAGAAAGGCCTGATGGGTTTCAATCCATTTTTCTCTTGACACGATTTTGTGGTTTGTTGTTTCATTGTTATTTAACGTCATATTAGTTTTTGCGTTAGCTGAACAGCACCTGTCATTCAGGTTATTATTCATTCATTTCCATCTCCCTTTCCATATCTTAATTGTTATCGTACCATGGATGGAATATGGAAGTTTCTTACCGATTGCTAAACTGGGAATTAAATCCACTTCTCCATATCCCATACCTCTGTTACCCAGCCCTCATAGAAAGAAGGCTCGTGTGATACGAGTAAGATCGTTCCATCATACGCAATTAAAGCTTCCTGCAGTGCCTCTTTTGTATTTATGTCCAGATGGTTTGTTGGTTCATCCAACACAAGCAGATTGCTGCTGGCAAGCATGAGTTTACATAAACGAACCTTTGTTTGTTCCCCGCCGCTTAATGAATGCAATGGCTGAAAAATATGTTCCGTTTTCAGGCCGCATCTGGCAAGCTTTTTACGCACTTCTTTTTGCATGAGATCTGGATATGCCGACCAAATTTCATCCAGTGCTGTGTGGGTTGCATGGGAGTGAAATTCCTGCTCGAAATATGCTGGCAGAACGCGTTCTCCCAGGGAGATAGCGCCTCCAAGTGTGGATATTTCACTAAGCAATGTTTTTAATGTTGTTGTTTTACCAATGCCATTATGTCCTGTCAAAGCAACTTTTGCTCCTCTTTCAAGCTTTAAGTGAATAGACGAAAACAAGGCAGACTCATATCCGATAGATAAATTTTCTGCCTGCAGCAGCACACTTTCAGGTTCGTGTGACACAGAAAATGAAAATCGTGCCGGGGGATTTGACGTTGGTTTTTCAATCCGTTCGATCTTTTGCAATTTCTTTTCCCGGCTTTTCGCTTGTTTTGCTGTGGATGCGCGTGCTTTATTCTTTTGAACATATATTTCCAGCTTTTTAATTTCCTCCTGCTGGCGCTCAAATTGCTGGTGAATTTGTCTTCTGCGCAGTTTGTATGCCGCTTCAAACTGAATGTAATTTCCTGTATATCGGGTTAACCTTTGATGCTCCAAATGAAAAATGACATGAACTACCTCATTCATAAAATGTGTATCATGTGTAATCAGCAAAAAAGCGTGTGGGTAGTCCTTTAAATAGGACGTGAGCCATTCAATATGTGCCGTATCCAGATAGTTTGTCGGTTCATCAAGCAGCAATAAATCAGGTTTTTGCAGCAAAAGTTTTGCCAGTAACAGTTTTGTTCGCTGTCCTCCACTTAAGCTGCCGACATCTGTATCCATTCCCAGCTGAGTTAGCCCAAGTCCTGCAGCAACATCTTCAATTGTCGCGTCAATGCCATAAAAATTGCTTTGTTCCAGCCATGTTTGTAAATCACTGTATTTTTTCAAGGCTGAATTAAGTTTGGTGCTTTTCAAATCACCCATCTCTTCTGTCAATGAAAGCATTTCTTTCTCTGCATGGAATAAGTGACTAAATGCTCCTTGTAAAAACGTACGTATACTATCTCCTGTATTCAGGTTGATATGCTGCTGAAGATTACCTGCTTTCACATTTGGATGCCAGGTGATGTCCCCTGCATCAGGGAGCAGCTGTCCTGTCAAAATATTCAATAGCGTTGATTTTCCAGCACCATTAGGGCCAGTAAGACCTATATGTTCTTCTTTCATCATACGAAATGAAACATCCCGCAAGACCGTTTTATCACCAAATCCGTGCGTTAAATTTTGTACATCTACAATACTCATCATTTTCTCTCCTTGTGTCACGAATGTCAATGTTTGGTTAAGTACAAAGCAAGCACAAGAGGAGAACAGTCACGACTCCTTAAAAAAGTAAAAAGGCAGAGCGATATGCCCTGCCCAAAAGTGCTATCCATTTTCTGTAAGCACCGGTATCTATTAGAAGGGTTCAGGTAAATATCTGCTGCTTGTTACTTGCATTTGACTTAGTAAAAAAGGGCATACTTATCCCATCTTTAAGCAAATACAAGTTGAAGCACTACAGATAAAAACATAAATACCCCTCACTCCTTTAACGAATAATTTTACATTTTTAAGTTACCATTTTTCAGAAAATAATGCAAGTAAATAAATGAAATTTACAACAAATAATATCCCAAGTTATTCAATAGTATCATCAATAATGGCCAATCTCATCCATGCATAAACACAACAAACATATAAACTGACCACGCCTCATATTTATATATAAATAACAACAAGAGGAGGCATTTCATGGATCAGGAATATGAGAAAAAGCTGCAGGAAATGAAACAGCTACAGCAATGGTTTAAGGATCATCAAAAAACAACTCCCTACCCAATGTACCCCAACTATGGAAAAATCACCAAATATGAAGAAATACCGTTGAATGCACCAGAACAGCGTCAGCTTAGACAGCCTGGTGTGGAAAAATGGATGGTCCCCTTACCAATCATTGAAAACCCGAATTATCAGGGAAGTGGCAAGTTAACTGGAAAAGTTGCGCTTATAACTGGAGGGGACAGTGGAATCGGCGCTGCTGTTGCCATTGCATTTGCCAAGGAAGGTGCGGATGTGGCCATTGCCTACTTAGATGAACATGAGGACGCAGAAAGAACAAAGCGGAGAGTCGAGGAAATTGGACAGCGATGTTTGTTATTACCTGGAGACCTTAGGAAAAAAAGCCAATGTATTGCCATTGTAGAAAAGACGATAAAGACGTTTGGAAAGCTGGATGTCCTTTGCAACCATGTTGGTATACAATTCCAGCAGCTAAGCTTATTGGATATTACGGATGAACAATTTGACAACACTTTTAAAGTGAATATTTACGCTCACTTTTATACGACAAGAGCAGCACTCCCTTACTTAAAGTCAGGAAGTTCCATCATTAACACGACTTCTGTAACTGTTTACGCCGGAGAATCTGTCATGATTGATTATGTAGCCACAAAAGCTGCCAATATCGGATTTACAAGAGCCTTGTCACAAAATGTGATTGACCAGGGAATCCGTGTAAACGCGGTTGCACCAGGCCGAATCTGGACGCCACTTATACCTGCAAGCTTCTCGTCCGATCAGATCGCTGTTTTTGCTTCTACAAATAATCCAATGAATCGTGTGTCCCAGCCATTTGAGCTTGCTCCTACTTACGTTTATCTTGCTTCAGATGATTCCCGCTTCGTTACTGGTCAGGTTCTGCATGTAAATGGAGGAGAAGTAACAAGTTCCTGATGAAAGGTGAGAGGTAAAAAAAGAGGAGGAGGTGATCCATTGCGATTCGAATTTTATCCCGAAACGAAGCTTTTGCTTGTAGATAAATCAGATGAAAAAGTGATTATGAGATATGAGGAAGACACTTGGGAGATGCCTAAAACAGGTGAGCGTCCGCCATATTATACGAATCCAATACTGGAAGCAGTGTATCCTGTGATTTAAATGCGGAAGGTAATGGATGTTTTAAAGAGGGAAAACTTAGAGCCTGGTTCCTTGTCCTGGTAGTATAGTATAGGGGGGAACTTTTTCGTGTCTCTATCCATTTTTCAAAATAAACTCTTCTAGCCTCCTCCTCCCGGCGTACCACCATTTCAGCGAATGAAAACTACTAGCCGCAAATAAATCATTAACAAAAAATAAAATCAGTTTTAAATCTATCATAGATTACCCAATTTAAAGCTATTCTTGGTATAATCAGAGAAGGAATCCTTTGTCTTTTTGAGGAGGAAATAAATGGAGATAAATTTTCATGATAATAAAAACATACCTGTAGAACAATTAGAAAGATTATATACTGACGTACAATGGTATTTTTATACACAGGATTTAGAAGTTCTTCAACAAACAGCAGAAGAATCATTAGACGTTATATCTGCCTGGAAAAGTGAAGAATTAGTCGGGTTAATTCGATTAACAATTATTTACATTCAAGGTTTGCTTGTGTTAAATGCTTATCAAAATCAAGGAATTGCTACTCAACTGATGCAACAAGTTTTGAAAAAGTATAAATATGTTTTTCAAAACGTTCTATTAACTGAAGAAGCAGCTGATGTAAGACATTTTTATCGCAGTGTAACTGGCTGGCCGACAAAAACGCCACGTCCTGGGACTACGGGACAGTAGTTCCTCGTCCCATCATAAAGAATTGTGGCATTGTCGGCACTAGCACGTCCTGTACGTCGTAAGATTCCCACTTCAAGCATGAAGGAAACATGAAAATGCTAAGTGGGAGATCCAACAGCCAGTAACGGCCCATTCGTTCAACTAACATTCAGTGGTGGATGAAAAGAAAACCCCCACTGAATGAAGTTTCACTTTATGAAAACAATGGATTTCAATCTTGCGACAAAGGTTCTTTAGTAGCATTTGCTAAATTGAATTAGAATGATTTATATGCTGGCGTAAGTACGGTTACTTTACTAACATAGTTTAGATTGTATTCTATTTTTCTTGCATGATTATAAAGTGTATAATGTTCAAAATTTAACATCGTTTGATAAACGTCTATTTGCATGGTATAAGTGTAAAAGAAGCAGGGACATATTTAGGACTAAGGTTTATCCTGTTGTCCGATAATGAAAGGATTTAAATATGAAAGATAATTTTTGGCGGGAGTTACCAAAACCGTTTTTTATACTGGCACCAATGGAAGATGTGACGGATGTTGTTTTTCGTCATGTTGTAAGCGAGGCAGCGAGACCTGATGTGTTTTTTACAGAGTTTACAAATTCGGAGAGCTATTGTCACCCCGAGGGGAAGCAAAGTGTGCGTGGGCGTTTGACGTTTACAGAAGATGAGCAGCCAATTGTAGCACATATTTGGGGAGACAAGCCGGAATACTTTCGGCAAATGAGTATTGGGATGGCAGAACAAGGCTTTCGTGGATTGGATATCAATATGGGCTGCCCTGTACCCAATGTGGCTACGAAAGGGAAGGGATGCGGCTTGATCCGCCGTCCGGAAGTGGCAGCAGATCTAATACAAGCAGCGAAAACAGGGGGATTGCCTGTAAGTGTAAAGACAAGGCTTGGTTATACTAATGTAGACGAATGGCATGACTGGCTAATGCACGTATTGAAACAAGACATCGTGAATCTTTCCATCCATCTGCGTACAAAAAAGGAAATGAGTAAAGTGGATGCGCATTGGGAATTGATTCCGGAGATAAAGAAACTTCGTGATGAAGTGGCGCCGGATACACTATTGACAATCAATGGAGATATTCCTGACCGGCAAACTGGCTTGGAACTCATTAATCAATACGGCGTGGACGGCGTAATGATTGGGCGTGGAATTTTTAAAAATCCATTTGCCTTTGAAAAAGAGCCGAAAGACCGCAGCAGTAAGGAGTTACTTAACCTTTTAAAATTGCATCTGGATCTTTTTGACAAGTATTCTAAAATAGAGACGCGCCCATTCAGGCCGCTTCGTCGTTTTTTTAAGATATACGTCCGCGGGTTTCGAGGAGCAAGTGAATTAAGAAATGAATTGATGACGACAGAATCAACAGATGAAGTGCGCAAATTGCTTGAGGACTTTGAGTGAAAGAATGTTGATGAGACATTTTTTAAAAACAGGGAATAAAAAGTGTGACTAAATACAACAAATCAGGTGATTCAATTGACCGGTTTATATAAGCTTTTCACACCTAAAGTAATGACAAACAAATATACAATCTATCGAGAATATAGACCAACCCAAGCCTTAAGACCATATATCCATTGCTATTGGAGCTCCGTACCAGGGGTTCATTTCGCGCCTGCAAGTTTTACGGATACAGTAATTCCTGATGGGTGCAGTGATATTATTGTGGAATTTGATACTGCCACAAAAACATACAATATGATTTACTGTGGGATTTTTGATCACTATTTTCAGACAGAAGAAGTTAATAATCTAAACAAGGCATTTTTTGGGATACGTTTCTTCCCAGGTGGTGCACTGCCGTTTTTGGATTATAAACAGAAGGAATTTTCCAATATGATAGTTGATATTTCCGAAATAAATAAATCTTTAACAGGACAAATTGGCGAACATATTGTACATGCTTCCTCAAACACTGATAGAGTAAAGTGGGCTGAAGCCTTTTTGCTGAAGAAATTAAGTAATAAAATTGGAAAAACTACCTCGAGCAGTCTTTTGAATAATATGCTTTATACAATTTTCAGCAGGAATGGAAACATTTCTGTTCATGAGCTATGCAGCATGGAATTTACAGATGCGAGGACAGTCAATCGCCTATTTCATAAATGGATAGGTTTGAGTCCGAAAAAATTCTGTCAGATTATCCGATTTCAGTCAACGGTTCAGGCATTGGTTGATAAAACAAATCCTTTAACTGTTGCCAGCCAATTTGGATATTATGATCAGGCTCATTTCATACATGATTTCAATAAATATTTGGGGAAAACACCATCTGCTGTAAATTTGTCCGATTTTTACAATACAATTAGTGAAGCATGAGGTATGGTTAGTTACTGAAACGAATAAATAGGAGCTGATTTGTATGAACAGAATTAACCTCATTACTTTAGGTGTAAGGGATATTGGAAAATCACTCAAATTTTACCGTGACATCGGTTTTGAAGCATCGGTCACAGGAAATGAAGAAAAACCTGTCATTGCGTTCTTTAGAAATGAAGGATCAAAATTAGAGTTATTTCCGCTTGAAGAATTGGCAAAGGATATCAATGAAGAAAACCCTCCTGAATTGTCCAAAGGAGGGTTCTCAGGAGTCACGCTCGCTTATAATGCAAAATCTGAAACGGAAGTTGATGATATTCTTCAATCAGTCGAAAAAGTCGGTGCTCAAATTGTGAAAGAACCGCAAACATTATCATGGGGTGGATATGGAGGTTATTTCATTGATCCCGATGGCTATTACTGGGAAGTTGCGTACGGTTCGAATTGGGAATTTGACGACGCAAACATGCTGATCATTAAAGATTAGATTTATGATACATATCACTAGTGGATGTATGCAAAAACCGGAATATCCAGAAATTTGGGGAGCTTCAGCGAGAATTTTCTAGATCCTAATGGATATTATTAGGAAGTGGCATATAGAGAACTGGAACCTTGATAAAAATAACTTGCAGGAAAAGGGGGATGAGTATGTGCTCAGCTTCCTTTTATATTGTCTACTACAGTTCTTGGTGGATTACTTGCCATCTTGTATATTGTTGCTGATCGGAATATACTCGCTCCAATAGTTGCTCATGTTCTGATTAATTTATTTATTGAACCTTGGCTGATCCTAGCCGCTGTAACTGGTAAGCGGGAAGGCACAAAGTCATCGCCAGATTAAAATATTTTTTTATTCAATTAAAGGCGCGATTGTGGCATAAGGATTTGATTTTTAAACGACTTTATTGTTACGTTCATAAGCTCGTATTCGGTAGTTGCACAAGAAATCATACACTATTATTTTTACACCATCCGTAAATGTGGACGGTGTAATGCTTTTTTTAGCTTTAAAATTAAACAACCTTATTATCATTGCACAGCGGTGCTAACATTCAGTGGGGGGAGAGGGAACGCAGACTACGACCGCCATGTCCTGGGACTAAGATACAATAGTTCCTAGCCACTGAAAACCGTTGTGGCAACGTCTGCATGACCTACTTCCTGCAGGCCTAATCCCCCACCGAATAGAGTTTCACTTTTTGGTTTAACTTACCCCGCAAATGGATCAGTGTCCAGAGGACTATCCCGTCAACAAATGTTGAAGGACTTCCCGGAAGTGCGAGAAGTCTTTTGAATTGAATTACACGTTTTCCATTCGATAAATCGCTTTACGGTCACGCAGATGGCAGTCATTTTGTTTAAAAATTCCTATCATAGCAAGGTTTGCTTGATCGGTACTGCCTACATAATAACTTGCATTCAGGTCTTTCAAAAGAGCCAGCGTTTTCCAGTGGATCTTTTTACCAAACCCATGCCCGCGGTATTCGGGCTTCACCCCAAAATAAAATAGACGACCTTCATCTTCGGTTCCCATCTCAATATGGGGAATGGCCATTCCAATCACAGCCTGATCTTTTGAGAAAATATAGCAATTAGTACGCCAATTCGTCCCCAGTTCTTTTCTTAAAGAGCTCATTACTTGATCCATTGTTTGTTCCTTATTTTTATTTGCCGTCCCACTTCGGCAAAGTTCATACAGCTGAACAAATTCCTGATCAGTCATTCTGCCTTCAGCAAGACAATGTGTTTGTATCTCTGTTTGTCTAAAATTTTCCTGTTCCAGTCTTCTTGTATATTCTACCATTGTGGAAATTTTACGAAATCCCAGGTTCACCATCTCTTCTTCCAGCATTGGATCCATCAGTACGGAAATATAACCTGCTTTTTCTGTTTTCCAATCATTCAATAATTGATTAAATTCTTTTAAATATTCATCGTTCGCTGTATTACTCTGTTTCATCTGATCAACAAGCCAGTATTCCTTCTCATTTTTAATAATGTTAAACAGCTTTTTTCTGCTCATGTTTCAGCAGCCATTCCTTTCTCCACAACCCGCCACCATAGCCTGTCAATTTCCCGTTTGCACCGATAATTCTGTGGCAGGGGATAATAATGCTGATTTTATTTTTCCCGTTGGCGCCGCCGACTGCTCGGACAGCTTTTTCACTGTTCACAGCAATGGCGATATCCCGGTAGCTTCCTGTTTTTCCGTAGGGAATTTCCGTTAGTGCGTTCCACACCTTTTTCTGAAATTCTGTCCCTTTCAGCACATAACCAATGGAAAATGTTTTTCTTTTTCCCTGAAAATATTCATCCAATTGCTCGCTGCATCTGTGGAAAATAGATGGATGATTTTGATCTAAATTATTTTCTGTTTGCTTTTTATCCGTGAAGTTTAATTCATAAATCGCTTCGTCCGTACCAATAATTTCCAGCACTCCAACCGGTGAATCATATTCTATTTTATAAAAATTCTCCTCCATCTCATACACTCCAATTCTATTTAATAGTCTGTTATATTCATTTTAACAGATTTGGCAAATAAGAAGACATGGTATAAAAAATTGATTATAATGAAGGATAGATTTGCAGGGAGGGGTTTCGTGTGTACGAACTAAAAACAAAGGAAACTGACGCCAGTGTAATTGAGTTCATTAATAAGGTGGAAAATGAAAGAAAGCGGGAAGAGGCTCTTAAGCTGCTGGATATTTTCACCGAGGAGACCGGATATGAAGCGAAGATGTGGGGACCCAGCATCATTGGCTTTGGCTCCTATCATTACAAATATAATTCGGGTCATGAGGGGGATGCACCATTGGTCGGCTTTTCGCCAAGAAAGGCAAAAATCAGCCTGTACTTTGCGACAGGTGATCCTGATCGTGAAGCACTGCTGAAGGATTTTGGCAAGCATACGACAGGCAAAGCATGTGTGTATATTAATAAAGTAGCGGATATTGATGTGGATGTTTTAAGGAAAATGATTCACCAATCGATAGCCTTTTTAAGGGAAATGTATCCGCAGCAAGAGGGGTGATTCGGTTTATGCAAGCAACATTTAGCCTGTATCCATCTTCCATTGCCGATAAAGAACAGTTGGCTGCACTTCGGCTGGAAGTAATGGAAGCAGATATCAAGCGGCACGGTATTGAGCCGGAGCGCGTTTACCAGCGTTTTATGGAAAAATTCGATCCGTATACAACGTACATTGTCGAAGCCGAGAATCAATTTATGGGTTGTATCTCGATTGTTCCTAAAGAACACGGACATCATCTCAGCCATTTTTATTTAAAGCCAGAGTTTCAGGGGAACGGGATCGGCTCGGAAATTCTAAAATATATTATCGAAAAACATCGTGAAACGGATCAGCATTTATCCCTGGCTATTTTCAAAGGGAGTGCGGCAAAGCATTTATATGAAAGGCATGGGTTTGTAGTAGTAGAAGAAGATGAATTTGTGGAGAGAATGAGGCTGACTTATGAGTGATTGTTTTAAATGAAAAACCGATGGAGTAAATTTTCTCACCGGTTTTTTTATTTACCCTAAAATGCCCAGGTTCCGGGTTCGGGGAATATGGGAATGTACTTTATCACTGCCAGGATAGGTTTAATCAAACATAATAGACTCTAAAATGCCCATCACTTGATCTGTTACTTCATGTGGTGCTTCCTCAACAAATTTGTATCTTCTCGCTTTTAAATCAAATGTTTTTACTTGATCTGTAAAAACCTTGCCGTGTGTTTGTATTCCTGCAGGCAGTTCAACAAAAAAAGCCCAATCTCTGGATGTACTTGTAATGGGACAAACCATGGTTACAGTAGAAACTTCATTATAGCTTTGTTTGGATACTACGATTGCCGATCGTCTTCCTGCTTGTTCATGTCCACTTTGGGCATCAAAATCACATATAATGATATCCCCTTGTTTTAAAGACACCCCCATCTAAAATTGTTCATCTCCTACGCTGCCTGTTTGAATTTCTCCTGGAGGGTACTGTGTTTTTGCTTCAGCAACCAGTTCATCCAGCGAATATTTTTTTCTTGTTACTTTTTTCGGTTTTATAATTAATGATTGATTTGCATAATCTACAGTCACTTCCAGAGGAGACCCGTTCTCAATGTTGAGGGCTTTTTTCCATTCACTTCGAATAATCACAGCAGAACTATTCCCTTGCTTTTTCAAGGTCGTTTCCATTGTGTCTTCCCTCCCTCTAAATCTTTTCTCATTCATTATATCACCACTTTTTACCAATGTACATACTAATGTTCATACATATTGTATGTCATTATAGCCATTTGATGATTGCTTTATTCAATTAGAATATAGAATACCAACGTGATATTCAGGATATCTGTTCGATAAAAATTGAATAGTTAAGCTGTGTTTATCACTATATGAAAATAAAGAGACGGAACAGGTATGCAATTCATTGTCGAACTAACACTAAATGTCATTTTCCTTGTTAATAAAAAAGAAAGAACTTGCTCTCCATAAGCAGGTCCCCACTTTGGATAAGTCCTTTCTACGCCACTTCCGGCCGTATAGACTTTCCAATTATCCCATGTTTCGGCGCACACACAAAACTTACCAAAAATATAAGCCCAGTTGCAAATGCCATCGAGCCGGAAATAGAGGTATCGATCCAAGCGGCAATATAATAGCCCCCCACTGCGGCTGCAACGCCAAAAGCTCCACTAAGCACAAGCATGACAGCCAATCGATCTGTCCAAAGGTAAGCAGCCGCAGCCGGGGTAATCAGCATGGCAACCACCATGATAGCACCCACAGCATCAAAAGAAGCCACAGTAGTTACAGAAACAAGGCTCATAAATAAATAATGCATAGCAACAACCGGGATGCCCAAACTTGCTGCAAGCTTCGGGTCAAAAGAAGTAATTTTCCATTCCTTATAAAAAGCGATGATGAAAAACAGCACCACAATAAAGGCAAATGCCAGTAAAGCCGTAGCCTCAGGGATTTGACCGATGATCGGCAACGTTATCGTATTCCACGGGATAAATGTAATTTCTCCCATTAAAGCATGCTGAACATCCAAATGGGCATTCCCGACGCTTGTTGAAATCAGGATAACCCCAATCGCAAACAACGTGGTGAACACAATCCCCATGGAAGCGTGATGTTCCACTCCGAGAGAATGCAGCCACTGAACAAGGAATGCTGTAGCCAAGCCTGCCAAAATGGCACCAATTAATATAGGCGGGCCGCTTAACTGCCTCGTAATAAGAAATGCAACCACAATACCGAGCAGTACTGTATGACTAATCGCATCCGCCATCATCGCCATTTTTCTCAGAATTAAAAAAACACCAATCAGACCACAGGTAAGTCCTACGAGAGAAGCGGTTAGTATAATCCACCCAGTATAGGTCATTTAATTCACTCCTTTTGAGGGGAAATGGGCGTTTACCTCTTTATACCCCATTCGTCTTTGATGATATTTAAACTGTAAAAATTTAACCGAAATCCCCTTTTCCTTTCCAAAAAGCAAAGAAAATACAAATATCAAAGCTGCTGCAATGACAATAAAAGGTCCTGTTGGCCAACTGCTGCCCATAGCGCTGATCAAGGTGCCTCCTGCTCCCGCTATCCCCCCGATGCCTGCGGATAATAACAGCATCCAATGAAAGGATTTTGTCCAGTACCTGGCGCTTACTGGTGGAATGATCAGTAGCGCTGCGATCAAAATCACCCCAACTGCCTGAATGCCAATGACGATCACCGTTACCAGTAAAATCATATATAAAGCACTCATTCCTTTGATGGAAAAACCGGAACCTTGCGCAAAGGATGGATCAAATAAAAACAGCTTCCATTCCTTAAACAACAAGTAAATCAGGAAAATAACGACAATACTGAGCCCGATCATCGTATACATATCACTACGGACCATTGCTGCAGCCTGGCCGAAAATAAAATTGTCCAGTCCACTTTGGTTTCCTCCTGCTGTCCGGTTAGCAATCGTCAGCAGCATAATACCAAAGCCATAAAATACGGATAAAATAATTCCCATGGAAGTATCTTCCGTAATTCTTGTGGAAGCGCGGATGGTTTGGATAAACCAGGCACCAATAAACGCACTCACGGCAGCACCACTGATAAGTACGGCAATATGCTTTTCACCGAACAGTAAAAATGCAAGCACTACTCCCGGCAATGCAGCGTGAGCAAGCGCGTCACTCATCAGGCCGTGTTTTTTCCAGTAGGATAAACAACCGACCAGTCCTGCGGCAATGCCCAGCACTAATGTACTTACAAGAACCCATTGTAGGTTACTGCTTAACAACAGTGTGCTCATCAGCCCGCTCCTTTCCCATCCAGCGCATATTGCCCCCATAAGTTTGGGCAATATTTTCCTTGGTAAATACTTCTTCTGTCTTTCCATAATGCATGACGGTCCTGTTTAAAAACAGAACTGAATCAAAATAATCTTCTACTGTCTGCAAATTATGATGAACGACCATCACCGTTTTTCCACGGCTTCTTAATTCTTTTAAAATAGCCATAATCGCCCGCTCCGTCTGTGCATCTACACCTGCAAGGGGTTCATCCATGATGTAAAGGTCAGCATCCTGCACCAGTGCCCGTGCTAAAAACACGCGCTGTCTCTGACCGCCGGAGAGCTGACTTATTTGTCTGTTGGCGTAAAAATCCATCCCCATTTTCTTCAATGCATCATAAGCTTTAACCTTATGATGCCGGCGGGGGCGTCTGAGCCAGCCAATTTGCCCGTACAGCCCCATGGTTACGACATCGATAGCCGTCGTTGGAAAGTCCCAGTCCACCGACCCGCGCTGGGGCACATAGCCGATTTTTTTCTTCACTTTTTTTAAAGGTCTACCGAAAATCTTTACTTCACCGGATAAGCGGGGATGAAGATCCAATATCGTATTTAATAGGGTGGATTTACCCGCGCCGTTAGGGCCGACGATCCCTGTTAATGAACCCTTTTCTATTTCAAACGTGACATCATGGAGGGCTGTGTTTTTCCGATACGCTGCAGCAAGATCTTTCACTTGGACGACTTTATTTTCCACACTAATCATCCTCATTTCCTGTCAGGGCTTCATAAATCGTATCGACATTATGTTTATACATTCCTATATAGGAACCTTCCTTTGTATCTTCTTCTCCCATGGCATCAGAATACAATTCCCCGCCAAGCTCTACTTCAAGCCCTTCATCCTGTGCACCTTCCAGTACAGCCTGAATGGCACTGTCATTAATACTTGTTTCGATAAAGATGGCCGGAACTTCATGATCTTTAATGATGTCAATCGTTTCATTAATATCGGAAATACCAACTTCCCCGTCCGTGCTTAAACCTTGCAAGCCGATCACTTCGATATCATGCAGTTCTCCAAAATAACCGAAAGCATCATGGGCAGTAACCAACACACGCTGTTCTGCTGGGATATCGGCAAGCTTTTCGGCATGCTTTTTCACTTCTTCCAGATCGGAAACATATGCATTCCAGTTATCCTCAAAATAATCTGCATCTTCCGGCGCGTATGCCTTTAATTCTTCCACAGCTTGGTATAAAGCTTCTTCCCATAAATGAAAATCAAACCAGATATGCGGATCCGTCACACCATCTTCTTCATCCAAAAGCAGATCGTCTGAAATGGTTTCTCCTATTGCCATCACGGGCTTGGTTTCGGAAATTTCGTTAAAAATATCCACCATATTTTCCTCTAAATTCAGTCCGTTATAAAAAATGAGATCCGCTTCATCAATAGTTGAAATATCACCCTGTGTAGCCTGATATAAATGCGGATCAACGGATGGTCCCATCAGGCTGGTTACCTCGACCAGGTCCCCGCCAATTTCGGCGAGCGGTTCACCAATTTGTGCAATGGTTGTTACGATATTCATTTTTTCTCCATCATCGTTATCAACTCCTTCGTTTCCTGCTCCTTCTTCAGAGCCACATGCTGCAAGAAACAGGATGATACTAAGTATAAAAAGCCTTTTTACCTTTTTGTTTAACATCTTCAATTTGCCTTCCTCCCCTTTTGTTGCCTAAGGGCAAAATAAAATCGTTAATACTAAATTAAAGCTTTTGTTCTCTCGTGTCAAGTATTTGTCGTAAAGAACAATGTTTTGCATCGAGGAAACTTAATGATTTATATCTATGAATAAAATCAGCGGATGTGACCATTATTTAAAAAATAAGCAGATATTAGAGATTGACTTTATTTGACCAATATGATATTAAAAGTAGTGTAAACTATTTTTAAATATGCAGTAAGGAGAGTAGAATAATGGAGAAAAAGACGTTTCAGGCCGAATCCAAGCGGTTATTGGAAATGATGATTAACTCAATTTACACAAAGCATGAGGTATTCTTACGCGAGCTGATTTCCAATGCAAGTGATGCAATCGATAAAACATATTACAGGGCATTGACAGATGAAACGATCAGCTTTGATCAAAGTAAATACTACATTAAAATAGAGCCGGATCAAACGAACCGGACACTTAAAATTTCTGATGCAGGTATTGGCATGACCAAAGAGCAGCTTGAGGAAAACCTTGGTACGATTGCCCAGAGTGGGTCGCTTGCATTTAAAAAAGAAACTGAAATCAAAGACGGCCATGATATTATTGGTCAATTTGGGGTTGGTTTTTACGCTGCGTTTATGGTTGCAGACGTTGTAACCGTAATTAGTAAAGCGGTAGATGCTGACCAGGCGTATAAGTGGGAATCGGAAGGCACGGAAGGGTATACAATAGAACCTTATGATAAAGAAGAGACGGGAACGGAGATCATTCTGAAATTAAGAGAGAATGGGGAAGACGTGGATTTTGACCAGTTCCTGAACGAACAGCGTCTGCAGGAAATCGTGAAAAAGTATTCTGACTTTATCCGCTACCCGATTCGCATGAATGTGACAAAGAGCAAGCCTAAAGAAGATGATAGTGAAGAATATGTTGATTATACAGAAGAAGAAACAATTAACAGCATGGTTCCCATCTGGAAAAAGAATAAGAGTGAGCTGACCGATGAGGACTATGAGAATTTTTATCTTGAAAAGAATTACGGGTTTGACAAGCCCTTGAAACACATGCATATCAATGTGGATGGAACGATTCGCTACAACTCTATTTTATATATCCCGGAAAGTGCACCATTTGATTTTTATTCAGCCGAATATGAAAAAGGGCTGGAGCTTTATTCCAATGGTGTGTTAATCATGGATAAAAGTGCGGATCTTTTACCGGACTATTTCAGTTTTGTAAAAGGGATGGTTGATTCCGAGGACTTGTCCCTTAATATTTCCAGAGAGATGCTACAGCATGATAGACAGCTGAAAGTAATCGCAAAAAATATCCAAAAGAAAATTAAGAGCCAGCTGGAAGGCATGCTGAAAAATGAAAGAGAAAAATATGAGACTTTCTTTAGTGCGTTTGGCAGACAGATTAAATTTGGTGTGTATAGCGAGTTTGGCGCCAATAAAGATGTGTTGAAGGATCTCCTGATTTTTTATTCTTCCACTGAGAAGAAATTGGTGTCTTTAAAAGAGTATGTTTCCAGAATGCCTGAGGATCAGCAGTATATTTACTATGCAGCTGGGGAGTCCAATGAGAAAATTGAACGCTTGCCGCAGACTGAACTTGTGGCAGATAAAGGATATGAAATTTTATATTTCACTGATGAGATTGATGAATTTGCGATTAGAATGCTGATGGATTATGAAGGGAAGGAATTCAAGTCTGTTTCCAGCAGTGATTTAGGATTTGATGAAGAAGAAGAGAAGGAAAGCAAGGAACAGCAGGAGGAACATAAGGAATTATTTAGCCATATGAAAGATGCTTTGCAGGGCAAAGTGACGGATGTCGTCGTTTCTAAACGATTGAAGTCCCACCCGGTATGCTTGTCTGCTGCAGGTGAGGTTTCCGTGGAAATGGAAAAGGTGTTAAGTGCCATGCCGAATAACCAGGATGTTCAGGCAGATAAAGTGCTAGAGATCAATACGAATCATGAAATTTTCCAGTCACTGCAGAAAGCATTTAAACAGGATAAGGGGAAACTGGATCTATATTCCAATCTATTGTACAATCAGGCGATGCTAATTGAAGGGTTGTCGATTGATGATCCAGTAGCGTTTACGAATGATATGTGCAAGGTGATAGTTGAGGCGAAATAGATAGGAGGGGGAGCCGCGGTGCGCTGCTCCTCCTTTTTATCCTTCATCCAGTCAGGGTAGTTTAACTGATCATCAGTTTGCCATTATACAAAGCACGAAACGTAACCTTCCAAATTAAAGGTGTATGCATTTTCAGAAAGAAAACCTCATTTATTGTATTCTATTCAATTTATACTTTGCAAAATCCCATGTTGACAAAAACCGAGTAGCAGCATCATAGCCTGAGGCATAAAGGGAGTCAATTTCAGCTTCACTTAAATTAAAATCTGTAGCAGTAATATCTCCGGTGGGGATTTGAATAGTGCGTTCTCTTGTATCTTCATTTAAATAACGGAGATCATGTGCCTGCAGCATCGTCCTGAAAATGTTTTCAAACAAATGCAATGGTGAGGGGATAATGGAATCTCCTATTACATTTTCTTTTACGAAATGAAAGCCAAAGGTCGGGAAGCGTGGTTCCCTTTTCTCATCAAAAATCCATATAGGAAAGTTACTGAGCAGGCCGCCATCGAGGATATATGACTTTTTTCCGTTTTTCCCTTTCCAGATAACAGGTCTGTAAAAAAACGGCATCGAGCTGCTCATCATGACTGCTTTTGAAATGTTCACATCTGCTGGGGACATACCATATCGGGGGAGGTCATCCGGAAAAATAAGCATTTTACCATAGGAAATATCGGACGCGATTATTTTCAATTTCCCCTCTGGTAGATCCGCGAAGGTTTTAATGTCTTTATTTGTGAGAAGGTCATCCATCCATGATTCCAAGTAATCATTTTTATACATTCCTAAAGAGAACACTAATTGCATGAGGTTACCAATCAAAGGGATTCGGTTGACAAAGGTTCTGCCGCGGAATTGCCCGAAATCCATTTGCCCCAAAGCAGTTCTTATTTCTTGACTTGTGTATCTGGCCGCTAAAAGAGCTGCTACTATTGCTCCTGCAGAAGTCCCGGCAATTCTCATCCACTCTACATTTTGTTCTTCCATTGCTTCAATAGCACCAGCGAATGCAATACCTCTCACACCGCCGCCTTCAAAAACTGCATCAGCCTTCATTCTCATCACCTCTTATATATAGCTTTAAAGCAGCTTTCTATTAAATTTGTTTTCTTTATCATAGCATGCTGGCTGTGGAGCGCGCATGGGGCGACTGGCCTGTTTCTGGAAAATAAGGCGCATCATTAAGTCAAGTTTATTATATTCTTTCACATGAATGAGAAAAGATAGTAAATCTATCAATCCCAGTCGAGAGTACCCCATCCTCAAGGAACCATGTGAGTAGGGAGGGGGTGAATCGACTTCGGATCAGGGTTCCGACTTCCCGATCAAGAACATAGGTGCTACAATAAAAAGAACATATATTCTTTATGGGAGGTGAAGTCTTGTCAAAAAAGAATCAAACGTTTTATTATAAAACGGACCAAATCTGGATCAAGCCGGGGCATCGCATGCATCCATACTTCAACCAGAAGTGTCAAAATGCAAAAAACATGTATAATGTAGTTAATTTTTACATCAGGCAGGTTTTTACTGGATTAAAAGCAGAAACACTGCACCCCTTACAACAAGAAGTTTTGGAAACCATTCGTCAAAACTTGGAACCTATGAATGAACGACAGCGACAGGCATACGGACGCAGGCTGGAAAAAGAAAGGAAAAAGCCTGTTGAAAAGCGAAAAGAAGTCACATGTAACTTATTTGAAGCACCTACAAAAGAAAAACCATATCTTCATTATAATTTTCTAAACAGCTTATTTCATGTGATTAAGCAACCCGATTATCTTTCCTTACCAATACAGAGCAGTCAATGGGTAATGAAAACTGTTTTTCAAAACTGGAAAAGTTTTTACGCCTGTTTAAAAGATTACAAAGAACATCCGAAAAAGTACAAAGCAAGACCCCGCATCCCAGGATATTCCTGCACCTCAGAAAAAGAAATTATTTTCACCAACCAGGATTGCTGCATAAAAGAACAGAAGTATTTAAAGTTCCCGAGGACAAAATTGAAGCTTAATATTGGCAAATTGGGATTGCCAGAAGGAAAATTAATGCAAGTACGTATTATCCCTAAATATGGTCACTATGTGGTGGAACTAGTAAGAAAAGTGGAATATGACGCAATAGAACCAACGGACAGCAACAGATGCATGGCACTGGATTTAGGCATAAATAACCTCGTTTCCGGGGTGACAAATACGGGTGCATCTCCTTTTGTAATAAAAGGGGGAAATGTTAAATCCATCAATCAATATTACAATAAACAAAAAGCGCATTTGCTTGGGATTCTTCGTCATGGAAAGGCATCAAATGAAGGACCTTTCACGTCAAAAAGGTTAGAACGGCTTCATCAGGTTAGGCACCGAAAGCTAAAGGACATCTTTCATAAAACCAGTCATAAGGTTGTGAATCTTGCCTTGGAAAAAAAGGTAGACACAATTATTATTGGGAAAAACGAAGGCTGGAAGCAGGAAGTAAATATGGGCAAAAAAAGTAATCAAGCATTTGTCGGCATTCCGCATGCTATGTTGATCAACATGATTACATACAAGGCGGAAAAATGTGGGATTCGTATCATCATGACAGAAGAATCGTACACATCAAAAGCGAGTTTTATAGATGGGGATGATATTCCTATATTTGATGAAAAGAAGGATAATCCCGTATTCACTGGAAAACGAGTGAAACGTGGGCTTTATCGTACTTGTAAAGGATTACTGTTAAATGCCGATATAAACGGAGCAGCGAACATATTAAGGAAATTTGTGAGTAAGTTACCAAATAAACAAGCGCCGACTGCAGACTCCGTGAATGTTTGGCAACCCAGGATTATTTAAAAGAAGTACCAAAGGCGAGACCGATGGTATAGAGGGGCTGGGTGTAAAGAGTTCACCAATGTGACAGCTCCACTGACGTTAAGCGGCGAATGTGTCGATACGTTAGAAACCCCCACTTCAAATTTTTGAATAGAAAATTAAGTGGTGGGAATATTCATTAAGTTGACTTAGTACGCCTATAATAGTTAAAATATATAAGGTTGATAATTCATACCTATTTACAATGAATTAAAAGGAGGATTTACATGAAAAAACATATATTCTTACTAATATTTTTTATAGCACTACTTATTTTAACAGCATGTGCTGATGAGCCTGATACTACAAATGAGGAAGGTGCAAGTGAAAACGATACAGAAGCAGAGGGAGAAAATTTAGTTGTTGATTTGCGGTCTGATCCTGTCTCTCTTGATCCGCATGCTGCTAATGACGGAAATTCACTGTACGTCATGAACGCCATGTATGATACGCTGGTTGCTTTGGATACAAATCTGGAGCTGCAGCCAGCATTGGCGGAAAGCTTAGAACAAGTGGAGGATACCATCTGGGAAGCAGAAATCAGAGAAGGTGTTATGTTTCATGATGGTTCTGAATTAAATGCTGAAGTGGTAAAAGCAAATCTGGATCGTGTGTTGGACCCGGATATGGGGTCGCCTTTGGCATTTCTCTTTGACATGATAGCTTCGGTAGAGGTAACAGATGAATATACGGTGGAGATCACAACAGCATATCCATTTTCCGCGCTGCCGCTTCACCTGGCACATCCAGGTGGCCATATCATCAGTCTTGAAGCCATTGAAGCTGATTATGAAGCTGTTGAAAATGGGGAAGAACCTTTTGCTTCCGTTAATGACAATCCGGTTGGAACTGGTTATTTTCAATATGACGACCGGTCCCATGGAGAAAGTATAACCCTTGTGAAAAATGAGGATTACTGGGGAGAAGAAGCACTAGTGGATGCCGTCACATTTAAGGTAGTTCCCGAGGATTTAACCCGGATTGCTGAGCTTGAGACGGGAGAGGCAGACATTATTTATCCGGTGAATGCAAATGATATCGAGCAGATTGATAGCAATGAAGGCACCCATGTAAAACAATCCGACAGTTCCAACCTGACCTATGTTGGAATGAATACGGAACAGGAACCTTTTGATGACCCGCTTGTACGCCGGGCAGTAGCGATGGCGATTGATAATGAACCAATCATTGAGGGGGTAACTGATGGTGTTGCATTAACGGCGGAAGGCCCGCTCGCACCTACTGTTTTGGGCTATAGTGATGAATTAACACCAATAGAACAAGATTTGGAAGAAGCGAGTGAGCTATTGGCTGAAGCTGGCTATGAAGACGGATTTACAGCAACAGTAGCAACAAATGACCGAACAACTTCAGATATTGCGGAAATCATACAATCCCAATTAAATGAGATTGGCATTGAGCTTGAGATCGAAATGATGGAAACGGGGGCTTATCTGGAACAAACTGCAAATGGTGAAACAGATATGCATGTCGGCAGCTGGGGGACGGTAACACTGGATGCCGATTATGGACTGTATCCAATGTTTCATTCTGAGAATGCCGGTGCCCCAGGGAACAGGTCATTTTTCAGCAATGAGGAAGTTGATGATTTATTAGAACAGGCAAGACAAACAACAGAAGAAGAAGAAAGACTGGAACTGTATAAGGAAGTACAGCAAATTATTGTTGATGAAGCACCAATTGTACCCATTTACCATTCTGTTCTCCTGGCAGGACTGCGCGATGAGGTAAATGGATTTTATCAATATCCGAGCAGCTTTCCGTATTTAAGAAACGTTACTTTGGATAGTAATTAATCTGATTTAAAAAAATGTAGAACTAAAGGCTGACAAAACGTTACTTTTTAGATGTTTTTGTCAGTCTTTTTATTAACTTATATTCCTTATCTCTTTTATAAACCGGTAAATCGAAGTGATTTGAGGCTGACAGCCGCTATTGCCACATTTTTGCCAAACAAATTGCAGCTGATGCATTGAAAACAATTATCATTATCAATTAGAATGGGGTTAGGGATATTTTTAACAGTCTGTTTATAATGGAGGCGATGATAGTGAATAAAATGCTCATGCTTTATGCAAGCCAGACTGGAAATACAGAATTGATGGCAGAAGCAATAGCTGCTTTTCTGGAGCAAAATAAAATCGACGTCACAATGAAAACATTTGACTTCGATCCGATAGATGTGGAAGAACTTAAAAACTATGATGCGGTATTGATCGGAACGCATACATGGGACGATGGCGATCTGCCGTATGAAGTGGAAGATTTCTATGAAGAACTGGAAGATGTTAATATAGAAAATAAATTATTCGGTGTTTTTGGTTCCTGTGATGCCTTTTACGATACGTATGGTGGGGCCATTGACCTCATGGGAGAAAGGCTGGAGGAATTAGGTGCCAAAGTGGCTACACCATGGCTGAAGGTAGATTTGGAGCCGAATAAAGAAGATGTTGTTGCCTGTGAAAACTTGGCTGAACAGCTCATACTTCATATAGGTGAAAAAGTGTAATAACCCTTGATAGAGCGTAAGGAAACGTTATATATTTTTATATATAACGTTTTTTAATTAAAATTTAATTTCAGAAAATACTTGTCTATTTCATAAAAAAACGATATTGTATATAGTGAAGGGGGCGTGTGAATTGAACTATGTTGTCGGAATCGACGGTGGGGGCACCAAAACAAAAGCACTGCTTGCAGACGAGACCGGAAAAGTGATTGTCAGCACAGTCGCCGGGCCAAGCAATCCCAATGTCGTAAAAGAAAAAGAACTTGCCAATGTTTTTCACACATTATTTGCTTCCTTGAAACAAAGGTGCGATGATATGGCGGAAAATACCACCTCCCTATACGCAGGTATTTCCGGAGCGGGAAACAAAGAAAATGAAAAAAAAATCCTGGAAATACTAACAAAATATTTTACCGAACATACTGCCATTAAAGTAGAAGTCGATGCAGTAAATGCGCTTTATGCAGGTACATATGGAAAGCCCGGCATTGTACAAATTTCCGGGACTGGCTCGATTACTTACGGAAAAAACAGCCAAGGAGTAGTCGGTCGTGTCGGTGGCTGGGGCTATTTATTTGGGGATGAAGGAAGCGGATATGACATCGGGAGGCAAGCGGTAACAGCTGCCTTGAAGGCTTATGATGGCCGGGGACCTGAAACCTTACTGTTAAATATGTTAAATGCGCATTTTCAGCTGGAGGATCCGCAGGAATTAATCCGAAGCATTTATACATCTCCAACACCAAAGCATAAAATTTCTCCGCTTACTCACATCGTCTTTCAGGCATACAAACAAAACGACAGCGTTGCCGGGGAAATTATTAATCGGACAGTAAGAAACTTATCGTTAAATATAATAGTCTTACATAAAAAGTTATTTTCGTCTGGTGAAAAAGTCCCTATCGTTCTATCCGGCGGGATTTTTCAGGAAAAAGAAATTATCCCGTCATTGTTGGAGAAAGAATTAAACGCACTGCCTTTAGTACTGCCAAAAATGTCTCCTGCCGGCGGGGCACTAATTGGGGCATATCTAATGAAAGAAAAACAAATGGACGAGAAATTTATAAAAAATATAATTCATACAGAATGAGAAGGTGATCCTATGTCCTACGTTAAAGGCGGTCTCGTGATTTTAAAGGAAATGATTAACAGTTTACCGCCCTCAGAGAAAAAAATTGCGCAATATATTTTAGACCACCCGGAAGAAGCTATATTACAAACCGCTTTAATACTCGGTGAAAAAAGCAATACGAGCAGTGCTGCTGTCATCCGTCTCTGTAAATCACTTGGTTTAAGTGGATTTCAAGAATTAAAAATTCGTGTTGCCGGCGATCTTCAGTCAGAAGAAAATACAGAATATCGTGATATTGAGCCAAATGAAGGCTTTAAAGCCATCATGAATAAAGTAACGTCAAATACAATACAAACATTGCGGGAAACGATGGACATTATGAGTGAAAAAAATCTGGAAGCAGCTGTTTCTGCATTAACCATGGCAAAATCAATTCTTTTTGTCGGTGTAGGCGCATCCTTCATTGCTGCCAATGATGCAGAACAGAAGTTCCAGCGGATTAATAAAAATGCCTATGCTTTTTCTGATGTGCATTTAGCTGCAACTTCGATCGCAAACAAGGGAGAAGCGGATGTCGTGGTCGGCATTTCTTTTTCAGGCAATACCCAGGAAATTGCCAGAATGCTGGAGCTTGCGAAACAAAAGAATTGCACTACCATAAGTATCACAAAATATGGTAATTCACGTTTAAGTAAATGGACTGATATTTTATTACACACATCCGCTGCCAAGGAAGCAACATTCCGAAGTGGTGCGACATCGTCAAGGATTGCCCAGCTCCATATTATTGATATTTTGCTGATGTGCCTTGCTTCGATGGAATACGAAGAAACGATTGAGCATTTAGATGAAACGAGAAAGGCTGTGAATTTTTTGAAGGGGGAGACGGATGAGGAATAGCGGTAGTCGAATTGAAATTTTATTACTAAAATATAAATAATATGTTGACAAAAAAAATCATAAAGTCTATAATAAAATCAAATTTCACATAGTAAGATAGTAATAGTGAAAGCGGTTTCTGGTGAGAGGATAGTAGGAATTTTGGTGATGAGGAGATCAGCGTACATATGAATTTATCTAAATTAACAACCGAACAGAGAAATCGAAATAGTATGAACATGGATCAAATGTCTACAATGGAAATGTTAACCATGATTAATGAAGAGGATAAAAAAGTGGCACAGGCAGTGGAAAAGGTACTTCCCCAAGTAGAAGTCGCCATTGAAGTAATCCAGAGGGTACTGAAAAACGGCGGAAGATTATTTTATGTTGGTGCAGGCACGAGTGGAAGAGTTGGCGTTATCGATGCATCCGAATGTCCACCGACATTTATGACACCTCCTGATCTGGTGCAGACTGTGATGGCAGGTGGCAATGGCGCTTTTTTTGAAGCAGTGGAAGGCTCTGAGGATAGTGAGGCTCAGGGTGAAGTAGATATACAAGAAAAAGGAATTTCAGAGAAGGATGTCGTTATTGGAATAACTGCAAGCGGCAGAACACCGTATCCAATAGGTGCTTTAAAGTATGCCCGTCAACTTGGAGCGTACACCGTTTCTTTGACTTGCAATAAAGAATCTGAAATCAGCAGTTTTGCAGATTGCCAAATTGAGGTGATTGTTGGGCCGGAAATTTTAACCGGGTCAACAAGAATGAAAGCTGCTACATCGCATAAAATGATATTAAACATGATTAGTACAGCCGTTATGGTGAAACTTGGAAAAGTCTATGAAAATTTAATGGTAGATGTCCATGCCAGTAATTTTAAACTGAAGGAACGGGCGAAAAGAAATATTATAGAAATCACGAAAGTGTCCTATGAAAAAGCGGAAGAAGTGCTGAATCAGACAAATCATGAAGTGAAACCTGCTATTGTCATGATTGAAACAGGTGTCACCATGGAGGAAGCGGAAGAAGCTATTGAAAAAAATAATGGCTATGTGAGAAAAGCAATCGATGACTTAACAAAGAAACTCCATTAATAGTTTCATAGTCGAGCCGGCTTTATACCAGGCTCTAGAAGAGGCAGATGGGATTCACTGCTTTTGCAGCTATTAATGTGTTTCATATATTTTTTGCAGGCAGGAGAGCATAGATCTTTACTGCTTGCATTTGCAACCAAGGCTTTTAAGCCAAGTTTGCTAAAAATTTAAAGGGGGCAAATAAAGTGAAGAAAATGTTGAATGGCAAACTTTTGTTATTGTTCATTGCCATGTTCATGCTGGCATTTGTCGTTGCTTGTGGAGACAACGGCGACACGGATGACGAGGGAGCAGATACAGGGGATACAGATGATACTGAAGAAACTGATGACACAGGTGACACAGCTGATGATGACGGGGAAGCTGCCGGGGACGCGGATATTTCCGGTGACTTGGAAATTCAGTACTTTGTAGGCGGTTACGGGGATTCCTGGTGGAAGGAAGTTATTGCAGATTTTCAGGAAGTGTATCCTGACGTAAACATTATTGAACATGCAGGTCCGAATATTAATGATGAAATGCGCTCACGCTGGGTTGCCAATGATCCGCCTGATGTCGTTTATATCGATGGTGCCGGATCCAGTGAAACGCAAATGGTGGAAGACGGTCAGTTAATGAATCTTGACGAATTTGTTCAGGAGATTGAGCTGGAAAACGGAGATACGCTTTTGGACAGCTTTATTGTGGAGCCAGCCACCTATGACGGGGAAATTTATTCTTTACCATTAGTTTTTGATACATGGGGAACTTGGTATGATCGTGCTTTATTTGAAGCAGAAGGCTATGAAGTGCCAACAGATTTTGAAAGCTTTATGAGCTCTATGGAAGAAATTAAAGAAGCGGAAGGCATAGATCCATTTGTAACTTCCGGACAGCATCCTTATTATTTCCTTCGCGGTATGCTGAACCCGGCATTTGGTGCAGCAGGAGGAGATGAGTTGCTGGCTGATGTTACCACCGGTGCAGAAGGTGCATGGACAAGTGAGCCTGTTGTAGAGCTTATGGAAAAAGTAGAACGTATGGCACAGGAAGGAATGTTTGATTCCGGCCTTGGTGCGCTGAATCATACACAATCGCAAATGAATTTCCTGCTGCATGATAATGCGTTTATCCCGGTAGGGTTCTGGCTGCCAAATGAAATGGAAGGAGATATTCCGGAAGAGTTTGAGTTTGGATTTATCCCTTCTCCAATGCAGGATCCTGGTGAACCATTTGCCATTGTTCCCGATTTACGTCCATTAGCGATTGCGGAAAATGCAGCAAATCCGGATGCTGCAAAAGCATTTGTAGAGTTTGCTTTCACAAGGGATTATGCGCTCTCATTCTCTGAGCATACAGGCGCGATTATGAACCTGACAGATGTTGATTTATCACAAAGTGACGACGTTCCGGTTTATTTAACAGAAGCGAATGAAATGATTAATGACCCGGAGCAGGTGCAGATTTACCATATGCCGCATCCGATGAGTTCGGATCTGGAAAATCCAATTGGCGATGCATTGATGTCCTTAATGCTGGGCAATAGTTCAGCGGAGGAATTTGTGGAAGCAGCAGAAGAAGCAGCTGAAAATTACCGTAATTAAAAAAGATGATTTAAGCGTGTGTGGAACATAGACTAAATTGGAAGTTTGTTCTATGTTCCATACATATTTTCTCTTTATTATGATATGAAGTTAAGGAATTGAAATCGGCTATTTTGCCAATTTTTCTTCTAATCCGGCTTCTTACCTCTGACCTCTGAAAATACGGGGCGGGAGCCGAGTTTTTCTTGAAAGAGTGATTGGAATGGTACAATCTAGGAAACAAAAATACATATTTTTAGCATTTTGTTTAGTGCCGACGTTTATTATGTTTTCCATATTTACTTTGTACCCTTTGTTCAGTGGCTTGTACTTTTCATTTTTTGACTGGTCTGGCGCTTCACAAAACAGGGAATTTGTCGGTTTTGATAATTATGTTCGGCTTTTTAATGATGCAATCATTCCCCGTACTATTATTCATGATTATTTCCTGGTTGTAACGAAAATTATCGGTATTATGATTATGGCATTATTTTTTGCCGTAGCTTTAACGCAGCTGAAAATTAAAGAAGCACCTTTTTACCGGATTATCTTCTTCTTTCCTAATATCATGTCTGTAGTAGTGATTGGTATATTGTGGACATTCATCTATAACCCATCCATGGGGCTTGTGAATTCCGGGTTGGAGTTCCTTGGGCTGGAGGCCCTGGCACGTCCATGGCTGGGAAGTGAAACATGGGCACTGCCGAGTCTTGTACTGCCGTCAATCTGGGCAGGGATTGGTTTATTCCTCCTGCTACTTATGGGAGGGATCTCCAATATTTCCAAGAGCTATTACGAGGCAGCTGAAATTGACGGCGCTACAGAATGGCAGCAATTTTGGAAGGTTACACTGCCGCTTATTTGGCCGCAAATTAAAATTTCAGTTCTTTATATTATCATTACGACATTAAATGGTTCCTTTATTCTTGTACAGGTCATGACCGGCGGCGGGCCGAATAATGCGACACATGTAATGGGGTCCTATTTATACCAGCAGGCATTTGAGCAATATAATTTCGGTTACGGAGCCACGATTGGTGTCATGATTTTAGTGCTGTCACTCATCACAGTTCTGTTCTTCCAGTTCCTCATGCGCAGGGAGAAAGTGGAATACTAGCTGAGCTTTTAATGAAAGCCTGTTTTCCAAAAGATTGCTGCTTTTTATCTTCTCAGTCGAAGGAAACTGCGGCGTAACTTTAAATGTTGTTTGAGTACCGATTAACGCTCCGGAAATACACTACGCTTTCCGCGGGTGGCTGGTGAGCCTCCTTGCCCCGACAAGGGGTATGCCGACGTTGCCCGCAAAGGGCGGTTTTAGTCGGCCTTCATTTGTCGTACTGCGGGGTCTCACCGAGGCCATTCCTCCCGTAGGAGTCTCCGTGTATTTCCTCCGCTGGAATTGGTTTACTACCTATTACTAGTGCAATTGACCGAAGCAATTGTGCTCTCACTAGTCCGGGTGAGCGTAGGGCGGTGACTCCTCGAAAATATAATGCAATTTTCTTCGTGCGATGTAATGCTGACGCAGCCTTCCTTGTCCTGCGGGAACAGCACGAGTCCGAAGATCCCGCAGAGCGGTCGAGTGGATGGAAGGCTAAAGTCGCGACGTCCTGTCGCAACGCCTTCATGACTAACATCCTGTTAGCCCGAGGCTGAGGCCGTGCCCGCGGAAAGCATCCGCCCGAAGCGATCCCGGACGGTAGGTGTTGCTTAGACTTAGGAAATAAAGAATAGTTACGTCACAGTTTATAGATTTTGTAGTGTAAACAATAAAATTTTTTCGGTGGGACGAGTATTTAAGCGTAGTGCCAATCTATTTAAAATGATCCTTAACGAAATTTAAAAAAGCACATACAGAGATAAATAGAACGTAAGAGGGAGGAAGGAATTGTGAGACGAACTGTCGGTCAGATGCTTGGCAGAACTGGAATTAGAATACCGTTAATTTTATGGACGATTGCCGTACTATATCCAATTATATGGATGTTTATCGGTTCATTTAAATCGAATGCCGAGATATACAGGAACCCATGGGGTTTTCCGGAATCATTTAGCTGGCAAAACTTTGCTGATGCTTGGACGAATTATAATTTAGATACGAGTGTGTTTAACAGTTTAATCGTGACAGCGATAGGCGCAATTTTAACGCTGGTCATGGCGATTCCTACTGCCTATGCCATTGAAAGGATGAATTTTCGCGGCAGCAGATATTTATTCACTTTGTATGTATCTGCCATGATGATTCCTATGGTGCTCGGGTGGATTCCATTATTTTTCCTGTTGATGGAATTGAATCTGTTGGATAATATTTTTGGTTTGGCGATTGTTTATGCAGTCAGTCAGCTGCCATTTACGATATTTGTTTTAACAAGTTTTATGAGTACCATACCCAAATCCTTGGAAGAATCAGCAGCGATGGATGGCATGTCTCCGTATCGGGTGTTATGGAAAATTATTACACCGCTAAGCATGTCTGGGATTATTACTGTAACGATCATGAATACAATTCAATTTTGGAATGAGTATTTCATGGCACTGATTTTCCTGCAATCATCGGAAAACTACACGCTGGCTTTGGCTATTGACTTTATTGCCAGTGAAGCACAATACACGAACGCATGGGGCACCCTATTTGCCAGCCTTGTCATCGCCATCATACCTGTCATCATCCTTTATGCTATCTTTCAGCGAAGGATTGCCAAAGGGATGACAGAAGGAGCGATCAAAGGGTGAAACAGCGGGACGGTTTTTTGTTTCATTTTGCATTTTAGATTGAAGAATTATTTAAGATTCCTGTGGAGAAATATTTTCTTCGCAGGATTTTGTCGTTTACGGGAATTTATAGGTATTTATAATCAGTTGAAATGATGAAAAGGAATTAGAACTGTCACATCCTGTTTATCTGTTATACCTGTTTTACGGGGTGGGTAAATGATAAAGTTTGGTTTTTATTGTTTGTTCCATACTTTTAGACCTGGTTTAATGTTGGTTTAGTAATAGATGACCAGTGAAGAAGAGATAAACTTTCAGGAAGTATATTTGGCAACACGATTAGTAAAATTGGGGAATCGGGCCATAAGATAAATTTTACATTATGGTGCATTTGCATGTGCACACCCATTCACATTCTCCACTTCAACAAAAGAACGCCCACCGGGATGTGGCCCTTTTGGCTTAGGTATATTTTCCTTCATTTTTGTTTTCGCTATTTCTTTCATCCTAATTTGCTATTTTTTGATATAGTTCTTTGTCATTATTTTTAGAAAAATTTAAAAATATGTCTAGAAATTTTATAAAGTATCTGTTAATGTCATATTTAATAGATTACATAAAAGACAATAGACATCATTGGCATTAAAAATAAGATAGAGAGGCAGGTGATTATACGAGGTCCACTTTAATACACATTAAACACTGGGAGTATGAACATAATATATGTCAATTAAAGTAATTTTGCAACAAGAGAACCGTCCCGGTGTTGCAAGAAAAGTGTATTTTTATAAGGCTCATCGTACCATCGTACAAGCTGTAAAACAGGTCTATAGAAACACGAAAGTAAGCGCTTTAATTATGTAGGTCGGGAACAACAGCTATGTTATTTATGCCAAATAATTGAGGAGGAATATCATTGAAGCCAAACCGATGGGTGATTGGTTTGTCTATTCTTTGCATCATGATGTTTCCGCTCCAAATCTCAGCAAATCAGGCACCAGTAGATGGTGATTACCAGGAAATTGAAGAAATGATGGAAAACATGACACTGGAAGAGAAAATCGGTCAGTTGTTTATTGTTCATGTCTATGGAACAACACCAACAGACCCTGATTACGAAAACACAAACTTGCAAAATAACCGCGGCGGGAAAAATTTCAAAGAAGTCATAGAAAATTTTCATGTCGGCGGGGTCATTTATTTTAATTGGACGCAAAATATCGGTACACCGCTGGATGCCCAGCAAGTAAATGAACTTTCCAATGGGCTTCAGGAAATCGCAATGGAGGAGTCAACAATCCCACTTTTCATTTCAACAGACCAGGAAGGGGGGATCGTTCAAAGGGCGACTAGTCCTGCAACAGTATTTCCGGGGAATATGGCACTGGGAGCAACAGGCTCTAAGGAACTCGCTTCTGTAAGTGGTAGTATTCTTGGAATAGAAATGGACAGCCTTGGCATTAATATGAACTTTGCTCCGACCGTTGATGTAAATGTGAATCCGGATAACCCGGTAATTGGCGTTCGTTCTTTTGGAGAAGATCCTGACATGGTTTCCCGCCTTGGTGTTGCACAGATTACTGCCATGCAAAATGAAAATGTAATCGCTTCAGCTAAACATTTTCCGGGACATGGAGATACGGATGTAGATTCTCATTACGGATTGCCTGTTATAGAAAAAGATTTAGATGAGCTGTATGAAGTTGATCTAAAGCCATTTGAAGCGGCTATTGATGCAGGAGTTGACTCCATTATGACCGCACATATTGTGGTACCTGCGCTGGATGACTCCGGGCTGCCGGCAACACTTTCCAAGCCTATCCTTACTGACCTGCTCCGGGATGAAATGGGTTTTGAAGGCCTGATCATTACAGACAGCCTGGATATGCAAGGTGCTGATGTTCTCCCGCCGGAAGAAGTTCCGGTAGAAGCATTTAAAGCAGGAGCAGATATTTTACTGAATCCGGCTGATGTGGAACTAGCTTACAACAGCATGCTCGACGCAGTGAAATCTGGAGAAATCAGCATGGATAGAGTGGACGAATCTGTTTACCGTATTTTTCAGGCAAAAATGGATAAAGGCTACTTTGACAATCCATATACAGACCCTGGGGCAATAGATAATATTGGCACTGATGAGCATCTCAATGCGGCACAAGAGATCGCTGATAAAAGTATTACCCTGGTGAAAAATGATAACGAGGTGCTGCCACTGGATGAAAATGATAGTGTGTTCATCACCGGGCCATCGCTTGCTAATCCGGCCGGGATTGCAAATCAACTGGAAAGTCGAGGCATAGAAGCTGCCAGTCATGCAACAGCTACCAGTCCGACCGCGGATGACATTTCAGAAGCAGTAGAACAAGCAGCAGCTGCAGATAAAGTTATTGTTACTACTTATACAGCAAATACGAATGCTGCTCAGCAGGAATTGGTACAAGCCATGATGGGAACAGAAAAACCGGTGATCGTGTCAGCAATGCGAAACCCGTACGATTTTATGGTTTTTCCTGAAGTGGATGCCTATTTGAATGCATACAGCTATCTTGATGTCTCCGTCAGTTCAATGGCAAATGCACTTGCAGGAGAAATTAATCCATTTGGCAAATTGCCTGTAACGATTCCTCAACTTTTTGAAGTAGGCCATGGAATCGATTATGTGAATCAGCCGTTAACTGCGGAAGGACTTCATGCGCTGACAGATGATCTTTCAGATGCAGGAGATATTTTAAATGATACATCTCACCGGACACTCACCATGCATCTGACAGCAGTGCAGCAATATGAAGAAATGGAGCAGCAGGATAAAGTGCTCCGTCATATGGAAAGTTTTCAGTTACTGCTGGACCACTATAAAGATGCAGGATTCATTTCAGACAGAGGTTACAGTTACCTGGAAACACGAACCATCAGATTAATCGAAAATTGGACAGATTAACAGACTGCTCAAGGGAGGAAGATGGAATGAAATATAACAATAAGAAAAAGAGACCGAGACTATACAAGAAAATTTCATTACAGATTCTCTCCATTATGTATCTTTTGTTTTTGATTACACACCAGATTCATTCTCCGACAACAGCGTATTTTACTGATTCGAATACGGCTCAGGGAACGATGGAAGCAGCTGAACACTTTGATGAGGAAGACGCGGTTGAGGAGACGTCGGAATCAGATAAGGATCAGCATGAAAAAGAGGATGAAAATACCAAATCAGAACGGCGTGATGATCAAAATGAACCACAAAAAAATAAGAAAGATGAATCATCAGGTACTGAAATGGAAAATGAAGAAAATGAAAAAGGACAAGCCGAGCAAGAAGCAAATCAAGGAGAAGCTTCAGTAGAAGAAGCTGAGAATGATGAAGATACAAAAACAAATGAGACGGAAAATCAAAGAGAGTCAGAAACAGATGAAGATAGCGAAGCATCCGAGGAAAAAGATGAATAAAGCAGAACCCAAGTAATGTGTCGGTACTTTCAAACACTGTTTTTAAACAAAAAAAGGGTGATCACAAATGAGCAAAGGCAAGAAAATATTAAAAATCATGAGTAATCTGCTATCGTCCATGCTATTGGTTGTATTGCTGGTTACCCTGTTTATGGTTGTCATCACGAAAGCCTCCGGAAATGAAGCAAATCTATTTGGTTATCAGATTAAAACAGTGTTATCCGGCTCCATGGAACCAAGCTTTGAAACTGGTTCTATTATTGCGATCGAGACAGGCGGTGATATGACTCGTTTTCAAGAAGGGGATGTCATTACATTTCAAACCGAGGAAGAAATACTGGTCACACACAGGGTAATGGAAGTGAACAACGCGGGGCAAGAGTACATTACTAAAGGGGATGCAAACGATGGAGCAGATATAAATCCGGCCTTATCTGAAAATATCGTCGGTAAATATACCGGATTTAACATTCCATATGCTGGATATGTGATGAATTTTGCTAACACAAGAGAAGGAGCCGCACTCCTGCTTATTGTACCGGGGATTTTCTTTATCGGATACGCTACAATCACTATTGGACGTACGATGAAACGTGTAAAACAGCTAGTAGACAAGAAGGAAATACATTCTGATTAATATTTTAAATAATGAGGGGAGAAATTTTAAATGAATATTAAAAAACAATTAGGTATGGGGATTATGTCAGCAGCTTTAGGGATTTCATTAATTGGCGGAGGAACATTTGCCTATTTCAGTGACTCGGAGACAACGGAAAATACATTTGCTGCAGGAACTTTGGATCTGTCAGCAGAGCCGACAACCATTATTGATGTAGACAATATGAAACCGGGTGATTCCATGACCCGTACGTTTGAACTGCATAACGATGGATCACTTGATATTGAGCGTGTGTATCTGGATACCGAATATACTGTGGATGATGCAGAAAACAATAACACGCAGGATTTCGGCGAGCATATCCAAGTAGAGTTTTTATATAATGTCGATCATTTGGACGAAGTTATATTTGAAACTACACTTGCTGAATTACGGGAGATGACACCGGAAGCAGTTGGTGAGCATGCGTTAGATCCAATTCTTGGGGATGGGTTGCCAAACGGGGAATATCATGACTTAGTCGTTAAGTTCAACTTCGTAGACAATGGTGAAGACCAAAACGAATTCCAGGGAGATTCACTTAACCTGGAGTGGACATTTACAGCTACACAAACAGATGGTGAAGAGCTATAAATTAAGAGAAAACAGTTGGGTAAGGGGAATATCGAGGATGCAGGTATTCCCCTTTCTCTGCTTTTAGAAGGGACAGAGGGACAGATTAACTGTCCCACTACAAAATGGAATTTAGAGACAGGGATTACTGGTCTACACTAAAATGGGACGAGGTACCTGTCCCTCTGTCTCTCTCTATTCTATTAATTTGGAGGTATCATGTATGAAAAAAATAAGTATTGCTGTTTTTTCACTTCTTTTGGTCTTGGGTACGCTGACGATGGTAACAATGGCTGGCCAGGAAGGATCAGTAGATGAACCTGCAGATGACCTAAAGCTTGGTGTGGAAATACTGCTGGATGAGCAGATGGATTTATTGGACGGGAAACGAGTAGGATTAATCACAAATCCAACGGGTGTTGACCAAGAGCTGAATCATATCGTTGACGTACTTCATAATGACCCGGAAGTGGAGTTAACAGCATTATATGGACCGGAACATGGCGTGCGCGGGGATGCCCAGGCAGGTGATTATGTAGAGTATTACATCGATGAAATTACAGGATTGCCTGTATATAGCTTATATGGTGAAACAAGAAAGCCAACACCGGAAATGCTGGAGGATGTCGATATTCTATTATTTGATATTCAGGATGTAGGTGCTCGTTTCTATACGTATATTTACACGATGGCCTATGCAATGGAAGCAGCACAGGAAAATGATCTTGAATTTATCGTGCTGGACCGTCCTAACCCGATAAGTGGGTATGATGTGGAAGGTCCGGTACTGGATCCGGAATACGCTTCTTTCGTCGGGAATTATCCGATCCCGCTGCGCCATGCAATGACAGTAGGAGAGCTGGCACTATTTTTTAACGAAGAATTTGAAATCAATGCAGACATGACTGTCGTGGAAATGACCGGCTGGGAAAGAGATATGTATTATGATGATACTGACCTTGAGTTTGTCATGCCGTCACCAAATATGCCTACACTGGATACAGCTTTAGTTTATCCTGGGTCTGCGCTGATTGAAGGTTCAAACCTGTCTGAAGGAAGGGGTACAACAAAACCGTTCGAATTATTGGGTGCTCCATTTATAAACAGTACCGAATTTGCAGGAGCTATGAATGAACTTGAATTGCCAGGTGTTAATTTTAGGGCTGCTTCATTCACACCAATGTTTTCCAAGCATAGCGGTAACTTGAGTCACGGTGTTCAAATTCATGTAACGGATAAAGAAGCATATAATCCGGTCGAAACAGGGCTTCATATTGTAAAAACATTACATGATATGTACACGGATGACGTAGAATTAACCTCATTTTTTGACAACCTGATTGGAAATGGCTGGATCCGTGAAGCCATTCAAAATGGCGATTCCGTGGAATCCATGGTAGAGGAATGGCAAGGGGAACTGCGGGAATTCAAGGATCTGCGCCAGGATTATCTGCTTTATAAAATTACCGTAGATGAGATTCAGGAATTACTTGAAGCATTGGAAGCAAGCGGCGATGTGTCAGAAAATGCGGTGCGGGCATTAAACATGCATCTCACTGCTGTCAGTCAGTTTGAAGGGAATAGAGATGGTGGAAAAGTAGCAAGGCATATGGAAAGTTTCATGTTGCTGCTTGATCAGCAATACGGAAATGATCAAGTCACAGATCATGCTTATGAAATGTTGAAAGCAGATGCTGATGATTTGTATAGACAGTGGAAATAATGAAAGTGGGAAAAACCTCTTTTGCCCGATGGACGGTGCAGAAGGGGTTTTTCCAAATAACTCGTTAGTACATATCCATGCAATGAAACTCATATTTCTATAAGTAAGCCGAACAGATTAAATTGCAAAAGAAAAAATTCTAAATTTTCATTTATGGTATAGAGGAATAGGGGTAATGTAAAAGCAATGTTCTGTCCAAAATATAAATTGGAGGAGGAGTTTAATGGAATATGCCATTGACGGCTGGACACTATTCTGGTTTGCTGTACCACTGCCATTATTGATAGTATGGGCAATAATCACTTTTTTCACAGACAGAGGGAATGATTCATGACCCCCACAATGATTACGTTTATCGTCTACCTTGCCGTAATGCTTACCATCGGGATGATAACCTACCGAATGACACATACATTATCGGATTATGTTCTTGGCGGACGAAAATTAAACAGCTGGGCTACTGCTTTTTCTGCTTCAGCAAGTGATTTCAGCGGCTGGCTGCTTATCGGATTACCTGGTGCAGCCTATGCAGCAGGATTGGGACAATGGAGTTTATGGATTGCTGTGGGACTGGCGATCGGTGCGATGATTAACTGGCAGTACGTTGCCAAACGATTAAGAGTTTATACGGAATACTCCAATAACTCAATTACATTACCACAGTTTTTCGAAAATCGGTTTCGTGATAATTCCCACCTCCTGCGTGTCGTTTCTGCTGCATTTATTTTAGCATTTTTCCTGTTTTATACAGCATCAGGACTTGTAGCCGGTGCAAAGTTGTTTCAGGGAACATTTGAGATGGATTACCATCTTGCATTAATTGTCGGCGCACTCATTATTGTGGTATACACATTCCTTGGCGGTTTTTTGGCAGTAAGCTATACGGACTTAATTCAAGGGATTATTATGTCTGCTGCTTTATTTTTTACTGCTGTATATGGTTTGATAGAAATAGGCGGTTTTGGTCCGCTCTTTCAGCAATTAGGTTCGATTGATCAAAGTTTAATTAATGCCTTTCAGGATACTTCCTATGAACTGCCGGGCGGTATTTTATGGGAATCTGCCGGTGCAATTGGAGCAGTTGGAATCATTTCCGCGCTGGCATGGGGACTAGGATATTTTGGCCAGCCGCATATTTTAGCTCGTTTTATGGCAATTAAAAGTCACAGGGATGTGCGGAAAGCCAGGTTGATCAGTGTTTCTCTCGGGTTGGTTATTCCACTTTATGGTGCATTGATTGTTGGTATGCTGGGAATTGTAACATTTGATCAGCCGCTTGCCGATTCCGAGCAGGTTTTCATTCAGCTCGTACAGGTTGTTTATAATCCCTGGATTGCAGGTATACTACTTGCAGCAGTACTCGCTGCCATTATGAGTACGGTTGATTCCCAATTGCTCGTATCTTCAAGTGCATTGTCGGAGGATTTTTACCGACGATATTTCCGGAAGAAGGCGAGTGATCAGGAATTGGTCTGGGTCGGACGTTTTTCCGTTTTGGCTATTGCGCTACTGGCAGTAGTGATTGCCTGGAATGAAACGAGTTCGGTGCTTGATCTGGTTAGTTATGCCTGGGCAGGATTTGGTGCTACATTTGGACCAGCAATATTATTTTCATTATTTTGGCGTAAAACGTCGCGAAATGGAGCCATTGCAGGTATACTTGTTGGCGGGATAACGGTATTTCTTTGGCCACTGACAGGTTCAGAATTATATGAAATGGTTCCAGGATTTTTATTATCAAGTCTGGCTATTGTTATCTTTAGCCTTATAGGCAAAGCTCCTTCAAAGGAAATTTTGAGTGAGTATGATAAAGTTACAGGAGTAAAATAAGGAGGGTGAAAATGAGTCAGGACAGGATATATGGCAACACACCTTGTTTTTTAAATGGTAAGAAAGTGAATATTAATGATGAAATGGCCTCGGCAAAAGATGTATTGGTTTATGGTGTCCCTTGGGAAGGCGCTGTCACCTGGGGAGACTATACCGGCTGTGAGCTTGGTCCGAAAGTGATCCGTTTAAATTCTGCACGTTATTCGGGATATTTGCCTGAACTGGACGATATCGATGTTTTTTCCCATTATTCTATTGGTGATTTAGGAGATGTCGATGTTGTTCCGGCAGACACGAAGGAAACGATGCGCCGGATTGAAGACTTTGCAAGTAATGTATGGAAAACGGATAAATTCCCGGTTGCTTTAGGCGGGGATCATGGGATAACTTACCCGATTGTCAAAGCATTAAGTGAGGAAGTAGATGGCCAGGTGGGAATCATACATTTGGATGCTCACTACGATAATGCGAAAGAATATGATGGAGAGATTTATGCAAGGAATACTCCTTTTCACCGAATTTACGAAAGTGAAAGTGTGAGGAACGAAAGTATTGTACATCTTGGCATTCACGGTCCTCGCAACCGGCCGGAAACAGGGCAATATGCGCTAAAAGCTGGTGCTAACACAGTGACGATTAGAGATATTCGAAAAGCAGGTAGCTTGGATGAACTAGCAAAAAAAGTATATGAAATGGCAAGCAAAGGAACAGAAGCCGTTTACTTAAGTATTTGCAGTGACGTGCTGGATTTTGCCTTCAACCCAGGAGGACCGGTGGATGGAAATGGATTAACTTCCTATGAGTTGCTTGAGCTGGTGCACGCATTTGCAAAAATGGGCGTTCGTGGCATGGATTATGTGGAGGTATACCCGCAGCAGGATACAAATGATAATTCTTCGCATTTTGTATCTTATGCTGTGCTGTATGCACTGGCTGGGAATATATTGCATGAGCGAAATTAACAGGAGTGAAGTCGTCTTCTGATGTGGGAGGCGGCTTTTTTCCAGTCTAGCTAGATACAGGAACATTGCCCAATTGCTGGGACAATGTTCCTGTCCCTCTGTCCCCTTGTTGTGTAGACGCCTACATGATAAAATTCTCAGTAAGATTTTAAATTATTTAAATTTTTATTCAAGGGAGGATTTTTATGGACAAGGTTAAGAATCGGTGGCTGATTGCTGCTGCAGCGGTAGGTCTTCACTTATCCATTGGGTCTGCATATGCGTGGAGTGTATTCACTAATCCAATGGTTAATCAGTATGGCTGGGAACAAACGCAAGTGTCCACGGCATTTAGTATTGCTATTTTTATGTTGGGGTTTTCAGCAGCATTTATGGGAAGATTTATTGAAAAGTGGGGGCCAAGGAAATCGGGGATGATTGCTGCTATCTTCTTTGGCATTGGCGTTGCTGGTTCCGGGTTTGCTACAATGATGGAATCATTACTATTACTATATTTTTTCTATGGAATTATTGGTGGTATTGGGTTAGGAATAGGATATATTACCCCAGTTTCCACACTGGTGAAATGGTTCCCGGATCGTCGCGGACTTGCTACAGGACTTGCAATTATGGGTTTTGGGTTTGCTGCCATGATTAGTGGTCCAGCGGCTGCCTCCCTCATTGAATCTATCGGTATTCCAATTACATTTCTCATTTTAGGAGCTGTTTACTTTATTGTAATGACAGCTTCGGCACAATATTTATCACCACCGCCGAATGGATGGGCACCAAAAGGGTTTAAGGAAAAACAAGAAGCAGCTGCCAGTAAAGGGAAAATAAACAAGGATCTTTCCCAACTTACAGCAAAAGAAGCCATTAAAACACGACGTTTTTGGTTATTATGGTTCATGTTATTTATTAATGTAACTTGTGGCATTGCAATTTTAGCGGTTGCTTCGCCAATGGGACAGGAGATTGCGGGTATGACCGCAATTGCAGCAGCAGCTATGGTAGGTATATTAGGTGTGTTTAATGGTGGTGGAAGACTGGGCTGGGCATCATTATCGGATTATATTGGACGTCCAAATGTCTATACGACCTTTTTCGTGATCCAGATTGTTGCTTTTTTCATATTGCCATATGCGACTAACCCCATCTTATTCCAAATTTTATTGTTCGCGATCTTGACTTGTTATGGTGGCGGATTTGCTTCCGTGCCAGCGTATATTGGCGACTTGTTTGGTACGAAACAGTTAGGTGCAATTCATGGCTACATTTTAACTGCATGGGCCATGGCTGGAGTGGTAGGGCCAATTCTACTATCACTAATATATGATTCAACGAATAGTTATAATATAACAATGGTAATCTTTGGTTTTATGTTCGTTATTGCTTTTGCACTTTCACTTTGGATTCGTCTTGATATTAAGAGGTTACAAAGTAAGCAAAAAGAGACTTTTAAAGTTCAAGGGGTTACAAAAGAAGTATAGGAATTCATTAGGGTCCGACGTTAAGTCCATGGGAAAAGTGCGGTCAGAATGGGAAATATATGTAGAATTGGCTAAAAGAGTTATGCCTGAGGCACAGGAGTTAATAGATTTTAAGGATACTTTTGAAATCCGTGAAGAAATTGCTAAAGAAGCTCCGAATTGTGAAGGAATACAGCATCTTAAAGATCGTGGGGATGTTTACAATGGGGTGGTGCATGGTTATGCGAAGAAAGTATTTGTCCAACGCCTGACGGAAAAGGGAATTTAATTGCCATGGGCTTACCGAAGCTGCGCAAACCAGAAGGACATATTTATGTAACAACACGTCGTGGAAAGCAATTTAATTCGATGATCTATGATGAAAAAGATCCATTTAATAATGCGGAACGTTGTGATGTCTTAATGGATGAAGAAGATGGAAAAGAACTGAATATTAAAAGGTATGTTTAACGGTAACGCTAAATTTGTTCATCTAAAAATTGGAAATGTCGAGGTTCATTGGCCAGAAGAGAATGTGCTTAATGGTGTATATGAAGACTTGGCAGGGATTCCGGAATATAATGCAGCAGTAATAATTGAAAAAGCGGAAACGTATATTGCTCAAAAGGATAAGTGACGTAGAGAAACGGATTGAAGAACTTGAAATGGAAACTAGTTAGAGGGTGATGGTTTGAGTGTTATTAATTTGAATGGTTGGGAGGCGATTCGTTTTGATGGAATGTCGATGGCCATTTATGATGAAGAAGTTGCAGCTGAATTTGCCCTGACAATTGTTTTAAATGGGGAAGAGTTTGCAACGATGGTTTGCTCTCCATCTGATCTAGAAGAGCTTTTGATCGGGTTCCTTGCTTCAGAGGGAATCATCCGCTGGACGAAGGAGATTAAAGATATAAGTATAGATGAAACGATGGGATTTGCTTATGTTGAAACTTATAAAACGCTTGATCTTTCTCAGCAAGATTATTCGAAGCGAGTAATTGGTTCGTGCTGTGGCAAGAGTAGACAGTTTTATTTTAAGAGTGATGTGAAGACGGCTAAAACCATTACGAGTAACCTTTCTTTATCTGTGGGTCGGTGTTATGACCTGATGAGACAGCTGCAAACAAACTCTGATCAATTTAAGCGAACGGGTGGTGTGCACAATGCAGCGCTTGCTGCTACTAATGAATTATTGACTGTTTATACGGATATAGGCAGGCATAATGCGCTGGATAAAGTCTATGGTTATATTTTAAAGGAACGGATTACTGTAAAGGATAAATTGATCGTGTTTAGTGGCCGGGTTTCTTCAGAGGTGTTACTAAAGATCTCTAAAATCGGTGCAGGTATTATTCTCTCCAAGTCTGCACCAACGGATTTAGCGTTAAGATTGGCAGATGAATTGGGCATTACCGTTATCGGTTTTGCAAGAGGCTATAAACTGAATATATACACCCATCCTCAGCGAATCCTGGAAGCAAATAGATAAGTTTAAAACATGGTAGATTGGTGAAAGTTCACATGGGGATTTGCATTTGAGATCGTCGAATCAGCGTATATTGAAGAAGCTTGCAAAAGGTATCGTTACAATAATAGAAGAGACGGAAATTGATTTGCTTCCGTTTCAGAACATTTTATCTGACCTGTAGACGGGCTGGACTTGCAGCAGATAGTAAAATATAATTCCCGGCTGATTAATGAATAGCCGGGATCTTTATTTTCACTGTAAACTGCTCGTCTTTATGTACAAAGTCAAGAAACCCATGATGGCCTATCACAATATCGTGAATTTGTTTTGTACCCAGTCCGGAATGGCCATCCGATTTCGTAGTCATCCCATAGGAGTGAAATAAATTATCCAAAATGTCATTTGGCACTGGTATTGTTTTATTCCTGCAAATAATGATATACAACCCGCTCCGTTTATTGAATTCAAGGGAAAGCATTGCCTGTGATTGATTATTATCCTGCCATTCTTCTGCAGCTTCGATACTATTTGATAACAAATTGTCAAGTAATGCAGTCATCTCCTTATCAGATAGCGGCAGTGTTGATAAAGGAATATCTATGTCATATACAATATCAATTCCTGAGGCTTTGGCACGTTTATACATTTGGTGAAGAATGGCCGCCACTGTGCCTCGCTCTCCTTTAATGGACAAATTTGTTTCTTCATACCCTTCTACCAACCCGTCCAAATATTTCTTCGCTTCCAAATATTGGTCATTTTCCAGCATGAAATGAATGGCTGATACGTGTTTGAGAAAGTCATGCCTTTCACTGCGCACAGCCAGGAATGTTTCGTTCATCCGCTCGCGCTCGGCTTCATTATTTTCCACAAGCATGTTTAAAATACTCATTTTTTCAGATAAACCTTGTCTAATCAGTTCAACACCAATAAATAAAATAAAAGGAATAAGATAAAGCCACGAAGGTGCCGCAACAAAATACATAATAAGTATTAAAGGCTGAAGTCCATATAATAATGCATTCCAAAGGACTCCAAGTTCCGAAATAAACAGGATAACGCGTTTATATAGCAAAAATACCAGCAAGGCTACCAGTAAAGCCGTAACTAATATCGGCATTTCAAATGGTAATGCCTGCAAGTGAATAAACCCAAATATGGCTATGTAGACCCAATAAAGCAAAGTGCTGCTCAAAAATTTCACCACCTCCCAAAACGTATGCGATTAAAAATAATTATCCTGCAAAAAATTCACTTTATCCTTTGTAATGATAGCCTTCTCCTCAATTCCTTCAAAGGTGACGACAAAGGAGTTTTTTGCATACAACGAAAAGTTTATCACGTAATGGATATTTATAATAAAAGATCGATGGGAGCGAATAAAATCCCTTTCCCTCAGTTCCCCTTCCAGTTCGTTTAATGTCTGATAGGTTTTGATATTGTTCGTTTTCGTATGAATGGTGGATGATCGGCCTGTACGCTCAATAAAAATAATGTCTTTTTTCTGGATAATGTGAATATCGTTTTTACTTTTAATATAAAGCCTGCCGGTAATTTCGGAAGTTTTCATTTTATCCATGATTCGTTGGATGGAAGTCATTAATCTTTCCTTGGCGTAGGGCTTCATTATATAATCCTGAACATTTAATTCAAAAGCGTGCACCGCATAGCTGCTTTTTGCCGTCACAAAAATTACCGCTATGTCAAGCGCATGAGAATGGATAATATCCGCTAGCTCATAACCGGACAGGTTCGGCATCTCAATATCTGCAATCAAAAGATCAATTTCCTCTTTTTTTATCTGTTCATAGGCTTCTTCTGCAGAAGTCGTGGAAAAAATAATCTCCACCCCTTCCAGTTGGGAAACAATTCCTTCCATTTTATCCAAATCAATCGTTCTGTCATCTACAAGCCCAATTTTCAGCATGCTGTCCTTCACCCAATCAATGTGTTTTCACCTCATTATAACATTCCCAATAACGGATGTGGCCAATTCAAGACAAGAAAAGACATTTTCACGACATGTACAGAGATTATCAAGCTGTTTTTCAGTAAACTAAAGACAGCAGCTAAAAGAGGTGAAAAAATGATTGAAGTTCATGAAGTGACAAAAAGATTTAAGGATAAAAAGGTTTCGGTTACGGCACTGAATCACGTGTCTCTGACAATCGAAAAGGGACAGGTGGTCGGGATGCTCGGTGAGAATGGTGCCGGGAAAACAACCTTGTTAAGGACAATAGCTACGTTATTGATGCCAACCGCAGGACATGTATTGGTTGACGGATATGACACCGTGAAAAAGCCTGAAGAAATCAAGAAAAAAATTGGCGTTTTATTTGGCGGAGAAACGGGTTTATATGACCGTCTAACTGCAAAAGAAAATCTGGAATACTTTGCAGCTTTATTCGGGTTGAGCAAGCATGAATCGAAGGTGAGAATCGATGAATTAACGAGAATGTTTGGCATGAGAGATTATTTAAATAGGAAAGTAGGAGGTTTTTCAAAAGGGATGCGGCAGAAAATGGCCATTGCCAGGACATTGGTTCACAATCCGGATATTATTCTTTTTGATGAACCGACAACCGGCCTTGATATTACGGCATCCAATGTTTTCCGTCAGCTGGTTGAACAGCTAAAACAGGAAGAAAAGACAATTATCTTTTCCAGCCACATTATGGAAGAGGTTGCCTCACTATGTGATGATGTTGCCATGATTCATAAAGGAGAATTGATTTATCATGGGGATATTGAAGAACTCTATGAAACTGAGGACAGCAGGGATTTAAATTATATATTTATGAGTAAATTAGTTAGAGGTGGCGGTAATTATGCTTCGTAAAATCTATATGAAAGAAATGAAGGATGCTTTCCGGGATCGAAGGACTTTATTATTAACGGTTTTGGTCCCTATCCTGATGATGACTGCGATGACTTTTTTCTATGAGAGTATGATTTCCGGCGATGAAGGTGAAACATATAACCTGGCTGTGGCATCTTCCATCGGTACAGAAGAAGAAAGTATTCTCTCGATGAACGAAAATATTGAAATCATTAAATCGGAAGAGCCGGAACAGGCAGTGCTGGAAGGGGAAGCACATGCAGCACTTTTATTGGAGGATGATTTTCAGTCGGAAATCATAAGTGGAAGTCAGGTGGAAGCAACAATTGTTGGTGATTCGTTTAGTCAGAATTCAGCTACTTTAATGTCCATCGTTACTTCGCATCTGCAGTTGTATGAGAGAAATATAGTTGCTGAAAATCTTCAATCACAAGGGATAGATCCGAGTGTGGTGGAGCCTATTAATCTGGTAGAAAGGGAGATTTCAGCGGAAAATCCAAATATTAATCTGTTAGCGATGCTTATTCCGTTAATGCTGGCGCTTGCCATCGGGATAGGAGCAGGTCCAGCTGCGGCAGATTTATTTGCCGGGGAAAAAGAAAGGAAAACAATGGAAGCATTACTCATGACACCCGTCAATCGTTCCACGATGCTTTTAGCAAAATGGCTGACCATTGTTTCCATTGGATCTATTATTGGTATCGTAACCTTGCTCGTTGTAGCATTGGAAATTCAATTTTTTACGGTTCATTTGCAGGAAGCCGTTTCCGATTCATTAGAAGGTCAGACATATGTAATTATTGGGGGGGGAGTTGTCATATCCATTGTTTACGCCATGTTCACTGCCTCTTTATTAATGCTGACCAGTATTATCGGTAAAACGGTGAAGGAAGCACAAAGCTATAGTACACCTGTGATGATGCTCGTGATTTTTCCAATTATGGTCATTACAGGTGTAGGTGTGAATGAGCTTTCATTTATCCATTTTGCCATACCTTTTCTGAATCTTTTCAGCCTGATTAAAGAATTACTTTTTGGCATAGTTAATTATGAGCATATCCTGATTACGGTTGTCAGCAATTTGATAGTTGTTGTCGTCGTCTTGATCATCAGCAGAATATTATTTATGAAGGATAGATGGGTGATGGACTAACGGTAATTATAAAATCTTATGTTTAAAGTCATCTGCAGCATCGAATTGGAAAATAACCAGCAAAACCCCCGATTTAATAGGGTTTTTGCTGGTTATATGTGTTTAAAGCAGGTATTGTAAAAGATTTCTTTTCTTTATTCATCATAAAGCAGCTGTAGATAAAAGCCCTAGCGTCGAGTTTTAAACAAAATTGTATCAGGCATTTATTCTATTTTTAAGGATGTTTCAAATATAAGGGTTGCGAGATGTTTCATATGTGTATATAATGTGTATATATTATATATACATTATGTAAATATATGATTTTCAGTACCCACCCAGGGAGGAAAGAAACAATGAAACAAGTATCGATCATTGGAATTATTTTTACCGTTGGTTTACTCGTTTTTTTAAAAGTTTTTCAGGACGCCATACCGAGAATTAGTGAGCCAATAACAAATACACTCGTTTTTGCAGGGGTTGTTATATTTGGGGTGATATATGGTGTGTCCCAAATTAGAAAGAGCAAATGAGAAAATAAAGAAGAGGGATTAGCATGCAAATAATTATTTCCAACAGTTCAAAGGAGCCGATTTATGAACAAATTACGAAACAGATTAAATCGTCTATTTTATCAGGTGATCTTCAGGAGGGGACGTCTCTGCCCTCCATACGTCAGCTCGCAAAGGATCTGAAAATTAGTGTGATCACGACAAAGCGTGCCTATGAGGAATTGGAGAAAGCAGGATTTATCTATTCCATTGTTGGAAAAGGCTCTTTTGTCGCAGAGCAAAACTTAGAGGTCATCAGGGAGAAGAAGCTAAAGGTTATTGAGGAGCAGCTGAGTGCGGTCATCACGAACAGCAGGGAAATTGGGCTGCCACTTGATGAACTGCAGCAATTATTGAAGATTTTATATGAGGAGTGACAAGCATGGAAAATACGGTTGAATTAAAAAGTGTTACGAAAAATTTCAAAGGTTTTTCTGTTAAAAATATCGATTTACAAGTGAAGAAAGGCTTTGTAACGGGCTTTATTGGCGCAAATGGTGCCGGTAAATCGACTACGATAAAAATGATGTTGAATCTGTTAAAGCCGGATGCCGGGGAAGTGAAGCTTTTCGGATTGGACTATAAGACGCATGAAAAGGAGATCAAAGAGCGAATTGGGTTTGTATACGATAGCAATGTATTTTTTGAAGGAATGAACTTAAAAGATATAAAGCGTATTGTTGGACCAGCCTACAAACACTGGGACGATGTGTTGTTTTATCAATATGTGGAACAATTCCAATTACCGCTTAATAAAGCGATAAAAACTTTCTCAAAAGGGATGCAAATGAAGGCTTCATTGGCGATCGCCCTGTCCCACGATGCAGAGCTGATTATCATGGATGAGCCGACCGCAGGGTTGGATCCTATTTTTAGAAGGGAGCTGCTGGATCTTCTGCAGGAATTAATGATTGATGGCAATCGTACCATTTTCTTCTCCACGCATATTACAACCGATTTGGATCGTATCGCGGATTATATCGCTTTTATTCAGAACGGGGAATTAGTATTTAATCAGTCTATTCACGATGTAGCTGATAAATATGCCCTCGTAAAAGGTGGAACGGAATTGCTTGATAGAGACACGGAAAAGGCTTTTGTTCATGTTCATCGAGCGCCAACTGGATTTGAAGCATTAACGGATAATATGAAAGCAGTGGAAAATACTTTTGGGGATTCGGTTGTTATTGAACAAGCATCTCTGGAGGATATTATGTATTACGTAAAAGGGGGAGTGAATCATGTTTAATTTGATCAGGCGTGATGTCATACTGCAAAAAAGGCATCTATTCATCTTTATTCCTTTTATTGCATTTTTTATTATTATGAACGCACACCCAGTTTTGACTTTACTCGTTGCCAGTATTTTTATTCCGTTTAATGCATTTGATTACGATAATAAAGCGAAGACGAATATTTTGTTAAACTCTTTACCTTATACACGTCAAGAAATTATCGCATCACGTTATCTTGGTGCTATTGTTTATATGGCTTTAGCTATTGGGGTGACAAGTCTGGCATATTTTGTTTTGAATATATCTTTTACGATAACTGATATTGCCATTGCCTGTGGTTTATTTCTGCTGTTTGCTGCATTCACCTTTCCGTTGTTTTATATATTTAAGTCAGGCTATATTTTTCACGTTGTTCTCATTAGCTTTATTCTTTTAGCAGGTATTGGACCGCCTATTGTAAGGTTTTTGGCTGAACACTTAACGGCGATTACTGACTTTATTGTTAGTTTATCCACCCCCGCTTTATATACGGGAGCAGCGGTGATTGTTTTGTTCCTTTATGCAGTTTCTTGGGGAGTTACTACGATCATCTATCAACGAAAAGCATTTTGAATAAAGGTGTTTACATTAGCTGCAGTTGAAAGATTCAAACTTTCTATTCAGCAGTTTATAAGGAGATGAACAGGAATTGAAGAATACGTTTTCTATATTAATTGCCGGCTGGGCGACCGTAACTGTCGGATTATTTCTGGCTGTAGTTGCTGGTAATATTGTCGAAGACCAGTTTTCAATTACTGGTGATGGCAGATTAATTGTTCAAGCAGTCGTTATGAGTATGATAGTAGTTCCCATAATTTTATTTTTGTATAAACAGCTGCACAGCCGTATAAAGTTGGTAGAAAATCCGTCCTTTTCCAGAAAAAGAGCTCCGCATTTTTTTACAGGTTTCTTTGTTGCAACTGGTTTAGCACTCATAGGTTTGTTCATTGCAAGTGCACTAAATTTAATTAGTATAGAACAGTGGCATGCACCAAATCATTGGATCGGTGCACTTCTGCTCAATATGCTTATTGCGTTTTTTTATGAAGCATTGCCGGAAGAACTAGCTTTGCGTGGTTTGGTTTTTGATGTGTTAAGGAATCGTTTGGCAGTATGGCTATCGGTGATTATTCAAACATTCATCTTTGTGGCAGTCTCTGTTGGGGTCACCCTTCTGCAAACGATGATTGGAATGGCAACTATTGACATAGCAATCATACCACAATTAATGCTTCTATTTGTTTTCGGGATCGCATTGGCATTAATTCGTGTTTATACTGGAAGTTTATGGGCAGCAATTGGCTTTCACTTGGGATATCTGGCGATGGCACGATTTTTTATCATGCCTGCAGGATATGGCGCACCACCGATTGTTACATTTCAAGAAGAGACGCAGGGCTTAGGTTCACTCTTCATGATTGGTGTTATGATGTTTGGCTCCATTGTGATATTTCTATTGCTGTTAGTTATAAGAAGATCGAGGAAAAAACAGAAATAATTTTGCAGGATGTGTCGTTTTGAGGTTCAACTTACGAAGGTCAAAAGGACGCATAGCATACATTCGACACAATTCGAGCCGATTCGGGGGGGTGACTAGGCACCCAGTAAGGCAAATGTAGCGTCCTCCCTCATTCGTTACTTTAAATAATCAAGCCAGCAATAGAGACAAATTACCTACCTAACGTATACAAAGATCCTTCTTTATACACTTGAGGGTAATTTTATGAAATGATATGATAACACCGTTGATATTCAAAAACAGTGAGGGAGGTATCAGGTTGACCAAACAAATGCTGGAAGATCTGTTACATGCTATCACAGACCTGTTAGAAGAACTGGATGATATAAAGACAAACAGCCATCAAATCAAAGACCTATACTCAGATTTGGAAAATCAAGTCAATGATATTGAATTGAATATAGATGGGTTGGAGCAGAACCTCAAAGAACTGGATGAAAAAATTGCAGTGGTAGCAGAAGGCAAGGAACGTAAATCAAACAACATCATAGCACAGAACATCATTTGAAAATGAGCGTGCAAAAAAAGCAGGCTTATTTTTTTTGAGCGAAATACGGCGAAGGATACTGTTCTTCAGTTAGTGGGATGATATACCTCTCCTTGATTCCCATGCTATAATTTGTGCAGGAGGCTTTGAAATGATAAATAAATTAAACGCTTTATCGGGGGTCCTGCAACGAAATAAATTTCTTATGTGGCTGCTGATCATTTTAATTACATTAATATGGGGGTATGCTTGGGTGTTGATGAAGGCCGCTTTGGATTATATGGGGCCATTTACATTTTCCGCATTCAGATTCAGCATTGGAGCGATCACCTTGCTGCTCGTGGTCTGGCTGCTAAAGACAGGTGCTCCTCCAAAGAAATACATAAAACATATTATGATTATCGGATTGTTACAAACATCGGCTGTTTTTCTGCTTGTGATGTACGGCCTGCGCTTTGTAGATGCAGGACAATCGTCCGTCATATTATATTCCATGCCATTATTCAGCAGTCTGCTTGCATTAAAATTTCTTGGTGAAAAAATCAATGCCGCAAAATTTGCTGGTTTACTCATGGGAATGCTTGGTTTGGTAACGATTTTAGGATGGGACATTTTCATTGGGCAGCCATGGCAAGCGATTTTTGGCCAGCTGTTAATCATTATAGCTGCTATCGCCTGGGCCATATCAAATGTATACTACCGTCTGAAGGTACCTGATTTGCCGCGGCTGCAGGTATCTGCCTTTCAAATGACTTTCGGTGCGGTGGGAATTATTATCGTGGCACTGTTTATGGAATGGAATGAGCCGATTGTTTTAAACGCAGAAAGCATTTATTATATAGTATTTACCGGAGTGCTTGCCTCTGCCTTATGTTTTACGGCATGGTTTTTTATTATCAGCTTCATTGATATGGTAACGGCAACCATTTCTACACTGCTTGTGCCGATATTCGGCCTGTTCTTCAGCAGTTTGATTTTACAGGAGGAAATGACCATTGGTGTGATCACTGGAACTGGACTCATCATTTCCGGTATTATCATTGCCCAGATAAAAAAGCGGAAACGTACTTCTTTCCGTGAGCAGCAAGAAAAGCCTAGAATATCAGACAGCACATAACCATTATGCAAAAATTTCCGATAGATTCATTACAAACTTAATATTTTTTAGCATAAGATAAAATATACAAGCATTTATGCAGCTTGTATCATGTATGTCAGAAGCAAAACACCTCATTCGCCGCATAAGGATACACGAAAAAATGTACACCCATATAAAAACAGAACAAATATTCCTGTTATGGCGTATGTTTCCTTTCTGGCATGTCATACTATGAATGGGCATGGGCTTACAAGGAATTTCTGCTAACCCTCAAGGATCAGAAAGGGGGTGGTGCCACATGGGTGTCTTTGAAGTGTTTATGCTAATGATTGCGTTCGGGACCTTTATTATTACGCTACTGACACTCGTAATGCGCATGATCAATAAAAAATAGACCTCACTCCGAGAGGCCTATTTTCGATAGCTGAACCAAGGTGAACAGCATATCACTTGACCGCAGTACCAGCTGTGGTCTTTTTTTGCAGGTTTGAAAGCGTACACTTTCTTACTTGCATAAGTGCAACTAAGGCTACCGTCATTATAACTGGCGGCAAGCCAAGTTTACTAATATTATATGCAACTACATACCTAGATTATACCGGAAACCAAAAATAATCAATCGCCGCTTTAAGGTCAAAAAACCCATGTAAATGACCCGCACAAATAAAAAAACACTTCAAACTACAGCTCTCTTTCTTTTTCTCCACAGCCTAATGTGCTATATTCGTATGTAGGTTTAGAGAAAGGAATTGTTGTATGAGCATCCAGGATGAAAAATCACATCAGTTATATCGAATCTTATTGATTATCGGAATAATCATCGTTGCCATAAATTTACGGCCTGCTATCACTTCGGTGGGACCACTAATTGGCACGATCCGTGATGACATCGGTTTGTCGAATTGGAGAGCTGGTATTTTAACCAGTCTTCCGCTTGTGGCTTTTGCTGTGTTATCCCCGATTGTCCCGAAGCTGGGGAATCGGTATACGAATAAATTTATTATGCTCATGGGATTAATTCTTTTATTCATCGGTATTAGCGCCCGCTCGTTTTCTTTTGTGTTTTTTCTTTTCCTGGGAACCTTGTTAGTAGGTTTAGGAATCGCCATATGTAATGTATTATTGCCTGCAGTCATAAAAGATAAATTCCCGGCCAAGGTTGGATTAATGACAAGTATTTATTCCACAGCAATGGGGGTTTTCGCTGCAACAGCTTCGGGGGTAAGTGTGCCCATCGCCTCCGGACTCGGATATGGATGGCAGGTTGCGCTCTTAGTATGGGCTATTCCGGCAGTGATTGGAATTATTATATGGGTATATCTGGTAAAAAAAACGGAGGCCAGTGATAGAGAAGAAATGAAATTTGTCAGTACTTCGGAAAACCGAATGTGGAAATCTCCTTTAGCCTGGCAGGTAGCTGCTTTTATGGGCTTGCAGTCTTTTCTTTTTTATGTAACGATATCCTGGCTGCCGGAAATTTTGCATCATTCCGGCTTAACGTTGTCAGCTGCAGGATGGATGCTTTCCTTTACACAATTTGTCGGTCTGCCTGCAAGCTTTATAGTCCCTGTACTTGCTGGAAAATTTTCATCTCAACGCGGGATTGTAATTACGCTTGGTATTTTTTCTGCTGGAGGGTACACCGGTTTGATTATTGGTGAATCTATGGCAGCTATAGTGTTTAGCACAATACTTATCGGGCTGTCACTTAGTGGATCATTTGCCTTGGCCTTAACCTTCCTCGGCCTGCGTGCACGTGACGGAAGACAGGCTTCTGAGTTGTCAGGCATGGCTCAATCCATTGGGTATGTGCTTGCGGCCATTGGACCAATGTTTATCGGCTATTTATTTGATTTAACCGGGGCCTGGATGCTGCCTCTCTCGACCATGATTATGGTAGCTGCCCTTGTAACGATGTTTGGGCTGGGAGCAGGCAGGGATAAATTTGTACTGGATTGATGGCGGAAACCGGAAGTGAGGGTTAGGGTTGAGGCTCTTCTTTCGTCTTGATTTTTTTGCTATAAAAAAATGCAGCTCTATATTCAAAAGAAAAAGCAAGGGGAATAAAAATGTCGGATGTTGCAAAAAGACTTATTGGAGAAGCAGTTGGATGGGTTTTAACGGCAATTGGCGCCTATTTTGTATATGAGAATACTTCCAATATTATTGCCTATATTATCCTCGTAATAGGAATCTTGCTTGTTATAATCAATTTTTTGTTTATCGGATATAAAAGAAGAAAATAATGAGAAACCATTACTTAGCAAATCCCTAAAAACAGGAAGCATAGAACGGAGGAGTTTATCATTGAAGGATTCAATTAAATTAGTTGCCTTGGATATGGATGGTACTTTATTAAATAGTGATCAGGAAGTATCGGATTACACAAAAGAGGTCATAAAAAAGGCGATGGAAAAAGATGTGCATGTGGTGCTCAGTACGGGACGCTGGTTAAAATCGTGCTATCCGTATGCTGAGGAGTTAAATCTGACTTCTTATTTAGTTACTGTAAATGGCGGTGAAATTTGGACAATGGATCAAGAACTGATTGACCGGCATTTACTGGCTGCGGAAAAAGTGGAAAGAATGTGGCATATCGGTAAAGAAGTTGGGGTCCATATGTGGATGATGGCGACGAATGAAGCATTTCGCAATACGCCGCCGGATGATTTTCATCATTATGACTGGTTGAAGTTTGGATGCCATTCTTTGGAGCAGGAGAAACTGGATAAAATGATCGAGGAGCTTTCCTATATTGAAGGACTGGAGCTTACAAATTCCATGCCGACGAATGTGGAAGCGAATCCTGCAGGTGTGAGTAAGGCGTCGGCTTTAAAAAAAGTGTGCAAGCAAATTGGAATTACGCTGGACGAAGTGATGGCTTGTGGAGACAGTTTGAATGATATTAAAATGATCCAGGAAGCAGGAATTGGTGTTGCGATGGGCAATGCACAGGAGGCTATTTTGAAAGCTGCTGATGTGGTGACGGAGACGAATGATCGGGATGGAGTGGCTCTTGCGATTGAGAAGTATGTGCTTTGATTTTGGCAAGTAGGACAATTTATAAATTTTTCATAGGCTTTTGACAGCGTTGTATAAGTGATGAGAAAGGAGTATAATAAAAAAAGAAAGGGGATGCTATCATTGTCGTTTTATCGAAAAGAACCGGTTCCCGAGGTAGAAACGAATATTTGGTCTTGCACGAGTGCCGATTGTCAAGGGTGGATGCGTGAATCTTACAGCTTTGAAGAAGAACCTGAGTGCCCGCTTTGTAAATCTGCTATGGAGCAGGAGACACGCGTGCTGCCTGAATTAAAATAAGTTTAGTATCTCTGTATTTATAATGTATTCAGTTTTGAAAGACGTTGGGGTTGCTGGCGTCTTTTTTTGTTTTGTTTGAGTGCGCTGAAAGAATTGTCCGGTATAAAGTACATATGGAATAGACAATTCTATTAACGATATCTTTGTAAAAAGCTCAATTTGCAGTAAACCGACTAAAAATGGAAAACCATCTTAATCCTTGATATACTTGATGTACAATATTCTTCACACTCATTTTCCAAAAACAAATTAGCGGTTCACTGCAATTAATGTTCTCTGGATGGACTATAAACCTTGATGTGAAGGAGTTTATGTGTGTTTTTTTATGGGGTATTATTTGAACGTAGTGGGATATAAAGCTTATAGCTATAATCTTTCTGCTTTGGTGGTTTGTGTATTATTTGAACGTAGTGGGATATAAAGTATTCCTGCTCTTGCTGCTGTTGTACTCATTAACCGTATTATTTGAACGTAGTGGGATATAAAGGAAGAAATGGGGTTATACAGGGAAGTCAGCGCTGAAGTATTATTTGAACGTAGTGGGATATAAAGAAAATGGCGACTAAGTTATACGGTAGTGGAATTGTGTATTATTTGAACGTAGTGGGATATAAAGTGGTCAACCCATATTTCATTGATCTGAACATTAGAGTATTATTTGAACGTAGTGGGATATAAAGCCTCGGCAAAGCTTAAACAAGGGACCTCTCACTATCAGTATTATTTGAACGTAGTGGGGCATAAAGCACGAAACAGCAAAACAGATTAAAAATCTGATGAAAGTATTATTTGAACGTAGTGGGATATAAAGTGATAAGCAATTGCCCCGGCGACTATCTGAAACGCCGTATTATCTGAACGTAGTGGGATATAAAGATCATTTTCATGAACCGCTTGGTGTCGTAGGGCAAGTATTATCTGAACGTAGTGGGATAAAAAGAGGAATAATTTGGCCAACAACGCCAAGCATTTCATTATATTATCTGAACATAACTGGATGTTAGGCATACTTAATTAAATATACAAATTTTATAGCTGTTTTTCTTATAATCAAGGTATTTTCATAGGGATAGCATTATTTTGCATAGGTTTTATGATAATCTAGTAAATATAATTACAACTTTCTTCTCTATTTAAACCTTGCTTATTATGCTAATCTAGTTTGTATATCATAATGTAGCAGGATATAAAGATTAATTTATTCTATTTTATATCAGAATTATATATCTGAACAGAGAGGGAAGTTGTGTGTAAACCACGCAACTTTTTTTATTTTCTAATTTTTTGTTGACAGGCTGGTATAATTACTATATATTGGATATTGAAACTTTAAATAAAATAAATTAATAGGGGGGTGAAAGAATGAGAATTCAACTATCATTCAGTATGAAAGCAATTCCTATTTCATATCGACTTGGAACCTTATCAATCATTAAAGAAATAATAAAAAACGGTTCTTTAGATTATTATGAAAAACTCTTTGAAAAAAATAAAAGAGAAATGAAACCGTTTTCCTATTCATGTTTTATTAGAAATCTAGATATAAAGAATAATCAAATTAATGGTGAAGAATTAACGCTTACTATATCTAGTTCGAGTTATGAATTTATTTTGCACTTAATGAATGGTTGTAACAGAGCAGATGTATATTATATTTCAGATTCTACTCTTACACTGAAGTCAAAACGTTTGCTGCCGAAAACAAATATCAGTAAAGGAAATGTTATTTTTAAAACGCCTTCCATGCTAATAGAAAACAAATTCGGAAAACCATTACTGGCAACTGATGAAGCGTTCGAAAAAGAATTTCAATATACCGCAAATCTTATTCTTGAAAAATTGTATCAAAGAACACCAAAACAGCCCATACAAGTGTTGCAGACTCTAATGACCAAAATGGTTATGAAGGAAAACTTACATCAAACACAAGACAAGCCGTTATATTTAACAGCAAATAAAGGGTTGATTCAATTGCAAGGCAACGCAGAAGATCTTCAATATCTATATGACTCAGGCGTTAGTATGCGCAGATCTCTGGGTTTTGGATTGTTGGAATTAGTAGAGGAGGTGAATTAAGTGGAACAAATGGAAATATCAATGAATGAATGGGCATTTACACAAGGGATGATAGGGTATCGCAGAATACTTCAATATTATGATGTCGATGTGCCTACTACAAGCGATGGTATTGTTGTAACAAAAGAACATTTGCAGCTGTTGCCTGAAGCATATTTTCAATATTTCCTGGATAAGTATAGTGTGGCAAAAAGACATGAAGCATTATTATGGTCCTGGCATGCAAAATGGAGAAAGGGAGATAAAAAGTTTAAAAAAGAATTAAATAGCAGGTTGAAAGATATTGAAACTAAGGTTGGCAAGTATTTTACGGATAATGAAGCTGGAGAAAGAATACTTGAAAACATTAAACTTTATAGGGCTGAAAAAGACTATAGTGAAAAATTGGACAAATATGTGGAAGAAATCATCCATGATGTAAAGACGAAAGAAATAGATGAAAAGTTGACTTGCAACACATTCAAAGCTGTTTATTTATCCCCTTACTTTGGCCAAGTTAGTTTCTTGAATGTTACCAAAAATGCCAGTTCTGTTGAAGAACAAAAAAGTATTTTTAAACAAGATTTTATTCAACCTGTGTTGGACGAATGGGAATTTCTCCGTTACCTTGATGAGGAAAATAAAGAAGCCTGTTTAGATTTTCTTCAAGACAGTCCACATAAGCTTTTAACATCATTGAAAACCCCATTTAAGAAAAAAGACTCCGAAGCGATGAAACAATACATAAATGAAAAAATTCTTAAATGCAGTCTGACCGATTTTCCTTTAGGATTATATTCATTTGAAGAAAGCATCTTCTCACCTTTGGCATTGAGCATTAAAAATTCTTTGAATAGTACGTGGAATAGTGAAGGAAAAAACTTCTTTCCAATTAGTGCTATAGCAAAATTAATTTTGTTTTGTGCTCCGGCCGGTGCGACGATTAATAATAAAAAATCTATATTTGTACAGTTTGATGGAACATTTGAAGAAATCTATCATGCAAACGAACATTACAATACAGAATCTGATCGGGATACGTCTTTTGATGAAGTTGTTTTTGATCTGGTGAGGGAGCAAAAATTAAGATCCAACTGGAAAAGAGATAATTATGTAATCCTTGAATACGAATCAGATTATTCATCGAAGAAAACAATACTGGACTATATGATTCTTACTCCGAATTTAATTAAACTTTTCCAAAACCACGATAAATTACTTGACTATTTAAATTACTATAACAAAGTTCCATTTATAAAACTGCTCTTAAAAAATATTGACACCAAAGTATTCACCTTCAATCTTTTACGGGAAAAAATTAAAAATGAATACTCATCTCTGGAAGTTATGTTTATGACACTATTAAGGCATTACAATCAATTTTATTTAAAGGAGGCTGCATATCAGATGGATTCAGAAAAACAACAGAGTTATATATGGGTTCTATATAAAAGTGCTGGAAATGTAAGAAGTAAGATCGGTTTAAAAAAAGCTCAAGGTATTGCTTATCGATTATTAAATGCTGTACAGGCAGGTAATAAAAACACTTTTATGGATACGGTCATGCGCGTATATGTGTCAAGTGAAATTGAAATGCCTTCATTATTATTAGAAGCATTACATGAAAATAAAATGGATTTTGAAACTGTTGCAAATGCGTGGGTAGCTGGATTGATCTCTAAACCTAATGAAGAAGGAGTGGCTAAAAATGAATAATAAGGCAATTACATTTACAGTAGTATTTAAAGCGAATTCGCTCAATTATGGTGAAGGAACTGCTAATATATCAGAATTGAAGAAGTTTCATCGAGGGAACGGAGGTGTGTACACTTTTGCTTCGAGACAGAGCTTGAGGTATGACATTGTACGTCTCGGAAACCAATTTTTTGATTGGAACCTGGATGTTGTTGATAAAAATCAGGGTGTTGTTCAATTTAAACAGGACTCTACCATTGAAGATTCTGTTGAAATGGATTTGTTTGGATATATGAAAACAAAGGCAAAAACAGGTGCATCAAAGCGGTCGGCGGTTGTTAGAATGAGTCATGCAATTTCCCTGGAACCATATAAAAGTGATCTGGAGTTCTTAAATAATATGGGGCTGGCAACAAGAATTAAAGAAGATGCTAATTTAGCAACTATTGAACAGCATATTAGCTATTACACTTATACCGTGACCATTGATTTATCAAGAATAGGCGTAGACGATGGAATCGAGTTAGATGCTGCTGAGCGTATTAATCGGGTAAAACAATTTCTGGAAGTATCAAAATTACTGAACCGTGAAATAAGAGGCAGGCAGGAGAACCTGGCACCATTATTTGTAGTTGGGGGAGCGTACCCTATCCCAAATCCGTTTTTCCAGGGGAGAGTGGGGCTTACAAAACAAAATCCAAATAGAATTGATGTTGAGCCTTTATTAGATACTGTACAATCCAAAGTATTTAATACACCTTTACGTGAATTTACACAAATAGGTTATGTACGTGGTATTTTTTCAAATGAAGAAACATTCTCCGATATAACAAAAGCAGGTAGTGTAGATGATTTTTATGATTTTCTTCATCAAAAGACAGAAAACTATTTTGGAGCATTGACATGAAAATTCTTAGAATAAAAGCCTTTCAGGAAACAGTGTGCTATAAGAAACCATTTGCGAATAAGGTGACAGAAACATACCCTTTACCGCCTTATTCTACAGTTAAAGGGCTGATTCATTCAGTATTAAAAGCCGATCACTATATACCTTTTTCATTGTCTATACAGGGAGACTATGAAACACAAATTATTGATTATCGAAAAACGTATTTTGTAAAGAAACATGAATTTGCCATGCCTATCATTTTAGAAGGTATTTCTGGAGAAACACCGGCTTATTCTTCAAAGGTAATGACTTCGATGCCTTTATATACACACATGCTTTATAATGTGAAGCTTGTTTTTCATATTAAGGCAGATGAAGATATATTATCAGATATTTTCCATGCTTTCACCACAGCCGATTCTTTTTTATCGCTGGGAAGACATGAAGACTTGATAAGAATTGATAAGATTAACTGGGTAACGCTTCAAGAAACAGATGAGTGTAAGTCTGTTCACTCTATTTTCGTTCCAAAGGCACAATGTGAGGAAGAAGGGATGGGAATACCTTATTTATTAAATTGGAAGTATAACATCAAAAAAGGAATCAGGGAGTGGGAAAGGATTCCTTCTATTTATATGGCTCAAAATGAAGATCTGGTTGAAGAAAATTTTAATAGCCCTATTTTAATAGACGAACAAAACTATCCTGTTTTTTGGAATCAATAGCTATTTTAGCCAATGCAGAGCAAATGCTGTATTGGCTAAAAATTTATAAGGAGTGGAATTGATGATTATAGCAAAAACAAAGCCTGAAGTAGAAACTTTATGGGAGCATACAAATGAATTGCTGGAACGCTACAAAGTATTAAAAGAAGCCTATTTTGACCATTTACCAGATGGTAAAGCATGGAAATTATTATACATTTCAGCACTCTACCACGATTTAGGGAAGGTGAATAACCATTTTCAAAATAGAATGTCTAAATTATTAAAACTGGACAACCGATCAGAGCCGTCTGAATTTGGTCACATACCACACAATTATTTATCACCATTCTTTGTCCCTATTGACAGCTTGAACCTCTCTAAAAATGAAAGAAAAGTATTGATCCAAGCAATTGCTTTTCACCACGAACGCAATGTGCAGCCAGAAAAACCACTACTTACGAATATATATCATAAAGAACTGCTGAATCATTTTCCGAAAATAAAGGAAGAAATGAATATCAAATTGGAACTCCCTGATACCAATCAAAGTGTAACCAGGATTACCAAGGCAATGGAACGACGAATAAAGGAAGTTCAGGGTAAAGAAGAAGATTACTATCTATATATATTGGTTAAGGGTTTGTTACATCGTCTAGATCATGCTGCTTCAGCACATGTTCCAATTGAAATAGACAGTGATATTAAAATTGCAGAAATAACAAATAATTATATGGCAAATAAATTTGGACCTAATTCATTGCGAGAATTACAAAACTTCACTTACCAGAACCAGGATAAGAACCTAATCATCGTAGCACAAACAGGTATGGGAAAAACTGAAGCTTCTTTACTGTGGGCGGGGTCAAGCAAAACATTTTTTACCCTTCCTATACGTGTTTCATTAAATGCATTATATGACAGAGTTTATGAAGAAATGGGCTATAGTCAAGTTGGATTATTACATTGTTCAAGTGCTGCTCATTTAGATAAAAAAGGTGATGAAAATTGGGAAGTTATTTTTGATCAATCGAAACATTTATCCAACAAGTTATTGTTTACTACGATAGATCAAATATTGAAATTCCCTTTTAAATTTAAAGGATATGAGAAATTTTTTGCTACAATGGCTTATTCAAAAGTGATTATTGATGAAATTCAAGCTTATGATCCGTGGATTACAGCAGTAATTTTAAGAGCAATCGAAATGATCCATAAAATTGGTGGTCGATTTATGATTATGACTGCTACGATGCCGCAAATTTATCTGGATGAACTATACAAAAGAAATATTATTGATGAAAATTGTATTCAGGAGGAATTTGTTGATGAGTCATTTATCAGACATAAACTCGGTATGAGACCAAAAGAAATAAACGATGATATTGATTCAATTAAAGAGGCAGCAGAAAACAACAAAGTATTAGTAATAGTGAACACAGTTAAAAAAGCAGTAGAACTTTATCAAGAAATGCAAGGAGATAACGTTTACCTGCTCCACTCAAGATTTATTCTAAAAGATCGTTTACTTTTAGAGAAAGAGATTAAAAGTTTTGCAGAAAGTGATAAAAATGGAATATGGATTACGACACAGCTGGTGGAAGCTTCTATCGATATTGACTTTGATATTTTGTTTACAGAATTGTCATCTATAGATAGCTTATTGCAACGCTTTGGCCGTTGTTATAGGAAGCGTGAACTATCTCATAATAATCCCAATATTTATATTTATACGGACAACATATCAGGAAATGGTTTTGTCTATGATAAAGATATTTTGTTACTTACATTAAAGTATTTAAGGGATTTCCACGAGAAAAAGGTTAATGAAAGAGAGAAGATTGAACTAGTAAAAAAAATTTATTCAACCAATGAATTGCAGGGAACACAATTCTATGAAAAGTTTAAGAACGCTGTTCATAAATTGAATTACCTGGAAGATTATGAGTATACGAATGAAGAAGCCCAAAAAATGCTCCGTGGAATGCAAACTATTACTGTCATACCAAGACCTGTATATGATGATATTTATGATTTATTAGTGGAATTAGAGAAAACTTCAGATTCAAAAATGAGGACTAACATGCGAAGAAAGGTTGAGGAATATACGGTTTCTGTCCAAAAAACTATGATAAAAGGTAAACATCATCCTCTTGATTTTTATCAAAAGGGAAAAGATGGTAGAAGATATAATGTTATGCCTTATGTGGAAGTATTGGATGCAGACTATGAGTTTGATGAAACTAGCTTAAGTGGTTCAGGTTTAATCATTCAAAATGATAATCCTGGTTTCTTATAGAAAGAGGTGAAACACATGTTAAATGGTATTCATATACAATACTACTTTGTTTGTCATCGAAAACTTTGGTTGTATTCAAAAAATATTCAGTTGGAAGAAGGTCACGAACGTGTACAGGCAGGTAAGATATTGCATGAAAGATCCTACAAAGATGCAGATAAAAAAGAACTTGCTTTAGATAATATCAAGATTGATGCTATTGAAGGAGAATATGTCCGGGAAGTTAAGGTAACAAGTAAAATGAGTCAGGCAGACAAATGGCAGTTGTTGTTTTATTTATATGAGTTAAAGAAACGAGGATTAAATAAAAAAGGACTCATTAGTTACACAAAGGAGAAGAGAACGGAAGAGGTTACTTTAACAAAAGAAGATGAAGAAAAACTGGATCAAATTATCGATGAGGTGTATCAGATTATTGAGTTGGACAAGCCTCCGAAAGTTATTAATGCTCCTTACTGTACTAAATGTGCTTATTACGACTTTTGTTATTCAGACGAGGAGGACGGATAAATGAATAAAGATTATTATATCTTTAACAGTGGCAGAATGCGGCGTAAGAACAATACATTTTATTTCATCTCAGAGAATGAGGAAAAAAAATCATTACCAATTCATCAAATAGAAAATATTCATGTTTTTGGAAAAGTGGATTTTAACACTGATTTTTTACAACTGCTTACGTAACATGATGTAAGAATACATTTTTACAATTATTATGGTTTTTTTACTGGAACATATTATCCTCGATCAAAAAAGGTATCAGGCTTTACGGTTGTAAATCAAAGCAAATATTATTTAGATAAAGGTAAAAGGGAATTTTTGGCGAAACAGTTTGTTGATAGCGCAGTTTTCCATATGATACGGAATCTAAGAAACTATAGAAAATATCCTGAGGTAGACATTATTATTGATAAAATAAAAACGAATTTGGGTTTACTTGAAAACGTTAAACGCATACCGGAAATAATGGGTATTGAAGGCACGATTAGGCAGCTTTACTATTCAGCATTTAATCATTTCCTGCCTGAAGAGTTCGCATTTGATGAAAGAACGAAACGACCTCCAAGGGATCCATTAAATGCAATGATTTCTTTCGGAAACAGTCTTTGCTATACAAATGTATTAAGTGAGATATATAAAACACACTTAGATCCTACTGTGAGTTTTTTGCACGAGCCATCATCAAAGCGATTTTCATTGAGCCTGGATATCGCTGAAATTTTTAAGCCGCTGCTGGTAGATTCAGTTATATTTGCAATGTTAAATAGAAAACAAATTAACCAATCTGACTTTGAGTATTTAGAAGATATGGTGTTATTAAATGAAAATGGAAGAAAAAAATTCATTAAGGAATGGACAAATAAAATAGAGACTACCATACGCCACCGCAGACTGAAGCGTAATGTTTCATATAAGTATTTTATAAGACTGGAATGTTATAAATTAATAAAGCACTGTATAGGTGATCAGGTTTATAAACCGTTGAAGGCATGGTGGTAAGATGTATGTAATAATTACTTATGATGTGGATGTAAAAAGAGTAGCAAAGTTACACAAGAAGCTAAAGGAATATCTGACTTGGTCACAGAATTCTGTTTTTGAAGGAAGAATTACCAAAACTCTATTAATGACTTGTCTTAATGAAGTGGAAAAGATTATTAAAACAGAAGTCGATTCAGTTTATGTCTATAAAGTTGATAACCCAAATCATATCAGCAAGACAACTTATGGAATAGAAAAATCATTTGACGAAATGTTTTTATAAAGTGTGTCTTGCAGTGAACCGGTTTTAATTGTAAGGTTGGCTAATCAATTGGTATACTGGTAATCAAGTAGTGTTTACTTATCAAAAATCACAACACATTGGTGGTTCACTGCAAATTTAATAATTTTGATATTGTAAAAGCCTTGATGCTAAAGGTTTTGTGGGTTATTTTTTGTAGGGTTTTATCTGAACTTAGAGGGATATAAAGCAATACGGCTAACCAAAGTAAGGGCGCGAATGCAGAGGTTTTATCTGAACTTAGAGGGATATAAAGTTTTTTTCGACGCGCTTTAATTTTAGTTATTTCCTTGTTTTATCTGAACTTAGAGGGATATAAAGTTTTAGTGGCCGGGAACAAATCATCAATTGTTACATCGTTTTATCTGAACTTAGAGGGATATAAAGTTTAGAAGTATCAAAAGAGCAAGTGGAAAGTTTGGGTTTTATCTGAACTTAGAGGGATATAAAGACTGCAAAAGCAAATTAATCTCTGCCTTTAAATGCTCGTTTTATCTGAACTTAGAGGGATATAAAGTATTAAGCAAATCAATGAACATCTCGCTGTCCAATTCGTTTTATCTGAACTTAGAGGGATATAAAGGAAAATGCACCGGATAGCAACGACCAAGCGCCTTCTAGTTTTATCTGAACTTAGAGGGATATAAAGGGTCGAACAATATCACTTTTAACAGAGGAATGTTGGAGTTTTATCTGAACTTAGAGGGATATAAAGATATACATTGTTTCTATGGTTCCTTTTCCAGATTCAGTTTTATCTGAACTTAGAGGGATATAAAGCTGCCAAACAAAGTATAGCAATCAATTACATCAAAGTTTTATCTGAACTTAGAGGGATATAAAGTTGTCAGTAGCTTCTCCAAATATACCATCTGCTCCAGTTTTATCTGAACTTAGAGGGATATAAAGTTTGATCTGCCATGCCTCGACCCCCTGTTATTCTGAATAGGTTACACTTAGTTGGACAGAACAGTTAAGGTCATATAAACTTGGTTCAATTAAAAGTTGAGGAGAATTACTATGACCCGTAGAGCAAGAAGGAACTTTTCAAAGGAATTCAAGGAACAAA
>NZ_JBGOHB010000023.1:0-75295 GCF_041521345.1 Virgibacillus oceani | reverse complement strand
CACCGTATAAAGTGGTGGGATTTCTTTTTCAAAATAAAAAATAGACTTCTGAACCAAAGAAAATACTTTTTTTATGGATTGGGATTGTAAATTAAAATAAAAACCTTAGTTTTTGGGTGCTAACCATAAATTGGTTAGACCCTAAAAAGGTGGTTTTAAAATAAAATAATTAATTAACCACTATATATTGTATTAAAAATACGTACATGACCTTTTTGGGAGTGAACCATAAATTTTAAAGGTTGACATTGTCTTTACCTTTTAATACAACGCTAGTGAGTTAAAGATGAAACTAAACATACATTTTTTATTTTCATCAGGCTATGATACAAGTTAGATAAACTCACACCTCCAGCACGACACATGGTTTAGGAGGACTTGACGATGCATTTTTCTATAACGTTTCTGAATATATATATATCGCAGTTTCAAATAAACAATGGTTTTTAAAAATGCGTGAAGTCTAGGTTATTAAGTTTGACTTTTTAATCTTGCAAATATTGCACTAACAACAATCAATATTGACCTATCTATGTTATTTGCAAACTCCAGTCGAATTTTCGTGGACAAAGAATAAAACCTCTACCGGGTAATACGCTGGGTAGAGGTTTTATTCTTACATCACCTTCAACTTCCTGTCTTTTTGATTTAGCGAAAACAGTTTACATCATGCCGCCTATTCTCCGTTGGTTTTTGACATTTGCATACCTCTATGACACCCATAAATAAATATTTCATTCAACAGAATAAGAACAAAGATTTGTCTATATTTGTCACCAATTAGCATAAATTTGGTCGGTAACGTGGTCACTTTTTATTTAGAACATTAGTCTAACATTTCTTGTTCCTGTAAAAACTCTTCTGCAACGTCTTTTATTTTTTGCTCATCAATATTGACTTTATACATTAAATCGGTCATTTTTTCTGTGCTAATTGTACCAACCAGAGATTCTAGTATTTCATTAATTTCTGGATAATTGTCGACGATTTCATTTGTTGCGACTAAAGAAGACTCATAAGGTGGAAAAAATTGTTGATCATCTTCAAGAACTTTTAAATCATGTTCTATTATCTGTGGATCAACCGTATAAGCCGTTACAACATCTAATTCACCGTTCGCTATTCCTTCATACATCAAGGAAACGTTCATACCGCGCGCATCGGCAAATTCATATCCATACGTTTCTTGAAACCCTTTATAGCCATCATTGTCACGTTCAATCCAAGCGTTATCTGTTCCTAATGTCAGTTCACCTGCATATTCTCCCAAATCTGTTATCGTATCAATATTATTTTTTTCTGCAAAACTCTTTTTAACTGCAATTGAGTAGTTGTTTATGAAACCAATCGAGTCGTACCACTTAATGTCATATTCTTCCCCAAAGAGCGTCTGTGCCTTTTTCAATGTTTCATCTTGATCTGTAGTATATTCGACATCATCAAAATAATTGTTATACACTTCTCCAGAATAAAGACTAGCAATATCAAATTCACCACGTTCAATACCGGCAAATATTTGTGGGCTAGCCGGCAGATCCTCGACGATCTCAACTGTATGATCTGTTTGATCTTCAACGAGTGACTTTATTATTTGCACATTAATTTTTGCATCCGTACTTGTGGCTGCAGCTACGGTAAATTTTTCGCCACCCGAATTGGAACCACATCCTGCGATTAACAATGAAATAGCAGCTAGAGCTGTTATTAATATACGTTTCATTTTCACTTTACTTTCCAACTCCTCTTTAATTTAGTTCTTGAAAGTCTGATATTTACTCTTGTTCTCTATTTTTTTTATTTCTAATAACTAAAAACACTATCACACCTGCAATTATTATGCCTACACCAATCAAAATAAATAATGTCGAATTTATCTCCGTATTTTGTGATCCATCAACTTCTTTGTCATCGCCCTTTGGAAACTCTCCTACTAAAGGTAAAGTGACATGACTTTCCTCCGGATACACTTTAACGGTAGTTCCCGGTTCTGGTCTTTTTGTATACTCATGGTCACTTGAAACAATGACTAAACCGATTTTATGCCCTGATGAAAATTCATAGTCGTGTGGTTCCATTTCCCAATTGAATGTATACTGTTGACCAGGAACAAGGCCCTTAGATTCTGATATTGAATCTACATTCTGCGCATCCATCCATCCCCTTGTAACAACTTCAGCCCCATTTGGCCCATAGTCAACAATCCACGCCGACAAATTGGCTGCAGGACGGTCGATACTTGCATTTATAGACAAGCTAGGAGTTCCACTCAATCGGATGTTCTCAGTTAATGCGGGGCTTAGATAAGCCAAACGGTTTGGCGACTTCGATGACGGGTCCTTGATTAACTCTTTCGCGGTCTTAGAAGCATCATCTGTAAAGCTTTCTGTTGTATTTTCCACCGATTTTTCATTAAAGCTTAAACCGACCGATCCTTTGGAACTATTGCTTAAATATAATTTCTGATCTACCGCATCAACACGAGGCCATGCTTTTAACGGTTCCCATGAACCAGCAACGTTCCCTATCTCTACCCTCGGCTCATCCATAATTCCACTATCGATGTCATATAACCAATAATCGAACCATTTATTCAAAGTGGTTAACCACTTTTCACCTCGCTCATCTTTAGGATCGGTATGGGCGCCTTGGTGTAACCACAGTTTTCGTGGAACGTCATGCTGTTTAAGTTTTTCCCACCATTGGGCGTATTGCTTTCGCTTGACATTCATATCGTTCAAACCGTGAATGACGAACACACTTGCGTGAATGTTATCTGCATCATTTAAATAGTTCCGTTCGTCCCAGAATTTACTGTAATCCCCAGTTTCCCGGTCCTGGTCCTTCTCTAATTGATCCATTAACTTTGCACACACTTCTGGATTATCACGCGTGAGCACCCCTTTGGCTAACAAGTCTAAACCGTCTCCTTGATAACCACCCGGGGCAATAACAGCTCCATTTGCACGGTAGTAATCATACCAATTACTAATCGCACCAATGGGAACAATGGTTTCTAATCCTTCTACGCCTGTAGCAGCCACACCATTCGCGAGAGTTCCATCATAGGATTTACCCACCATACCAACCTTTCCGGTTGTCCAGTCAGCTTGGACTTCGTTTCCATCCTCATTGTAGGCTGTAGCACGATCATTTAGCCAATCCACAACCGACTTTGCAGCATTTATTTCGTGTTCACCCCCAACTGTCGGACATCCTGTTGATCCAGCAGCACCAAGACCGTCTGCAATGACAACTGCGTAACCGCGAGGGACAAAATAATCCTCATAATAGTTCGGCAAATTGTACGGAATCCCATCGTACAACTCTTTATCCACATTATGATAATCGGGATAATCCAGACCTCCGTTATAGGAACTCATATTATAAATAACTGGGACTTTAAGGCCTTGCTCAGTTTCTGCTGGACGAATAATCTTTACAGAAATTCGTTCATTTGACCCATCCCCATCATTGTCAAAGTTTGTTTCTACATCAACTGTTTCAGTGATGGCTTCATCATGTGAGAACACTTCTTGTGTCATTCCGTTTTCAACTAAGATGTCCTTTCCAGGTTCAGTATGACCATCATCTGCTTCTACTTGGTTTGCTGGAAGCAGTCCGAACATTGCTGTTGCGGTACATGCCAAAACAAGAGATTTAAGTAATAGTTTGATTATGATCCACCCCTCCGTCAATCTGTGTTTAGTTGTATCAAAAATCTTTTTCACCCGAAGTAATTTTCGTCGCACCGCAGCCTCTGCGTTCCCTCCATATACCTACAAATTTAAGGTGATGCAAACTTTTTTCCAGCATCCCTAATATTAAATCTAGCAAAACAGCAATCAAGATACCTACAATCGTTCCTGTGAAAATCATAAACTGATCATTGTATCCAATTCCGGCTAAGACTAAATCACCTAGTCCTCCGGCTCCTATCAGTGTAGCTTTAAAATGTGAGGTCCTTCATTTCCCTAGGATACATCAACGTACTCAACCTTTTCGGTATTATTGGACCAAACACCACCTGCTAAACCTTTGTAATGGCATCCTCTGTTGATTTAAACTTTTCAACGGTTAGAAAAGTTTAAATACCTCCAGTAAATGATATTAAATCAATTTGATGATTTTCGGATAGTTCCTGACCCACTGTATTACCTGGGCCAAGGACAAGATTGGCAACACCTTGCGGAACTCCGGCTTCTTCAATTAATTCTATACCTTAATAATAGATAAGGGCGTGATTTCACTTGTTTAATAACAAATGAACATCCAGTAGCCAAAGCTGGAGCTAATTTACAGAAATAGTTCCTCTATATGTCAAAGTGTTCTTAGAATTTCGTCACTCACCATCCAATCTACGAGTGAAACAAAGCGTTCGGTATGGCTTGTCCGCTTTCACCCATTATTGGTAATTTCGCGGAATCGTCTCTTTCCATGTTTTACGGAAAATTTCTTCACCGTTAAACAGGGCGACCATAGTATTGGTTAAGTAAAACGATGTAGCGTCGCTGGACATGGTACTGTCAGTGAACAATTGCGTATCCCAGTCCTCACGGGCAACAGTCAGTTCCCATTCACATCGGATATTGGCGGACAGTGGGTCACCAGACGTAATCGTGAACATATTTTTATTTTTGCTTCCATGCCTAATACCATTGTTCGGCAATCGGCGTTCCCCTTCATCTGAATAGTCTTGTAATTTCCATGTGTTTGAAATGGTGTCATGAACAACATCGCGCGTTCGCTTTTCAGCTCGTAAAATTTCCTTGTCGATGGCTTGAGCTATTTCCGGATTCTCAAATGATATGTGCGCATCTCTCTCTGGTCGTGGTGTACGTACGGGTAGTGATATCTTGGTTTTTTCGTTTGTTAAAATAGTCAATGTCACTGGTTCCGGTGACGGCCACGCCTGCGGCCAATATGTTGGTGCTACAGCGAGTTCCAGCCGGTGTCCAGCCGGTATACTCTGGCCTAGGGCATCCAACTTAACTGTTGCCTCGTAAATTTTTCCAGGTTCGAGTGCTTCTGGATGTTCGTGGGACTTCAAATGGTTCAGATTCAGCATGCCCCAGCTAATCAACGTCGACTCGCCTGTCGGCGCCTTATCACAAAGTTTTGCCGCTACAAGCGCATTCGGCTGATCAGAAGTAAACGTCATATGGAAAGTTGGCTCACCAAGCAAATCAATGGTTTCCTCGAGTGGATCTGATGTAAATACAATTGTTTTACCATTTTCCAAACGTTGGTCTGCCGGTAAATCTCCTGGCTCTCCAAACGGACAATAGACGCCTGCATACATTCCATGTTCCTGCACACTTGGGACAACAAGCTTTTGCTCATTAGATGGGTTTTGTTGTAATTGGTAGTCCCCGCTCAACCAATAATCATTTTTTGTTATCTGTTCAGATGGCCAACTTTCCTCAGCAACCCATTTACCTGGCCGTTCATCGTAATCCACTTGTGGTAGTTCACTGTTTTGAATCCATGATATTAATTTCGGATCATCTTTCACCCCGGTATCAATCCCCTTTAGCCATTGATCCCACCAGCGTAGGCATTCCTGTAAAAAACCTATTGCTGGTTCGGGCATAGCGACCTCAGGAAATTCATGGTGCCATGGGCCAATCAGACCTTTTGCATAGGGGATATTGTTCAATAGACTAAACACTCTGTCTGTATACCCATCCTGCCAGCCGCTCACTGTAAAGACTGGAATATCCACCTTGGAATAATCTTCACATATAGAACCATGCTTCCAGTAAGCATCTCGTGTCTGATGACGCATCCATTCATGTACATAAGGCGTCGTGTTTAAACGCTGCAACCAGTTATCTTTCCAATCTTCTCCCACAATTTTCGGATCTTGAGGTCTAGCACTGTAAGCAAACATCGTCGATGCCCACCAAAGCATGTCCGAAGCCAATATATTGCCGCCGCGGTAATGCACATCATCAGCATAGCGGTCGTCAGTTGAACACAGTGAGATAACTGCTTTCAAAGCTGGATGCTGACGGGCGGCAAGTTGCAGGCCATTAAACCCACCCCAGGATTTGCCGATCATGCCAACATCGCCAGTGGCCCATGACTGCCGGCCGATCCAGTCAAACACCTCCAAGGCATCATCATGTTCCTGTTTTAAATATTCATCAGGCAAATAACCATCAGAATTACCGGTACCTCGGATGTCCACTCGAATGCTTGCATACCCATGACCAGCGAAATAAGGGTGTCGTATTGAATCACGTATTGCGGTAAAATCATCCTTCCGGTAAGGCAAATATTCCAAAATAGCCGGAACCGGATTCGTTTCCGCATCAACCGGGATCCAAATTGTTGCAGCAAGACGGCTACCATCTGATAACGGAATCCATACATTATCTAGTTTTTCGATTTCTTTTGGGAAATCCGTTTTGATTGTTCTATTATCTGAATCAGCTACGTTAAATACCATAATAACTTCAACTCCTCAAAATATACTGTAAGTGTTCCCAGTGTTCATATTTTTGCTTACCCACGCCCGTATTCATATGTGATTAAGTTTTTTTTCTCGGGAACTACAACATCCATGATACTTCTTCTTATATAATACATCGTATATTTGGCCGCTTCTTCTTTTGTAACGTTTTTCCTGAGATTAAGAAGGTTCGTCATCATCCCTGTCCAAATGAGCATTGTTAAATTGGCGATATAATCAAGATCTGTTTCTTTAATAAACCCTTCCTCGATTGTTTTGTAAATGAATAACGTGCTTCTTTGGGCAATATTGTGATGCGTAATAATGGATTGCACCTCATCTGACAGATTAATCAGCTCATTGGCATAAACCTCATAATACAACTGGTTCATCTCTTCCGGAATTACACCTAGGTTTTCAATGTACAAAAGGGAGTAAACCTCCGGATATTGAAACGAATGCCGGCAAAAACATTCCCATCCGTACAGCCACTCGTCTACGGTGTTGTTACCTTTTTCCATATAATTTGGCAAATCATGGAAATAGGTGGTCGTATAACGCATCGCCGCAAAGAACTTCAAATGAGATAAATTTCGAAAATAATTATAAGCAGTTGAACTTGTGTACCCCGCTCGATCAGCAATTTCTCTTATTTTAATATTGTTCATGCCCTTTTCTTCGATTAAATCCGCAGCTGCATTCAAAAAATATCGCCACATCCGAGCAGTTTGAATTTTTTTCCTTTCGCCTGCTGCTACCATCTTTTCATCATTCCAATCCTCGTTTTTTACTTCACCAACTATGCGGCAACACATGAACAAACAAACTTAAGCTAATCGCTTTTTTGTTTTACGTTCTACTATCCCTAGTGCAAAATCGGCAATAATGGCTATGAGTGTAGCTGGGATGGTCCCGGCAAATATTTTTATATCAGACTGTAAACTGATTCCCGATACAATTTCCTTACCAAGTCCACCAGCTCCGATGTAAGGACCTATTGCTGCTACAGAAATTGCAATAACCGCAGCCAGACGAAGTCCCGCCATTAAGTAAGGAATGGACAAAGGGAATTGTATCTTGGCAAGCAACTGTAACGGCGTCATACCAATTCCTATACCTGCTTCTGTAATACCGTCATCCACTTCCTTTATACCAACATACGTATTCTTAACGATTGGTAACAGGGAGTAGAGAAACAAACCAATAACAATCGTTTTGAAACCGAAACCAAAATACAACATGAGTATGGCTAGCATCGCCAAACTGGGCACAAGTTGTATAACGTTTGTAATCGATATAATAATTGGGGCCAATCTTTGAAACCTTGCAGCTAAGATGCCAAGCGGTATTCCGACAACAAGAGCAAGAGCAATACCGTAAGCAACCATTAGAATATGTTCAACAGTTAACGCCAGCAATTCATTAGAGTTATTAGCCATATACGCGGCCAATTCCGTTATAAAATCCATGAGAATCTCCTTTCCCTGTAGATCAGTATCCCCTTTTCCTCCAAAAATTCTTTAGCAACGTCTTTGAATTAACAATTTTTTACATCAATTTCATAAAATAAATCCGTCATTTCCTTTGTGTTAACTTGATACAAGAGATGTTTCATAAGATGGGGGAAAAGTTTTCGATATCTAACAGCACGTGTAGTTCCAACCTTTTGAAAATCAACGGGCTTACCGTTAAAACTTCAATGATTTTAATATCATAAACTGTTTTGTCTTTTGCCAGTAGTTTCAAATGCGGTTTCACTGTCATCATTTTAGGAATAAGAAAATATTTTTTCAACTTTACCTAGAACAAGATCCAGTAAAATTGCTATGATAATCGCTAAAAATGTTCCTGTAAAAATCATCATTGAATCGTTATAGCCAATGCCGGCCAAAACGAGATCACCCAATCCTCCAGCACCGATTAATGCCGCTAAGGTTGTCCAACTGATAATGTACACAGACGTTACCCGAATACCGGACATAACATAAGGTAATGCTACGGGTAATTCAATTTTAAATAAACGTTGGAATGTTCCATAACCCATTCCTTTGGCAGCCTCGATTATACCTGGTTCAACCGAATTCATACCGGCATATGTATTCCGAAGCAACGGTAATAGTGAATATAAAAACAAAGCGACAACAGCCGGAACAAAGCCGATACCAAACAAAGGAATAACAAGCGCCAATAAAGCGATAGTCGGTATTGTTTGGAATATATTCGCTATGTTAAAAGTAATGGTCTTTATTAGGTCACTTCTTATTTTCGTCAAGTAAATCGCTAATGGTACAGAAAACGTAATTGATAGAACGATTACTGTCAGAGCAATGAGCATATGCTCATACATATACGCCAGAATAGAAGAATAACCTTCACGCCAGTATTTGATATATTCCTGAACGAGTGTCACTTATTGTTCACCACATTCGTGCTCCGACGTAACATGCCATTCATAGAGCAGCTGGTATGGATCAAGCGTACCCACCAGTTGACCGTCTTTACTAATAACCGGTGTTGTCATACAGACACCGTTTAATTCATTTATCACTTGCTCCGTTTCCGTGCCGCTTTCAATTGTGTAGATATCCGATTCAAGCAAATTATCGATTGTTTCTTCCTGATTACCCAAAGCATGATACAGGTTAATAGAGCCCCGATAAATATCATCTTGTGTTACAACCGGGATATCAGTCATTTTGTGGGCAGTCATTTGCTTAATAGCTTCGAGAGTCGAACTATCATTTTGAACTGATATGAATGATCTTGATATAAACCTGTCTAAAGAAGGCAATTTTTGTTCCTCAGTCAAACGTTTCCCACCAATAAAGTCTTTCACAAAGTCGTCCTCTGGGTGGGCGATGATATTATTTGGTGAATCCTTTTGAACAATTTGGCCGTCTTTCATTAAAATAATCTGGTCAGCTATTTTAAGTGCCTCGTCCATATCATGCGTAACAAAAATAATGGTTTTATTAATTTCGCTTTGCAGACTCAGTAATTCATCCTGCAATTGCTCCCGACTGATAGGATCCAATGCACTGAATGGCTCATCCATCAAAATAATGGATGGCTCTGCAGCAAGGGCACGAATTACACCTATTCGCTGCTGTTGACCACCACTGAGTTCAGATGGAAAGCGATTCATGTAGGTGTCGGGATCAAGGTTCACGAGTTGCAACAATTCGATGACACGTTCTTTAATTTTTTCTTTAGGCCATTTGAGTAATTTTGGTACTGCAGCTACGTTATTATAAATAGTCATATGCGGAAACAATCCTATGTTCTGAATGACATACCCCATTTGTCGCCGCAGCTCAATAGGATCAATCTCCTTTAAACTCTTACCTTCCAGCAAAATTTCACCATCTGTGTAATCCACGAGTCTATTAAGGAGTTTCATAGTCGTTGTTTTTCCACAGCCACTCGGTCCTATCAATACATTAATTTTTCCATTTTCAAAGGCTAAATCGATATTGTCTAATGCTTGAAAACCATCTTCATAAACTTTTCCAATACCTTTGAGTTCAATCAAGTGAGTGAATCCTCCTTTGTAAGTTTATAAATAATACCGGAGTCATTGATTAAAACGTCCATTCAATCGGTTGAACACTCCTTACTCTTTATTGTCGAATCATATCCATTCGCACCGCGAACATATTCATTTAATGAACATGTTCAACTTTAATAAACGCTCAAAAATTTGTCAAGTTGTAATATATGATTTTGCTACACCTATTCCCTTTCATAGCAGGATTTTGATGGCACTAAAAATATTATCTGTCCGAACATACTTATGGAATTGAAAAGAGTCATTTTTACTTGCCAAACATTAAAATAATCTCCATTAAAAACCTTCTTCGAGAAAAGGCTATCTTATAAAGACACAAAATATCTGAACCGTCGAATAACCTATAAATAATTCAGATATAGTTACTGGTACTGAATTCACATGCCCAAATTGTGGAAGATCAGGCTGTTAAATTCACGATATTCAAGACCAAAGTCATATAACATGGCGACACCTTGATTTCTGGCAATATCAAACACCGCTTCATGCCAACGGCATTCGGAAAGCAGAGCGCGTCTCCATCATGATGGAGTCCAAGGGTTCACCGATGACACTGACCGTACGCATTATCATCAGATGAATGTCGGAAAGCGTAACTGGTTGGTCTTTGCATTAAGGATTGACGTCTTGATTACCGTATTCTTTTGGCTAGTTTACTTAGGTTATTTGCGTATATTTGGTACGCATTTATAAAAGGAAGCATTCCTGTAACGAAAAAACTTATGGTATATCTCATTGTTTGAGTATTTCTTTTTATAGGGTGCAGTGATGAAACTGTACAGTTTGCTGAGGAGAGCAAAAAATAGAAAAAAAGTGAAGGACAGTATGATGCTATTATTGTAGGCTCTAAAGAGAATGGAGAATATATCTTTAGATATAAAAACGCAACAAAGGATATGTAAACTACAAAACTAAATGTAAAATAAAAATTTGATTACTAAAACTTAACGACATGAAAAATAATGGAATAGGGTCACAACGCCATGTTTAGGCCCTCAAAATTGTCATACCAGGGTTTTATGGGAGATGTTTACATCATGCCGCCTGTACTTGACTTTGTTTCTTAGCTTTTCATCAGTCTATTTATCTAGTTTTTATAAAAATATTACCCCGTCAAAAGAGGACTTACATTCGTTTTATTTCGTGCTTTTATTACCTGTTTTATAAGAGGTTCATTGTAAAATGAAATGTAACAGTTAAATAAATAGAAAGCCATTCTAACAAGATGGAACATTCATTTGCACATTTAAGCGCAATGGAAAACGGTAATATAGAGGACTATATGGATGAGGGCCTGTCACTAAGGAAAATTGAGAGAAGAATGGGACACAATCCGAGTACGATTTCGCGTGAGATGAACGGCGGAACCGTCCAGCAGATAGATACTAATCGCAAAACCTATACCACATACTTTCCAGACGCCGGTGCTCGCGTTTACAGGGGAAACCGTGACAATTGCAGAGGGCGTTCTACGATGATGGATGTATTGGAATTTATTGAATTTGCCGAAGAAAAATCCTGAAAGACAAATGGTCCCCTGATGCAGCTGTGGGTTATGCGAAAAGGCATAAGAAATTTGACTACGTTCCTTCGACGAAGACTTTATACAATTGGATAGATGAAGGCAAGTTGTCTGTGATCAATATGGATTTGGAGTTGAAACTCCGCCGTTCAACAAAGAAGGTAAAATCCCGTAAAAATAAAAAAGTGTTGGGATCAAGCATTGAAGAACGCCCCGAATCCATAGACACCAGGGATGAATTTGGTTGCTGGGAAATTGACACCGTTCTGGGGCACAAATCAAAAGATGACGTTTTACTTACCCTGGTAGAAAGGAAGACACGTATGGAGCTCATTAAGCGCATTCCAAGTAAAAGTGCCCCAGCTGTTACAAAAGCCTTAGAAGACGTAATTTCGGCGTTTCCAAACAAGCAGGATGTTTTTCGAAGCATTACATCAGTCAGCGAACTAGCAGATCAAGGCACAGAGAAGCAAATTGACGGTTGTTTTGCCCATCCCTATGCTTCTATGGGAGATAGAGTCAAATGAAAGACACAATGGGCTCATTCGGAAGTTTATCAAGAAAGGGCAGCTTATTCATACATACGCTGATGAAACAATTGACGATGCCGCCAACTGAATGAATACACTTCCTAGGAAAATATTAGACTATCAGACCCCAGCCGAAGCATTCGAAAAATTTGTTGGTGTTGGGGCCTAGGCCCCAACACCAACAAATTACAGAAAAACCTTATATAGCGGTTTCACAAAGAGTGTTGCATTTACTATTGCAATTTAGTTTTTTCATTTTTTTATCCTCTTGCATTATTTATTTTGTGCATTGAAACAATTATAAAGTTTTTTCAAACTGACTCTTTCCTTCAACATTGGGACTCAACCCTGATGAAAGGTAACCGCTCGATTAACGATGGTGCTAGAGCTCTATTTTAAAACTGAATAGCAACTCGCACTAGAGGCCATCCTCATGTACCCTTTTCTGTATTTATGCCCCTTTTTCATTAAATGGAGACGGTTCAAAATCAATTTCAACATCTTGATCTTCCAGAGAATGTATATAGTCTTCTGTCTTAATCGTTTGGATTTTGTAATTATCCCCTTTATCAATATCCTTAAACCTATCTAAAACTAAAACCGTTTCACCATCACCAGAAATCCCCATGAATTTGGATCCAGAGATTGTATTTCCTTCCTCTTCCTCTATATATTCATTTGCATACAAAGATTCAATAAAGGAAAAATCCTTTTCATCAGGGCCAAGCCATTTTGATGAGTCAATATTAAAAACGACTTGCCCATATTCTCTGACTTCATCAAATACATATCCGTTTGGTCGAACAAAGTTAATATCAAAACCATGCCCTAAATGGATTTCTTCTTCTGATTCCCTGTCAAAAATATAACTGTCTACATAATTATAGTGCTCTCCACCGGATACACCACGATATCGGTACATAATATACTGCCCATCCGGGGAAATTTCTCCCTCAACCGTTGTCGCATTATCATCATCAGGTACTTCCTTAAACAGAACTGGATCGGAGTCATTCTCCGTCTCATATATGTAGGAATTCCAAAAGTCATCATTTGCACCATCGATGAAAAATTTTTCGTTTTCCTGGTCCGCGCTAATGCCTAAAACCGTTGTCATATCATCCATTTCGAGAAAAGCTTCTTCTCCATCCTCTGTTAGTTCATAAATTACCCCATCATTATCGTATTCATCAATAGATAAAACACGACCATCTGCCAGCGCTGTTAAGATTTTATTTGAATCCGCAGAATGCGTAATCGTATCATTTGTTACATCATACACCACAGAAACTCTTTCATCATCTGCATCGTAACAAGTCCCGGTAAAGTAGAATGTATTTTTTTCATCGATTGAATAAAAACTACAATTAGAATAAGTATCAATGGATGAGGCATCTATTAGTTCATTATCATAGATGAAATAAGGTGTGACCTCTTCATCTTCTCCAGATTCGTCCATTTCTCTAAAAAAAACGACACTGCCATCATAATTGATGGAGATGTTCTCCACATCAGCGTCATCATCATCCTCATAAGAATGAAGTTCTGTTAATACAGTCCCATTTTCATCATTTTGTTCCTTTTCATTAGCCTGATTTCCTTCGTTATTTTCATCCGACTGTGAAGATGCTTCCTCGCTATTTTGTTCACCATTTTCGTTGTCCTGATTGCTACAAGCAGTAATAATGAATACTGCAAAAATTATAGTTAACGCTAAAAGAAATATACGTTTATTCACTTCATGCTCTCCTATGTTTTTTACTTTAAACAATTTCATTCAACAGCATTCGATCCTTTTTAAAGAATTGCGTCCAGTTAATGTACATTTCCAACCTTTATCAGATTTGCTGTTTATAGTGTCTTCTTCTCCAAGATGAATGAAATACCGTCCATTGATAGTTGATAGTGTGGACAGCATTTCTTGAATTAATTATTTTTCACCGATTGCGAGCATGGTTCCTTTGTGGGCGAAAAAGTATAGGGTGTTATCCGGGCCCAGTACCATATTGGAGTACTCAATTATGTCTTCGCCTTCTGGCTCGTACTCCCATTTTAATTTTCCTGTTGAGTCAACGGCATAGATGATGTCGAGGGAATTCATATAAAAGGTTCCCTCTTGGTCGACAATCATGCTTCCACTTGCTTTCTTTCCATTAGGTTGAAAGTGCCATTCCTCGTTGCCGTCCAGATTAAATGCATGAAGCCCGTCTTCGAATAATGCGACGATTTTTTTGTCGTTTGTTAAAGTGAGCCCGTTACTTCCATAATATTCGTTTTCTACGTTTTCTTCCCAGCGTTTATCGCCGTGTTTTGAATAGGAGTATAGGGTCGTGTCGTTCACGAAATAGACATTGCCTTCGTGGTCAATCTGAATATTGCTGTAATCCAGTGCCTCATCGATTTCATTTTCCCATTTCACTTTTCCTGTTTCGTCAATGGCGTAAAATGCTTCTTTACCGATACCGTATACAGTTCCATCGGAAGCGACCGCGGGGCCTCCTTTAATTGCATGCTCGGAAATATTTTCTTCATCACCATATTCCCATTTCAAATCACCATCTTGAACGGCTCCGAATATTCCACCGTTATTGATATAGAATGTTCCGTTTTCTCCCAAGACGGTGGGATAGACTCGAGAGCCTAAGTTGGTTTGCCACACAAAGGAATCTTTCAAGTCGCCATTTTCGCCGTTAAATAGAGCAAATGTATCATTATCCAAGCGAACCCAAATATCTCCGTTTTCGTCAATGATTGGTGCTGAACGGTGGTGGTTTCCGATGCCGACATCAAGTTCTTCGTGAAAATCGGTGACTTCCCACTTTACTTCGCCGCTAGGGGATATCGCAAACAGGCCATCATGTTCTTCGTCTTTTGCATTAGAAATATAGTATATGGTACCATCTGAACCGATGACGGGACTGGATCTTCCGGGTCGTTCTGTATATTCTTTATCTGTTGTTTCGACAGACCAAATCAGTTCGGGTTCCTCTGGGCCTGTGAAACGGGATTGCCGTGTCCAGTTTGCGTCCGTCGGGAAAATGGCGTTTTCGTCATAGGCTCCTTCCATGAATCCGCCAATGTCTTGGTTGGGGTCGAATGGCCCTGCCGCTTCTATTGCTTCTTTTTGATCGTTACTCTTGTTGGCTTTGCTTTCATTGTTTTCATTCTGATTTTCTGTCGAATGCTCTGTTTCCTTGTTTGATTCATTGGGTGAATTCTCTGGCTGTTCATTGTTATTTCCATCTGATGAACATGCAGCAAGGAACATCAAGGCAGCCACGAAAATACTTATTGCTAGTTTTTTCAAATTCATTCTCCCCTCTAGGTATTTAGTAGTAGAATTTTCCTTTTTATTGACCAAGACATAGGATAACACAAAAGATGGAGGATTAAAAATGGTTTTCGGAAGAGAACATAAAGAAAAACCCATACTGGAAACAGCAAATAATGGAAATAAATGTTGGTTACTGATATTCATTTATCTTCATTTGGTTTCTCTGTTCTTATAACTCGGACAAACTTAGCTGTAAATTTAATTCTTTTCATTACTTCTGGGTGTATCTCTACTTGTACTTCATACTTCAAATACTCCATTTATACCTACACTTCAGCCACATCACCTTCTATTGCCAATGATTTTGCAAGCTTAGTAAAAACTAGAGGAGTTAATCCTACGAAACGTAATCATGCATTATCTATTACCGAGTTTAAAAAGCTTCGGAATTACGTTTTAAGCGACCCAGACTATGAATTTAATATACTTGTATTAAATTAGCATTGGAAACAGGTATGCGGCGCGGTGAGCTATTAGCAATCCGTCTTGAGAGCTTGTATGAGCATGGTGTTCATGTAAGACACGATAAGTCCAACTTCTGAAGATACGTCCTTAAAGACAGATAATGCAAAACGTGATATCTCGATTAATAAATCTGTATACGATCTCATTCAATCTATTAAGGTAAAGGAAAATGGTTATATCTTTTCTTTCTATGGCTTTAAACAGTCTGAACGATTAACCGCTCTATTAAAAAAGCTCGATATCCCTAAACAACCTTTCATGGGCTAAGAGATAATGACGCATCCTTTCTTTTTGCAGGACATCGATCTTGTGTATGTATCAAAGTGCTTAGGTCATGTAAATATTCAAACGACTCAAAACTATTATCTCAAGTTAATGCCCGAGAAGAACAAGATGCTGACGCCCTAAACTTGTTAAATTCTCTATAAATGAACGCAAGAAAAGCACCGGTAATTAAACCAGTGCTTTAAAGTAACTTTTATTGTTCTGTCCATGAAAAACCTTGGCACGACAGCATTCGATTTAACGTTTTGAGAATTGTGGTGCACGACGAGCGCCTTTAAGACCGTATTTTTTACGCTCTTTCATACGAGCATCACGAGTCAGATAACCTTCTGCTTTTAAAGTAGAACGGTATTCCGGGTCTGCTTCCAGAAGTGCGCGGGCAACTCCGTGGCGGATAGCGCCAGCCTGTCCGGTAAATCCTCCACCATGAACATTGACTAATACATCATATGTTCCTTGTGTTTCTGTAGCAGCAAGCGGCTGGTTCAAAATTAAAAGCTGTGTTTCATATGGAAAATAGTCTTTTGCTTCACGATCATTAATCGTAACATTTCCTGTACCTGGTACTAAGCGTACACGTGCAGTTGATTTTTTACGACGACCTGTGCCGTAGTATTGTACTTGAGCCAATTCATTTACCTCCCTTAAATTACCCGCGAAGCTCGTAAACTTCCGGTTTTTGTGCTTCATGTTTGTGTTCAGAACCTCTGTATACGTGCAATTTCTTACTCATTTTGCGTCCCATTGGACCTTTTGGAAGCATGCCTTTTATGGAAAGTTCAAGCATTTGCTCCGGGTATTTTGTACGCATTTCTTCTGCATTGCGTTCTTTAATGCCACCAGTGTAACCGGTGTGTCTGTAATACTTTTTATCAGTCATTTTTTTACCAGTCAGTTCAATTTTATCAGCATTGATGATGATAACATGATCACCAGTGTCTGCATGTGGTGTATAAGTCGGCTTATGCTTTCCGCGAAGGATTGCAGCAACTTCACTGGACAAACGTCCTAAACGCTTGCCTTCAGCATCCACAACAAACCATTTGCGTTCAATCTTTGCTTCATTCGCCATGAAAGTTGTGCGCATGATTGTTTCCCTCCAAATAATTTCGTTCGTTATTCCTATATTCAACACAATTAGATTCCGGGGCTAATCGTGGTTTTAGAAATAAAATGCCATAGATCATAATATACCAAATTGGTGCAGAATGTCAAGCTTTAGTTGATTTTTTTACAGTAATCAGTGGACGGGGTGGAAATATACCTGAATTCAATCGTCAGGTCGAGCGAATTATTGTGATCATAGAGCGATTTCACGGGACTGTCGAGCGATTTAAAGGCTCTACGAAGCCTAAAGCAAATCCTGTTCTTCATACCTTACCTTCCACAAATAAAGCCCTTGAGGCGGTACTGTTATGCCTACAAGCGTTCGATCCTTTGCTTCTAATAGCTCGGGAATATCCGATGCTTTTCGTCTGCCTTGGCCAACATCCAACAAAACCCCTATGATAATGCGTACCATATTATACAAAAAACCGCTCCCCCGGAAGATAAATTCTATTTTCTCTTCCTGTTTCTCGCAGCTTACCTTATAAAGCGTACGTTCTTTGGAGCCTTTAATGGTTGCTTTTGCGGAGGAAAAAGTTGTAAAGTCATGTCTCCCCTCCAGGTAGCGGCAAGCTTCCTGCATTGCCTCTATATTCAAATGATAAGGGAATTGATAATAATAATTTCGTTTAAAAACATCTCTTTCTTTTTGATTCCATACGTAGTAGCGATACTCTTTTTCCACGACAGCGTACCTTGCATGAAAGCTGTCTGGAACAACTTTCACATCTTGCACATATACATCCTTCGGCAAAAGGGTGTTCAATGCAGTTTTCCAATTTTGCTCCGGTATGTCGAAAGAAGAATCAAAATGTATCGTCTGGCCAAAGGAATGCACACCGGTATCTGTTCTGCCTGAAGCCTGGATTCGTACATCTTCCCCTTTGTGCATCTTTTTTAATGCATGCTCCAGCTCACCATGAACGGTGCGCTGTTTAGACTGGATCTGAAATCCGGAAAATTGGGATCCATCATAATGTATAATACATTTCAATCGTACCATTGTATGCCAAACCTTTCTTCATCCACTATTGCATTTCTCATCCGAACGGCAGTTAATAACCTCTCGTAACAAACAAGCCCGCTACAACGGCCGTAAACAATAAATAAATCCAAATATCCCGCTGTTCTATTTTCAATTCACGCAGCTTTGTGCGTCCTTCCCCGCCTTGATAGCCGCGGGCTTCCATAGCCATAGCCAATTCTTCAGCCCGCTTAAATGCACTGACAAACAGCGGCACCAATAACGGGACAACTGCTTTGATCCGCTCTTTAATTGGGCCTGTCCGAAAGTCAACACCGCGGGAAGCTTGTGCTTTTGATATTTTATCCGTCTCCTGCATGAGCGTCGGAATAAAACGCAGCGAGATAGACATCATCAAAGCGAGCTCGTGTACCGGGAATCTAAACCGTTTCAACGGATGAAGCATGTCCTCAATCGCATCTGTGATTTCTATTGGTGTGGTTGTTAATGTCAGCATGGATGTCACAAGAATAAGCAAAAAGAAGCGCATGGAAATAGCAAACCCCTGGATGACCCCACCGGAATAGATAGCAAAATTAAAAATTTCTATGAGTACAGTACCTTCATTTGTCACAATCAAATGCAGGATGAAAGTAAAAATAATTAAAAACCAGACAGGGGTCAAGCCTTTCATAATAAATCGAACCGGCACCCGGGATGTAAACATAGCCGTAAAGGCAAAAGCCGTAATAATAATATAGCTCGACAGGTTATTCGCAAAAAATACGATAAAAACAAACACAAAAATGATTGTAATTTTTGTTCTTGGGTCCAGTTTATGGACGATCGAGTTTCCCGGGACATATTGACCGATGATGAGGGTATTATTCATGTTTCTCCCCCTCCTTAAGCCGGTCATATATGGATGAGGCCATTTCTTTAATCGTTTGTCTCTGAAAAGAAATGGACTTACCAAACCTTGCTTCAAATTGGTTTAAAAATGAGACCATTTCCGGAACATCAAGCTGCACTTTATTTAGTGCTTCTTTTTGAATAAACACTTCTTCCGGTTTCCCTTCCATGTATTTCGTCCCTTGATTTAAGATGATAACCTGATCGGCATACTTTACCGCATCCTCCATGCTATGCGTAACAAGAATGGTCGTTAATCCCTGCTCCTTATGCATCTGATAAAACATTTCCATCATTTCTTTCTGACCGCGGGGGTCGAGCCCTGCTGTCGGCTCATCAAGTACAAGCACTTCTGGCCTGATAGCAAGAACGCCGGCAATTGCCACCCTTCTCATCTGTCCGCCACTCAAGTCAAATGGGGAGCGTTCCAGAAAATCCGTTGACATCCCTACGGCAGGAAGTATTTCTTTAATCCGCTGCTCCGTCTCCTTCTCTGGCACCCCAAAGTTATTCGGGCCAAATGCAATATCTTTTTCGACCGTTTCTTCAAACAGTTGATGCTCGGGGTATTGAAATACCACACCAACCTTGCTGCGGAGCTCTTTCATGTTTTCCGGCTTCTTATCAGGTGTTAAGCGGTAATCTCCAATGGTGACTTCCCCTTCACTCGGCATAGCAAGCCCGTTTAAATGTTGAATAAGCGTAGACTTACCTGAGCCGGTATGACCAATGATGACAACAAAGGATCCCGAGGCAAAATGTAAATCTAAGTGATCTATCGCCTTATGTGCAAAAGGTGAATTCCGTTGATATATATAGCTTACGTCCTTGAATGTAATGTCCATAGATCCTCCAGCAATTCTTCATGGTTTAGCGGTTCCTTTGTAAGAGAAATTCCCTTTTCCTTCAGAGATTCTGCCAGCTTTGCGACAAAAGGAACATCCAAACCGATTCTCGTAAGTTCATCTTTTTTGGAAAAAATATCCCTCGGGGTTGACTCTTCCCAGATCTCCCCATTATTCATCACTATAACCCGCTCCGCCTGTACAACTTCCCGCAGGTCATGGGTAATGGTGATTAAAGAAAGCTCATTCTGTTTTTGCACATCTGCAACCGTCCGCATGATTTCTGCACGGCCGCGCGGGTCGAGCATGGCTGTTGCTTCATCCAAAATCAATACTTTTGGGGAGATGGCCAGCACACTTGCGATAGCCACCCGCTGCTTCTGGCCGCCTGATAACCGGTGTGGTTCAGTCAAAAGATAATCCTGCATTCCAACAGCGTGTAACGTGTTATCAATTCGGCTTACCATCTCTTCTCTGGAAAAACCTCTGTTTTCCATGCCAAATGCAACATCATCCTGAACAGTGGTTCCTACAAACTGGTTATCCGGGTTCTGAAATACCATGCCTACTTCTTTTCTTACTTCCCAAATTGTATCTTCAGTGACCGGGACGCCATCAATGACGATTTCCCCTTCCTGCGGGAACAGAAGACCATTTAATAGTTTGGCGATAGTGGACTTGCCGGAGCCGTTATGACCGATGATGGCAATCCATTCTTTTTCATAGATTTCAAATGAAACATTTTTGAGTACCCAGGGCTGCTCATCTCCGTACCTGAAAGAAACATTTCTAAACTCAATCATTCTCTTACTCATAAAAACTCCTCCTCCCTGGTTTGGTTCCGGGTGTCTTGCGTAAATTCTGCATCTTACAGAAACCAGTAACAGGCATGTCTAATGGGGTTCATGGATCGTAAAATTTCTTTATGGTACATGATCATCCAGAAATGGCCGGGTCATGGTTCGTAAAACTCCTTTATGATACATGATCACTCCATAAAGTGCGGTTCATGGATCGTAAAACTCCTTTATATTATGGAAATTAATATCCTGGCAGATCGCATATATACTGGCTATACAAAAAAAGGGCTTGGATAGACCTCGTGATGAGATTTAGTCCTGCCCTTGACTTGGTTAACTGTTTAGAGAACCTGGCTTGTCGTTAAAGTGGTTCTTAGAAACCCTTATACTTTGAAGTGCTAGCCGTGGTTCAGCGAAAATTAAACTTTCGCTCCTGCAGCATTCTTTGTGCACTTATGCAGGTAAGAAAATACATACTTTCTTTCCTGTCCTATTAAACCAGCTCAATGATTGCCATTTTCGCTCCATCACCTTGACGGGCACCAAGCTTAAGTACGCGTGTGTATCCACCTTGGCGTTCTTCATAGCGTGCGGCAACATCATCAAATAGCTTCTGAATGACATTTGCATCTTCAGTAGCTTCCTTGTCGTATAGAAAAGCTGCAGCTTGGCGGCGTGCATGAAGATCTCCACGTTTACCGAGCGTAATCATTTTATCTACTACCGATTTCAATTCTTTCGCTTTTGCTTCTGTTGTTTCAATCCGTTCATGAATGATTAAATCAGACGCAAGGTTGCGAAGAAGAGCCATACGCTGATCTGTTGTACGTCCTAATTTTCTAGCCATGGACTATCCCTCCCTTTCTCTGTCTTAGTTTAAATCTATCGTCTGAAAAAGCTTTTCGCTTCTCACTTTTTCAGTTTTAGTTAAATTATTTTTTTCCGCGCTAAGAAGTCAGCTTAATCATCGTCACGCAGACCAAGACCAAGATCTGAGAGCTTTGTTTTTACTTCTTCCAAAGATTTTCGTCCCAGGTTACGAACTTTCATCATATCTTCTTCCGATTTATTTGCAAGCTCCTGTACCGTGTTAATTCCGGCACGTTTCAGGCAGTTATAGGATCTTACGGAAAGATCAAGTTCTTCTATAGTCATTTCCATGACTTTTTCTTTTTGATCTTCTTCTTTTTCCACCATAATTTCCGTATGCTGTGCTTCATCAGTTAAGCCTACAAATATATTTAGATGTTCTGTAAAGACCTTTGCTCCGAGCGAAATGGCTTCTTCCGGGCGGATGCTTCCGTCCGTTGTCACATCCATGGTTAATTTATCAAAGTTTGCTACCTGACCTACGCGGGTGTTTTCCACCTGATATACGACACGGGAAACGGGAGTAAAAATAGAATCAACCGGGATGACCCCAATTGGCTGATCATCATTTTTATTTTCTTCCGCTGGGCGGTATCCGCGGCCTCGTTCTGCGGTAATTTTCATATGCAGATGCCCTTTTTTATTTAATGTTGCAATTGGAAGTTCAGGGTTTAGTACTTCTACATCACTGTCAAATGTCAAGTCACGAGCCGTAACTTCCCCTTCTCCCTGCACATCGATTTCTAATGTCTTTTCCTCATCAGAATAAATTTTCAGAGCTAGCTTTTTCAGGTTCAAAATTATTGTTGTTACGTCTTCCACAACCCCTTCGATTGTCGAAAACTCATGCAGTACGCTATCTATTTGAACTGATGTTACAGCAGCACCTGGAAGTGAGGATAAAAGGATACGACGCAAGGAGTTTCCTAGAGTGGTACCATATCCACGTTCAAGCGGTTCGACTACAACTTTTCCAAACGTAGCATCTTCGCTGACTTCTACCGTTTCTATTTTTGGCTTTTCAATTTCGATCATCCAATAAAACCCTCCTTAAAAACGTCGAAACCCCGGTTAGACTTGCTTGCCTAACCGAAATTCCCCAAATAGGCAGTTGATTTACCCTTCTCTACCTGTATTTCTTTCGTACTTTCTTGTCTTATTAGAAAACTTGGCTTATCGCCAGGCTTTAATGACGAAAGCCTTAGCTGCACTTATGCAGAAAGAAAGTTTTATACTTACTTATCTGCCAGGCTTAGCTTAAAGGTTTTCGGTACCTTTAGGCTGTTCTACATATAACCCATTATAGACAAGGTGACAAATTCTATACGGTATACTTATACACGACGACGTTTTGGCGGGCGGCAGCCATTGTGAGGAACTGGTGTTACATCGACAATTGCCGTAACCTCAAGTCCTGCTGCCTGAAGTGAACGAATCGCAGCTTCACGGCCGGCACCGGGGCCTTTAACAGTTACTTCTAATGACTTCATACCATTATCCACTGCGGATTTTGCTGCAGTTTCAGCTGCCATTTGAGCGGCAAATGGAGTTGATTTTTTAGAACCTTTAAATCCAAGTGCACCTGATGAACTCCATCCGATCGCATTTCCCTGCGGGTCCGTAATCGTAACAATGGTGTTGTTAAACGTGGAACGGATATGGGCTATACCTGATTCTATATTCTTTTTCACACGGCGTTTACGTGTGTTTGTATTACGTGCCATTCATTTTTACCTCCTTTACGTTTACTTCTTCTTGCCTGCAACTGCACGGCGTGGCCCTTTACGGGTGCGTGAGTTGTTTTTCGTTTTCTGTCCGCGCACAGGCAGTCCGCGACGGTGACGAACTCCTCTGTAGGCACCGATTTCGATTAAACGTTTAATATTAAGTGATGTTTCACGGCGTAAGTCACCTTCAATGGTAAATTCATTTACGGCTTTACGGATGCGGCCTAACTCATCTTCAGTCAGGTCACGCACACGCGTATTCTCAGATACGCCTGCTTCTTCAAGCACTTTTTGTGCAGTCGTTTTTCCGACTCCATAAACATACGTTAATGAGATCACTACACGTTTATCACGTGGAATATCTATACCTGCAATACGTGCCATATAGCTTTAGCACCTCCTGGTTGCTTATTTTTGCCTCAAATCTGCAGTTAAGCTGATTTGCTCCAAGCCCTCTGACCTTTCGAGGTCGAGTTAGCCTTGTTTTTGTTTATGCTTTGGATTTTCGCAAATGACCATTACTTTTCCTTTACGTTTGATCACTTTGCATTTTTCACAAATTGGTTTTACAGATGCCCTTACTTTCATCATTCAACCTCCTTTGATATAGGAGCACTTATTTATAACGGTACGTAATTCTGCCTCTGGTTAAATCGTACGGTGAAAGCTCTACCGTTACTTTATCACCTGGCAGAATGCGGATGAAATGCATCCGGATCTTACCGGATACGTGCGCCAGGACCGTATGGCCATTTTCAAGCTCTACATTAAACATCGCATTCGGCAATGTTTCTGTTACCTTTCCTTCCACTTCAATTACATCGTCTTTCGCCATCGTGTTGATCTCCCTTCTTTTAATCAGTCACAATCTCATTCGTAAATTTAGCTATGGCAAACCTGAGTTTGCCATTTGTGACACGACCAGTTTCTAGAAGGCTGTTTTGGACTTCCGGAGAAATGTAATTCATTTTCTCAATATGATGCAAGTTCTTTTTCTTTGGTCGATCATATTTACGTTTTTCCCCATCTGCAAGCAGAACATACCGGTCATCCACAGCTTGAATGACAACGGCGAATTGACCTGCTTCGCGCCCTTGCTTAATACGAACAACTTGACCTATCAGCGGAATAGAATCATCTTCGTTCAACAACGATCACCTTCACTTAGGCTATAGAATTTTTTGCTCACCTTTTTGAAAAGGCTGTTTTTCATTCAGTGTCACAGAACAAGCGTATTCCCAACGTTAATTATAACTTTTCAGCCACTGAAATGCACCCTTTTTAGTCCATTTCATGAACGGCTGGGTATTATTTTTCAATATTGGTGCGAATATCTTCAAATACTTGATTGATTTCCTGATCACCATTTACGCTTATAAGGTATCCTTTATCCTTGTAGAAGTCCAATAAAGGTTTTGTTTGCTCGATATTAACAGCCAGACGGTTCTTTACGGTTTCCGCTTTATCGTCATCCCGCTGAATCAGTTTTGAACCATCATGATCACATTTTCCTTCTTCTTTTGGAGGGTTGTATTTTACATGATACGTCGCTCCGCATGTCGGGCAAATTCTGCGGCCGGTTAAGCGCTCCAGCAATTTTTCTTTAGGTACATCTACATGAATGACATGATCAATTGATTGGTTCATATCGGCGAGAAGCTCTTGCAGCGCTTCAGCTTGTGCAATGGTCCTTGGAAATCCATCCAGCAGGAATCCATTGCTGCAATCATCTTTCGCCAAGCGTTCCCTAACGATGCCAATCGTTACTTCATCCGGAACAAGGTTTCCTTGATCCATGTATTCTTTCGCTTTCGTTCCCAGTTCTGTTCCCTCTTGAATTGCCAATCGGAACATATCTCCAGTTGAAATATGAGGGATATTATACTTTTCATTTATTTTTTTTGCCTGCGTTCCTTTTCCGGCACCAGGCAGACCCATTAAAATCAAATTCAAGTTATTTCTCCTCGCTCTCCGTGGCACCGGATTACCGGATAAAACCTTTGTAGTGGCGTTTAACCAACTGGCTTTCCAGCTGTTTCATTGTATTTAATGCCACACCAACTACGATTAGTAAACTTGTGCCGCCGATTTGTACTGCTTGAGGCAGACCCGCTAAGCCACCCAAAACAATCGGGAGTACAGAAACAGCTGCCAGAAATAGGGCCCCAACAAATGTCAGCCGATTGATGACACGTGTCAAATACCTTTCCGTATTATGGCCAGGTCGAATCCCTGGGATGTACCCGCCTTGTTTCTGCAGGTTTTCAGCCATATGTTCAGGGTTTACTTGAACAAACGTATAGAAGTATGTGAAAGCAATGATTAACCCTACATACAAGACCATACCTATAGGCTGTGTATAGTCAAATATCATTGTAATCGTTTGTGCCACAGGACTACCTTCAAAGAAACCTGCAACCGTACTTGGTGCGATCATAAAGGCAATGGCAAAAATAACCGGGATCACTCCTGCAGCATTTACTTTCAATGGCAAATGCGTGGATTGCCCGCCTACCGGAGAACGGTTTACAAGTTTTTTCGCATATTGAATTGGTATTTTTCGCAGTGCCTGCAATATAAATACAACACCTACGATAACAGCCACAACAACCAGGGCGATTAAAGCGACAATAACAATATTGATAAACAAATCATCACCCGGATTTACAAAATACTGGCTGTATAATTGCTGAACCCCATTTGGAACTGCTGCAACAATCCCGGCAAAAATGATGATGGAAATCCCGTTTCCAACACCGTTTGCTGTAATTTGTTCCCCGAGCCACATGAGAAATGCAGTTCCGCTTGTCAGTACTAGTGCAATAATCAAGAATGTTAATGCATTTGGATCCTGTATCAGCATACCGCCTGCCATGACGTTAAAGCCGACGGACATGGCGATTGCCTGAACAAATGCAAGCACAATCGTTCCGTAACGTGTAATCTGTGCCAGCTTCTTACGTCCCATTTCACCTTGTTTTTTCCATTCAGCAAACTTTGGCACAACATCCATCTGCAGCAATTGCATGATGATGGAGGCGGTAATATATGGCATAATACCCATCGCAAAAATGGAGAAGTTTTGCAGCGCGCCTCCGCCAAAAATATTTAGAAAACCAAATACATTTTGCTGGCTCATGAAATCAATCGCTTCTCTGTCCGTATAAGGAACAGGAATAAATGTTCCAAGACGGAATACAACAAGCATGAGTAGTGTGAATATTATTTTTCGTCTGATGTCACCAACGCGCATAAAATTGGAGATTGTCCGAAACATTAATTAGATCACCTCTGTTTTCCCGCCCGCTGCCTCGATTGCTTCAGCAGCTGAAGCAGAGAACTTGTGAGCTTTTACTGTTAGTTTCTTTTCGATAGTACCGTTTCCGAGCACTTTAATGCCGGTTTTCAGTTTACTAACGACACCTTCTTCAAGTAATAGCTCAGGTGTAATTTCCGTGTCGTCTTCAAAACGATTTAGTGCATCCAGGTTTACTATAGCAAATTCTTTCTTGTGAATATTGGTAAATCCGCGTTTTGGCAAGCGCTGGAATAATGGCATTTGGCCGCCTTCAAATCCCGGACGTGTACCGCCGCCTGTACGCGCTTTTTGTCCTTTGTGTCCTCGGCCGGATGTTTTTCCGTTCCCTGATGACATACCGCGACCCACGCGATTTCTGGTTTTGCGACTACCTTCTGATGCTTTTAATTCGTGAAGTTTCATACGAGCACCTCCTCTTTACACTAATGCTTATTTATATTTCTTTTACTGCCAGCAGATGGGATACTTTATTAATCATACCGCGCACACTATCCGTATCTTCACGCACAACGGATTGGCGGATTTTTTTCAGTCCCAGTGCTTCTACAGTTTTTTTCTGTACCTCATTTGCGCCAATAATACTACGTGTGAGGGTTATTTCCAACTTTTTAGACATAGCCTTCCCTCCTTATCCTAACAGTTCTTCTACAGACTTTCCACGCAGTTTTGCTACGTCTTCTGCTTTTTTTAAGTTTGTTAGTCCGGTCAATGTTGCACGAATCACGTTGATTGGTGTATTTGAACCAAGTGACTTTGTCAGAATGTCACCGACACCGCCAAGTTCCATGATAGCACGAACCGGTCCGCCGGAGATAACTCCTGTACCTTCTGTAGCAGGTTTCATCAATACATTACCGGAGCCGAACACGCCATGGATTTCATGAGGAATCGTCGTACCAACGATCGGAATTTCAATCAGATTTTTCTTTGCATCATCCACCGCTTTTTTAATAGCTTCCGGTACTTCCTTGGATTTCCCTGTACCAAAGCCTACATGACCATTTTTGTCACCAATTACAACTAGTGCGGCAAAACGGAAATTCCGTCCGCCTTTAACAACTTTTGCAACACGGTTCACCGCAACAACGCGTTCTTCAAGATCTAATTTATTCGGATCAATGTTTGTCTTCATGTAATGGTTCCCTCCTTTATCTTTTAAAATTCAAGACCTGCTTCTCTTGCAGCGTCTGCCAAGGCTTTTACACGTCCATGATAAAGATAGCCCGCGCGGTCAAATACGATTGATTTGAATCCTTTATCCTGGGCACGTTTGGCAATTGCTTCGCCCACCTGTTTTGCAGCTTCTGTGTTCCCTGATGTTCCAGTGTTCAATTCTTTATCTTGTGTAGAAGCACTCACAAGCGTAGTACCCTTTTGATCATCAATCAACTGTACATAAATGTGCTTATTTGAACGATACACGTTTAAACGGGGACGTTCCTGTGTACCGGTAATTTGTCTGCGAACACGTGCGTGTCTTCTTTTACGCGTAACATTTTTTGCCGGTTTTTTGATCATCAAGCTCACTCCTTTCTGGCTTAACTAACCTTACTTCGCAGTTTTACCTTCTTTTTGTCGTACATATTCACCTGCATAACGAATACCTTTTCCTTTGTATGGTTCCGGCGGTCTTATTGCACGAATGTTTGAGGCAACTGCTCCAACAAGCTCTTTATCGATACCTTTAACGGTCAGCTGTGTGTTTTTTGGAACTTCAATTTCAATACCATCTACTGTGTCAAGCTCTACCGGATGAGAGTAGCCGGCATTAATGACTACTTTATCTCCCTGCTTTTGGGCACGATACCCTACACCGATAATTTCAAGTGATTTTTCAAAGCCTTTGCTCACGCCTTCTACCATGTTACTGATCAAACTGCGTGTTGTTCCGTGCAAACCGCGATGTTCTTTATGGTCACTTGGACGTTCAACGGTAATTACGTTATCTTCTATATTAATTTTCATTTCAGCGCTTAATGTTCTGGATAATTCCCCTTTAGGGCCTTTGACAGTAACGTTGTTATTATCAAACTTCACTTCTACACCCTCTGGGATCTCAATTGGCTTAAGTCCTATACGAGACATTCCATGCACCTCCTCATTTAAAAATCTTCATTACCAGACATATGCCAGTACTTCGCCGCCAACAGCCTGTGAACGTGCTTCTTTGTCCGAAAGCACACCTTTGGATGTGGATACGATCGCGATTCCCAAGCCATTAAGTACACGCGGTACCTCATTTGCTTTTGCATAAACGCGTAGTCCAGGCTTGCTGATACGTTTAATTCCGGTTATTACACGGTCTTCGTTCATACCGTATTTAAGAAAAATACGCAGGATACCCTGTTTATTGTCTTCAACGAATTCATAGTCGGAAACAAAACCTTCACGCTTTAAAATATCAGCGATTTCTTTTTTCATCTTTGAAGCCGGCAGTTCCAGCTTCTCATGTTTCACCATGTTGGCATTACGAATACGAGTCAGCATATCTGCAATTGGATCTGTCATAACCATTAATCATTACCTCCTTCCCAAATCGGGGATTACCAGCTTGCTTTTTTGACACCGGGAATTTGACCTTTATAGGCAAGTTCACGGAAACAAATTCGGCAAAGTTTAAACTTACGAATTACTGAATGTGGTCGGCCACAGCGCTCACAACGTGTGTATTCACGTACTTTATACTTTTGCGGGCGTTTTTGCTTTGCAATCATTGATTTTTTAGCCACAATTTTCCCTCCTTGTAGTAGCTCTGAAAAGCTTATTTTTGGAAAGGCATGCCGAGCTGTGACAAGAGTTCACGAGCCTCTTCATCCGTTTCGGAAGTTGTTACGATCACAATATCCATACCGCGGACTTTATTTACTTTATCATAGTTAATTTCCGGGAAAATCAATTGCTCTTTTACACCTAGTGTATAATTTCCGCGTCCATCAAAAGCTTTTTTCGAAATACCGCGGAAGTCACGTACACGCGGCAGTGAAACAGCAATCAACTTTTGCAGAAATTCATACATTCTTTCTCCGCGAAGGGTTACTTTTGCACCGATTGGCATTCCTTCACGAAGACGAAAGCCGGCAATTGATTTCTTCGCACGGGTTACGATTGGTTTTTGACCGGAAATGAGTGAAAGCTCTTCAATTACATTATCTAATGCTTTTGAATTTTGCACAGCATCACCAACACCCATGTTGATTACAATCTTTTCAATTGTTGGTGCCTGCATTACAGATTTATATTCAAATTTATTCATTAAGGATGGTAGTATATTATCCTGATATTTTTGTTTTAGTTCATTCATCACGAGCGCCCTCCTTTCGATTCACAAATTATTTATCTATTGCTTCACCGGATTTTTTAGCGATGCGCACTTTTTTGCCATCACGTTCTTCATAGCCAACGCGGGTTGGCTCTCCTGATTTGGAATCAATCGGCATTACGTTGGAAACATGAATTGAAGCTTCCAGTTCCAAAATACCGCCTTGTGGGTTCTCCTGTGAAGGCTTTGCGTGTTTTTTCACCATGTTGATTCCTTCTACAAGTACACGATCCTTTTTCGGAAATGCTTCCAGGATGGTACCTTCTTTTCCGCGGTCTTTACCGGAAATTACTTTTACTTTATCACCTTTTTTTACATGCATGCTTGACGCACCTCCTTGCACTGGTCTTTTACGCCTAGGGAGACTGCCTAAAAACTGCTGGAAAAGTACTGCGAATTGTTGTCTTTTCCCTGTTATTCGGAGCATTTTGCACATCCAGTTTTTAAACAATCATTTATAATACTTCCGGAGCCAGAGATACGATTTTCATGAATTTGGCATCACGTAATTCACGTGCGACCGGTCCGAAAATACGCGTTCCTCTTGGACTTTTATCGTCACGTACAATTACCGCTGCGTTTTCACCAAAACGAATATATGATCCATCTTTACGGCGTGCACCGGATTTCGAACGCACAATAACCGCTCTTACTACTTCACCTTTCTTAACAACGCCTCCGGGTGTTGCGTTTTTCACTGTGCAAACAATTACATCACCAATATTCGCTGTCTTGCGGCCTGATCCACCCAATACTTTAATGGTTTGCACTTCACGTGCTCCAGAGTTATCTGCTATCTTTAATTTAGTTTCCTGTTGAATCATGTCACTGGGACCTCCCTTCGAAGCCTATATTACCGAAACTTCCTTATATAATTACTGCTTCCTCCACTACCTCGACTAAACGGAAACGCTTTGTAGCTGATAATGGCCGGGTTTCCATGATACGTACAATATCACCGGTTTTTGCCTGGTTGTTCTCATCATGTGTTTTAAATTTCTTGGAGTATTTCACACGTTTTCCGTATAGTGAGTGAAACTTATACGTTTCAACTAAAACCGAAATCGTTTTATCCATTTTATCTGAAACTACACGTCCTGTGTATACTTTACGATTATTACGATCAGTCATATTGAGGCTAACCTCCTATCCATAGATTCTAGTTATTTACGCCAAGTTCCCGATGGCGCACAACGGTTTTCATACGAGCAATGGATTTTCTTACTTCACGAATACGCGCTGTGTTCTCTAATTGTCCGGTTGCAAGCTGGAAGCGCAAGTTAAATAATTCTTCTTTTAATGATTTTACTTTTTGTTCTATTTCGGTAGTGGTCAGTTCTCTGATTTCATTAGCCTTCATTGCTTTCACCACCAATTTCTTCACGTTTTACAAATTTTGTTCTGATCGGCAGTTTGTGAGAAGCGAGACGCAATGCTTCACGCGCAACCTCTTCTGGTACACCTGCGATTTCAAACATAACCTTCCCTGGTTTTACAACTGCTACCCAGCCTTCTGGAGCACCTTTACCGGAACCCATCCGAACCTCGAGGGGCTTTGCAGTATATGGTTTATCAGGAAATATTTTAATCCATACTTTACCGCCACGTTTCATGTAACGGGTCATTGCAATACGGGCAGCTTCGATTTGACGGCTTGTAATCCATGAGGCTTCAGTTGCCTGCAAGCCATATTCACCAAAAGATACCGTTGTGCCACCTTTTGCACGGCCATTCATTTTACCACGATGTTGTCTGCGATATTTCACACGTTTAGGCATTAACATAGAAAGTGCCCCCTTCCTTATTTATTTGATTTTGTTGGAAGAACTTCCCCACGATAGATCCACACTTTTACGCCTAATTTACCATAGGTTGTATCTGCTTCGGCTGTACCATAGTCGATATCAGCTCGCAATGTGTGAAGTGGTACTGTTCCTTCGCTGTAACTTTCCGCACGGGCAATATCCGCTCCTCCGAGTCGGCCGGCTACTTGCGTTCTGATACCTTGTGCGCCAGCACGCATCGAACGTTGAATAGTTTGTTTTTGTGCACGACGGAATGATATACGGTTTTCCAGTTGACGAGCGATATTTTCTGCTACTAATTTGGCATCCAGGTCAACTTTTTTAATTTCGACAATATTAATATGAACTCGTTTGCCTGTTAAACTGTTCAATGATTTTCTTAGTGCTTCTACTTCAGATCCGCCCTTACCGATTACCATTCCTGGTTTCCCAGTATGAATCGTAATGTTTACGCGGTTTGCAGCACGTTCGATATCAATGGATGAAACAGCGGCAATACGCAATCTGTTTTCAAGATATTCTCTGATTTTAATATCTTCGTGTAGTAAGTCTGAATAATCTTTGCCAGCATACCATTTGGACTCCCAGTCTTTAATGACGCCTATGCGAAGACCTGTAGGATTTACTTTTTGACCCACTAACTATCCCTCCTTCTTTTCTGTTACGACCACTGTAATGTGGCTAGTGCGTTTGTTAATTTTACTTGCACGTCCTTGTGCACGCGGACGGAAACGTTTCAGTGTTACACCTTCGTTTACATATGCTTCGGATACCACTAAATTATCCGTGTCCATTTCATAGTTATGTTCTGCATTTGCAACAGCAGAATTCAATACTTTTTCTATTACTGGAGAAGCACCGCGTTCTTTATTACGTAAGATCGCAACTGCTTCTCCTACATCTTTTCCTCGAATTAAATCAACGACTAAACGTACTTTACGAGGAGCAATACGAACCGATTTTGCCGTGGATTTCGCTTGCATGCTTAAGTGCCTCCTCTCTTTAGCGTTTTGTTTTCTTGTCATCGCCGGAATGCCCTTTAAACGTACGGGATGGTGCAAATTCACCTAATTTATGTCCGACCATATCTTCTGTAATGTAAACAGGTACGTGCTTGCGTCCATCATATACAGCGATCGTGTGGCCTACAAATGTAGGGAATATTGTAGAACGGCGTGACCAAGTTTTGATTACTTGTTTTTTATCAGATTCATTTAACGTATCAACTTTTTTGTGCAGATGATCATCTGCAAAAGGTCCCTTTTTTAAACTACGACCCATGAAAATGCCTCCTTTCAGAGTGTTCAGACGGGTGTTCCCCGTCTCATTTTTAGTTATTTTTTACGTGAACGTACAATATACTTATCTGACGGTTTATTTCGTTTACGTGTTTTGTAACCAAGTGTCTTTTTGCCCCATGGTGACATTGGTGATTTAAGCCCGATCGGCGTGCGTCCTTCACCACCACCGTGTGGGTGATCGTTCGGGTTCATAACAGAGCCACGTACTGTTGGTCGAATGCCTTTCCAGCGGGAACGTCCTGCTTTTCCGACTCTGAGCAGTTCGTTTTCAATGTTTCCAACCTGACCGACTGTTGCACGGCACGTTGTTAGAATAAGGCGAACTTCACTGGATGCCAGTCGTACAAGGGTGTACTTTCCTTCACGTCCAAGAATTTGACCTTGAGCGCCTGCAGAGCGTGCCAACTGTCCGCCGCGTCCTGGCTTCAATTCAATATTATGCACAATCGTACCTACTGGAATATTTCCAAGTGCTAATGAATTACCCAATTTAATATCTGCATTTTCACCGGACTCTATCTTTTGATCTACTTTTAGTCCTTTTGGTGCCAGGATATATCTTTTTTCGCCGTCAGCGTAATGAATTAATGCAATATTCGCTGTACGATTCGGATCATACTCGATGGTAGAAACTCGTCCTGGTATCCCATCTTTATCGCGCTTAAAGTCAATAAGACGGTATTGACGCTTGTGGCCACCACCTTGATGACGAACAGTCAGTTTACCCTGATTATTTCGACCGCCGCGTTTGTGGACTGGTCTTAGCAGAGATTTTTCCGGATTATTTGTGGTGATCTCAGCGAAATCGGAAACAGACATATTCCGTCTACCATTTGATGTTGGTTTGAATTTTTTAATCGCCATCTTCATTTCCCTCCTTCACTTATTTGTTTTTAACCTTCAAAGAAGTCGATTTCTTTACTGTCTTCGGAAAGTTGCACGACGGCTTTTTTTCGATTCGGGCGAAAACCTCCGTAACGTCCCATCCGCTTAAACTTTCCTTTTTGGTTTAATGTGTTCACTTTTTCAACCGTGACACCGAAAATTGCTTCAATCGCATTTTTGATTTCGGTTTTGTTTGCTTTTGTATCTACTTCAAACGTATATTTTTTCTCTGCCAATAAATCAGAGGACTGCTCTGTAATGACAGGGCGCTTTATAATATCTCGTAGATCTTTCATTATGCAAGCACCTCCCCTGCTTTTTCAGCTGCATCTTTTGTCATGATCAGCTTGTCATGCGAAAGCAAGTCCAGTACATTGATTTCTTTTACGGTTAACACATTTGTGTTTTGAAGATTATTGGCTGATCGGATGATTGTTTCCTCTTTATCAGCTGTTACAATCAATGCTTTTTCGTTAACACCCAATGATTCAAGCATTTTTACGATTTCTTTTGTTTTTGGTGCGTCAATGGCAATGGCATCCAAAACCAGTACATTACCTTCTTTTACTTTAGAAGATAACGCAGATAATAATGCTAAGCGACGTACCTTTTTAGGCATTTTGTAGCCATAGTTTCTTGGCGTAGGCCCGAATGCTGTTCCACCGCCTACCCAGATTGGTGAACGGATGGATCCATGACGTGCCCGCCCTGTTCCTTTTTGGCGCCATGGTTTACGTCCTCCGCCGCGTACTTCCGAGCGGTTTTTCACGGCATGGGTTCCTTGTCTCAAGGATGCCCGCTGCATGACAACAGCTTCGTGTAATACATGTGTGTTAGGTTCAATTCCGAAGACTGCTTCATTTAATTGCAAGTCTCCTGCCTGAGAACCGTCCTGTTTAAATAGTGCTACTGTAGGCATGACATATCCTCCCTTCGTCGTAATAATTATTTAGCCTTTAATGCACCCGTTACTTTGACGAATGATTTCTTTGCACCAGGCACATTTCCTTTGATCAATAACAGATTGCGTTCTGTATCTACACTCACAATTTCAAGGTTTTGGATTGTTACCTGTTCCCCGCCCATTTGTCCTGGAAGTGGTCTCCCTTTAAATACGCGCGCTGGGTCAGCCGCAGCACCTAGGGAACCTGTTCTTCTGTGAAAATGGGAACCATGACTCATTGGACCGCGAGCCTGATTATGCCTTTTAATGGAGCCCTGGAATCCTTTTCCTTTGGTCGTCCCGGTTACATCGATTTGATCTCCGGCTTCAAATACATCAACGCCAATCGCCTGACCTACTTCATATTCGTCAAGATTCGCGTTACGGATTTCACGAACGTAGCGCTTAGGTGTGGTGTTTGCTTTTTCAGCATGACCTTTCTCCGCTTTATTTGTTCGTGATTCCTTTAGATCTTGAAACCCTAGTTGAATTGCTTCATAACCGTCATTTTCCATTGTTCTTTTCTGCAAGACTACGTTTGGCTCAGCCTGGATAACAGTTACCGGTACAAGTTCACCAGTTTCTGAAAATAGCTGAGTCATGCCGATTTTACGTCCTAAGATTCCTTTCGTCATCCGTTACACCTCCTATAATATCCATTCATTTTATAATTTAATTTCAATATCTACACCAGACGGCAAGTCAAGACGCATTAGTGAATCCACTGTCTGCGGTGTAGGGTTCACAATATCGATAAGACGTTTATGTGTACGCATTTCGAATTGTTCACGAGCATCCTTGTATTTGTGTACCGCACGTAAAACGGTGTACACAGTTTTTTCTGTAGGTAGCGGGATTGGTCCGGATACGTTGGATCCTGAACGCTTTGCCGTGTCTACAATCTTCTCAGCGGATTGATCCAAAATACGATGATCATACGCTTTTAAACGGATTCTGATTTTTTCTTTTGCCATTATTTTCCCTCCTTTTCGCCCATATTATTATAGACATTCTCCGCGAAAATTCCTTGACAGCCAGCCATGGCAAAGGGGCCGGGTGTGCCAACAACCTTTCGCTTCATCGCCTTAAGTGACCAACATTAATATTATATAGAAGAAATGCGGTCAATGCAATCTTTTATAACATAATTCTTTGATTGCACATCTATATATTATACGTACTATTGCCGACGAATGCAAGGGGAAAAAGAACTTTTTTTACGAGAAATGTAAACACGGGACGGTTCTTCTGTTGCAGATTGTAAATATATGAGCGGGAGTTTCGTTTTGCAAATAAAGGTATCCCGCTAAGGAGAAAACAAAATGCCTGTAACGCTGGTCGATTGGGCGGAATATAAGGCTTATTTCATGTACTGATCAAGGTTGTAAGGTAACAGGTTTGATGATTAATTTTATTCGAGCACTTATTTGGCTTTTAAACTACTGAACGATGGGGATTTTCCTTCGCTTGTGTGCTTATATTGCCTCTATGGCACCGAACTACTGGGGTTTTATTTCACTTGGGCGCTTATACCACTTCTATGTTACCAGCATTTTCGTAGACCGGCAGCATACTGTGCCTAGAATCATCTTTATGAAAAACTACTAATTGATCAGCGAGCTTTTATAAGAACATAATACATCTCAATTATTTAAATAATTGAGATGAAAATTGTTATTGCATATAGATTTTCCTAAGCAAAAAACAGGCAACACTTCTGGAGCGCTGCCTGTTTTATATGCTGCTTGCTTGTTATTTTTTTATTGTTGTTACAACGCCGGATCCAACAGTACGTCCGCCTTCACGGATGGAGAAACGTGTACCATCTTCAATAGCGATTGGTGAAATCAATTCTACTTCCATTTCGATGTTATCACCAGGCATTACCATTTCTGTACCTTCCGGAAGCTGGATAACTCCAGTAACGTCCGTCGTACGGAAATAGAATTGTGGACGATAGTTTGCGAAAAATGGCGTGTGACGTCCGCCTTCTTCTTTAGATAATACATAAACTTCTGCACTGAAGTTTGTATGTGGCGTAATGGAACCTGGCTTAGCAAGTACCTGTCCGCGGTTAATGTCTTCACGTGCAACACCACGTAATAGTGCACCGATATTGTCACCAGCTTCTGCGTAATCAAGAAGCTTACGGAACATTTCTACACCAGTTACAGTTGTTTTGCCGGACTCTTCAGCAAGACCGATGATTTCTACTTCATCACCAACTTTAACTTCTCCACGCTCAACACGTCCAGTTGCAACAGTACCACGGCCAGTGATAGAGAATACGTCCTCTACAGGCATCATAAATGGTTTGTCTTTATCGCGGTCAGGAGTAGGGATGTACTCATCCACCGCATCCATCAGTTCAGCGATTTTTTCTTCGTATTCTGCATCTCCTTCAATTGCTTTAAGTGCAGAACCTTTGATTACTGGTACATCATCACCAGGGAAGTCGTATTCAGTAAGCAAATCGCGTACTTCCATTTCTACTAATTCCAATAGTTCTTCATCGTCTACCATGTCTGTTTTGTTAAGGAATACTACGAAAGCAGGTACTCCAACGTTACGTGACAATAAAATATGCTCACGAGTTTGAGGCATCGGGCCATCTGCAGCAGAAACAACCAGGATAGCACCATCCATTTGTGCAGCACCAGTGATCATGTTTTTAACATAGTCAGCGTGACCCGGGCAATCCACGTGTGCATAGTGACGAGTTTCTGTTTCATACTCAACGTGAGAAGTTGCGATAGTAATTCCACGCTCTTTTTCTTCTGGTGCGTTATCGATTTGGTCGTATGCCATTTGATCACCTGCACCGGATTTTTTTGCCATTACAATTGTAATTGCAGCAGTTAATGTTGTTTTACCATGGTCAACGTGTCCAAGAGTACCAACGTTCACGTGACTTTTCGAGCGGTCAAATTTTTCTTTACCCATTTATAGTTCCTCCTTTAATTAAATAAAGTTTTTTTAATTTATTATCAGTCGAGAAACAACATGTGAAGATGTCATTGCTCGGCCTTCACTAAAGTTATACTTCAGATTGGACAAAAAATCAATTACTCACCAGCATTTTTCTTAACAATTTCTGCTGAGATACTTTTTGGCACTTCTTCATAGTGATCAAAGTACATGGTGAATACTCCGCGACCTTGTGTGTTTGAGCGTAATGATGTAGCATAGCCAAACATTTCCGCAAGTGGTACGAACCCGTTTACTACTTGGGCAGGACCTCTTGCTTCCATACCTTCCACCCGTCCGCGGCGGGAAGTAATGTCTCCCATAATGTCTCCCATATATTCTTCTGGAATGACAATTTCCACTCTCATCATTGGCTCCAGAAGCACAGGCTGACACTTGTCTTTTGCTGCTTTCAAGGACATGGAACCAGCTATTTTAAATGCCATCTCGTTAGAGTCAACATCATGGTAGCTTCCATCATATAAAGCAGCTTTTACATCAATTAATGGGTATCCGGCTAATACACCGTTTTCCAGTGATTCCTTTATTCCGGCTTCAACGGAAGGAATGTATTCACGCGGAACAACACCACCAACGATTTTATTTTCAAATTCAAATCCTGCGCCCTCTTCGTTTGGTTCGAATTTAACCCAAACGTGGCCATATTGCCCCCGTCCACCGGACTGACGGATGAATTTCCCTTCAACTTCCGCTGATTGACGGAATGTCTCACGGTATGCCACTTGTGGGGCACCGACATTTGCTTCCACTCTAAACTCACGTTTTAAGCGGTCAACAATGACATCCAGGTGAAGTTCACCCATACCGGAAATAATGGTTTGGCCTGTTTCGGGGTTTGTTTCTGTTCTAAAAGTTGGATCCTCTTCTGCCAGCTTTGCCAGTGCAATCGCCATCTTATCTTGGTCTGCTTTTGTTTTCGGTTCAATAGCGACATCGATGACTGGATCAGGGAAGTCCATGGATTCAAGAATAACCTCTTCTTTCTCATCACATAGGGTATCCCCGGTTGAAGTGTCCTTTAAGCCAACTCCAGCAGCGATTTCCCCGGCGTAGACTGTTTTAATTTCTTCTCGCGAGTTTGCGTGCATCTGCAGGATACGTCCTACGCGTTCACGCTTATCTTTTACCGAGTTTTTTACGTAGGAACCTGAATTAAGTGTTCCGGAGTAGACACGGAAGAAAGTCAGTTTTCCAACGTAAGGATCTGTCATTACTTTAAATGCCAACGCAGAGAATGGGCCATTATCATCCGCAGGGCGGGTAACAGTTTCCTCTTCATCTCCGCCGGGAAGAGTACCTTCAATTGCCGCAACGTCTGTTGGAGCAGGGAGATAGTCAATAACTCCGTCAATGACGAGCTGCACACCTTTATTTTTAAAGGCAGAACCGCAAAATACCGGATAAAATTCTACATTTAACGTTGCTTTACGGATCGCAGTTGTCAATTCCCCATTGGAAATTTCTTCCCCTTCAAGAAATTTCATCATTAAATCTTCATCAACCTCTGCCATTGCCTCAACAAGGCCGGCACGAAGCTCTTCAGCTTTATCCTTATATTCAGCAGGAATTTCACGAGATTCCGCTTTGGTTCCTAAATCATCCAAATAAAAATGAGCTTCCATATTAACTAGGTCTATGATTCCCTCAAAATTATCTTCAGCCCCGATTGGCATCTGAACAGGATGTGCATTTGCACCAAGGCGATCTTTTAATGTTCCTGTAGAATATAGGAAGTCGGCACCTACTTTATCCATTTTGTTAATAAATACAATACGAGGTACACCATACGTTGTTGCCTGGCGCCATACCGTTTCTGTCTGCGGCTCAACACCTGATTGAGCATCTAAAACTGTAACAGCACCATCCAGAACTCTTAGAGAACGTTCAACCTCAACGGTGAAGTCCACGTGTCCCGGTGTATCAATAATGTTAATACGATGACCTTTCCATTGAGCAGTCGTTGCAGCGGAAGTGATTGTAATCCCGCGCTCCTGCTCCTGCTCCATCCAGTCCATCTGGGAAGCACCTTCATGCGTCTCACCAATTTTATGAATACGTCCTGTGTAGAAAAGAATACGCTCTGTAGTAGTAGTTTTTCCTGCATCAATATGTGCCATAATACCAATATTACGCGTCTTTTCTAAGGAGAACTCTCTTGCCATGTATTCTTCTCCTTTCTCTTCTAAGCTTTGGTTCAGATTCCTTACCAGCGGTAGTGTGCAAATGCTTTATTCGCTTCCGCCATTTTATGCATTTCTTCACGTCTTTTAACGGCTGCTCCTGTGTTGTTGGAAGCGTCAAGAATTTCATTAGCTAAACGTTCTTCCATCGTTTTTTCTCCGCGCAAACGTGAGTAATTAACGATATAGCGCAGTCCTAGTGCTTGACGGCGTTCTGGACGAACCTCCATTGGAACCTGATAGTTAGAACCCCCAACTCGGCGAGCACGAACTTCAAGTACAGGCATGACGTTTTTCATTGCTTGTTCGAAAACTTCCATGGCGTTTTGTTCGCTTCTTTCAGAAACAAGTTCAAACGCATTATAAAGAATTTTTTGTGCTTTTCCGCGTTTTCCATTAATCATGATTTGATTGATCAATCTCGTCACTAATTTTGAGTTATATAATGGATCCGGCAGGACATCTCGTTTAGGTACTGGTCCTTTACGTGGCATATGTCCCCCTCCTTTCTTTCCCATGCTGTAGTGGAAAAGCCAGGATCTATCCTGCTTTTCCTGTTACCGATTTTTAAAAGGGCAAAAGATTTTTTATACAACCTCAGTCCTTTGTACGGTAATTTATCATTCCTTTTTGTTAAATGGTTTCACAGAGTCAGGAGAACCCCGATTCTATTATCCCATTATTTTTTCTTCGGTTTCTTTGTACCGTATTTGGAACGTCCTTGCCCACGGCCTTCTACTCCTGCCGTGTCAAGTGCACCGCGAACGATGTGATAACGAACCCCAGGCAAGTCTTTTACACGGCCGCCGCGAAGCAATACGACACTGTGCTCCTGCAGGTTGTGGCCAATGCCGGGAATATATGCTGTAACTTCCATATTGTTTGACAAACGTACACGGGCGTATTTACGAAGTGCCGAGTTTGGCTTCTTCGGCGTCAATGTACCAACACGTGTACAAACACCGCGTTTTTGCGGAGAATTTTGGTTTGTAAACTGTTTTTTGAAGCTGTTATAACCTTTATTCAACGCTGGTGAGTCGGATTTTCGCGGTTTATTTACACGTCCCTTGCGTACAAGCTGATTAATTGTTGGCATTTTTGTCTCCTCCTTTCTTGTCAGATGCTTAAAGAAAGCTGCTCATTTATTGATTGAAAATACAGGATTTTTCTTATGGCTTTTCATCTGTTTTAGAGGCTGATCATTCAGCGCAAACAGCTTCCTGTGACGGCTTCTTCTAATACCACACAGCCAGGTGGTTCATTCTTTTGCTAGAAAAACCCGCATTCACATACCTTTTAGTGAATACGTTCGTTTTTCTTATATTTAGGGTTTGAAAATTTCAGCTGTCGGAATCCACTCCTCTGCTAAAATTTCATCCTTTCCTAACATGCAAAAAAACAAAGCTTCAGGCAGCCGTTTCAGCTAAAACTGCTACTGTTCTCTTATGGCTACTGTAGATGCCCCCACCTCAATACCACAAGCAATACCCAGTTTTTTCATCGAATCTACATGCTGATACGGAATGTCGAGTTCATCTGCTAAATTGGCTACTTTTTGTGTGATATATTTGTCCGCATCATCAGCAATGACAACTTCACTTATTTCTCCATTTTTCATGGCTTTTAGTGTTTGTTTCGTGCCGATTATTATACGTGATTTAACTTGAGCCACTTTTTCATAAGACATTTTGCATCCTCCAAAGCAACAAGTATAATTCGGAAGCACCTAGGATATTTTATCACCACAACATTTTGATGTCAACAAGAATTTCATATTAATTTGGTGCTTCCGAATGCCATTTTATTCTTTCATCGATGCTGTTTCATATATTTTGTCGCTATATAACGCAGTCCCGCATACGCTTCGCTTTCAGTCCTAGGGCACAAGTACAACATCTGTTCAAACTACTTCATCAATTTCACAGTGTCTTCTTTTACCGCTTAGGAGCTGGTGAGCCTCCCCCGTGCACGTCATGCTGCAATTATTTCAGTACTGGATTTCTCGCACTACGGGATCTAACCGCTGCCTTTTTATTCAGCAGCAGTCTCGTTTATTCGGGCTGCTAGTTAAATAATATCCCTTTATTGAATCGTTTCTGTTTCTTCTTCAACCGTTTCTTCTTCCGGCTCATCAGTAGCGCCTTTTAGATTACGGTACCGTTGCATTCCAGTTCCTGCCGGAACAAGTTTACCAATAATAACGTTCTCTTTCAATCCAAGTAGTTCATCCCGTTTTCCTTTGATTGCTGCATCTGTCAGGACACGTGTCGTCTCCTGGAAGGATGCTGCAGACAGGAAGGAATCTGTTTCAAGAGATGCTTTAGTAATGCCGAGCAATACAGGTTTTCCGGTCGCCGGCTGTCCATCGTTCAATAACACTTCATGGTTTGCATCTCTGAATTGATGCAGTTCGAGTAGTGATCCTGGAAGTACATCCGTGTCGCCTGAGTCACCCACGCGGATTTTTCTCAGCATCTGACGAACCATTACTTCCACGTGTTTATCACCGATCTCAACCCCTTGCATCCGGTATACTCGCTGAACTTCACGCAGAAGATAATTTTGTACGCCTTCTACGCCTTGAACACGCAAGAGATCTTTTGGATCAATGGAACCTTCTGTCAGTTCCTGACCAGCAACAACTTTATCGCCAACACTTACTTTCATACGTGCATTGATAGGAACCGTGTAGCTGCGCTGTTCTACCTCGCCTTGAACGATGACTTCCTGGCCGTCCTTGCCTTCTTTCATTTCTTCAATCGTACCATGAACCTCGGTAATAACGGCCTGCCCTTTCGGATTACGCGCTTCGAAAAGTTCCTGAATACGCGGTAGACCCTGGGTAATATCGTCTCCGGCAACTCCTCCAGTATGGAAGGTACGCATTGTAAGCTGTGTTCCCGGCTCACCAATGGATTGTGCAGCAATAATGCCGACTGCCTCTCCAACCTCTACGTCTGAACCTGTCGCAAGGTTGCGGCCGTAACATTTTTGGCATACCCCATGCTTCGTATTACATGTGAACGCAGAGCGAATTGTTACTTCTTTAATGTCTGATTCCACAATTTGTTTTGCCGTATCCTCTGTAATCAAACTGTCTTTTCCAACCATTACTTCGTTTGTTTCAGGATGTCGTACTTCTGTGAATGCAGTACGTCCTACAAGACGATCAAGCAGCGGTTCGATTAATTCAGTTCCATCCATTAATGCAGATACGGTTAAACCACGATCGGTAAAGCAATCTGCTTCACGGATGATGACATCCTGCGCCACATCCACTAGGCGGCGTGTCAGATAACCTGAGTCAGCCGTTTTCAGTGCAGTGTCAGCAAGACCTTTACGGGCACCGTGCGTGGAAATAAAGTATTCCAGAACGGTTAAACCTTCCCTAAAGCTTGATTTGATTGGCAGTTCAATAATCTTACCAGCCGGGTTGGCCATAAGCCCGCGCATTCCAGCCAGCTGCGTAAAGTTGGAAGCATTACCTCTGGCTCCGGAATCACTCATCATAAATATCGGGTTTCTGTTATCCAGTGTTGCCATCAGTTTATCCTGAATTGTATCTTTTGCCTGGGACCAGATGGAAATAACCCGGTCATACCGCTCATCATCTGTGATCAGACCACGGCGGAACTGTTTCAGTACATTATCGACTTTGCCTTGCGCTTCATCCAGTATTTCTTTTTTTTCCGCCAATACGACAATGTCTGAAATACCGACTGTCATACCTGCTTTTGTCGAATAACTGAAGCCGAGATCTTTCATGCGGTCAAGCATTTTGGATGTTTCACTGATTTTGAACCGTTTAAATACTTCTGCGATTACATCGCCAAGGAATCCTTTTTTATATGGCTGAATCAGTTCACGTGATTGAATTTCCTCTTTCACGTCTTTTCCTTTTTCAACAAAATAAGCTTCCGGTGTGTGTTCTTCTAAATTAACCCTTGTCGGTTCATTAATGTAAGGGAACGAATCCGGTAAAATTTCGTTGAAAATCAGCTTGCCAACCGTTGTCAAAAGCAATTGGTTCTGCTGTGCTTCGTTAAACGTTCTATTATTCAGACCAGCTGCCTGAATGGCAACCCGGGTATGCAAGTGAACATATCCATTCTGATAAGACATTAATGCTTCATTAACATCCTTGAATACTTTACCTTCACCGATAGCCTTTTCCCTTTCCATGGTTAAGTAGTAGTTTCCTAATACCATGTCCTGGGATGGTGTTACTACCGGTTTTCCATCTTTCGGGTTAAGGATATTTTGTGCTGCCAACATCAGAATCCGTGCTTCTGCCTGAGCTTCAGCTGACAACGGAACGTGTACAGCCATCTGGTCACCATCAAAGTCTGCGTTATAAGCTGTACATACGAGCGGATGGAGCCGGATTGCACGCCCTTCCACCAATGTCGGTTCGAATGCCTGGATACCGAGTCTGTGCAAGGTTGGTGCACGGTTTAACAGTACTGGGTGCTCTTTAATAACCTCTTCCAGTACATCCCACACTTCCGGATGAACCCGCTCAATTTTGCGTTTTGCTGATTTAATATTGTGGGCAATCCCTTTTTCAACCAGCTCTTTCATAATGAATGGCTTAAACAATTCAAGCGCCATCTCTTTCGGCAGTCCGCACTGATACATTTTTAAATGTGGCCCGACTACGATAACGGAACGTCCGGAATAGTCGACACGCTTTCCGAGCAGATTTTGACGGAAACGTCCCTGCTTACCTTTCAGCATATGAGATAACGATTTTAACGGACGATTTCCTGGTCCGGTAACCGGACGTCCGCGGCGTCCATTATCGATTAATGCATCTACTGCTTCCTGGAGCATTCGCTTCTCGTTTTGTACGATAATGCTAGGTGCACCAAGGTCGAGCAGGCGCTTCAAGCGGTTATTTCGGTTGATAACACGGCGGTACAAATCATTTAAATCCGAAGTAGCAAAACGTCCGCCGTCAAGCTGAACCATCGGACGTATTTCCGGTGGGATGACAGGCAGTACATCCAATACCATCCAGGATGTTGCATTATTGGAATGGCGGAATGATTCCACTACTTCCAATCGCTTAATCGCCCTTGTACGGCGTTGTCCCTGGGCTGTTTTCAACTCTTCTTTTAGAATCTCGACTTCTTTTTCCAAATCAATATCGTGGAGCAGCTTGCGAATGGCTTCTGCTCCCATTTGTGCTTTAAATGATTTACCGTATTTATCATAGTATGTCCGGTATTCTTTTTCGGATAAAAGCTGTTTTTTCTCGAGTGGTGTGTCTCCCGGTTCTGTCACAATGTATGCGGCAAAATAGATCACTTCTTCCAGCGCACGTGGAGACATATCCAATATGAGTCCCATCCTGCTTGGAATTCCTTTGAAATACCAAATATGGGATACAGGTGCAGCTAATTCAAGGTGACCCATCCGCTCCCGGCGGACTTTTGCTTTTGTGACTTCTACACCACAGCGGTCACAAACGACGCCTTTATAGCGGACACGTTTGTATTTTCCGCAGTGACATTCCCAATCTTTTTGCGGACCAAAGATCCGCTCGCAAAATAGACCATCTTTTTCCGGTTTTAATGTGCGGTAATTGATTGTTTCCGGTTTTTTCACCTCACCGTAAGACCATGAACGGATTTTTTCAGGTGACGCTAAACCTATTTTCATATACTCAAAGTTATTTACATCCAGCAAGGGTCTACCTCCCTTATTGTGTCCGTTTTATTAGCAAACCTCAGCTTAACGTTAAAGGTATTCTTAAAAGCGTGTTTTGCATTCTTAGAATTCCTTATACTTTGGAGTGCAAGGCTTTCTTGCCTGCTGAAAAACGTTATTTACCGGCCTTCCGCCAACCCTAAATGGCGAAGGTCTACAATTGATTTAACAGGATAAGGTTTATCAACTTATCTGTTAAAATAATCTATATTTATTGCCGGAATCCAGCTCGTGGTTCGAGCCGGGCCTTCCAGCTATTCTGTAACTTTAAGATTCGATCCGTATCTGTTTACGTGCCTTCCACTTCTAAATTAAGCTTACTGGCCTGCTGCGTTTCTTCTTCTTCAAGTTCACGCATGTCAATTTCTTCTTCATCACCAGAGAGCATTTTCACATCCATGCCAAGGCTTTGCAATTCTTTAATGAGTACTTTGAAAGACTCCGGAACGCCTGCTTCAGGTACGTTATCACCTTTTACGATTGATTCGTATGTTTTGACACGGCCTACAATATCATCTGATTTTACCGTTAGTATTTCCTGCAGTGTATAAGCAGCACCATATGCTTCCAGTGCCCATACTTCCATTTCCCCAAAACGCTGTCCGCCAAATTGAGCTTTACCGCCAAGCGGCTGCTGGGTTACAAGAGAGTACGGCCCGGTAGAACGTGCGTGCAACTTATCATCTACCATATGGGCAAGCTTAATCATATACATAACACCGACAGAGACACGATTATCAAACGGTTCTCCGGTTCTGCCGTCATAAAGCACTGTCTTGGCATCCCGCGGCATGCCCGCTTCTTCCAAGGTCTCCCATACATCTTCCTCTGTAGCACCGTCAAATACCGGCGTAGCGACATGAAGCCCTAGCTCTCTCGCCGCCATTCCCAAATGCATTTCAAACACCTGTCCAATATTCATCCGCGACGGAACGCCAAGTGGATTAAGCATAACGTCAACCGGTGTTCCATCAGGTAAAAACGGCATATCCTCTTCAGGGAGCAATTTGGAAATAACACCTTTGTTCCCGTGACGTCCGGCCATTTTGTCCCCTTCATTAATTTTACGTTTTTGGACAATATAAACACGAACGAGCTGATTTACGCCCGGAGGCAGTTCATCTCCGTCTTCACGATTGAAAATCTTCACTTCAAGGACGATTCCTCCAGCGCCATGCGGTACTTTTAGTGATGTATCTCGTACTTCACGCGCCTTTTCACCAAAGATCGCATGCAGGAGACGTTCCTCTGCGGATAATTCGGTGACCCCTTTTGGCGTAACTTTCCCTACAAGAATATCACCATCTGTAACCTCGGCACCTACTCGGATAATCCCATATTCATTCAGGTTTTTCAGGGCGTCTTCACCGACGTTGGGAATATCCCTTGTGATTTCCTCCGGCCCCAGTTTCGTATCACGAGCCTCAGATTCATATTCTTCAATATGGATTGACGTATAATCGTCATCTTTCACGAGTCTTTCACTCATGATGATTGCATCTTCATAGTTATATCCTTCCCAGGTCATGAACCCGACAAGCACGTTGCGGCCTAATGCCAGTTCCCCTACCTCCATAGACGGGCCATCGGCAAGAATTTCACCTTTGGCTACACGGTTGCCTTCCTGGACAATGGGACGCTGGTTATAACAGGTTCCCTGATTGGAACGGATGAATTTTTCCAGCCTGTAGATATCCACATCGCCTTGTACTTCTTTTCCATCAATTTTTGAAATCCGGCGAACATGAACCTCTTTAGCTTCTACTCTTTCCACGATTCCTTCATTTCTGCAAAGAATCGCAGCTCCAGAATCTTTTCCGTTCACATATTCCATTCCTGTACCAACGATCGGCGCCTCCGGATTCATCAAAGGAACTGCCTGACGCTGCATGTTCGCACCCATAAGCGCACGGTTGGAGTCATCGTTTTCCAAAAATGGAATACAAGCCGTTGCAGCTGAAACTACCTGCTTCGGTGATACGTCCATATAGTCAATTTCATCTCTATGAACAACAACGTTTTCTTCACGGAAGCGAGCAATTATTTCATCATTTTGAAAACCGCCATCTTCATCCAAAGGTGAGTTTGCCTGTGCTACAACATAATGATCCTGTTCATCGGCAGTTAAATAATCTATTTTTGAAGTAACCTTTCCTGTTTCCGGATCTACCCGGCGGTAAGGTGTTTCAATAAAGCCAAATTTATTCACTTTCGCATAACTGGAAAGGGAATTGATAAGTCCAATATTCGGCCCTTCAGGCGTTTCAATCGGACACATTCGTCCGTAATGGGAATAATGCACGTCCCGAACTTCAAAACCAGCACGTTCCCGGGTCAGACCACCTGGTCCAAGCGCAGATAAACGGCGTTTATGCGTGAGTTCTGCCAATGGGTTGGTCTGGTCCATAAACTGGGACAGCTGTGAACTCCCAAAGAATTCTTTAATAGATGCGATCACCGGCCGTATATTAATAAGCTGCTGCGGCGTTATGCTGGACGTATCCTGAATTGACATACGTTCGCGAACGACTCGCTCCATGCGGGATAAACCGATACGGAATTGATTTTGCAGCAATTCCCCAACCGAACGAAGGCGGCGATTCCCTAAATGATCAATATCATCGGTATCTCCAACCTGGTGAAGCAGATTAAAGAAATAATTGATAGAAGCTAAAATATCCGCGGGTGTGATATTTTTAATTTTTCTGTCCACTGCTCCGTTGCCGATAATGGTTAATTCCCTTTCCCCTTCAGGGTCTGTCGGGTCAATGATTTTCACGGATTGAATCGGGATTTCCTCATCCATCACCCCATCTTGTGGTTCAACCACTTTCTCGCCAAGCTTTTCTCCTTCATTTTCAATAAGCGGCAATAGTTTATTCAACAGCTTGCGATCTATTTTATCGCCTCTTTGTGCGAGCACTTCCCCTGTTTCGGGATCAACTACTGTTTCTGCAAGCATCTGATTAAATAAACGATTTTTTATATGCAGTTTTTTGTTCATTTTGTAGCGGCCTACATGGGCTAAATCATACCTTTTTGGGTCAAAAAAGCGTGACACCAATAGACTCTTTGCATTATCCACCGTCGGGGGTTCCCCGGGACGGAGACGTTCATAAATTTCCAGGAGTGCTTTTTCCGTTGATTCTGTGTTATCCTTTTCAAGCGTGTTCCGTAAGTATTCATTTTCGCCTAAAAGGTCAACAATATCCTGGTCATCGCCGAACCCGAGTGCTCTGAGCAGCACGGTAATCGGCAGTTTACGTGTTCTGTCGATCCGCACATACACGATATCCTTGGCATCTGTTTCAAATTCCAGCCAAGCACCACGGTTTGGGATCACTGTTGCAGTAAATCCTTTTTTGCCATTTTTATCAATTTTTTCGTTATAATAGACACTTGGTGAGCGTACTAGCTGTGAAACAATGACACGCTCTGCTCCATTAATAATAAAAGTACCAGTATCTGTCATGAGTGGAAAATCACCCATAAATACTTCCTGTTCTTTTACTTCGCCGGTTTCATTATTAATTAAACGAACCTTCACACGAAGCGGAGCATTATATGTGACATCCCTTTCTTTCGATTCTTCCACGGGATACTTTGGCTCCCCCAAACTATAATCGACAAATTCCAATGATAGATTGCCTGTGAAATCCTCTATGGGAGAAATATCCTGAAACATTTCCCGCAAACCTTCTTCCAAAAACCAATCATAGGAAGCGGTTTGGATTTCGATTAAATTTGGAAGTTCCAACACTTCACTGATACGCGCATAACTTCTACGCTGTCGGTGCCGTCCATATTGAACTAGTTGACCTGCCAACTGCTTCACCCCTTAAAAATGATACTAATTACTATATAAGAAAAACGAAACTAAAGTTAATCCTTCAGTTTTGTTTTTGATCTTGCACATGGCTCAGATCTCATGTATCAGCGGCCGGAAGTCGGATTAGAATAGCTCTTCTCGGTAGGGACGAAAATAATTCGCAGTCCCAAGTCTGCCCAAACTGGTTTCTAAATCAAAACTTCTGCCTTATATGTTAACCAATGGTAAAATATACAGTTTCATCCAATCTTACCATTGTTTCCAAACGTCCATGTTCTATACACTTCAATTTCATAAAAATACCTCTTGACAAAAGTATCCCTATATTAGCATTTACCTATCTTATCACAACCAACAAGTGAAATCAAACATTTATGGCTCGCAAAATATAATAACCTTTATTTCTGGCAGAGACTTCGACTTCAGTAAATAAGTCTTCCAGTTTTTTCTTTGCAGAAGGAGCCCCTTGTTTTTTCTGGATAACAATCCATAATTCACCGGCACCTGTCAGTGCTTGCTTTGATTCTTCAAACATCTGATGCACCACTTTTTTTCCCGCCCGGATCGGAGGGTTGGAGATAATGGCTGCAAACTCCCTTTCCTGAAGATTGTTGAGCCGGTCGCTTTTCACAAAAGCTACATTTTCTATTTTGTTATCAAACGCATTTTGTTCAGCGAGCGCAAGTGCTCGTTCATTTACATCAGCCATCACAACATGCCGTTCTTCGTAAGCGCCTGCCAGTGAGATTCCTATAGGGCCGTATCCACAGCCAAGGTCCAGAAAATCACCAGGCACTTCCGGCGCCCGGAATTGTTCAATAAGAAGCTGTGATCCAGGATCGACTTCATTTTTCGAAAAAACGCCTGCATCACTCGTAAATGTATACTTTTTTCCCTTTAACGTGATATCCCATTGTTTTGGTGAACTTTTTGATTGAGGCTGCTGCGAAAAGTAATGCTCTGTCATTTGGCACCTACTTTCAGGAAAAATTCGGTTGTTCCCTCATCTTTCCAGAGGTCAGAGGCCAGAGGTCCGGCTTGGAGGAAATCAGCGAATTGCCGATTTCTTTAGTTAAACCTCACGCCAAGAAAAAATTGAATTTTATTCTTTTTATCTGCTAAAAAGTGAAATTCTACGAAGGTACAAAGAGCGGGAACAACTTCATTCTCTCCGCGCTAAAATAGATGGAAAAGCCCGCCGCAATTTACGACGAGCTTATATTTGAAAGATTATTTTACTTCTATTTCTGCACCAACTTCTTCAAGCTTGGTTTTCAATTCTTCAGCTTCTTCTTTGTCAACGCCTTCTTTAATCGCTTTTGGCGCATTGTCAACCAGGTCTTTTGCATCTTTCAGGCCAAGACCAGTGATTTCACGTACTGCTTTAACTACTTTAATTTTAGAATCGCCTGCAGCGTTAAGCATTACATCAAATTCTGTTTGCTCTTCAGCAGCTTCTCCGCCGCCACCGCCGCCAGCTACTGCTACTGGAGCTGCAGCTGTTACGCCGAATTCTTCTTCAATTGCTTTTACTAAATCATTTAATTCCAGTACGGACATTTCTTTAATTGCATCTATAATTTGTGTTTTTTCCATGATTTGTTCCTCCTGTTTATTATAATTAATGTTTGCATTCCCGGTGGCTTCCCGGGGTTTACATTTCAATCGGCTTATGCGCCTTCTTCCTTCTGGTCAGCAATAGCTTTTGTGGCATAAGCAAAGTTGCGAATTGGTGCTTGAAGCACGCTAAGCAGCATAGATACCATACCATCGTAGTCCGGCAGGTCCGCTAGTTCTTTCAGCTGGTCCATCGTAGCAACTTGCCCTTCAATAACGCCGCCTTTGATTTCCAATGCTTCATGATCTTTGGCAAAGTTATTTAAAATCCGTGCTGGTGCAACAACATCTTCATTACTGAATGCTACTGCATTCGGTCCAACCAGTATGTCACTCAAGTCGTTTAACTCGGCAGCTTCCACCGCACGACGGGTCATTGTGTTTTTGTATACTTTAAACTCAATTCCAGATTCACGCAATTGTTTACGCAGTTCGGTTACTTCAGCGACATTTAAACCACGGTAGTCAACCACAACAGCTGTTTGGCTTTCGCGGAATTTTTCAGTGATTTCATCAACTATTTTTTTCTTTGCTTCAATGTTTGCAGACATTCTTCCACCTCCTGTTTGGCAATTGAACATTATACCGTATAAAAAAGCTCCCGAGATAGACAGGGGAGCTTTAGGGGAATAATTGGAAATCCATTTCGGTTTAACCAATTTATTTATAAAACACCTCGGCAGGATATTAAGCAATGTCTTGCCCCTGCTGTCTACGGTACAACGTATTCATTTATATAACGTCATTCAGTATAACGAATGCATTTTGAAAAGTCAATACCTTATTTTAGCGGTATTTGGAAACATCTACTTTGATCCCTGGACCCATGGTAGATGAAACAGAAGCATTCCTCAAATACATTCCTTTGGATGATTGCGGTTTTACTTTTACGAGCTGCTCAGTGAGCGCCGCAAAGTTTTCCTTCAGCTTTTCATCTTCAAAGGAAATCTTCCCAATTGGAACATGAATGTTGGAAGACTTATCAACACGGTACTCTACCTTACCAGCTTTAATGTCTTTTACAGCCTTTTCCACTTCGAATGTAACTGTACCGGTTTTCGGGTTCGGCATTAAACCTTTTGGTCCAAGCACACGGCCTAGCTTACCAACTTCAGCCATCATATCAGGTGTTGCCACGATTACATCAAATTCGAACCAGCCCTGGTTGATTTGGTTAATGTAATCTGCATCACCGACATAATCAGCTCCGGCTGCTTCTGCTTCTTTGACTTTATCGCCCTTCGCAAAAACTAGAACGCGCTGTGTTTTACCGGTACCGTGCGGCAGTACCATTGCACCGCGAATTTGCTGATCTGCTTTCTTTGGGTCTACCCCAAGACGGAATGCAGCTTCCACGGTTTCATCAAAATTTGCTTTTGATGCTTCCTTCATTACTTTTATTGCTTCTTCAAGTTCATATGATTTTGAACGATCAACAAGCTTTAATGCTTCTTGATGTTTCTTACCTCTTTTAGCCATGTTATTTCCTCCTCATATTGTGGTTATAACGGTAAGACCTCCCACTTGGAAAAGCAGTGATTTGCTTTTCCAGATGACAAAGGTGACACGTTTTAAACTAAAACGCCGCCTCATGAAAGCGTTGAGACAATTTTTGAGTCCGGTCGGCTTTCATGAAAAAGGCTGCGATTAAGAACTACAGTCGCAACCCGATTATTTACCATGATAAATTAATCTTCAATCGTGATACCCATGCTTCTTGCGGTACCTTCTACCATGCGCATTGCTGCTTCAACATCAGCAGCATTCAAGTCTTCCATTTTTGTTTCAGCAATTTCCTTTACTTTATCGCGTTTTACAGTAGCGACTTTATTACGATTCGGTTCACCTGATGCTGTATTAATACCAGCTGCATCTTTCAATAGAACAGCTGCAGGTGGAGTTTTTGTAATAAATGTAAATGAACGGTCTTCAAACACCGTAATCTCAACCGGAATAATCATTCCAGCCTGATCCTGTGTACGTGCGTTGAATTCCTTACAGAATCCCATGATATTCACACCTGCCTGACCTAATGCAGGCCCTACCGGTGGTGCAGGGTTTGCTTTTCCTGCAGGGATTTGCAGTTTTACCAGTTTAATTACTTTTTTAGCCACGAGACACACCTCCTTAAGTCCGTGATGTGGTAATAGGGTTCCTAAAAGGTTCCCTCCCACTCAAGTTTCCAGCTCTCTCTTATGCTGAGAGTCATGAATAACAAAAGAATTTTAGCATGAATCTACATTTAATGCAAGGCATTACTTGCAAAAAATTAATCCAGCTTGTCAATTTGGGAAAATTCCAGTTCTACCGGCGTCTCCCTGCCGAACATATTGACATGCACTTTTACCTTTTGCTTATCCTGATCAATTTGTTCGATAGTCCCTGAAAATTCAGCGAACGGACCATCTTTGACACGAACATTTTCTTTTACTTCGAAATCAAATTGAACGGCCGGCTCTTTGACCCCCAGTCGCTTCAGGACACTTTCTACTTCCTCAGGCAATAACGGGGTAGGTTTGGTTCCGCCGCCGCTTGAGCCAATAAATCCTGTTACACCCGGGGTGTTTCGCACTACATACCATGAGTCGTCTGTCATTACCATTTCCGTTAACACGTAGCCAGGGAAAAATTTCTTCTTTGTCACTTTCTTTTTCCCATTTTTTATTTCCGTTTCCTCATCTTCGGGAACGATCACACGGAAAATCTTGTCTTCCATGCCCATCGACTCCACTCTTTTTTCCAGATTCATTCTTACCTTGTTTTCATAGCCGGAATATGTGTGAACAACATACCAATTTTTTTCCATTATTACAGGACAATGTGCTGTCCTTCCCTCCCTTGGTGGAATTGTAATCTATTTAAAAATCATCTGTATTTTTGTTTATATAATACATGCATACGTACTATTTTATTTATTAGCACAAAAATATCAGTTTAAACATTTACTTCATACTTCAAGTTTTTTACCAATTTAAAAAACCCGTCACTGCGGGTTTTCGCGAAATCAGTTATATTATAGCATATAATCTTTCTCTTTATTAACTAAAAGGTCAAAGCTTTACGATAAAATTTTTATAAGTGCGTTGTTTAAACTAAAGCAGATTTAAAAGCTGTGAAATGCCCAAGTCGATCAAAAAGAAAAACACTGCCACAAATGCTACAGTTGCAATAACCGTAATTGTGTAGCTAGTTAATTCCTTTCCCTTTGGCCAGGTGACCTTTTTCATTTCTCTTGAAACATTTTTTAAAAACTTAAACATGGCTGTACCCCCAAACATTACGAGATCCTGTAGAAAAACATCCACCCGGTAAATGCATTTTTCTATTTCGTTTCGCGGTGTAATGTATGCTCACCGCATGTTTTGCAAAACTTCTTCACTGTCAGCCGCTCCGGGTCGGCTAGTCTATTTTTACTTGTTGTATAATTTCTGCTGGCACATCTTGAACAAGCCAGGATAATTTTTGTGCTCATATCTCCACCCCATATGGGTATTCGTCCATTTCTTACAATCTTTATAAATGTAGCACGCATGTCTATCTTATGTCAATGTCACTTGATAAAGATATCATTTGTTTCCAGCAGCTGTTCGAGCTTTCGTTTTACGCGTTGAAGCGCATTATCAATTGATTTTTCATGCCGATTTAAATCTTCGGAAATTTCCTGATAGGTTCGCCCTTCTAAATAAAGGTGCAGCACTTCCTTTTCCAGCCCGCTAAGTAATTGTGACAGCCGCAGTTGCATATCACCCAGGTTTTCCCGATTGACAAGCAGCTCCTGTGGATCAATATCATTGGAACCTACAAGCACATCCATTAATGTCCTGTCCTTATCTTCATCACGCAACGGCTTGTCCAGGGAAATATAGGAGTTAAGCGGCATATGCTTAAATCTTGTTGCCGTTTTGATGGCGGTAATAATTTGCCTTGTCACACAAAGCTCGGCAAATGCTTTAAAAGAAGTAAGCTTGTCCCCGTCATAATCACGGATCGCCTTATATAACCCAATCATTCCTTCCTGGATTATATCCTCTTTGTCCGCACCAATTAAAAAATAAGTCCGTGCCTTCGCGCGTACGAAGTTTATGTATTTATGCATAATCACGTCAAGTGCATGACTGCTTCCTTGATGAATCCTGCAGAGAAGCGCTTCATCATCAAGCGTGTGCAAATCGGTCTGGTCTGTTTCTACTTGCTTGACATTCACTAAGATGGACCCCCCAAAGTAACACAGACATTTTGAAAAAACGGAAGTGCATATTGCTAATGCTGAATTCCAATTAATTCTATAATTGCAGAATCCACAGAATATTCATCGCGCCAGATAATAACAAATCTTTAAAAATTGTTCTCAATAATGCTCATGTAAAGTTATTATACAGTAAGCGCTTTAATCTAGTCAATACGGGAAAAAGGGGAATGCGGTAAATGATTCCTTTTTCCTACATTTCTCCCCTTCGCCACTTTTCAAATTTATCCAATATTTTCTCATCCAAGACAATTTTTGAACGTTCAGGCTGCGTTTTCTTCTGTATTTCAATGTTTTCTCTGATCCTTCTTTCTACATTTCTTACTTCTATCAGCAATTCCCTGGCAGATATGCGCAGCGCACCTTGGCCGAAAATGGTCCGCTGCTCGGCATAATCAGAAGTAGCAACATATACTTGGGTTTCCACATTTTTATACTTTTTCACCAGTCTTTCAATCCGCTCGTCTGCTGTTTCTTTTTCTTTTGTATAAATAACTTCGACTTTAAATGCTTTTGTCTTCTTTATCGTTCCTTTTACATAATAGGCATCAAAAACGATAATAACACGATCCCCGGAAAAGGCCTGATATTCTGCCATCATTTCAATTAAGTGGTCCCTAGCTTGTCCAATATCTTTTTCCTTCAGCTGTTGGAGTGCTTCCCATGCGCCGATCATGTTATATCCGTCCACGAGCAATATATCCATATTATTCACCAACCGGGTGTCGTTTACGGTAAATTTCATAGAGCAATAAACTGCATGCGACAGAAGCATTAAGCGAAGAGACCTTCCCTTTCATCGGCAGACTTACGGTCCAGTCACATTTTTTCCGAACCAGGCGGCTGATGCCCTTCCCTTCATTTCCAATCACAATGGCAATTGGCAAGGTTCCGTCCATCATCCGGTAATCCTCTGTTGCCTCCGCCTCTGTCCCGACAACCCAAATATTTTTTTCCTTTAATTCGTCGATCGTGCCTGCGATATTCGTTACCCTCGCTACAGGTACATACTCGATGGCCCCGGCTGCCGTCTTGGCAACAACCTGGGTAAGCCCGACAGCACGTCGTTTGGGAATAATGACGCCATGTGCCCCCACAGCTTCTGCGGTCCGTAATATAGAGCCTAGATTATGCGGATCCTCCAGCTCGTCCAGGATAATGAAAAAGGGGGCTTCTTCTTTTCGATCTGCCGCGATAAACAAATCATCAAGATCTGCGTATGGATAAGAAGCAACGTAGGCAATAACGCCTTGATGGTTTTTACCTGCTGAAATTTGATCCAGTTTATTTTTCGGCACTTTTTGCACAACGGTTCCTGCAGCTCTCCCCAGCTCCATGAATTTTCCTTGCATAGAACGATTAAGCTGCTCATTCAGGAATACTTTATTTACCGATCTGCCGGACTTTAATGCCTCTATGACCGGATTTTTTCCAATGATTATTTCCTCATCCATCCTGCTTCCTCCCCGCTTCAATCCAATCAACAGCTTCCCGGAGCAATTCGGACAGCCGTCCTTCATTTTCCCTCAAATAATGATACCCTATTAATGCCTCAAAAGCTGTACTGTAGCGGTAAGCCTGGACAGAGATATTTTTAGGGATCGTGCCGGATTTTGCATTTCTTCCTCTGGCCACCACCCGCTCTTCTTCATAGGTCAAGAAGTTCGTTTCCAGCCAGTGCAAAATGATATCTGCCTGTTTGTTGCCAGCAACAAACAGGACCGCCTGATTATGAAGCTGCTGAGGCTTTATTTGCCCTTTTTTAAGCAAATGCTCCCTAATATATACCTCATACACAGCATCGCCCATATAAGCGAGCGCCAGACTTTTTATCTGTTTTACATCATTTACCATGATTAGCCTCTTTTCCAGCGGACGCCCTGCGGTGTATCTTCCAAAATAATATTTTTCTCCTTCAGCTGATCCCTAATTTCATCAGCCCTTTGAAAATTACGGCTTTTGCGCGCTTCATTCCGCTCTTCAATGAGTGAATCAATATCTGCATCAAGTAGTTCTTCCTCTTTTTCCACTTCTAGACCAAGTATATGAAGCAAGGTTTCAATGGCCGCCTGAAATGCATCAATCACGTTTGTCTGCGTTTGATCCTGCAGTAAATAGTTATTTGCTTCTTTTGTCACGTCAAATAAGACAGATATGGCGTTTGCCGTATTAAAATCATCATCCATAGCAGCTTCAAACTGCTGCTTGAAATTATTTATTTTTTCGAGCCAGCTGTTAGCATCATTCACAAGGTTCATGCTGGTTTTTTTACGGTGTTCCAGGTTTTGATAGGCTGTCTTAATTCTGTCCAGGCTGTTTTTTGCACTTTCCAGCAATTCCTCTGTAAAATTAATCGGATGGCGATAATGTACACTAAGCATAAAAAACCGGATTACCTGCGGGTCATGCGCATTGATTAATTCGCGGGTAAGCACAAAATTATTCAGTGATTTGGACATTTTTTCATTATCAATATTAATGTACCCATTATGCATCCAATACTTCGCAAATGGTTTTCCATTCATTGCTTCCGATTGGGCAATTTCGTTTTCATGGTGCGGAAAGGTCAAATCCTGGCCGCCGGCATGAATGTCGATCGTTTCCCCTAAATGCTTTTTCACCATGGCAGAGCATTCAATATGCCAGCCTGGCCGTCCTTTCCCCCATGGAGATTCCCAGGAAATTTCATCATCATTCGCCGCCTTCCAAAGAGCAAAATCAAGAGGATCCTCTTTTTTATCGCCCACCTGAATACGGGCGCCGACACGCAATTCATCAATTGACTGATGGGACAGTTTTCCGTATTCCTCAAATTTACGCGGTTTATAATATACATCACCGTCTACTTCATAGGCAAAACCTTTTTCGATCAGTCCCTGGATAAATGCAACAATATCATCCATCGTGTCCATCACCCTTGGGTTATGGGTAGCCTTTTTAATCCCTAAAGCGCCGACATCCTCCAAATAAGCATCAATATACTTATCGGCAATTTCAGGCACCGTTTCTCCTGTGTCTTTTGCCGTATTAATAATCTTATCGTCTACATCGGTAAAATTAAGCACATAATTAACGTCATACCCTTTATGCTCCAGGTATCTCCGCACGGTATCAAAAACGATGGCCGGCCTGGCATTTCCGATATGGATATAGTTGTACACGGTTGGCCCGCAAACATACATACTCACCTTCCCAGCCTGCTGCGGAATAAATGCTTCTTTTTCACGTTTTAGCGTATTATAAATTTGAATCGACATGTTCTTTCCCTTCTTTCCATTTTGCCATTTCTGCTTTTAATTCATCAATTTCCTGCTGCAGCTTCCTACAGTGCTCTTCGACAGGATCGGGTATTTTATGATGGTCGAGATCTCTTCTCACTCTCTCGCCGTTCTGTTTGACTATTCTGCCCGGAATCCCCACTATGGTAGAGTGATCAGGTACATCCTTAAGTACAACGGAACCTCCGCCGACTTTGGAGCTTTCACCGATAACAATGTCCCCAAGCACTTTAGCACCTGTGGAAATCAGCGCATTATCAGCTATCGTCGGATGCCGCTTGCCTTTTTCATTCCCAGTACCTCCCAGGGTTACTCCCTGGAAAATGGTTACATTATCGCCTATTTCACATGTTTCCCCTATGACGACACCCATGCCATGGTCAATGAATAAACGGCGCCCAATTTTTGCGCCGGGATGAATTTCAATGCCTGTGAAAAATCTGCTGATCTGTGAAATAGCCCGTGCAATAAAAAACAACTTCTTATTATAAAACCAATGGGCAATCCGATGATTCCAGACGGCGTGCAGTCCGGAATAGGTTAAAAGCACCTCTATATTTGTACGTGCTGCCGGGTCCTGGTCAAAGACTACCTCCATATCTTCTTTCATTCGTTTAAAGATCCCCATCCGTGTTAACCTCCCTTTGTTTGCCATTTTTTAATCTGGAGTTCCTCATCGTTCGAGTGTTTATCAACCCGATTAGTGACCGAACGAACCCATTTTCTCCCCTCCAGGAGTTTAGAATCAAGAACAGTGATCGTATTCAACAATCACAATTTCTATAGTTTTTTACCAGCAAAAAAACATCCCTGTGTACATTGACACAGAGACGCTTATGCGCGGTCCCACTCTGTTTAAAGGGTTGGAAAATCTGACTTTTCTCCAAGTTCAGGCTTGCGTCGCTAGTTGCTCGCTTATATATCCCCTTCCGGCTCAGGCTCTCATAACGGGAGAGTTCCGCTGTTATGTACTTATATTCCATAACAGACTCCGAGGGGCACTTCAAAGGGAAGGCTTAAAATCACTCACAGCCAAGGTGATTCTCTCTGGGTAAACCATTCCGCTTCTACTTTCCCTCATCTACGTTCTTCTATTTAGGTGCCTCTATTTTTATTTTCATAACAGTTGATGTCATATCAGTATATTATATTCCTGCCTAATTGTGAATAATTACGCTCCCAAATGCTTTAATACTTTATCCAAACGTTTCAGGATCAAATCCTTGCCGAGCAGTTCAATGGCCAGCGGCAGCTCCGGCCCATGGGTCTGCCCGGTCGTTGCAACCCGGATCGGCATAAACAACCGTTTGCCGCGGTGCCCTGTTTCTTTTTGAGTTGCTTTAAATTGCGCCTTAATAGAATCCTTCGTAAAATCATCCAGGTGAATCAGTTTATCGGTAAATACCTGCAGTACTTCTGGAACCTGCTCCTCCTGCAGTATATCCATCGCACCTTCATCCATCACTGGCTCATCACGGAAAAATAACTCTGTTAATTCAACAATTTCCGCACCGTACCTCAATTGCTCCCGGTACAATCCAATCACATTTTCCGCCCATTCCCGCTGGCTTTCACTCATGTCTTCCGGCAGTCTGCCTGCTTCAACTAAATGCGGCATCGCAAGGGAGATCACAGATTCAAGATCGGCTGCTTTAATATATTCGTTATTCATCCACTTTAATTTGTGGCGGTCAAAAATAGCAGCGGAGGTAGACAAGCGCTCCGGATCAAAAATATCTATCAATGTTTGTTTATCAAAAATTTCTTCCTCTCCCACCGGCGACCAGCCCAGGAGGGTAATGAAATTAAATAGTGCTTGAGGCAGATACCCCAAATCATGATATTGTTCAATAAACTGCAGTATATGCTGATCTCGCTTACTCAGCTTTTTCCGTTCCTCATTTAAAATGAGTGTCATGTGACCAAATGCCGGTGCTTCCCAGTCAAAAGCATCATACACCATCATCTGTTTTGGTGTATTGGAAATATGCTCTTCGCCTCTAAGTACATGGGAGATCTCCATTAAATGATCATCAATCGCTACCGCAAAATTATAGGTAGGGATCCCATTTTTCTTCACAATAACCCAGTCACCAAAATCACTGGATTCAAAGGTGATATTTTCTCTAACAATATCATGGAATGTATATGTTTTGTTTGCCGGAACCCGCAGGCGGATACTTGGTTTGCGGCCATCACGTTCAAATTGTGCGATTTGTTCTTCGGTTAAATCACGGTGAGCCCCGGAATATTTCGGCACCTCGCCGCGGGCACGCTGTTCTTCACGTTCTTTTTCCAGTTCCTCTTCTGTCATATAGCATTTATAAGCAAGGCCTCTTTCCAGCAGGTCATCCACATATTTCTGATAAATTTCCAGCCGTTCCGTTTGCCTGTACGGGCCATAATCACCGCCAATATCGGCTCCCTCGTCCCATTCAATGCCAAGCCATTTCAGGAATTTCAGCTGGCTCTCTTCTCCACCCTCCACATTTCGTTTATCATCTGTATCTTCAATCCGGATAATAAATTTCCCGTTTAAGTGTTTGGCGTATAAATAATTAAATAGTGCTGTACGCGCATTTCCAATATGCAAATGCCCCGTAGGACTAGGCGCATAACGCACACGAACCTGGTTTGACATAATAATGCCCCTTTCTATTCTCCTGCTTGTACCATAGTTATTATTTTATTGCTTCTTCATTTGCAGCTGACACAGCTTGCAGCGTTCCTTCATTTCGAACACCAGAAAAAAAGTGATAACACTATTTTTCTGTTATCACTTTTTGTTATACCCTTTTTACTGTGCTTTTTCAAGTAATTTCGGTTTTGCAAATATCATTCTTCCTGCCGATGTTTGAAGAACACTGGTGATGAGTACCTCAATCGATTTCCCGATATAATTTCTGCCTTCCTCTACAACAATCATCGTACCGTCATCCAGGTAAGCAATTCCCTGGTTTTGTTCCTTACCATCCTTGATCACTTGAACAACCAGTTCCTCACCAGGAAGTACAACTGGTTTCACCGCATTAGCCAAATCATTAATGTTCAGCACGGATACGCCTTGCAGATCGGATACTTTATTTAAGTTGAAATCATTTGTTACAACAACACCGTCAATCACTTTTGCCAATTTAATCAGTTTGCTGTCAACTTCATGAATCTCCTCAAAGTCTCCTTCATAGATTTCTACATCTACCGGAAGCTCTTTTTGAATGCGATTAAGCACATCCAGTCCACGGCGCCCTCTATTTCGTTTTAAAACATCAGAAGAATCCGCAATATGCTGCAGCTCTCCAAGGACGAACTGAGGAATCACAATCGTCCCTTCCAGAAATCTCGTCTGACAAATATCAGCAATACGCCCATCAATAATAACACTAGTATCCAGTATTTTTGATTTTGGCTTGATCAGTTCTTTTGCTTCCTCAGTGTCTGCACCTTTTCTTTTATCCCGGTCTCTTTTATTTTTATTCATTAGATTAACAAATTCATCTCTTCGTCTGAAACCAACCTGGAAACCTAAATAACCGAGTAAAATCATAATGAAGAATGGTATAACCTGTGATACTATTTCAATATTAATATCCTGCAGCGGCATATTGATAAAATAAGCAATTACCAGCCCTAAAAGCAGTCCGATACTTCCGAAAAACAAATCAATTGCCGGTACTTTAATAAGCGCTTCTTCCACCCACTTAAGGAAATTAACAACGTAGCCTGCCACCATGTATGAAATAAGAAAAAAAATAATTGCCCCCAAAATTGTCCCCAGCCATGGTGAGGCCAGCCACTCGAGTTCGGTGAAGCCTAATAGATTCACGATTGTCGGTATATATAAATAGCCAACAGTACCGCCCATAATAATAAAGAATAAATGAACAACTTTCCTTAACACTACTAATGTCACCTCCTATCCCGGCAGGAAAGAAATTAAAAAACTCCCTGCAAAGTCAAGGGCCTTAAGGTCCTACCCTTGTGATACTAAGACTTTCCCGTAAATACCTGGCGGTAAGCCAAGTTCACTAATATTATTGCCTTATTGTGAAAAAATAATCCAAAAAAAGTAATAATCACCTATTATACCAATTAAATAATAGCATATATCCGAATAACATTCAATTTAAATAAACTTATCATGTTACCATAACTAAATATAAATGGCAATACAATAATCTACAATTTTTGTCGAATTCCGACAAAAAACCGCGTATAATTAACGAGAAACCCCGACTTGAAGTGCTTCCTGAACGGTTTTCACACCAATTACCTCAATTTGCTCCGGCACCGTCCAGCCATCGAGATTATTTGCCGGACATATTACTCGCTTAAAACCAAGCTTCGCCGCTTCCTGCACCCTTTGTTCAATCCGGGAGACCCTCCTTATTTCACCGGTTAATCCAACTTCCCCGATAAAAATATCATCCGGTCTTGTCGGCTGATCGCGGAAACTTGAAGCGATACTGATAGCGATCGCTAAGTCAATAGCAGGTTCATCCAGCTTTACCCCGCCGGCAACTTTAATATACGCGTCCTGATTCTGGAGCATTAAACCAACCCGCTTTTCTAACACTGCCATTAATAATGGCACCCTGTTCTGATCCGTTCCTGTTGCCATACGGCGCGGGTTTCCAAAAGCGGAAGGAGATATTAATGCCTGTATTTCTACCAGTACAGGTCTGGTTCCTTCCATCGAAGCAACGACAGTAGACCCCGAAGCCCCCTCTGACCGTTCTTCGAGAAATATTTCAGAAGGGTTCATTACTTCCCGTAACCCCTGTTCTTTCATTTCAAAAATCCCCATTTCATTTGTGCTTCCGAACCGGTTTTTCACACCTCGTAGTATACGGTATGTGTGGTGGCGCTCGCCTTCAAAATATAAAACAGCGTCCACCATATGCTCCAATAGCCTAGGCCCCGCGATCGAACCTTCTTTGGTCACATGCCCAACAATAAAGATCGGGATGCCATTCGTTTTTGCTATTTTCATTAATTCTGATGTGCATTCACGCACCTGGGAAACACTGCCCGGTGCACTGGAAATCTCCTCTTTATACATGGTCTGTATCGAATCAACTACGACAAAAGATGGTTTAATTTCTTCCACCTGTTTTACAATATCAAATAAATTAGTCTCCGCTAAAACGTATAAAGCATCCGATTTAATATCCAATCTGTCTGCCCGGAGCTTCGTCTGACGAATGGATTCCTCTCCGGAGATGTATAAGACCGGCAACGCTTTATCCGCCAGCTGGGCGGAAATCTGCAAAAGGAGGGTTGACTTCCCAATACCGGGGTCTCCTCCAATTAATACAAGTGACCCGGCAACAATGCCGCCGCCAAGTACTCGGTTAAACTCTTTCATTTCCACCGTAACCCGGGGTTCCTGCTGTGTTTCAATAGCCGATATTTTCTCCGGCTTATGAACTACATTAGCGCCCACATTAAATGTATGCTTATTCCTTGAGCCCGATGCTTCTATTTCTTCCACAAATGAATTCCAGCTGCTGCAGCCCGGGCATTTGCCCATCCATTTTGCTGATTCGTAACCACAATGCTGACAAACAAATTTTGTTTTTCTTTTAGCCAAATTCCTCTATCCCTTCCTACTATTATTATAGACTATTAAAGCCGCTAGAAAGTTACAGCTTCCTATCAATTTAGTTAAAAATTCCATATTAGTGCCACAATTGGATAAAATTCGGGATATGATATCCACCGGTGGATGGGAGTAATATAACTGCCAGAAAAAATAGGCGACTCTTATTGCGCGAGGGGCAAAAATTAATAGATTTGTGCGTATATTGCCATTTTTATTTTATCATGCTAGCTGGCTATATACCAAAACTTTGCTGGATTGTTGGGTTCCGATACCTTTTCATAATAAAAAGCGGACCGCGTGATTTTCCGGGAGAATCAGCTACTTTCCTCATTATATTTAAAGGGTAGCGTAAATGAGTCGTGTTTTGGGCAACCCTTCCAGATAAACCTATTATCTTGAAAGAGGTACTACAATAAAACTATTCACCTAATGTAATACTAATTTCTTTATTAACATTTTCTCCATCTGGCGCTTTTACTTGAACCTTCCAATTAGGAGACAGTACTTGCTTGATGTTAGACAATGTTTCCACATCTACAACTAATTTGGTAATGCCTTTCTCTGTTGGTTCATACTCCGTTTCGGTAATATCGAATTTCAGCTTTAAAAGGTTTTTCAATCCATTCATAGTAACGAACTTTACCTGATAACCATCGCGAATAATAGAGTGAAATGCCACGGGATCTTTTTCTTGCAGATCAATTAGTGCTTGGAATTGTAAATTTTGGTTCAGATCCTCCCAAGGAGTAACATCCTTTTTGGAGACATGCTCCTCCAATTCCTGATTAGTTATACCGCTTGCCCGTACTGTTTCAATTAAATATGCTTCCATCAATGAAATGTAATTCATTCCCATTTTGTTTCCTCCCTTTGTATGCCTTCTTTTTATTCTTTTGTATCTAAAGACTTCTGTGAAATAGGATGCTTACAACATCACGCTTCAGCCAAATTAAAATAACTTAAAAAAGCCGGAAGACAATCTGCTCCCGGCTTTTTTCATCCCTGCTTCTTACTTTGCATTTAAGGCAATACAATAAATTCGCCTTTATTATTCAACCCGATTTTTACCTTTTCACCCTTGGAAATGTTCTCTTTTAACAATTCCTCGGATAAAAGATCCTCGATGTTTTTCTGAATCGACCTTCTGAGTGGACGGGCACCATATTCAGGCTCGAAGCCTTCATTGGCGATTTTTTCCAAGGCTTTATCTGTAAGTGTAAATTCAATTTCCTGCTCTTTTAAGCGATTCTGAAGCTGTTTAACCATCAATGTAACAATGTCTTTCATATGCTTTTTCTCCAAGGAATGAAAGACGATTGTTTCATCGATCCGGTTCAGGAACTCAGGACGGAATGCTTTCTTCAGTTCATCCAGCACCTTGTTCTTCATGTCTTCATGCTCCTGACCTTCGTCACCCAAATTAAAACCAACATATTTATTCCGCTTCAGTTCACTTGCACCAACGTTGGAAGTCATAATGAGCACTGTATTACGGAAGTCAACGACACGGCCCTTGGAATCCGTAAGACGCCCATCTTCCAGGACCTGCAGCAAGATATTAAATACTTCCGGATGTGCTTTTTCCACCTCATCAAGGAGAACGACGGAATACGGTTTTGTACGCACCTTTTCTGTTAGCTGTCCACCTTCTTCATAGCCGACATACCCCGGTGGTGAACCTACCAAACGGGAGGTTGCATGTTTTTCCATATACTCCGACATATCAATCCGGATCATCGCTTCCTCATCTTCAAACATGGCTTCTGCAAGTGCTCTGGCTAGTTCGGTTTTCCCGACCCCTGTTGGTCCCAGGAAAATAAATGAACCGATTGGGCGCTTTGGATCCTTCAGACCCGCTCTTGCCCTGCGGATCGCTTTTGCTACTGCATTCACAGCTTCCTGCTGACCAATCACACGGTCGTGCAGGATCCCCTCCATATTCAAGAGACGATCACTTTCATCCTTTGTTAATTTGGAAACAGGCACACCAGTCCAGATGGACACAACAGCAGCAATATCTTCCACTGTTACCTCAGAGTCTGTCTGGCCCTGCTTTTCTTTCCATTCATTTTTCGTTTCATCCAGCTCTTCCCGAAGACGCTGCTCGGAATCCCGTAAAGAAGCTGCTTTTTCAAATTCTTGGCTTTGTACAGCTGCATCTTTTTCTTTGCGGACTTCTTCCAGCTTTTGTTCCAATTCCTTCAGATCCGGCGGCACAGTATATGAACTCAGGCGCACTTTGGATCCTGCTTCATCAATTAAGTCAATCGCTTTATCCGGCAAAAATCTATCCGTAATATAACGGTCGGACAAATGAGCCGCCGCGTCAATTGCTTCATCTGTAATCGTCACACGGTGATGTGCTTCATAACGGTCACGAAGCCCGCCTAAAATTTGCACCGTTTCTTCAAGCGTCGGTTCATCCACCTGGATTGGCTGGAATCTGCGCTCAAGTGCCGCATCCTTTTCAATATATTTCCTGTATTCATCAAGCGTTGTTGCACCTATACATTGCAATTCTCCGCGAGCGAGGGACGGTTTTAAAATATTGGAAGCGTCAATTGCCCCTTCTGCTCCGCCGGCACCAATCAGTGTATGCAATTCATCGATGAATAAAATAATATTGTTTGCCTGACGGATTTCTTCCATCACTTTTTTCAGACGATCTTCAAATTCACCACGGTATTTTGTACCTGCCACCACGGTACCCATATCAAGGGTCATTACACGTTTATCTCGCAGTGTTTCCGGTATTTCGTTATTTATAATCTGCTGTGCCAACCCTTCTGCCACAGCAGTTTTACCTACCCCGGGTTCCCCGATTAAGACAGGGTTGTTCTTCGTCCGGCGACTCAGCACTTGAATCACCCGCTCAATTTCTTTACTGCGGCCGATAACCGGGTCCACATTGCCTTCTTTGGCACTTTCCGTCAAATCTCTGGCAAGAGAATCCAGTGTTGGCGTATTGGCGCTTGTCTGCTGATTTCGGCCTTGTCTTCCAGCCTGGGATTCATTGCTCCCAAGGAGTTGAAGCACCTGCTGCCTTGCTTTGTTTAAACTGACTCCGAGATTATTTAATACACGGGCCGCTACTCCTTCACCCTCACGGATGAGACCGAGCAGAATATGTTCTGTTCCGACATAGGAGTGACCAAGCTTTCTCGCTTCATCTTGAGACAATTCCACCACTTTTTTTGCTCGGGGTGTATAGTGGATCGATTGCATCGGCTGCTTTCCGGTTCCGATTAAACCTTCCACTTCTTCCTGAATTTTTGCCACTTCAAGTCCGAGTGACTGAAGCGCTTTGGCGGCAATGCCGTCCCCTTCTCTGACCAGCCCTAACAGAATATGTTCTGTCCCAATATTATTATGACCAAGCCGGACTGCTTCTTCCTGGGATAATGCCAATACTTTCTGCGCCCGCTCGGTAAAACGTCCAAACATCATATAATGAATTCCTCCTATCCTATTTTTCCAATTGTAATCTTTCGCGAATGAGTGTAGCCCGCAGTATATCACGCTGATTTGCTGTTAATGTCTGTTTCTGATAATGCTGCAAAAATCCGGGCTGTGTTAAAATCATGAGTTCATTTAATATATTACGTGAAACCTGCTCAATTAATCCCAAGTCAATACCAAGACGGACATTGGACAGACATTGTGCCGCTTCTTTGGATTCAATGATTCTCGCATTTTCCAATACGCCATACGAGCGGTAAATACGATCCTCCAATTTTGTGCCACTTTGCTCCTGCATCCGGCTCCGTGCATTTCTTTCATGTGCTATTAATTGTCTGACAACACTTTCGAGATCTTCCACAATATCATTTTCCGATTTACCGAGTGTAATCTGATTGGATATCTGAAAAATATTTCCCTGGGCTTCGCTGCCTTCCCCGTAAATCCCTCTAACAACGAGACCAAGCTGATTTATGGCCGGGATCATCCGGTTTATTTGTTTTGTCATCGCAAGTGCCGGCAGATGCATCATGACAGAAGCACGCAGCCCCGTACCGACATTCGTCGGGCAGCTCGTTAAATAGCCTCTTGATTCATCGAATGCATAATTGATTTTCTCTTCCAGCCAGTCATCAAACTCGAAGACTTTCTCCAGTCCTTCTGTCAGCTGGAAGCCAGGAAAGTATAACTGAATTCGTATATGGTCTTCTTCATTGATCATGACAGATACCTGTTCATTTTCTGAAATAAGTACTGCCGAAGTTTCGGCATTTTTAACAAGATGGGGACTGATCAGATGTTTTTCAACCAATACCCTTTTTCCGATGGAAGATAAATCGTTAATCGCAATAAAAGCTAAATCATGATAATCCTGAAATGATTTATTCTCATAATTTGTTTTAAAAAAATCACGTATTTCCTCAAGGTGATCTGCATCAGCAATAAGCGGATAGGCTGCGTTTGCAAAATTTCTGGCTAAGCGGAGCCTGCTGCTCAGCACAATATCACTATCCGGACCTTCTTCCTGCATCCATGGACTGATCGCTTCATTCATAAAATTTTGCAGTGTCATGAATGGTCACCTTCTTTCCCATCATTCTGCCCGTTTTCCAATGCTTTAATCTTATCGCGGACTTCAGCTGCTTTTTCAAATTCTTCACTTTCTATTAAGCTTTTCAATGCTGATTTATAGCTTTCAATTTGCCTGCGTTTGTGCAGGTCGCCGCCCTGGCGTTTCGGAATTTTCCCGTGGTGCTTTGCATTCCCTGAATGCACCCGGCGAAAAATTGAATCCAATCGCTCGGAAAATGTATCATAGCACACGGCACAACCGAACTTACCTATGCGTTTAAATTCGGAAAAAGTCATTTCACATTTTGGACATTGCAATTCCTTCACCTGTTGAAATGAACCACCCTGAGGGTTCCCCATCGTCTGGGTTTCAAAGTTAATCAGCCCTGAGAGCAGATCATGCAGGGAATAGCCTTCTTCCTGATACATCTTATAACCTTTTTCCTTTGCACACACTTCGCAAACATGTACTTCTTTTTTATTTCCGTTAATGACCTGGGTGAAATGAAGTGTTGCGGGCCGTTCCTGGCATTCTTGGCAGTCCATCCGGTTCCCTCCTCATTTATTTAAATATTTTAGTGTGGATAGCATCGTTACCAATAGTCGCGCGCGAATCTCATCTCGTAACGGCAATTGAAAGGCAAGCACCTGTCTATCCATAACACTTGCCATAATTTTCATTTCGCGTCCAGTGATTAAACCTTCTTCTTTTAATCGATTTAACACATCAATTGCTATCTGCTGGGTTACTGTTGGCTGAATCATCGCAATAATCTCGTCGATAAGCTCGGATTGTTCCTGATGGATTACTTTTATAATACGTATATACCCTCCACCACCACGTTTACTCTCCACTATATACCCTTTTTCCACGGTAAACCGTGTGTTAATCACATAATTAATTTGAGAGGGGACACATTGAAATTGATCAGCGATTTCACTGCGCTTAATTTCAATTACATTTTTCCCTTGCACCTTTAAAGTTTGTTTTAAATACCTTTCAATAACATCGGAAATATTGCTCATATGCCCACCCCCTTCGATTTGACTTTGACTATCTTTGACTTAATTATTATTATACGCGATATTTTATCAGATGCAACTACAATACTATAGTTTATTTTCGTCAAAAAGAGAGAAAGAAAAACCTTTTTGGGAAAAGTATTTTTGGTAAGAATATGTTTTGGTATCGAAATGGTGTTGATTGGCAACAAACATGTTTTTCACAGATATGCTTGATGACGAGGGAAATACTGTGCAAACTGAATCTTTTATACATTTCATTCGTACAAATATAAGAGGAAGGGAGGAATATAATACATATGAAATCTTACTTAGCCATTTTTTTGGCTATTTGCTTATCTTTTAGCTTAAGTGCGTGCAGTGAAGGACAGAACGATTCCTTAGAAGACCAGGAAGAGGTGGATGAAGAAATGAATGCGAAGCTTGTATCTCCCGGACAATTTACAGATCAGTTTTTAGAAGGAGAATTGGAGAGGTTATACAATCAGACAAGTGAAGATTTTCAAGCTACCGTTACATTAGAGGAATTCGTAGCTCTTGGCGAAAACTTTAATGCTGGAGTCGAAAGCTTTGATCTTGTCTCGGAAATCCCTATCCATGGTATGACGGAATATCAATGGGTCAGTAACCAGGGAGACAAAGGGATCCGAAGTTACTTTGCAGACGACCTGACGATCGAGGGACTGCAACTTATGCCCATTTCTGATTTCCCGGAAAGTGATGAAAATTACACGGAAAATACATACCGGATGCCCATAACTGAAGCATGGTATACATTCTGGGGAGGTACGAATGAGCTTGTTAATTATCACTATTCTTTGGAAAACCAGCGATATGCTTATGACTTGCTTATGATGGAAGGTGATGCCACATTCGACGGAGACCTGCAAGATAACGAGAGCTATTTTGCATTCGGGAAAGAAGTGGCTGCCCCTTTAGATGGGCTCATCGTGTCTGCAGAAAATAATATTGCTGATAATACACCAAACGTTGACACAAACGAGGAGCAGCTCCTCGGCAACCATGTCATCATAGAACATGATAACGATGAATACAGCGTTATTGGCCACTTAAAAGAAGGCAGTCTTCAAGTAAGTGAAGGAGACAATGTAACTGCAGGTGAATTAGTCGGATTGGCCGGAAACTCCGGAAATTCCAGCGAACCGCATATTCACTTTCATGTTGCCGATAGCCCTGACTGGGAAAATGCCGCCTCTATTCGGATAAAGTTTGAAGATGGGGAAGAACCTGTGCGCGGAGAGACAATTACCGGGTTTTAAGACGAAGAAACCTCGCCAGCTGTAATAAGACAAACCCTCTTTTGTATAGAAATATAAGAGGGAGGGATGAAATGAGAAATATCGACTGGCAAATCCTTTTATTTGTGGGGGGCTCTATGATTCAGGACATTTGGATCTATTACAAGCTTCCTCGAGTATATTACATGCGTACAACCGAGAATACTGACGATAAAATAGATGCACCCTGAAGAAAAGATCTTCAGGCTAACCTGTATACCTTTGTAGAATACGATCTACCGATGGTCCGTAAGATTCACCAAACATATTTAAATGGACAAGCAGAAAATATAATTGATATAGCGGCTTTTTATCGTAATATGTATCAAACAATGGAAAAACAGAAGTATAGGAATCATAAAATCGTTGGGAAAACCCTCCAAACAGCTCTGTAAAAGCGATTTCAAATTCATGATCCCCATATAATATCGACGGGTCAATCAAATAGGGATTCCCCTCTTCTCCAACCATCCAATTTCCTCCCCAAAGATCCCCGTGCAACAAACTTGGAAGTGGTTTTTCCGGAATCCATCGATTGATTCGCTCCATTAATGCCTTTAGCATTTCTTGCCTTTTTCCCGTTACTGTCTTACGATTAATCCCAATCTCTAATTGCCCGGCTAAGCGATAATCACGGTAATAGGAAAGCCAACTATCCACCATTTGATTATCTTGTTCCAGTTTTCCAATAAAACTTTTTCCATCCAAACCAAATGCTTTTCCTTTTGTCTGGTGCATGGCCGCCAGTCTTTCTCCTAACAAATCATCCGTAGATTTGCTTTTTTCTCCAGTGATCCATTCCATCCATAACATCGGTAGCTTATTATATTCATCAGTATAAATCCCATATACGTTTGGCACATGTATTGTATTTGTTTGCCTCAACCTTTCGAGCCCCTTTTTTTCAGATTCAAAAAAGGCCATATTTACTGACCGATTCAATTTTACAAAAAATGCCCGGTTTTCAGATCGAACGTAATAGGCTTCGTTAATATCTCCGCCAGATACTGGCTGAATAGATTGAACTGTACTATCCTCTTGAATTTGCTTTAAAGTTTTTTCGAATAACCGTTGCAATATACCCCTTCCTTTCACGCTAGATATTGCAGGAAAATTTGATAAGAAAACAGTACACCATTTTCAAAATAGATTACCGGGTTAGAGAATATTTTCTCTAACCCAGTTCTAACAATTTTCACGAAGTGTTATTTTTTATCCGAGATTGTTTTGACATTTTCCATATTCGAGATTTCCTCAAATATTGCAACACGTTCCGCTTCAGATATTTCTTCTACTTTTATAAAAATATGCTTCGTGTTATTTTCAGTCTTTGAGATTTCAATATTAGTTATCATCACTTTCCTTTTTTCAAAGCTTGCTGTTATATCACCAATTTTCAGATCTTGACGTCCTGTTATTTCAAAAACTGTTCCAGCTGTACTCCTTTTCTTTTTGTGGATAAATAAATTCTCAAAGTTGTTCAGAAAGATTAAGCTGATTAGAATGACCAATGTAGTAAACACTGCTGCAGCGTACATCCCGGCTCCTACAACGAGACCAATTCCCGCCACTGCCCAAATGGAGGCAGCTGTCGTCAGCCCGCGAATGGTTCCCCCATACACAATAATCGTCCCTGCTCCAAGAAACCCAATCCCGCTGATTACATAAGAAGGAATACGGGCAGGGTCAAAGCGCACATTATCATAAGCTTCAATAAATGCTTCAAATCCATATATGGATAAAAGCATCATAAGGCATGCTCCGACACCAACGAGAATATGTGTACGAAAACCGGCAAAATGTCTTTTTACTTCCCTTTCAAACCCGATAATTCCGGATAGCACCAGCGCAATTAAAATACGAATAACCATCGTGATAAAATCTTCGGTAATTACTTGTTCTATAATATCTAAATTCCCCACCTCCCTTTCTTTATTCTACCGGAAAACAAAAATTTTCAAAATAATAACCTCTATGCAGATTGCCCCTTATAAATAGGATAGTTTCCACATATCTGATAAAATAAAACAAATCAAACCACGGTAGAAAAGGCTGATTAAATGTATTCTATTTTCAAAGAGAGCTTACGCGATTTTACATCTTCCTATAAAAATTATTTATCCTTTGAGATCATTTATACGATGCTGGCAAGCTTTCTATTCGTGCCGCTTCTTACATATATTTTTAACAAACTTTTATCCATAGTTGGTGTGGGCTCTTTATTAAATGCCGAAGTTTATAAATTCGGCATGAGTTTTCCTGTCATGCTCAGCTTTCTTTTATTTACTTTCTTGGCTGTTGCCATTTTATTTGTTGAGTTTGGCGTCCTCATTACAATAAGTCAAAAAAGATATTTTAAAAAATCAGTCCTTATAACAGAGGCCCTGGTGACCACCCTGAAAAAGCTGCCAAAACTTCTTGGTATCGGCGTATTTCAACTTATACTTTTACTGGTTTTCATCATCCCTTTTATCGACTCGACAACATTGCCGCCAATCCTGGATGTCAATATAACTATTTTTCTTACAAGCATATTTTATGAATCAGCTGTATCCACGGCTGTCTATATTGGAATCATGTTTGTGATTGGGTATGCAGCTATTCGCTGGATCTTTACTCTTCATTTCATTTTTATCGAAGACTCTACCATATGGCAAGCGTTGAAAAAAAGCTGGAAAGCAACACGAAGCAATCAATTTAAACTCGTATTTTATTTGTTTTTGGCTAATCTCATTATTTTTACTGCCGGGTTTTTATTTATGCGAATCATTTCCTACATAGCTGTCTTCATTGACTCACTAGCGGTCGGTCATTTTATCAGTGAGTACATCTTGACCCTATCCAGTTATACAGCAATGATTGGTTCTTTGTTTTTAATCCCAATAAATATCATTATCTTAACCCGTTGGTATTATCATTCTCAGGTTGTTAAGGGGGCGACGGTGCAAGATCAATTATCCATTCAAGCAAACCAGCGATTAAGTACAATCGAACTGTCGGCAGAGCGTTTTTTTAATAAGCGAAAAAAAGCAGTAGTTTTCTTTGCTGCCATTCTTGTATCAGGAATATTTTTTATCAACTATTCGGTTAGTGAGGCCATTGTTTATTTAAAATGGGATGTTGCAGTTGCCAGTCACCGCGGGGATTTGATGCATGCGCCGGAAAACTCAATGAGCAGTATTCGTTCAGCCCTTGATAAAGGGGTCAATGCTATTGAAATAGATATTATGATGACAAAAGATGGTGTTATTGTGCTAAATCATGACGATGACTTGCAACGAACAGCAGGGGTACACGCCAGTATTAAGGATATGACGTATGAAGAAGTAGCTGAAATCGACATTGGCATCCTCTACGATGAATCTTTTACCGGAGAACGGATCCCTACAATGGAACAAGTACTGGAAAAAGTGACTGAGAATGACACGCTCTTAATTCTGGATTTAAAATCCTATAATAGAAAAGATGAATTTACAGATGAAATAGTCCGCCTACTCGAGAAATATGATGCCGTTGATCAGACATATGTGCAATCCTTTAATTATGATTTACTGCAAGAAGTGCGTGCCAAAAATGAAGAAATTAAAATTGGCCAGGTTTTGTTTTTGGCCATGGGTAATCTAAGTAATCTGGATATAGATTTTTATACAATCCGGCAGAATATGCTCACATCCCGTTTTATTGAAAATGCCCATCAGCTGAACAGGGAAGTTTGGGTATGGACCGTAAATAGTGAGCGGAATGTACACGAGGTATTAAAATATAACATTGATGGAATAATTACAGATTATCCAGAACGAGTACAGCAGATTTTGGAATTTGAAGATTGAGCGAAAATAACAGCACCGAAATAAGGATTTCCTTCTCCAACAAAAAACCAGGTTACGATTTTTATCGTAACCTGGTTTTTCAGCCTGGCGGCGTCCTACTCTTGCAGGGGCAAGGCCCCAACTACCATCGGCGCTGGAGAGCTTAACTTCTGTGTTCGGCATGGGAACAGGTGTGACCTCTCCGCTATTGCTACCAGACAAGGAATG
>NZ_JBGOHB010000022.1:0-76852 GCF_041521345.1 Virgibacillus oceani | reverse complement strand
AACCATATCGCCATATTCCTATAGATTTTGAGTGATGGCGCACTCCTTTTAAAAAAATGAATGAGCTGCGTCTACTTTAGTATTGACATTTATTCCTTATTTTAGAACTTTATTTTCATGGTAGGAGTCTACGTATAATTCCGGAGCTACCGTAGTAGATTGTTCGCCTTTTCAATGTTTCTTCAGGTTCTGTCTCAGCCTCATTATCGATATAAAATGGAGTCGTATATTAATTCCGGTATCTCAACCGGTTTGTCCGATATAGAAATACTTTCGTACAATTTTTCTTTGACATTTTCTACAGATTCATTATTGCTGTATATTGTCAGCATCGGTTCCCCTTTTTTGACATCATCCCCAATCTTTTTATGCAGGACAATGCCAACTGACAGATCAATTTGTGCTTCTTTTGTTGTTCTGCCTGCTCCAAGCATCATAGCTGCAGTACCGATATCATCAGCTTCCATCGATGCAATTCTTCCTGATGCTTTAGCAGGCAAGTCTACTTTATATTCAGCCTGCGGGAGTAATGCCGGATTATCTGCTACAGCATTGTTTCCTCCTTGTGATTCGAGGAACTGTTTAAATTTATCTATCGCTTTACCATTGTGCAGGTTGTCTTTCAACCTCTGCTTGGCTTCTTCTAAATTGTTTGCTTTATTAGCTAATACAACCATTTGACTGCCCAATGCGAGGCAAATTTCTGTTAAGTCTTCCGGACCCTTTCCTTTTAATGTTTCTATTGCCTCTTTAACTTCTAAAGCGTTGCCGATTGCATTGCCCAGCGGCTGGCTCATATCAGAAATAACAGCCATTGTTTTTCTTCCAACCCTGTTTCCAATCGAAACCATCGTTTCGGCAAGCTTTCTTGCATCTTCCGGCTCTTTCATAAAAGCTCCAGCACCTTTTTTAACATCAAGGACAATTGCATCGGCTCCGGAAGCAATTTTTTTACTCATAATTGAACTGGCGATGAGGGGTATGGAATTTACTGTGGCAGTTACATCCCTTAAACTGTACAACTTTTTATCGGCCGGCGTCAGATTGCCTGATTGTCCAATAACTGCTACTTTGTTTTTATTTACGAGTTCAATAAAATCCTGTTTTGTTATTTCGGTGTGGAAACCATGGATTGCTTCAAGTTTATCAATGGTTCCGCCGGTATGTCCAAGTCCCCGTCCACTCATTTTCGCTACGGGTACGTCAAGTGAAGCAACCAGGGGAGCAAGTATAAGTGTAGTAGTATCGCCGACCCCGCCTGTTGAATGTTTATCCACTTTTATTCCCTGAATAGCAGAAAGATCTATTATTTCTCCAGAATCTGCCATCGCAGAAGTTAAGCTGGCACTTTCTTTATCTTCCATGTCTTGAAAATAAATGGCCATTAATAAGGCACTTATTTGATAGTCCGGAATGTCTCCTTTGGTATATCCGTTTATAAAGAAATTGATTTCGTCTTCTGATAAGGCAAAACCGTCTCTTTTCTTTTCAATAATGTCATACATTCTCATTTATCATCAATCACCTTTTGTCAGTTATTCCGATCATGTTTTTATTATTCTTTTTATAAATAATAGAAAGTCTTCTCTTACTCGCTCTGTTGTTTCCATAACTTCTTTATGGGTTAAGGGTTGATCCAATATGCCAGCTGCCATATTGGAAATACAAGAGATGCCTAAAACCCTCAAACCAGCATGTCTTGCAACAATTACCTCAGGAACGGTAGACATACCAACCGCGTCTGCACCCCATGTTCTGAGCATTTTAACTTCTGATGGTGTTTCATATGTCGGCCCGCTGTTTGCTGCATAAACACCCTTTTGAATTGGTAAGTTGAGTTCTTTGGCACATGCTGTCGCATGCCGGATAAGATCAGGATCGTATGCTTTTGACATATCAGGAAAACGTTCCCCAAGTGTCTCATCATTTTTCCCCAATAATGGATTATCTCCTAAATTATTTATGTGATCTGATATAATCATTAAATTACCTGCGCTAAAATTTTCATTGATCCCGCCCGCAGCATTAGTAACAATAATAGATTCGATACCAAGCTGCTTCATCACTCTGACCGGAAAAGTAACCTGCTGTAAAGTGTATCCTTCATAATAATGAAAGCGTCCCTGCATAGTAATAACCGTTTTTCCTTCTAACGTCCCAATGATCAGCTGTCCTTTATGTCCGCTTACAGTGGAGGTGGGAAAATGAGGTATTTCACTATAGGGAATGGTTATTGCCTCTTCAAGTTCATCCCCTAGTACACCAAGGCCTGAACCCAGGATGAGACCTATTTCAGGTGATTTATCCAAGCTTTTATTAATAAATGAAGTTGCCTCTAATATATATTCTTTCACTTAAACTACACTCCCATTTTAATTGATTTCATCCAAAAAGCTGACACCAAAATTTGGACTTTTCACCTGAAAATTATCGGCGATGGTTTCCCCAATATCTGCAAATGTTTTTCGGACAGGTAATTCTTTTCCGGTAACAATCCCTGTATGAAAAATAAGCAGGGGTGCATATTCCCTTGTATGGTCTGTCCCGTGATGAACCGGATCATTGCCGTGGTCTGCCGTGAGGATTAATAAATCATCCTCTCCCAGCTTATTCAGTACCTCCGGCAGTCTTTTATCGAAAGCTTCCAATGCTTTCGCATAACCTTCGGAATCTCTGCGATGGCCGAATTTAGCATCGAAGTCAACAAGGTTCAAAAAACTGATACCGGTAAAGTCTTTATCCATCGACTCAACTATTTTTGTCATGCCATCTTCATTATCGATTGTTCTTAACGCTTCTGTTACCCCTTCTCCATCATAAATATCGGATATTTTTCCAAGTGCGATTACATTAAAATTAGCATCTTTTAGTTCGTTCATTACAGTTCGTCCAAATGGCTTTAATGCATAATCATGTCTATTGGATGTACGCTGAAATGCTCCAGGCTCCCCTATAAATGGACGGGCGATAACTCTGCCTACCATATATTTTTCATCAAGCGTCAACTCACGAGCTATTTCACATATCCTGTATTGCTCATCCAACGGTACGATTTCTTCATGGGCGGCAATTTGCAGCACGGAGTCTGCGGAAGTATAAACAATTAAGCTGCCTGTTTCCATATGCTCCTTGCCTAATTCATCCAATATTGCCGTTCCGGAAGCAGGCTTATTCCCGATTATTTTACGGCCTGTCCGTTCTTCCAGTTCTTTTATTAATTCGTCAGGAAACCCGTTCGGAAATGTTCGAAACGGCTGTTCAACATGCAAACCCATAATTTCCCAGTGACCTGTCATCGTATCTTTTCCATTGGATGCTTCCTGCATTTTTGTGTAATGGGCCTTCGGATTTTCTGCTTTTTCAATTCCATCTATTTCCCTGATATTACTCAGGCCTAGTTCACCTATATTTGGCATATGCAGTCCATTTATATACTTTGCAATATGACCTAACGTATCTGCACCCTTATCATTAAATTCGTCTGCATCCGGAGCTTCTCCAATTCCTACAGAGTCCATTACAATAAGGAAAACTCTTTTAAATGTATAGTTCAATGTGCATCCCTCCCACTGTTTGTTTTCCCGAATTTACTTGTCTGTATGTCTGTTTACGAGTTATAAAATATCAGACAACGTTAGAAATCCTGATTTTTCATTATGTAAATAAGCTTTTCTTGCAATTATTATGCACGCGGATGATATGAATTATATATATCTTTTAATCTTCCCTTTGTAACATGGGTATATATTTGTGTGGTTGCAATATCCTCATGCCCCAGCATTTCTTGTACGATCCTGAGATCTGCACCGTTTTCCAAGAGATGTGTAGCAAAAGAATGCCTTAATGTGTGTGGTGTAATTGCTTTCGTAATTCCAGCATCTGTCGAAACACGTTTTAACACTTTCCAAAATCCTTGTCTAGTTAATTGATTTCCATGATGGTTTACAAAGAGAACTTGGCTGTCCCTGTTGTTTTTCAGTAACTTATTTCTGGTATTATTTAAATACTCTTCCACTGCATTTTTTGCCGTATCCCCAAGTGGTACAATTCTTTCTTTAGATCCTTTTCCAAAACATTGGACAAATCCCATTGTTAAATGAAGGTCACTAACCTTTAAAGTAATTAGTTCACTGACCCTAAGGCCAGTAGCATATAAAAGCTCAAGCATAGCCGTATTCCGAGTATGCAGTGGTGATGTGCCCTTTACGGAAAGTAACTTGTCCACTTCAGCTACTGACAAAATATCCGGAAGTTTCCTTTCTTTTTTAGGAATTTCCAAATGCAAGCTTGCATCACTCGTAACAAGCTGTTCCCGAATTAAAAATTGGTGAAAAGCACGAATGGAAGAAATATTACGAGAGATGGTCGCTGCTGATTTACCGCTATCTTTTACGCTATGAAGAAAATGAACAATATCATTTCGTGTAACATATTCCCATTCAGACTTTTGGGCAGTTTTATCAATATAAATAGTATACTGTTTCAAATCCCGTTTATAGGAAATCAATGTATTTTCGGACAATCCTCTTTCTATCAATAAATAATGGAAGAAATCTTCCACAGAAGTTGTTAGCATGTTTTACTCTCCCAGACGAAAAAATAAGTTTATCCGATCGATAAAACTTTGTTCCTCCTGAAACACCTTTACAGCTGGTCCTTCCGGAGGGTCGTACTTGTGAAAATTTTCGTACTCTGCGTGCATTGCCCGCAGTCCAAAATAAAATAAAAATGTACAAGCGATAAATATAATAAAAACTTTTAATGTGTCCCATGCTATTCGTTTCATAGACATATCCCCTCTTGTATCCTTCAAGTCTTAGTACAAGATATGCCATAAAATAATCACATTATACATGAAACAGGCAAACTTTCCATAAAGATAGATGCTATATGTATTTATGTTTTACACGATGAAAGGAATAAACCTGTAATATTAGTATAATTTCGTTTGCTTATGATGCAAACAGATTTGATGTACAGTATAGACTCCGTAAGAACTAATGCGGAAGCGCCCGTTTAGCGACGTACGGACTGTGCCTTGGGGCTACGGTACAGTGGTTCCTCGCCCCACCGTAAAGATCGGCCATGCCAGGTGGATCGGCGTTGCCTCGCAAAGAGGCGGTTTTAGCTGATCATTCCTGCCGTAGGAGATAAAGGAAACATGTCCCCGCATCGGGGGTATGCCGATGTTGACCGGCAAGGCCGTAGTTAGTCGGCCTTCCTTTACCCGTAAGGAGCCGATGTTTACTTATAGGGAGGATGTTCGGTTAAAAACGCGACTTCCTGGGACTACGGTACAGTAGTTCCTCGCCCCACCAAAACCTCATGTCGCAACACCGAACTGACCTGCATCCTGCAGGCCCGAGGTGAAGGAAGTCCGCTAGTCGCTGGAGCTGGCCGTGGCTAAATTACATTACCAATTTGTCCACAGCTCACATATTTTATAATTTCCTATACGATGAAAAAACCTTTCTTCCAAAGAAAAAAGGTTTCTCCTTATGTCACTTTCACTGTAACTTCCTGACACTGTTTACATATACCATGGAAAGTTAATCTATGGTCTTTTACTTGAAAGCCCCATTCTGACTGTACTATTTTTTCTACATCTTGCAATAAATCATCGATGATCTCTTCTACGGATCCGCATTCAATACATACTAGATGATGATGAAAGTGTTCTGCACCCTCTTTACGAAGATCATAACGGGAAACACCATCACCAAAATTAATCTTATCAACAATTTTTAATTCTGACAGTAATTCCAATGTCCGGTAAACTGTAGCCAAACCAATTTCCGGTGCTTTTTCTTTTACGAGCAGGTAAACATCCTCTGCGCTCAAATGGTCTTCTTCACGCTCCAACAAAACCCTTAATGTCGCTTCTCTTTGAGGCGTCAGCTTATAGCTTTGCGCATGAAGCTGCTTTTTTATCCGGTCAATTCGATGTTCCACGGCAGACTCCCTCCCTCATATCCCATCTTTATTATATGCATCTGAGAAAATTGTGTCAAAGTATATTATCATTATTACATTGTATTTATAATAATTATAATCTAATTTTTATTATTGGTAAAATGATTTAATCATTAATTCCATCGCTTCATTCGCCAAATATGATTCCAACAGTGCAGCAACAAAGGAAAAAACCAGTAAAAATAAAAATATAATAATGTATTTGCTGAAATGCTGAAATACAGGCTGGGAGACTTTTTGACTAAATAACTTTTGTAAAAGTTTTAATGAAAAAACCATGGACAGGCTTCCGGCTGTAATATAGATTGGTATGATCAATATATTTTGCGGAGCAATTGAAACAGCTGCAATCAATAGACCGTTAAACCCCAATTGATTCACTAAAAAACCAACCGAAAACCCGACCACTAACCCCTTAATAAAAAGCAGGATCCACACAAATGGAAGACCGATCACGGACAGACCCAATACGAAAATCAATACTAAATACTTTATATGGAACAAAAAGCTGTCCTTTAAAATAGCATGGCTCTCCATTGTTTGATTATCTGTAATTTGTCCGAAAAATTGTTCCAAATAAAAAAACAAATCCTGTTTTTGTACGAAATTCATACTATTTACCAGTATAGCTCCAAAAATAATCCCGGTTAGAAATAAAATGGTCATAAATATATAGATGGTGCTATGTTCTTTTATATGATTCATGATTAATGTTCTATTAGTATACATCTGCTTCCCCCGTTTCATAGATCATACTCTCATTAGAATCTATGAAATGACCGGAGGAATAATGCTAAATACGCTATCTTTTTTTACGGCGTATTTCATTACGGACTGACTTTGCCGTATTTACCGCCACCGCCTGCTATAATTGACAGCTCTCCTTCTCTCATTTGAATGATAGATACTGCTAGTTTTTCGGGTACTATTTTTTTCATTTCTTCCAAAGGGATTTCATGCAGCACTTTCATTTCCGTTCCAAAGCGGGTTAATAGTTTTTCAAATGTTTTCGGTCCTAGTGACGGCAAATATTCCAAAGGTACCTGATATAAATAGGGCGGTCTGTTTTTCGAGTTATCAGTAGCAATATCTTTTAATTCCAGAATACGTTCGGAAACACCTTTAATAATTTTTCGGGAATGGCACACCGGGCATTCCACTGTATCTGAAGTTAATGGTTCAAAGCATTGATTGCATACAGTAGTATGGTATTTTCCAAGCTTTGGATTCATTCCGAAGTTATTAACAATTTTTCGGCCATCTACTTGATGCAAAGCCCATTCAAATTCTTTGAATGATGCCTCCTTCATGTAAATCTGTTGGTATTCTCTTGCTATTTTCCCAAGGGAATGGGCATCAGAATTGGTAACAAATGAATAATCATGCAATTCACTTATCTGGTCTGCCATGAAAGTATCCGAGCTTAAACCCAGTTCCACTGCATCAATTAAATCGGGATCTAACACTTCCCGCAATGATTCTTTTACACCCTTCCCGTAGAGGCTTTTAAAAGGAGTAAATACATGGGCAGGAATAAAAATCCCCTCCAGCTCCTTCACTTTATATTGCAGTTCTTTTCCAGTGCCATAATATCGCTGTGAACTCAAATTAATATTTTTCATTTTGTCTTTTAACCATTCCGTAAAAGCTGCTGTCTTATTTAGCGTGGGGAAAAAGCATAAAACATGGATTGGCCCAAGACAAGCTTCATCATAAATTTCGATTTCCGAGCCTAGTAAAAGTGTAATATTTTCAAATTTAATCCCGCCGTCTTCCAATTCATAGGCTTTTTTCTCTTTAATCAGCTGAATAATTTCCGCTTGCACATTAGGGGCATGACAATCAATCACACCGATTAATTCAATACCTTTCGTACGGCTGGCTTCTTTTAATATATTAGTTAATGTTAGGCTTTTCGCACCTGTAATTTTCACTGGGTTACCATGCATATCCCTGCCAATATGGATATGCATGTCGGCAAAATAAGTATGCAGCATCTATTTTCGCTCCAGTGCATGTAAATAAAGTATGGCATAATTTGTTTTTGCATCATGTATTCTTTTTTCTTCCACTAACTGCTTCGCTTCATCCAATGAGAGCTCCAATACTTCAATGAACTCGTCTTCGTCTTTTTCAACTGGTGATTCCAGTTGCTCTAATTCATCCGTAATGAAAATTTGCATGAGTTCATCTGCGAAGCCGGGTGAAGTATAAAAAGAAGTAACAAATGACAGCTCGCGCGCTGTGTACCCTGTTTCCTCTTCCAATTCGCGTAAAGCAGTCAGTTCCGGCTGTTCTCCCTTTTCCACTTTCCCCGCAGGGATTTCAATAATCGATTTTTCCAACGGCTTTCTATACTGTTCCACAAGTACAATTTTATTATCTTTCGTAATAGGTATTACAGCAACAGCTCCCGGATGACTCACCAGTTCTCTTTTCGCTTTCTTGCCATTTGATAATTCAACCTCATCTATTTGCACATCAATAATTTTCCCATCATAAATTTTTTCGGTAGTTATTGTTTTCTCTTCAAATTTCCGCATACATTTTCTCCTTTATGTTTTTTGCTGTGTCTATCCATTTTACACCACCTTAGCCTGTTGTGAAATAGTTGTAAAACAGAGCTGGTATTCTTACAATAAGAACAAGCTAAAAAATGTAATGGAGGCTCTTAACTTATGATAAAAAATCAATTGGGAAAGTCGGATATTTACGTCAGTGCATTAACGCTTGGCTGCATGTCTCTTGGAACTGACAAGAAAATAGCTGCTAATATTATTGAAAAATCCTTGGAAAAAGGCATTAACCACCTTGATACAGCTGATTTATACGATTTTGGATTGAATGAGGAGATCGTTGGTGAGGCGATCAATTCAAGAAGAAAGGATATGATATTAACAACAAAGGTTGGCAATCATTTTAATAAAGATAAAAGAGGCTGGTATTGGGATCCGTCAGAAAAACATATAAAAAATGGTATAAAGGATAGTCTGAGTCGGCTGCAGACGGATTATATCGATCTCTATCTTCTCCACGGGGGAACAATAGAGGATAACATAGATGAATCCATTGCTGCTTTTGAAGATTTAAAAAAAGAAGGAATCATTCGCGCCTACGGGATCTCCTCCATTCGCCCCAATGTTATTCGGGAATATATAAATAAATCAAATATAGATGCGGTTATGATGCAGTACAGCCTGCTTGACAGGAGACCGGAAGAAGAAATGCTGGATCTCCTGCATGCCAACAGCATTAGTGTCCTTGCTCGGGGACCTTTAGCAAAAGGAATGTTAAGCAATCATGCTCCTTTGATCATAGAAAACAAAGGGAAAGAGGGATTTTTAGAGTATACTCAAGAGGAGTTGAGAAGTGTATATAATAAATTAAAAAGTCTAGGAGCAAACGATTTAAACGAACTTTCATTAAAATATGTTCTTAAACATCCCGCTTTAGCCACTGCGGTTTTTGGTGCGAGTTCAGAAGAACAATTACAGGAAAATATCATAGGTGATTTTGAAAATCCGTTGGACAATGAAACATACGTACAGCTGCAGCAAATCACCCAACTTAACAAATATGAGCAGCATCGATAGCATTGCATCATCAGGAGATGACGGCCTCTTCCGTCATCTCCTGATTACTTAATGCAAAGAGGGTTTAAAAACTTCAACTACTTCGCATAGTAGTATAACAATTTACCCTCCATCGTTTTTCCAATTAGTCCTTCATCCTCCAGATAGTCTAGCTGCCCGATCGTCTCTGACATAGTTAAGTCAATTTGTTTTTCATATTGGGACGGAAAAATCTCATGACAAATCTCAAAAGGTGTTTGGGACTTTTTGTTCAGCAATTAAAATACCTTGTCGGCACGTTTTTCCTGGCTTATGAAACGTTTTGGTATAATCTTTTCAGGTTTGTTGAAAACCTCCCCATGCCCAGGAAAAACAGTATTAATCCCTAACTGTAAACATTTTTTTAAGTTGTTTCGATAATCCAGCATGGGTTTTGGGCGTTCCTTTGCCGGGTCGGCAGGTGGCTCCAATAACGGGTTGGGTGAAATGTGATACAATAAATGATCCCCTGCAATAAACACGCCGTCACCTTCTCTAAAAAATGATAAATGGCTTTGCGCATGCCCTGTTGTTTCAATGACCTTCCAATCTTCATGTCCCGGTAAATAATCACCTTCTTCAAGTACGGAAGTCAGTTTTCCTTTTCCGGAAAATTCCAATGGCTTGCGAATATGATCAAGAAATCCGTGCAAATATTCCGGTATCCCACCGGCAACAAAAAAATATTTTAAAAAATCTATGTACCGCTGGAAAAAAAGTTCATTTCTCGTTAGCCACAAATCCACATTTTTATGGGCAATAATACTTTCCGCACGAGGAAATTGTTCAATTAAACCAATATGATCCGGATGGTGATGCGTCAAAATAATTTGTTCAATATCAGTGGGATAATAACCGAGTTCTTTTAATTGCCGCAAGCACGCTTCCCATGCTTCCCTCGTTTTTGTACCTGCGTCAATCAGTGATAATCTGTCTCCTTTTAATAAATACATATGTGTGTCCCCAACAGCAAATGGTGTTGGGATAGTAATCTGGCTGATTGTATCTTTCATGTAAGTTCCCCCAAAAAGTGAATGCTCATTCAGTTCATCTGTTATTTTACACCTGATTCAAAAATTTGTCATGAAATAAAACTGGCTTATCGCCGCAGTGATAAGCCTTAAAATCTCTGTAGATCTTGTTTTTTTGCTGATAGGTAAAATTCTCTCTTCCTACCCTGCCAGCATTACAAGTTTTTCTGGTGAAACAATTGTTCTATTGTCTCTTTCAATATGTCAGGCAGATATTTAAAACTATAAGTGACCTCCAGCCGTTCTGTCCATTGATGGGGGTCTTTTCCGAGCGGGCCGATATTCAGTACCGGCATTGTCAGTTGTTCCATGACATCTTCCGGTAAAACGAAGCCATTATTTTGTAACGGCAGATTATTTGTAAGCTTCTCCAGCTTATTTTCAGCAGATGGTGTGCCAATAAAACTTAAATCGGATAAACCAGTAAAATACGCTGCTTCCGTTAAGTTAATATTATGCATGGTTTTGGAATATTGCTGTATATGATCGATTATATTTCTTATATACGGATCATTGTAAGATGATACTGAAGGGTAAAACGGCGGACTATAAAATAATACAATCATCGGAGCTATGTCCTTGCACAAAGAAGCCAAATCCTGTACGAGCAGCGTGGAAAAATCGCGATCCCCTTTATCCCGCTGACTCACGAGCAGGTTTTGCCTGCGCTTTATTTCTTCCTCCCCGTATTGCTTTACGGATTCAGCATACAACTCTTCAAACATCATAACTTTCACGTTGGAAACAGGGAAGGAAAAATCAGGGACGTTATTTTGAAAGCTAGCTGCTTTTTTCTGTACATACGCGTCTGCTTTTTTTGCTGCTTCTTCAGCACCTTTTAGTAATTTATCATTCAGTTCTTTAACTGTTTGTTTTAGATACAGCACATTATACATGGAAACTGCAGCCTGTGGGGTCTGTACAGAGTATTCATCCTTTAAATCCCGTTGCATTAAACTGACCGGCGGAGGCGTTACTTCATCCCCCATTTTTTCAATAAATGATTCATTAAGTTCGATCTCCTGGGACAGGAAACTGTTCATTAGATTTGGATTAATGCCGGAAAAAGGTTCCCCTACATGGGATTCTTTTCCATAACAATAAAAACCCGGCAGTATTTTTCCAATCGAACCAGTATATATATAGTAATTCGGATCACCCGGGTATTTGCTGAAGGAAGGTTCGCTGTTTAAACATGCATTATAAGTAAGCTCCTCCTCCTTTTTGATTTGATCGAGTACAGGCAAAGCTTCCAGCATCCCTTTCGAGTTCACTTCTTCATCCGGGACACTCAGCAAAAGAATGTTGCCGTCAAACTGACCATCCATTGCTTTTTCCAATATGGAGAGATGAATTGTAAGACCTGCTTTCATATCCATTGTTCCCCTGCCAAATAACCAGTCACCATTTTCCATGTCATACTGGACTGTCTTGGGCATTTGATCGATGCTGTTTTTTATCTCTTCAGTGAGCTCTTTTGGCTGGAATGCGAGGTTTTTTAAAGATCCATAGTCTTCCACGCCGACAACATCAAAATGGCTTAATAAAATGACTGTTTCCTTTGTATCGGCTGCAGATTTTACGAGCGCTGTAATAAGTCTTCGTCCATCATGAAGCGGGTGAAGTTTTAAATGGTCTGGATTTGTTTTAAAGTAAGATTTCTGGACCAGCAGGGAATGAAGATTTTCAGCCATTGCAATTTCTGCTTCTGAGTCCGTTATGCTCTGGCATTGTACAAGAGAACATAATAGATCCGTGAGTTCATCCTTTGTCTGCCATTCATTCATTGTCATTCCTCCTTGATGGGTATAAATTACATGTATAAATGCAAATCTCTTTTCCGGTGCTAAAGCTTCCGCTAACATAAAGCAGTCGAGTGTCTAATAAAATTGACTTTTTTCCATAAATAAATCACAATCATAAAAGAGGTGAAAGTATTGAAAACAAAAATAATCGCCCATCGCGGCGCCAGCAAATACGCACCTGAAAACACCATGCCCGCTTTTGACCTAGCATATAAGATGGGGGTGGAGGAAATTGAAACGGATGTACAGCTGACAAAAGATGATGTTCCTGTTTTAATTCACGATGAGCATGTGAAAAGGACCACAAATGGAAATGGATATGTAAAAAACCTCACCTATAAAGAGTTGAAAAACCTTGATGCAGGGGGCTGGTTCGCACAAAAGTTTAAAGGAACTCGTATTCTCTCGTTACATGAATTTCTCAAATGGGCTGAAAATAAACCGTTGTATTTAAATATAGAGCTGAAAAATAATAAAATTGACTATAAACATTTGGAAAGTATTGTTTATGAAATGATTTATCACTATCAGTTACTAAATCGTACCACAATATCTACATTTAATCCAAACAGCATAAAACGATTAAAAAGATATAATACCGATATCGAAATTGCCTTTCTTACCTCAAAAAGACTCGAAAATTTAATAGATCATACACAACGGCTAGGGGGTAATGCCGTACATGTGAAATACAGGCTCTTAAACACAGCACTCGTACAGGAAAGCAAACAAAAAAACACCCCACTTAGAGTCTATACTGTAAATAGAAAAATACGAATTATCCGCTGTTTGAAACATCAGGTTGAAGGGATATTTACAGATGTCCCGGATAAAGCACAGACAATCCGAAACTACATACAGTAATTACTTATTAGAAGGAGTTTTATGTCAAAACTATTTTCACCAATAATATTTTATTCAGCTACTTTAAAATAAAATTGTAAAAACAAGCATTAAATAAGATAACAGGAGCTGTAAGATTGATTACTACAAGTATTCAAGTTGAAGAAAAGATACGCTTAAAGCACCCAGACAGTATAAACGGGGATGTAAGTAAATGATTTGGAGGACTAGAAATGGAACTTTTTTTTCTTGGTACCGGTGCAGGAATTCCTTCGAAGGAAAGAAATGTATCATCTATTGCATTAAAACTATTGCAGGAGTTTAATAGTATATGGCTGTTCGATTGTGGAGAAGCAACACAGCATCAAATTCTCCATACATCTATAAAACCGGGGAAAATAACTAAGATTTTTATTACCCATTTGCATGGAGACCATATTTTCGGCTTGCCGGGGTTATTAAGCAGCCGTTCATTTCAAGGCGGTGAAAAGACATTAACGATTTATGGTCCAAAGGGGATTAAAGAATATACAGAAACAGCGCTTCGGTTAAGCAGGACAAATTTGAAATACCCATTGGAAATAGAAGAAATACGGGAAGGGCTTTTATTTGAAAATGAAAGATTTGCCGTGTATACAAAAGAGCTGGATCATAAAATCCCCTCTTACGGGTTCCGAATCGTGGAAAAGAATAAACAAGGAAAGTTACTTGTTGAGAAATTAAAAAACATCGGTATTCAGCCTGGCCCCCTCTATCAGCAAATAAAAGAAAACGAGCAAGTTACGCTGGAAGATGGGACAATTATTAATAGAAAAGATGTGGTTGGCCCTGCGAAATCGGGGAAAGTTATTACCATTTTAGGTGACACACGTTCATCAGCGGCGTTTAACACGTTTGTTAAGGATTCTGATATACTTGTGCATGAATCTACATTTAATGATGAAAACAGGGCTTTAGCACATAAATATTTTCACTCAACTGCGAGCCAGGCAGCAGATCTCGCAAAAAAGAACAATTGCAAACACCTTATACTAACGCATATTTCATCACGCTATCAAAATGAGGACAACGAATCTCTATTACAGGAAGCTAAACATATTTTTCCCAACACAGAGCTTGCCGACGACTACTTTCAGTTTAATGTATAAACCAGGATACGTCGTTTACAAACTTGGCTTTACACTAAACTTAAAGACAGAAATCTATCATGATACAGTTTCTTCAGATGGAAATACACAGACTGCATAAACAAGAGGAGAGGTAGACATGGAGGAAGTGGAAACATTAGTCAATAATCAACGATCTTTTTTCTTGAATGGCAATACCATCGAATATTCTGTTCGCAAAGAAAAATTGCAATCACTGAAAAAAATGCTAAAAAAATATGAAACAGACATTTATGATGCCTTGAAAATTGATTTAAACAAATCTAAGCATGAAACATTAACGACAGAGCTGGGGCTTCTTTACACAGAGATTGATTTTGCCATAAAACATCTTAGAGAGTGGATGGAGCCGGAAAAAGTTAACGCGCCATTGACGCATAAAGGAACAAAAAACTATATTTTTAAGGAACCTTATGGTGTTTGTTTGATCATTTCACCATGGAATTATCCTTTGCAACTTGCACTGGCACCTTTAATTGGTGCCATAGCTGCAGGAAACTGTGCAATCATTAAACCTTCCGAATATGCAAAGGCAACTTCCATTATTTTAGAAGAAATGATAAAGGAAACTTTCGACCCCTCTTTTGTAAAGGTAGTTCAAGGGGATAAGGATGTAAGTGAAAAGCTGCTGAAACAGCGCTTTGATTATATATTTTTTACCGGCAGCACCCCTGTTGGCAAAATAATTATGAAGGAAGCAAGTAAACACCTTACACCTGTGACATTGGAACTGGGAGGAAAGAGTCCAGCCATTGTTGATAAAGATGCCAATATCCAGCTTGCCGCTAAACGTATTGTCTGGGGAAAATTTACGAATGCCGGTCAAACCTGTGTAGCTCCTGACTTTCTTTACGTTCATGATAGAGTTAAATTTAAGCTTATGAAAGAGATGAAAAAACAAATAAAGTCTTTTTACGGGAGAGTACCGTTAAAAAATAAAGACTACGTACAAATTATAAATCAAAACCATTTTGACCGCCTTGAAAATTATTTGAATAGCGGTTCTATTCTGCACGGAGGCAGCGTGGACCGGGAGTATCTGATGATTGAGCCTACTATTCTAGATACGGTATCCTGGGAAGATGAGATCATGCAGGAAGAAATTTTCGGTCCGATCTTGCCTGTCTTCACTTTTCAGGATATTGCAGAGGCTGTAGAAAGACTTAAACTTTTAGAAAAGCCATTAGCACTCTATTACTTTGGTGAAAACGGGAAGACACAGCAACAAGTTATTCAATATTTATCTTTTGGCGGTGGCAGTATTAATGATACGCTCTATCATCTGGCAAACCCGCACCTGCCATTTGGTGGAATAGGTAACAGCGGTATGGGCGCATATCACGGAAAATCCAGCTTCGATACGTTTTCCCATAGTAAGAGTATTTTAAAACAAACGACCAAATTCGATCTGCCATTTCGCTATCCCGGAGGTAAGCTGTCCCAATCCGTCGTTAAAAAATTAATGAAATAGCGGAATTCGCCGAGTATGGAACGAGGCTGGGACAAATGTATTTTTATCAAGGAAAATCCGCACAATAATAATTAACGCTTAAAACTCGCTCCAGAAATATACTTCGCTTTCCTTGAGGGGAGTGGTGAGCATCCTCGGGCTAACGCCCTTGCAGGGTCTCATCTGCTGCCCTCAAAAGCGAAGTGTATTCGGGTTGCGGGTGGAATAGCAACAAACTATACGAAAACAGCAATTATTTTTTAAAATCATCCAAAAAGTCTTTTTGAAAGCTAGTCCTTGGCTGGTCATCTGAAAAGTCGTCATTTTTCAATTGTTTAAAAGGGTTTTTTCCATATTTTTTTGTTAAATCTTCAATCGCAAAGTATAGTTTCTCTTTATCCTGCTCTTGTTCATAGGTAAATAAATCCAGCTGCTTTCCGATATGCTGTTTCTCATTTATATCCTGAACCGTAATCCCGAGTAGCCGAATTGGTTCATGATCCCAGTGAGTTTCAAGCAGTTCATTGGCCACGTGAAGTATTTCTTCTTTTGTATCAATGTAGCTTGCGAGTTTTTTACTTCTCGTAATCGTTTTGCGATCATGGAACCGAATCATTAATTGGACACTTTTCCCTGCTGCCTCTTTCCTCTTTAACCGCCTCTGGACATTTTCACTAAGCTCCTGCATTAATTTTTGAATTTCTCTGTCATCTGCAGTGTCAGCGGGCAGTGTTTGTGAACTGCCAATACTCTTAAATTCATAAATAGCATCCGGGTCGACTGCCCTTGGATCTATACCGTTCGCTCTATTCTGCAAACGTTCCCCATTTATGCCTAGTAGCTGTTTTAAGTCATAAACGTCTTTTTTTGCCAGATCACCAATTGTTTTTATCCCGATCTTATTTAATTTGATTGCAGTTTTTTCGCCGACACCATACATTTCCTCAACTGCGAGCGGCCAGAGTATTTTTTGTATTTCCCTTTTCCGCATTACAGTAATCCCCATTGGTTTTTTCATATCAGAAGCCATTTTGGCAAGAAATTTATTAGGAGCAATGCCAATACTGCACGGGAGATCTAATTCTTTTAAAATACTTTGCTGGAGTTGATATGCAATTTCCAATGGATTTCCGTACATAAGACTTTCTGTTACATCCATATAGCCTTCATCAATCGAAACAGGCTGTACAAATGGTGTAATTTCAGAAAGCATTTTAAATATTTCCTTCGAAGCAGCTCTGTACCGATCAAAGTTTGGTCTCATAACAATTAATTCAGGACATAATTTTCTTGCTTCCCACAAATTCATCGTCGTTTTGATTCCTTTTGCCCTTGCTTCATAGCTGCTTGTAACGATAATACCCCTTCGTTCTTCAGGGTTCCCTGCTATTGCCAAAGGCTTTCCTTTCAATTTAGAATTATGGGCCATTTCAACGGAAGCATAAAAACTATTCATATCAATATGAAATATCACTCTGGGTCCCTTTGTATTCTGCTGGTTCATGACAAGACGCCCTTTATTAGGATGATTATAGTCCCATTATAGCATAAAACAAAAAATCCCTTTGTTACAGATGCCGACAAAGGGATATACAACATATTAATTTCCTGCAGCTTCTTTGATAATTTCAGTAACCAATTCTGTTATTTTTACGAGTTCTTCCACGGGCATTCTTTCGTTTGTCGTATGAATTTCCTCATAGCCAACAGCTAAATTAACGGTTGGGATGCCATGACCCGCGATAATATTAGCATCGCTTCCGCCTCCGCTTTTAACCAGTTTACTTTCACGGCCAATGGATTTTATCGCTCTACTGGCCACTTCGACCAGGTGATCACCTGCTTTCTGTTTATACCCCGGATACATAAGCTGAACCGTAACTTCGGCCGAACCTCCATAACTTTCTGCTGTTTGTTCAAAGGCTTCTTTCATCTTTTGAACCTGCTTGTCCATTTTGTTTGGATCCAGTGAACGGGCTTCAGCAAGGATTTCGACATGATCTGCTACGATATTTGTTTGTTTTCCGCCTTCAAAACGGCCAATATTTGCAGTGGTTTCTTCATCGATACGGCCAAGCGGCATTTTTGCAATTGCTTTTGCAGCAAGTGTAATGGCGGAAACCCCCTTTTCCGGAGCGACCCCGGCATGGGCTGTCTTGCCTTTCATTATGGTCCAAAGCTTTGCTTGTGTTGGTGCTGCAACGATAATTTCACCGACTTTTCCGTTGCTGTCTAAGGCATAGCCATATGCTGCATTTATAAGTGAAGCATCTAATGCCTTAGCTCCGACCAGCCCGGATTCTTCTCCGGCTGTGATAATAAACTGAATATCCGCATGGTCTACTTCGTTCTCTTTAATTATTCGAATAGCTTCAAGTATTGCGGCTATACCCGCTTTATCATCCGCGCCCAAAATAGTGGATCCATCCGAAGTGATATAGCCATCTTTAATCATCGGCTTAATTCCTTTGCCAGGAACCACAGTATCCATGTGTGAAGTAAAATAAATTGGATCTGCATCTTTTTTATTTCCTTTTAAGGTACAAATTAAATTTCCGGCACCATGTCCAGTTTTTTCTTTACTTTTATCTTCTATTACATCAAGTCCAAGTTTTGTAAATTTACCTGTTAATACCTTTGCAATCTCAGTTTCATGCTTCGTTTCCGAATCTATCTGTACGAGCTCTATGAATTCATCAATCAGTCTTTCCTGATTCACATCTGCCATAACTAATCCTCCGTTTTTAAAAGTAACGTGCCTCATTATAAAGGGATATTACCGTGCTTTTTGTTCGGTCTATCCTCCTGTTTATTAAACAGCATTTCCAGCGCTTGAATAAGCTTGATCCGTGTTTCCCTTGGATCAATTACATCATCGACCATACCAAGTCCTGCAGCTACGTATGGATTTGCAAACTTTTCACGGTATGTGTCAATTTTTTCCTGTCGAGTTTGTTCTGGATTTTCACTTTCTGCAATCTCTTTAGCAAATATAATATTTGCCGCCCCTTCCGGTCCCATAACCGCAATTTCTGCATTTGGCCAGGCATAAACCAGGTCAGCACCAATCGATTTACTGTTCAGGGCAACATAAGCACCGCCATAAGCCTTTCTTGTTATTACCGTTATTTTTGGCACGGTAGCCTCTGAATAAGCATACAGAATCTTTGCACCATGTCGGATAATCCCGCCGTGCTCCTGTTTAATCCCTGGGAAAAATCCTGTTACATCTTCAAAGGTAATGAGCGGGATATTAAAAGAATCACAGAAACGGATAAATCTGGCAGCTTTATCACTTGAATTAATATCAAGCCCGCCTGCTAAGTATTTTGGCTGATTACATACAAGTCCGACTGTTTCTCCTTTTATTCTGGCAAAGCCAACGACAATGTTTTTCGCAAAGTTTTCATGTATTTCAAAAAAGCTATCTTTGTCCACTACCTCTTGAATCACTTTTTTCACGTCATAGGGACTTCTTGCATTAAACGGGACAATTTCCGTGAGTTCAGGACGTTCATCGTCTTCTTGTTGTGCGTCTTTCATTTCCGTTTTTTCCTCAAAATGGGCCGGTAAATAAGATAGCAGGTTCCGAACGGCATCCAATGCTTCTTCCTCATTTGCAGCTTTGATATGGGCATTTCCGCTTTTTGAATTGTGAATAGCAGCACCGCCCAAATCCTCAGATGTTATTTTTTCCCCGGTAACTGTTTCGATCACCTTTGGCCCGGTAATAAACATTTGTGATGTTTTTTCCACCATAATGACAAAATCAGTGATGGCCGGAGAATATACCGCCCCACCAGCGCTTGGTCCCATAATGACTGAAATTTGCGGTATGACGCCAGAATATACCGAGTTGCGGTAAAAGACTTGACCATACCCGTCCAATGAGGAGACACCTTCCTGAATCCGGGCGCCCCCTGAATCATTTAAACCGATAAAAGGTACTTTGTTTTTTGCTGCCAAATCCATTACTGCGGCTATTTTTTTCCCATGCATTTCACCAAGGGCACCACCATATACAGTGAAGTCCTGGGCAAAAAGATAAACGGGTTTCCCGTCTATCTTTCCGTATCCGGTAACAACTCCTTCTCCTTTTGCGGAGTTGTTGTTCATGCCGAAATCGGAAACGCGGTGTTCAATAAATGGATTCAGTTCAACAAAAGTCCCGTCATCAAGCAGATAATCGAGCCGTTCCCTTGCAGTCAGTTTTCCTTTTTCATGCTGCTTGTCTATCCGTTCATCCCCACCGCCGAGTTCTACCTTTCTTCGCTTGTCATATAGTTCATTAATTTTATCAAATATATCCATTATTCCTCACCTCCACTGCCATGCTCACATAATTCATACAGTACACCGCCTGCAGCTTTCGGATGAATAAAAGCTATCTGGCTATTGTGAGCGCCCAGCTTTGGTTTATCATTTATTAATTTTATACCTTCAGATTTTAACTTATTAAGTCGTTCGTTTATATCATTGATTTCTAAAGCGATATGGTGAACTCCTTCTCCTTTTTTATTAATATATTGCTGAATAGGAGAGTTTTCATTTAATGGTTCCAATAATTCAAACCTTGTCTCACCAATTTTTAGAAAGGCTACTTTCACTGCTTCAGATTCAACCTTTTCAACACCCTCCAGTTTTAATCCCAAGGTGTCGGTGTAAAAAGGTAATGCAGCATCGATGCTCTCCACTGCAATCCCGATATGGGAAATTTTCTCAGGTGCAGGCAACGATGCTTGTTTTGGATCAATTAATTCCTCGATATAATTAGCTAAACTTTGAGTGGAAGCGCCGCTGGTAAAAATCTTTTTAACTCCGCTTTCAAGTAAAAATGCAATATCTTCACTCGGTATAACCCCGCCGCCAACGACCGGAATATCACTCGCGTTTTTCTTGGCCAGTTCATCGATCACTTTTGGAAAAAGCGATTTATGTGCTCCTGATAAAGAGGATAAACCAATAACGTCCACGTCTTCTTGAACTGCTGCCTGCGCAATTTGTGCCGGTGATTGGCGCAGTCCGGTATATATTACTTCCATGCCATGATCTCTCAATGCCTGTGAAATGACTAATGCCCCCCGATCGTGACCATCCAGTCCCGGTTTTGCTACTAATACTCGAATCTTTGCCATAATTATCCCCCTTAAATCCCTGTGTACTCGCCGAATTCTTCACGCATTACATTACAAATTTCTCCGATGGTGGCATAAGCTTTAACTGCATCCAAAATATACGGAATCAAGTTGCTATCAGGTTTGTTCGCATTTTTTCGGAGTGTTTCCAGTGCATTATTTACATTATCCTGATTTCTTTCTTTTCGTATATTGTTGATACCTTGTATTTGTGCGTTTTCTAAAGTCTCATCCACTTTTAACAAATCCGGATCTACTTCTTCATCCAGTGTAAATTTATTTAACCCCACGATGATTTCCTTTTCATTTTCAATGTTCTTCTGTATTTCATAGGCATTTTGGTGAATTTCCCGCTGCATATACCCTTCTTCTACTGCCTGGACTGCTCCGCCAATATCTTTAATTCGTTCCAAGTAGGCATTTACTTCCTCTTCCAGTTTATCGGTTAGTGCTTCCACATAATGGGAGCCGCCTAATGGATCTATCGTATCCGCTGCACCGCTTTCATGGGCAATTATCTGCTGGGTTCTAAGTGCAATTCTGGCAGAGTCTTCCGTCGGTAATGATAAAGCTTCATCGCGTGAATTTGTGTGCAAACTTTGTGTACCTCCCATAACTGCAGCCAGCGCCTGTAATGTGACCCTTACTATGTTGTTGTCAGGCTGCTGTGCAGTTAATGTAGAACCGCCTGTTTGTGTATGAAAACGCATTTTCCAGCTTTTTGGATCCTTTGCTTGATAATGCTCTTTCATAATTTTTGCCCATATTCTTCTGGCGGCTCGGAATTTTGCCACCTCTTCAAAAAAGTTATTATGTGCATTAAAGAAAAAAGCCAGTCTTGGCGCAAATGAATCTATGTCAAGTCCCGATTCCAAAGCAGCATCAACGTAAGCCATTCCGTTTGCAATGGTGAATGCTGCTTCCTGAACCGCATTAGAACCAGCTTCCCGGATATGATAGCCGGAGATACTGATCGTGTTAAATTTTGGAACATTTTTTTGACAGTATTCAAAAATATTGGTGATCAATCGCATCGACGGCTTCGGCGGATAAATATATGTACCGCGAGCAATATATTCCTTTAAAATATCATTCTGTATTGTGCCCGTAAGCTTCTCTAGAGGGACACCCTGTTTTTCGCCAACAGCTATGTACATACATAATAAAACGGATGCAGGTGCGTTTATCGTCATGGATGTGCTTACTTTATCCAGTGGAATCTGATCCAGCAGTTTCTCCATATCATCTAGAGAATCTATGGCAACGCCTACTTTACCTACTTCCCCTTCCGCCATACTGTCGTCTGAATCATATCCAATTTGGGTAGGCAAATCAAAAGCAACAGAAAGCCCTGTTTGCCCTTGATCGAGTAAATAACGGAATCGTTTATTGGTTTCTACAGCAGAGCCAAAACCGGCATATTGCCGCATGGTCCAGAATCTGCCCCGGTACATTGTCGGCTGTATTCCTCTTGTGTATGGATATTGCCCCGGATATTCAGCATTCTCACTATCTTCCTTTCCGGTATATAACCGTTCTACCTCGATAGCTGAAGAGGTTGTGAATGTTTCTTTTCTTTCTGGAAAGCGCTTAATTACCGAATCAACAGCATCTTCCCATGCTTTTTTCTGATTTTTTTCTCTCTCACTCATTAGTTTTTACCTCCATATGCTATTAAGATTACATGAATTTCTCCTTATTTTTCTTTTTATACTTGTTCATCTTTCATTTTCACGATAGAATACAAGTAGTAAGCTGTACTAAAGGAGGATTTAATTGTGGCATCATCCAAAAAATCATCAAAACGCGAACGTAGAACGAGAATAATTATTTATATCATGATTATTGCAATGCTGCTATCATCTCTGACTGCTGGTTTAGCAATGTTTATATAGTAAAAATGACAAAGACTGGGAACTGCCAGTCTTTTTATTCTTTCCACTGGAAAAATACGATATAATGTATACGTTTAAATTTCGAAAATCTTAATAAATTTCTAGTAAAATGTCGTAGTTATGATACTGTTTGATGCTTTCATTTAATGATTATGTATTACAATTCAAGCATTGAATAAAAGGAGGCTGACCTATTTCCATAGAGACAGCCTCACCATTATTTAAACTTCTTCACAATGTTCGTCAAAAACCTGCTGAAGTTTATCCATTACATCCATCGCATTGAAACCTTCAATATCATGGCGCTCCAGCATTGTCACAATTTTACCGTCTTTCATAAAAGCAAATGATGGTGAAGAAGGCGGAAATCCTTCAAAGTATTCCCGTGCTTTTTCAGTAGCTTCGGCATCTTGGCCTGCAAATACTGTTACCAGGTGATCCGGTCTTTTATCATAATGGATTGAATTTGCAGCTGCAGGACGGGCGATTCCACCAGCACAGCCACATGTAGAATTAATCATTACTAAAGTGGTACCCTTTTGTGTCAGTGCCTCATCAACTTCGTCAGGCGTTGTTAGCTCTCTATAACCTGCTTCTGTTATATCTTTTCTGGCTGCATCCACAACATCATTCATGAATAAGTTGAAATCCATATATATTTCAGCCCCTTATTTGACTAAGTATAGTAAACCTCTATTTCAGCATATCAATTTTTATTATATTTTTCAATTTATTGATATTGATTTCTTTATACAGATATACAGGGCATTATGGTTCATTACTAAAAAGTCTACACGTAATGTGAAATTCAGTAAATATTTGTCGTATCTTTATTCATATTTTCCAGAACTTCTTTTACTCTGCTTAAAAACTTTCCACAAACAAGCCCATCCAAAATCCGATGATCAAGTGACAAACATAAATTGACCATATCTCTCGCTGCGAACATATCATTGTAAATAACAGGGCGTTTCACAATGGATTCAACTTGTAAAATGGCTGCCTGCGGATGGTTAATTACTCCCATAGACTGAACGGAACCAAATGAACCTGTATTGTTTACTGTAAATGTACCGCCTTGCATGTCATCGGATGCTAATTTTCCATTTCTTGCTTTGGCTGCCAGTTCATTTATATCACGTGCAATTCCCTTAATGCTTTTTTCATCGGCATGCTTGATAACAGGTACAAACAATTCATTATCTTTTGCTACGGCAATGGACAAATTTATGTCTTTTTTCTGGATAATCTTATCTTCTGCCCATGTACTATTTAATTCAGGATACTCTTTCAACGCCTGTGCCACTGCTTTTACGAAAAAGGAGAAGAAGGTTAAGCTATATCCCTCTTTTTGCTTAAAGTCATTTTTTATTCCATTTCTGAAATTAACAAGGTCGGTTACATCGACTTCCACTGTCATCCAGGCATGTGGTATTTCCTGTTTGGAACGTACCATGTTCTGGGCAATCATTTTGCGGACACCGGTGACCGGAATTTCCACATCTCCGGTTTGAGCTGTTTGCTTCGGTGCTTCTGAGGCTGCCGGTTTTGGAACGGATGGTGCCTCAGCTGCAGGTTCCGGCTGTGCTTTTGCTTCTTCTGCTTTTGGAATTTTCCCGGTTTCAATAATTTTTTCAATATCTTTTCTAGTAATTCTGCCGCCAAGACCAGTACCATTAACCTGTTCAAGATCAATGTCATTTTCCTGGGCCATGCTTAATACAGCAGGTGAGTAACGCTTTTTCATTGATTGATCTTCGTTCACCGGCTCGGCTGTCTTTTGTTCTGCTGAACCGGCTTGCTTCTCATCCAACTCACCGGTGTCTTTATCCTTTTCAGATGCAGTACCGCCTGAACTATCTTCTGTATCTATGTAGCACATTAACTCGCCTACAGCGATCGTATCCCCTTCCTGTGCTACAATTTCACTAATAAGCCCAGTATAGGATGAAGGAACTTCCGCATTTACTTTGTCTGTCATAACTTCAGCAATAGGATCGTATTTATTAACTTTATCTCCTGGACTTACAAGCCATGACTCGATCGTTCCTTCTGTTACACTCTCACCCAGTTGAGGCATGTTGATTTTTTCTTTTGCCACTTTGAACACCTTCCTTCATTTAAAATTCTGCTAGTTCGCGTATTGCTTTTTCCACTTTATCCGGATTCACCATAAAATACTTCTCCATTGGCGGTGCGTATGGCATTGCAGGGACATCAGGCCCAGCCAGTCGTTGAACGGGAGCATCTAAGTCGAATAGACAGTTTTCTGCAATGATAGCTGCTACCTCGCTAATAATGCTCCCTTCTTTATTATCTTCCGTTACTAGTAGCACTTTACCAGTTCTTTTTGCCGCTTCAATAATTGCTTCTTTGTCTAGAGGATAAACAGTTCTTAAATCCAAAATATGTGCGTCAATTCCTTCTTCAGCCAGTTTTTCTGCTGCCTGTAGTGCAAAATGGACACATAAACCATAAGTAATGATGGTTACATCCGATCCTTCCCGTTTCACATCGGCCTTACCGATTGGAAGAACGTAATCATCCTCCGGAACTTCTCCCTTCAACAATCGGTAAGCTCGTTTATGTTCAAAGAAAAGCACCGGGTCGTTGTCACGAATGGAAGCTTTTAATAATCCTTTAGCATCATACGGTGTAGACGGCATTACAATTTTCAGTCCCGGCTGATTGGCAAAAACAGATTCAACCGACTGGGAATGATATAGTGCACCATGAACTCCACCCCCATACGGAGCGCGTATAGTAATCGGAGCATTCCAGTCATTATTGGAGCGATAACGAATTTTTGCCGCTTCGGAAATTATCTGATTCACAGCGGGCATAATAAAGTCAGCGAATTGCATCTCCGCTACCGGCCGCATCCCATACATGGCTGCTCCAATACCGACTCCTGCTATGGCAGATTCAGCAAGTGGTGTATCCAACACCCGGTATTCCCCGAATTCTTCATGTAACCCATCTGTGGCACGAAATACACCGCCTTTTTTTCCTACATCCTCGCCTAGTATAAAAACTTTTTCATCTCGTGTCATTTCTTCTTTTAAAGCAGTTGTAACTGCCTGTATATAAGACATTACTGGCATGATTAAACCCCCTCCTCACTCTTCGTAAACGAATTTCAGTGCTTCTTCAGGTTCAGCATACGGAGCTTCTTCCGCGTATTCCGTCGCATCATTAACTAAGTCACTGATCTCCGCGTGCAGTTCCTTTTCCGATTCCTCTGTTAAAATTCCATTATCTTTCAAATAGGCTGCAAAAGTGATGATGGAATCATTTTTTCTTGCTTCTTCCACTTCATCACTTTCACGGTACAGTCGGTCGTCGTCATCACTTGAGTGTGCAGTTAATCGATAGGTTATTGCTTCTATTAATGTTGGTCCATCTCCACTGACCGCGCGTTCCCTCGCTGCTTTAACAGCTTCATACACTGCCAATGGATCATTTCCATCTACCGTAAAGCCAGGCATTCCGTAACTTTGTCCGCGGTCTGCAACCGTTTCACTGGCAAGTTGTTTTTCAATCGGAACAGAGATAGCGTATTTGTTGTTTTCAACCATGGTTATTACCGGTAAATCATGCACGCCGGCAAAATTCAAGCCTTCATGGAAATCTCCCTGGTTGGAAGAACCTTCTCCCAGTGTTACTAAGGAAACAAAGTCCTTTTTCTCCATCTTGGCGGCCAGGGCAACACCAACTGCGTGTGGCAGCTGTGTAGTTACTGGAGAAGAACCTGTTAAAATTCTGTTCTTTTTCTGCCCAAAGTGTCCCGGCATCTGCCGTCCCCCGGAGTTTGGATCTTCTTTTTTGGCAAATCCGGAAAGCATGATTTCTTTAGCAGTCATTCCGAATGCTAAAACAACACCCAGGTCCCGGTAATACGGCGCTGTATAATCTTTTTCACGGTCCATTGCAAAGGATGCTCCAATCTGTGCCGCTTCCTGTCCCTGACAAGAAATGACAAATGGTATTTTTCCCGCCCGGTTTAACAGCCACATTCTTTCATCAAGCTTTCGGGCTAATAACATGGTTTTATACATTTCCAATACTTGATCATCTAACAAACCTAAGTCTTTATGGCGATTATTTGACATTAAAGTCCCCTCCTTTTTTTGCTTAGAACTTATAAAAATGTTGAAGCTGCGGGTGATTTTAGAATAGCCATGCCCAGCGATAGCGAATCGGGTTCAGTTTGTGTGCCGCTATACAGGGCTTGCCTTTTACTCATTTATCCGTGAATTTGATTTCCTTCTACAGCTAATGCTGCTTCACCCATCACTTCAGATAGCGTCGGGTGCGGGTGTATCGAATGAGCCACTTCCCAAGGGGATGCATCAAGTACTTTAGCAAGCCCGGCTTCTGAAATCATATCTGTTACATGAGGGCCGATCATATGCACTCCCAGAATATCCTGTGTCGCTTTATCTGAAATAATTTTTACAAATCCATCTGCTTCTCCGTGAACCAGTGCTTTTCCAACAGCCTGAAATGGGAATTTTCCAGTTTTTATATCAAACCCGCTTTCTTTAGCTTGCTTTTCAGTCATACCTACACTGGCAACCTCCGGACTGGAGTAGATACACGAAGGAACATTGTTATAATCGATTGGATATGGTTCCTGATTTGCCATATGTTCTACAGCCGTTATTCCCTCATGTGAAGCTACATGTGCCAGCTGCATTCCGCCAATCACGTCACCAATCGCATAAATATGCGATTCTTTTGTCTGATAAAAGTTGTTTGTTTGTATGGTGCCTTTCTCCACAACAATATCAGTATTTTCCAGGCCGATATTTTTTGTATTAGCTTCCCTGCCAACGGAGATTAGCATTTTTTCAGCATGAAAACTTTCTGTCTTTCCGTTAACTTCAGCATCAACGGAAATCCCTTGCTCTTTGGATAGTGTATCTGTTAATGTTTTCGCTCCCTTAACAAAGGTGATACCTCTTTTTTTCAATAGCTTTTCAACTTCTTTGGCGACCGCTTCATCTTCCGTTGGCAAAATTTGCTCACCGTATTCAATGACAGTCACTGCTACACCAAAGTCTGCCAGCATCGAAGCCCATTCTATGCCGATCACGCCTCCGCCAATAATAATTATTGATTCAGGCAAAGACTCCATTTCCAGTGCATCATCGGAACTCATCACTAGATCGCCGTCCAATTCTAATCCGGGCAGTGATTTTGGTTTAGAACCAGTTGCCACTAGCACATTATTTGGAACAAGCATCGTGTTTTCTTCCCCATTTTCATATTCAATGGAAATAGTTCCCGGCATAGGAGAAAATATACTTGGGCCTAGTATGCGGCCAAACCCTTCATATACATCAATTTTCCCTTTCTTCATTAATCCCTGAACGCCCTGATGTAATTTTTGAATGATGTTGTTTTTTCTCTCCTGTACTTTGGTAAAATTAATCGAAGGTGCTTCAGTAACAACACCGAACGATTCCGCTTCTTTTGTCTGCCTGAACACTTCAGCACTTCTCAGTAATGCCTTTGATGGTATACAGCCACGGTGTAAACAAGTACCTCCAAGCGCCCCTTTTTCTACAATGGCAACCTTTATTCCCAATTGTGCGGCCCGGATGGCAGCAACATAGCCGCCGGTTCCGCCTCCAAGTATTACGAGATCATAATTATTTGCCATACAACTCACTCCCTACGTGTTGTTTGGATATATTTTTGGTTTTTCTATTTTTCTGAGCACCCGTAAGACGCCTTCATTTAAGGCTTGCAATTCATTTTCACCGGGATATACAAGCGTATCTGCAATCCAATTAACCCGTTCTGTTATCATTTCTACAAATTTCTTCCCATAAGCAAGTCCGCCTGTCAACACAATGGCGTCTACTTTTCCTCCGAGCACAGCGCTCATGGAACCTATTTCTTTAGCAATCTGGTATGCCATTGCTTCGTATGCCTGCTTTGCACTGTCATCCCCGGTTTTAATGCGACTTTCCACTTCAACGGCGTCATTCGTCTTAAGATATGCCATTAACCCACCTTGGCCAACTAGTTTTTTCATAATTTCATCCCTGTAATACTGACCGGAAAAGCATAATGAAACTAAATCCCCTGCAGGAACGGTTCCTGCACGCTCGGGAGAGAAAGGACCGTCCCCATGAAGGCCATTATTCACATCAATTACTTTCCCGTTATTATGAGCACCAACTGTTATTCCTCCACCCATATGAGTCACAATTAAAGTAATTTGATCATAATTTACATGCAAATCTTCTGCTGCTCTTCTGGCAACAGCCTTTTGATTTAAAGCATGAAAGATACTTTTTCTTGGAATATCCGGAACACCGGAATAGCGGGCAAACTCTGACAGTTCATCAACGACTACGGGGTCTACTATATAAGCCGGAATATTAAGTCCTGAAGCTATTTCCTGTGCAATGATCCCGCCCAAATTGGACGCATGTTCGCCGTTAAACCCAATCCGGAGGTCATAAAGCATAGCCTCATTAACCTCATATGTACCACCTTCAATCGGCTGCAGTAGGCCGCCTCTTCCACAAACCGCATCTAGTTTGGAGATATTAATCCCTTCGTAATCCAATTGTTCGAGTATGATATTTTTCCGAAATTCATATTGATCAATGATATGCATAAACTGTTTGACGTCTTCCAATTTATGTCGTATTGATTTTTCGAATATGCAATTTTCATTATCAAAAACGCCTATTTTTGTTGATGTTGAACCAGGATTAATGACAAGATTTCGGTATTTTGATTGCAAAGTGCAAACCTCCGTTGATTAAGCCGGTATTACCTTCTGCTTAAAATATGATGATTGTCCAATAAAAAATGGTTTCTCGATTTTTTCATTGAAGCAATTCTTTCCTCTGCCATTCTGTCGGCAGCCACATGTGTGGGAATATGATCCCGTCTTGCAATTTCAAATACTTTACTCAAGCTATCGTAAATGGTTTCTACTTTTTTCATTGCTCTTGCCTGATTATAACCATTTAATTCATCCGCAACATTTATAACGCCGCCGGCATTGATTACGTAATCAGGCGCATATAAAATTCCTTTTTCATGTATAATATCCCCATGTTTCGATTCTTTTAATTGATTATTTGCCGAACCAGCAATAATTTTAGCCTGTATTTTAGGAATCGTTTCATCATTAATGGTTGCTCCCAGCGCACAAGGTGCGTATATATCACAGTCAACCTTATAAATTTCATCCGGATCAACAGCTTTTGCCTGAAATGCTTCTACAGCTCGATTTACCGCCTCTTTATTTATATCCGTTACAATAATTTTTGCACCTTCTTCATACAGATGCTCACAAAGTGCGTATGCCACATTGCCGACACCCTGAACTGCTACAGTTTTTCCTTCCAGCGATTCGTTTCCATATACTTCTTGCGCTGCAGCTTTCATTCCTTTATAAATGCCATAACCCGTTACAGGTGATGGATTTCCAGAAGAACCTTGTGCTTCCTGTGAAACTCCTGTGACAAAATCTGTCTCCATATGGATAAGATCCATATCCTCTTCTGTTGTACCAACATCTTCTGCTGTAATATACCGTCCGTTTAAACTTTGGATATACCTTCCAAAAGCACGGAACATTTCAGGGTTTTTATCTTTTCTCGGATCGCCGATGATAACTGTTTTTCCGCCGCCTAAATTCAAACCGGCAGCTGCATTTTTGTATGTCATCCCTTTTGCCAGCCGTAAAGCATCTTCAATTGCTTCTTCCTCGGAATCGTAAGTCCACATTCTTGTCCCGCCAAGTGCAGGTCCCAGTGTCGTGTCATGAATGGCGATGATTCCTTTTAGACCTGAATTTTCATCTTGGCAAAACACAAGCTGTTCATAATCAAATTTCTCCATATAAGTAAATATTTCCATTTTCATCCTCCTAGTACTTTTAAGCAGAAATTAATGCTAATGTTATTGAGTATAATTTATCTTCAGCAGCATCAGCTCTTGATGTTACAATAATCGGCGCTTTTGCTCCGCTGATGATACCTGCTACTTTTGCACCGGCAAAATAGACAAATGATTTGTATAATGCATTCCCTGTTTCAATGGAAGGAACCAATAATATGTCAGCCTTCCCTGCCACCTCTGAATGAACCCCTTTATGACTCGCTGCTTTTAAAGAAACTGCATTATCAAAAGCCAGCGGTCCATCTACAAGGCACCCGGTAATTTGTCCTCTTTTCTGCATTTGCGTCAAAGCGGCCGCATCTACAGTGGCTTCCATAGCAGGGTTCACTGATTCCACTGCAGCCAGGGCAGCTACTTTCGGTAATTCAATACCAACAGCATGTGCTATCTGTACTGCATTCTTTATGATCTCAGCTTTTTCTTCGATTGTTGGAGAGATAATCATTCCGGCATCGGTGAGAAAATAAAGCTTTTTTTGACTTGGTATCTCAAACAGTGCCACATGTGAAAGTACTTTTCCTGTCCGCAAACCGTATTCTTTGTTTAATGCAGATTTCATTAAATCTTTTGTGGACAGATTTCCTTTCATCAATATTTGTGCCTCGCCTCTATAAACGGATTTCACTGCTGCAATTGCGCTTTCTTCTTTTGTTTTCGTATGTTTAATACTTATTTCCGGGGTATGGATATCCAAGTTTATAATATCTGCTATAATCGCTATATCTGTTTCGTTGCCAAACAATAAAAAGCCGCATATTTTTTCCTTTGCAGCCATTTTTACTGCTTGCAATACTTGTTCATCCGCAGCGTTGGCCACAGCCGCAATATGATGTTTTCCTTGCTTTACTTTTTCTTTTACAGCAGCTAATGTATTCATCTTATCCTCCAATCTTTATTCCCATTAAACTTAATGCAAAAATCGTGCCAAACCCTCATTCCTTGTAAGCGCTTAATTCATGTGAATTTTAACCATGCAATAAACTGCAAAAAATGCAAACTATTGCATGCTCTTTTTTTCAAGATTATATTTATCCATTTTATAATATAAACTTCTTAGTGAAATATTTAATGCTTTTGCTGTTTTTGTTTTGTTATATTCGTATTGTTTATAAACCTCAAAAATATAATCTTTTTCATATTGATTTAATGCCTCTTGTAAAGGTTTTTCTATTTGTATTGCTTCTTCCTTCTTGGATTGGTTAATTAAATTCTCTGAAGCATTTAAATCAGGTAAGTGTTGTTTGTTAATTGTATCATCATTTATATCCATGTAAATCATAGCCCGGCCAATGACATTCTCCAGCTCCCGGATGTTACCAGGCCAATGATAGGTTTTAAGTTTATGGAGTGCTTCTTTTGAAATTTGATGTACTTTTCGGCCATAGTCCTGATTCAGCTTTAATATGATGTGCTCTGTCAGTTCAGGCAGGTCTTCCAACCTTTCATGTAATGCAGGAATATAGATTGGCAACCGTGTCAATCTGTAATATAAATCTTCCCGAAAGGTTTTATTCATAATTGCTTTTTCCAAATTGACATTTGTAGCAGTAATGACCCGCACATCAATGGAAACGGGATTGGTACCTCCTACACGGACAATTTCATTTTCCTGCAATACTCTAAGTAGTTTCGCTTGCATATTTAAAGAAAGTTCACCTATTTCATCCAGAAAGATGCTTCCATGGTTAGCTTCTTCAAATAGACCTTTTTTACCGCTATGCTTTGCTCCTGAAAAAGCCCCTCCCTCATATCCGAATAGTTCACTTTCCAATATAGATTCTGCAATAGCTGCACAATTAACTCGGATAAACTTTTTATGCTTCCTGTCACTTTCATTATGTATTGCGTGTGCAAACAGCTCTTTTCCTGTACCCGAATTGCCGCGCAATAAAACAGTAGCCGGTGTCCTTGCGCCTACTTTTGCCTGTTCCAAAGCCAGCTTCATTTCAGTTGAATTTCCAATAATATCATCAAATGTGTATTTTGCCTCCAAATTTCGGATGATTTGCCTAGCTCGCTTTAATTCACTCGTAAGTGACCGGATTTCTGATACATCATGTAAAACACCGACGCTTCCTTTGATGATGCCATCCACGATAATAGGTGCAACATTAACATAGACGTCTTTCTTGTTTGGGCCTACCTTCATTCGGGTGCCCCTTACCGGCCGGCGGGTTTGCAGCACCTTCATATGCACGCTTTCGCCTTCGGATATATCTGCAGTTGCCGGTTCACCTATAATATCGGATTCTTTTAACCCTGTTATACGTGAATATGCAGGGTTTATTAATAAACCGTTCCCATTTACATCAACTACGCTAATTGCTTCATCAGATGATTGAATAATTGCCTCCAGCATGATCTTTATCTCATTCAAATCGGTATTTTCTTCAGCGAGATTCATTACTTCCGTTATATCTTTAAAAACAGCGAAAGCACCAACCAATGTATTTTCTTCATTTATAATCGGGATACGGGTTGTAATAATTTGCTTTTCGTTTTCCAGTATAAGCTTTTTGTTTACTTCTTTCTTTTTATCGCGTAAGACATCCGGCAGCCTTGAATTTGAAATCACATCGCGAATAAATTTCCCTTCAAAATTCTGCTTGGATTTTTCAACGATTTTCTCTGCACTATGATTTACAAATTGAACAATTCCCTTATGGTTTACAACAATCATCCCATCTCTGATGTTATCAAGGATTAAGTTCTGGTTATTCATCTGTAATTTAATCCGCTTTAATAAAGTTTCTTTCTCATTAAAAATTTTAGAGATAATGTATGCAACCGTACCAGGGATCACCACTGTTTTACCGCTTCTATGTTCAATAAGCTCTTCAAGCACGCTGTCATTACCTGTTGCTTCCACAATAATATCTATTTCTTCCTCGAGCCGACTTTTCCATTCGGTGCCTGTTGGAATGCCATGTTTTTTAGCCAGATGTATTCCTGGTGCATCAGGGTTTGTATCAATTACTGCAACTATTCTCATCTTTTGCGTTCCATACAGTATATTTAATAAAGCTGTGCCGCCTGTTCCGGCACCAACGATTAACACATTCTTCATTTACATTCCACCCTGCATGATATTGCATGTTTTCATCATACAATACCATGCATTATTTAGCAAACGTTCTATTGCTCCTGTTTTTATTCATTATTTGTTATACTAAATATGGTATTCAATCAATTACTCAGGTTAAGGGGAAGAAAAATGTTCAGATTTATTGCAGTGCTCATTTTAGTTATTCCAGGTGTTTTTGCAGCTTATGGAATTAAATTGATGAGGGATTCTATATTTAATGAATTCGTTCCTTTATTTTTACATGCCAGCATCCAATTTACTGTTGGTTTAATTCTATTCATCGGAGGTATCGCCTTCATTGGCGGTTTTATTGTTTATCGAGATCGAAAACGAAAACGGTTAAGGAAGCAAAGTATTCAAAGGGAAGAAAACTAATTATTCAAATCGTGTTCACTCGGCTATAGAAACGTGAATCCGCTATTTGTCACAGTCTTTTTAGAAAATACTTTCATTCTTATTCATATATGTTATTATGTAAAATAGATTAAAAGCATGGAGGTATGATAGAAACATGAAGGTTTCAAAATTCGGGGGTAGTTCTGTAGCAAATGCAACACAAATTAAAAAGGTTGCACACATAATTACAAGCGATCCCGAAAGAAAGTTTATAGTTGTATCAGCACCCGGAAAAAGATATGAAGGGGATTTCAAAGTAACGGACATGTTAATTCAGTTGGGGAATTGTTACATAAACAATGAACCATATGAAAACTGTGAAGAAATTATAATGGACCGTTTTAGAGAAATTGTTAAGGAATTGAATCTTTCCGAGTCTCTGCTGGATAGTATTAACGCCAAAATCAATGACGTACTTCAAATGTCTTCTTCGGATACAATGAAATTCAACGCATTGAAAGCAATTGGTGAGGATAGTTCAGCCAAAATTTTAAGCGAATATTTGAAAAAAATCGGTATTAAAGCTGATTATATAAATCCGAAAGAAGCTGGAATCATTGCCAGTTATAAAAATGGCAAACTGGAAATACTACCGGAAAGCTTTCAAAAAATAAATCAATTAAGGGATCGTGACGGTATATCAGTCATCCCCGGATTTTTTGGTTATACAAAAAACGGCCAGCTTGTTACCTTTTCAAGAGGCGGTTCAGATATAAGCGGTTCGATTGTAGCTGCAGGTGTAAAAGCAAGTTTATACGAGAATTTTACAGATGTAGATTCTGTTTATGCAGTTAATCCCAACATTGTCGAGAATCCCAATGAAATTAATACCTTGACCTATAAAGAGATGAGGGAACTTTCATATGCCGGCTTTTCCGTATTTCATGCCGAAGCATTAAGGCCTGCATTTAAAGAAAAGATCCCTGTTTGCATTAAAAACACGAATAATCCTGACCTCCCAGGCACAATGATTGTAGCTGAGAAAAAACAAGATGAAAAATGTGTGGTAGGGATTGCCAGTGATACCGGATTCTCCAGTTTGTATATAAGTAAGTATTTAATGAACCAGGAAGTTGGTTTTGGCAGAAGGTTATTCAGTATTCTTGAAGATGCAGGTATTTCTTTTGAACATGCCCCTTCAGGAATAGATGACATTACTGTTGTTATACAGGACAGTAAATTATCAAAAGAAAAAGAAGCTTATATCATGAAAAGAATAGAAGAAGAACTTGACCCTGATACAACCAATATTGAACGCGATCTTGCTATAGTTATGGTTGTAGGGGAAGGTTTGGTGAGTACGGTAGGAATTGCCAGTAAAGCAACAGCAGCTTTTTCTGATGCCAATGTAAATATTGAAATGATTAACCAGGGATCTTCGGAAGTTTCCATGATGTTTGGGATTAAAGCGGAGAACTTGGAAAAAGCAGTAACCTCCTTATATAAAGCTTATTTTGAAAAAGTAGAAACAAAAGTAAAAACGACAGTATGAAAAGGATATTCGGAAAATGCATTTTCCCAAGGTGAAAATGAATTAAGCATTAATGCATAAATAATTTAATAAAAAACCGATGAGAAATATTTATTTTTTTCATCGGTTTTTTATTCGTGACTGTATAAGGCGCTTTATAAGCCCTTTAAAAAGGTTTATGGGACCACCCTCTTTTTTCTTTAACTTGCCCTATGTTCCAGCCTCAAACGGTCAGCGACCATTGCAATGAATTCTGAATTTGTCGGTTTAGCTTTAGTAATGCTTATCGTATAGCCGAACAAGGCAGAGATCGAATCAATATTCCCCCTGCTCCAGGCTACTTCTATCGCATGGCGTATGGCTCGCTCCACTCTCGATGAGGTTGTATTATATTTTTTTGCGATATCCGGATAAAGCACTTTTGTGATTGAGCCCAGCAATTCAATATCATTATACACCATTGTGATGGCTTCCCTTAAATACATATACCCTTTAATATGAGCCGGCACTCCAATCTCATGAATGATATTCGTAATACTTGCTTCCAGATCCTGTTTTTTCCTTTCTTTCTTTATCCCTTTTCTCGAGCTTGAAGGAAGTGCTGTCCTGTTACCTTGAACTTGACGAATTTGATCTGATAAATTATCCAAATCAAATGGTTTTAATATAAAATAAGATGCCCCGTAGTCAACTGCTTTTTTCATTACTTCTTCCTGACCAAAAGCTGTCAGCATAATAACATGAGGTTTATCAGGTTCATCTTTGATTGTATTTAAAACATTTAGCCCATCTACATGAGGCATAATGATATCCAAAAGCAATACATCTGGTTTTGTTTCTTCAAGCAGACTTAAGCATTCCTTCCCATTATAAGCTGTACCGATTACTTCGATATCTTCCTGTTCTTCAAAATAATCCTCCATCAATTGCACGAGTTCTTTGTTATCATCCACTAATACTACTGAAGTTTTATTCACTGCAAATTTCCTCCCTTTATGTAATTCATTCGCTTTCTCTTATTTTACATATTCTACATAAATTATAAATATCCTTCTTTATTTCGAAAAAACTTTGGGTTTTTTTAGTATTTCTTTAATTTACTTCTAATTTCTACTGTTTACGATATAATTTGATTAATATCGACACCTTTGTCGAATAATATTTACTCGTATTATAACACAAAATTATCAGAATTATGATGAATTAATAAAAAATATTGTCCCATTAAAAAACTTGTGGATGTCACCATCCACAAGTTTTTTTAGCCAGCTATTTCATCAGATTTTTTATTAACGTCGATCCCGGCATCATTTAACATCCATTCAATATGAACGCCATACCCTGAAGTAGGATCGTTTACAAATACATGGGTAACTGCACCAACAATTTTCCCGTTTTGTATAATGGGACTGCCGCTCATCCCCTGAACTATACCGCCAGTATGCTCTAATAATTCAGGATCAGTGATTTGAACGACCATTCCTTTTGTTGCAGGAAATTTTTGTGGAACAGAGCTTACAATTTCAATATCGAATGCTTCCACTTTTTCATCTTTAACTACGGTCAGAATTTCTGCAGGCCCTTCTTCTACTTCATGTGATAAGGCTATTGGCATTGGCTCGTCATAAGATCCATTTTTAATTTCATCATCCAATTTGCCAAAAATGCCAAAAGGGCTGTTTTTGGTTATACTGCCTATCTCTTCACTGTCGTTTGAAAACCTTGCCTGTTTTTCACCTGGAATGCCATTATTTCCTTTTTCAATCGAGTTGACCGAAGATCTTACAATTGACCCGTTATGGATTTCAATGGGCTTGTTTGTATCCATATCAGAAATCACATGACCTAGAGCACCATACTTTTGGGAATCGGGATCATGAAATGTCATTGTCCCAATCCCCGCTGCGGCATCACGTATATAGAGGCCAATTTTATATTCATTATCTTTCTCATCTAACTTAGGTGTTAATTCTGTTTCGATCTTTTGATGTCCTCTTTTTATTTTTACGTTTAATGAACCGTTTTCCTCTCCGGCTTCTTCAACAAACGGCTTCACATCCTTCATTTCTTCTATAGGATTGCCATTAATATCCAAGATAATATCCCCGACTTGAATATCCGCGTCTTCTCCAGGCGATAATGCTGCCTCGTTTACATTTACCAAGTGATGCCCGACTACAAGCACCCCTTGTGTATGAAGTTGGACACCGATAGATTGACCACCTGGGATCACTTCAATATCCTCTATAACGTCAACATTCACCCTTTTGATCGGAAAACCGGCTACTTCATATATTAACTCACTATTTCCAGGTCCATCTGCGTGAAAGTTAGAGGAATCAATCGCCTGAATACTTTCATCAGAAACATCAACCGATACATTTTCCCCTAAATCAGGAAGCTGTATTGGGGTTTGATCATTAAAGGTAACAATTTCATCTGGGATGGAAAGATACTGCTGAATTGGGGCGGAAAAAGGAATTGCCAACACAAAAATAAGGAGCAGCGTGCCAAATATTTTTCTAATACGGTCTGTGTTCAAATTCACTTACTTCACTCTCCTTATTCCAAAACCCATACCATGTTTTTATCTGTATTTCTAATTTGACCTTTCTCAATCAGTTTTAAACTGGTGAAACATAAGAATGCTGTGTATAATTTCCTTTCATAAAAGGAGATATTAAGGTATAAGTCAATGATGGTCTGATTAAAAATAATTTATATGTCATTTATTTCAACTGCAGGATAGTATTTCATTTATAAGGGGGGAGTAATAATTATTTATCAAAAAAAGCCGGCACTATTAGTTTCCGGCTTTTCTTCTATTCTTATTCTTAAATTTTTCAGCTAAATCAAGCATTTCTCCAGCATGTTCTTTTGCTGTTTCTGTCAGCTCCGTACCAGTAATCATTCGGCTCAGCTCATCAATTTGTTCAGCTTGTCCTAACTGGGAAATAGAGGTTGTTGTCCGATTATTATTTATTTTCTTGTCAATTAGTTTATGCGTATCTGCCATGGAAGCAACCTGTGGCAGATGGGTAATACATAGTACTTGAGATGCGACTGAAATCTGATATATTTTTTCTGCAATAGCTTGAGCTACTCTTCCGCTGACGCCTGTGTCCACTTCGTCAAAAATAACACTTGTGACGCCCTGATGCTTGGCAAATATTCTTTTTAGTGCCAGCATAATTCGGGAAAGCTCTCCGCCGGAGGCAATTTTATGAAGTGGCTTTAATGGTTCGCCAGGATTTGTTGCTATTAGAAATCGTACTTGATCATAACCGTTATAATGCAGTTTTGGATTTGGATCTGTTTCCTCATCTGAAACAAATTGGATTTTAAATGTTGCTTTTTCCAAATATAAACCTTTGAATTCGCTATAAATATCTTTTGTAAGCGCTTCTGCGGCTTTTTTTCGACTGTCATGCAATTGTTTGGCTTCCAGGTAAGCATCTTTTTCTGTTTCATTTATTTCTTCCTGCAATTTCGCAAGGTGGGAATCCTTGTTTTTCAGCTGATCAATTTCTTCTTCTATCTCGGCAGCATACTTGAGCATATCATCTACTGTCGAACCGTATTTTTTCTTTAACCGGTTTAATTCATAAAGTCTGGCTTCCATTTCATTTAACTGCTCTGGATCATATTGCTGCTTTTCCATATAATTTCCCAATTCATACGATAATTCTTCCAAGGCGAAATAATGATCTGCTATTTCTTCCCCTTTTTCTGCAATAAATGGATCGTATTTACTATTATCCAAGAGGGAAGTCTGTGCTTTATTTACCCATTCCAGTCCTTTATGGTCACCATACAATGCGTTATAGGCATCATGAATAGAGGTGTGTATTTTTTCAAAATTCGCTAATCTCTTACTTTCTTGTTCCAATGATACATCTTCATTCGGTATCAGATTAGCCTGTTCGAGTTCGGTTCTTTGAAATTCAAGCAGGTCAAGCCGCTGTGCATTTTCTTTTTCATTTTCATTTAATTTTTTAAAACGTTTTTTTAGTGACTGCAGCTTATTATATAATTGATGATATGCATCTTTTTCATATTTAATTGTTTTAGGATCAAATAAATCCAGTAATTCAATATGACTCTCGGGATTCATTAATGACTGTGTTTCATGCTGACTATGTATATCAATGAGCGTTCTTCCAAACTCCCTTAAAATAGCTAATGTAACCAGTTTTCCGTTAACCCTGCATATGCTCTTTCCGCCGGCTGTAACTACTCTTCGCAAAATAATCTGACCATCCGATATATCTATTCCATATGTTCTGCCGATCTCATATACAGGATGGTTATGATCCTCGGTGGTAAATAAACCTTGGATTTCAGCTTTTTCGCATCCATGTCTTACAAATTCTACAGAGCCTCTCCCTCCGGCCAATAATTGTACGGCATCAATAATAATTGATTTCCCAGCTCCCGTTTCCCCAGTTAATACGGTTAAACCATTTTGGAATGTAATCGATAATTTATCAATAATAGCAAAATCTTGTATAGACAATTCTGTAAGCAAGCTGTATTCACCACCTATAAACGTATATTTTTTCTATAACATTTCGATAAAACGGTCTTTAATTGTTTCTGCATCCGTATCGGTTTTACATATAATCAAACATGTGTCATCACCGCAAATAGTACCCATAATTTCATCCCAATCCAGATTATCGATGAGGACGCCTATTGCATGAGCATTACCGGGAAGTGTCTTTAATACAATAAAATGACTGGCATGCTCAATTTTTACAAATGCATCCATGATTAAGCGTTTCAATTTATTCAATGGGTTAAACTTTTGGTCTGCCGGCAGACTATACTTGTAGGTTCCATTTGTAGCCGGTACTTTCACGAGCCTGAGCTCTTTAATATCCCGTGACACTGTAGCTTGTGTAACATTGTACCCCATGTTTTTTAAGCGGTCTACAAGGTCATCCTGTGTTTCTATTTCATTTTCTGTAATAAGTTCCCTTATTTTAATATGACGCTGTATTTTACTCATTGCTAGCACCTCACTACGCTCATGTATTACTGGAAGGATGAAAGTCAGCCTGCGCTTGATCGATCAATTCTTCTATTGCTTCATCTTTCAGGCATATCCCGCTCGTATCTTTTTTCCAGCCGAAATGAGCCAGAAATTCAATATTGCCATCTCCTCCCGTTATGGGAGAATAAGTGATGCCGAATAGGCCATAATTTTCTTCAATTGCAAAATTAACGATTTGCTTCACCACCTGCATGTGCACTTTTTTGTCCCGGACAATTCCTTTCTTGCCTACTTGGTCCCTGCCGGCTTCAAATTGTGGTTTTATTAAGGCGATAACATCACTGCTTTCTGCAATTATCTTTTTTAATACTGGTAAAATAAGTTGTAACGAAATAAATGACACATCAATAGCGGCAAAGTTAGGAGTTCCCTTTTGAAAGTTTTCTTGGGTAACATATCTGAAGTTTGTTCTTTCCATTGTTATTACTCTGGGATCATTTCTCAGCTTCCAATCAAGCTGGTTATAGCCGACATCAACAGCATAACTGAGACTGAGCCCATTTTGCAGGCCACAATCGGTAAACCCACCGGTAGATGATCCAACATCCACCATTATTTTGTCTTTTAAAGAAATGTGGAAATGATTTAATGCTTTTTCCAGTTTCAAGCCTCCGCGGCCAACGTAGCGTAATTTTTCTTTTATTTTTAAAGGAACCTCTTCATCCACTTTCATACCCGGTTTGTCCAATCTGACTTCCTTGGAAAAAACAAGGCCGGCCATAATGACTCGCTTTGCTTTTTCTCTTGTTTCAATTAACTCTTTTTCCACTAAAAGTACATCCAAACGCTTTTTTCCCATATCAATAATCCTTTACTGCCTTTTATTATCCGGCAAGACTTTTATTTTTAATTTATTTTGAATAATGGCTATCACTTTACCAGCAAAAAAGATGATTTTTGTGGAAGCATTGATTGCCATAAACTTACCGATTGCTTTTCCTCCAACAGTAAGTGCAGCAACCAGACTCGTTAATAACACAGATAAAAATATTTGATACGGGGAGCCTTCTCCATGTCCTGTCAATGCTGCAATTTGAAGTACTACTATTGCTGTAGCCGTCCCACTGACAATTCCGGCTATATCACCAATTACATCATTACAGAAACTTGCAAATTTATCCGCATTTTTAATAATTGTTACCGCTTCCTTTGCCCCTGGAACCTTTTCTGCAGCCATGGCATGAAACGGCGCTTCCTGGGCAGCAGTAGAGGCTATACCGAGCATATCAAATATAACGCCAATTGTTACAATGATAAGTACTATTAATAATCCTATCATCCATACTACTCCACTTAAAATAGAAGACGATATTACTGAAAAAATAGCCGCTAACACAAAAGTGATAACGGCAATTAAAATACTAAACCTCATAGAACGCTTTATTTGCGATTTCATTTTATACCTCAATTTTTTATTAATAATTTCATGGTTTTATTACAATACTATGTATAAGGGGATGGTCATTTAAAAGGTTAAGACTGCGGCTTAGGTCCAGTAGGTTTTCCCAGATGAACACCCCATGTTGCCATGCAAGGCGGTTCCCCTTTAAATTCATCTCGGCTTTGTTGCCAAAAGCCGGACTGGATTACCACTTAGTCCGCACTATAATCCCTTTTAAATGTCGGTGAACAGTCTAGGAGATTTCCTCTGGCAGTCCTTTAACCACTTCCTAGCCTCTTTTGCAGCGATGATTTCATAGAGATAAAAACAATAACCAGTGGCCACCCGGATTATTGTTTGGAACTCTAATCCCCTCAAGCACCACTCAAGGCAGGCTACGCTGCACGCCATGTGTCCCTTACACTTCATGCAGGTTCATACCCCATTCCATAACGGCTCCTAGGCTTAGCAGCCATTACAGAGATGGGCCTCCACGGTAATCGGGTCAACGCCCGCATGCCTTTGCGGATCGCCCAAAAACCTTAACTCCCAGCATCAACCCAAGGCTGGGCGCCTCAAGCCAACACAAGAAACTTCATCGATGTGCCCTTTGGCGGATTTTTAGGCCCGCCTTCAGAAACGGTAGACCGACTAGAATACTGCACCATCCCTCTTTGTATTAATTATACCATGTTTGACGGGAATTTTCCATTCTTTCATTTAAGCGGCTCCCGCACCCAGAGGCTAGCAATTCTTTACGATGGGGCGAGCATTTAGCGCAGTCCCAATTCTTTACGATGGGGCATACACTTGCACAGTGCTTAGGCTCGGTTTATTCTTCGCTAACTTGGCTTTTAAAGCTTTGTCTTAGTGGTCCCGCTGGCTGAAATGGTCTATTAATTCCATAAGATACGAGCTTTGGGCATTGGCTTTTTTTAAAGCTTCCATTGCTTTTTGGACATACATCTCTTTATGCTTTATTGCTCCATCCAGTCCTAATAAATTTGGATAGGTACTTTTATTATTGTTTTCATCACTGCCTGTAGGTTTACCAAGTTTTTCCGGATCCCCTGTGACATCCAGAATGTCGTCCTGCACTTGGAAAATCAGCCCTAAATAATAAGCAAATTCTTCTAAGTAGATTAATTCCTCATCAGTAGCCTGTCCAAGAAAAGCTCCCGCATAGACAGAATATGTTAAAAGCTCCCCTGTTTTAAGTTCATGAATGGTTTCCAGCTGCTGTAGTTTTATTGGATTATTTTCCGCTCCCATATCCATAATCTGGCCTGCAACCATACCACTTGGCCCGGCAGCCATTGACAGTTTTTTGATTAACTCTACTTTTTCAAAATCATGTAAATTGTTATCTTCTGCAATAATTTCAAAGCTGTAGGTCAATAATGCATCTCCTGCCAAAATAGCAGTTGCTTCATCAAACACTTTATGATTCGTAGGTTTTCCTCTGCGGAAGTCATCATTATCCATAGCGGGTAAATCGTCATGGATAAGTGAATATGTATGGATTAATTCAATTGCAATTGCCGATGACATCACTTTTTTTATATTGCTGCCATAATGTTCATAGCTTGCGATTAAAAGAATGGGCCGCAATCTTTTTCCACCGGCTTCCACAGAATACAGCATAGCGTCTTTTAAATTCTCCGGAACATCAAGCTGCTTTAAATGACGGGTCAGCTCTTTTTGAATAATTTCTTGGCATCGATTAATATAATCATTTAGATTTACTTGCAAATTATTCTTCCTCCTGTACGTGAAAAGCATCCATTTCGCCTTGTTCATTCATAATTTGTGTCATTTTCTCCTGGGCACTTTCCAATTTATCTCCGCATATTTTGGAAAGTTTCATGCCTTCCTGATAATAATTTATTGCTTTTTCTAGTGGAACCTCGCCTTCTTCCAGCTTTGAAACGATATTTTCCAGTTTTTCCATCGCTTCTTCAAAAGAAATATCTTCGGTTTTCATGCTATTTATTCTCCTCCACATCTAATACGGTGCAATTTAATCTTCCATCAGATAAATTTACAGTTATTTGATCCTGTTTGTTTGCTTCGGATGCAGATTTAATTATTTTCCCTTCTGAGGTGTATGGGATGGCAAATCCGCGTTTCATTACTTCCAGGGGATTTAACAGTGTTAATTTATCCATATTGTTTATTAAATTCCGCTTATTTCTTTTCATTATCTGGGTTATATAAACATTTTGTCTGTTTGTCAGCTGATTCAGTTGTTTCTTTAGCCCGGTTGCCTGTTTTTCCGGATGCTGTCTTACAAACCGTTCCATGACATTTCCATATTCTTTTCTTTTACTTATCATTTGGTTTTTTAATAATTTCTGTATATCATCCACATACTTATCCAATTCCTGTTCTTTTTGCCTAAGCAATTGTTCAGGGTAACGGAAGGCATAGGATTGCTTCATTCTTTTCAGATGCTTATGATGTGAGGACAATATATTGTCCAATTCCCTGTATAGAACGCTTTTTATCTGCATAAGCCTTTCATTTAATTCCTGTTGGGACGGAACAGCAAGTTCAGCAGCTCCCGTTGGTGTGGGAGCCCTTAAATCTGCTATATAATCACTGATAGTAATATCTGTTTCGTGCCCTACAGCAGAAATAACAGGAACAGAAGAACGGAATATTGATTCAGCAACTATTTCTTCATTAAAACCCCAAAGCTCTTCAATCGAGCCTCCTCCACGTCCTACAATTAATAGATCGAACAATCCGGTATTATTCGCCCTTTCAATTCCATGTTTAATAGAAGCGGCTGCATTTGATCCTTGTACTATTACAGGAATGACAGTCATTTGGACTATTGGGTATCTGCGTTTGATCGTAGAGATGATATCTCTGACTGCTGCCCCGGTGGGAGAAGTTATAATCGCAATATGTTTTGGATAAAAAGGAATCGGTTTCTTGTATTCGGCATTGAAATAGCCTTTATTATGTAACTTTTCCTTAAGTTGTTCATATGCTAAGTATAGAGCCCCTATTCCATCGGGTTCCATTTGCTGAATATATAGCTGATATTGCCCGAACGCCTCAAAAACGCTTATTTCCCCGCGGATGAGGACACTCATCCCATTTTCCGGTTTGAATTTTAATGAACGGTTGTTACCTGCAAACATAACCGCCTGTATACGTGATTGGTCATCTTTGAGGGTTAAATACATATGTCCCCTGCTATGGTGCTTAAAATTTGATATTTCGCCTTTTAACCAAATGTTTCTTAAATGAGGATCCGAATCCATCTTCCTTTTTATATACTTTGTAAGCGCAGTGACGGTTAAATATTTATCTTTCAATGATGATCCAATCCTTTAGCTGCTTTTATCGTGTTTTTTAATAGCATAGCAATGGTCATGGGCCCTACACCTCTTGGCACCGGAGTGATGTAGGAAGCTTTTTCTTTTGTCCGGTCAAAATCAACATCGCCTGTTAATTTGCCGTCTTCCTTACGGTTGATGCCGACATCGATCACTGCTGCTCCTGCTTTAATGTGGGTCTCATTAATGACATTTGGTCTTCCCACAGCCACAATCAGAATATCAGCCTCTTTCGTATATTTCTTTAAATCATCTGTTTTCGAATGACAATAAGTAACTGTAGCATCTTCATTAAGCAAGAGCTGCCCGACAGGCTTTCCGACAATATTGCTTCTGCCGATAATGACGGCATGTTTTCCTCTGATTGGAATGTTCTTTGATTTTAGCATGGTAATTATACCGTATGGTGTACAAGGAAGAAATGTGTCATTTCCTGTCATCATTCTACCGATATTTATTGGATGGAAGCCGTCCACATCTTTATCCGGACTGATGGCATCAATTACTTTTTGTTCACGAATGTGGTCGGGAAGAGGTAATTGTACTAATATACCGTGGACAGAATCATTTTGGTTTAATGCATCAATTTTTTGCAGCAGTTCCTCTTCCTTAATGGAACTCGACATTTCAATCACTTCGGAATCGATCCCCGTTTCACTGCTGGCTTTCTTTTTTCCTTTTACATAGGACCTAGAGGCTGGATTATCCCCGACTAAGATGACGGTCAGCTTTGGAAAGATTCCATTTTCGTTCAGTTTGGATACTTCTTCTTTCATTTCAACTTTTAATTCGGCAGCCAAATCTTTACCGTTAATTGTTTCAGCTGGCATGGGCAATATCTCCTTTACATTTTATTTTTTTATTTTTGAGAGTACGCCATTAATAAATTTGCCTGATTGATCATCTCCAAAAGTATGGCCAAGCTCTATAGCTTCATTGATGGAAACATTTACTGGAATGTCGTCTAGATAAACTATTTCATAAACTGCTATGCGCAAAATAGTTTTTTCTACAGATGCAATTCTCTCGATAGACCAATTTTCAAGATACGCTGCTATTGTGTCATCCAGTTTCGATTTATTGTCAGTTACGCCATTTACGACCATCGTCAAGAATGGATCCGGTTTTTCGTCTTCCAAAAAGTCATGGATTGCCTGATCTGGTTTATTATCATTTATATCCAGTTGAAAAAGTATTTGAAATGCTTTTTTCCTTGCTGTATGCCTCTTCATTCATTTAAGTCTCCTTTAACAAAATCGAGCAGTCTTTCTACCTAAAGATGATAACATGATTATTTTGGAAGTGCCACTAATGAAGAAATGTACACAAAAATACATACTAAATGCATATCTTTTGAAATAAAAGACTGTCCCTGACATTAATCCTTTTAGAGGATAGCTGTTAATTACAAGGACAGCCTTTTTAAAATTTGACAGGGGGTTTAACCCTGTGTTTCTTCATCCATATTATCCATTTGGATTCCAACAACGTGGACATTGATTTCTTTAATCTCCAATGCAGTCATACTCATAATCGTTTGTCGTATACTGGACTGGAGCTCTTGGGCTACCTGTGGTATAGAAGCCCCGTAGTTTAAAATAACGTATAAGTCGATTAAAATCCCGTTTTCCGTTAATTCTACTTTTACTCCCTTGCTATGTGCTGTCCTGCCAAAACGTTCTGCAACACCCGAAGCAAAGTTTCCGCGCATGGCAAATAAACCATCTACTTCGGCTGCAGCGATGCCTGCAATGACTTCAATTACTTCCGGTGCAATTTCCACCTTTCCTAAACTGGTGTCACCATCTACATTTAACAAAGGTTGTTCATTCATATCTTCACTCCTTTATTAATCGTTAAAACCAGTTATGCTCACTTTTCCTCAATAGGATAATCTTCCAGGAAATTTGTATTAAAATCCCCTTTGACAAAAACCTCATGCTCCATAATCAAACGATGAAACGGTATAGTTGTATGCACGCCTTCGATTACAAATTCACCTAATGCGCGTCTCATTTTATTGATTGCCTCTTCACGTGTTTCACCATACGTTATTAACTTGGCAACCATGGAATCATAATAAGGAGGGATCCTGTAACCACTATAGGCTTGAGAGTCAATCCTAACCCCGAAGCCGCCCGGCGGGAGGTACATTTCAATTTCTCCGGCTGAAGGCATGAAATTTTTAAAAGGATTTTCTGCATTGATTCTGCACTCAATCGCTGCACCTTCCATTTCCAGCTCTTCCTGTTTAAAAGAAAGCGTTTCTCCACTGGCAATTTTAATTTGCTCCTTAATCAGATCAACGCCTGTTACCATTTCGGTTACCGGATGTTCTACCTGGATTCGGGTGTTCATTTCCATAAAATAAAAATCATTGGTTTTTCTGTCAAATATATATTCAATTGTACCTGCTCCACGGTACCCCACCGCTTTTGCGGCCTTAACGGATGCCTCCCCCATTTTCTCTCTAATTTCAGAAGTGATGGCAGGTGAAGGTGTTTCTTCGATCAGTTTTTGCAATCTCCGCTGAATCGTACAATCCCTTTCGCCCAAGTGCACGGCATTTCCGTAATTGTCGGCAAGAAGTTGTATCTCAACATGGCGGAAATCCTCAATAAATTTCTCGAGATAGACACCCGGGTTTCCAAATGCCGTTTCGGCTTCTTTCTGGGTTACACGAATACCCTTCATTAAATCTTCTTCTGTTCTGGCTACACGGATTCCTTTTCCTCCGCCGCCGGCTGTTGCTTTAATAATGACAGGATAGCCAATTCTTTCGGCAACTTCCTTTGCTTTCTCCTCACTTTCTATAATACCATCAGATCCGGGTACAATTGGTACATTTGCCTGTTTCATCGTTTCCCTGGCAACGTCTTTTATACCCATTTTCTGAATAGATTCAGCAGTCGGTCCAATAAAGGTAACATTGCATGCTTTGCATATTTCCGCAAAGTCGGCATTTTCGGCTAAAAATCCATAACCCGGGTGGATGGCATCTACTTCTGTTAATGTTGCTGCACTCATTATATTAGTGAAATTAAGATAGCTGTCTTTGCTAGCGGTGGGGCCAATACAATATGCTTCATCTGCTAATTGCACATGTAAAGCGTCCCGGTCTGCTTCAGAATAAACGGCAACTGTTTCAATGTCCATTTCTTTACAGGCACGAATAATGCGTACGGCAATTTCTCCTCTGTTGGCAACTAACAGTTTTTTTATCATGAACGGATGTCCCCCCCTAATTTCTAGTCACTCTAAACAGTGGCTGGCCGTATTCAACCAGCTCACCATCCTCCACCAAAATCTCTATAATTTCACCAGTGACTTCTGCTTCAATTTCGTTAAATAATTTCATCGCTTCTACGATACATACGACAGTGGTGTTATCCACCGCAGTGCCTTTTGCAACATATGGATCACTTTCAGGTGCTGGAGCAGCATAAAATGTTCCAACCATCGGAGAAACAATTTCATAAGTGTCATTGTTGCCTTCATCACTTTTGTTATTTGCCTGTTCTTCTTTCTTGTCTTCCTTTTTGGTTTCTTCTTTTGCCGGTGCAGATGCTTCTTTAATCGGCTTCTGCTGTGCTTCAGCCTCTTTCACAGGCTCTTCCTGAGACTGAAGAGACGGACTTCCATCCGATTTTTTCAAGGAAACTGTAGTCCCCTCTGATTCATACGTGAATTCATTGATTGATGATTGATCAATTAATTTTATGATTTCCCGAATTTCCTGTACTTTTAACATACTTGCACCCCTTCATTCTACTCATTATGTATGATAGCTTCATATAACATTTTACGCTAACCTTACATAAAACTTCAAGAATTATTCAAATTACAGTTATAATATTTATCTGCAAGTAAGGCGGATTGGTTCATTTAATACTGATTATTATATCAACTAATAATCAGTAATGCGAATAATTGTTCATGTATTTGGCTTGACTATCGATTATTTTGAATTGGAGCAAATGTAAAGAAGTACGGGATATAAAAGAACCCAGACCTTTAACAGATCCGGATTCTTATATTTTAATTATATTGATTCACTCCTGGTCTTCTCCATCTGCTGGCTGGAAAACAACATCGACTGTCATTTCTCCCAACTCATCCCTTACCATTTGCATGATGTTGACTACTTCCGCATTTGACAGTTCATCTACCTTGACATGAACGTGAACTTTTTCATTGTCAGTCCGCACCAGCACATCCTCATACGTGTTGGATGCAATGATTGTTTCTTCTAAAATACTTTCCTTTGAAGACAGGTTATCGAGTTCATCAATATCCTGTAAGGCCTCATTCTTTTCTTCAGACGTAGTGTTGCTTGAAGCAACGATATCATTTAATCTATCTTTTTTCATGCTTCTTTCATCTTGAAGCTCCATTCTTATTGTCGTAAATAATTCGTCCTGCCCTACGTTTGTTATTTCATCAACTTCCGCATCTCCTTCTGTTGCTTCCGTATCCACATTTGCATCTGTGTTTACAGCCTCTTCTATTTCTCCCTGCTCATTATTAATATAGGCCAGGTCATCATTTTCCGGTGAAGTCATATAATAAACACTTAGCACAATCATTAAACTTAACATAGTTAATAACCAAATGGTTTGTTTTTTCAACATATTATTTCCCCCTTAATTCTTTGGCATTACTGAAACCCTGTGGGTTGGAACATCGAGTACACGTGAGACAGCTTCTACAATCCAACTTCTCACTGATGCGTGATCTGCTCCATTTGCTACGACAAATACCCCTCTTACATCCGGTTTTTTCGTTTCAACTAGTAAAGGCACCTCTCTATCACCCTGTCTTACAAGTACTGTTTGTACTTCTTCCGTATGATCCTCAACCGTCCTTGTCCCTCCATTCCGATCAGACTCATCTGTTGTTTGTTGACTTGTAATCAGATTTTTTTCATATACTTTCACATTTGTTGAATCAAGATTGACCATCACCTCTGTTTCTGATACCCCCTGTACTTTATTAAGCATTTCTTCCAAATCTTTTTTATAAATGTCCTCCAGCTCTTCCATATCTGAAGTCACATTTGCTTCCTCTGAATTTGCTTGTGTACTTTGCTGCTGCATATCATTTTCCGTTTGCTGTTCCAGTTCCATTTCATTACTTGAATCTGAGGAAGATGAAGAAAATATATTTCCTATAATCATTAGAAATAATCCTGTTAAAGCAAGGATAAGAATATATCCTGCTTTTTTGGACGGGATTTTTCGTTTTGAATCTGTCTTATCCGATGAAAATAGTTTTTCAAAAAATTGCTTCAAGATGCCCCTCCCTCCTCAACAATGATTAATTCTTTATTATCCAGCTCCCATATTTCCCGCAGCAGCAGCTCTATTCCTTCAAAATCTTCAATTTCCTCCTTTATTAAAGGATCTTCCGTATCAATTACCACATCCTCAACTGCATTTACAGCACCCTCCCCGTCTTTTGCTTGTTCCACATATACAATGACCGTATCCAGCGATTCAAAACTGAATTCCTGTGAAACTGCTTCTTCTGAAAACCGGAAGTCTATGTTGCTTATTTCCAGTTCATATTCCTCGTATAATGGATCACTAGCAATTTCTATCAGTTGGACAGCCATTTGTTCTAAAATATATGCATCTTGTCTCTCTTCTATATCTGTTTTTTGCAAATCAACCAAATTTTCTACTGAACCATCATTTTCTGTTATCGAAGTTACTGTTGAAATTGCGGTTTCCAGCTCATGTTGTATATCTACCTGAAAAATATAAAAAACCGGATTTAACAAAATTAATAATAAAATTAACCCTACGACCAATTTAATATATTTCTTCATGGCACTGGTCGGTACGAGCAAGTCGACGATCGATGCGAGTAATACAAATATAATTATCTGCGTGATCCAGTCCATGATAAAGTCCATATTGATCCATCCTATCGTAAAAGCACGGTTATATTACTTGCTGCCACAATAATGACAATGGATAAGAAAAACATAAATGATACCGCCAATAAAGCAGCCAGGATATACAGGATATAAGTACTGATCGTGTTCAGCGTTGTTATTACGGGACCACCGCCAATCGGCTGTAATATAGCAGACGCGATTTTATAAATAATCGCAATGGCAAAAATTTTAATCGCCGGGAAAAGGGCAAAGAAAATAATAATAATTAATCCAACGATACCTACTGCGTTTTTTAACAGTAATGATGCACTTAAAATAGTATCTGCAGCATCGGTGAGCGTGCGCCCAATTACAGGGATAAAATTACCGGTAATAAATTTGGCTGTTCTCATGGCAATTCCGTCCTGAACTGCACTTACTGCACCCTGCACAGATGTCACACCAATGAATATAGTCAGAAATACACCGAGGACAGCTAGTCCAACAGATTTAAATAAATCTGCCAACTGGGTAATTTTATAATTCTCACTAAGACTGCTGACAATTAACATTAAAGCTGAAATAAACAGCAAGGGCAGAACAACGTTTGATACCAAAATACCGCTCATATTTACTAAAAAAATGATAATCGGATGAAAAAAAGACACAGAAAGAACATTACCAAAAGATGCCATCAGCCCAAGGATAAGCGGCAAAAGAGCTATCATAAAACTGCTCATTGTATTGATTGCTTCCTGGGCATAACTTGCTGCCAGATAAAAACTGTTTAAAGCAATAAAAATCAGCACAATATAAACAACATAGTAAGCAATCCTGCTCACTGCACTCCGTTCAAGTGCGTGATGCATCGTTTGCAGCACAACTGAAAATAATGTCAGCATGAGCAAGGTGCCAAGCAATTTTCCATTTAAAATAAGCTCATGAAAAATAAACTCCAGTAATCCTAACAGCAAATTTTGAAATGAAAAGCCGCCATTCGATTTTATTAGCTCATAAATGCTGAGTTTTTCTAATTCCGGAAGATATCCGCCATATTCACTGACAAGCTCATTCCAATAATGCTGCACATCATCCAAGTGAATCTCTTCCAATAATTCTTCTTCCAAGTTCGCTTCATCAACTAACTCCTCATCTGCTGAAGAGACGATATGTGTTTGTCCAAAAAAGGAGATTAACAGAATGAATAAAACGGTTACCCTTATATATTTAAATTTCATTCACCGTAATTGCCCCTTTCCCTAGTAATTCACATATCGCACCCTTTGAAAAGCACATTTTAAGTTGGTAAAAAACTAAGTATAGCTTCGATTACAGCAGTAATAATTGGGACTGCAAGTATTAAAATAAATATTTTACCCGCCAATTCTATTTTTGCGGCTACAGAGGCTAGCCCAGCATCCTTCACAATGCTTGAACCAAGATCTGCGATATAAGCAATGCCAATAATTTGTAAAATTGTCTTCATATACATACCTTCGACATTGGCTCTCTCTCCCAATGTTTCAATCAGGTTAAATATAGCTCCTATTTGCTGAATAATGGATAAAAATATGATAACTACCATGATAATGATGATATAAAATGCAAAAGAACTATTTAATTCTTTCGTAACGATATAAAGAATACTGGCTATAATTCCCAAAGTAACAATTTGTAAGATTTCCATGCGCATTACCCTTGGAACAGAAAAACAGATCTAATCTGCTGGAATAAATCGGAAAGACTGTTGATCACAACAACAAGTACAATAATAAACCCGATTAATGTTGCAAACTGAGCAATTTCTTCTTTTCCCATTTGTTTTAAAATCGTGTGAATTAAAGCCACGATAATTCCAATACCGGCAATCTGAAATAGTATAGAAGCATCATTAAACATAAAGGGTAAGCTCCTTTCCTGTTAGAAAACATGGCTTGTCCTAGAGGGAATCTTATGAAAGCATATATTGCTTTCTTAGAAACAGACGCGTTTACTTTGAAGTGCAAGCCTTGGTTCAACGAAAAAATCATTTTCCTTCTGTGACGAGTCGCTGTTGCACTAATTCTTGTGCACCTGTGCAGAATGTTTTTATCTCTTCTTACGTACTTATATAAACAATAGAACAATAAATAACCCGCATAATATTCCTAAACTTTTTGCCATTTTACTGTATTTGAACTGATTATCCCTGGCATTTTCCAGTTCCCTGTCTAAGTGGTGTACTGCAAGTTGGATATGTTTCTGCTGCTGGAGAACATCATGCTGGCCCAGTGTTCGTCCAAATTGCCGCAGTATTTCCGCTTCATTGTTATCTAAAGATGAGGTTTTCATCAGCTCGTTTACCTGGATATCCCATATACCATAAAGACTGTTTCGTTCCTTTAGCATTGTCGTGTAAAGTGATTTAAAAAAAGTGTTGATTGGATCCGGTATTTGGGTGCTTATGTTGAAAAATGCATCCTGCAAAGGTAGACGGCTGTACACAATTTCCGCTTCCAATATCTGCAATGCATTTTTTAATTGTCTAATATGCTTTGGCCTTGTTGTCAGGCGGTGACTCCATTCAAACCCTATCCAAGTTGTTGTTCCTATGAAAAGAAGTGCTCCAATCCACTGCATCAGGTTAGCACCCCGATTTCTCCTTTAATTTTTTTCCATTTTCATCATAAATTTGTTGAATACTGCCCGGTTTCTTGGTGTTATTTAACAAAATAAGCCTTTTGAAAATCTTTTGTTCAAATAAATGTTGTAAAGTTGGTCTTTTTTTAAGTTCCTCCAAAGATCTTCCGTGTATGGTACTGATAATAGTTACACCGGCGTTAATCGCTTCCAGCAAAGCTTCCACATCTTTTTTTCCACCGATTTCATCTACGACAAGAATATCGGGGGACATGGAACGTATCATCATCATCATGCCTTCTGCTTTCGGACAAGCATCGAGCACATCCGTTCTCACGCCTAAGTTATGCTGGGGAATCCCTTTTATAGATGCGGCTATTTCGGAACGCTCATCAATAACGCCAACTTTTTTTGCCGGAACCCCTTTCCAGCCTGATGATACAATTCTCGTTATATCCCGTATAAGAGTCGTTTTCCCCGTTTGCGGGGGTCCGATGAAAAGTGTATTTACATATCTGTCGTTATAGATAAAAGGGATGACCGGTGCCGCTGCTCCAATTTTTTCCTTTGCGATGCGGATATTTAAAAATGTTATATACTGGACCGCCTTCACATTGCCATTTACTGTAGTTACTTTTCCTGCTAAGCCGACACGATGACCTCCATCAATCGTAATATATCCTTCCCGGAGTTCATTTTCCAATCGGTACAGGGAATGTTCGCTTAATTGATTAATTAAAAAAATAAAATCGTTTTTATCCGGTTTTAATAAAGACATCCATTCATTTTTATCATTGAAAATGAGTTCTATAGGCTGGTTTAATCGCATCCGAATTTCCTGTAATTGGTCCCAGTTTTTTTTGAGTTTTTCCTGTATTACCTTTTTAATATGATCTGGAAATAACCATAGAATTGCTTCCATAACCTGTCCTCTCTTTTAATAGATACTTACTAGTAAATGTATGTTGTCCAATAAAATTTATGACCAACCGGTGAGATGTAATGAAAAAGAAAAAAGCATTTACCCCGTTATGTGGACAAATACTTTTTACAATCATTGATATGCAAAAAATTCCGTATAAAAAAACAGCCCCGGCAAGGACTGTTTAACATCATATTTATGCCCTGGAAATGTATTTCCCTTCAGAAGTGCTGATTACCAGTGTCTCTCCCTTGTTGATAAAAAATGGAACTTGTACAATTAGTCCGGTTTCCATTGTAGCCGGTTTTGAGCCGCCGCTGGCTGTATCTCCCTTAATACCCGGCTCGGTTTCTGTAACTTCCAATTCCACGTTTTTTGGTAAACCCACTCCCAGTACTTCTCCTTCATAAACGATAATGGACACTTCCATATTTTCTTTCATGTAATTTAATTCATTTTCTATTTGGTCTGATGCCAATTCAATCTGTTCATATGTGTTCGTGTCCATAAACGCATGTGAAGTACCAGATGCATACAAATATTGCATGGTTTTATTTTCAATATGTGCTTTACCAACTTTTTCACCTGCGCGAAACGTTTTTTCCTGGATATTGCCACTTCTTAAATTACGCAGTTTGGAACGTACAAAGGCTGCTCCTTTTCCAGGCTTCACATGTTGAAATTCCATTACCTGCCAAATATCATTATCTACTTCAATCGTCAATCCTGTCTTAAAATCGTTTACCGAAATCATATTAGTACTCCTCTCTGTCCATCAGTATTAAACATAGACTAATTCTTTTGAAGAAAATGTCAGTCGTTCATTTCCTTTTTCTGTAACAATAACATCATCTTCAATTCTGCAGCCGCCAACTTGAGGAACATAAATACCTGGTTCAACGGTGACAACCATTCCGGTCTGAAGTTTTTTGTCTGATCGAAAAGAAAGTGAAGGGCCTTCATGAACTTCCATCCCCAATCCATGACCGGTGGAATGTCCGAAATAGTCCCCGTATCCCTTTTCCTTAATATAATCTCTTGTCAATGCATCAGCTTCTTTTCCTGATATACCAGGGCAGATGCCTTCCACTCCCCGAATTTGTGCTTCTAAAACAGTGTCATAGATATTTTTTAATTCATCATTTATTTCACCCACTGCTACTGTTCTTGTAATATCTGAACAGTAACCATGATACAGTGCCCCATAGTCCATCGTTACGAGTTCGCCAGACTGGATTTCTTTTTCAGAAGCAACTCCATGAGGCAAGGCAGAACGAAAGCCGGAAGCGACGATAATATCAAAACTTGATGATGCTGCCCCTTGTTTTCTCATGAAAAATTCCAATTCATTTGAAATGTCAATTTCTTTTACACCCGGTTTTATAAAGGATTGAATGTGCTCAAAAGCATTATCTGCAATTTCGGCCGCTTTTTTCATTATTTCCAGTTCATCCTGATCTTTAATTAAACGGAGTTCCTCTATTACTCCGCTGACTGGAACTAATTCCACATCCAGTACATTTTTATAATTTTCATACCGGCTGTAACTTACATGATCCTTTTCAAATCCAAGGCGTTTCACATTCATTTCTTTTAATTGATCTTTTATTTCAAGTTCAATTAATTGTTTGTGTTCAACAATTTGGAAGCCTTCTGCCTGTTTGGCTGCCTGCTCTGTATAACGAAAATCTGTGATAAAACGCGCATCATTTTTCGTAATAACAGCAGCTCCTGCCGTTCCGGTAAAACCGGTGACATATCTTCTGTTAATGGAACTAGTTATTAAAATTGCATCCAGCCCATTCTCTTCTAGAGCAGCTCTTACTTTATCCACTTTCTCCATGAAATCATTCCTTCCCATTTCCGATATCTTCAACTTAATAAAGCAATAAATACACCGATTTCAGTGTATCATAAACAATTCCATTTGGATAACGATAAAGTATGCAAGCAGCAGGCCAATCCTATAGGATAATTAATTTTGAACTTGTTCCTTCTTTTCTTTTATCTTCGTATCATGATAATCATAGGCGATGGAATAACCAATAAAAGTGCCGTATAAAATAAACAAACAAGCGGTTGATACTAATGTATTGATTTCAAGGTCGACAAATGCAGGAATGTTCGGAAACAGCGGATGCAGCACAAAAAATATGATTCCCCAGAGTACAATGCCAAACGTGACCCCTATCCACATCGTATACAACTTCTTGAGTGTGATATAGTATATAAACGCAATGATCATTGATAACAATCCCATCATAATAACGGTTATTAATGTTCCGAGCCAGCTCTCCACCCACGTGGCATTTACCCATGACTTCAAGACAAAAGATGTAGGAGAAACTTCGGTAAAGTTAAAATAATATATGATTAATCCGGTAATACTTGCAATCAACCCTCCAACAAATCCGGTAATCATAGCTCTGGTCAATAACGAAAGTGGTTCTTCATGTTTATTTTGTTCCAATTGATGCTGTTCTTTCATAATAGTCACCTCCAAAATATAGTATGACCAGTTATTGTTAAAACCATTAGTTTCTAAATGCATCTAATATGATATAATATTTATAATATTCGCGAGCCAAATCTTTTCTAAAACTGCTTTTATTTGATACTATATATAAAATAACTATATCTTGCATATATAAAAAGAAAAATGGAAACCATTAAAATAAGAAATAAATGATTCTCCATCTAAAAAAGTGGGTATAAAACGAGTAGAAAGTGGTATATGAAATATAGAAGCTGTTCAAACATAGTGCCTTGTTATTATAAAAGAAAGGAGGGGTTTTTATGTCCGGTAATAAAATAGCAACATTGGTTTATATCATTATAGGATTAGCTGTAATCGGTTTAATTTCACAACTATTCACCAATACGGTAGGCTTTTTGACAAATATTCTGGTTATGCTTGCCATTGGTCTGGCCATTTTCGGGGTAATCTATTTTGTATTTCTAAGAAAAAAATCTCCTTCTAATGATGCAAAAAAATACAAACAGGCGGTTAAACAATCGAAGACTAAATATAAAAACCAAAATCCAAATCGCTCTTCTATGACTAAAAATAAGAAACCGCAGCCGGTACAATCCCGGAAGAAGCTTCATAAACGTGCTTCCCATTTGCGGGTAATCGATGGAAATAAATCAAACCCAAAAGACCGGGCTTCTTTGTAAGCCCGATCTTTTTCATACTCTTTGATTACGGGAAAAACCCTATCTAAAATTAGTTCATTTTGGCCAGTTTTTCAGAAATTTTTCAGTAAATTCATATCCTGTATCCATTAATTCATTTTTCGTTGTTTCATTGATCGCAAAATCCGTTGTCCCTATATCTTCAACCGGAATAAAAACAATATTGTGCTTTTCGTCCGTGGATATATATCTTGTATCATGTGCCTTCTTCATCGTAGAGAACAATGCTTGGAACATATCCAGTGCATTGTTTATTTCATGAGACTGATGCTGATCTTCAATGGACGAGCTTAATTTCACCCCTATAATCGGTCTGTCCCGTTTGTATGTACCATTATCAAAAATCCACAGCGGAAAATTACTTAATAATCCCCCATCAACAATAATACTTTTTTTATTCGTTTTCCCGGGAAGTTTTTTTGGCATAAAAAAATAAGGAAAGCCCGCACTCATCCTTACAGCCTTGGCTACAGGAAAATATGTCCCATTGATTCCATAGATTCTGTCCAAATCATCTGGAATAACAACTAGCTTACCTAACGAAAGATCACTAACGACCACTTTTAAATAACCCGCTTTTAAATCGTTAAAAGTATATATATTCTTTTTAGCCAATTGCTCATATAACCACTTTTCCAGTTTGTCTCCCCTGTTCATTCCCAATTGAAAATATAAGAAAAACCATTTACTGAATGGAAGCAGCTTTGCTAGTTTCGGAGGATCGGCAAAAGTATGAAGATCTACTTCCTGCAGAAGATTTTTGATTTCTTCCGCATGGTAATCGGCTGCTATAAAAGCTGCTATTATCGCACCAGCTGAAGTACCTGCAACACGTTCCAGCTGCAGATTTTTATTTTCAATACGCTCGAGTGCTCCCAAAAATGCATAAGCTTTAACTCCCCCGCCCGAAAAAACACCATCAATTTTCATCTGTTATTCTCCTTGTCAGCCTTTTTTATATTTGTAAGCTGAAGAAGAAGCATTTAGAACATACTTGATGAAAAAAACGAACTATTTCACTGTTTCTTACTGTTTATTTTTCATTATCCATATGCATTTGTCTTAAAAGTTTCACTCTATCCTCGTCTTCTTTAAAATAATTAACAAGATCTCCAATACGGTCAATGGAGTTCCAGCTTAAATGGTGTTCAATCCCTTCTACATCCTCATAAATATTTTCTTCTTCAACCCCGATGATTTCAAGGAATTCTTCCAAGAGTTCATGACGAAAAACAAGCCGCTTTCCGATTTTATTTCCTTTTGCAGTCAGAATGAAGCCTCTGTATTTTTCATAGTTTAAATAGTCATCCTTATCCAGCTTCTGTACCATTTTTGTTACAGATGAAGGATGTACCTCCAGTGCTTCTGCTATATCAGATACTCTGGCATATCCTTTTTTTTCTATTAAATTGTATATTTGTTCTATGTAGTCTTCCATACTTGGTGTAGGCATAGTATCTCCTCATTTCGGTGAATAATTTTTATCTAGGGCAACATTGTTTCTTTTTTGAGCATAACGTAAATCTCCTTTCTGAACAAGTATTTACTGTATTGGAGATACTTTTTCCATATTATTTTATAATAAAAAAGAGGTTATCCCTCTTCTTCAAAACTGGAGTGGTTGAAGATGAGGGATGACCTCTTCCCTTTGATAATTATAATCCGCATTTCAGCTGTGCATTACAATTCGTACAGGTGTTACATCCACCTATATCTTCTATACTTCCTTCACGGCATACAGGACAGGTATCACCAATTTCAGATCCAATGGTAACGTCTGTTTTTTCCAATTCCTGTATGGTATCCATTAACACCACTTTTGGTGACTCGGATTCTTCAAATAGTTCTGTTTGTTCCCCGAAGGAATTATCTTCTGCTTTTAAAGTCAGAACCTGCGTGTCACGGCTTCCGTCTACATAAACGGTTCCGCCTTTTGCTCCTCCATTATAGAGGCGCTGATATACATTTTCTACTTGTTCCACGGAATAACCTTTTGGTGCGTTTACTGTCTTGGATATAGAACTGTCTACCCAGCGCTGAATGATATTCTGGGTATCTGCATGTGATTCCGGCGCAAGTTCCATAGCCGTTACAAACCAATCCGGCAGATTATTTGGATCTGCATCAGGATTATTATCCAAGTATTCCTGTACAATATCTGCTTTTACTTCAATAAATTTGCCTAACCTTCCGCTTCTGTAATAAGAAAAGGAAAAATATGGTTCAAGTCCTGTGCTAACTCCGACCATTGTCCCAGTGCTGCCAGTTGGAGCGACAGTTAACAGATGCGAATTTCGGATTCCATGTTCTATTACACCTTGTCTAATATCTTCTGGCATTTTCTTCATATACCCGGTATTGATAAATGCTTCACGCAATGCTTTTGTTTCTTCTTCTGTATTGCCAACCAAGAATGGAAAACTTCCCTTGTCCTTTGCCAGTTCAATCGATTCCCTGTAGGCAGTAGTTGCAATCGTTTCAAAGACTTCCTCAACAAGCTTATTCCCTTCCCGTGATCCGTAGGCTGTTTCGCAATAGATTAATAAATCATGAAGTCCCATTACACCGAGTCCTATACGTCTTTCACCAAGTGCTTGTTTTTTATTTTCTTCCAGGAAGTACGGCGTTGCGTCAATCACATTATCCTGCATACGAACTCCCGTTCTTACTGTCTGTTTTAATTTTTCCGTATTAATCTGTTTTGTTGTTTTGTGGGCCATCTCAGCCAGGTTAACTGCAGCCAGGTTACAAACAGAATATGGTGCGAGTGGCTGTTCCCCACACGGATTTGTTGCAACTACCTGATCCCCATAAGCTTTGGCATTAGTCATGTCATTGGCATTATCAATAAAGAAAATACCAGGTTCTGCAGAATAGGTTGCACAAATATTAATTAAATTCCACAGGTCTTTCGCTTTTACGCGGCGGTATACACGGACACCGTAACCCATTTTCTCCCATTTTCTCACATCACCAATATCATGCCACTTTTCATTATATGCTTCCATCTCTTCTTTCGTATAATTCTCCACATCCGGGAAACGCAACTCGTAATAATCATCATTTTCAACTGCTTCCATAAATTCCTTGGTTAAACATACAGAAATATTTGCTCCTGTTAAAAATTCCGGATTATGAACGGAGTAGGTTCCGCCTGTGCTTAATTTGTTTTCAGCTTCCTGGATGGCTGCGTTTGTAAATCCGCCGGTACCTGGCATAGTTCTATAATTGGTGACACCCTGATATAAATCAGCTTCCGTGTCTGTTAATGGAGTAAAATTCAGTTTTTCTTTTGCCAGTCTTTTTATTTGTTCATCTTCTGTATTCTCAATAAGAAACCGCAAAATTCTAGGGTTCTGCATTTTGGAAATAATGAACTCGATGATATCAGGATGAGAATCCACGAGCATAATCATTTGAGCCCCACGTCTTGATCCACCCTGTTCCACCAAATGCGTTAATTTCGCAATATCATCAAGCCATGAGACAGATCCCGATGATTTGCCATTTACGCCTCTTGCCAGCGTATTCCGCGGCCGGAGTGTAGATCCGTTTGTCCCTACTCCTCCGCCTCTTGACATGATTTCCATTACCTTTTTGCGGTGGTCGGAGATCCCTTCCCTTGAATCCTTAATATAAGGCATCACATAACAATTGAAATAAGTTACTTCTGTATCAGCTCCAGCGCCGTACAATACTCTTCCTGCCGGGATAAAGTTCATATTGCTGAGTTCATCATTAAACTTCGTAAACCAATCTTGCTGTTTTTCTTCTGAAGTTTCTACAGCTGAGAGTCCTTGTGCATTTCTTTTTGCAATTTGCTCATAATAAATTTCAAGCGGTTTGTCGACGGTATCCAGTTTACGTTTAACCACACCTGTTTTGGCTTCCATTTCATCATCCAGAACGGAAACATAGTCACTGTGCACTTGAATATCCGCTTCCTGGTTAAACCGGTCAATCGACTTTATAAATCCGAGCCCTCTTGCAGGGAATTTCGGATCTGCTTTTACCGTTAGTACTACAAAATCCCCTTCTTTTAATGTTTTTTTCTCCGTGTCCTTAAAAGCATATCGATCCAGCATAACAAGACGCGATACCCCTTTATGGCTTAATTTCATATCATCTGTAATAGGGTGTACTTGCGGAAACAGCTCAATGTCCTGATTCAATGCTTGTACATTTATGCGATTTCCAGTTTCAAAAGTTGTTGCCATATGAACTCTCCTTTATTTATTCGATATTATCTGTTGGTTTGTGTTTACTGATTTACTATTACAATACCACAATTATATATTTTAAAACAATATATTGAAACGTTTTTTATAAAAAACACTATATATTGTGTTGAAAGCAAATTTTAACGTCTCTGTCAACAAAAGAAATTCCATGATATTCTATGTAAAACAGGGATAAAATGAGCATAAGGCAATTTTTAATTATAAAATCAATTTTTTTGTCATTTGCATTATGTATTGTAATAGCCCCTAATTGATCAAAACCGCCAAGCACAGAAATCATTGTAGCACACGGATAAAAGTTTTGAAAAATTACAGGCTTCATTCTATAATAGATTGTGTACGCTCTTAACTAAATGGGGGAAATGTATGGAAATACTCGTAGTAGCACTAGTTATTTTACTGGCATTTATGGTTTTTCGTTATTATAGACAAAAGAATTTTTTAAATGTCTTAACAGAAGATCAATTTCGTGAAGGCTACAGAAAGGCACAATTAATTGATGTCCGGGAACCGCAGGAATTTGATAAAGGACATATACTGGGTGCCAGAAACATTCCTGTAACCCAGATGAAACAGCGTCTGGTGGAATTGCGAAAAGACAAACCGGTTTATTTATACTGCCAAAGAGGTTCCAGGTCAGCACGAGCAGCACAGCTTTTGCACAAAAAAGGCTACCAGGATCTAAATACATTAAAAGGCGGGTTTAAAAAATGGACAGGTAAAATTAAAGTAAAAAAATAAATCTATTAAAAAACCCCTGAGCTTCACAAACGGCTCAGGAGTTTTTGTGTTGTTTTTGCCCCATATTGGTGACTGTACACGTTTTATTATTTGAATTACCCTTTACTTTGAAAGCGTAAAACCGGCTTACGGGATGCGGTTGCTTCGTCTAAACGTTTTACAGCTGTGTGCTGCGGAGCTTCTTGAACGATTTCCGGATTGTGCTTCGCTTCATCAGCAATTTGAATCATTACATCGATAAATTGATCCAATGTTTCTTTTGATTCTGTTTCCGTAGGTTCGACCATCATTGCCTCTTCCACAATTAATGGGAAATAAACAGTCGGCGGATGAATATCTAAATCCAGCAGGCGTTTGGCAATGTTTAACGTTCTAACACCAAGCTTCTTCTGTTTATTACCGGATAACACAAACTCGTGTTTACAATGTTGTGTAAATGGCAGTTCATATTTTTTTTCAAGACTGCGCATCATATAGTTTGCATTAAGTACAGCATATTCACTAACTTTCTTCAATCCTTCCGCGCCCATTGTACGGATATACGTATAAGCTCGCACATTAATTCCAAAGTTTCCGTAGTAACCTTTCACCATACCAATGGACTGTGGGAGATCATAGTCAAATTCATACATTCCATCGTTTTTACGTACTACCGGTTTAGGCAGGAATGGTGCAAGTTCTTCTGAAACGCCGATTGGCCCGGATCCTGGTCCACCACCACCATGTGGTCCAGTAAATGTCTTATGAAGATTCAAATGTACTGCGTCAAAACCCATATCTCCTGGACGACTATAACCCATAATAGCGTTTAAGTTTGCACCATCATAGAACAATTTACCGCCTGCGCCATGCACGATTTCTGCCATTTCGACGATTTCTGTTTCAAATAAACCTAGCGTGTTCGGGTTGGTTAACATGAGCGCTGCGGTATTCTCGTTAACTACACGTTTTAAATCTTCAACGTCAACTAATCCTTTTTCATTTGATTTTACTTCCACCACCTTAAATCCTGCAACTGCTGCAGATGCCGGGTTAGTACCATGTGCTGAGTCTGGTACAATGACTTCATCCCGGTTGTGATCACCATTTGACTCGTGAAATGCTTTTATCATCATGAGTGATGTCCACTCACCTTGTGAACCTGCAGCTGGCTGCAATGTGATTTCATGCATTCCTGTGATTTCTTCAAGATGTACTTGCAAATCATACATTAATTCAAACGCACCTTGCACTGTTTTCGGATCTTGATATGGATGGATATGACTAAACCCAGGAAGTCTGGCAACATCTTCGTTAATCACCGGATTATACTTCATCGTACAAGATCCCAGTGGATAAAACCCGGAAAGTATACCAAAATTACGGTTGGATAACCCTGTATAGTGCCGCATTAATTCCAATTCATCGACTTCAGGAAGTGCTGCATCGACCTTACGTATATATGCATCTTCAAGCTCTTCTTCAAGGTTGACTTCCGGAACATCGAGTGCAGGCAAGTTATATCCTGTTCTGCCTTCTTTACTGCGTTCAAAAATTAATGGAAAGTTTTCATTAGCCATTGATATCCCCCACTTCTTTTACGAAAGCATCGATTTCTTCTTTTGACCGGATTTCTGTTGTAGCTATAAGCATATGGTTTTCTAATTCGGGAAATATTTTGCCAAGATCAAACCCGCCGATAAATCCTTTTTCGAATAAAGCATCATTGACAACGTCTACCGGTTTGGAAAGTTTAATTACAAATTCATTGAAAAATGACCCATTAAATACAGCTGGTAAATTAGCTTCTTCTAATTTTTGCTTAGTATATCTTGCCTTTTGCATATTTAATTTTGCCATTTCTTTCACACCGTTCTTACCAAGTGCGCTCATTGCAGCTGAACTTGCTACAGCGTTTAATGCCTGATTCGATGTAATATTTGATGTTGCTTTCTCGCGCCTGATATGCTGTTCTCTCGTTTGCAGTGCTAGAACAAAACCGCGCTGGCCATCTGTATCAATTGTTTCTCCAACAAAGCGTCCTGGTACTTTACGCATTAATTTTTTCGTCGTTGCAAAATAACCACAATGTGGTCCGCCAAATTGTGCCGGAATACCGAATACTTGTGTATCACCAACAACAATATCTGCCCCAAATTCACCTGGAGGCGTTAAATACCCAAGAGAAAGCGGGTTACTGGAAGCAATAAACATTGTTTTCTTATCCTGTTTAATCCGTTCATTGATTTTTTCCAGCGGCTCAATCTGACCGAAGAAGTTAGGGTACTGAACTAAAACGGCGGCTGTATCTTCATCCAGTTCTTTTTCCAGCTGTTCTAGATCAGTAATACCGTTTTTGTAATCAATTTCGACAATGTCAAGTTTCTTCCCGTTTGCAGCAGTTTCAACAAGTTGGCGATATTCAGGGTGCAAAGCAGCTGAAACAAGCACTTTTTTGCGTTTTGTCTGGGCTACACTCAAGTAGACAGCTTCCACAACAGCTGTTCCTCCATCATATAAAGAAGAGTTGACAATTGGCATTGCAGTTAATTCTGAAATCATTGTCTGAAATTCAAACATAGCTTGCAGTTCACCTTGTGTAATTTCCGGCTGATAAGGTGTATAAGCAGTATAGAACTCTTGTCTGGAAATAACATGATCAACGACAGATGGAATGAAATGATCATAAACTCCCGCACCTAAAAATGACCGATATTCTGTTAAATTCGCGTTTTTGCCTGCCATTTCTGTCAGTTCTTTTTTTAATTCATATTCGCTGGCTGTTTTTTTCAAATTTAAATCCCTGTTCAGTCTTACTTCTTTCGGAATATCAGAAAATAGTTCGTCTGTAGATGATACACCAATTTCATCCAGCATTTCCTTTTTATCTGATTCAGTCGTCGGTAAATAACGAAATTCCATTTTCATATCCTCCCCTGCGTTCGCGGTTTATTTTGTTAAGAATGGTGTTTCAATAACTTTAGCTCGTAATTCCCTTTTTCTTACCTTGATCGTCAATTCCGTTCCCGATGCTGCATATGCTGCATTCACAAGTACATTTCCAATATTCTTTCTCAATGTCGGAGATTGTGTTCCTGACGTGACAAAACCTATTTCCTCTTCGCCGTCCAGCACTCCATAACCGGTTCTTGGGATTCCCTTATCAATCATTTCAATACCTGCCAGTTTTCTTTCAGGTCCATTTTCAATTTGTTTTTTCAAAATTTCTTTTCCGATAAAATCAGCGTCTTTTTTAGCTTTGACGGCAAAGGCCATGCCGGCCTCCACCGGGGTAATATTTTCGGAGAGCTCCTGGCCATATAACGGCAGATTTGCTTCAAATCGCAATGTATCACGTGCACCTAAGCCAACAGGCTGCAAACCTTTATCCTTGCCTGTCTCAAGTATCATTTGCCAAAGATCGCGCCCGGCATCTTTATCTATATAAATTTCAAACCCGTCTTCCCCGGTATAGCCTGTTCGGGAAACCAAAGCAGACGTTTTTAATGATCCAATAAAAACCTCCTGATCAAACCGGAAAAATTTGATACTATTCAAATCCGTTTCTGTTAACGTTTGCAAGATTTTTTCCGCTTTTGGACCCTGCAGGGCAAGCTGCGCGTAATCTGCTGATACGTTTTTTATTTCTACCTCTTCGGCACTATAGACATTATGTTTAAGCAGCCATTCATAATCTTTTTCCGTATTTGCCGCGTTAACGACTAATAAATAATCATTCTCTTCCATCATATAAATCAGGAAATCATCTACTGTTCCCCCGTCTTCATAACACATAAAAGTGTACTGCGCCCGGTTCGGTGTTGATTTTGACACATCTTGCGTTACCATTTTTTGTAAAAATTCCAAACTTTTGGGGCCTTTCACCGTTATTTCTCCCATATGGGAAACATCAAACAGCCCTGCATGGTTTCTTGTGGCATGATGTTCTTCTTTAATCCCGGCAAACTGTACAGGCATATCCCAGCCTCCGAAATCAATTGTTTTGGCATTTAGCTTTTCATACTCCGGAAATAATGGGGTTCGCTTTACCTCACTCATATTTTCAATCTCCTTTCCAATTTAATGTTTTACTCAATAGAAAACTTGGCTTATCGCCAATCCTTAATGGCGAAAGCCTTAGTTGCACTTATGCATGTAAGAAAGTGTTACACTTTCTTACATGCGAAAAAAAACAGAGATTTCACAATTACTCTTCGTGAAATCCCTGTCCTTAAACCAGAAAGTTTCATACCCATTTGAAATGATAGTAACAACCTGAGTACTTGCTTCGTGGGTGGTTTACCATAGTAAACACTCTCCAGAGGTGCGTCCCGCAAGGGTCTTTTTTGCCTGAGAGATTCACATTTCTGCTTGCTCCTTCGGCGTTACTGTTCATTAAAACAGTAATCTCTCCCCTTGCAATCATTCGCTTTTTATAATAAAAATACGCTATTTGGCAATACTAAGAACCATTATCGTGAAATATCCGTTTAGTTACGGCTATTATACCATAGAAATGCAACAGAAAATAGAATTTACAATAACTATAGAAAAAGGAAGTTAGCCATGCATTCTATTCACCTTCACAAGGATACAGCATTCATCGATCAGCTGCAGTTTCATTTGGATAAAGGGGAAAATCTCTCCCCGTGGGAGCTGTTTCACATGTCCTATGAAGCTGAATTAACAACGATGAGCAGTCAATTTAACGGATTGCGCTCACTTGATTACTTACCCCAGTTGGATCTTATGGAGCATCAAATAAACTGTGCAAATCAAGTAATAGATCAAATGAATGGACGGGCAATTCTCGCAGATGAGGTCGGCCTGGGTAAAACCATTGAAGCAGGGCTTATTTTAAAGGAATATATGGTTCGGGGGCTTGCCAAGAAAATATTGATTCTTGTCCCGGCTTCCCTCGTAAACCAATGGGAAAAGGAACTTAATAGCAAGTTCTTTATTCCTGCTATTGCCCACCGGAAAAATTATGCCTGGGAACAAGTTGATATTATTATCTCATCCATCGATACAGCAAAACGCGCACCGCACAGAGAAAAGATTTTAGATATTGACTATGATTTTATTATTATCGATGAAGCGCATAAACTGAAAAACCATAAAACGCAAAATTATCAATTTGTCCGTTCCCTAAAGAAAAAATACTGTTTACTGCTTACAGCCACCCCTGTGCAAAATAAGTTAGTTGAAATATTTAATTTAGTTTCGATTTTAAAACCCGGTCATTTGGGAAACTACGATTCTTTTATAGAAAAATACGGAAACCACCGAAACAAGATCAAAGAAGATGCCTATTTAAAGCAGCTCGTCCAAAAGGTAATGGTGCGAAACACCCGGAAAGATACACAATTCAGTGATACAAAACGAAATATTGAAACCGTTTGGATTGATTTTTCCGATGAAGAAAAAAAGGTGTACTCGCAGCTGGAAAACAGTATACAATCTTTTTCATCCTTTTCAAAGATCACCTATTTAAGAGAATTATGCTCCTCAAGAGAAGCATGCTATATATCATTAAAAAAATGGGTTGAGCATGCGGGGGAAAATGACCATATTAACGCAATCACAAATCAGATTGAGCAGCTGCCCCATCATGTAAAAGCTGAAAAAACCGTAGAGTTAATTAAGGAAATCGGCGATGAAAAGGTGATTATTTTTACGGAATACAGGGCAACACAGCTTTACCTGCAATGGTATCTGCAACAGTATGGTATTACGTCCGTGCCATTCAGGGGCGGTTTTAAAAGAGGAAAAAAAGACTGGATGCGCCAGTTGTTTGAAAATCACGCACAGGTGCTTATTGCTACAGAAGCCGGCGGGGAAGGAATAAACCTACAGTTTTGCAACCACATGATTAATTATGATCTGCCATGGAATCCAATGAGACTGGAGCAAAGAATTGGCCGAATACACAGGTATGGACAGGATAAAGATGTTCATATTTATAATTTCGCCATTAAAGAAACAGTGGAAGAACATATCATGTCACTACTGTATGAAAAGATTAATTTATTTGAACAGGTAATCGGACAGCTTGATGATATTCTGGCTGAACTGAATATTGGTGATATGGAAGCAGAAATCCAAACGATCGTTAATGATTCTGTCTCTGTCGGAGAAGCAAGGATTAAATTAGATAATCTTTCCTCCATCATTCAGCATAATTATGAAGAAACAAAGGAGCGGGAACAATATGGCAATTAATGATTTAAATGCTTTCTTATATGATTATTTTACCGCTCATCATTGTGAAGTTTCCTCTGATGAAAGCGGCGTTATTGGCATTCGATTAACGGAAGAAATGGACAAAGCGTTAATGAACAGGCCATTTTATTGGCATTATATCAAAAAAATGGGCCATGCCGGGGAACCAATGCAATTAACATTAAACACAAACCCTGAAAGGAAAAAAGAAAAATCCGAGTGGATTCATTTCGGGAGCCCGAGATTGCAGCAAATCATTAATCATTTACGAACAAATGAAAAATACACAAAATTATTTCAGTCCATTAACACAACGGCCAATACGGCCTTATACCCGTGGCTTGTCGTTAATTTAAAAATAAGCTATCAAGGGAAGCATAAACGGGATGAACTTTTTTCCATCGGGCTACATTTGGTAAACGGTATGATGAAAGTGGAAATGATGGATGTTTTAAAAAAGTTCACGTTACATCCAACCATATCCGATTATTGTTATACCATTTCCCCTATGATTAAGATAAAAAGCGGATTTAAAAGAATCGAAAGTGTCATTGATCAATATATAGAAAACCAAACTCACGAATGGGCACAAGAGTCATTGAAGTTATTAGACGAGGAAATCAAACTGCTCGAACACTTTTATGAAACGGAAACCGAAGAGGAACAGCAACAAATGGAAAAAGAGAAGAGGGAAATAATAGAAAGATATCATCCGGAGGTTACGTATGAGGTCATCAACGGGGGGTTGTTTTATTTAGCAAATGGAAGCGTAGAGTAAAAACCAAAGAGCAGACATTTCGCGAAAAACGTCTGCTACTCTGTCCTCCTGATGAACATGCGGAAGACGAAAGGCAAAATTCCGATCCATCGATTTATATAGAATTGATGGTTGTTTTTTTGTTCTGATTTTCGCCTTTTTCTTTCATCAGATGGTAAATCAATATAGCTTACAACCTGTTCTGTCATAAATTTTAAATATGCATTGCCTGAAATAACTAATCACCTCATTTCTTTTATATATAGGATTACCTCCAAGTGTATAAGCTATTCCATAAATTTATTTATATTTTTTTAAAAAAAGAAGGAATTCCGGGAAAGATGTCGAAATAGTATGTTACAGCCGCATAGAATAAGGAGGTGAGCCATAGAATGAGCCCTGCAGCTCCGCTTTCCAATAAGCTCATTGATGATGCTGTCAAGGAGCAAGCTTCAGATATCCACTTTTATCCATTCAAAAACCGGACAGATATTTATTTTCGAATCCATGGAAAAAGGATGCTCCACCAATCCATATTAAGTGAACAATATCAGCTCCTGATGACGTATTATAAATTCACCTCCGGAATGGACATTGGTGAAAACAGAAAACCACAAAACGGAGTGCTTACCCATCAAGTAAACGAACAATTATTTTCCCTTCGTTTATCTACACTACCGGTGAACCACCACGAAAGCCTGGCAATACGTATTCTTCCACAAGAGAAAAACCTTAGTCTTAACCAGCTCTTTCTTTTTCCTGACCAATTAAAAAAACTGAAAAAATGGATTTCACAACGAGCGGGTATTATTTTGTTTACTGGGCCGACCGGCAGTGGAAAAACCACTACCCTGTATGCATTATTGGAGACCATTCTAAAAGAGAAGTCCTATCAGACCATCACACTGGAAGATCCAATTGAAAAGCAGATGGAGGATATACTTCAGGTCCAAGTGAACGAAAAAGCAGGAATAACCTACCAGACCGGTTTGAAAGCTGCATTAAGGCATGATCCGGATATCATTATGGTCGGAGAAATTCGTGATGCCTACACAGCTCAATTTGCTTTTGATGCATCATTAACCGGTCATCTTGTATTAAGCACACTCCATGCCAAAAATACGAAAGGAACCATTCATCGTCTGCTGGAGATGGGATTACAGCGCACTGATTTGGAACAGTCATTAATCGCCGTTGCATCACTGCAGCTGCTGCCGCTTTCTGTTTATAAACATGACGGGAGACGCGGTGCAATTTTAGAACTTTTGGACGGTGAATCGTTAACAAATACGCTACAAGGAGCTGAGACATTAAGACAGAATAATTTCCATACATTTGAAAATTTAAGAAAGAAGGCTTTTGCTTATGGATATATTTCTAAGGAAATTTATCAAATGGAAAAAGAAGAACCTTTCTGATAACTTACAGATTCTTTTTTTGCAACGGATGAGTCGTCTATTATCTTCAGGCTATCCCCTGCTGGAGGCATTGCAGGTTTTAAAATGGGATAAGCAATTGATCTACCCCGCAGAAACCATTATTCGCTCTTTAAAAAATGGTGAAACAATCGACAATTCATTCGCGCAGGCAAACTTCCACCAAACGATCACAGGATATTTATCCTTTGTAAAATCTAATGGTGATTTGCAAGGAAGCATTGAAAAATGTTTATTCATGTTTGAGAACCGTATTAAGTACAGAAATAAGTTTCTGCAGACAGCAAGATATCCATTTATCCTACTATTTATTTTTATCATTCTGCTTTATGTTATACAGTTGTTTGTCCTTCCGTCTTTTGTAAACCTTTTCCAATCTAGCACACATGCGTCATCTTCCCTTGTGTTTTCCATTTTTATCATTGATTTTTTGTTTAATGCGGGCATGCTTGCCATTTTAGTGCTTCTCATCTGTTTTTTGGGGTGGCGAATCACGAAAGACAAAATAAGTATACAAATACAAATCAAACTGATTAATGCCCTTCCCGTATACCGCAAAATAACCAAGCTGCAAACGTCCTTTCACTTTGCCACTCATTTCAGTACCCTGCTGAAAACAGGCATGCCATATAAAGATATACTCGACCATATGGCCGAACAAAAGCAGCTGCCTGTTCTGTCCCATTATTCCCTTATGATAAAAGAAGAATTAACGAAAGGCATTCCCATCGCCTCACTCATATCACAATTCAGCCTGCTGGAAAAACAGCTGACAGGTATTTTTCAAAATACCCAAAATGCTAGCGCGCTGGAAAAGGACTTGACCATTTACGCAGAATTGCTGACCGAGGAAATAGAAAGAAAAACAATGAAAACGATAACTTATATTCAACCAGTGTTTTTTGCCATTTTGGCAGGCTTCATCATGTTCATCTATATAACGTTAATGTGGCCAATGTTTCAATTAATACAAACGATATAAAAGGAGTAGAAAAAATGCTTAAAAATAATAAAGGATTTACGTTAATAGAAATGCTTGTCGTTCTGATGGTGATTTCCGTGTTAATTATATTGATTGTTCCAAATTTAAATTCTAACAGTGAAAATATTAATGAGAAAGGCTGTGATGCATTAACTGCTGTAGTTCAGGCCCAAGTTGATGCGTATTATATTGATACAGGAAGATATCCGGGGACTTTGGGAGAGCTGGTAGAAGCAGGATATATTAATGATGAACAGAGGCAATGTCCAGATGGGGATCATTTAGATTATGATGATGACAATGGTACAGTATCTAATTCTTAATCTTAAAACTACGAAGAATAAAAACGGATTCACCCTGATCGAAATGTTAATCGCACTCAGTATTGTCATGATCATGCTGTTACTCGTCGTCCCCATATCTCTTTCCACATTGGATGCTGCAGAAGAAGAACAATTTCTTCAGACACTTGAATTCGATGTGTTATATATACAAAGCATGGCAGGTGAAAATCTATTGACTTCAATTAGATTTGCTGATGACCATTATCGAATTATCAGAGGGAATCAGGAAGGATTCATAAAAAGGGATTACCCTAAAGACGTCACTATAAATTCTCGTATAAGTAATGAGATAACGTTTGATCACCGTGGTTCCATCAGAAACCCGAGAACAATTGAGATTCACACAAAAAATGCATCCTACCGCATGATTTTTCCATTTGGAAAAGGAAGGTATTACATTGAAAAAGAATGAAGGATTCACCCTAATCGAAGTGCTTATAGCCACCACTATTCTTATGACAGTGGTAACTACCGCTGTGCCAATTATCTCGATGGTCCAATCCGAACGCCAGGTGTTAAGTGAGCGCCGGACAATTTCCCTAAAGGTTCATGATGAGCTGCAGCAATTTTTATGGCTGGAAGATATAACGCTTCCGACCGCTTATTCAGAAACCATTCACGAAAAAGCAGTACAATTTACATTTAAAAAAGAAAATGAATATGTGAAAGGATGTGCTGAATGGCAAAATGCGAAAAGACGATCTGAATCATTTTGTCTCTATGGAGTTTCAAAAGAGTGAAAAAGGGTTTATTTTCCTCCATTTACTCGTTGCCATTACCATTTTATCTGTTTGCCTTCCCTTTCTAAGCTATTTATTACAGGCAGCTTCATATGATAATAACTACAACGAGATTTCTGTCCAGCAGTTCTTTCAATATTTACGTAATGATGTGATCCAATCAACAGGATATCACATTCGCAGCAACCCTTCACGGATCGATCTAGAGCTGGAAAATGGAAACATTGCCACAATTGAACCATACGGAAGTCTCATTAGAAGACAGGTAGATGGTAGAGGTCATGAAGTTTATTTGCGGGACGTTAAACAGATCCAGTTAAAGCGTCTCGATTACGGGTTTCAATTAAACATAACTACAGCAGAAGGAGAAAATTATGAAAAAACCTTTGTCTTTTATGAATAATGACCGGGGATTTTTCCTTCCGCTTGTTCTGTTTTCAGTTACTCTCTTATTCATATTTATTAGTGCCAATATACAAAGCTATAAACATGATGTTCAAATAACCGAAAGACAGGTAGAACAGGTTATTGTCGAGTCATTATTTCAATTGGGAAGAGAAAAAGTAAAAGATGAACTAATCTCAATCGAAATTCCGGATAAGGTTCAATATACCTTTCCCGATGGAACAGTAAATATAACTATTTCTTCCAAAGATTATTTCTATGAATTATTTTTCTCCATAAAGACCAATAATAATATAAACTACAGCTTTTTAAATCACATGCCTAAGCCTGAAGAACCGACTAATCAGTAAATCTGTTCAATTTCCAACAGTTCGAACTTCTCCCCATTGTAACCAACATTTTTACTATAATAAAAGTAGAAATGATTGGAAAGGTGATCTAGGTGGAACAGACATTGATGGTTACTAAGGTATTAAGTGATCCGACCAGATATAATATTTACCAGCACATCATCCAAAATCAGAGAGAAGTAAGTGTAGCAGATATTGCTAAACAATTTGATACCATCCGAACGTAGCAAGATTACATTTGTCAAAACTTGAAGATATTAACATGGTGAAATCCTATTAGAAATTAAGCGGCAAAGGCGGCAGGCAAAGCAGGCTATATTGTTTGTCTGATGAAATGATTGAGCTGAATTTCCCCCACCACGATTATAAGATGTTTGCTACCATTGCACTGGAATCATTCCTTGAACTCGGTGATCCCGGCAGAAAGGCACTGTTCCAAACAGGAAAAAATACGTACAAAAGTGAGGGAACATTATCAAACGATGCCGATCAGCAACGAATTATCGGTGGGAGAAAAATTGACCATCCCGGAAGATGCAGGAACAATGATTGGCATGTATCCAAAATTCGAATACAATGAAAACAATCAAAGCATCTCATTCAAAATTAATAACCTACAATGATATGCACCAGTCTTTTCTAAAAGGAATGCTCGAAGTATTATTCAAAATATTGATTTAAAAGAGGAAGAAAATATGTTCCAGCGTTGTGCGAGCTGTAAATATGTTGCAAAATACTCCATGGCATAGTAAGATTTTACAAGACGGGATTCCTCGTATATAATAACAAATGAAAAGTTACCAAAAGGAGGGGATGGCATGGAGCGAATGTTTCGTGTGCTTGCCTTTTGGACGGGTATATTTACAATCATGTTTTTTATAGGAGACATGTATAAAACATCTTTATTATTCCTTGTTCAAACGGCATTTTTCCTTACATTAAGTTATTTGAAATTATCTGAACGTATGTATATGTATTTATTCGCAGCTTATCTGACAGTTTTCATGGTCGGATTTACATGGTATTCCGAATTTATACTTGTACCTGGTTTCGGACATTAATCGGCAAAACCCCTGTATATATATAAAATACGGGGGTTTTTGCTATTTTTGGCTGAAACTGTTGACATGTTGCTAATAAACGATTAAGGTAGTAAAAACTGCTTAACTTATATTATTGACTAACAAAAAAGCAGAGCACATCCCCCTAAAAAAACCCTTCAAATCTTTTGAAGGGTTTTTACACTTTTATTATCGTGGATTATGCTGAAAAAAAGGATTACGCGCTTTTTCCTGCCCGATGGTTGTTTCAGGCCCATGTCCAGGGTAAACAACAAAGTTGTCATTCAGTGTATACAGCACATTTCGAATACTTGATTCCAGAAGCTTTATATCTCCCCCTGGTAAATCAGTACGCCCGATCCCCTGGTTAAATAAAACATCTCCACTTATTACAAACTGTTCATTTTTAAAAATAAGGCTTACACTCCCCGGTGAATGTCCAGGTGTATACACAGCTTCAAAGTCAAATGATGAAATCTGTATTGGACCTGGCTTAAGTGAAAGTTCAGGAGCTTTTGTTATAACTTCATGACCCTCAAATCGCCATGACCCATTCAAACTTGCATCCGTTAACCAGTTTGCTTCTTTTTCATGAAGATATACTTCAATCGTATAATAATTCCTAAGATCTTCTACTCCGCCAATATGGTCAAAATGTGCATGGGTTAACAAAATGGCTGCAGGTGTAAGTTTCTCCTCATCTAAAAACTGAATTACTCTCTCTGCCTCTCCTCCGGGATCCACGATCAGCGCGTTTGATTCATCATACACGATATAACAATTTGTTCCCAGCGGCCCCAGCGGCAATGTTTTAATATTCATTAAAATCCTCCTTATCCAATTCATAATAAGTTAATCCTGTATAAATTTTGAACGTATATTTAAAAGGATAAATAGAAACAGGAAATAACTCGACAAATGCAACGGAATACTATAAAATAAGTATTATAATTGCTTAGTTACATATTAATATAAAAACAATTCCTGTACCAATAATGTAATCGGGGAACTAACAAGGAGGATCAGCAATATGCATATCGTATTAGGAATTATCTTTTTACTCGTTGCGATACTTGCAGTTGTGTCGGTTATTCGTCAATTGAAATTTAAAAATATGTTTGCATTGGCCTTTTCCGGATTAACTGCTCTTGCATTTGGATTTTTTTCAATTGCGACCATAATATCGGAAATAGCAGGATAACTAAATATCACAATAATTATGAAAAAAAGCTTACTGAAAAAATGCAGTAAGCTTTTTTGTGTGTGTACGTAAGCGTCAAATAAAACACACATAGAATCAGAAAGTCATCCATGCGATAATCTTCTTAGAAATGAATTCAGGAGGTTATGCGATGACTCTAAAAGACAAAAGAATAGAATGGGAAGCGCGGTAT
>NZ_JBGOHB010000021.1:0-85788 GCF_041521345.1 Virgibacillus oceani | reverse complement strand
CGATTTTTGAATATCTTTTTTGCCTGGTCTGAACATGGGATAACCTCCAACAAGTTATTCTATACCTATTATAACGAATTGTTCAGTCTAGTTGGTGGGATTTTTGACCTTTTTGGGTGAGAACCTTAAAATTGAGTTCGGTGAAGATGTTTCAGTATGGGATAAGGGAGATGCATTTATAATCCCGGTTGGAGTGCCTCATAAAGTGTCAAATCCTTTCGAAATAGATTCAAAAGTAATAGTGGTTGATAGTTTATAGGTGGGTAAGAAGGTGTTTTGAATAATCGTTTTTAATTTTTACGCTTCACGTCATTAGAACGTAACGTATCTTCACTATTGTCGTTCTAGAAATACTGGTATTTATTATTTACCTTATTCAGGATTAGAGTGGGTAATATGAAAACCAGAAAGAGTTAAAAATCCTCTCAGATCATAAATCTCGGAGGATTTTTAACTAGATAATCTCTACTATTAACGAAGTAATTGAATTATTCCTATGGTTGTTGGTTGGCTTGTTTAACGGCTATGTCTCTTAATCACGGAATAGACTATCTATTCATTCTTCGATAAAGGGGGCACTTCAGCCGAGTTAAAAGTTACAGGGGGAGTCAATCGGAGACCACTGGAAAGGACGGATGAGGTAATAAGTTTATTCCAAACGACGAAGCACTCCTTCTTCTATGGCCAACTGTCTTAAGGCTTTGCTTAGTGGGTTCATGAGCTGTAGATAATAGTTTATATTCCGTAATTTTAGTCTTGGTGTTTGGTGTATTGGGCTATAAGCACTGGGAACGCTCCCCTGAGTTCATACCCTATAACCCAATCCAGTGATGGCATGACTCCCACGAAACCACTCCCATCTAACCCTATCCCTCTATCTTACCAACAATCTGCTCGAAAGCAATTCTTGATTCAGGAAAGTTGTAAATGGGATAGATATGCACCATTTTAGCAGCTTCAATATAATGAATAGGTATGCCTTGTTGTTTTGCGATTTCCACAAATCTCCTGGCATCGGCTGCTAATATATCATGTGTTCCCATAAACAGTGTGATATGTGCAAGCCCGTTTAATTCACCATATAGCGGGCTTACTTTAGGGTGTTTTGTATCTGTCGCTCCGGCATACAGTTTCCCAGCTTCCATAAGACCGGACCTGACAAGAAAAGGATCATGTTTTTCTATGGGAGCAATCCCAGGGTTTGTTAAAGATAGATCTAACCAGGGAGAGATCAGCATGATTTGCTCGGGCTGCTTTATTTGTTTTTCCTTTAGTAATTGCGCTAGTACGAGTGCAAGGCCGCCACCTGCTGAATCCCCCATTAAAATCATATTTTCCGGATCTTTCATCGATTTTATTTGTTGTATATACAACGCATATATAAACGCAAGCGTATGTTTATAGGTGTGCTCCGGGGCTAAAGGATACAGTGGAACGATGATGGTACAATTTAATTCATCGACTAACTTGCCTAAGAAATTCCAGTGCAGTCTTGATATTCTATAGACATATGCTCCGCCGTGCACATAAAAAATAGGTTTGTTGTCATTTTCCTGATTCGGTTGCAGCTCATAATAATAATTGCCGTTCATTTCTCCCTTTTTGATTTTTATTTTTTGGTGTAACTTTTTAGGCGGCTTGTCAGGCAGCATTCTTCTCTTTTCAATTGCTTTCATCAAGCCTTCTCCAGACTTCTCCCAGAATTGCTTGCTTCTGCTGATTTTTAGTAACAGTTTGAACCCCCTGCTCTTTAAACTTTCTTTTGAATACCTATCCCCTGTTTTCATTACTTATCTCCTGCCCACTTTTATTAAAACCCATAGCTTCATTTTAGCACTAATATTGATTACAGTCAGTGAGATGCACCATTCCTGACATAGTTTTTACCACCAAACGACAAAAAGTGTACCAATGAAAGCCGCACTATTTACCACTTCATACGTTACAATAAGAGCAGTCTTCCGCAATCGTACCATTTAACGGAATTGTTTCTTGTGAAGACTATTGGAATTAGAAAAAATGGTTATTAGGCAATCGGGCGATTACTTGGAAGACTAGAATTCGAGTTGATTCTTGATTGGCAATCGTTACAAATGTCAGTATTATGGTTACCGATAAGACTAATTAAGTGAAAGGTTAGTGATCTTTAGAGCAACACCATTGACACAATTTACTAGGGGGTGCTAAACTAATAATAAATTAAAGATAACATTGATCTTTAATGTCTTCAATTATAAAATAAGGAGGAAATTATGAAATACTCAAAAGCCACTATCTACGCATTGCATACAATGGTTTATTTAATCACTTTACCTGAAAGAACTACAATAGGTGTTCAAAGCTTGGCAGAAATGCAAAACCTTTCACCTACCTATCTTTCCAAGATATTAACGAAACTTGCCAAAGGTGGGTTAATTGAATCAACACCAGGGGTTAAGGGAGGATATACAGTTTCTAAACCTAAAGATGAAATCTCATTTCTGGATGTAATAAAAACAGTTGAGGGAGATTCTAATTTATTTAATTGCTCCATGGATCATAACGAAGGTTGCATGATTGAAAATGTGATGACAGAGGCTGAACAAAACATGAAAGACGACCTTGATAATAAATTTCTCATCGACATTGCAAATAGCATGGAAGAAAAGTGCATTAACAATATAAAGGGAAAAGCAAATTAAGGGAGCTGATGGAATGATATTAGATTGTGCCGTAATTGGAGGAGGCCCTGCTGGATTAAATGCTTCCCTAGTTCTTGGAAGGTCTAGACGAAATACAGTATTATTTGATGATAATAAACCTAGAAATTCCGTAACAAATGAATCACACGGTTTCATAACCAGGGATGGAATAAATCCTAAAGAGTTAAGACGAATAGCTAGCGGAGAACTAGATAAATATCCAGCGGTTGAAATCAAGAGACAACGGGTTATAAACGTAACTAAAAAGGATCAATTATTTATGATTGAAACAGATAACGAAGAGGTCTATAAAGCCAAGAAAGTTGTCTTAGCAACTGGGCTTAAAGAAAAATTACCAGATATAAACCGTATCAATTATTTTTATGGGACCAGTATCTTTAGTTGTCCCTTCTGTGATGGATGGGAATTAAGAGATCGCCCTTAGTCGTGATTGCGGAAAATTCTCGCGCTTTTCATATGGCAAAGGTTGTATATAACTGGACCAACGACCTGATTGTCAGTACGAATGGAAGTCAATTTTTATCCATTGATGAAAAGAAGGTTTTAAATGAGAAAGAAATTATAATTTACGAACAAAAGATCTCTTCATTAATTGGTGATAATGGTTATTTGAAAAATATCTCATTTGAAGATGGGACCACCATTTCACGTGAGGGAGGATTTATCGTACCGGAATTGGAACAATCGTCATCAATTGGCGCGGTGCTAGGGTGTGAATTAAACAATCAGGGTGCAATTAAAACGGATGGTATAGGTCGCACCAATGTTGAAGGAGTGTTTGCATGTGGCGATACCTCCATAATTGCCCCTTCTCAATTAATTATTGCGGCCGCGGAAGGTAGCAAAGCTGCAATAGGGGTCAATGCAGCTTTGGTTGAGGAAACCTTCTCATAAAGCTATTCCATTCCACCCAGTTTTTAAATTTAAAGGAGAATTTAAATGAATATGAAAAAGAATTATAAGCCAAATCATATGGACAATTTCAAAAAAAAGGTAGGTTTTCTAGACAGCTTGAAGCGAAGAGAAGAGTTTCCACCAGAACAGCTACTGAAACTACTCCCTATTAATAATAACGATAATATTTTAGATATAGGAGCTGGGACAGGTTTCTTAACGATACCGGCTGCTAAACTAACCGATGGAATGGTCTATGCACTTGATATAGACCCCAATATGCTGCAAATTGCATATTCTAAGGCTACTAATGATGGACTTGAAAATGTTCGAACAATTCAAGGTGAAATGAAGGATGTACCTTTACCAGTCAATTCAATTGATATTGTATTAGCTTCGTTAGTCCTTCACGAAATAAAACCTTTATCTGAGACATTACAGTTAATCAACCAAGTGCTTAAAGTAAAAGGTTACCTTGTATGTGTTGAATTAGAAGAGGAGGAAAATCCAAATCATAATCACCCAAGAATATCCTCATCCAAAATGGAACAGGAATTAAATAAAGCAGGATTTGAAGTAAGTAAGAAACTTTATCCAACAGATTCTATTTACGTTTTAAACGCCCAAAAGCAAAACTAAGTCCTTAATTAGTATTTATTTTTACCTTAAATTTAGATATAAAGTATCTGTAATATATTTAATGGAGAGATGAAAGTAAGTGGAGGTGCATATGAATTTTCTTTTCCATGTAATAAAAGAAGGGTTTATTTAATTGTGTCGAGGAGACTACCCAATTGAAATTGAAAAAATAACGCATTCCATTTGATTAGGAACTGGACAAATGGAATTGGTCATTTTTAGTCTAATTACCTTGATTTTAAGTTTTCAAGAAAAGAACGCGATCGCAGAAGACTTTATGCCTAATTTCTCAGTAAAAATAAGGAGGAGTTAGGCTTTTTCACTTTTCATAGTTTTGAAGTTACCCCATTGGTAAACGCGTTGACAACAAGTGGTAAATTTTGTAGCAACCGCTGGTAAAAAACATGGCAGAAGCGGTAAATTCTTATGGCTGTAATCACTCATATCACTGGATAACGAGTTCTTATGCTTTAAGTCGAACTTCTACAATAGATTTATACATTTGACAAATAGACATGGATTTTAACTTTTCGAAGGTTTTCGCTAAAAGCTTACAGTCATCTGCTGTATCTATCATTGCCATCTTCAATGTGTTACAATAACCGGGAATTCAAATGAAAGGGGCTGGAAAGGGATGGGAGACAATACTTGGTACCGATTGGATAATGCCGGGAAGCTATATTCATCTATTATATCTTCACGGGCGACAACTTTATTTCGACTTTCTGCGACACTTACTTCTCCTGTTCATCCAGACTATTTACAGCGTGCTCTGGAATTAACATTGGAACGCTTCCCTTTTTTTAAGGTGCAATTAAAGCAAGGATTCTTTTGGCATTATTTTGAAGAGACGGACCGAACACCGGAAGTGGAAAAGGAAAGTTATCAGCCGTGTATTAGCTTATCGATTAAAAAACGCGGATCATTCCCATATCGGGTGTATTATTATAACAACCGGATAGCGCTCGAGCTGTCCCATAGTTTAACGGATGGTACGGGAGGGCTTCGGTTTTTAAGTGAGCTTATCCGTCAATACTTACATTTGAAGGAATCTATTCCGATTAATCAGGAAACGATAAGTGAGGAACAGCTGTTAGCAGAAACAGAGAATGCTTTCAGAAAGTACTATAATAAAGATATCCCCGCACCAAGAACGCGTTTGGGGAATGCTTTTAAATTACCGCTTCCGTTGGATAAAAAAGGCTATTATCATATTGTTACTGGTATTATTAATGTCAAGGAGTTAAAGGAAAAGGCAAGTGAATATCATGTCTCCATCAGCATTTTCCTTACAGCAGTTTATATCGAGAGTCTGTTAAAAATTCAAGAGAATATGTCTGTACGAAAGCGACCGATTGTCATTAATGTGCCGGTAAATATGCGCTCCTTTTTTGAAAGTGATACGATGCGTAATTTTTTTGTAAGTATTACCCCTTCGATTGACGCAAGGCTTGGGGCATACACGTTTAAAGAAATTATCCAGGAGCTTGAAATTGAGTTCAGTCGCTTACTCACACCAAAAAAGTTAAGTCAGTATATCAAGCGCAGTGTGCGTGGTGAAAAATCTCTAGCACTGCGATTAATGCCGTCACCGATTAAAGATATAGTTGCTCCTTCGATCTATTCTTTTTTCGGAGAAGGGCAATATACGAGCGGCTTATCGAATCTCGGCGTTATTCGGATGCCAGAAGAAACGGAAAATTATATTGAAAGAGTAGAGTGTTATCCACCTCCCAGTATTGGTAATAAAGTGAAGGCAATGATTACCAGTTACCAGGACCATATGTATATTTCATTTGGAAATTTATCCAAGGATCGTATGTTGGAGCGGGAATTTTTCAGGAGGATACGAAGGCTTGGAATTGAAGTGACGATCGAAACAAATGACGAGGAGATGTGAAAAATGGCTTATTGTCCGAAGTGCGGCATACGAGTGGAAGGTGATAATCAGCCATGTCCTCTTTGCAGTTTTCCTATTCCAAAAGTAAACGCGGAAGATACGGAAGGCTTGAGGGCGAGAAAATTTCCTGAAACAGCGAATCCGTATCCTGCTTATACAAGAAGAGTACTGAACAGGATTTTTATTTTTATCACTTTATTAGTGTTCGTGGCTGTTTGCCTAATGTTTTATGTTGATTATGTCATGAATGAAAGGTTCACATGGTCTAGATACAGCAACTTAAGTGTGTTTGCTGGCTGGGTCCTGTTGTTCTTTTCATTCGGTTATGTACAAAGTTATTATAAGGTTATTATTGGTATGGGTCTGAATGCGCTTATTTTATTATTTGGATTGGATCTTTTTGATGGCAAGCTGGACTGGTTTATGCCGTTAGCTTTTCCGATTGTTACTGGGATTACGGTTATTGGTGTCGGCTACTGGAGTGTCATCCGAGCGTTATCGGTTCGAGGCTTCAATGTAATCGGGTCACTTTTTATAGCACTTCTCATCCTTGCCATGTGGATTAACTTTTTCATTCAAAGCTATCAAAATGAAACAAATCTATGGAGCTGGATCATTGTTACCGTGCTGCAATTAATCCCGGTGCTGCTAATCATGCTCACTGTAAAATATGTCCTGCCTGAGCGAATCAAACAAAAAATTGCAAGAAAGTTTCATTTGTGAAGAGGGGATGGGGGACAGACTCCAATAATAAGTCTAATAAAAGACCACTAGAAATAGACTCCATAGATGTATTACACTGAGGAAGGATTAAAATACTTAGTGAGAACAATTCATGAATTAGACATCCGTTCCATTGCAATATTTCCTTTAGGTGGTCGAAATGGTGGACTTGAATGGAAACAGTTCATTCGAAAATTGAAGCTGCTTTTAGTTTGGGAACACTTACGGAAAATTGAGTTTAAATAAGGGGTCTGTCAAAACGAAAGGTTATAGTGGGGCCTTTGTTTCCAGTGTCGTATGTTGCTGCAATTCTTGTAAGCCTTCTTCAAATTGATGTAAATATTTCTCCGCGGCACCATGATTCTTAGCCCATGTTAGGTGTTCATTCGTTTCTAATTCACTTGGGTTTACCCATCCAATATTCTTCAGCCATAGCGTCTATTCTCAAGGGCGTAGTTCCAATTGAATTTTCAAGGTCAGCCCCACGGGTATTCAACAAAAAGTTCTCTCTGAATTTTGATGTCAAATTTTATCGAAATTTAATTTCCTCATTTTTCATACTCTCTTTTGTTACTTTTGTATGGAGCTGAGTCAATTTACAGTGCTTCGGAATGAGGATTAGAAGTAGAATTAGTGTAATAGGCCTTGTTCTGATTTTACTTTAAGCTCCGGCCATCGGAATGGACACAAACAATTTGTCGAAATATGTATAAACTTTCATGCTTTTATACTATATACTTTTATAGCAAAATAATGGTATTTTTGATAACAACCTACAGCATTAATAGTTTTATAAATTGTCTAAGAAAGGAGCATAATAAGGCAGATTTTGGCGTTCAAATCAGGTGGGGGAAGTTTTTCTTATTTTTTATGGGAAGGCAAGTGGACTCACTTTTACATGCGTCATAAAGGTGAATTGGAACCATTCTGCAAATATTCGGTGGGCATTGATTTAGGAAGTTCATATATTGAGAACCTTTAGCAGGGTGGTTGGAAGTATTGTGATTCTATTGAAGAGATATGGCTTATTTTGCAATAGTAGATTTTTGTACATGTCTTTATTTCATTCAAAAGGAGTGGATAAAAAATGAGAATAAAACACAGCTTCATTTTGCTTTTAATGATTGTATTGATTGCTGTTCCGGTGCCTGACTTTTCTGGAACCGCTGCTGCTGCACCAGTAGAAGACTTGGCGTCGTTTGAGCTGGAAGAAGCAACCATTGCGTCGATCCAGGAACAAATGGAAGCGGGTGACCTTACAGCAGAAGAACTCGTTGATCACTACTTGGCGCAAATTGATGCCTATGACCAGCAAGGGCCGAGCATTAATTCCATCATTACGATCAATGAAAATGCGATGGATGAGGCAATCGCCCTGGATGAAGAAAGGGACACTGACGGTCCGCGGAGCCCGCTACATGGGATTCCTATTATTGTAAAGGATAATTTTGATACGGAAGGCATGCCCACCTCAGCAGGCTGTCTTTGTTTAAGAGATTCGATAGCTGCAGATGATTCTTTCCAAGTGAAAGAATTGAAGGAAGCAGGTGCCATTATTTTAGCAAAGTCCAATTTGCATGAGTTTGCGTTTGGCATTACGACAGAGAGCTCATTGGGCGGACAAACTTTAAATCCGTATAATTTGGATCATAATCCTGGCGGTTCCAGCGGTGGAACGGCAGCGAGCGTTGCTTCCAACTTTGCTGTGGCCGGACTGGGGACGGATACAGGGGGATCTATTAGAATACCATCTGCATTTAATAGTTTAGTAGGGATCCGAACTACCATGGGGCTTGCCAGCCGGGATGGGATTATTCCTCTCGCTTTGACCCAGGATATCGGCGGTCCGATGGCGCGGACGGTGGAAGATACGGCTCTTTTATTAGATGCCACGGTAGGTTATGATCCAAACGATATCGAGACAGCAAAGAGCATCAATAATTATCCGGAAACCTATACGGCATATTTAAATGAGGATGGGTTGGAAGATGCAAAAATCGGTGTTATCAGAGAGCTTTTTCAGGGAGGAGATGCGGAGGTTAACGCCTTGGTAGATCAAGCACTCTTGGATATGGAATCAGCCGGTGCGGAAGTGATAGACGTAGAAATTGATAACCTGAGTGGAATAACTTCTTATCCAAGCTTAAGCAGCTGGGAATTTAAATTTCAGCTAAATGACTATTTGGAAGCAATGGGAGATGCCACACCATACAGCTCACTAACTGAAATCATTGAGTCGGGTGAGTACTTGGATTCTATCGAGCGGTCATTGATTCAAAGAAATGAAAGGGAAACATTGGATACGGAAGAATACAAAGACATTTTGCTTTTCCGTACGCAAGCGTCACAAAATGGTTTACTGCAAGCGATGGCAGATCATGAACTGGATGCCCTGGTATATCCGACTTCTACCAATCCAGCTGCTGAAATTGGCAGAGGACAGCGTTCGGGAAGCAACAATAGATTGAGTGCATTCAGCGGATTTCCGGCAATCACTGTGCCGGCAGGTTTTACGGCGAATGAACTTCCGGTAGGCGTTGAATTTTTATCACGGCCATTTGAAGAGACAACTTTAATTGAACTTGCCTATGCTTACGAGCAAGAGACACAGCATCGCGAACCGCCGCATTTGGTTAATAAAGATGCATTGGTTGATGCACTGGGGCAGATTGGCGAGCTGGATGAAAGGGTTTACACTAGTGGAAGCTGGCAAAACCTGCAAGAGGTTGTGAGGGAAGCAAATGAGCTGCTGGAAAATGAGGAAGCAACACAGGTGGAAGTGGACCATGCGCTGGAAAACTTGCAGCAGACACGAGATGCATTGGTGGTCATCGGCTATGATGAATTGAAAACCTTGGTGGAGCAATTCAATGAAGAAGGAGAACTTCATGAGGACACATCGCGTACGCTCATTATGCATTTATCTGCGGTGGAAGTTTTCGCAGATGAAGGACGGACTGATAAAGTCATCAGACATATGAGTAATTTGCAAAGCTTTCTTGTAGATCAGCATGATAGCGGTTTTATTTCGGAAGATGCTTTTGAAGCAGTGGGCTTTGTAATAGATCATTTAATGGAGGAATTTGGAATAGAGGAAAGCGATTTGGGAGAAGTGGCTTAGTGTCTAGCGTGAGGTACCTATAAAAATATTTAAGAACCCCATTGGCAAAATGGTATTCACAGCACCCTGCGTTCATACACGCGGGGTGCTTGTATAACATGTCTAGCTCCAGAACTATTCTTCCATATATTTCTCATTTTGGGTTTACCTTTCAAACCTTGCACATTAAAAAGATCAGCAATTAAAAAAAGACATTCCGCTAACCCGCTTGGATTCAATGTATCCCCAGTAAATGGGATTCCCTACTTTACTATTTGAGTAAAGAGATAACTCCATCCCACGTTTTTTCCCAAGTTATTTTCATGGGTCGACATTTAGGATCACGATAACCATATCAAATAACTGTTGTGTTATTCTCAATTCTTTTTCTAACAAAGGTTTGAAGTGAATAGGGAAGCATAATTGAAGTTGTCCCATCGTTTTGTTATAAAAGAAAAAGTTAAAAAAAGATTGACAAACATCTAACTGTAATTTAACATATTAATAACTTCACTGAAGAAAATAATGTGAAAATAAAGTAAAAAACATTATTTTCTAGCTATAACTTTGCTTTATTCTGCTTAATTAATAACATGATGTAAATAAGGTGAATGCAATGAAAATAAAAAACCAAGATTTTTTGAAAAAAGAAAATTTAATATTAGTGCTTAAAATGATCTCTGATTACGGGCCTATTTCCCGAGCGGAAATTTCTAAGAAAACAAAGATGAGTCCCACTTCCGCTTCACGTATTGTGGCTTTGTTGAGTGAAGAAAATTTGATTGAAGAAGTCGCAATGAATCATCAAAACGTCGGTCGAAAAGCGAATTACTTCACATTAAATAAAAATGGGATTTATTTTATTGGGGTCGAATTGGATAATCTCCATTTTAGAATAGGGCTAATGAATTTTAATGAAGAACTTATCTTTAAGAAAGAGGTAGCATTGCAAAAAACGATCCCAGATATGGTAGTTAAACAAATTGTTGATGAAGTATATGAACTCAAGAAAGAATTTGATTTAACGGATAATCAAGTCTCCGGGTTATGTGTAGGAATGCCAGGGATTATTGATCCTGAGAAAGGAAATGTTGATTTTTCCGTTCAATTGCAATGGGAAGATTACCCTTTAGCAAATATGCTTCATGATCAAATAGGAATTCCAATTAAAGTTGATAATGAACTGAAATTGAAAGCGTTGTCGGAATATAAATTTTGTGATTCTAGTGTAGAGCATTTAATCATATTGGGATTCGGCAGCGGGGTTGGATCTGCGTTAATCAGTGATGGTGAGATCAGCAGGGGGAAATCGAATTTTTCAGGTGAAATTGGGCATACGATTGTTGATCCAAATGGGGCATATTGTCCTTGTGGTAATTTTGGATGTCTCCAAACCTATGTAGCTGAACCTTTTCTTTTGAATGAAGCGTCAAAAGTTAAAAAGTTTAATAACTTAAAAGAATTAATACGTGAAGTTGAAAATGGAGAAACCTGGGCAAAGAACATTATCTCAAAAGCAATTAAATATGCTTCGATTGCCATCAATAATACAGTTTGTTCTTTTAATCCTGATCTTGTTATATTGTCAGGCTCACTGATAGAAAATCATCCTTATATTCAAGAGGAATTGCTTAAAGCGTATTCAGGTACGATATGGAATCCAGCAAGAGACTCATTTGATGTAGAAATAACGAAAACAAAGGATGAAGGTGTTATTTTGGGAGCTGCCATACATATGAAGAATCATTTTATAAAAAATATCAACTTATAGAAGGTGACACATAATGACTACAACTATTGCGGAAGAATACCGAGGAGGTAATCTGGAAAATAAACATGAAGGTGCGATGTGTATTTTGGATGAAAATGGCAAGGTCATTTATTCCAAAGGAGAGGTTGAAAATACGCCTATTTTCTATCGTTCAGCCATGAAGCCGATTCAGGCAATACCTGCATTTGACACAGATATGGAAAAAAAATATAGCCTTACTAGTGAGGAGATGGCTTTATTTAGTGCATCACAGCGTGGAGAAAGCTATCATCAGAAAAGCTTGGATTCGCTGATTCAAAAGTTAGGGTTGAAAGAGGATTCGCTCATCTGCGGGGAAAGCTATCCATTAAATGAACAGCCTAAAATTAAATATATCTGTGAAGGTAAAAAGAAACGAAAATTACTGCATAATTGTTCCGGTAAACATCTTGGATTTTTGGCTTATTCAAGAGAAATGGGTGAAAGTACAGAAGGTTACGGGGAAGTAGATCATCCACTTCAACAACGTATTAAGGAAGAAGTAGAGATATTAAGTGAGTATCCAAAAGAAAAGATGGCTGTCGGAAAAGATGGCTGCGGTGTTCCCGTATTCGGCGTACCATTGAGGAACATGGCGCTTTCTTATCTGAAGTTTGTACATCCTGATTTGGTCCCGGATGAGAACAAAAGAGGTATATTAACCCGTATTTTTAATACGATGCAGACGAACCCGGAAATCGTGGCATCCCATGATTTTATATGCACTGTATTGTTAAAAGATAAAAATATTATTGCGAAAGGGGGTGCACAAGGGGTATATTGTTTGGCATTAAAGGAAGAAAAAATAAGTATTGCATTGAAAGTATTGAGTGGAACTGAATTACTTTGGCCATTAATTGTCGCTAAAGCACTGGAAAAAATTAATTATCAAAACAAACAAACCATCAAAGACCTCTATCAGTTGAAACCTTCAAAAATACTTAGTGATGGAGGGGAAATGGTAGGGGAAACAAAAATTATTCTATAGGAGGCTGTACATAATGAAAAAATCTATATGGTTACTACTAATGCTATTGTCATTTACCTTGGTATTTGCAGCATGTAATTCAAATGATGAGAACGACGGAGCTGGAGAAAGTGCTGGAGAAAATGATGTTGAATCGACAGACGGAGAGACAGGTGATAGTATCACTGTCGCAATTGAACAAGACTTCATTTCCCTGGATCCACATGACGTAGGAGATACCGTATCCATTTTCGGTACTCGTTCCATGTATGAAGGGTTGGTGGGTTTCGATGAAAATATGGAAATACAACCAGTTCTTGCTGAAGATTATGAGGTGAACGAAGATTCTACAGAATTTACATTTACTTTACGGGAGGACGTGACGTTCCATGACGGAGAACCTTTCAATGCAGAAGCCGTAAAGGCCAACTTTGATAGAATCATTGATGAAGACATGAGAGCAAATAGAAATTTGCAAGACCTTGATAGTATTGAAGTCTTAGATGAATATGAAATTAAATTTACTTTAGCACAACCTTTTGGTGCCATGATGAATAAGTTTGCGATGATTCTGATTGCAAGTCCTGAGGCAATTAGCGGCTCTGATGATCTTGCATTAAATCCTGTTGGAACAGGTGCATTTAAATTCGAGGAATGGAATCAAGGAGACTCCATGGCGGTTAGCAAAAATGAAGATTACTGGGGAGATCTGGGCACAAATGTACAAGAAGTGACTTTCCGTCCAGTGCCAGAGAATGGATCGCGTGTAGCAATGCTACAGACGGGCGAAGCAGACTTCATTTACCCAGTTCCACATAATAATGCGGAAGAACTAGAAAATGAGGAAAATATTGTGATCGAAGAAACACCTTCTACCATTGCTAGATATGTGTCCATCAACACGCAAAAAGAACCATTTGATGATGAGAGAGTTCGACAAGCTATGAACCATGCAGTTGATCAAGAAGCATTTATTTCGGTTGTAAGAAACGGATACGGTGAACCTTTAAGTTCAACGATGTCATCTCAGACACAGCACTATGCTGAACAGGCGTTATATGAAACAAATGTTGAAAAAGCAGAGGAATTAATGGCAGAAGCTGGTTATGCAGATGGGTTCACAGCCGAAATTTGGGGCAATACTGCTTCTGAGACAAATACTGGTATGCAGTTTATCGAGCAACAATTATCCCAAATCGGTATTGACCTGGAAGTTCGATCCATGGAAGAAGCAACTTTAAATGATTCCATCTATACTCCTGAAACAGCAGAAGAAACTGACCTGCAAATGTGGTATGTAAGCTGGTCACCGTCTTCAGGAGATGCTGACGGCGCAACCCGCTCATTGTTCCATAACGAATACACGCCGCCAGAAGGTGCTAACACAGCATATTATGATAATCAGCAAGTGTCTGATTGGATTGATGAAGCAAATCAGACTGGTGATGCAGAAGAACAAGAAGAAATATATGCTGAAATTCAGGAAACAGTTTATAGCGAGGCTCCTTGGATTTTCCTAGGGTCTGATACTATACTATCAGGATATTCCTCATCGCTTGAAGGCGTATATGTTTTACCCGATGGATCTGTAAGTATTCGAGATGCGAATTTGAAATAAACATTAGTGAGGCTGGAAACAGCCTCATCCTTTTATCGCAGTGTAACTGGCTGTAAGGCTCCCACTTCAAGAATGAAGGAAACATGAAAATGCTAAGTGGGAGATCCAACAGCCAGTAACGGCCCGATTCGTTCAACTAACATTCAGTGGGGGATGATAAGAAAACCCCCACTGAATGAAGTTTCACTTTATAGGTAGGTGTTAGTCATGTTACGGTATATAATTAAACGACTACTGTCATTATTACCTTTACTATTAGTCGTTTCCTTTTTTGTTTTCATGTTTATTCATTTTATTCCTGGGGATCCAGCAAGGTTGATGGCTGGTCAGGATGCGGGTGTTGAAGAAATTGAAAATGCACGAAATGCACTAGGTTTAAATGATCCGATTCTTGTTCAATATACTACATATTTATCCTCTTTATTACAGTTGGAATTAGGTGAATCGTATCGATCCGGCATTCCGGTTATCGATTTAATATCGGATCGAATAGGACCTTCATTGCTTCTCACTTTTTTCAGTATACTATGGGCTTTAGTGATTGGAATATTGCTTGGCATTATATCTGCTGTATTCAGGGATCGTCTGCCTGATCGTCTTGGGATGCTTACTGCAGTTTCCGGAATCTCTCTGCCAAATTTCTGGTTAGGGCTCGTAGCTATTCAAATTTTCTCTGTACAGTTAGGCTGGTTGCCAACTGGTGGAATAAACGATGGGTTGAAAAGTTATATTTTGCCATCTTTTGCTTTAGGGGCAGGAATCATGGCGATGATAGCCAGATTTACTCGTTCTTCCCTTGTACATACATTGAAACAGGATTATATCAGAACAGGCAGATCAAAAGGTCTAAGTGGACAGCATATTATTTATGGTCATGCACTCAAAAATTCACTTATCCCTGTGATTACTGTAGCTGGTCTGCAGTTTGGGTTTCTCCTTGGGGGTTCAGTTGTGGTGGAAACGGTATTCAGTTTTCCAGGTCTTGGACAGTTATTAATAGATTCCATCAGCTATAGGGATTACCCCGTGGTTCAGGCTTTGATCTTATTTTTCTCCGTTCAATTTATATTGGTGAATCTGATTGTAGATATTTTATATAGCCTGTTTAATCCAAAAATTCGATATGACTAATGCAGCAAGTACATGAGGAGGTGCCATAGATGGAAAATAACAATGCTAAAATGTATCTGAATGAAGAAATTAATTCAAATAAAACGGAGAGTCGTTTTTTGGAATTCTGGAAATTATTTAGGAAGAAAAAGCCTGCCCTTTATTCCTTGTATTTTATTATTTTATTGCTTGCCCTTGTAGTGGCAGGTCAATACATCACACCATTTGACCATACGGAACCGGATTATGGCAATGTACTGAATTCTCCGTCCTGGCCATATGTATTTGGTACAGATGAATACGGAAGAGATCTGTTTTCAAGAATCATTGCCGGTACTGAAATTGCTTTGACCGTAAGTCTCACTGCGGTAACAATCGGAGCTATTGCAGGTACTATTTTGGGACTGATAAGTGGATTTTTTGGAAAGTGGATAGATAAAGCAATTATGAGGTTATGTGATATTCTGTTTGCTTTTCCGGATTTGATTTTAGCTATTGGTATTGTAGCCATTCTGGGACCTGGTCTTCAGAATGTTATTATTGCCATTGCATTCTTCAGTGTGCCTTCTTTTGCCAGGATTGTTAGAAGCTCCACACTGGAAGTAAAGGAATTGTTATTTGTCGAATCTGCCAAATCAATGGGAGCGAGCAGAAAAAGAATTGTCTTTAAACATATATTTCCTGAAACGATCCCTGTAGTCATTGTTTATTTTACAATGAATGTTGGTACGGCTATTCTCTCTGCAGCAAGCTTGAGCTTTCTAGGTTTGGGTGCGGAGTTATCTTCCCCGGATTGGGGAGCGATGCTTAGTATGGGAAGAGACTATATCGGCACTTCTTTTCATATTGTTTTCTTTCCGGGACTGATGATTTTCTTGACTGTCCTAGCCTTCAATATTCTTGGGGATGGAATGAGAGATGTATTGGATCCTAAAACAAGAGATTAGAAAGAAGGTATTTGTATGGAAGAACTATTAAAAGTTTCTAATTTACAAACAGGTTTTCAAAGTGATGGAGAGATTCATAAGGTGCTTCATGGAATCGACCTGGAAATAAATAAAGGAGAGATTGTCGGATTAGTAGGAGAATCCGGCAGTGGGAAAAGTGTTACCTCTCTATCAATCATGCAGCTCTTACATGGCACTCCAGGTAAAGTGCTCGCAGGCGAAGTAAATTATAAGGGTGTTAACCTTCTTTCCTTAAAAGAGGCAGAAATGCGGAAATATCGTGGAAAAGAATTATCGATGATATTTCAGGAGCCGATGACTTCACTCAATCCATTAGTCAAGATTGAAAAACAAATGACTGAAATCATTATGCTTCATATGAAATATTCTAAGAAAAAAGCGCAAGCGCATGCTCTTTCCATGCTGGAATCTGTTGGAATACCACGTGCTAAGGATATTATGAATGGCTACCCTCATGAGCTATCAGGGGGAATGCTTCAAAGAGTCATGATTGCTATGCAGATCTCCTGTCATCCTTCTTTATTGATTGCCGATGAACCAACAACGGCATTGGATGTTACGATCCAAAAGCAGATACTGAATCTATTAAAGGAAATTCAGGAGACATCAGACATGGGGGTACTGTTCATTACACATGATCTTGGCGTAGTGTCTGAAATATGTGATCGAGTGATTGTTATGTATGCCGGAAGGGTTGTGGAAGAGCTTTCAGTAGAAAGGCTATTTGAAGGAGCTTCTCATCCATATACAAAAGGATTAATTAAATCGATTCCAATTATCGGAAGAAACGAGAAGAAACTATATTCTATTCAGGGCACTGTTCCGAGTCCTCAGAATATGCCTAAAGGATGTACATTTGCGCCAAGATGTGACTTTGCTATGGATATATGCTGGCAGAAAGAGCCGGATCTTTTTAATTCCACCCATGGAAAATCAAGGTGTTGGCTGGAAGTCGAAGATAAGGAGGAAGGACATGACTCAAAGTACGCTTATAGAAGTTAAAGGGTTAGCAAAAAAATTTCCATTAGGGAAAAAGTGGTTTAAGCCTAATGGATATGTACACGCAGTGGATGGTCTGGACTTCTCTATCAAAAAAGGAGAAACTTTTGGTCTTGTTGGTGAATCAGGATGTGGGAAGTCTACTACTGGAAGATTAATCAATGGGTTAATTCAAGCAAATAAAGGTGAAATCATTTTTAATGGGCAAAATTTAGTTGGATTGTCTGAGTCTCAATGGAAAAACTATCGTAAACGAATGCAGATGATTTTTCAGGACCCATTTGCCTCATTGAGTCCCAGAATGAAAATTAAAGATATTGTGATGGAGCCATTAAGCGTACATTATCCAAAGATGGGCAAGCGTGAGAAACTGGAAAAGGCAACGAAGCTCCTGGAGATATGTGGAATAAACAAGTATCACTTGAATAAGTTCCCGCATGAATTCAGTGGAGGACAGCGTCAACGTATCAGTATTGCACGTTCGCTTATACTGAATCCGGAACTTATCATCGCCGATGAAGCAGTATCGGCACTGGATGTTTCCATTCAAGCGCAAGTTCTTAATCTGCTTGTTGACTTGCAGGAAGAATTTGACTTGACCTACTTATTTATTTCGCATGATTTAAGTGTTGTAGAACATATAAGTGACCGAATTGGTGTCATGTATCTAGGTGATCTGGTGGAAGTAGCTAGTAAGGAAAAATTGTTTGAAGATCCTAAACATCCATATACACAATCCCTTCTTTCTTCCATTCCGCAGCCGGGTAAACAAGAGAAAGAAAGAATTATATTGACTGGTGAAATACCAAGTGCATCAAATCCGCCATCCGGATGTAAATTTCATACACGATGTCCATTTGCCATGGATATATGCAGGAAAGAAACCCCGGAAAATATCCATATGGATGATGATCAAGTTGTTGCCTGTCATCTATATAGCTAACAAGTCAATAGGAGGATTCAATGAAAGCAAAAATAATATTTTATAAGGATGAAAATGATCTGCCAAATAAACTTCAGAAGAGATGTACGTTGAAGTTTGGTGAGATGTTTCATTGCTATGATGAATTGCTGGACGAAGTATATATTTATAATGCACAAACTCAGTATCCCGATAATCAGGATTGGGTAAAGCTCGGAGAAGAATGTTGTAAGTTCATTCAAAAAAAAGGTATAACTGATATCGAATTAGATGAGAAGGACTGTAAACAAATAAATCTATCGGGTTTTCTGGAAGGTCTCTATAAATCCGATTACAGTTTTGACCGCTATCATTCCAATAAAAACAAAGAATCTATCTCTGTAAAAATTCCCAAGGACTTCATGGATATTTCTGCTACGGCCAGAACAATCGCAGAAGCTGTTCATGTAACTCGTGATATCTGTAACGAACCGGCTAATGTGTTATATCCACGTACTTATGCGGATTATTTAAGGAATTTATTTGAAGGAACAAATGTGGAGGTCAAAATTATAGACCATGATGATTTGGAAGAAGAAGGATTCTACGGGGTTCAAACAGTAGGAAGTGGCAGTAAATATGAACCGTGTGTTGCTGTGCTCACGTTGAAAACGAATGATGAGGACCCGCTAGCACTTATTGGTAAAGGAGTTACTTTTGATACTGGCGGGGTAAATGTGAAAACGGGTTCTGCCATTGCAGAAATGAAAATGGATCTCGGTGGAGCAGCAGCCGTAACTGGAGCTATGAAATTACTGGCAGACATGGATGCAGCATGTCATGTTATCGCAATTCTGCCACTCGTAGAAAATGCTGCGGGGACGAATGCCTATCTTCCATCTGACGTTATTCGATATAGAAATGATATAACGGTAGAGGTTGGTAATACGGATGCAGAAGGAAGATTGATCATCGCGGATGCGATCCTTTATGCCCAGCTTATTGGTGTCAATAGAATTATAGATATTGCTACGTTGACTGGAAATGTGGGGCAGGCATTAGGACTAAAGATGGCAGCTGTATTCAGTAATCATAAGTATATATCGGATAAAGTATATGAGTACGGGCAAAAAAGTGGGGATGAAGTTTGGCCTATGCCATTGGAAAAAGATTATAAAAGCTATATGAAGAGCCATGTAGCAGATATATCCAATATGAGCAGCTCCAGTTTTGCTGGGGCAATTACGGCTGCTTTATTTATTGAGCACTTTGTGGAAGAGCAAACAAAATGGATTCACATAGATATGGCTAATACCTCCCGATTTTTCCCTGATGCAGATGAAGGAGCATCCGGATTTGGTACAAAGATCCTGTATGAACTGGTAACGGCAAGAGAGGAGCTTTGGAATGATGGAATGGATCGTAGAAAATGAAAAAGATGCAATAGCAGCTGAAAAACTAGGAGCATCGAGACTTGAGCTGGTGTCAGCAATACAACTGGGCGGCTTAACGCCATCTTATGGAATAATAAAAAGAGTGTTGGAAGCTGTACAGATCCCTGTTCAAATCATGATCAGACCACATGGCAAGAATTTTATTTATGACAAATACGATAAGGAAGCGATGAAAGAAGATATTGCCATGCTATACGACATAGGACATTATCGAATCGTGATAGGAGCCCTTGATCAACATGAAAAAATAGATACTGGTTTTCTTGATGATCTATTCGAGGAATTTCCCAATCTAGATGTCACCTTTCATCGTGCGTTTGATGAAGTGGAAGATCAAATGGAGGCATATCGAACCTTAGTTTCTTATCATAGCAATATTAAGAGAGTATTGACTTCCGGTGGCGCAAATAGCTGTGCAGAAGGAGCCGATTCTCTTCGTAAACTTGTTCAATTACAGCATGAATTAACTGGACCGGGCATCTTGCCGGGAAGCGGTATCAATCTTGAAATTATAAAAGGTTTACATGGGGCGGTACAAGCTGATGAATACCACTTTGGAAGTGGTGTCAGAAAACATCAATCATATGAAGAGGACTTCGATAAAGAGGTTATTAGGAAAATGAAGCATGTGCTATCCGATTGATAATTATGTCGAGGTGAAAAAAGTGAAGGTATTGGGAGTTGACCTGGGTGGTACAAAAATTAAGATTGGTATTTTAGACGAAAAAGGAAGTATAAAAAATATATACGGATATCCGACTGTGGAACCAATCTATGAGAAACTTGAAGAGGCAATTGATGAAGTTGTGACTTCACATTCGGATATTGAAGCAATAGGCATAGGTACACCTGGGTTTGTCGATAGAAAAGAAGGAAAAGTGATTTTTTCCAGTGAAAATCTTCCAGGCTGGAGTGGCACAGAAGTAAAGAAAAAGCTAGAACAAAAATTTCGTATCCCAGTAAAAGTGGAAAACGATGCAAATGTGGCTGCTTTGGCAGAAGTTAAACATGGAGCGGCTAAAGGTCATGGTAATGCTTTGATGTTAACCCTTGGGACTGGTGTTGGAGGAGGAGTAGTAGTAGATGGAAAGATATTATATGGCCCGAATGGTGCAGTCGGTGAATTTGGGCATATGATATTATATCCGGAAGGGCGTCATTGTAATTGTGGAAGAAGAGGCTGCCAGGAACAATATGTTTCTGGTCATTCATTGCAAAGAAGGATACGTGAAGCAAATTTGGACATGACCCCTTCAGAACTAATGCAGGCTATGGAGCATAACCAAACTGCGAGAGCGATTGTGGATGATTATACATATGATTTGGCTTTGAGCATAAGCTCCTTACAAGCAGCTTTTGATATGGAAATTCTTATTCTTGGTGGAGGTGTCTCTCACTCAGCAGAATATTGGTTAAAAGACCTAAACAAGCACTTAAAAAATTTGCTGTTCCATCCATTAAAAGTCGAAGTGGCCAAATTAAAAAATGATGCTGGCGTGATTGGTGCAGCAGAATTAATGTTTATGGAAGATTGATAATTTGGTTGTCGTTGGATAAGGAATAGTAGGTAAGGTTCAAAAAGGCCACCTTTATCGGGTGGTCATATTTTTGGTTTTATAAATTGAGTTAATTACATTATTACTTATTCCAAGTAATAATCGATCGTTCATAATAAGACACGCTTATGATTCATTTTTTGTTTGAATATTGTCATTTTCACTTTCTTTTATTTTTGCCTATATCTTAAGAGTTGATGAGCGTATAAATTTAAACGTGACTAATTGACAAGGTTTATAAAGGAGAATATCAATGAGAATAATTAAAGTAAAAGATTATGATGAAATGAGCGCAGAAGCTTGTTCTTTCTTAGTTGAACGAATAAATTCCCTTGGAAATCCAGTGTCAGGATTAGCTACTAGTTCCACTCCTGAAGGGCTTTACAACCGTCTTATTGAAAAATATAAACAAGGTGATGTTCGTTTGAAAATGTGAACTCACTTAATTTGGATGAGTACGTTGGCTTAGAAAAAAATATCCAATTCATTAATGAACTCGATACCTATGCTGAAATGAAAGGGCTGGATGGTAAACACATGATGGAAGGAATAAGACTCGATCAAAGAATAGGCAATCCTCATCCTTCAGGCTTGAGCACTGTCACTTCCCGTATTTTATCGAACGGGAAAGCTGCTGCTGTTCGTCAGATGCATAAAAACTTCATAAGGTGCGCAACGCAGACGGATATAGAGGAACAGTTTACTGTTCCTCTTAATTTTGTACAGGAAATTTTCAAGCAAGTGTTGGAATAATTAAATTTCACTCACATATATATAAAACGAAATCATTACGGTTTACAAATCGTAATGATTACGATATATTGTTTTTGTACAACAAATTTAAGAGGAGATGAAAGAATGAAGTTTTTTCAGCGCATGTTTATTCTATTATTATTGAGTGTCTTGGTTGCAGGCTGTTCAGCGGCGGAAGAATCCAGTGGCAATGAAAATGCAGAGCTAACAATTTATACATCCGTTTATCCTATTCAGTATGCAGCAGAACAAATCGCAGGGGATACCGCCATTGTAAAGACCGTTTTCCCTCCTGGTGCAGATGCTCATACATATGAACCAGCTTCCAGAGATGTCATTGAGATAGCGGAGAGTGATGCTTTTATTTATATGGGAGGCAATATGGAAGCTTTTTCAGGATCAATTGCAGATACATTAGAATCAAGTGATGTTCAATTAATCGAATTGGGACAATATCAGGAACTTTTTGCCGGTGGCAGTCATAACACAAAGAATGGTGATTCGAAAAGTGATGGAGAAAGTGTGGTAATAGAAGGTGTATCGGATCATTATCATACTGGCGATTCTATTAATCTGACTGCAAAGGTAACGGAGGACATCGATTTCGATCATTTTCACTGGTTTACTTTGGATCCGGATGAAGAAGAATGGACAGTAATGGATGGAATGACTTCTGATCAGTTTGAAAGTGAAGCGGAAATCAACGGCCAGCAAATAAAGGCTGTACTTTATGGAGAAGACCATGAAGTGGCTGCAGCGTCCGAACCAGTAACCGTCGAAATTGATGACCATCACGGAGATGGAGATCATGAACATGAAGACGGTCACGATCATGGAGATGCAGATCATGACCATGAAGGCGGTCACGATCACGGAGATGCAGATCATCAACATGAAGACGGTCACGATCACGGAGATACAGATCATGACCATGAAGGCGGTCACGATCACGAGGATGCTGACCATGAACATGAAAATGGTCACGATCACGGAGATGGAGATCATGACCATGAAGACGGTCACGATCACGGAGATACAGATCATGACCATGAAGGCGGTCACGATCACGAGGATGCTGACCATGAACATGAAAATGGTCACGATCACGGAGATGGAGATCATGACCATGAAGGCGGTCACGATCACGGGGATGCAGATCATGAAGTTGAGCATCATCATGCCGATGATGGCGAAGAAAGGGCACATGATTTACATGTGGAGATAGATGGCTTGTTTGAACATTACCATACGGGTGATTCTATTAAACTAACAGCAAAGTTAGACGCAGCGGCAGATTATGACCATTTGCATTGGTTTATTTTAAATCCCGAAGAAGAAGAGTGGGAGATTGTTGAAGGAGAAACTTCTGCTGCGTTTGAAGGTAAAGCAGAAATAGATGGCCAGCAGATAAAGGCTGTTTTTTATGGGGAGGAACATGAAATTGTTACAGAATCTGCCCCGGTCACCATCGTCATTGATGATCATGAAGGAGACCAAAATCCGCATATTTGGATAGACCCATTGCGTATGGTTCAGGCAGCAGAAATTATTCGAGATGACCTTGTAAAAATGAACCCTGCTGAAGAAGAATTATACAATGAAAACTTTGAAGTATTAAAAAAAGAGTTAATCAAACTGGATGAAGCGTATAGTGAGCTGCTATCGCAAAAAGAAAATAAATCAATTATTGTTTCCCATGCAGCTTTTGGATTCTGGGAGGAACGTTATGACATCAATCAGATCGCCATACAGGGACTATCCTCCACTGATGAGCCTTCACAGAAGCAGCTTACTGACATAATTAATCAATCTGAAGAACATGAACTGGATTATGTTCTATTTGAACAAAACAGTTCTAATAGATTGTCAGAAGTAATACAAAATGAAATAGGGGCCGATGCTTTAATACTTCATAATCTGGAAGTATTAACAGAAGAAGATATTGAAGAAGGGAAAGATTATATTTCCTTGATGGAGCATAACTTGGAAGTACTTGATGAAGCAACAAAATAATAAAATGGGGTTTTTGCTCCATTTTTAGCAATCGAGATATAAATAGTTAATGAATAATAGAAAACCAATGCACCTTGTCCCGCGGGTATAAAAGACACCTTATATCCACGGGAAGCTCATTCTTATCAAAATGATTAAAACAGAATGGGGGAAAAATTCTGAAGCAGCCGGTGCGGAATATTCGCATGCCGGCTTCTGTGGCGGAGCGGTCGTCATGATCCTGCTTACTTGGAGGGAAGGGAGGTATCTCCAAGAAATCAGTTCTCTACCGTAGAGCAGAAAAGAATAACAGTGTTAGTAACGTCGGTAATCACCATTCTAAAACGCTTTCGGTATAATATGACAAAAGCCGGGCAGTGACAGGCATCCCTTAATTAAACGTGATGAGCCAGGTTAATCATTCTCTTGTTTAATGGCGAGGTAGATCCTTTTTATTGTTTCCATATGCAGTGCTTCGTGGTAAAAGGTAAATAGCAAACTTTCACCGATTGTGTAAAAGGATCATCCTTCAGAGAGTTCGGCCAGCGTCGGTGTGGGGAACTGCCAATTTACCGGTTTGGTGTCAGGTGAAAAAAGCAATTTGTACAATTTTGGAAAACCCATTTCCTCCCCCAGAAGCTTAAAGATCACTCGGTCCTGTATAAATGCAATATGGCCAAAATTCTAACGTATATTATTGCGGTAATCTGATGGGATCTTATCCGCTGTTTTTTTCGGCATTTCATCAATTGTCTTGATCGTATGATCAGGAATCGTATCCATATACCTAAAAACCATTTTTTCCAAGAAACTCCTCCTCTACCTTTATTTCTTCCACTATACTAGTTTACTGGATGTATGTCATAGCAACTGGTTGCCCGTTACTTCCCGAATTTGTCGAATCAGTGAAATAACATTTGATTTTTAATAAAAAAGCTGCTAGTTCTTTTTGGCTAAGTCTTCGGTAATTCATTTTATTGTATTTGTTTAAAGATGAGTCGAAATGCATGGTGTATGAATAAGTATTGCAAGCAAAATAGGGTAATAGACCTTGTCCTGGTTCTGTTTGACCTCTATCTATTAAAGTGCAGACACTCGTCTACCGTTCTTTTAGACTATGTACTTTCTTGTTATAGAAATGTTATTTTAGTAGTAATTATCTAAAATATCTAAACTAAATCTATTAGTTTAGAAAGTGACTGTCACTCTCTTCATCCGACATAATTTAAGCTTTTTCGGGAAGGGCAGGGATCACCACATGCGCAGTCCAAGGCAAACCTTAGGAGGTATGGAGGAGCTATGAAAAGTTTATTTAAAGGTTGGTTAGCAATTTTATTGGTTTTTACGTTAGTATTTCCTGTTTCTCTGACTTTGACAGAAAATAACACAATAGCGGCTAGTGAAGTAACGGAACTGGAAGTAAGCAGAGACACATTTTCACTGACAGAAATACGAACAGTGGAGGTTCAGGCTGACTTTGGGGAAGAGATTGACCTGGATGATTTGGAATTTGAGTTTGGTGGAAAGAGCCTTTCTGAATGGCAAAAATGGAGTGGCGGAACCGACTATGATGGGGAACCATTTATTAATGTCATTGAAGGGCCTTCACTTGTTGATGGTACAACAGAGGTGACGGCTACCATAGAGTTTGGCTTGCCCTATGATAGAACAAATCTATCAAATCGCACCATTCGCACGCAGTACCAGCAGTTCATAGGCAATTATGAATTGGCTGTCATCAACCCGGAAAATGGGGAAACGGCTGCAACTGATGTCAAACTGAATGTCTATGACGAATTTTTATTTTACGATGAAATAAAGCCGGCCATAGATGAAGTATTTGCAGAGGCAGATGAAGAAAATGACCGCTATCTTGAATATCAAAATCTCGGTCAGTCAGCTGAAGGGCGCGATCTCCATTTTGTGATCCTCGCAAGGGATGAAGATGCAGTTGACACGTATTTAGACGAAACACTGCCTCAAGCGCTGGAAGATCCTGAGCGTTTAATAGAAGAAATAGAAAACGACACGATGGGTGATTATCAAATCCCGGTCTGGTTTAACAATATTCACCCTGATGAAGTGGAAGGTGTAGATGCGCAAGTTGAATTGTTCAAGAAGTTTGCGCTGGAGGATGAGATCACATTTGATATCGTGGAAGAGGATGAAGAAAGAACCGAAGCGCTGGATATGGATGAGGTACTGGATGATGTGATTTTCTTATACATGTTTACGAGCAATCCGGATGGAAGAGCCGCAAATACACGGGCAAACGCACTTGGATTTGATTTGAATCGGGACAATCATTATCAGACACAAGTGGAAACGCAGCAGGTGAATCAGGTCATTGCCGACTGGACCCCGCTCTCGTTCATTGATTTACATGGCTATGTAAACGGATTTTTGATCGAGCCAACAACGCCTCCGCATAATCCGAATTATGAATATGATCTGCTTTATGACAATATGATTGATCAGGCACATGCGATGGGACAAGCTGGTGTTGGAAACTCGGATTTGGATTCTTATTTTATTCCGGCACTGGATTGGGCAGATGGCTGGGATGACATGACTCCAGCCTATACGGCCACATTTGCCATGCTGCATGGATCGATGGGCCATACCGTGGAAGTGCCGACGTTAAGCCAGGATAGTCTCCATGCAGCGGTTGGAACGGGACTTGGTTCTACTTACTATGTCGTAGAAAACAAAGATGAATTATATAAAGATCAGCTTGAAATTTTTCAACGCGGCGTGGATGGGGAAGATAACCGTGCAGTGGATGAATATTTTGTCAATGCTGAAGGAGAATCCATTGGACGGCAACGAGGAGATAATGAAAATTTCTTCCCGGACTACTATGTGATTCCGACCGACGAAGCGAATCAAAAAAATAATCTGCAGGCACATAAGATGGTGGATTATTTGCTCCGGAACGGTGTGAAGGTGGAGCAGACAACAAGTGAAACGCAGGTGAATGACACCATGTACCCTGAAGAAACTTTTGTCGTCCCGATGAATCAAGCAAAGCGCGGGCTGGCAAATGCCATGCTTTATGAAGGGGAAAATGCATCCGACTGGAACGCTATGTATGACCCGATCGTGGTGAATTTTCCGGCGCTGCGCGGTTTTGATATAGAAGAAATCCGTGAGCCAGGTGCGTTTGAAAATACTGCTGAAATTGAGAGCGTTACGCTGCCAACAGGTGAAGTGGCTGGTGATGCTGCAAAACAAGTGTTGAAAAATACGAACAATGATACGGTCAAACTAGTAAATAAGCTTTTGCAAAATGGGATATTAGTAGAAAGAGCGATCGAAACAACTGATAGCATAAATAAAGGAGACTTTATTGTCAGTACGGATGCCCTGCAGCAATATGTAAGTGGCTATTATTTTGATGCAGTGCCTTTAGATACATCGAGCCAGTTGCAAACAGAGCTGGTGAGGCAGCCAAAGGTTGCTGTAAGCGGCTCAGCTCAACTAGCATTTTCATTAAGAGATCTCGGCTTTGACTTGGTCGATCAGGCTGATGCTGACGTGATTATAAGCGATTCCAGAAACTTTGATCTGGACAGCCTGTCCGGAAAGTCATATGTAGGTATTGGATCTAGCGCACTTAGTGGCGTACAAAATAGCGGAGCACTCCCAGGATTTAGTTTTGACAGCACAAGAAATGGTCATGAAGGACTTGTTAAAGCAAACGTCACTGATCATATGCTGACTTCCGGTTACCAGGAGGAGGAGCTTTTGTATACCACCTCGGGAGCATGGATTACTTCTGTTCCTGAAGATGCAGAAGTATTGGCATTCTTCAGTGGTGAGGATGACTTCTATGTTGCCGGCTGGTGGCCTGGTAATGAGGGAGCACAAGGTCAAACAATTGCCTTTACGCAGGAACTGGAAGACACTGACGTTACGCTTTTTGCGAATGACCTTGCTTTTAGGGCTCATACGGAATACAGCTACCGCCTATTGGCCAATAGCATCTTTTCTTCTGCGTCAGAGGACGTGGCAGGTAGTGTAGAAGATATGATGGCACTTGTGGAGAGTTATGAAGAATCAGGAGAATTTGCAGACGATGAAACTGTCCGTGCCTTAAGTATTCATTTGGTTGCAGTGAATGCATATGAAGAACAGGAATTGTATGAAAAAGTAGTAAGGCACTTAGAGAGCTTTAAACTTTTGCTGGAACATCAGAAAGAACAAAACCTGATTTCCGATAGGGCTTATGATGTGTTGACATATAGTGCTGAACAGCTGGTTGCACAGCGACAGTAAAATTTTAGCAATAAAAAAGCACCCCTGTGAGACATGGTCACAGGGGTGTTTGTTCTCCGCTAACACTTTCTGGTTATTATTAAATTATGTCAAACGGGTAAACTTCCATCCCGTCCCGCTTTCCTGATAGAACAAGAATTTTTGGTTGTCGGTGGGTATTTGTAAGATTCTGAAGTCTCACACCCTGAAGCATTTAAATGATGTTAAACATGTTTTCATCGTCACATCCTTTTTAAAGGAAGCATTTCGCCATAATAATATCAAAAATTCAGAACAAAAACTAGATTGATTGACATGTCATATCGTGTCGTATAAGATAAATAACTACATCTTAGCGTGGGGAATCAGCAATCCACTGTGTCTATCTATATTGACGTACTGAAAATAGGAATAAACCAGTTATGTATTTTAATAGTTTTTCAGTTTCAGGAGGAGAAATACATGCCTTTTCGTGAAAAAGTGAAAGAAAATATTAAAAACCGTCAAGATGAATATATAGCACTTTTAAAGAAAATTGTACGGCAGCCAAGTACTACAGGCAATGAATTGGAAGCACAAACGATCGTCGCAGAGAGATTAAAATCAAAAGGTTTAGAGGTTGATGTCTGGACGCCTGATTATAATGAGTTGATTAAAAGTAATTTTTTCAAATTTTTGTCGAATAACTATAATAGATCCCGTCCCCGCTGATTCAATTTGCGGGGGCGGTTTTTATTGATTGAGTTTTGTATGGGTCAGTACCTAACTATCCTTTTTGGCAGGTATACGATTATTAGGGATTACTGCTAATTTGGCTGATAGAAACTTGTTTATAGTGAGAACCGGCGGAGCAATGTGTTCTACATATTGTACTCCTTTCCTTACTTTCTCCTTTTGCAAAAGTATGTACTGTTTTGTATAATAATAACATTAAAAACAAAACAGTATTTTCAATTCTCCCTTTTAGAAAATCTAGATAATTTCCATCACATAAAAGTTATAACTATCATCTTCTATGCATATATAAAGAAAAATATACTAAAAATTATTAAAGTTAAAATGCAAAAGGAAACTTAAGATCACTCATTTACAAAAGCACCTTGATTTAATATGCATTCCCAATTTATAAGGCAGTTTGATTGCGAGGTAGTGCCCATATGACAAATGCAAATATAGGAATACTTATGTTAGATACACAGATTCATAGACCGGTGGGAGATATTGGTAATAAGGACACATTTTCCTTTCCAGTTGTTTATAAAATAGTAAAAAATGCAAGTATTGCAAGGGTGGTAAAAGCTGGGGATGCGAATTTAATTGAACCATTTGTGCAAGCGGCAAAAGAACTTCAAGAAGAAGGGATTCATGCCATTACAACGAGCTGCGGATTTCTCGCTTTATATCAAAAGGAAATCCAGCAGCAGTTAGCAGTTCCTTTCTTTTCATCCAGCTTATTGCAAATCCCGTTAGCAAGTATTGCTGCAGGCGGGCCAGTCGGTATCATTACCGCTTCAAAATCTCATTTAACAGCAGCTCACCTAAAAGGAGTGGATGCGCTAGACTATCAGACTATCATTCAGGGCATGGATGAAATGCCGGCATTTTACGGGGCTATTATTAAAGAAGAAATTGATGTAAATGAAAAAGATATGGCAGAAGAAATGAAACAGGTGACTGCGGAATTGATTGCAACTCATCCGGCATTGAAAGCAATTATTTTGGAATGTACCAATTTGCCTCCATACAAACACGCATTAAGAGAAGTGACAGACTTGCCAATCTTTGATATTACGACACTGGTGAATTATATACATCTAACTATCTAATCGACATGTCCTGTTTAAGGTAAGTCTAAAAAACAAGGGGGATCCGCGATGCTGGATATCATTATTCCGCTGTTATTATTATTTATCATTGCGCTTGTAAAACAAATACCGAAGATCGGCGGAAATATCAAGGTAGCGCTGCTTGTTGCTGCTGTTTCTTCGGCGATTATTTCCGGGCTTGGTCCGGGTGAAACTTTACTGGCATTTATCGATGGCATTGATCGCTTATCCTGGGTAATCATGCTGTCTATCTTTGGTGCCTTGTATGCGGAGTCGCAAGTAAAGCTTGGAGCGATAGATACAACGATAAACAGTCTCCGTTCTATATTTGGGAATTCGCCAAAAGGATTAATTGCAGCCATATTTATTACCTTGATTATTGCAGGATCTCTTTTGGGGGATGCGATTGCAGCTGCGACGGTTATCGGATTTTTGGTTATTAACGCGTTGCATGAGTTAAAATTAAAGCCGGAACAAATTGGTATGATCATTTTAGTTGGCGCATCGATAGGATCTATCATGCCACCGATTACGCAAGGCGTCTTTCTTTCCGCTTCTTTAGTTGGGGTTGATCCAACGCCGGCGATTAATATGGCCTTTGTAACGGTGGGAATTGCCGGGATAATCGCCATTTTGGAATCTTTCCGGTTTGTACGCGGAAAGAAGATGCCGGAACATTTAAGGACAACAAAGTCGATTTTTCAAATTTTAAAAGAAAGCTGGTCTACACTCATTCCACTTGCGGTACTGGCTGCCATTGTGATTGCAAATACACTCTTTGAATATAATATTTTCGCGGAGTGGGGTTTCTTTTCGGCTATTTTAGATCCTTTAATGGAAATCCCCATCTTGCAAGGCATCACTTTCCAGGTGGTAAGTGCGATAATCATTGCCATTATTGTCAGCTTCTTCTTTCCGGTGGTCAGAAATCAAGCAAAGGGAGTTTTTAAAGGCGGTTTGTCAAAAGTGAATCAAACGGTGCAAATTCAGCTTTGTGCCGGCGTGATGGTTGGGGTTTTTTACGCATCCGGCCTCATTGATAAGGTTGCTATGATGACAGAAGGCTTGGCTGCTTCCATGATAAAAGCTGGCGGTGCTTTATCCATCATTGTTGTCGGGATGCTGACAGGCTCCCAAACAACTGCCCAAACGGTTAACGTTACTTTTCTCGGACCGATGCTGGAAAACTTGGATGTCGATCCGAATTTAATCACACTCGGTGCAGCTCATATTGCTGCAGCCGGTCAAAATATGCCACCGGTTGGATTAACTGCGTTTGTAGTGTGCGGATTAATCGGCGGGATTTTAAGCAAAAAAGTGGATCCGCTCAAAGTGATGATGCTTGCTCTGCCCAACTCTCTGTACTTTTTAGCGATTGGTTTAATTGCATGGTTTATTTAAATTCAGCTTGGTGTGTGAATGAAATGTATGCAGTTTTTTAAAAAGTGATGATTCTGATAAACTAATTGTAAGTTAAAAATTGAATACTAAGGAATATGAATATATTGATTTAGAAAAGACGAGGAGGCCATCAGTGAGCTATGAGGTAATTGTTGTAGGCGGCGGTCTTATTGGAACATCTGCGGCCTATTATCTGGCAAAGTCAGGGGCGCGAGTAAAGCTGATTGAGGCAAAAGACATTGCGTCAGGAACATCAGGAGCTTGTGACCGTGCCATTATGCTCCAATCGAAAAAGCCTGGCCCTACGTTGGATCTTGCCATTAAGAGTGCTGCAATGTATCGCGACCTTGATGAGGAGCTGGAAACTAATCTTGAATACAGGCAAAGCGGCGGAATGATTATCATTGAAACCGAGGAAGAAATGGAAGCGATGGAGGCCATGGTGGAACGCCAGCAGCAAGCAGGCGTAGGTGTTAAGCTGATTTCCGGTGAGGAAGCCAGAGAACGTCAGCCTGGATTATCCAAAAATGTCATCGGTTCCACCTGGTGGGAAAATGATGCAGAGGTGAACCCATTAAAGGTCTCTTTTGCTTATGCGAATGCAGCTCGAAAACGCGGCGCAGAGATAAAACTATCTGCCCCTGTAACTAGTCTTATTACAGAGAGTAACCGTGTTACAGGGGTAGATATCGAAGGGGAAAAGTTATATGCTGACGCAGTTGTCGTGGCGGCAGGTGTATGGACCCCGATGTTGTTTAAACCATTAGGGGTAGAGGTGCCTATCATCCCACGGCAAGGGCAGATCCTCGTTTCTGAAAGAATGAAGCCGTTTCTGCATGCTGGCATCCTTAGCGCTTCTTATATAGCGAACAAATTAAGAAGCGAACATGACCCTGGAATGGCTGATCCCTTTGGCGTAGGCTTAGCGATTGGACAAACCCATAGTGGCTCGCTGCTAATCGGGGGATCACGCCAATTTGCCGGATATAATAACACAGAAATAAATCCTGAGATTACCAGAAAAATAGGAGAAGCTGCCGTTCGTGCTTTTCCGCCATTGGAACACGTACGGATTATCAGAACATTTTCCGGGCTTCGTCCCTATACACCGGATGGCATGCCTGTTTTAGGTCCGATTGATGGCTTGGAAGGCATATATATTGCAGCCGGACATGAAGGGGATGGGGTAGCGCTTTCTCCTATTTCGGGAAAAATTATGGCACAGATCGTATGCGATGAAAAGCCGGAAATGGATATCAGTGCATTTTCCATCAGTCGTTTTTAGCCGCGTATTATGGTATTGAAGGAGTGATACATATTGGCAAATACATACAGGCTGGGGCATTCGGAAGCAAAACAAAAAACCATTGAATTTTATTTTAATCATAAAAAATTAACCGGCTATGAAGGGGAACCTATCGCGGCTTCCTTGCTTGCCAATGGGATCAGAACAATACGTACGTGTGAAATAACAGGAGAAAACCGGGGGATATTATGCGGCATTGGTCATTGCTACGAATGTCGTGCTGAAGTGAACGGGGTTCCCAACGTTCGTACTTGTTTGACACCAAACAGCCAAGGAATAGAAGTATTTTCAGGCAGCGCTTCTGTGCATGAAGGAGAAATGGAAGATGAAAGTTGATGTGGCGATTATCGGAGCAGGCCCCGCTGGGTTAACCGCTGCCATAGAAATCATGCAGAACGGTTTATCGGTAGCTGTGATAGATGAATATTACCGGCCGGGCGGGAGATTACTGGGACAGCATTATGAAGATCCCAATGCCCCGCCTGATGAAAGGGTCTGGAACGGAAAGAAAGTGGCAGAACAATTGGCAGAAAAAGCGCGTGCACTCGGGGTTCAAATTTTTACCGGGGTGACCGCATGGTCTGTCAGTAGGAAATGGGAAATAGCTATAACCGGTGCAGAAGTAAATACAGTTTCCGCCAGCGCATTATTATTAGCGACAGGTTCGATAGAAAAAGCGTTGCCGATTCCCGGCTGGACGTTGCCAGGTGCGATAAGTATAGGAGCTGCCCAAACATTTACGAATTTACATCATATTGCTGTGGGGAAGCGGGTGATGATAGCAGGAGTCGACCCGCTTTCTCTATCTGTCATGATCGAGATGAAAAATGCTGGCATCGATGTAGCTGGCATGGCCTTACCGTCATTTACCCCTGCTTTGGGTTACCGTCATTCTCCGGCAGATACAACATTACTGCTAACTGATGTTGCCGGGCTGGCACCGAATGCATTTGTGCGCAGGTTTGGCAAATTTGCATTGGCACGATTTCCCCGATTAATCGCTCGCACATTGCGGTTCAACTTTCTAAAGGTGAACGGGGTACCTATTCACTTGCGCAAGTCCGTGGTGAAGATTGAAGGAGAAGGGCAAGTTGAAGCAGTTTTGCTACAATCTGTGACTGTAGATGGGGAACCGGTAGGGGATGTGGAGCGGGTTGAGGTAGATACAGTATGTTTATCGGCTGGTTTATACCCACTCGTTGATCTTGCACAGACAACAGGCTGCCGGCTTGTTGACATTCCTGAATTGGGAGGGACTGTCCCATTGCATGGCGAGGATATGTCCACACAGGTAGATGGGTTATTTGTAGCAGGGAATATAACCGGAATCGAAGGAGCAAAGGTCGCGATGGCCCAGGGGAAGCTTTCAGCCATATCCATCCTGGAATCACTTGGGACATCAGGTTCGATGACTGTGGATAAAGCGATGAAAAAAGTGGAAGAAGCACGAAAAATAGCTCCACTGCGCTTTTTGCCTGAAATTGATGCGGGCAGAGAAAAAATGAATACAATTTGGGAGAAAGAAGGCATAAGATGAAGGACATGATAATCTGCAGGTGTGAAGGTATTCGTCTTTCAGATATTTTAGAAGCGATAGATGAAGGTGCCAGCAGTATTCCCGGAATAAAAAAAAGAGTCCGGGTTGGAATGGGATTTTGCCAGGGAAGGGTTTGCCAGCCAATCGTCCGCGACATGCTGGAATCAAGACTTGGCAAAGATACAAAGCCCGTGCTCCAGCGTGCACAAACCCCAGTCAGACCAGTTCTATTAAAAGATATGATAAAAAAATAGCTGAGGGGGTCTACCACTGTCACTCCGAAAAAGCTCGAATTTTGTCGAATTGGAATCTGTCGTCCCGGTTGTTATTACTTGCACTGAATTAGGTTTCAAGAATTATCCTTTCGACTGTAGAACTGAGTGTTTTAGATTCCTTACCCAATATCTAAAACCAGCAAAAATGGTGAAGAAAGCCCAGGGTCGGGCATCGGGTCAAATCATCGCCAGAAGAGGGAAGAGGCTGCCCGCGAAGTGGAAGGGGCGAAGAGCGTTGCAGCAGAGATTCCTTCTGAGGTGGATAATGAAGAAACACAGCACAGAATATAATATCTACTGTTTTATAAGCAGTAGCTCGAAACGCCGTGATATATTGTTTTGGAACAAACGAAAACAAGAAATAACGGGCATGCAAAAATCACACATTGCAAGGGTTTACAAACAATGAGAAATATAATATAGTAAAAGTATAATATTTTGCCAACGATGGCAAAATCATAAGTCATTTTTTTATTGGGAGTAGGTATGAATGCTGAAAGTTACGATAAAAGATGTCGCAGAGCGAAGCCGGACTTCTGTACGCACCGTTTCACGCGTGATTAATCAACATCCAAATGTGAAACCATCCACACGCATAAGAGTACAAAATGCAATTGAAGAATTGGGTTTTACGGTGAATTTTGTAGCCAGAAGTTTAAAGGAGCAAAAAACGAATCAGATTGTGGTATTTATTGACTGGCGTCACGGGGAATATTGGGGTGCCTACCATAATGAAGTTTTGAATGAAATCCACCTTCTTGCGAAACACTACAATTATCGGGTGGTTATATCCGCTTCGTCACCGGATAGTTTTAAGCATGACGATAATGATGGGTTTTATCTTGTGAAACATAAACTATGTGACGGTGCAATCATCTTTGACCCTATCAATAATGATCAGCGTGTCAGCTATTTAAAGGAAAGTAATACGCCATTTGTATTAATAGGCGACAGTCAGCATGAGGTTGATTTTTCCTATGTCGGGGTTGATAATTTTCATGTAGGATACCTTGGTGCCCAAACGATACATACACATGGCTATGCATCCACAAAGTTATTTTTAGGAAAAGAGGATTCCATCATTAATCAGAAACGGGCCAAAGGGTTTCAACAGTTTTTTCAGGAAAAAGGCCAGACCGGCGGCGTTTTCTTCGGGTTATCCACCCTGGAAGCAGTATACCTTAAAACATTGGAATTATTGGATGAAAACCATGCGGATTCTTTCTTTGTTTCTGGTGATGAGCGAGCGATTGCGGTATATCTAGCACTTCAGGAGAAGGGAATCAAAATTGGGAAAGAAGCGGGTGTACTTGGCATTGATAATTTGAAAATGAGTGCCTACCTCTTTCCAGGCTTAACAACGATTGCTCAGCCGAAACAGGATATTGCCAAATCTTCATTAACCCTGCTTATTGATCAAATTATGGAAAAACAGCATGAATCGGAGCAAAAAATTCATTACCCTAAACTGGTTAAAAGACAATCCCTCTAACTCAAACACGGTTGCTTGCCTGCTGAAGAGGGTGAACCATATTATTTGTATTTTTATCCGTTAATCATTATATAAACACTATAAATCATTTATTGGAGGTATTATTACTATGCAATACTTAAAAATCAATGAAGAAGTTCAAACAGCGCTGGATGAAGGAAAGCCGGTTGTAGCACTTGAGTCCACCATTATTTCCCACGGTTTTCCTTATCCGCAAAATGTGGAGCTAGCAATGGAAGTGGAAAAAACAATTCGAGAAGAGGGAGCAATACCTGCAACCATTGCTATAATAGATGGGCATATCCATGTCGGCTTGACAGAGGATGAAATTGAGTTGTTGGGTAAATCCCCGGATGCATTCAAAACAAGTATTCATGATATTCCAAAGGTATTATCCAGTAAACAAACCGGAGCAACTACCGTAGCAGCAACAATGTATGCAGCTGAATTAGCTGGCCTGCGCTTTTTTGCCACTGGCGGACTCGGCGGTGTCCATTATGGTGTAAATGAAAGTTATGATATTTCAGCAGATTTGCTAACGTTGGCAAAAACAAAAGTATGTGTGGTCAGTGCCGGTGTTAAATCCATCCTTGATATACCGAAGACGGTGGAGTATTTGGAAACAAATGGTGTCCCTGTATATGGATATGAGACAGATAAATATCCAAGCTTTTATACAAGGGATTCCGGTCTGCCAGTACAAAAAATAGACAAGCAATCCCTGGTCCAATTGCTGAAAACACAGGATGACCTGAATATGAATCATGCGGTTTCCGTAGTTGTCCCTATCCCGGAAGAGGAAGAGCTGGAACCGGAAGTTATTGATAAAACGATTAAGGAAGCGCTGAAAGAAGCCGATGAAAATGGGATATCCGGCAAACAAGTAACACCATTCCTGCTTTCCCGTATTAAAGACCAGACGGAAGGAAAGAGTGTCAAAGCAAACTTTGCGCTAATGATTAATAATGCTAGAACCGCTGCACAGATTGCAAAGGAGTATTATAAATGATTACAGTAGTCGGTGATTTAGTAATCGATATTCTGGTGAAAAAGGAGAAAACCAATCTCGGCACGGATACGGATGGAAATATTCATTTCCGTCCGGGCGGCCAGGCGAACAACGTGGCCTCCTTTGTTCGGCGTGAAGGTGTGGATTGCCAGTTAGTCGGTAAAGTTGGCGACGATCCTTTTGGTAATTATTTAATTGAGGAATCGAAAAAACAAGGGGTCACCCCGCTAGTTACAAAGGATGGAAGTGAAAAAACCGGCTCTATTGTGCTGATGGTTGACAGTAATGATGGGGAAAGATCGATGATAACAGACAGAGGCGCCAATCTGAATCTAGCCGAGGCGGATATTCAGGGATTGGACAACAGTGAGCTTGTCTATTTGTCGGGATATAGTTTTTTTTCGGATTCGACCAAAAAAGCTGCGTTGAAGGTAAAGGAAGAAGCTATTGCATCCAGTATTCCAATTAGTGTCGATCCGAGTTCCACTTACTTTTTGAAAGAAAATAAAGAAGCATTTCTGGATTTTCTGGAGGGTGTCACTTTCTTTTTCCCAAATTATGATGAAGGCGTCCTACTTACAGGTGAGAAAGAGCCGAAAAAAATTATTGAAAATCTCCAGGAATATGTGTCTGTGCCTATACTGACCATGGGTAATAAAGGCTGCCTTTTTTATCAAGGCGATGCGTTAAAGGAATTAGTTCCGCCTAAAGTGGATGTAGTAGATACGACTGCTGCAGGAGACTCATTTGCCGGAAGTTTTCTAGCTACGTACTGGAAGACAAAGGATGTTGTAGAATCAGCGAAACGTGCTATAGCAGTTTCATCTCATACAGTTACTTATTTCGGTGCATTACCCGAATAATAAAGACGAGTCTTATAAAAAAACGTTGGTGTGGAGCAGTACCCCACATTCGGCACGTGAGCCTATTAAACATTTATTTACAATCTCTGAAGCACAATCGCCAAAATTCACCATTTTGCATTGTATATATTTTAACTTTTTGATTCATGGCGTCATACTAATTGAGGTTCAAATTACAGAAGTTGGTTAAATAGTATATATTAAAGCTAAATGTGTTAACGATGTGCCGAACGTGGGCAGTACATTCCCTTCATTTTATTTTTGATGGGATGCACCCGCCTGACAAACGGAAAGTTTTTTAGTGAAAATTATGCACAGTGATTTTGAGCTGTATGATTAATGATATTTTCTTCAAAGTAACCTGAAAGGGGGAAGAATATAATGAATATCTTGTGGGGGCTTGCAGGGATGGTCGCTATTCTTTGTATAGCATTCTTATTTTCTGTTAACCGACGGGCAATTAAGTTTAGGACTATTCTCATTGCCTTGGCAATCCAAGTGTCATTTGCATTCATCGTACTTAAATGGGAAGTCGGAAACAATGTATTAATGTGGTTCACGGATATAGTTGGAAGCGTTATCGAAACTTCTGAAGCAGGTATTAATTTTGTGTTCGGTGGCGTTCTTGAAGGGGAAGGTATTGGTTTTGTTTTTGCTTTCCAGGTACTGCCTGTTATTGTCTTTTTTGCTTCATTAATAGCCGTTTTATATCACATAGGAATTATGCAAGTTATCATTCAATGGCTGGGCGGAATGTTTTCCCGTCTGTTAAAAACAAGTAAGGCGGAGTCTATTTCTGCTGCTGCAAATATTTTTGTCGGTCAAACTGAAGCTCCGCTGGTAGTAAAACCTTATATCGGCCGTATGACGAATTCAGAAATATTTACGGTTATGACAGGTGGACTGGCAACTGTTTCGGGCGCCAATCTGGCCGGGTTTTATGCGCTCGGGATCCCATTGGATTATTTGCTGGCAGCAAGTTTTATGGCTGCTCCTGCGGGGCTTTTGATGGCAAAAATAATTGTACCGGAAACAGAGAAAAGCGAAACAACGGACAAAATAGAACTGGAGAAGAACAGAGACGCGCAAAATGTGATTGATGCAGCAGCCAAAGGAGCCTCCGACGGGCTGAAAATTGCTTTGAGTGTTGGTGGTATGCTGATCGCTTTTATTTCTCTGATTGCATTACTTAACTTAATTTTAGGTGGCGCCGGAGGAATGTTCGGCCTGGAAGGCTTAACCATTGAAAACATATTCGGGGTTATTCTGGCACCAATTGCATTTGTGATGGGTATTCCATGGCAGGATGCCGTTCTGGCCGGTTCTTTCTTAGGTCAAAAACTGGTTGTGAATGAAATGGTTGCTTATACTGCATTTGCACCGGAAATGGTGAATATGACTGCCAAATCAAATATGATCATCAGTTTCTCCTTATGTGGTTTTGCCAATATTGGATCGACCGCTATTCTACTGGGAACGCTAGGAGGAATCGCCCCGCCAAAGCGTTCCACTGTAGCTAAATATGCGATCCGTGCCGTGTTGGCAGGAACGCTGGCAAACCTGATGAGTGGAGCTATAGCAGGGATGTTTTTCTAAAAGCGTTCCAGTTTTCCTTCGATAAAAAGAAAGTGATTGTTAAGCACAGTACTTCATTAAAGTTTGGAGTGCTGTGTTTTTTTGTTGCTAGATTTGTTGGCTCATTCCTGTTTATGCCCAACTCTACGGTCGATTGTGTAAGAGAGGTGTTTCTGCTTTTCATCATTTTCCAAATTATCACCCGATATGTACGTTGGTGCATTGGCATACAGCGCGGCAGAAGGAGTGGAAGAATATTTGGGAAATTAGGGTAGTCTGCTTTTTAGAAGTGCCTGTGACCACCCTCCCCCGAATTTTTTTGTCAATATAGGTTTTGCTGAATCAATTTTTTATACAATTTGTACAAAAAAACGAATACTTTATAATGACCTGGATAATGAAAAAGCTATGGAAATATAGATAAAATATACACTAAGTTTTGATGTAACGGAATAAAAAGAAATTAAATTTATTACAGGTGACAACTTGAATTTGACATTTATCTCATAATAAATGACAATTACAATTAAGTTGTTTTAGACGAAATATATTTAATATTCTGATTCAAAATTTTCCAATATTATGAATTGGTGTCTTATAGCTTTTCTGTTTTATTGTCAATTAATTCTTTTCTTCTTTAACGGTTGGATAAACGAATTGTAAATAGTGAATACTAATTTTACGCTCCGATAATAGCATCTTGTATTCGCTTACAACATGATGTAAGCATTTATGTAATTAAACCAGACAAAAAGAATGAATTTTTTACAAAATACTGATTGACTGTAAGTTATTGATGAGTTATAATATCATAAATTGTCAAATTGCTTTGATGCGATAAAGCAATAAAAATTGAATATACACCATGGAAAACAGGTGAAGAATTTAAAAAAGAGGAGAGCTTACATATGGGGGGAAATAAATTTCGTTTCATTACCGGACTACTTATCGTTTCCTCGCTATTGCTGTTTCTAGCAGCATGCGGGAATGATGATTCTGCTGAAAATTATCCAAATCGTGAAATAGAGACAATTATTCCGTGGGATCCGGGTGGTGGAAGTGACCTGGAAGGTCGGATTGTTACTGATTATGCTTCTGAAGAGATTGGAGAAGAAATGGTGGTTGTTAACGTACCGGGTGTTGGCGGTACAGTTGGGGCGGAGGAATTACTGGAAAAGGATGCAAATGGATACCATATCGGGCAAATTCACGATGGGCATCTTGTGGCACACCATTCAGGCGTAACTGATATAAACTATGATGATTTTGAACCGATCGCTTCCATGACAACATCCTATCAGATCATTGCCGTTTCATCGGAAACAGGTATTGAGTCACTGGAAGATTTCGTGGAATACGGTCAGGAAAATGAAATAAACTTTGGCGGAACAGTCAGCGGTATACCACGTGTTTGGCTGGAGCAAGTCGGACAAGAATTGGATATAGCGTATAATCTCGTCGGTTATGAAGGTATGGGAGAAGCCGTACAGGCGTTGGCGGGAGGACATGTGGAAGCAGTTATTGTTGACTATCCATCTACCATTGAATTTGTTGAAGCAGGCCACATGAACTATATCGCAGTGGGAACAGAGGAACGTCTGGATCATTTGCCAGATGTACCGACATTTACTGAAGCCGGATACGATGTCACATTTGGGCTGAACCGCGGATATGTAGCACCTGAGGGAACTGATCCTGAAATCATTGCGTATTTAAGTGAACAATTCGAGGAGATTGCTCAGGACGAGGCGTTTATTGAAGAGGTAAATTCACTCGGTGTTGGCGTTAATTTTATGAACCAGGAAGAATACACTGATTATTTGGATGAGCAGAATACAATTATAGAACAAACGATTAGTGAGCTCGATATAGAAGAATAGAACTTTAATATTATTTTGAGCTGTGAGAAAAAATTGTTGAATAGTTGAAACTGAAGTATTTATTTATATAATTAGTGCGAGCCGACAAGTGCCAGAAATACTTAATTTTCTTCTATTCCTGCAGTATTAATTATCTTGTCGGCCCGCCCAATATTAATAAATTCATAGGATATTTTATATTGAATTATAAATTATTAACTCCTTTAATATAAACAAAAAGATTGTTAATTAATGAAAAACCAAACAAAATGAAACATAAATTTCCTGTATGTTTGTTGACTGAAAGTTTTGTGTAGGTTATAATATTATAAATATATGATTTTAGATATATCTAAACAAACGCAAAAGTCAGAAAAAACAGAATAGGGAAAGGAGTTGAGGTTATGATTTATAGGTCTTTTCGTAGAATTAGCATTTTATTTGTAGTTTTTATTATGGGTGTTCTAATGGTTGCATGTGGGAACGAGGATTCTATTGAAGATTACCCTGACCGGGAAATTGAGATGGTGATTCCATGGGATCCGGGTGGTGGAAGTGATATTGAAGGTAGGGTAGTGGCTGAACACTTGGAAGGTGACTTGGAGGTATCTGTTGTACCTGTAAATGTACCAGGAGTTGGTGGAACTGTTGGAGCTGAAGAACTATTAGAAAAAGAGGCTAATGGATACCATATAGGACAGATACATGAGGGGCACCTTGTAGCTCATCATTCGGGTATCACTGATATTAATTATGATGATTTTGAACCAATTGCATCAATGTCAGCATCTGATCAGATTCTCACTGTATCAAGTGAATTGGGTATTGATTCTTTTGATGAGTTTGTTGAATATGGAAAAGAGAACCAAATTGACTTTGGAGGAACAGTAAGTGGTATTCCGCGTATTTGGGTAGAACAGATAGGCAGGGAATTGGACATTAACTATAATCTGGTTGGCTATGAAGGTTTGGGTGAAGCAGTACAGGCACTGGCTGGCGGGCATGTGGATGCAGTTGTCGTTGATTATCCATCAGCGGCGGAGTTTGTCGAAGCAGGGCATATGGAATTTATTGCGGTGGGAACAGAGGAACGATTAGAGGATTTACCGGATGTTCCTACACTGGCAGAATCAGGTTATGATATAACAATGAGAATAAACCGCGGATATGTAGCGCCAGAGGGAACTGCCCCGGAGATTATTGAGTTTTTAAGTGAGAAGCTTGAAGAAATTGCAAATAGTGATGAATACATTGAAGCTATAAATAACCTTAACGCAAGTGTTAACTTTATGAACCACGAAGAATACACAGACTATCTAGATGAACAAAGCACATTAATAGAAGAGACTATTGCTGAAATTGATATAGAAGAATAGGCTATAAGGAAGGGGACGGTTTCCTGACAACGTCCCTGTTCTATATTGCAGTAGCATTAAGGAGGTCACCATGGGTGAAATAGTAATCGGATTTTTATTAATCCTGCTGAGTGCACTCATATATTTTAATTCCGGAGATTTTCCGCAGCTGAATGAGACGCATCTGGATCCCGGATCTTATCCAAAATTGATAGCTGCATTATTATTTTTATTATCATTGATGTTGATTATGAAACAGATTGTAACTTTAGTAAAAACAAAAGAATTTGGCTTCAAAAATGGATTCATGAATTTCCTTCAAAAACAGTGGAATGAATACAGGTTGGTCATTTTCATGCTGGTTGTCCTCGGATTATATATATTATCTTTGGATATCCTCGGGTTTATCGTATCTACCATTATATTTATTATTGCAGCGGGCATACTCATCGGCCCGATAAAGAAAAAGAATGTCATTACCATCAGTATTATCTCTTTTATCATGACATTCGGTGTTTATTTCTTTTTTGAAAATGTATTATACGTCAGATTCCCGAATGGGATTTTCTTTTAGTTTTTCACAAAGGGTTGATGAAGATGACAGATTTATTTGTACTTGGCGTAAGTGAAATTTTTCAGATAGATATTTTAATCGTTATACTACTGGGTGTTATTGCCGGCATCCTGGCAGGACTGATTCCCGGTTTTACGGTGACCATGGCAATCGTACTTACACTCCCGCTAACATTTGGCATGGAGCCAATCATGGGGGTGGCAGCAATGATTGGCGTTCTCGTCGGAGGTATGTCTGGCGGACTTATTACGGCAGCATTGCTTGGAATCCCCGGCACCCCTTCAGCAGTAGCTACTACATTTGATGCCTATCCGATGTCCCGGAAAGGGCAGCCCGGAAAAGCCTTATCGCTGGGAATCTGGGCATCCTTTTTAAGCTCGATTGTAAGTCTTGTAATTCTTATAGCGATCGCTCCGCAGATAGCCAATCTCGCATTGGAATTTGGTCCATGGGAAATGTTTTCCTTAATCATAGCTGCCTTAACGATAATTGCCAGTGTGACGGGAGAGTCGATTCTTAAAGGATTAATTGCCGGGCTGTTTGGACTCTTGATTGCTACAGTCGGTGCAGACCCGATTGCAGGGATCACCCGTTTTACATTTGATATCGGGGTACTGCGTGCGGGTATACCATTTCTTGTCGTACTGATTGGTATGTTTGCCATTTCCAGGTTAATGAATTCTGTGGAACGGACGGAATTAAATAAGGATGTGCAGCAAAAACAGGAAGATAAAATAAAAGGTATGCAATTTGTGTTGAAACCAAAAGAAACGTTTCTCTCAGTGATAAGAAAACCGGTCAACCTGATTCGGTCATCAGCAATAGGCGCCATTATCGGTGCCATTCCGGGTGCCGGGGGAAGCATTGCAAATATCATTGCTTATGATCAGGCTAAAAAATGGTCGAAGGAATCTGAGAAGTTCGGGAAAGGGCATGATGAAGGCGTCGTGGCTTCAGAAGCCGGAAACAACTCTACTGTTGGCGGTGATTTGATTCCCACGATTGCGCTGGGAATTCCAGGTTCAGCGGTAACAGCAGTACTGCTTTCGGCCCTTATGGTGCACGGGATCAATCCGGGTCCGCTATTAATTACGAATGAGCCGAATCTAGTCGGCGGCATGTTCTTGGCATTTTTGGTTGCATCTTTTTTCATGTTGATCACCCAGTTTCTGGGCATTCGGCTGTTTGTCCGGGTAACCGAAGTACCGACACAATATTTAGTTCCACTGATCATGGTGTTGTGTGTGACAGGTACATTTGTTTTAAATAACCGGATCACAGATATTTATCTGTTGTTTGTAATCGGGATTGTTGGTTATTTATTTACAAAATATAAATTTGCCTTGGCTCCCATTATTATCGGAGTTATTCTTGGTCCGATTGCTGAAGTGAATTTACGCCGGGCGTATATGGCAGATCCGGATTGGACACTCTTCTTATCGCGGCCGATTTCATTGGTGTTTTTGATTCTTGCGGTGCTTTCTATCGGGTTTACGATTTGGCAGAGCAGGAGGATGAAAAAAAGAGAAGTTTAGGAATAAAAAATTGATGTACAACATTATAAAATAACCCATCAAGGGAGCGGCTTACATCAGAGCCGGAGATAACCACCCTAATTGCTAGCCAGATTTATATGCTTGCAGGGTGGTTATTTTTTATGGATTGACTGTACTGCTCCGATCAAGTGCTGCATGAAATTAGAAGGGTCAAAGACTCTCGAATTCCTTCATCATATCTGGCTCATCCCCTACAAAAAGGGAGTGAGCCCCACCGACGAAAGCCTTTTTGTATATCTATTGCCTTTTGGACTGAGGACAGGTATTTGTCAGTGAAACTATGCTTGACTCTGTCCACTTCTTCCATTATCTTTTACCTAATACATAGATTGTCAGGGGAGAGTGGGAACGTGAAGCAAACAGTAAAAAATATAGTTGTTGAAGAAAAAGATATCGATGGCCTAAACCATGTGAACAACAGTGTTTATCTGAATTATCTGGAGCATGGAAGGGAAGCGTGGTACATGGAACACGCCGGGTATTCCTATGACGATTTTCACAAGGCAAATTTAGGTACGGCAGTGTTGAGGATCGATATCATGTATAAAAAAGAAGCGGTGCTTCATGATAACTTGCGTGTCGTGACGACACCTGAAAAGCTGGGTAATACAAGTTTTGTGTTTGAGCAGAAAATACTGGATGAAAAAGATGAAGAGGTATGTGTGGCTACAATTACCAAAGTAATGATTGATTTTACGACGAGGAAGAGCAGGAAGGTTATTAAGGAGATTGCTAGGAATTTTTAAGCATAAAGATATAGGTTAATTGACTGGGGGGGACATATTTATGAAAATAAAAAAAACAAAAGACGAACTGCGGAGTGTCAGGTGGCTGGATGCAGGTGATTTCAGAAGTTTTAATCACCGTTCCAGAATGATGCAAATGGGATTTGATTACGATGACTGGGAAGGAAAGCCTATCATCGGGATTTTAAATACATGGTCGGATATTAACCCTTGTCATCATCATTTTAAAGAAAGAGTAGAAGATGTAAAAAGAGGTGTTCTCCAATCTGGCGGACTACCTATGGAAATACCTTGTATGTCGCTTTTTGAAAGCATGAATAAACCATCTGCCTTATTGTATCGAAACCTTTTGGCTATGGAAGTAGAAGAGTTAATTCGTTCCTATCCGATTGATGGCGTTATTTTAATGGGCGGCTGCGATAAAACAACACCTGGTTTAATGCTTGGTGCCATAAGTATGAATATACCGGCTGTATTTGTGCCAGCGGGTCCTATGTTACGGGGGAATTACAGAGGGGAAACGCTAGGTTCCGGGTCAGATGCTTTTAAATACTGGGATGAATACCGCGCAGGCAATATAGGTGAGTGTGAACTTGCAGGAATATGTGCTGGAATTGCTCGAAGTCCCGGTACCTGCATGACGATGGGAACTGCAAGTACAATGACTTCAGTTGTAGATGCGATGGGGATGACCATTCCAGGAGCTTCTTCCATCCCCGCTGTAGACACTGCACATAATCGCATGTGCGCGGCGGCCGGGAGAGGGGTTGTGGATTTAGTATGGGAAGATATAACCCCGAATGATATTTTAACAAAAAATTCCTATGAGAATGGCATCATAGTTGCTATGGCACTGGGAGGTTCTACCAATGCCATCATCCATATTCTTGCTATGGCTAAAAGGTCACAGCAGGACATTAGCATGGATGACTTTGACCGTATCAGCAGGGAGATACCGGTGATAGCAAATATTAGACCGAGTGGAGATACTTATGTGATGGAGGATTTTTATTATGCTGGCGGTATCCTTGGGATGATTAACCGGTTAAAGGATCACATGTTTCTACATGAAAAAACAGTTACCCGGAGAACTATAGGGGAAGTCATGGGGGAAGCGGTAATTTATAATGATGATGTGATTCGACATCCTGAAAACCCTGTTTATAAGGAAGGCTCGTTAGCTGTACTTAAAGGAAACCTGGCCCCTGACGGGTGTGTGATGAAAGCAAGTGCTGCCAATCCAAAGTATTTACAACACTCCGGTCCTGCTGTAGTTTTTGATGATTATGATTCATTGAAAGCTTTTTGTAACGATGAAAATGCCGATGTGGCAGAAGATCATATTATTATTTTACGAAACGCAGGTCCAAAGGGTGGTCCTGGTATGCCTGAATGGGGAATGCTGCCAATTCCTAAAAAATTATTGAAAAAAGGTGTCCGGGATATGATTAGAATATCAGATGCCAGGATGAGCGGGACAAGCTATGGATCCTGTATTTTACATGTGGCCCCTGAATCTTTTGTTGGAGGTCCGTTAGCACTAGTACAGACTGGAGATGTTATATCGATCGATGTTGATCAGCGATCCATTCATATGGAAGTTTCTGAAGAAGATCTGGAAAAAAGGAAAACGGAATGGAAGCAGCCATCGCCACGCTTTGAGCGAGGATTTGGTTGGATGTATCAAAGGCATATCCTGCAGGCAGACCAGGGATGTGATTTTGATTACTTGGAAACAGGCTTTGGTGCTCCTGTGAAAGAGCCGGAAATACATTGATATTTTATAGATAACAGATTTAGCAGGTTAAGGTTGCAGTTTTTTATAGAGAGACTATAGTCTTATTCAGTTAGTTCCAGGCTTATAGAAATTGACCTAAGAAAATGTCAAATTTTCTTAGGTCAACTATCATTTCAATTTTATAATAAGTAAATCTTCATTTTTTGACTATCTGTTTAAAAAAGTATTCAGGCTTACCACCATAAGAAAAACTCTTACTTAATCTTTTTTGGCTGATAATCCGGAACTGCTCCTGGTGTTCCTGCATACTTTTTCGTTACTGGGCCTACTGCATGCATATCCACGACAATCAGTGACGGTTTGTCACTGGAAACTGCTTCAGTAAACACGGATGTAAATTCAGCTGCAGATCTGACGGGTTTCGAATTAAAGCCCATGCTTTCCCCAAGTTGGACAAAATCCGGACTTTGCAAATCTACTGCTACACGATTTCCATAAGTAGCATCCTGAATACCGCGCAATACACCAAACCCTGCATCATCAAATAATAGGACGGTAATCGGGAGATTTTCCTGGGCAGCTGTAGCCATTTCACCTATATTAAGTAAAAATCCGCCATCACCTGCCATTAATACAACGGGATGCTCTTTGCAGGCTACCTGAGCTCCGATTGCTAAAGGCAACCCCTGACCAATTCCTCCTCCCGCAGTATATATGGAGGTTCCCGGCAAAAGTGTATCTATCACACGGCTTCCCCATAGATTTGCCGGTACAGTTACATCACGTACCAAAATACCTTCCCGGGGCAGAATTTTTCGGATATCGCTTGCAAAATGTTTATAGGGGCCAAGCGTATCCAATAAGTTTTTACGCACTTGATCTCGTAGTTGTTTCACTTCACCAGTGTATTTCTCCTCCACGGAGAAGCTTTTACCTTTCAATCGATAGATAATATTGCTCAAAATTAGTTTTGCATCACCTGCAATACCTTGTGTAACGGGATAATTTAAATTAAATGCATGTATGTTTGTATTGATACTAATATGTTCTTCTGGAACAAAAGCATCCCAAAGGCCTGTTTCTGTACTGCGGAACTGCGTACCGACACTGAGCATGAAATCGGAATTTCGAACAAAATCACGGACTACCTGATTGGAAGAAAAATAACCTACACATAATGGATGATTTTCAGGAATGGAGCCCTTTCCCGCTTGACTAGTAATAACTGCTGCTCCAAGCATTTCAGCTAATTCTGTTATTTCCTCAGATGCTCCGGATTTTATAACACCTCCGCCTGCCCAAATCACTGGTCGCTGTGCTGCAGTTATTTTACGAAGAAGTTCTTCTGACGGTTCAAATACCTGTTCCTTAAAGTCGGAATTGGAATTCTTATGCACTTCCTTTATATTACTGTCACTAATGATTGCTGATTGATAATCAATCGGAATTTCCAAGGTGACTGGCCCGGTCGGTGCTTCGAACGCTTTATCTATCGACCTTCTTATTACAGAATAGGCCTGTTCTGGTTTTCGGAGACGGTATGCTTTCTTGCTTGCCCCATCCATCATAGAAAGTTGGTCTTTTGCCTCATGTATATAATGTCTGCCCTGATTTATATACGGACTTTCAATTTCACCCGTTATATGTAGTAGCGGTGTCCCTGCACTCCAGGCTTCTACCAATGACCCGGCAGCGTTACCCGCACCGGTGCCAGTACTTGTGATTACCACTCCCAGTTTGCCGTTAGCTCTACTATATCCATCTGCCATGTTTACCGCACCGCTTTCCCCTCGCGCTGTGATCAATTCGATACTACCTTCTCGGGCTATTGCATCATAAATAGGCAAATTATGCACGCTGACAATACCAAAAGCTTTTTCCACTCCATTTTTAACAAGTTCTTTTATGATAGCATCTGCCACAGTGAATTCTTTTGTATTTTCCAATGCCAATTTAAAATCATCCTCCATCTCCAAAGCCTCTTTATCCGGTTAAAATAAAGAGGCTTATTTTATTGTGTTACTAACCCTGATGACAACCTGAAATCCTTATTCCAAAACACCGATTTCTTTATAGTATTTTTCTGCACCCGGATTTAGTTCGCCAACATTATTTTCCATGGAATATTCCGCATTAAAATCATCCATGATACTGGAAATATCTTTCCATCGGTCCGTTTCCTCAAACAGCATTTTAGTTAATTCGTAAACTGCATCTTCACTCATGACATCGTCGTTTGCCAATAAAGATGTATACGGAGCAATCGTTGGGATGCTTTCATCCAGGAAATCATAGTCCTCCGTGGCCAGTTCGTGGGTAATATAGCCTTCATTCAGCTCATTCAACTGCTCTACTGTTTCATTTTCCAAAGGAATAAATCGAACGCCAATAGAGGTGGCTAGTTCTTGAAATACAGCGTTCGGCACCCCGGCAATCGTAGCGATAGCATCAATATGACTATCCCTTAAAAGGTCAGCACCATCAGAGGTTCCCACATATTCGACTCTGTCCAAATCATCATAACTCATGCCATGGACTTGCAGAATATCTATAAAAGCAAGTTCAGAACCATAACCCTTCACGCCAGGACTAACAATCTTTCCTTGCAAATCCTCAATTGTATAGATATCTGAATCTTCCTGGACGACTATATGCATAGCAGTAGGATAAAAAGTAGCAATGGTACTCACATTATCTATTTCTTCATCAAATGGTTCTAACCCCTGATTGGCAGCATGAATCATCGGACCTGAACTGAAAGCGATCTCAAATGTGTTATCAGAGAGCCCGGCCAGGTTGGAAATGGAACCTCCTTCTATGACAGTATGAGAGGTCCCAGAATAAAGCTCATCCATTTTCTCACCCATGGAAGCCGCTAAAGTGTACCAGAAACCGCCTATGGTTGAAGCACCAATTCTAATATCCTGGGGAACTTCTCCATTGCCTGTTCCCTCAGACCCATTATCCGTACTTGCATCACTCGTGCAAGCGCTTAAAATGATTAATATTAAAATAAACATACCAAATTTCTGCAGTTTTTTCATGGAAACATTCCTTTCTAAAAATATATTAGTTTGTCCCAACTTTTCACATATTATATCTTTGTGCTGATAAATAACTGGTTTAATGGTTACATCTTATCACCACCTTTACTTGTAAATTCATTTAGTTTACCTCCTCTCTAAGTACTTATGATCCTTTGTATAAGCTTGAAAGAAGTAGCTTAGCATAATGTAAAGCGCTTTCAATTATTCCGTATTTTGGAGTAATCATTCCAAAAACAAAAAACCAGTTACAAAGACAGATCACCTTTTAAAGATTCTGAAAATGTAACTGGTTTAAATCCAAGTATTGCTCTGTTTCTCCAACAAAGTCATTTAGATTTAGCAGCCTTTATAATATTTATTTTTTTAAAATCCTATTTTTAATTTGTATGAATGAAAGTTTAACATTAATTCATATTTTAATCAATTATTTTATAATTCTGGGAATATGAAGGTATAGTTTTATGCAGACAAGTACTTGAACACACCACCAAATAAGTCAAGCGCTTACTTCATAAGGAAACAACCGTTATTTGAACGAGCAAAATTAAATCGTTACTGCTTTTTATCTCTAAGAAAGTAGTAGTCAAAATTCACAGGAAAGAGAAAATATATTGTCAATATGCAAAGCTAGCAGTATAATTAAAAATTGATACATAAATAAGCAAATCATACTACAGGGAGAGAGTACAAAAATGAAAATTCTCGTAACAGAATTAATGTGGGAAGACGGAATAGAAGAACTGAAGAGAAAAGGATACACTGTGGACTACGACATGGAACTGAGCAGGAAGAGGGAGGAATTGCTGTCATTGCTTCCCGATTATGACGCGCTGATTGTTCGCAATGAAACAAAAGTGGATACAGAATTTTTGGAAGCGGCAAAAAAAACACAGGTTATCGGTCGTCTTGGTGTTGGCTTAGATAATATCGATCTGCAGGGAGCCAGAGAAAGGAATATTCCGGTAATATCTGCAAGAAATGCAAATGCTACCTCTGTAGCGGAATATGTAATGGCGGCAATGCTCGACGCTTCTCGTCCATTGTCTGCAGCGGATTCAGATGTGCGCCAGGGCAACTGGAACCGCAAATTCTTTACAGGGTATGAGCTAAACGGACGTACACTTGGGCTCGTAGGAATGGGAGAAATTGCACATCGTGTGGCTAAGCGGGCCAGGGCATTTGGAATGAATGTAGTGGGCTATGACCCGTTTGTCGCTCCTTTTGACCATGTCGTGCAGGAAACTGGGATGAAGCAAGTAGAAATGGAAAACCTTCTGAAGGAATCCGATTTTGTTTCTATTCATGTGCCGCTTACAAAAGCAACGAAACACCTGATCAATAAAGAAAATATGAAACTGATGAAATCCCATGCCTATGTCATTAATTCGGCCAGAGGTGGCATTGTGCACGAAGAGGACCTTGTGGAAGCCGTCAAGGAAAATCAAATTGCTGGGGCCTATCTTGACGTGCTGGAAAAGGAACCGGTACAAAAAGATTCCCCGCTTGCAAAAGTAGAGTCAATCAGACTTTCCCCGCATATTGCCGGATTGACTATCGAAGCACAGTCCCGCACTGCTATGCTTATTGCCGAAGAGGTGGCCGGAGTGCTGAACGGTGGTCAGTCACTTTGCAGGGTAAATTAATAATTGAACATGAAAAAAGTAGCCTTTCACCTGAAGGGCTACTTTTTTCTGTCCGTATTTTTAATGCAAATTTAACTTTTTGCTTTTTACAAATGGTGTGACATCCATCCGGGTAGGCACTTTGTATTTATTCTCCATTTGCTCTGTCCATGTAGAAATTTTTTTGTTGGTGGAGCGACTCTGATAGTATGTCTTTAAGTATCTATCAAATTCTTTCACCAGCTGCCCCTGTTTATACTTGTCATCATCATATTTATTTTCATGATAAATCGCCTCTAGGGGCAGTCTTGGTTTAATTTCCGGTTTATGATCCGGATGCCCGACTGCCAGACCGAATAGAGGAATAACATACTCCGGAAGCTCCAACAGTTCATCCACTCTCTTTATATCATTTCGTAAACTTCCAATATAGCAAATACCAAGCCCCATTGATTCTGCAGCAATAGAAGCATTTTGCGCAGCCAATGTAGCGTCAATGGTGGCTACAATAAACTGTTCTGTACTTTCAATATTTTGTTTTACCGATTCTTCTTTATCTGCGGCAGTTACCTGGTAATTCCGCTGAAGATCGGCACAAAAAACAAATAAATGGCCATTATTTTCCACGTGAGGATGTCCTGAGACAGCCCGCAGATCCGATTTCAGGTGGTCATCGGTAACGCCAATAATCGTATATGCCATCACATGGCTGGAAGTAGAAGCCTGCATGGCGGATTTAAGGATCATTTCCTTTTGATCAGATGTTAATTTCTCACCCGAAAATTTTCGAATGGAACGATGGTTGAGCATAGTTTTTATTGTTTGATTCATAATGATCTCCTTTACTTTTGTGTCCATATAAAACTATACGCTAGTGGAATTTTTTTTTCAATTGTAAGATTTTAAACTGAATTACTTAGATCACCTGTTCCTCGGCCCCATTTACTTGGAAAATTTTTAGATAGTTTTCGACAAATTATTGACTTTTAATAATTCAATGATTATAATATGACCTAATAGAAAACAGAATGACTATTCCGTAAAATGGAATAGCTTTCATTGTACTCTATTTTTAAAAGATTTAGAGATTGTGAGAAAAAGTTTTGTTAGTGGAGATCATGAAGGAGGGAATAAAGTGAGTAAAGTAATTGATAAGTTTGAATTATCGAAATACATAAAAGACGGGGATACTTTACTTGTTGGCGGGTTTGGCCTTTCGGGAACACCACTTACCTTGATTGATGAGCTAGCCGCATTGGACAAAAAAGATTTAACTGTAGTGAGCAATAACCTCGGTGAGAAGGATAAAGGACTTGGTATTCTATTGCATACAGGCTGCCTCAAAAAGGCAATGGGATCTTACTTTACTTCCAACCGTGATGCTGTCAATGAGTGGTCAAAGGGGAATTTGGAAATTGAACTCATACCACAGGGAACCCTGGCAGAACGCATTCGCTGCGGGGGAGCCGGAATTGCTGGATTTTACACAAAGACGGCTGCCGGAACGGAGCTTGCTGAAGGAAAAGAAGAAAAAGTATTTGACGGGGAAACTTACATTTTGGAAAAGGCGATTAAAGGGGATGTTTCTTTAATCAAAGCTATGAAAGCGGATACGAGAGGGAACTTAATCTACGACCATACGGGAAGAAACTTTAACCCGGCAATGGCTGCTGCAGGTAAAACCGTGATTGCAGAAGTGGATGAAATTGTGGAAGTCGGTGAACTGGAACCGCACGAAGTCACCACACCGCATGTGTATGTTGATTATATTGTCATTAATGAATATGAAAAGAGAGGAGCTCTGAACAGTTGACCTAATTTCATAACAAATCATCAAAAAGCATATTAAATCGCAACCAATTCGACTTAATATGTGCTGTTCAGTGCTTTCAAGCCCGAGTGAGTGTAGTTTCCTGAAAAGGAATCAGCATGATAAACTACGTTAGTGGAGAAGGGTAAAGATACACCTGTGGATGTTCTACCAGTCCGCTGCTCTGTAAGTGCTGAGGAAGAAAGTTCGCCTAGGTTGTGGCAACCCTAACCCCAAAAGCACATATCCCGTCCATTGACATGGGCAAGGTGGAAAATTCCCTAATGGGAGGTTGGTCAGAAATGACTGAATACTGTTTCGTCGTTGATTTAAAAGATAGAAAACTATCCCCGACAAAAGTAAATAAAGCTTGGTTTCTAATTCGGAAAAAGCGTGCCAAACTGCTTAATAAGTATCCGATGGTTATTCAACTAATGAAAGAAGTACCAGAAGAGGATATGGATCAGTCCCGAATGCATTTCAACATTGATGATGGGGCGAAATATATAGGTGTTGCGATTGTACAGGACTGCAAGACAAAAAACAAACCTGTGTTTAAAGGTACTATCGAATTAAGACAGGATGTTAAAGGAAAATTGGACACTAGAAGAGGGTACAGGGGATATAAAAGATCACATAAACGTTATCGAAAGCCACGCTTTGATAATCGTTCATCATCCAAAAGATCAGGCAGGGTACCACCAAGTATCTTACAAAAGAAGGAGTCTATTTTACGAGTTGCAAAGCAGTTAAATAAATGGATAAACATGAACTCTATTCATTTAGAAGATGCAGCCATTGATATCCGGACAATAGAAGCAGGATATAAACCTTACAAATGGCAATATCAAAAGAGTAATCGCCTGGATGAAAATATACGAAAAGCTGTTATTTTTAGAGATGAGCATCAATGTAAGAAGTGCGGAAAAGAAAATGGCCGTTTAGAAGTTCATCATATTATTCCAAAAAGGTTAAATGGATCTAATTCCCTTCATAATTTGATTACTTTGTGCCCTGACTGCCATAGCAAGATAACAGGCAATGAGTTGAATTACTCCCAGCAGTTCTTTGATTTAATTAAAGGAAAAAAGCTAAATTTCACTTTTGCTATGCATGTGATGCAAGGGAAAAATTATTTGAAAAGAGAATTAGAAGAAATAGCACCTGTTACACTGACAACAGGTGGGGACACAGCAAATAAAAGAATTGATTGGGAAATTGAAAAGTCTCACTCTAATGATGCAATTGTCCTTTCCGGACTACTAGTTCAAAAAGATCAATGCCAAATGAAAGACTATGTAATTAAACCAATGCGAAGAAAAAGAAAAAATAACATAGAGGATTTTGCTGGGTTCAAGCACAGGGATTTCGTCCAATACACAAAACGTAATGGGGATAAATACAAGGGTTTTATTACAGTGTTGAATCCAAAACGAAAATCATTTGATATGAAAACAATAGATGGAAAAATCTTTAAGAAATATGGAGTGAATTCAGCTAAAGTATTATGGAGATTCAATAAGATTTATTGGATATAAACTTTTACGAAGGAGGTGAAACCTGGTTATTTTAAGGTGGTTTGATACGATTTGTTATACTTTTTAGATAACCAGGTAAGTACATTGTCCCAACAGGATCGAATTAAAATTGCCAAACGAATTGCAAAGGAATTACCGGATGGTGCTTCGATTAATCTGGGTGTAGGGATACCTACATTAATTCCGGATTATCTCGGTGATAAAAAGGTGGATTTACATTCAGAAAATGGACTTCTGGGCATGGGTCCGACTCCGGATGAAGAAAATATTAATATGGAATTGATCAGTGCAAGCAAAAAGCCTATTACAATGGATAAAGGAGCTTCATTATTTGACAGCTCGGATTCATTCGTGATGATCCGTGGCGGACATATTGATGTTGCAGTAATGGGAGCGCTGCAGATAGATCAATATGCACAGATTGCCAATTGGGCGATTCCCGGAAAAGATATCCTGGGAGTAGGCGGTGCGATGGATTTAGTAGCCGGAGCAAAGAAAATTATTATCGCTTCCAGTCACCAGGCAAAAGATGGCACACCAAAGCTTGTAGAAAAATTAACTTTCCCAAGCAGCGGCAACGGAAGAGCAGACATGCTGGTTACGGAACACGCAGTATTTAAGTTCTCGGAAAATGGAACTGAACTCGTTGAACAATTGTCTGATTTAAGTTTGGAAGAAATTAAAGAAATAACAGGAACAACGTTTACCTATAAAAATAAAGTAGTTTGATAAATTACAAGGAGGGACTACCATGAAAAAGTTTTTACTGTTTTTAATGGCCATATTGACCATGATGATTATTGCAGCTTGTGGATCCGGTGAGGAAGCAGATGGGGATGCAGGCGGAGAAGGCACCAGTGGAGAGGAAGCAACAGAAGTACCTTCTGAACTAACGATAGGAGCAGCTACACAAGGGGGAGTATGGTATACCCTTGGAGGAGCGATGAGTGATCAAATGAATGATGTATTCCCTGACTCATCCACTGCGATTGTTGAAGGAGGTTCTACAGCAAACATATTAGGACTTGGTGATGGAACTTTTGATATCGGTTTCACGAATGGAGAAGCCATAGCTGAAGCAAATAATGGAACTGGTGAATTTGATGAAGTAATCGATAACTTCAGTACGATCGCTACCATGTATCCTAATCCGGTACAAATTGTTGTAAGAGCAGACTCGGATATTTATTCGGTGGAAGACCTTGCTGGAAAAAGAGTGAGTCCGGGAATTCGCGGATACAGTGGAGAACTGTCATTCCTGAGAATACTGGATATTTTGGAAATGAGCTATGATGATTTGGATGGCATAGAGTACACCGGTACAGAGGATGCTGCAAACTTGCTTCGTGATAATCATATCGATGCGTGGATCGGAAATCTGGCAGCACCTGCAGCCACATGGCAGGAACTGGACACAACCGTGGGAATTCGTCTGATTTCGCTGAGTGATGAAGTAATTGATGCCCTGTATGATGATAATCCGGGTTATGTACCGTATACAATTGAAGCTGGTACTTATCCTAATCAGGAAGAAGATGCACATACAGTGGCACCGTATACTGTCATGTTAGTAAATAACGATACCATGCCTGAAGAAGCTGTCTATGAGCTTACTAAAATGGTAGTTGAAAATAATGATACATGGAGTACGATCTCTTCTACCCTGGATGACTTTGATGCTGAATATTCAGTGGAAAACAGTATTGGGGAAATGCACCCTGGTGCTGAAAGGTATTATCAGGAAGTAGGAGCAATGGATTAAAAGCAGGCCCGAATTCATACGGGTGGAAGGAGTTGGAAACTCATGCCGGAAAACCCAAATACGAATAACAGCAAAGCTGCAGAATATGATGATGATGGCAACAAAGCAGGAAGACTGCGTACCTTAAAGGGCGCAGTCAGCATCATTATATCTATTGCTGCAATAGCAATGTCTATATTTCACTTATACACTGCCTTATTTGGTGTGTTTGAATCTATATTACAGCGTTCTGCTCATTTAGGCTTTGCACTGATTTTGGTGTTTGCCATCTACAAGCCGGCAAGGAAAGCTGCTAAATCTGATTCAGTGCCATGGTATGACTGGATACTAATACTTTTATCTGCCGGAGTCTACACTTATTTTGTGTTCAATGCACAGGATATTTCGTCGAGGATGACTTATATTGAGGATCTGTCAGGATTCCAGATAGCTCTAGGAGTAGTTGGTACTTTAGTTTTGGTTGAAGCAACAAGAAGAGTAGTTGGAAACGCGCTTGTAGTTATTATTGTTGTTTTTCTTGTTTATGGTTTATGGGGGCAATTGCTTCCAGGAGCTATCGCACATCGTGGCTTTGACTTGATGTGGATTGTTGATCATCTGTACTATACAACTTCTGGTGTGTTCAGTACACCGCTTGGAGTATCGGCGACTTTTATTTTTTTATTTATTCTTTTTGGTAAGTTCCTTGAGGTATCAGGTGCAGGGAAGTTTTTCATTGATTTAGCTACAGCTGGAATGGGGAAGTACCGTGGTGGACCTGCTAAAACAGCTATTTTTGCCAGCGGTATTATGGGAATGATTTCAGGAAGTGCGGTGGCTAATACGGTAACTACCGGTGCCTTTACCATTCCGCTGATGAAGAAAACAGGCTATAAAAGTCATTTTGCAGGTGCTGTCGAATCGGTGGCATCAGCCGGTGGCCAAATTACTCCCCCTATCATGGGAGCGGCCGCTTTCATTATTGCTACATACCTGGGCGTGCCTTATATAGATATTGCGTATGCTGCATTAATTCCTGCTTTGTTGTTCTTTATCAGTTTATTTCTCCAGGTTGACTTACGCGCCAGGAGGATTGGACTAAAAGGACTAAGTAAAGAAGAGTTGCCAAACTTTTGGGATGTTTTTAAGAAAGGATTTTTATTCTTCCTTCCGTTGATTGTAATTATTGCAATGCTTGTTTCTGGTGCTTCTCCAATGAGAGCGGGTCTATTTGCAATTGGTGCTACGATTCTTGTTGCGTTAATAAATCGCGTGGCAAAGATGGACTTTAAATCGATAGTAAAAGCGTTGGATCTTGGAGCAAAAGCTTCCCTCGAAACAGCAATTGCTTGTGCGGCAGCTGGGCTGATTATCGGAGTAATCGGATTCACTGGAATTGGTCTGCAATTCAGCAGTTTGATTATCAGCATGTCCGGTGGGGTTCTTATTGTCGCTTTAATATTCACAATGATTACCAGTATCATTCTTGGTATGGGGCTTCCAACAGTTGCAGCCTATATTGTACAGGTACCATTGACTATTCCTGCCTTAATTGAGTTGGGAGTAGCACCGATGGCTGCTCATTTATTTGTATTTTACTTTGCAGCTATGTCTGCAATTACTCCACCGGTCGCACTTGCTGCGTTTGCGGCAGCAGGAATTGCAGGTTCAAAACCGATGGAAACTGGCATGACAGCTTTACGGCTGGGAATTGCAGCGTTTATCGTACCATATATATTCGTATATGGGGAAGAACTGTTATTAATTGGCAGTGTGCCGGAGATCTTATTGGGAACCGTTACAGCTATCATCGGAATTATGGGTGTGGCAAGCGCAGCAGAAGGCTGGTTGCTCCGTCATGCTTTCTGGTATGAACGGCTTATATTAATCATCGGTTCTCTGCTAATGATTGTCCCTGGTATTTGGACAGATATTATCGGGGTTATCATCCTGGCAGGAGTATATATAACACAGAAAATCTTCAGGAAAGACTTATTGACTGAATAGCAAATTTTATTTGTGGAAGGTGATGAAATGAGTAAAGTAACCGTAGTAGGTTCAGGCGTAATGGGAAAAGGAATTGCCTATGCTTTCGCCATCGGCGGCTTTGAAGTATATGTAAACGATCTGAATGATGATATTCTGGCAAAGACCAAAAATGATATTGATGCTTTGCTTGATGGCAGTTTTGAAAAAGGGTTTTTAAAAGAGGAAGCCTATAATAATGCAAAGAAAAATCTTGTTTATGAATCTGATTTGAAAACAGCGGCAAAAGGCTCTGAGCTTATAGTTGAAGCCGTACTCGAAAAAATGAATTTGAAGATTGATATATTCAAGCAACTTGATGAAATTTGCAGTCCGGAAACTGTGCTGGCAACAAATACATCGACCATGAGCCCAACGGAAATCGGTGCACAAACTTCCAGACCGGACAAAGTAGTTGCTATGCACTTTTTTAACCCTGTGCATAAAATGAAGCTGATTGAAGTGATTCGCGGACTGGAAACTTCCGATGAAACAGTGAATTTTGTACATGATATAGCCGCAAAAATTAATAAGACGACTGTAGAAGTCAACGAATTCCCGGGGTTTGTTACTTCCCGCATGAACTGTCTGATCGGAAACGAAGCTATGAATCTATTAATGGAAGGCGTAGCATCGGCGAAGGACATTGATAACGCTATGAAACTCGGGCTGAATCACCCGATGGGACCATTGGAGCTTGCCGATCTTGTTGGGCTCGATACTCGCTTAAGAAACATGGAGTACTTATATGAAACGCTTGGAGAGAAATATCGTCCATGTCCGCTCTTAATTAAGTATGTGAAAGCAGGCCGTTTAGGTAAAAAATCTGGCAGCGGTTTTTACCAATACAACTAGGAGGAGGTAAAACGTGGGAAATAATTATGAGAGTGTAAAAGTAGAACTGGAGCAGGGTATCTTTTGGCTTACACTTAATCGTCCGGATGCCCGGAATGCGCTGGATGCCAACATGCTGCGTGAAATTGATCAAGCTGTAACGGAAGCCGAAGCTAATGACGATGTAAAAGTGATTGTCATTCAGGGAGCCGGAGAAAAGTCATTCGCAGCCGGCGCAGATATCCGCCAGCTCAATGAAAGAAAACCGCTCGAAGCACTCGTGCCGGGGATGCAGGGGATTTATAACAAAATCGAAAGTTGCACAAAAGTAACAATTGCTGCAGTTCGCGGATTTGCATTGGGCGGCGGCTGTGAATTGGCGATGTCTTGCGATATCCGTCTGGCAACGAAAAATGCCAAATTCGGGCTGCCTGAGTTGAACCTGGGAATCGTCCCTGCGGCAGGCGGCACACAGCGCCTATCCCGCATGGTTGGAAAAGGCAGAGCGCTCGATATGATTTTAACCGGAAAAATTATTGACGGCGAAGAAGCAGAACGAATCGGACTAGTATCCTATTTTGTGGAAGAGGAAGCACTTCAGGAAAAAATACAGAAGGTAGCCGAAAAAGTGTTGAAAAAAGGCCCTGTTGCAGCCATGCTTGCAAAACGCGCCGTGCATAAAGGCTATGACATTGATGAAGATACAGCGATGTGGATGGAAAAGCTGTCCCAGGCTGTAGCATTTGGTACAGAGGATAAACACGAGGGAACATCAGCATTCCTTGAAAAGCGACAAGCAGAATTTAAAAACAGATAAGGAGATGTCATATAATGGATTTTAACTTCTCAGAGGATATTGAATTTCTAAGACAAAATGTAAGAAAATTTATAAGGGAAGAAGTAGAGCCGGTTGCCATGGAAATTGAGGAAAGCAACGAGATCCCTGAAAAAACCGTAGAGCAGTCCAAAGATATGGGGTTGTTCAGCTTAGGAATCCCTGAAGAATACGGCGGACTTGGCCTTGATATGGTAGGGAAATGCGCCATTTATGAAGAACTTGGAAAAACGCATAACGGATATACCACATTGATTGGTGCGCATACAGGTATTGGTTCTGTTGGTATCGTGGAGCTGGGAACGGAAGAACAAAAGGAAAAGTATCTTCCCAAATTGGCTTCTGGAGAATGGATTGGCTCTTTCGCACTTACCGAGCCAAGTGCAGGTTCCAATGCGGCTAACATGAAAACAACTGCGGTGAAAAAAGGCGATAAATACATTATTAACGGTTCGAAACACTATATTACCAACGCAGTGGACGGCCATGTGTTCACAGTAATGGCAGTAACGGATCCTTCCAAGGGTGCGAAAGGGATTACTTCTTTTATAGTGGAAAAAGATTTCCCTGGTTTCATCGTAGGAGCCGTGGAAGACAAAATGGGGCTACGCGGTTCCCATTCCGCAGAGCTTTTCTTTGAAGATATGGAAGTACCTGCAGAGAATGTACTTGGGGAAGAAGGACGCGGCTATGTGAACGCCTTGAAAATTCTTGCCAACGGTCGTGCCGGACTAGCAGCAAGAAACCTTGGTTCTAGTAAACGTCTGCTTGAACATTGCCTGGATTATGCATCAGAGCGTGAGCAATTCGGCCAGCCAATCATCGAAATGCAAGCCATTCAGCATATGCTCGCAGAAATCAGTAAAGATATTGCTGCATTGGAGGCTTTAACTTATAAAGTGGCCTGGATGACGGATCAAGGACAGCGTGTCGTGAAAGATGCAGCGATTGCCAAATTATACGGATCTGAAGTTTACAATAAAGTGGCAGACCTTGCTGTACAAATCCACGGCGGTATTGGTTATATGAGAGATTATCCGATTGAACGCTACTTCCGTGATGCACGTATCACCAAAATTTATGAAGGAACATCAGAAATTCAGAAAAATATTATCGCCAACGAATTAAAGCGTGAATTGAAGAAATAGGAGCAAGGGGACACGAAACCTGGGACTGCGCTGAATGCTCGTCCCACCGAAGAAGTTGTCCCTCTGTCCCGAGAAAAATGAAAATAGGAGTGTTATGGCATGAATGAATCATATATTGTTGGTTCGGTGAGAACGGCCGTTGGAAAAATGGGCGGCACATTAAAAGATGTAACCGTGGACTATCTGGCTGAAAAAGTAATCCGTGAACTGATGGAGAAAAACGGTGGTTCAGTGAAAGTGGAAGAAGTCATTCTCGGTCAGGCAAAGCAGAGTGCAGACACATCCAACCTGGCCCGTCTTGCAGCATTGCGTGCTGAACTCCCGGTGGATGTTCCCGGTTATACCGTTCACCGTCAGTGCGGCTCCGGTCTGCAGGCGATCAATAATGCGGATATGCAAATTAAGCTTGGCCTCTCCGATGTGGTCGTTGCTGGTGGGGCGGAAAGCATGAGCACAGCTCCGTACTATTTAAGAAACGCCCGCTTTGGCTATCGTGCAGGAAATGGCGTATTGCTGGATCCAAACACGGAAAGCCAGCCATGCTCGCAGCCGCAAGAGAAATATGGGAACCTGACGATGGGGCTTACAGCGGAAAACCTGGCGGAACAGTATAATATTTCTAGAGAAGAACAGGATGAGTTCGCGCATCGCAGTCAGACACTTGCCGATGATGCAATTAAGTCCGGACGTTTTGAAAAAGAGATCGTCCCATATGAAGTGAAAGAACGGAAAAAGACAATTACGTTTGATACCGACGAACATCCATTCCTGACTTCTCCGGAAAAACTGGCAAAACTGCCTGCCGTATTTAAAGAAAACGGTACGGTGTCACCGGGGAATGCGAGTGGAAGAAACGATGCCGCATCCGTGGTGCTGATGATGAATAAAGAAAAAGTAGAAGAGTATGGCTTGAAGCCGAAAGCAAGAATTCTTGCTCAGGCAACCAGTGGCGTTGCTCCTGATATTATGGGAATCGGACCGGTGGAATCCACCTATAAAGCACTGAAACAAGCCAACCTTACCATGGATGACCTTGGTCTGATCGAATTGAATGAAGCCTTTTCCGCCCAGTCCCTTGCAGTGATCAGAGAGGCAAAAATGGATATCAACAAAGTAAATGTGAATGGTGGCGCTATTGCTCTTGGTCACCCGATTGGTGCAACAGGAGCCATACTGATGACAAAACTTCTTCATGAAATGGAAAGAAGAGGAGAGAAATATGGTCTGGTTACCCTTTGCATCGGTGGCGGACAGGGGATATCCACGATTATTGAATATCTTGATTGATGAATGCAGATGGTGATTCTAAAGAGTCACCATCTGACTTATAAGAAGGGGAATGGACGAAAAATACGGAGGTGCAGTTTTATTGGAATCCATACATATTGTACAGATACTCTCCATGTATCATAAAGATGGCGAGGATGTTTTACAAAAGAATGCAAAGGTAACCAAATTTAATGAATTTGATGAGCAGGAAATTATAGCATTTTTAAATAATAATAAAGTAGATGGCATCATTCTTCGGGCACCGGCAAAAATTACACCGGCGATTCTGGATGCATGCGGAAATGTTAAAGCCATTTCAGGAGCTGGTGTAGGACTGGATAACATTGATGTTAATTATGCAACCCAGAAAGGAATACGCATTCTTCATGCGCCTAAAATTAATACAGTGGCAACTGCCGAGCATGCGGTAAGTTTAATACTTTCAGTTATGAAAAATATTGTAAAATTTAACATGGAAATGGAAAAAGGAAATTATTCCTACCGTGATGGGAAATATACAAGCGAACTGAAAGGGAAAACACTGGGACTTGTAGGGTTTGGATCCATTTCCCAAGAAGTAGCCAAAATAATGAAAAATGGATTTGGTATGAAAGTAATGGCTTATGTAAGAAGAATCCCGGAAGAACGACAGGAAACTGCTGATACGTTGGGCGTTGATCTTACAACAGATATGGGTGAAGTGTTTAAGGAAAGCGACGTCATCAGCCTTCATATTCCATTAAATGAAAAAACCGACGGGAGCGTGAATAAAACCTATTTTGACATGATGAAACCGGAAGCTGTACTGATTAACACAGCACGCGGTGGTGTTATAAATGAAGAAGATCTTGTAGAAGCATTAAAAAATAAGCAAATTCATGCTGCGGGAGTAGATGTATTCCGAAAAGAACCAGCTCCGGCAGATCATCCGTTTCTTGGAATGGAAGAAATCACGAAAACTCCCCACATTGGCGGGATCAGTCTGGAAGCTGCGAGACAGACCAGTGTAACAATAGCAGCCAATCTGATCAAAGCTATCGAAGGGGAAAAAATATCGACAATTGTTAACTGGGGTGATCTTTCTTAAATGAAAGGAATGGACATGGCTATGGAAAAAATGATAAAGGACTTTGAAGGAAGTAACTTTTGGAAGTATATTGGACTGGAATGGGATTCAGTAGAAAAAGGCAGTGTTAAATTAAAGCTGCCGATCATTCCTGAATTTTTGAATGTAAAAGATTCCGTACATGGTGGAGTCTATGCAACCATTTTAGACACTACGATGGGGTTTACCGCCCGTTCACTCGGGTTTGATGCAGTGACTACACTGGAAATGGATGTGCATTTTTTAAAGGCGGTAAAAGATGGAACAGTTTATTCTGTAGGTAATGTTATTCATCAGAACCGTTCTACGGCGCTGGTAGAGGCAGATTTATTTGATGAAGATGGAAACAGATTAGCTCATTCAACCGGAACATTTCGGGTTGTGTAAGCGGAAAATAATAGATAACTTTGTAGATATAACTGGAGGGAAACAGTATCATTTAAAACCTGTTTCTTCCTTATTATATAGAAGAGTTATTTGTTTTTGAATATTTATTTACTTATGCGCTGTCCCATCAAAATATTACTATTACGTTCATGTTTTATGAGCAACCTTTTATAGGCTATGAGCATTTTGCTATAGACATGAACATTATTTATCGAGCGGTTCCCAATTGGATTGGAGCGAATTATGAATTCACGAGCAACTTGAGCGGGCTTTTATAGTTTTAAGAACAATTTTCATAAATTCTATGAGCAGCTCAAATACAGTGCGCTTGTTCTGCGGCACAATGCAAATTAAATATTTCTCCCAAGGATCAGAACCATAATTATGCAGGAAAGCTGGTTTATCATGTTTCGTTTTATTACTTTTGCATCAATGTGTTTACTTTATATTACACAAGAACTTATATCTAATGAAGTATTAAATACAATTTATATTTTACTATGTATTTTAGCGTTTTTACTGGCATTTCAAATGTTAAGCAAGAAAAACAGACTTTTTACCGGCTTTTTGTTTGTTACCGGCATCATTATTAATGTTATATATGGCAGTCAATGGCTTGGGCTGTTTGACGGGATTACGCAGAACATTGCATTGTTGGCGATTATTTTGCTCGCCCCACTGATTTCTCTCCCTTTGGAAGGAGAAGGGGTAATCAATTCAGTTATTTCCAAACTGAATGAATTTAAAAATGACGAGCGAAAAACGTTTTATGGTGTCAGTTCTTTTATGGTAATAGTGGCTCCGATCTTGAATATGGGTGGCATTCGAATCGTTCATGGATTTGTAAGCAGGCTGAAAATAGAATCGAAATTATTATCCCGTGCCTATTTTGGCGGGTTTACTCAGGCCATTGTATGGTCACCGTTTTTTGCCTCTGTTGGTATTGTGATTTCCATTGCGGAAATGCCGTATATAACCTACATGCCAATCGGCGTATTCTTTTCTGTGCTAATGTTTATGACTGCCATTTTTCTGCTTCGTCCTGCAAAAAGTGAAACAGCAGCTGCCCTGGAAGCGTTGCAGGCAGAAACCGAAGCCAGCAAAAGGGACTTTGCTTTGCTTATTTCATTAGTCCTCTTTTTGGTCGGACTCTTGATCGCGCTGGAGCTCATCACCAAATTGCCAATGCTTCTACTGGTGAGTATAAATTGTCTGCTCATTCCATTACTATGGACACTTATCCGGAATAAGTGGGGATGGATGAAAGAACAAATAAAAATATATAAAGTACAGATGAACACAAACTCCAACATGGAAATAGCACTATTCTTAAGTGCTGGATTATTTGGCAATGCCCTGCTCCATACGCCGATTACTTCCGGGCTGGGTAATGCTCTTTTCTGGGCATCCCAATGGTCAGTATTATTGGTTTTCCTGTTTGTTGTTACATTTGTTACGATGATGGCATTTCTTGGGATTCATCAAATTATTGCCGTACCGATTATTTTTCCTTTATTATTGGTACCTGAAGTGGATGTCAACCTGTTTGCTGCGGCATTTATGTGTATATTTTCCTGGATGTTCTCTTCTTCCTTAAGTCCGCTGAATGCGCTAAATATTATTATCAGTTCCTGTGTGCATGCGAATGGAATCAGGGTAGGATTTTTCTGGAACGGGAAGTATTTTCTCACCATTTTTATCCTTGGCTTTGCATATGTTTTCTTTTTGAATTTATTATAATAGAATTTCTACGTTGCAGAGAGGAAGTGTACAGTCTTAACAGGAGTTTCTCTTTCATTAAACTATAAAGTTTTTACCGGACTTATAGAACTGCATCTATAATACGGAAATATTTACTGCAACTGAGGTGTTAAACTTGAGTAAAAGTTTAGATAAAGCGATTAAAGTTTTGGATAGTTTCTTAAAAAAACCGGAAATGACCATTATTGAATTAGCCGAAATGGCCAACATGCCCAAGACCACTGTGTTTCGTCTTGCCAATGGACTGGAGGAAGCCGGGTTACTTGTCAAGGAAAGAAAGTCCAGCCATGACGTGACTTACCGTATGTCGTTGAAATTTCTCACGTACGGCAAACATGTAAGCGAGCAGCTACAGTATAACAAAATTGCCCTTCCTCACATGCAAAAATTAAATGAAGAAATAGATGAGCTTGTCCATGTCTCCATTATGGAAGGGGATGAGTCGGTCTATGTGGAAACAGTGAATAGTTCCAAGCCGGTGCGTTTGGTTGTAAAAGTAGGCGCCAGAGCACCGCTGTATGCAGGATCAGCACCAAAACTGCTCTTATCAGGCAAGCGTGATGAAGAAGTGGAGGATTATTTAAATAAAACTGAGCTGAAAAAGCGTACACCAAACACGCTGGATAATAAGGAAAAGATAAAAGCTGAAGTGAAAAAAATAAGAGAAAAAGGCTATTCCATCAGTTATTCCGAAAATTTCAAAGCCACAGTCGGGATGTCCTATCCAATATATGATTACCAGGGAAATATGGTTGCCGCAATCGGGGTCACTATACCGGATATTGACTATACAAAGGAGCGGGAAGCATTTTTATTAGGCAAGCTGAAAGTAACGGTTAAGAGAATCTGGAAGGAGCTTGGTTATACCGGTACATAGCTAAGTTTGCCATGGAATGAAATGCCTCCGTGTTTTTTGATGCACCTGATGATTAAATAAGGCGAGGAGACTGAAAATGAAAGTATCTGTACACAGCCTGAAACGATTCTGCACGGATATACTGAAGAAGAATGCCATACCGAAACATGAAGCAGAAGTGATTGCCGACAGTTTGATAGATGCCGATTTAATCGGTGTCAGCTCTCACGGTGTGACAAAAATGGCGGACTATCTCGCCCGATTGGACAAAGGGATTATCGAGAAGGAAACAAAAATGGAAATAATTAGAGAAACCGGAACAACGGCATTATATGATGCACATAACGGCTGGGGCCAGTATGCCGGTAAAATTGCCATGGAGCACGCCATCAAAAAAGCCAAACAATACGGTACTTCCAGCGTTGGTGTCTTGAATTCGAATCATTTTGGCACCGCATCCTATTTTACAAGCATGGCAGCAGCGGAAAATTGCATCGGGATCGCAATGACAAACACCTCCCCCATCATGGTTTCCTGGGGATCCAAAGAGCCGACACTTGGCACCAATCCGCTTTCCATTGCCGTCCCGACTAACAGTCATCCGGCCATATTGGATATGGCAACCAGTAATGCGGCCCGCGGGAAAATTAATCTGGCTGTCAAAAATGATGAAGAGGTTCCCGAAGGTTGGGCAATTACGCGGGATGGAGAAAATACAACTGACGCAAAAGAAGCGCTGGAAGGATACCTGCTGCCGCTTGGTCCAAAAGGATCGGGTCTGGCGATGATGATTGATATTATGACAGGTGTGATGACCGGAGCGCTGTTTGGAAAAGACATCCCAAGAATGTATGACGATCCGGCACCGCAAAATATTGGCCATTTATTTATGGTAATAAATCCGGAGAGTTTTGTAGATATTGCGGACTTTAAAGACAGGATGGATGTAAGGGTAGAGCAAACAAGGAACAGCGACCCGGCTAAAGGTTTTGATCAGGTATACATGCCGGGGGACCTGGAGCAGATGAAAAGAGAGAAGAACCTGGAGGAAGGGGTGTCCCTGACACCGGCTATTTTTGATGAATTAAAATCGCTGGGGGAAAAATTCGGTGTTTCTATCGGGAAATAAAACTATAAAACAGCAGTACTGCAAAAGACTGCAGCGTAATATTTGGAATCGGAATTCTGCTAATCTCCAAGTTTGGGAGTTAAGCAAATTATTCAGCACCATTCTAAAATAGTGATTATTTTATGGGGGAGGTGAAGGATTTGGCATTTAGATTTTCTGGTAAGGTCGCTATGGTGACAGGCGGCAGCCGTGGAATTGGGAAAGCAATTGCGGATTTATTCGCAAAAGAAGGTGCAAAAACGGCTATCTTGGATATAGATGAAGAAAATCTGTATAAAACGAAAAATGAATTTATGGCCAAGAGTTATGATATCTTGACCATGAAAGTGGATATCACAAAGAGCCATGAGATGGAAACAGCAGCACGGCGGGTCGTAAATCAGTTCGGCACCCTCGATATTCTCGTGAATAATGCGGGTATCATCCGTGATAACTTGCTGTTTAAAATGACGGATGCTGATTGGCAGCAAGTATTGGATGTTCATTTGACAGGAGCATTTAACGCTGCACGGGCAGCACAAAAATATATGGTGCAACAAAAATATGGCCGAATTATTAACATTTCATCTACGTCAGCCCTTGGCAACCGCGGCCAGACAAATTATGCTGCAGCAAAAGCCGGATTACAGGGTTTTACGAAAACACTTGCTATTGAACTTGGCAAGTTTGGTATTACTGCTAATTCCGTCGCTCCCGGCTTTATCGAAACCGATATGACGAAAGCTACTGCGGAAAGAGTAGGCGTACCGTTTGATGTGTTTATGAATGAGCGGATCAAAGAAATACCTGTCGGCAGAAGCGGGAATCCGGAGGATATCGCAAATGCCATAGCATTTTTTGCAGATGAAACATCCTCTTTTGTGAACGGTCAGGTAATGTATGTTGCCGGTGGTCCAAAAGGATAACTTTGGGTTTAATAGATTTGTTTAATATAAAATAAAAATCAGGAGGGAAAAGAATATGAATATTTATGTATTACTGAAAAGAACCTTCGATACGGAAGAAAAAATTAATGTTTCCAATGGGGAGATAGAGGATGACGGTGCAGAATTCATCATTAACCCGTATGACGAGTATGCCGTGGAAGAAGCGATCAACCAGCGTGATGCACACGGCGGGGAAGTAACCGTGGTTACAGTCGGCGATGAAGACGCCGAAAAACAGCTGCGCACAGCACTTGCCATGGGGGCGGATAAAGCTGTACTCATCAACACGGAAGATGACCTGGAAGAAGGAGACGCCTACACGACGGCAAAAATTCTGGAGACCTACTTTGAGGATAAAGAAGCAGATCTAATTTTAGGTGGAAACGTGGCCATTGATGAAGCGAGCGGCCAGGTTGGCCCGAGACTTGCAGAAAGCCTGGGAATCCCTTATGTGACAACCATAACGGATCTGAATATCGAAGGCGAAAGTGTAACAATTGAAAAAGACGTGGAGGGCGATGTTGAAGTCGTGGAGACAAGCCTGCCTGTTCTGGTTACTTGTCAGCAAGGACTGAACGAACCCCGCTATCCTTCGTTGCCTGGGATTATGAAAGCGAAAAAGAAACCATTGGAAGAACTTGAAATCGATGACCTTGATCTGGAAGAAGATGATGTGGAACCAACAACCAAAACCATCGATATTTTCCTGCCGCCTGAAAAAGAAGCAGGCAGAATCCTGGAAGGGGATGCCAGCGAACAGGTACAGGAATTGGTATCCATCCTTAAAAATGACGAGAAAGTATTATAGTAAGTCCGGCAATTAAGCGGCAGAACTGACAAAAATAAATTCATTTTCCCGACGAGAGGAGCAAAACGATATGAGCAATAAAGTTATAGTAATAGGCGAATTAAAAGACGGTGAACTGCGGAATGTAACTTTTGAAGCAATCACAGCAGCAAAAAAGATAAATGCAGATGAAGTAGTAGGTGTGGTACTGGGTGCAGAAGACCCGGACGGACAGGGAGAAGAAATGATAAAATACGGTGCGGACAAAGTCGTCACTGTTAAGCATGATAACTTGAAAAATTATACTTCGGAAGGCTATGGCCAGGCAGTGATGGCTGTGATTAACGATGAATCCCCAGACGGTATTGTTATGGGTCATACATCCATCGGGAAAGACCTGACTCCTAAACTGGCAAGCAAACTGGGAAGCGGACTTGTATCCGATGTGGTCGACATTGATGTGGATGAAGATAAGGCAGTGTTCACAAGACCGATCTATTCCGGAAAAGCCTTTGAGAAGAAAATCGTGACAGATGGCATCGCCTTTTTCACGATTCGTCCAAATAATATTCCGGCCCCGGAAAAAGATGAATCCCGTTCCGGAGAGGTTACTTCCAAGGAAGTGGATGTAGCGGACATCCGTACTGTGATTAAGGATGTGATCCGCAAAGCTTCTGAAGGGGTGGATCTTTCCGAGGCAAATGTCATTATTGCAGGCGGCCGCGGTGTGAAAAGCAAGGAAGGTTTTGATCAGCTGTATGAATTGGCAGACGTGCTGGGCGGCGCAGTAGGTGCTTCCCGCGGGGCATGTGACGCGGAATACTGCGATTACTCCCTGCAAATCGGCCAGACAGGGAAAGTAGTTACACCTGATTTGTATATTGCCGTCGGTATTTCCGGGGCGATTCAGCATCTTGCCGGGATGTCCAACTCGAAAGTAATTGTGGCGATCAATAAAGATGCGGAGTCGAATATCTTTAATGTGGCGGATTATGGCCTTGTTGGGGATTTGTTTGAGATTGTGCCGATGTTGACGGAGGAGATGAGGAAGTTGGCGAGTTAATATTATAAAAATAAACTGTATGCGGATGGGGTTCTTAAGGCTTATGTGCATACAGTTTTTTCTTTATATTACCGAAATGCCAGTTTTACATATAATAGTTTCAAAGGTTTCCTATCCGACATTATATTAAAAATAATTAGACGAATTAATAATATTGCGTATAATAGTATATTGAACATAGTCATAAAGGAGCTGTTCCCGATGAATAGTAGCATAAATAAATCTCTATCGAAACATACTCCGTTTATTTTCATTATGCTAAATGAAGAGAACCGGATTGTAGAATCCAATGACGCATTTATCTCTCTTCTCGGCAAGGGTGCAACAGGAAAAAAAATCAACTCTGTATTTTCGGTCTGGAAATCTTATGATTGCGGCAAATTAATTCATGCGGAATATGAGAAGTGTGCTTTCATTTTTATTGCCGGAAAACATCATCAGAAAGAATATAAGGAATTGCTTGGCATTGAGTCAGTTGCCTTAAGTGTGCTCAAGAAAGAAAATAATAAATTAAAGACACTGAATCAGGAATTGGATACAACCATTGAAAATTCCTATGACGGCATCTATATTACGGACAAGAATGGTGTAACGCTGAAAACCAATTCTGCCATTGAGAGAATTACAGGGATACCAAAGAAGTATTACATTGGAAAGAATGTAAACGATCTCATCAAGAGAGGTATCCTGAAAAGTTCCGTAACGAAAAAAGTATTGGAACATAAACGGATGGTTTCTGTTGTGCAAAAAAATTACCGGGGTAATGAAACACTGCTGACAGGAAGCCCCATTTATAATGAAAATGGGGAAATAGATAAAATTGTGACCAATATACGGGATTTATCGGATTTAAATGAATTGCAGGCAGAACTGGCAAAAATGAATGAATTGAACAGGAAATATAAACGAGAATTACAGCTATTAAAAAATAACTCGGATAAATCGAATGATATTATTGCCGAAAGCGAAGAAATGCAGGTAGTATTTGATACCGCCAAGAGAATATCCGACATTGATGCTACTGTATTGGTACTGGGCGAAACAGGGGTGGGAAAGGATGTTCTTTCAAACTATATTTTTTCCAACGGCAGAAGGTCCACGGAAGGTGAATTAATTAAGGTCAACTGCGGGGCAATCCCTGCTGAATTGCTGGAATCGGAACTATTCGGCTATGAAGGGGGTGCCTTTACCGGGGCAAGCAATAAAGGAAAGCCCGGTTTGTTTGAACTTGCGGACAATGGCATTCTTTTTCTGGATGAAATCGGAGAATTATCCCTCACTTTACAGGTCAAACTGCTGCGGGTTTTGCAGGAAGGGGAGATTCAGCGTGTCGGCGGCACCCGGCGCAAGAAAGTGAATGTGCGGGTTATTGCTGCAACCAACCGGAATCTCCAGCAAATGGTAGAGAATGGAGATTTTCGTGAGGATTTGTATTACCGGATTAATGTTATTCCAATCCGCATCCCACCCTTGAGGGACAGAAGTAGTGACGTTATTCCTTTGATGAACTTTTATCTGGATAAATTTATTGAAAAATATCAAATGGATAAAGATTTTGACCAGGGGTTAAAAAGCTTCTTTATTTCTTATGACTGGCCAGGGAATATCAGGGAATTATCGAATTTAATAGAAAGGCTTGTGGTGACAGCCCGGAAGGATACTATTACTATGGAAGATCTACCTTTAGAATATCGGCCACAACAGAATGAAACAGAAAAAAAGATTAACTCTTTGAAGGAAACGGTGGAAATGGCGGAGAAAAACGTACTGCGCCTGGCTGCAGAAAGATATAATAACACGTATGAAATAGCTGAGGCATTGAAATCCAGCCAGCCGACAGTTGTCAGGAAATTAAAGAAATATAACATTGATATTGGAGGATGATAGAATGAAAATCGGTGTGGTTGGCGCGGGAGCAGTAGGAAGTTTTTTTGGGGCAATGCTTGAAGAAGGAGGAAACGAAGTAACTTTTCTTGCTAGAGGACAGCATCTGAGGAAAATGAAAGAAAAAGGACTGACCGTGAAAAAAGAAGAAGATACTTTCACTTTGCAGAGCTCATTTACAGATCAGCTGAAAGATTTGGCAGATTCACAGCTTATTTTATTCTGCGTAAAGTCTCATGATACGAAACAAATTGCAAAGGAACTGGATCAGTACATAAGCAAGGATTCACTCATAATGACGATGCAAAACGGGGTCGATAATGAGGGAAAATTAATGGAAATATTCGGAGCAAGACGCACTTTTTCCTGTGCAACCTACATACAATCTGCCATTACAGCCCCCGGCATCGTCCAGCAGGATGGAAGGGTAACTTTAGTCATAGGAGAACTTATTGTTGATGCAAGGGAAACATGTGCAGAAATTGTTCAGGTTTTTCAAAAATCAGGAATTGATGCAAAGCATACAAGCAGCATCCTTGAAAAAAAATGGCGGAAGTTTCTTTGGAATATTACCTTTAATCCTTTATCTGCCGTCTCAAATGCGGGGATTGGAGATATTCTTGATCAAAAAACATTGCGTCGAACTGCCGAGTCTGTATGTAGAGAAGCGATGGAAGTAGCGATTCAAGAGGGTATTTCCACAGACAGGGAAAAAATATTGGACACCATGTTTAAAAATGCAGAGCGTGCCAGGGGACACCGGACTTCCATGCTGCAGGACAGGCTGAATAATAAGCAAATGGAAGTAGAGGCCATGTGCGGGCATGTCATGCGAAAAGCAGAGGAAGTGGATATTCCTGTTCCGGTTATAGAAACGCTGTACAACATTTTGACCTTTATGAATACACAAGCGGCTTTAATGCAGGAAGTAAAAAAATAAAAAAGAAAGGACGAATCCATTATTTTAGAAATACGGAAGAAAGAGGATGTAATCTGTGCAAGATCGGAAGTCATGCGTTCGGATGGCAAAGGAAGGCCTGTTTACCTTTTTCTTGTTGATGGCATGCTGATTGACACGGGCCCGCAAAAGCATGAAAAGGAACTGATCCCATTTTTTAAAGAACATGCATCGCAAATAAAATTTGTGGTGCTGACACATAGTCATGAAGATCTTTCAGGCAATGCAGCGTGGATAGAAAGTAATCTGCAGATTCCCATATTTGTGCATGGGAAAGGTTTGGAAATCTGCCGGCAGCAATCTCCCTACCCTATATACAGACAAGATACCTGGGGGATGAGGGAAAGTTTAATCCTTTGCCACTCGATAAAAAAGTGAATTCCATGGAAGAGGAATGGGAAGTTATTTACACTCCCGGCCATGCTGGTGACCATGTTGCTTTTTACCAGAAACAGACACGGTGCATTTTTACAGGCGATTTGTTTGTCACCTCAAAGCCTCAGGTGATTATGGATAGTGAATCCATCCCACAAACTATAAATTCTATCAGAAAATTATTGACATATGAATTTCATTCCATATTTTGCTCGCATGCAGGCTTCATTGAGGAGGGCAGAACAAAGCTGGCATCTAAATTGGATTATTTGGAATATCTGTCCGGTGAAGTTGCAGTTTTATATAAGCAGGGCTACACAGAACCAGAAATCCGTGAACGTTTATTTCCAATAAAATATGCTATTACAGACATATCCAACGGCGAATGGGATTCCCTTCACATCATCACTTCCATCATATCAGCAATTGATAAGAAAACCTTTAGTTGATTTTAGGACTAAAGGTTTTTTAATTCAAAAGTAAATTGTTGATTCAAAAATGAATCGAGAAGATTTCTGCTTTACCTCGTTCTTGATTCAATGATGAATTAAATGAATAAAAAAATTCAATCTTGTTTTAATGAATGTTTCTTTTTTTTATGTGTTTAGGCTTGCTCTAAAAGTTTTTCCGATCTTGGTTTCTCCCATTTGAAAAGTTGGCATGGCCTTTGCATTAGTAAGGATACATTTAATAAAATTCATCAAATTGGGAGGATTTTTCATGTCAACAGTCATCGCTGATGAACTTCAGCAAATGAAAACAATGATTAAAAATTTTGTGGATAACGAGGTAGACCCTTGTGCACAGCAAATAGAAGATGAAGATGCCATTCCACAGCATTTAATTGAAAAAGCAAAAGAATTGGGTCTGTTTGGCATCAGTATACCGGAGGAGTATGGGGGGATAGGTCTGAATGCCGTCGGGAAAGCAGTGGTTCTTGAGCAATTGGGCAGAACACATAATGGGTTTGTTTCCCTGATCAGCGCACATACAGGAATAGGGAGCACAGGCCTTGTAAAACTTGCATCCGATTACCTCAAAAAGAAATACTTGCCGGATATGGCCAGTGGCAACAAAATGGGTGCATTTGCATTATCAGAACCGGGCGCAGGTTCCGATGCTACCAATCTGTCAACTTATGCAGAAAGAGATAGCGACTACTGGGTTCTCAATGGCACGAAGCATTTTATCACCAATGCGCCAATAGCAGATTTGTTTACCGTATTTGCTGTCACTGACAAGGAAAAAGGAGCAAAAGGTGGAATTACAGCGTTTTTGGTGGAAAGGGATTTTCCTGGACTTATTATAGGTAAAAAGGACAAAAAAATGGGGCTCCGCGGCTCTTATACTTCTCAGGTGATTTTTGAAAATTGCCAGGTACCTAGGGAAAACGTGATAGGCGAAGTTGGCATGGGTTATATGAGTGCATTGAAAATATTAGGAGAGGGCCGCGTCGGACTTGCTGCCCGTGCAGTTGGTTCCTGTGATAAATTAATAGAATTGTCGGCGAGCTATTCCAAAGAGCGAGTGCAATTCGGAAAACCAATTGCTTCAAACCAGGGAATTCAATGGATGCTTGCAGATATGGCTACAGAAACAGAAGCAGCCCGTACATTAACTATGATGGCAGCTGAAAAAATAGATGCAGGAGAAAAGGTGATAAAAGAAGCTGCCATGGCAAAATTATTTGCCTCGGAAGTCTTTAATAAAGTGGCTGATAAAGCTGTGCAGATTCATGGCGGCATAGGCTACATCGGAGAATACGCTGTGGAGCATTTTTACCGGGATGCAAGAATCACAAAAATATATGAAGGAACCAGTGAAATACAGCGTCTGATTATAGCTAGAAAAGTGTTGGATGAGAATTAGGCTGAGGTGAGAATCTGTTTTACCTGCTAATGGGTGTCCTGCAGCTTTGTAATTGGCTGGCTGCATTAAAAGATGTAAAGAAAGGATGGTGGTAGACAAATGGGAGAGCAAGCAGCAACCAAGAAAATTGATACAAAAGTTGTGGAAAAGCAAGCATATGTGGAACAAATCTGGGATAGCAGAAAGGAAAAATGGAGCAAATCAAGAATGCTATTAACCATTATTTCCTTATTGGCCATAGGTCTTTCGATATTTCATGTATACACTGCCGGATTTGGCACCTTATCATCCTGGCTGCACAGAAGTATTCACGTATTATGGGCGATTATGTTGATTTTTCTGCTGTTTCCATTCAGGAAAGGGAAGCAATTCAGTTTTATTGATGTGATCATTATTCTGATAGCGATATCAACAGCAGGATACATGATCATTGATGCAGAAGGAATTCAAAGCAGGCAGGGAAATATTAGTACCGTGGATGCTGTGTTTGGCACCCTGTTTATTGGGCTTGTGCTTGACGCTACAAGGAGAACCAACGGGATTCTGATGGCCGGAATAGGATTATTCTTTTTGGTTTATATCCTTTTTGGCCAGTATTTCCCTGGAGCTCTTGCCCATCCGGGCATCAGGTATGAACGAATGGTTGATCATATGTTCAGCGGTACATTGGGTATTTTCAGCGAACCAATTTATGTGAGTTCCACTGTGCTTATCCTGTTTGTTATCTTTGGTGCTTTCCTAATGCGTTCCGGAGGTGGCCAGTTTTTTACCGATTTTGCCTTTGGGCTGCTTGGAAATAAGACGGGGGGACCGGCATTATCTGCTGTTGGATCCAGTTCACTGGTAGGTACAATAACGGGAAACGGAGCCGCAAATGCTGCAATTACAGGGTCATTTACAATTCCTTTAATGAAAAAACTCGGGTACAGCAAAAGATTTTCGGCTTCAGTGGAAGCGGTTGCATCTCAGGGTGGTCAAATTATGCCGCCAATCATGGGAGCCTCGGTTTTCATCATGGCAGAAACACTGGGAATTCCGTATATACAGCTGGCAATTTATGCATTGATACCGGCTGTAATTTATTTCTTTATCGCAGGAATGGTTGTGTATTTTCATGCCAAACGTTTAAATATGGCAGGTATTCCAAAAGAACAACTGCCAAGTGTAAGGCGGGTTTTATTAAGGCAGGGTTATCTGTTCTTGCCAATACTGCTGATTATAGGATTGCTGCTGTATGGTTACAGTCCGATGAAAGCTGGATTTTATGGAATCCTTTTTGCGCTCGTACTGAGCTGGATCCGAAAAGCAACCCGGATGAAGCTGCTTGGTGTATTGGCGGCTTTGGAAAATGGGGCCAGAAGTGCTTTAACTGTAATTGCAGCCTGTGCTACTGCCGGGATTATTGTGGGCGCGGTCTCACTGACTGGACTGGGTATTACTTTTTCCAGATTTGTCATTGATCTGGCAGGCGGAAATCTGTTTCTTCTTCTTGTATTTATTGGGATTGCTTCCATAATCATGGGGATGGGAATGCCAACTGTTTCGGCATATGTCATTCTGGCTGTTTTAGGTGCTCCGGCATTAATTCAAATGGGCGTAAATGAAGTGGCTGCACATATGTTTGTATTTTACTTCGGTGTGATGTCAGGTCTTACTCCTCCTGTGGCGATTACCGCTTACACGACCGCCGGAATAGCAGGATCGGATCCTTTCAAAACAGCTGCTTATGCAATGAAGATAGGTTTGGGAGGGTTCTTCGTACCATTTATATTTGCCTATAACCCTGTATTACTTATGCAGGGTGGAGATACAGTGCAAATTACAATAGCGATTGTAACTGCTTTCTTGAGTTGTGTTTTCTTTGCAGCTACATTGGAAGACCATCTATTTGGACAGCTTGGTCCCGTAATACGGTTACTAATGTTTATTGTAGCAATATTATTGGTTACGCCTGGTTTTGCCGGTGACATTATAGGTATAGCGATGGCAATAGGTTTGATCATCTGGCAAAAGAGAAAAAACGGAAATGTTATAGAAGAAGCTAATCAAAAAATAGAATTGGAAAGGTGATGGATATGAAAAAAATAATATGGGTATTTGGTGTTGCTGCTCTTCTAATTGGACTCTTGGCGGCATGCGGCGAAGATGAGGAAGTGTCAGGAGATTCGGATAAGCCCGACGCGCCTGATCAATTTTTAACAATTGGTTCCGGACCGATGGGATCTGGCTGGTACCCGATTACTACGACGATGACGGAACTTTACGCTGAAGAGTTTAATGGCTTAAATGCAACGCAGCAGGAGGGCGGTTCCACCTCTAATCTAAACTCCCTTGAAGTAGGCGATATTCAAATGGGCCTGAACTATACGCCGGACTTTAACGCCGCCTTGAACGGTGAAGATGGTTTTGAGGAGCCGATAGAGGAGATTGCTGCTATCGCTGCTATTTATCCGGTATATCAAACAATCGCCACTAGAGCAAATAATACTGACATTCAATCAATAGAAGATATTGTGGATAAGCATATTTTTCTTGGTCCCCAAGGTGGGGGAGGTCCGGTAGCGTTCTGGAATATGATGGCCGAATACGGTATTGACCAGCAAACGATTGAAGAAGCAGGCGGTCAAATCTCTTATGGAAATTATTCTGATGGTGCTTCTATGCTTCAGGACAACAATGTTGATGTTTATTTGGCTGGCGGAGCGCCTTTTGTACCAGCCCTGCAGGAGATGGAGGTAACTTCTCCGATAAAAGTGCTGTCTATAGATGAAGACAAACTTGATAGTATTGAAAGTAAAGATATGGGAATTACCGGAGGAGCACTGCCGGGAGGAACATATGACGAAAACCCCGATGACATATCAACTTATATTATGGAGACGATGATCACAGTAAGAGCTGATTTGGATGAAGACTATGTCTATAATCTTACTAAATTTTTCTGGGAAAACCAGGATTTGTTTGAACAGCAAGTACCGGAAAGGGCGAAAGACTTCAGCCTGGATACAGCTCTAAATGGAATTAATGAAGAGGATCTTCATCCAGGAGCAAAGAGATATTATGAAGAAGAAGGTATGCTGGAATAATATCTAAGCAGAGAGGAGAATTAGAGTGAGTCGATTGGCAAACCGCAAATGGTATCACGCATATCCGGAAAACGTGAAAGAAAGCTTGGAGATTCCTGAGATACCTGTATACAATTTATTGGAAACTACCGCAGAAAGGAATGGCAATCGAACGGCGATACTTTATGAAGATAAAGGCATTTCCTATGAAGAATTAAAGGACAGGGCAGATCGATTGGCAAATGTCTGGGTTCAATCAGGTTTAAGAAAAGAAGATAGAGTGGGGCTGATGGTTTCCAATCAGCCCTGCTACATTATCGCTTATTATGCTGCCATGAAGCTGGGTTTAATTGTAGTGCAAATAAACCCTCTTTACACCACGAGGGAATTAATACAGATTGTTAATGATTCCAACGTAAAAAGCATGGTGGTGGAAAAAAGAAGTATGGCTACATTTATAAAGATTGAGGATATGTTTCAAGTAGAACATGTTTTTGTAACGTATGAAGAATCCGAAAAATATCGAAGTATCGAAGGACTGATAAAGACAGCATCTCCATATAATGGCAGCATAGATATCAGGCCAAAAGAAGATGTGGCGGTGATCCAGTATACCGGCGGCACAACCGGGGTGATGAAAGGAGCCATGCTGACGCATAATAACCTAGTTGCAAATGTGTATCAAAGCTATGCGATGTATGGAGAGGAAATGGAATTTGGTAAGGAAGTCGTGTTGACTGTTACGCCCCTTTATCATGTATATGCGATGACCAGTGCAATGAATTTAGGTATTTATATAGGTGCAACAGTATTACTTATCAAAAAATTTGAGACAGAAAAGGTGCTGGAAAAAATAGAAAGATATCAGCCTACTTTTTTCCCCGGAGTGCCCAGGATGTATAATGCTTTTGTCAACCATGAAAATGTGGAGGCATACGGACTTGACAGCTTGAAACTCTGCTCCTGTGGATCTGCGCCGCTACCTGTGGAAGTGATCAGGAGATTTGAAGGAATTACGGGTGCTGTGATCGGGGAGGGGTTTGGTTTATCGGAAGCATCTCCCTCCACCCACCGCAATCCGCCCGGAGGCAAGCGAAAGGCAGGCAGCATCGGTATCCCTTTTCCATTGACAGATTGCAAAATCGTGGATGATGAGCATGCAGAGGTACCTGCTGGGACAGTTGGAGAACTGATTATTAAAGGGCCGCAGGTGATGAAAGGATACTGGCAAAATAATGAAGAAACAGATCGCGCATTGAAAAACGGCTGGCTGTATACAGGTGATCTGGCAAAACAGGATGAAGATGGCTACTTTTATATCGTCGGAAGAAAAAAAGAGATGGTAATTAACGGTGGCTTTAATGTGTATCCGCAGGAAGTGGAAAACGTGCTTTATGAACACCCGAATATTAAGGAGTGTGCTGTAGCTGGCATTCCCCACCCGGAAAAAGGAGAAGTGTTAAAAGCTTATCTGGTGCCCAAAGATGGAGCTATATTGGACACGGAAGAGGTGAAGGGGCTGTGTTACCGTAATCTTACCCCATATAAGGTGCCAAAGGAATTTGAGGTAATTGATGAGCTGCCCAGAAATACGGTAGGCAAAATATTGAAGCGGATGCTGATAGAAAAAGAAAAGACAAACTAGATGGAGCGTTATCAGCAAATTAATTTACTTTTATGAGAGAATGCAATATCTATGAATCAATTTATCTTAAAAAAATTGGAGCATCCAGTCCAACTCTTTCAGCCGAAATTTGAAAAATAGTGAAACAGGAGAGATCATATATGCATTTACGTCTGACGGAAGAACAGAAAATGGTTCAGGAAACGATACGAAAATTCGTGGAAAAAGAATTAATACCGCTTGAAAATGAAGTGCTTCGGAATGAAATAGAAGGCAAGCCAAGTCTGCCGGTAGAAAAACAGGAAGAATTAACAAGAAAAGCAAAGGAATCCGGGTTTTGGGGGATTAATACACCGGCAGCGTATGGAGGAGCTGATTTGGGACAGATGATGCAGGCCATCATTACGATGGAAGTTTCCAAAACCTTTGTCCCTTTTAAATTTGGCGGCACAGCAGATAATATTTTGTACTATGCAAACGAGGAACAAACAGAAAAATATTTAATCCCGACAATTAATGGAGATAAAAAGTCCTGCTTTGCCATGACAGAACCAGGGGCAGGTTCGGATACACAAAATATAAAAATGACAGCGGTTAGAGATGGTGACGATTGGATTTTAAATGGAGAGAAAACCTTCATCACTGGAGGAAATGAAGCAGAATTTGTCATGGTTATTGCCATTACCGATAAAAAATTACATAAAAAAACAAATGGCCGGGAAGGTGTTACTTGTTTCATAGCTGACCGCGATATGGGCTGGACCTCCGAATATATTTATACCATGGGGGAATGGGGGCCGGCTAGTCTGTTTTTTGATAACACAAGAGTTCCTGAAGAGAACATTTTAGGTGAATTGCACCAGGGGTATCAGTTGGGACTGGAATGGATCGGATTTGCAAGATGGATTGTAGGAGCACGTGCAGTAGGGTCAGCGGAGCGACTTTTGCAAATGGCTATTGATTACGCAAATGAACGGGAAACCTTTGGGAGACCAATTGCTGACAGGCAGGCTATCCAATGGCAAATAGCTGACTCTGCAGTGGAAATTGAAGCAGCAAAATGGCTCGTTCTTAATGCAGCCTTCACCCTTGATCAAGGAGAAGACAACAGACATCTGTCTTCCATGGCTAAATTGTACGGGGCTAATATGGGTAACCGGGTGATTGACAGGGTGTTACAGATTCATGGTGGCATGGGCTATACAAGAGAACTCCCGATTGAACGGTGGTACAGGGAGGCCAGGCTGTGGAGGATTTATGATGGAACAGATGAAATTCAGAGATTGATCATCTCAAGAAATCTGATCAAAGACAATGTCAAAATAGGGCAATATATATAGAAATAACAGGGAGGAAAAAATAATGGCAGGAAATTATGAAGGAAGAGTAGCTTTTATTACAGGCGGCAGCCGTGGCATCGGCAAAGGAATTGCATTAAGGTTTGCGGAGGAAGGCGCAAAAATAGCGGTAATTGATATTAATGATGAAGCATTAAATGAAGTTCAGACAGCGTTTGAAGCAAAAGGGTATGAGATTTTTACAAAAAAAGCAAATGTTACCCAGGCTGATGAAGTAGAAGCAGCAGTGAAGGACATTGCCAATAAGTATGGAAGAATAGACATTCTAGTTAATAATGCCGGTATTATCCGTGATAATTTATTATTTAAAATGACGGATGATGACTGGCAGCAGGTAATGGATGTTCACTTAAAAGGCTCTTTTTACGCAACACGGGCTGTGCAGAAGTATATGGTTGATCAAAAATACGGCCGTATTATTAATATTTCATCCACATCTGCTCAAGGGAACAGAGGACAGGCAAATTATTCAACGGTTAAGGCAGGACTGCAAGGATTTACCAAGACCTTGTCAATTGAACTTGGTAAGTTTGGAATTACTGCAAATGCTGTAGCGCCGGGCTTTATAGAAACAGAAATGACGAAAGCTACGGCAGAGCGGGTAGGTGTTCCTTTTGATCAATTTATTCAAGGGGCAATAAGTAAAATTCCGGTTGCCAGAAGCGGCAAGCCTGAAGATATTGCGAATGCCGTTGCATTTTTCGCAGATGAAAGATCTTCTTTTGTGAGCGGTCAGGTTATTTATGTTGCCGGAGGACCGAAAGATTAAGCAGGATGGGAGGACAGTAATGATGTACAAGAATATGATTGGCAAGCAATCAGATAAAGTGAAGAACGCTGTGGAACGCACGCTCGTAAGACGATTTGCGGAAGCGATCGGGGATCCGCACCCGATCTTCATCGATGAAGAAACAGGAAAACAGTCAAGGTATGGTGCAAACGTGGCGCCGCCTACTTTCCCGAGAACGTTCGATTTTGGTGCCGTAGAGGGGTTGCAACTACCCGACAAGGGTCTAATCCATGGGGAGCAAAACTATCATTATGAAAGACCTCTTTTGGTAGGGGAAGAAGTTTATTGCTGCACCCGCGTGAAAGATTACTTTGAAAAGGAAGGTAAAAACGGGCTGATGAGTTTTCTTGTGATTCAGCGGTTCGGTGAAAGCACAGATGGCGATGTCATTTTCACAGAGGAATCCACGATTATTATTAATGAGAAAGTAAGGGAGGCCATGCAAGCATGAACAGTATGTCGGAACTGAAGGAAAATGAATTATTGGAAGTAACGCTGGATCCGGTAAGCAGATTGGATCTTATACGTTATGCAGGTGCTTCAGGAGATTTTAACCCAATTCATACGATTGATGAAGAAGCGGAAAAAGCAGGTCTTCCCGGTATTATAGCGCATGGCATGTGGACAATGGGTAACCTGGCAAAACTCTTCACCCCATATTACAGTGAAGGATTTATTCAGGATTACCAGATCCGTTTTGCCGGCATGGTTTTTCTGGAAGATGTCATCACATTGCAGGCGGAATTGGAGAAAACGGATAACCATATTTTCGAATTCCAGGTGAGAGCGGTAAACCAGCATGAAAAAGAAGTAATCAAGGGGAAAATAAGATTTCTAAAATATTAATCTATAAAAAACCTGATCTTAAAGGGTAAATGAAGCCAAGGAGGAATGGAGATGGAGAGAGAGGCAGTGATCGTTGCAGGGGCACGGACAGCGATTGGAAGACAGGGTGGAGCACTGGCCAGTGTTCCGGCTCACGTTTTTGGAGCGGAAGTAATAAAGGAAGTAGTAAACAGATCAAATCTTGAACCGGAAATGATCGATGATGTGATATTTGGAAACGTTTTGAGCGGAGGGGGAAATATTGCAAGGTTAACAGCTTTAGAGACAGAATTATCTCTGAATTTTCCGGGATTGACGGTGGACCGCCAGTGCGGTTCAGGAATAAATGCAGCTATGCTGGCTGCACAGGCTGTTAAATCCGGAGCAGGAGATGTATACATCGCAGGCGGGATTGAAAGCATGAGCCGGGCTCCCTACCTGATGGACCGTGCTGAACGGCCGTATGATGCGGCTCTTCCAAAATTCCGGAAATCTCAATTGTCACCGGAGAGAATTGGAAACCCTCCGATGGGAATCACAGCAGAAAATCTGGCAAAGAAATATAACATTTCCAGGGAGGAGCAGGATGAGTTTGCCCTTGCGAGCCAGCAAAAAATGGCGGCAGCTATGGAAGCAGGACGTTTTAATGAACAAATTGTTCCGATCTCCATCCCTCAACGGAAAGGAGAGCCGGTTATTTTTGAAAAGGATGAGCATCCGCGTCCCCAGTCCAGCATGAAAGGATTGGCGAAACTGAAGCCTGCCTTTGCAGCAGACGGATCCGTCACCGCCGGGAATAGCTCCGGTCTTAACGACGCAGCTTCTGCATTGGTTATTATGTCAAAGGAGAAAGCTGAAGAATTGGGTTTAGCGCCTTTAGCGTTTATCAGAGAGAGCGCAGTGGGAGGAATCGATCCTAATATAATGGGGATAGGGCCGGTGCCAGCCATTAAGAAGGTAATGGGGAATTACGGTCTTGACTTGAATGACATGGACCTTATTGAGCTGAATGAAGCATTTGCAGCACAGGTCATCGCCTGTGACCGAGAATTAAACTTTAATTCGGAAATACTGAATGTGAATGGCGGCGCCATCGCCCATGGCCATCCACTCGGTGCTACAGGGGCCATTCTCCTTACCAAAGCAGTATATGAACTGCAAAGAATGGAAGGGAAACACGCTTTGATTACTGCTTGTATCGGTGGCGGTCAGGGAATTGCAATGATTATTGAACGGAATTAAATAACACGGATACCTATGCACTCCAGTTAAAGATAATGGATATGGAGTGCCCTGTGAGTACATAAAAAAGGGTGAGTGCTGTAATCAGATCCCCTGGATGGAGGTGTGCTATGGGAAAGATACATGAAATTGAAACGTACGTGCGTTTCTGTGATACAGATGCATTAGGGCATGTCAACAATACCCGTCATTTTCAATATTTTGAAGAAGCCAGAACAAAGTTTTTTAAAGCGGTTTATCCGGAGCGCAGTGCTTCATTCAGTTTTATTTTAGCGTCTATATACTGTGATTATCTGGCACAGGCATATGCTGATCAAATTCTAAGAGTCACGACATTTGTTACGAACATTGGAAATCACTAGCATTGCATTAATTAAAACTAAAAATTAGGAATGGGCAAAATTTTCGTTAATTTACTGTTATCCAAAGAAAAAGTCCTTTATAATGGATATAGTCAGGTGGTAACCCGTCCAAATCCACT
>NZ_JBGOHB010000020.1:0-88023 GCF_041521345.1 Virgibacillus oceani | reverse complement strand
ACGATTTTTGAATATCTTTTTTGCCTGGTCTGAACATGGGATAACCTCCAACAAGTTATTCTATACCTATTATAACGAATTGTTCAGTCTAGTTGGTGGGATTTTTGACCTTTTTGGGTGAGAACCTGTGTATAATATTCGCCAATCTTTTTGAATTTTTATGGTAATAAAATGATTCTGTACCAGAAACAGATGGGTCCGTAAATGTATTAGCATGTAATGATATATATATATCGGCATCTATATCATTGGCATAATTAGGCCTTTCTCGAGATTCTGCTGAAAGAAAAACATCTTCTTCTCTTGTCATGTGCACCTCAAGTTTTGGTTCATCTTCTAATAAAATGGAGATCTTTTTAGCTAGACTTAATGTAAAATCTTTTTCGTATGAACCACTAGCACCGATAGCGCCAGGGTCTTCACCGCCATGCCCGGGGTCAATGACAACCTTATATTTTTCTTCGTTTGAAGAAGTGTAAGGAGTATCTGTCTTGTTATTAGGAGTATCTGTCTTATCCGATGTATCAGGTTCTAGTTTGTCGGTTAGGGTAAAATACAATAAACCAATAAATAATAATAATAGTAGAAGTCGAATCCATTTTTTCATATAATACTCTCTCCTTCATGCATTTTAAGTTAATTTGAGTTCAGTGAATGACAACGGTCATAACAGTTAAAGTTATATGGTTCGGTGTTATCATCGATTTTCTTTGTTTGAAACCCGTTTTCAGATAAATAAGTTAATAGGGTGGACAGGTGATTGGCAGTCTCTGTTTGATCATGCATCAGAACAATAGATGTAACCCCTGCACTAGCTAAGTTTTCGATTTGATTCACAACAGAATCTACATATTGGTCACTTGATAATGACCAATCACTACTGTCAACATTCCAATCCCATAATTGAAACCCTTTACTAGTCAAAGCCTCTCGATAAGATTCGGTTAGATAAGGAATACTGCCATATGGTGTTCGTATCAACTTGGAATCAATGCCAGTAATGTCTTGAAGAGTTTCCTGAGCTTTGATCATTTCTTCAAGAGCAGTTTGCTCAGAAGCATAAAATTGATCTTTGTCATGCGTTACCCCATGCATTCCCACAGCATGACCATCTTCTACCATTTTTCTTACCATATCTGGAAACTCTCTCATTGCAGGCTCTAACATAAAAAATGTTGCTTTAGCATTAAATTGCTTGAGCGTATCTAAGATATTTTTTGTTGCTGAAGTGGGTCCATCATCAAAAGTTAGATAAACAACTTTTCCTGTATCTTGGGCCTGATCACCCTCTGATGATGCATCTTCATTATTAGAATTCTCGTTGAATGACTTTACATTATTTAGTTCAATCTCCTTTTCTGGTGAGTTCATTTGATACGTAGTCTGTTCACTTTGACAGGCAGAAATAGTGAGAAGAAAGACGAAGTAGATAATTATACTAATCTTCTTCATATGAAAACCTCAATTCTATGTTGTTATCTTCAATTAATAGATTAGTATAGGGAAATAAAGATCAGATAAAGATAAAGTGTATATAAGCTAAAGATTGAATTGCATAAAAAAACCATTCGTTTAATACCGTATTAGGTATTAAGCGAATGGTTTAATCAAGCTAATGTCACACTTTATTTAAATAAAAGTAAAAACATACTCCTATTTCCGTATTCAATACTCCGAATGGGACATCATGAAGTTTTAGAATATTTTTAGATATAGCAAGCCCTAAACCTGTACCTTGTTTTGAGCGTTGAGTTTTTTCTCCTTGATAAAACCGATCCCAAATTTTTTCTAGTTGCTCCTCTTCGATATGGCTTCCTTCGTTTTCTACAGCAATCATTACCTTACCTTCCTCGCTTGCCGTTGTAACTACTATTTTTCCTTTGTCTGGTGTATGTTGAATCGCATTAGCAAGAAAATTAGTAATAACCTGTTCCACTCGATCTTGATTAGCAATTACTTCAACCGAATGAAGATTTAGGCTTAAGTCAATTTGTTGATCGATTACTTTAAATGATAACTGATTGTAAACCGAACGAATTAATTCATCAATGAAAAAGGATTCCATTTCGATTTTATATGTCCCTGATTCATATTTAGCCAGTTCTAGCATATCCGCGATCAACCGATCCATGCGGTTTACCTCATTTTCCATCGCACTAAAATAATGATCTTTCTTTTCAACTGCAACACCGTCTTGAAGAATCGCCATACAGCTTTTCATAATACTTAATGGTGTTTTCAATTCATGCGATACCCCTGCAATGAAATCTTTCCGTGTTTGTTCCAATTGTCTTTCTTTCTCGACATCTTGTTGCAGTTGATTAATATAGGATTGCATTGTTGTAGAGAGAAAATTTATATTGTTTGACAATTCGCCAATCTCATCTTTGGATTGAACGGTAATTCTCTCAGAAAAGTCCAAATTAGTCATTCTTTTCGTTGCCTTATTTATACGCAATAAAGGTCTTGTAATCCCTTTCGAATAGTAAAAGGCAGCTAACAAAACTAACACAACAACAAATAGAACAATATATATATAATATTCTTTAATCATTTGTACGGCTTCATTCACTGGTTGTAAGGAAGCCATCGTATAGAAATAAATTGTTTCCCCATTGCTATTTTTGGCTGCATTAACGAGTAGCTTATATTGAATATTATCTTGCTCGAAATCCTGTATTTCTGTATCCACATTCTTATTTAGCAGCAGGTCAACCTGGAATTCCTTTAATTTGTCGAGAAATATGGGGTTGGAAAATATATTATGAGTTACATCTGGTATATGAATATCTTTGACGTGACCAAATATCGCAAGAGAAGTATCGTCAAACTCTTCGGCTTCTTGCAAAAGTTGCCTGTTTTCCCATAGTGTATAGGAATAGGATCCTTGTCTATCCAACACACCGTCATTAGTATCCTGAGGTCGTGCCTCCTGAACCGATTCCCATCTATCAAATACACTACCAAAAGTATCATCAGATCTCCAAAACAATTGATACGGATAAATGGTATTGTCTTTCTTTATTCCTTGAACTTCAACACTTGGATATTCGTTAAGGGTATTCTCTTGATTTATAAGCTCCTCTTGATTGATTAAATAATAAATAGGAATTTTGATTGGTTCATTTTCAACATATTTTCTTTCGATCTCTCTTGTGCTTGTATTTGCGTATATAAATGCTCTGTCTAGTTCAATAAAATAGTCTTCTGTCCCTTTTATGTTGCCATTCTCATCTAACACGACAATCCAAGCATTATGCTCCTGGTAAAAGTCTTGTTCCAATTGTCGCAACCTATCCTCCTCATCAACATTTAGATAGTCTTGACGAAAAGCTGCAATAGCTTCGGTTAACTGATCGACTTTTCTCTCGGCATAAAATCGTTCAAAAAATAAAGTTTGACCGACAAATATAGCTAGTATGATGAACAAACATAATCCAGTTGTTAAAAGGAATAACTTCATTACTATCCGGTTTTTCATGATTTCTCCTCAAATTTATAGCCAGCTCGAACCATTGTTTTAATTTGCTTTGCACTTGTCCCAAGTTTATTTCTTAAATTCCGCATATGTGTATTGATTGTTCGATCATCTCCGGCATATTCATACCCCCATACTTGATTGATTAATTGTTCTCTAGTTATAACAATATTTTTATTCATCATTAAATACGTTAATATTTCAAACTCAGTATGTGTTAATGCTATGTGTTTTCCATCCACTTTTACTGAATGAGATTGAAGATTCACTTCAATATGTTGACTAGTCAAAAGATAGTCCCTTTTGTTGGGATTGGGGGAATGAGATGTCAGTAAACGTCTGGCCCTTGCCAATAATACACGTGGACTATAAGGTTTTGTAACATAGTCATCTGCACCTAATTCAAAACCTAATAATGTATCTTCTTCATCTGATCGTGCTGTCAAAATAATGATAGGAACAACAGACTTTTCACGGATTCTTTTACAGACTGACCATCCATCTAACTTAGGCATCATAATATCCAAAATTATTAGGTCAATGTTGAAGTTTTCAAATAAATTTATTGCTTCCGTACCATCTCTTGCTTCCAAAACATCACAACCAGCATCTAAGAAATAATCTTTACTTATTTCCCGTAAAATATGTTCATCTTCTACTATTAAAATATTTTTTTTCATTTGAAAATTCTCCTGCACTTATTTTATCTTTACATATTTTAATTCTAACAAAAATATGTAAAGATAAAATAAAGATTGAAAGTAAAGTAAGAGGATATTGGAATTATTCAATAAAATGAAGGATATAATGTTTGTAAAATTTATAATGAAAGGAGGGCGATCGAAAAGAAAATCCTTTTCCTGTGCCAAATGAAATAACTGGTTATTCTAGCGTTAATAAAATATTCTCTTTTTTTAATGTGTTAGCATTGTTATATCAGTGTTTGTGGCGCTTCCCATTTACTTGGGAAGTGTTTTTTTCAATGATTTGGGTACGAAAATGGGTGCTCCTGATCTTTGTAAATTAATTATTTGTTTTTAGAGAGCCTTAATCTTTTCTAACCTTAATTTAACTATTAACTCTGAACTGCTTTTAATCTTTGTTCAAATTTTTGGCATGTCGATAGATCAACTACATTTGGTGTATTTATATAGCCCTGAGTTGTTTTTGTATCAGAATGAGTTATGCACGTGAAATTTTATCCATAGAAGCTCCGCCTTCATAAGCTAAAGTACTAAAAGTATGTCTTAGTTTATGAGGTGTTGAATGAGAAAGTTCTTTGTGACGATTCTTCACGGAATTGATTCGATAATTTAAATAATCAATATGAACTGGTACATTAATATCTCCTTTCGAATTAGTGTAGGTAAATAGAAATTGTTCCTCAGTTTGCTTGATTCCAATATCCAATAACTCTTTTGCTTGTTCCTCATTCCAATTCGATAGTAGGTTAACTAAGGAAACAGATAATAGGAACTTTGTATTTTTTCGACTTTTTGTAGCAGTTAACTTTCCATCTTTTGTTTTATTTTGGACAAGTAAAATCGCTCCCTCTTCTAATTCTACATGTTTCCATTGCAACGCATCACTTTCACTTTTTCTATCACCAAGATTTAAGGTTAGGGTAAAGAAATACATTGTCTATACTGCAACGGTACCATGCAAGAAGCGAGAAACGCCCCGAGTGATGACTGATCACTTGGGGGTGAGGTGGGCGCGACAGCGCTTTTGTTCCCGAAACAGGAATGGAATTTTGAATTGGGGAATGAGGAATGGATGGGATGTTTGTATAATGAATCAGGAAAATAATGTACCAAAAACTCCCAGGCAGAGAATTTTCCCCCTGGGAGTTTTTCTGGCTAAAGTTTAGAAAACCTAATGTCTATCACAGATTCCAGTAATGAAACCCTCTCGTTTCACATTCTTTTTTATCATACATACTTTTAATGTCGACAAGCACTTTCCTGTCATTTCTATACAGGCCCTCCAGTATATCTAAGCTGAATTCCTCTTTAATTTCATTATGTGGTACTGCCATCACGACCGAATTCAGATCCTGCAATTCTTCTTTAGCGGCTAACTCAATTCCGAATTCACGGTACACATTATCTGCTTCGGCAACAGGGTCATATACGAGCACGTTAATCCCGTATTCTTTCAATTCATCAATAATGTCAATAACCCGGGTGTTCCGGACATCACCGACATTTTCTTTAAATGTCAGGCCGAATATCGCCACTTTGGCGCCATCAATTTCCTGTTTGGCCTTGATCATTTTCTTAATCACATTTCCTGCCACATATTTGCCCATGTCATCATTTATTTTTCTGCCGGACAAAATAATTTGTGAATGATACCCGAGCTGCTCCGCCTTATAGGTGAAATAGTATGGGTCCACTCCAATGCAATGACCGCCAACAAGGCCAGGCGTAAACTTCAGGAAATTCCATTTTGTGCCTGCTGCCTCAAGCACCGCATTTGTATTAATGTCCATTTTATTAAACACCATGGAAAGTTCATTCATAAAAGCAATGTTAATGTCACGCTGGGAGTTTTCAATCACTTTTGCCGCTTCAGCTACTTTAATGGATTCTGCTTCATGCACACCGGCTTCGATAATTGAACCATACACATCGGAAATTTCCCGAAGTGCTTCCTCATCTGAACCGGAAACGATTTTAATGATTTTGGTAAGTGTATTGACTTTATCGCCGGGATTGATACGTTCAGGCGAGTAGCCGACTTTAAAATCATCACCAAACGACAGGCCGGAGACCTCCTCCAAAATCGGGATACAAACTTCTTCTGTAGTTCCCGGGTACACGGTAGATTCATATACGACAATCGAACCCTTCGTCAAATTCCGCCCAACTGTTTCACTGGCACCAATCACCGGCTCCAGGTTCGGTGTTTTATCAATATTAATTGGCGTTGGAACAGACACAATATGAAATTTGCAATCCTGCAAATCAGTTTCATCACTGGTAAATGTCATCGTCGTATTGCTGACAGCTTCATCGCCGGCTTCATCCGTAACATCTACACCGTTTAAGTATTGATCAAGTTTTGCTTTATTTATATCAAATCCAACAACGTCATATTTTTTTGCCAGTTCGATGGCGAGCGGGAGGCCGACATAGCCGAGGCCGATGACTGCTATTTTTTCTTGTTTATTTTTGAGATCTTCAAATAAGCTCATGAATTTTTACCTGCCTTTTAAAAACTATTATCTAAAATTTACTATACAATTATATAATAATATTGTATAGCATTTTCTCTCATAAGATTGCCCGGAAATATGATAAACTAACAAGTAACTGGTAAAAACGTCAATTATTTTAAAAATATATGCGATAAATGAAGGAGACTAATATGATGCAAGTGAAAAAAGCAATTATTCCAGCTGCAGGACTGGGAACGCGTCTCTTGCCAGCCACAAAAGCAACACCCAAGGAAATGCTTCCCATTGTAGATAAACCAACAATACAATATATCGTAGAAGAAGCGGTTGATTCGGGAATTGAAGATATAATCATCATATCCGGCAGGGGAAAAAGGGCAATCGAGGATCATTTCGATATTACTTATGAATTAGAAGCCAAGCTTGAAAAAGCCGGGAAAACGGAAGTGCTGGAACAGGTTCGCTCCATATCCAATCTTGCTAACATCCATTATATCCGCCAAAAAGAGCCAAAAGGACTGGGGCATGCCATTTATTGTGCAAGCAGTTTTGTCGGCAATGAACCATTTGCAGTTCTGCTTGGAGATGATATTGTGGAATCAGAGGAACCATGCTTGAAACAACTAATGAAGGTTTACGAGGAACATCAATCCTCTATTATTGGTACGCATGATGTACCGTGGGAAGATGTGTCTAAATACGGAATTATTAAAGCTGCTAACGGAAAAGATTTCGGCCCTTCCATACAAGAGATTGACACAATGATTGAAAAACCAAAACAGGAGGAAGCTCCTTCTAATCTTGCTGTAATGGGAAGATATGTGCTCACTCCGGCCATATTTGATATCCTGAAAACTCTTCCTCCAGGAAAAGATAATGAAATTCAGTTAACAGACGCGATTGAAATTTTAAATGAGTCGGAGCAAGTGCTTGCCTATAATTTTACCGGAGACCGCTATGATGTAGGAAATCAGCTTGGCCTGGTTGAAGCTACGATTGATTTTGCTTTGAAGCGGGCAGATTTGCATGAAGACGTGAAGGCATATATGGAGAAAAAGCTGGCATCATTAAATGATAAATAAGTTGGAGGAGTTGGCATACTTGCTGACTCCTGATTTATGAAGATCGAGCTAAACGCGCGAGCAAGCGTGAAATTTGCGCGTGATCCTCATGAAATAGGAGATCACGCGACTCTCCCAAAAGTTGCTCACCTCCAGCCTGAAGTTGCTCATGCCCGTCAAAAAGTTGCTCGCCTCCAGCCAAAAGTTGCTCATGCCCGTCAAAAAGTTGCTCACCTCCAGCCTGAAGTTGCTCATGCCCGTCCAAAAGTTGCTCACCTCCAGCCCAAAGTTGCTCACCACCCCTCAAAAGTCGCTCATACCCACGCTAGAGCTTACGAACTCAAATCAATCCGCTCCACACTATCCCTAATAATCAACCTCCATTATCCAAATGATTCGACAATTTATTTATTTCTGCTACTATGGTATAATTCGTGGAGCGTAAATGTCTCAATAAAGCATGAAGACACCAATATATGAGGACCCAAACAAGCATGCAAGAGGAAGGCTGAAGTAAGGTGAAAAAGATAAAAGTCATATTTTTTATATACCAAATGGGTGCCGGCGGTGCTGCAAGAACGATGCTGAATATCCTGAATAACATCGACCGGACAAAATTCATGCCTGTGCTTGTTACATTGAACTATAATGGAAGCTATGAAAGCTATATGAATGATGACATCAAATTTATTAAATTAAATACGAAGCGCCTGCGCTCGGCTGTTTTCCCGCTGGCAAAAGTCATTCGCAGCGAGAATGCCGATATCGTATTCAGCACGATTCCGAATTATAATACGATCGCTATCCTGGCGAGGATTTTTTCATTCACCCGCGCAAAAAACATCGTGCGCGAAGCAGCTTATCTTGGCGGGAACTTCCGTGCCAACATGAAACTGCGTGTGATGGGAATACTATATAAGCTGACAGGTAAAGTTATCGCCCTGTCCAACGGTGTAAAGGATAATATCGTAAAACGCTATAAAGTAAAACAGGAAAAAATTCGTGTCATCTATAACCCGGTTGATGTGAACAGCATCACCGAACACATGGAAAATGGTCAAATTGCCGAAGAACATAAATATATTTTCCAGGATGATGCGAAAATCATCATCACGGCAGGAAGACTAGTGAAGGATAAGGATCATGAAACATTGATCGAAGCATTTGCCAAAGTCCAGGAAGAAATCAACACGAAACTCGTCATTCTTGGAGAAGGAGAGCTGGAGGAAAACTTAAAAACCCAGGCTAAAACCCTCCATCTGCAAGATAAAATTCATTTTATCGGCTTTCAGCGCAATCCGTATGTGTATTTTAAATACACTGATCTATTTGTCCTGTCATCACGCCGGGAAGGGTTCGGCCATGTGTTAACAGAAGCTCTGGCAACAGGAACACCAATTGTCTCTACGAATTGCAGACCCGGAGCGATAGAAGTGCTCGCAGGTGGAGAATACGGGATCCTATGCGAAATGGGTGATGCTGACGATATGGCAGAAAAAATAATCAATACATTAAAACTAGAATCTAATAAAACACAGGAAATCATCGATAAAGGCATCCGCCGTGCCAATGAATTTCACGCACGGAAAATCGTAAAACAATATGAAGAAGTTTTTATTCAAACGTTTGAATAAGCGTAATTAGGAGTTGATGGCGTATGACTGCTCCGTATGGGAGGAATAATGTTACTGCCGCCGCCAGAAAAGATAAGCGAGTGGTGCATATGACGACAGTACATCACCCTTATGACCCGAGAATTTACCATAAAGAATGCATGTCACTGGCTGAGGCGGGTTTTGATGTGACATTGATGGCACAAACTGCAGCAAATGGCCAGACGAACGAAACGAAAAAAGTGAAACATATCCCGTTAAAAACATACACAAGCAGATTAAAACGAATGATGTACGGGACAAGAGACGCATATAAAAAAGCAAAGGCCCTTGAGGCTGATGTTTATCATTTCCATGACCCGGAATTATTGCCGGCAGCATGGCTGTTAAAAAAGAAAAACAACACCGTTATTTATGACATCCATGAAGACTATATCACAAGTATTTTGCAAAAAGATTACATGGCCAAGCCGATCAAAAAAATGATTGCGGCCACGTATAAATATATGGAGAAATCTTTCGCGCGTCACTTTCAGCTATGTCTGGCGGAAAAATATTATAAAGATATGTACCCGGACGGCGTTTTAGTATTAAATTATCCAACCGTAAATGAAAAATTTATGAAACATGATAGAGAAGGCAGCCCACAGGAGGATAAATTATTGTATACTGGTAATGTATCTCATGTTCGAGGCGCGCTTTTTCATGCCAAAATTCCGCTGATAGATGATCAGGCGGAAGTCCATTTTGTCGGCAAATGTCCGAGCGACCTGGCAAAAGAAATGGAAGGTGTGGCAGGAGCGGAAAAGGACAGGCTGCATATCGAAGGAATCGACCAGTTTATTGAAAAAGAAGTCATTGAAGAACGCTACCTGGAACGCAACTGGCTGGCCGGGATCGCATTATTCCCACCAACAGAACATTACCGAAAAAAAGAGCTCACGAAATTTTTCGAGTATATGAATGCAGGGCTGCCGATTATTTGTTCCGATTTTCCGGTATGGAAAGAATTTATGGAAACCTATAAATGCGGGATTGCCGTAGACCCAAATAATGATAGGGAAATAAAGGAAGCAATTGAATACCTGAGAAATAACCCCAAAGAAGCAGAACAAATGGGGGTAAACGGCAAACAAGCGGTACAGGAACACCTCAATTGGAGAACACAGGAAGAAACACTCATCAACTGGTATGATGAGTTGCTGAAGCTCAACTAAAAATGAATGGGGCCGATAACTTGGAACAGCTGGAAACCCCTTTAATATCAATAATTACACCTGCATACAATGCAGAAAAATTTATACATGAAACAATAGAATCCGTATTAGCTCAAACTTACGCAAACTGGGAAATGATCATTGTCGATGATTTTTCAACGGATAAAACAGTCGAATATATAAAAAGCTATGAGAAAGAAGACAGCCGGATCAAACTGTTTCAGCTGGAAACAAACAGCGGATCAGCCGTGGCCCGAAATACGGCGATGAAAAATGCGAGCGGAAAATACATTGCATTCCTTGATAGTGATGATCTGTGGTATCCGGAAAAGCTCAGAAAACAGCTGCAATTCATGCAGGAGAAAAACATTGCCTTTTCTTTTACAAAATATATTCGGATGGAAGAAGACGGAACACTTCGCAATGCGATTTCCAGAGCACCCGAATCCGTTGGCTATCATGATCTAATGAAGCATTGCGTGATTGGCTGTTTAACGGTTATGATTGATAAAGAAAAAGTTGGTTCCCTGGAAATGGTGGATATCCGTACAAGGCAGGATTATGTTTACTGGCTTACGATTACAAAAATGGGCTATCGTGCTTACGGGCTGCCAGAAGTATTGGCCAAATACCGGAGTGTCGATCATTCCATTTCAAGCAATAAACTGAAAGCTGCGAAAAGGCAGTGGTATGTGTACAGGGAGATTGAAAAACAAAATCTGCTGAAAAGCATCTATTATTTTGTTCATTATGCAGTCATTGGATTGAAAAATAGTATAAAATATAGAATGGCCGATCGAAAAGAAACATAACGGCCGGCGCGTCGGGTTTATAGATTACTCGACATTTTTCGTCACAATCAACCGGAAAAATGCGCAAAGTTAATTAGGCGGTGTCATCCATAAAATGAAATCTTACATACAGGAAATAATAAAAAGAAAAGACTTACTGTTCTACTTGGTAAAATCAGGACTGAAAGCAGAACACCGAAACAGTTTTCTGGGCTATTTCTGGTGGCTTTTGGATCCATTATTGAACGTACTTGTATTTTACACTTTAGTAGTTGTTATTCTGCAACGAGACAGCCAAGGGGACTATCCATTTGCATTATTCCTTGTGATTGGACTGGTGGCATGGAGATGTATCAGCAGTACGGTAAATTCAGCGGCAAAATCCATTATGCGCTATAGCTCGATTATTAATCAGGTCTATTTGCCGAAATCGATCTTCCCGCTGTCATTTACATTAACACAGTTATTTAATTTTGCATTTGGCCTTGTGGTTGTAGCTATATTTTTACTGGTATACGGTTATATACCTGGCTGGGAAGCACTTTACTTGCCGGTGCTAGTTATTATCCAAACCACATTTTTACTTGCAGTCGGACTAGTACTTGGCTATATTACCGTATTCGTCCGTGATATTGATAATCTCATGACATATGTAACAAGAATCTTTTTCTACGCTTCCCCGATTATTTGGGAAGGCGGACGGCTGCCCCCGGAATACGGCTGGGCGGTCGCGATTAATCCGGTAGCACATATTGTGGAAAATTACCGTAATATTTTAATGCATGGCACATCACCGGATTTTATGCCATTAACCGTTATATTCATTTCTTCATTAGCAGTCATTGTATTCATGCTTTATTACTACAGCAAAAATGAACATAAAATTATTAAAGCATTATAAAAGAGGTTTTACACATGAGTTCCAAAACTGAGGATAGAAATAAAAATGTCATTAAAGCAAAAAAAATAGGTGTTGCTTTTAATTCCAAAAAGCGGGATGATTACAAATCCCTTGTTTTTGAAATGTTCAAAAGAGACAAGCGGTCAAAGGAAGAAAAACAAGTCTGGCCGCTGACAGACATCAATTTTGAAGGACACCACGGTGAAATTCTCGGTATCATCGGTTCTAATGGTGCCGGAAAAACCACACTAGCCAAGATCATTTCCGGCATTTTACAGGAAGATAGCGGGGAAATTGATGTGGACGGCAATGTAACGGCATTATTCTCCTTTGGCATGGGCTTTAATAAGGAATTGACAGGCCGGGAGAACGTCTATTTAAATGGCATGATGCTCGGGATCAGTAAAGACTTGATCACCCATTATATCAATGATATTCACGATTTTTCCGATCTCAATGAATTCTTCGAGCAGCCAATGAAGTATTATTCCAGCGGGATGAAGGCAAGACTCGGATTCAGTGTTGCCTCCCATCTGCAGCCGGAAATACTCATCCTGGACGAAGCACTCAACACCGGTGATGCCAAATTCAGCCGAAAAGCAGCGGAAAAGATGAAGGAACTTGTAAAACAGGCAAAAATAGTTATTATCGTAACTCACAGCCTCCGTTATGCCCAGAACAACTGTGACAGACTTATGTGGCTTGATCAAGGGAAGGTAAGGGAAATCGGCGACCCAAAAACGGTCATCGAAAACTATAAAGCAACCGTACCACCCCGACCACCGAGGCGCAATCGCAACCTCCAGTTGGAAAAGACAGATACGGAGGTTGGAGAAAGCACGATTGTAAAAGCGGACAATGTCGGTGTTTCCTTTAAACTGAATACAGGCACATTTTGGGCGCTCAAAGATGTCAGCTTTGAAATAAAGGAGCGGGAAGTCGTCGGGATTATCGGCCATAACGGTGCTGGAAAAAGTACGTTATGCAAAGTTTTAACGAAAATTTTAGCTCCGGATGAAGGAGAAATCGAGCTTAACGGGGAGACTTCATCCCTGCTCGGCTACGGAACCGGCTTTAACGCACAGTTAAACGGAACAGATAATATATATTTAAATGCCATGCTCCTTGGGATTTCCAAGCAACGGATTGACAAAAATTATGATGAGATCGTAGAATTTTCCGGCCTCGGCAAAAAAATTCACCAGCCTGTCAAGGATTATTCCAGCGGCATGAAAGCGCGTCTCGGATTTAGTATTGCAGCCATCTTAAAACCAGATATTTTTATTATTGACGAAGCTTTATCCACCGGCGACATGGCGTTCAAGCAAAAGGCAAGTGAACGAATTCAGGAAATGATGGAACGTGCAAAAGCGGTTATTATCGTGACACACAGCATGAGTTTTGTGGAACAGATCTGCACCCGTGCAATCTGGATGGAAAAAGGGCAGATCCGCTATGATGGAACACCGGAAGAGGCGATTGCCAAGTACCGGGAATCACAGGGAGTTAAACCTGTTAAAAATGTGAGAAACCCAAGAAATAGAAAAGTAATGAAAAATACAGCTGTTAATAAAAACAGAGGGAAAAAGCCTGAGGGAAAGAAGTCAGAGGCTGACGCATAATGGTGGTGGAAGGTTATGATTCAATTACTAAAAAAAATAATAACAGCGCCGATTGACTGGGTTCTGTACAGCCTGTTAAATGAACAGCAAAGAAAAAAACTCACAGATAAGCTGTCAGATGAACAAAAAGCAAAAATAAAACGGCTGATCGGCGGAAAAAAACAAGCACAAAGACAAAAATTGAACCAAATCAAACACCATCTTTACAACCTGGGATTTACAGAAAAAGCTTTGGAAGACTTGAAGTCTTTTCATCATGAAATAAAAGATAAGCACTTAAAACGGCTCGCAGCATGGGAGCTCGTTTTGTGGTACGCCAATATGTATACCGAAGCTGGTGCCGAACAGGCGCTAACTTTTATACCTGCAGCGTTAGACGGGGAGCAGGATACGGATCAATTAAGAAGAGCTGCTATTATAAAAGCGGAATGTTACGAGAGAATTAACGAAGTAGAGAAAGGAAAGCAGGTTATCCGGGAAACGCTGGAGACACAGACACATCCGGATTTATATTTGGGGCTGGCAAACCTGGAGGCTTCCATCCCGGAACGCGTCAGATGGATCAATAAAGCGATGAGTGTATATCATTTGCAGCCGATTACATTTGATTCTAAGGAAAACCCAATTTATGATGATATCAAAAATGAACCATCAGATAAAAAGATAGAAGACGGGCCAAAGGTTTCCGTTATTTTTCCGGCTTATAATGCAGAGTCAGGCATTGGAACAGCGATTGAATCGATCCTGGCACAAACGTGGCAGAACCTGGAACTACTCGTTGTCGATGACTGCAGCCCAGATAATACTGCAGCAGTAATAAGTGATTATGCTAAAAAAGATAACCGGGTGAAGCTGCTCTCCACCCCAGTGAACAGCGGACCGTATGTAGCAAGAAATATTGCACTGGAGCAAGCAGCAGGAGAATTCATCACGATTAATGACGCAGATGACTGGTCGCATATGGAAAAGATTGAAATACAAGTAAATCATCTCATGAACAATGAAAATGTGATTGCCAACACTTCCGAGCACGCCAGATTAACAGAGGATCTGCAATTATATCGCCGGGGAACACCGGGGAAATATATTTTTCCCAACATGTCCTCAATCATGTTCAGACGCAAACCGGTAATGGAAAAAATCGGGTTCTGGGATAGTGTACGCTTTGCTGCAGACGGGGAATTTAAACGCCGTCTTATTAAAGTTTTCGGAAAAGCAAACTATGTCGACTTGGAAACAGGTCCTTTATCTCTGCCAAGACAGTCTGTAGCCTCCCTGACAGGTAGCTCCGCATTTGGCTACAACGGATTTTTTATGGGAGTACGAAAAGAATATGTAGAAAGCCTGGAATTTCATCATAAAAATGCAGACTCCCTGTATTACTCGTACCCGCAGGAAACAAGACCATTTCCGGTACCTGAGCCAATGTGGCCGAAGCGGGAAGAGAAACTGTCAGGATTTCGCGAATTTGATGTCATGATCGCCTCAGATTTCCGGTTGAAACAATCAAATGACATAGTTAAAAAGGAAATAGAAAAACAACGGACTTTCGGAAAACAAATAGGTCTCGTGCAAATGTATTATTATCATTTAAACTTAAATAATGAAATCCAGCCGGAAATCCGTGAAATGATAGACGGGCAAAATGTACAAATGGTCGTCTATGGGGAGAAGGTGAAGACCCCGCAGTTAATGATAATCAACCCGCTCGTTTTAGAAGAAAAACAAAAATATATACCAGAAATCAATGCGGATCAGGTTTCTATTGTGATGGCTGAAACTCCAAACCAACTTATCAAACATTACGAGCAGCAGCTGCAGAGCTATTTTGGAAATGCCGGAGTGTGGTATCCGATAGATGCAGCAGTCAGAGAATCTTTTCACCACCGATATCCTGGAGAAAAAGACAGAATAGCAAAAGAAAACTGGGAGCAGATGATTTATGAAAAATAGGAAGGACGATCAGAAAACAGAGCGGACTGCTGAATTAGAGGCGGAACTAAAGGAACTGGAACAAGTGCTTGCAGAAAAGCAAATTGAAAAGCAGCAAGCAGAACAGCGGCTTCAGAAGTTGAAACGAGAATTTCAGGCCGTAACAGACAGCCAAACCTGGAAACTGGTTCAGTCGCCTAAAAAGGTGAAGAAATTTTTAAGGTCAACGGCAGCCTATGCACTCGGCAGACGAAACAGAAAACAGCTGTACAGCGAAGAATATAAACGAAAAAGTGCTGCCAATCAATTGAAAAAATATAAATACCATCTATATAATCTCGGATTTGAAGAGAAAGCTTTAGATGACCTGGAAAACTTATATAAAGGAACAGACAGCAAGTATATAAAACAGGCTATTGCCTGGGAACTGACCCTCCTGTATGCAAGTAAATATACCAAGCCAGGTGCAGCGCGGGCACTTAATTATATTTCTGAGGCGATGAAGGATGAAGACGATCCGGTTCGATTAAGAAGGGGAGCCATTATGAAAGCGGAATGTTTGGCCATACTACAAAGGAATGTAGAAGGACAAGCTTTCATGCAGCAGGTACTTACATTCCAGGACCATCCTGACTTATACCTTGCTGCAGCTGGTGTAGAAGAAACACTGGAAAAACGGTTAGCGTGGATAAATAAAGCATTGGATGTTTATGGGGTTACTCCCCTCACAATGTCTCAAAAGGATACAGAGACAGTTTACGACAGATTAACCTCTATCCCTAATTACAAAATAGAAAACGGACCAAAAGTTACAGTAATCATTCCTGCCTACAACGCCGAAAACGGAATAAAAACAGCAATGGATTCAATTTTAATGCAAACTTGGCAGAATATCGAGCTCATAATCGTGGATGACTGCAGCCCAGACGAGACAAGAGAAGTAATCGAGGCCTATGCTGAAAAAGATGAAAGAATAAAACTGCTTTCGACGCCGAAAAACAGCGGACCCTATGTTGCAAGAAACATCGCTTTAAAAGAAGCAACAGGTGATTTTGTAACCATCAATGATTCAGATGACTGGTCACATCCAGTAAAAATAGAAACACAGGCGAAACACTTAATAGATAACCCGAATCTGATAGCAAACACGTCAGAGCAAGCGCGCATGACAGAGGATCTTACATTATACCGAAGAGGGACACCCGGCCATTATATTTTTACCAATATGTCATCCCTTATGTTCAGAAGAGTGCCTGTAATAGAGGAGATTGGCTTTTGGGATGAAGTTCGTTTCGCTGCAGACAGTGAATTTATCAAGCGGATAGGAATCACCTTTGGAAAAGAAAGAATCGTTGACCTGAAAACAGGCCCGCTTTCATTTCCGAGACAGTCGCCCAGCTCACTGACAGGCAGTTCAGCATTCGGTTATAATGGATTTCTCATGGGTGCAAGAAAGGAATATGCAGAGGTACATCGCCATCACCATAAAAATACAAACACCTTAATTTATCCACACCCGCAAAAAGAAAGAGCCTATCCGGTACCGGAGCCAATGTGGCCCGAAAGAGAAAAAAAGCAGGCAGGATTTAGACAATTTGATATAGTGATTGCCGGTGATTTCAGGCTGCCTGAGCACAAACTTCAGTCTACGATAGAAGAAATAAAGATGCATAAACAGCTCGGGCTTCGTACTGGCCTTATCCAAATGGCATATTATGACCTTAAGATGCCAAAGGAAATTAATGAGCTAATAAGGAATCAGGTTAATGGAGATGCAGTTCAAATGCTTGTATATGGAGAAAAAATTGTTTGCGAGAATCTGATGATAAAAAACGCTGGGGTATTACAGGAAAAACAAAAATATATACCTGAAGTAGAAGCGGCAAATGTGCGGGTAGTAATTGATGAATTGCCTGATCCAATTTATTTTATGAGAGTTTTTTCAACACATGTTGCACATTATTTTGACAGAAAAGGAACTTGGTACCCGGCAGATGAGAAAATCAGGGAGAAATTAAGCCGAAACAAGCTCTATAATGTAAAGTATATTAATCTTTCTACCATACCATGGGATGAGATAAATAAGAATATGGAAAATTACAGCTCTTACCTGGAGCGTTGGACAATGGACAAGAATCCGTACCTATATGACGATAAAGGGGAGGATCTCTATTAAAAAAACAAATGATAGTCCTGGCCTTCATGAACAAAACGAAAACTCAAATTATATTCAAACGGAAGAGGAACTACTAAAAGAAGGAATTAAAAAAGAAGCTGCAATTTTAAAAGCAGAACAGGATATTAAATCAAATAAAAAAGAAATAAATAACATAGAAAAAAGCAATACATGGAAATATTCTAAGCCACTAAGGAAAATGAATGATTTATTTGTAAGATCAACTGGTCAAAAAAGAAAAGCAGAACAGTCTCAATACGTAAAAGAACTTGAAGAAAAACTTGAGCAAACTGAAAAAGAACTGTATCTAACCAAAAAACGTATAAATGAATTGATGTTGGATGATCGCAAACTTAATAGCGGACAACTGTTAAATATGGCAAATGAGAAAAAAGTCAGTGGCGAGATTCTGGAATTTATAAAAGAAACAGTAAAGCATAAAAAACAACATGATACCAACTATAGAAATGCTTTAAGCTTTGCTACACGTGTTTATATGAATGAAAAAGACGACTACAAAAACATGGTTTATTCTCAGGCAAGTAAAGGCATGAAAATAGAAGAGATTCCAGAGTTTATGATCCGTGCCGGATTGACAGACAATCCAATGCCATTAAGACAGGCTGCTTCTTTTCGTGGGAGTCTTAATATGCGTGTGCGACAAAAACAACTAGTCGAGCCTTTGCCGGAATGGCTTCTGGATGATAAAAAATTTGCCTATCAATTCATGAAACAGCTTGATGTTAAAACACCTGTAATCTCAGATGAAACTTATCGGCTAGAAGAAATCCCCCAAAAAAGTGGAATTGTGATCAAACCGGTTGATGGAGCAGGTGGCCGGGGAGTATACCTTGTATATAGTACTAATGATATAATAGATATTAAAAGGTCCCAGCACTTAAACAACTGGAATGATTTACTAACGAACATGAAAAAGGATGTATTCATGGGCTGGGTCAGTCACAATAAATGGTCTATGGAAAAGCTCATTTTAGAAAATGAACAGGAGAAAACGCCTGCTAGTGATATTAAATTTTATTGCTTTTATGGTAAAGTTGGCTTGATATTGGAAATTAATCGCGTTCCAAAACCGAGTTATTGCTGGTGGACGGTTACTGGCGAAAGAGTCCGAACAGGGAAATATGATGAAGATTTATTCAAAGGAAAAGGGGTAACCCAATCAGAAATAGACCTTGCATCTTCTATAAGTTTAAACATTCCTGCACCGTTTATAAGGATTGACTTTCTAAGGTCACAGGATGGCCTGATTTTTGGTGAATTCACACCAAAACCGGGAAATTATGATGAATTCGATGAACCGACAGATAAATGGATTGGTGATTATTTTCTCGAAGCACAAGGAAATCTCATCAATGATCTATTGGATGGAAAAGAATTTAAAGAATTCAAACAACTTGCCGCCAGTATCACCAATAGCCAATAAAAGATGAGGGTTATTTTAGGAGGAAGAACAATGACAGAGATGTCTGCAGAGTGGCTTCCGCATTTATCAACTGAGATAGTATCGGAAGTACAAGGGAATTCACTGGATGCTTATGCAGTAGCACTTGAAGGATGGAGAAGAGGTTTAACCCTCCGCTGGCATGCAAAGAACGCAGAAAAATTTAATGAAATTACAACATGGTACGTTGATCAGCCCGGTCAATTATTTTCCCTTAGTTCTAAAGATAAAACGCATTATTTCTTTCGTACACGAGGAGATAAAGTGACAAATGAGGCAGTTGCCATTGGAAAAAATAAAGAACGAACGAAGCAGGCACTGAAGGAAAAAGGTGTTCCTACGCCTGAGGGACGGCAATTTCATGAAGATGAAGCTAACGATGCTATCCTTGAGTATGTTTCATCACTAGGTTTTCCAGTTGTCTTAAAGCCGACAGATGGAAGCTTTGGTCGTGGTGTAGTAACGAACATAAAGAATAAGCAGGATTTGGAATACGCACTTAATTATGTGAGAACAGCGTTAAATATAAAAAATGTGATTGCAGAACAGTACATCCCGGGTGAAGAATACCGAATTTATGTAGTGGGCAATCAAGTTGTTGGTGCCATAAACAGGATTCCGGCTAATATTGTCGGGGATGGTGTGAGTTCTATCGATATGTTAATAGCCAATAAAAACCGGGAAAGAGGGTTAAATCCTCGCCTTGTAAGCTGCCCTTTAAAAATAGATGAGGAAACGGAGCGTTTTATTGGGAGACAGGGTTATACAAAAGCTAGTATACCCAAACGAAATGAGAAAGTATTTTTAAGTAAAAAAAGTAATATTTCTTCCGGTGGAGATCCAGTAGACGTATTGGATGAATTATCGGAGGAAATAAAAGAGATTGCGATAAATGCTCTAAAAGCCGTTCCAGGATTAGAGCACGGAGCAGTGGATCTTATCATTAATTCAGATGAATTGAATGAAGAAGCAAGTTATGTATTGGAACTAAACCCGACTGCTCAAATTGGTTCTATTTTATATCCTTTAAAAGGAAAATCAAGAGACGTACCTCATGTAATAATTGATTATTATTTCCCCGAAACCAAAGCTTTACATAAAAAGCCACTTGTTTATTTCGATTTACATGAAGTACTGACACCCATTGCCAGTAAAGCTGCTATAGTTACAGAGGTTGCCAATTTACAGTCTAAGGAATTTATTGGCAAGAAGTATACAGTTGTTGGAGATGTTCATAGTCTGGCTTATCATCAAAAAATAAAAGAAAAGGCTATTGAACAATCCTTAATGGGTAAAATAAGCAAAGTAGATAGTGATACAATTGACATAGTAGTTGTTGGCCAGAATACAGAGACAGTAGAACAATTTAAGCAATATATAAATGAACTGGATGATCATTCGCAAGAGAAGGAAGTATACGAAGAGGATTGGAACCAGCCAATTAAATTAGGTTTTGAAATTAAGGGAGGAAGCAAGAGCTTACTTGCTGAACTAGCTAAATTAGAAGATGACTTAATGAAGACGAGAAAAGAACAAAAGAAGCTGAGAAAGCAATATCATAATATGTTAAGAAGTAATTCATGGAAGATGACAGAGCCAATCCGGAAATTGGGTGGGGCTATAAAAAGACTTGTAAAAACACGGCATTAAATGATACTTCTTAAAGTGAAAGCATGGTAGCTTTATATAGCTTTGAGGGGTTGGAAGGGTTTTATGAACACTTCCTGTTTTTCTTTTGAAAAGCAGTTTTCATAGCTGTAGACCTAATAACTTTAATGTCGAAGGGAAGTTAAAACAATGAAATACAAGCAGGACAATTGGCTGCCGCATCTAATGGAAGCAGTCCCTCTTGAAGCCAGAAGAAATCAAATAAGCATGTATACCATTGCATTGGAAGGGTGGAGAAGAGGTCTTCATCTAAAATTCTACTCCAAATTTGAGAATCACAAACTACAAATAAGATATTCTTTAAGCAATGGAGAAAAAACACATCATTTTAGCGGCTCAGGTGGCGATCTGATAACAGAAAAAGCTTTTGAAATATGTGAAAGTAAAAGTGAAACATATAGTTACTTAACAAAAGCCGGTGTACCCATACCACTTGGCAGTAAATTTAACGGGGACGCTGCGGATGAAGACATCATACAATATGCAAAGCAAATCAAATTCCCTTTGGTTTTAAAACCTACAAATGCCAGCTCTGGAAAAGGGGTCGTCTCCAATATAAAAAACAGTGCACTGTTAAATGAAGCAGTTGAATATGTCAGGGGAAAATTGGGTTATAGAGAGGTCATACTTGAGCAATACGTAATAGGAGAAGAAGTTCGTGTTTATGTCTTGGACAACCAAGTATTAGGTGCAGGCAATCGCAGGCCTGCCAATGTAGTTGGAGATGGCGTAAATACGATTCAAACCTTAATCGAGAAGAAAAATGAGCAAAGAAAACAAAGCCCTCATCTCTACTTTCGTCCAATTAAAATAGACAAAGACTTGAAAAATATAATTCAACAATCAAATTATACGATTGATAGCATTCCTAAAAATGGTGAATGGGTTTATCTCAGGAAAGTCAGTAATATTTCCAAAGGTGGAGAGCCAATTGACATTACTGAAAAGTTATCTGCAGAACAAAAGAATATAGCTATAAATGCTGCAAAAGCAATTCCAGGCTTACCTCACTGCGGCGTAGATATGATTATAAATAGTAATGACAACACAGATGTAAAAGTAATAGAGGTTAATACAAGGCCAGGCATCGGGATTCACTTATTTCCAATTGAAGGAACAGCCAGAGATTTACCTAAGGAGATCATTGATTATTATTTTCCGGAGACGAAAACTATGGATGCAAAGGACTCAAATCTGTATTTTGACTTCGAAAGTATACTGAATACGTTGAAGGAAATGTCTACCGTAAAGGTTGAAGTCCCTCCAGCTGGTTTAAATCAATTGGTTGCTATAAAATATATCATAGAAGCAGATTTTAAGGAATCAGATATCGAGTTAAAGCAGTTTCATCAGTGGATGCAAAAACGAGTATATGCACATGAACTTCATGGTTATATCAATGAAATACACCGAGGGAAATATGAAATGGTTTTAGCAGGAGAAGATAAAAATAAAATAGAAGAGTTCAAAGAAGTTTGGACAAATAACAAAGGCTTTCCAGTCAATATAGAAAAAGAAGAGGAATGGAATAACCCCATTAAATTAGGTTTTGAGTTAATAAGTGATGCACGGATGTTAAGTGTTGTTGAGTTGGAAAGTAAATTAAAAGAAATCAATAATGAGATAAGAAAAGCTGATAATGAAAATAGAAGGTTAGAACATAGAATGAAATTAATGAAAGAAAGTAAGGCATGGAAGGTAACAAAGCCTTTACGAATGGTAACTGATTTTAGGAGAAAAAGAAAGCAAATTCGATAAAAATATATAAAATAGCCAGGCTATGGGAGGTTTAAACATTGGTAGAATTAACAGAATATAGATGGATGCCCCATCATGAAGGTGCGGTTCCACCTGCAGGACAAGGGAAACGCATAAGCACATACACAGTTGCACTGGAAGCTTGGAGAAGAGGATTGGATTTAACATATTACAGCTTCTTTGATGAAGAAAATTTATTGAAGGTCAGATATTCAGTTGCAAGTAAAGGTAAGGTACATCATTTCTCTTTATCCATGGGTGACAAAGTAAGTGATGAAGCATTTGACATATGTGATAACAAAGAGGTTACGAAACAGTATTTGTCAAAAGGAAGTGTTCCAGTACCTCAGGGTAAAATGTTTGATGAAAATAATAATGATGAGGATATAGTGAACTATGCAGAAGAAATAGGCTTTCCAGTAGTTGTCAAACCAACTGATGGAAATGCCGGGAAAGGTGTATTTGCGAATATCCAATCTATCGATACTGTAAGAGAATTAGTAAGTTATGTTCGTCATGAATTAGGGTATAAAGAAATTATTGTTGAGAAATACATTACTGGTGATGAATTTAGAATATATGTTATTGAGGACAGAGTACTCGGAGCAATGAACAGAAGACCTGCAAGTATTGTAGGTGATGGAAAGCATACAGTAAATCAACTTATCAATAATCAAAATGAGATAAGAAAAATGAACCCTCACTTGACAAGTCGTCTTATAAAAAAAGACAGAGAAATTGAGGCATTACTTTTAAGACAAGATTATGATTTTAAATCTATCCCTCCTATAGGAGAAAGAGTATTTCTACGGGAAAAAAGCAACCTTTCTACTGGGGGAGACGCAATTGATGTTACAGATCGATTAACAGAGGGAATAAAAAATATTGCTATAAATGCAGGAAAGGCTATTCCCGGTTTGAGTCACTATGGCGTGGACATGATCGTGGATATAGAGAATGACACTGGTGTAATTCTGGAAGTAAATGCCCGTCCCGGACTAGGTGGTCATCTTTTCCCAATGGAAGGAAAGCCAAGGGATTTTGCCAAAGAAATTATTGATTATTACTTCCCTGAAACAAAAGATATTGAAAGAACATACCTATATTTTGATTTTGACAGTATTTTAGAGCCGCTAACGGCAAGGTCAGCAGATAAAGTGCAGGTTATTACACCTCCAGTTGGAAAGTTATTTTCTAAGAAATATATAGTAAGTGGGGATGTTCAGAAGGTAGGTTACAGAAACGCGATAAGAAAAGAAGCGATAGCGAGGGATCTTCACGGGCATACAGAAAACCTGGAAGATGGAACCGTTGAAGTTTTAGTAGCTGGAATTGATAAGCAGGTTGTTGAAGATTTTAAGGAAGTATGCTGGGAAGGTTCTGAACGTTCCAATGTACAAGAAGTAAAAGAATATGAGTGGGGAAAACCAGTAAAAATTGGTTTTGAAGTAAACAAACCTTACAAGTTAAAACCGATTGAAGTAAGAGATGTTATAAAAGAGAAAGAAAAATTGGAGCAGGAAAAAGAGCGTGTCATGGAGAGTTACAAAAAAATGCATGAGAGTAAAAGCTGGAAGTTAACTTCTCCCTTGAGAAAAGTATATAAAATGATTAACAAAGAATAACCATTGTATAACGAGTTAAATATATAATGCACATGAATAGTCTTATGGTGAAGGGGGGAGAACAAATGGAAGAGGAAAAAGGTAAATGGTTAGATCATCTAGAAGAAGCAGTGCCAACAGAGGGTTATGGAAATAGACTCAGTATGTATCTCATTGCCTTGGAAGCATGGCGCCGGGGTATTACTGTGAATTTCTTTACAGTGGATAACCCTGAGAACAAAATATTAATAAGGTATTCATTAAAGCTGAATAATAAAGAACATAAATTTGTATCTTCTCGTGGTGATAAACTAACAGATGAAGCATTTGAAGTTTGTGATAATAAAGATCTGACAAAACAATATTTGAAAAAAGCAGGAATTAAAGTTCCTGAAGGGAAAAGATTTGAAGATGCTACTGAAACATACCAGGACATTATAGATTATGGTGTCTCTTTGGGTTTTCCAATTGTTTTAAAACCTGTTAATGAGAATGCTGGTAAAGGTGTTTTTTCGAACGTAAATACAAAAGAGGAATTAATAAGCACATTAGACTATGTAATTGAGACACTCAATTATACGGATCTAATTATTGAAGAATTCATATCTGGAACGGAATATAGGGTATTGACTGTTGGTGAGAAGATTGCTGCAGCTGTAAACAGGATTCCAGCCAATATTGTTGGTGATGGAGAGAAAACCATTGAGGAACTTATTAAAGAAAAAAATAAGATAAAGAGAGTTAATCCAAATTTATCCAAAAAAACAATTCAAATCGATAAAGAAATCATGGAATCAATTGAAAAAGCAGATTATACACTAGATAGTATACCTGAAGAAAATGAGCAATTATTTTTAAGATCAAAAAGTAATATTTCTACTGGTGGGGATCCAATTGATGTAACAGATCAATTAACAGATGAACAAACAAATGTGGTCAGAAAAACGATTCAAGCAATCCCAGGATTAACTTCTAGCGGAATGGATTTAATGATTAATCCTGACGATCAATCACCTACTGTTATTGAAGTAAATACAAAGCCAATGCTCGGACTTCATACATACCCTATGGAGGGGCAAGCTTATGATGTTGTAAAAGAGATTGTAGATTATTATTTTCCTGAAACAATAGATCAGAAAAAATCTAATCTCTATTTTGACTTCGAAAAGGTATTGTCTCCATTAGATAATTTATCTACAAAAAAAATTGAATTAGTCCCTCCTAAAACTTTGGAGAAAATATATTCAAAAAAAATCATTTTGAGTGGAGAGGGATTTAATGATGGTTTCCGAAATCAGATAAGGCTCGAAGCTATGAAGCTTGAGTTGCACGGCCATACAAGAAAATTAGATGATGAGCATCTGGAAATATTAGTTGGAAGTGAAAATACTGAAGCTATAGATCGTTTTATATCCGAATGTAAAGAGTTATCAGATGAAGTTATAATAAATGAAGTATCAGAAGTCTTTTGGAACAAACCGATTTGTATCGGGTTTAGAAAGTTACAAAAAACTAGAAGAGAATGGAAGGAAATAACAAAAAAGCTTAATGTGGACAATCAAAATTTAGAAAAGGCTAATAAGAAGATCAAGAGGGAAAGAAAAAAAGTAAAACAAGAAAATAAAACCCTGAACAAAGACATGATAGAAATAAAAGGTAAGTATAAAGAAATAAAAAGTAAGTATAAAAAAATAAAAATAAAAAGGAAGCAATTAAGGTATAAGTATGAAGAAGTAATAAATGAAAATCAAAAATTAAAGCAAGAAATTAAAGATATAAAGAATAGCCGCTCATGGCAAATTACTAAACCTTTGAGAAAAGCAACTTCGCTCATAAAGAAATAATAAAGCAGTAATGTTTTGGCATAAGAATTAGTTCTATCTATAAATAAATACTTAGACATATAAGATTTATTTATAGTGTTAAATTTCTAATACCCCAAAATATTATCAACAAGGATCGAATAATACTAATGAGTTATATTTCACTAAAAGCTAAGAAAAACTATATTTTTATTAGTAATAAAACAATTGGTATTAGAAAGGGCGTAAAACATGGCTAAACAATTCACCATCACATTTGCTGGAGACACCAGTTTAGGTGACTGGTACTTAAAAAATCCTAATAGAAAGAAAGAGCTAGATCGATTAAAACTTGATCCTTTTTCTTTTTTTGAAGGAATACAACCAATAGTCAAATCAAGTGATTACTTTATTTTAAATTTAGAAACTGTCTTATCTGAAAATCCAACTGGGTTTAATCAAGGAAAAAGCTATCCGAATTTTGATAATCCAACCAGAACTTTAAGTGCACTAAATAAGCTTGGTGTTTCAGCTGTTAGTCTAGCAAATAACCATACGATGGATTTTGGCTCGAGTGTATTAATGAAAACAAAGAATAGACTTAAAGAAGCAGGAATTGAAAATTTCGGTGCTGGAGAGAACTTAAAAAAAGCATCTAAACCTTTAAAAGTTAAACTTAAAGGTGAAAAAAGTAATATAAATGTATATGTTTTAACAGGTATGAGGGCGTCTCGTCAGTATAAAGAAGACTATGGCTTTATGGCGGGTAAAGAGGCTCCGGGAGTGAATTCATTAAACTTAAAAAATATAACAAAACAGATAACAAAACTGAGGAAAAGAGATCCTAAAGCAATAATTGTTGTATATCCTCATTGGCAAGGTTTAGATTATAAATGGGTAACAGCTAAAATAAAACAAACGTGTCGAGGATATCTAAAAGCTGGAGCTGATTTTGTCTTTGCCCATGGTACGCATATGGCAAATCACATAGAGCAAAATGAAAACGGAACAATAGCATATTCTATGGGAAATTTTGTTTTTAACTCACTAGGCAGATACAAAAAGATGCAAGCGCTACCATATAGTATAATAATAAAATTACAATTAGTGGAAAGAAAGGGCGATTGGATAGTAGAGCCTTACTTTTATCCAATAGTTACAGATAATAAATTTACTAATTTTAATGTTCGTATGGTAAATAAATTAGAGAGCAAAGAATTATTAAATATGCTTAATAGCAAGACAAAAAAAGGAGCACAGAATAGTCTAGAAGTTCAAGAGAATAATGATGGTTATTATTTTACAGTTACAAATCACCCAATTAATGAAATAAAAAGAAATAGTAATTCATCCGGAGTAAATTTAAAAGACGTTATTATGGGTAATGCAAATTTATCTTATATAGACTTTACAGAGGATCAGGTTTTTGATGACCATATAGAGCAACTTAGCAGGCTGCATAATGAAATAGATGAAAATTTCTTTAATTATTATGAGAAATTAGCAGGAAATAAAAAAATAACGACTAATAAAGAAAGAATGGATAAGTTAAGTGAAGTTGTCAAGAAAGAATATTTAAGCCATAAGTTTGTAAAAAGGTTTGAACGAAATAAACTTAAATTGAGTAAAGCAATGTCTTTTAAGGAAATAATGGCAGAAAAATCTCAACTTAGCAGATTGGGCTTTAAGGAATATTCCTGGAAGCTAGATAAAAAAAATCGAGCCTATCCTTTCGCGGATAGTATAGGCCTGAGAAGACCAAAGGCAGAATCAAATGTATATAAATTTTCAGAAATAGAGGAACCAAATAAACCGGTAGTGATTAAACCTATCCGTTCTACAGGTTCTATGGGGGTATATTTGGTTTTTAATAAAACTACGATATTATCAGCCAGAGAAGGTATATATTTAAATAGCTGGGAAGAACTCCAAGCTGATGCCACGAAGAAATTAAAGGATTGGAAAGCAGGCAAAATCACACAATTTACAAAAGACGAATGGATGATTGAAGAATTAATATTAAAAGAACCAGACTCAACTCTTCCACCATCTGATCTTAAATTTTACTGTTTTTATGGTGAAGTGCTATTAGTATTGGAAACTAACCGTCTTCATAAAAACTTTTGTTTCTGGGATCCAGACATGAATCTAATTGATACAGGTGATCATTGGAAGGGGTTATACGAAGGTACAGGATTTACAAAAGAAGATTTAAATTTAGTTTCTGAAGCAAGTTCAAAAATTCCAACACCTTTCATAAGGATGGATATGTTAAATGGTCATGATGGACTAGTTTTTGGGGAAGCAACCCCTAGACCAGGTCAGTACCATTTATTCAATAGTGAATACGATCATAAACTAGGTGAAGCGTACCGGATGGCAGAAGCACGGCTTAGAAAGGATTTATTAAATGGTAAAAAATTTGATGAGTTTACAAGTAACTTTAAGGTTTAATGCTAACTGTGTTTAGTTTGAAATTTAAAACCCACGCGTCATTTGACGCGTGGGTTTTAAGATAGCCAAGTTAGTAATATTCATATTTACAAATCAATATTTAGTTAATATATTGTAATATGAAATAAAGCTTGAAATATTATGTTGTGTATAATCATTTCTAAGTTCATAGTTTGTCAAACCTTGATGGACAGCACCTAAACAAAACTTTTTATTCCTATAATACATCACAGATTCAGGTTTTAAATGCATTTGTAATTGAAACTTGATAGCTTCTCTCATTGCATTTTTATACTGTTCAGCTTCTTTAGTATGATTATGATCCTGAGCCAATCTGTAAGCAGCTCCTAAACCTTCACTTCTACATGCTGTGGGAGTAGAAGGTGCTTTTTCGTGGGAACCAAATGATCCCAGCCATTCTTGATTATATTTGTTCGGATCAAGGCGATGAATTTTAAGGATCGCTTCACATATGAAAAACGAGTGTTTTAAATACATTTCTTTTGGCCTTTCCCGGTAAAGGTCATTTAGAGCATAAAGAAGCCAGTGGTCATGTGCAATACTATCCAAATCTTCATTTACATCTCTTACATTTATTAAGTAGTTGGCTTCATTCTCAGCTAAGTCTAACCATTTCTCATTCTTATCTATTTGATATAGCCTGCATAGTGCTAAAATAGCTTCTCCTGGATAATAGTGAGAGACAAAACCAGAATCTTCACCTGTAGAGAAAATCTGCTTGTGAATAGCGAATTTACCACTATCGTCTTGAAGTTCTCCCATCCAAGTTGCCATGTTTTGCATTAGTGGAATATATTGCTCATCACCCGTAAGTTGTGTATACTTTGCCAGTGCTACAATAGCAAGTCCATTCCCGCCTAATTTAGCTGCATCCTTTTCGACAATTACTTGGGCCTTTTTTCCATTTATTTCTGTATTTTCTACTTTTGTCATTAAATATTTAATGGCTCTTTCTATTGCTCTCATTAAACCTTCATCTGGCATTAATTCATAAGTTTCAAGCATTGAGTAAGTAGTACCTGCATGTCTTAATATATTATATTTACTCGGAACAGTGCTATCCTCAGGATTGTATATATACGCAAATTTACCTTTTGGATTCACACTTTGTTTAAAATAATTGTCTTTTGTTAATTCAATAGCATCCAATAAGTTCTTTTCGCTTAAGTCATTATATATTCTATGGCCTCTGAAGAGTGGTAAATATCCATTTTCATCGATATACCATGAATCAGTTCTAAACTTATATAAATCCATGAACTGAGCAGTAAGGAACTTCTTCACTATTTTTTGATCGTCTAATAAGAAATGTTTCTCAAATGCATCAAAAACTTTTTCCGGCTGAATTAATCTTTTTTGAATCATTTTGTAGGCTTCAACTTCTTCTGGTAAAAATGCAGCAGAGAAGTCCTCAGACAATAATAGCCCATCCTCACCACGACGATATTTCACTTCATCTCTTCTTATATTAATTCTACTGTTTCCTTTTAAAATGGGAAGTACTTTTGTAACAACATCCAATTTTACTGAGACTGGTTTGAAATTGACATTAGTATTATTTTTATAATCATTAACAGCTTTCTCTACTGCATCCTTCAAGTTTTTACCTTTACCCATGACAACGTAGGATCGTGTATAGCCGTTATCAATTGATATAAATACTACAAGCTCACCGTTGTCGTTTGTATAATACTTCTTTCTATCTAATTTGAAATTGGAAATAGTTTCTTTATTATTTATGATTACATCATATAAGTCATCCATGATTTTTTGCATTAGAAAAACTCCTTCATTTCATCAATATATTCTTATTAAAGATACCATAATATAGTTTTTTTATGAAGCTCAATTGAAAATAAGAAAAGTGATGTGAGCAACAAGGCTAAAATATCTTTAATATGCATAGTGCAAATCTATTTGTAAACCAGTATAAGAAATCTTTCGTTTGCCATCTTCATTAACAAAGTGGGCTTGGGTATGTTCAGACTTACTGAAAACCACCTCGTATTGAGGTACTGAAGTTCGTGTATATCCGTAGGCCATATCCAATTTAAATGTATCGACAAGATGACAAGCTGTATTAATAAATTCATTTTTTACACGTTTGGCAGAGCTAAATATGTCTTTAGAAAGGATTAAATTGCCACTAAGATCTTCCTTATTACTAATATTTTCTTTGTTAGAATGAAAAATCACTTTGTCGGTTTGTGGTATATACCGGTCACCTTCAGTTAAATAAGTTCCTTGAACATTTTCTATAGCCCACAACCCTTGATCATCTTCTTCTGTTATAGCTTGACTCAGGTCAAGTATTTGCACGCCGCTTTTACCAATTATCTCCATCATTGCCTGTGGTTTATGCGCATCTGTAACAACGAGGGCAGTAGTCTCATCTAAACCAAATACCATGTCATTTCCTGTATCGGAAGCTAATCGAATAGCACGTCCTTCACGACCTCTTTCCGAGAAATGAGAATCCACAATCCCATAGTTGAAAAAACCAAAACCTCCTTCTTCTATGTATGTGAGAACAGATGAATCAGATTGGTAGTCTTTCTGAGCTCCTTCAACGATAGCTCGGTCACTTGAGCCACCTATAATCATATCATCTAAAGATTGAACTGCTGCTCCTGCTGAAGTTCCAGCAATCATCGTTCCCGCTGATGTAAATTGATCTCGAATCGCCTCTAGCACTACACTATCAGTACTTTCCCCTTCATCATTTTCCCGATAAAACGATTCTATGTATTGGTATTGTTTACCGCCTCCAAAAAAGAAACCACTGAATTCCCCTTTTGCTATACGATGAGCCCATTTTTCATTATCTGCTATTTCTACATTTGCTAAGTCAACTGGTATCCATTCAGCATGGATTCCGTACTTATTTAAGAGTTCAATATAATTATTTGCAACTGTTTTACTGTTACCTGCCTTCGGATCGTTACAACCTCCATCTGTCGAGTCTCCTTTTTTTTCACAGTCCCAATCATATGGAGTACGAGCTGAAGTAATCACTCCAATTTTTCCTTCTTTTCCTCCAGCCAATTCAACTATCTTTTTATATATCTTCTGTGCATGTTCGCCGATTCCCAATTTGCCTCCAATTAAAACTAAGCTACTACCTTGATTTGGATTTGTTGCTGCCTCCGTTGCTCCAAAAGAATTTGTGGAAGTTAACAATACTATAAACTCTCCCATCATAATAATTTACAATACACTTTCATAATAGTATATAATACTTTGAATGTTGATTAATGAAAGTATTAAGTGTGATCTTTTCTGTTTTTTAAGAACTAATAGACAATGATAAGTGCTTTTTTGCCCTTTATTATACTCACTCAGAACTTCTTGGTTTACCTTTTTTATTTTTAAATTTACTAATGATAGTTCGTACAGGTTGTGTGTATCTAAATGTCTTGGAATTCTTCAAATTATTGTATTGCATATTTATCTCTTCTAATTTTTTTTCGTTATCTTTCAATGAATGCTCAAGTTTTTTGTTTTTCTTTTTTATTTTGCTTAATTTTTTCCTTAAAATTATTTCAGCACTATTATAATTACTAACTTCTTCTTCCATCTTTACTATTTTTTTATCTTGTCTTTTAATTGCTTTATCTCTATTTTTTAGTTGTTGTATGTATGAAAAAGAAATTCTTTCTTTTTCATTGGCTACATAATGAAGGACTTCATCTGTTAGTTCACCAAAAATAGGTTTCTGGGCTGCTAATTGATACAGCCAAGTAGCTCCTGCAAAGTTAGCTTCAATAAAAATAGGGCGACCATCCTCACCTACTGCTACATCCCAAGATATAAAATCATGATGGATAATATCTTTATGAGATGTAATAACAAAATCTTTGAATTCTTCGAAGTTAGGTATTTGATCAAGTTCAGCAAAACAGAAATTGGTCGTAGGATGATGTGTATAGGTTTGTGTCTTTTCATCTATTGCTAAGTCTAAAAAACATCCTGTATCAGTTACGCCTAGACAGACGCCACCAGTACCCGCATTATCTTTAACATCATTATTTGCTCCAAATCGTGCAAATGTTAAAAGGTGATGTATGTTGCCTTTCCATCTAAATGTTACCATTCTGAGGGAATTAACCGATGAAGGATGCGGAGCTGCCATAATTGAATGTTGTTTTATTACTTCCTGAACAATAAAATTTGAATCATAAATATTAGCTAAATCATTAATTGTAACCACTTGGCCATTCAATAATATCTGGTTATTTTTAATTATGAGTTTTTCAATGCCAACTCCGTTATTATTGTTGCTTGGTTTAATGATTAATGATTTATAAGCTAACAGCTTTTCTTTGGCATTTAATTCATCTATATTACTGTTTGATGAATCAAAATAATGTTTCCTAACACACTTTAAAACTGTACTCACTGAACGAGGAGTTTTCATTAAAATGTCATAAATATTTTTGTCTCTATATCCAGGTGTTATACTTAAGTCATTGAAAAAGGGAATAATTTCGTCCCACATTACTGTTCCAGGAATAATTTTTGTGCCTTTTTTACCGGTTAGGTTCATAAATGCCATATTTAAAGAAGGCTCAATCATTTGGCCATAATGATTTTGCCAATAACGTTGGGTTTCTTCTATATAAGGTTTATCAATATCATTTAATAAACCAGCATTTAGATATCGTTTGAAATGTTTTGATTTTGTTTTAAATCCTAGATCTTGGTAAAGTTGCTTTTCCTTCAATTATATTAACCTCCAAATGAGAATTGTATTTCGATTAAGTACCTTATATTTAACATGCAATTTTAGACGTTAAAATATTGCTTTTGATTCTAATAATACTATGAAAAACTATGGGAAGCGAGCCAAACATGAAAAAATGAGCTGAGAATAAAAGTAACTAATTACTCTAATCAATTATATAAAATAGAAAGGATAATTCAATTTGAATAAACAATAGATAACTACGGAGATGCTGAGAGGAGTGCGCCCTGTCTAGTAGACATTGGAAAAAGGAAAGGCTAGTTCCGGTCTTCGAGTGGGGCTAGGCTTTAATTTTTCTTGTATCAATTTACATTATAAAATTTGATTAATTTATATCTTTCGTAAATTCCTCGTAATCTTATGCTGTTTAAAATCGTATCTTTTATACTTGAAATGACAAAAGGAACTATCTAAAGGTAAATTATCAGTACAATCACAATCACTATTATTGAGCTTATTAAAGATGCCATAAATTTCTTAAATTAAAAACTTTACTAGTTTAGTTTTTTTATTGACAGAAATGCGTAAGACTCATAAATGTTGAATAAGGAAAAAATCCTTATATAACAAATAATTTATGTTGAAATGAATATCATTTTGTCCGATACTAGAGTAGTAGAAAATAAGGAGGTGAACTAAATGCAAAGAAAACTTAGAGTTGGTATATTATTGATTGCTTTTTCTCTTTTTTGCTTAACCCCTTTAACAATAACCGCAGCAGAAAATGAAGAACCAGAACAAGAAAGTTCGGAGAAGGAAGAAGTTGAAGAGGGGACAAAGCAAACGGAGGAAGAATCCAATGAAGTTGAATCTGAGGAATCAGCTACTCAGGAGGAACCTGAAGCCAAGGAAGAAGAAGTAATAGATGAAGCAAACGATGCCGAAACGGGACAAAAAGAAAATAACGAAACAGAAGACAGCAATAAGAATCAAGAAAACAACGAGACAAAAGATGAAGCCTCCGATGATGTAAAAAACATAGAAGATGAGGAACGGGAAGAACCTCAAGACTCTATTGAGTCAGAGGACGAAGTATCCATACAGGCGGCTGATGATGATTCACCACTCTACGAGGAAGGAAGCAGGGGCGACCATGTTGTAGAACTGAAAAAGAACCTGACAAAACTTGGTATTGGAAATTATCCGGAAAACCCATCTGATTTCTTCGGAGACTCCACCAAATACAATGTGGAAGAATTTCAGCGTTACTACGGGTTAGAAGTGACAGGTATTGCAGATGAAGAAACCTTATCTGTATTGGAAGACAATGTGAATTCTCCATATAAGGATGGCGAAAGCGGCGACCATGTTGTTGAATTAAAACAAAATTTAACAACACTAGGTATCGGGAATTATCCATCGAGCCCGTCTAATTACTTTGGAGATTCTACAGAGAATAATGTAAAAGCATTCCAGCGTTCACACGGATTAAAGGAAAATGGAATCGCAGATGATGTAACATTAGCCATAATAGATGAACAGTTGGAACTTCTTCATGAACCTCCATACGGAGAAGGAAGCAGGGGCGACCATGTTGTAGAATTGAAAAAGAACCTGACTAAACTTGGTATTGGAAATTACCCAGACAACCCATCTGATTTCTTCGGAGACTCCACCAAATACAATGTGGAGAAATTTCAGCGCTACTACGGATTAGAAGTGACAGGTGTTGCAGATGAAGAAACCTTATCTGTACTAGACGCCAATGTTAACTCTCCATATCAGGATGGAGAACGCGGTGACCATATTGTTGAGCTGAAACAGAATTTAACAACAATGGGAATTGGAAATTATCCATCAAGCCCATCCAACTATTTTGGTGACTCAACAGAAAATAATGTAAAAGAATTTCAGAGATTACATGATTTAAAGGAAAATGGAATCGCAGATGATGTAACATTAGCCAAAATAGAAGAGCTTCTTGAGCTTGGGGAGGGTGCCAGAGGTCAACATGTTGTAGAGCTAAAAAAGAACCTGACTAAACTTGGTATTGGAAATTATCCGGACAACCCATCTAATTTCTTTGGAGATTCCACCAGATACAATGTGGAGGAATTTCAGCGTTACTACGGGTTAGAAATAACAGGTATTGCAGATGAAGAAACTTTATCTGTACTGGAAGCCAATGTGAATTCTCCGTATCAAGATGGCGAACGCGGCGATCATATTGTTGAGTTAAAACAAAATTTAACAGCAGTGGGGATCGGTAATTATCCAACCAATCCATCTAACTACTTTGGAGATTCGACAGCATATAATGTAAGCGAATTTCAGCGTTACTATGGTTTGAAAGTAAACGGAATCGCAGATGATGTAACCATAGTGAAATTACAAGAAGTCCTTGATTCTTCATATAAAGATGGGGAAAGAGGAGAACATGTTGTAGAATTGAAAAAGAATCTGACAAGACTCGGTATAGGCAATTACCCGGAGAATCCATCTAACTATTTTGGAGACTCAACCAAATATAATGTGGAAGCATTTCAACGTTATTATGGAATAAATGTAAATGGAATTGCTGATGAAGTTACATTGGAAAAAATACAAGAAATTCTTAATTCACCATATCAGGATGGAGAAAGAGGAACTCATGTTGTAGAGTTGAAAAAGAAACTTACTAAATTAGACATAGGTAACTATCCAACAAACCCATCCAACTATTTTGGAGACTCAACAGAATATAATGTAAAGGAATTCCAACGTTCATATGGGTTAAATATTAATGGAATTGCCGATGAAGTAACATTAAGAGAATTAGATAAAGCTATTCAAAATAATGTCGTTAAAATTTTCCTTGATCCCGGTCATGGTGGTAACGACCCAGGTGGCCAAGGATATGGACTTGATGAAAAAGATGTAGTATTAGATATTGCCCTTAAAACAGCAGATGTTTTATTGTCCAGTTATACTGGAGTAGATGTTCAATTATCAAGGACAGATGATACATTTGTTGAGCTTGAAGATAGAGCTAACCAAGCAAATGAGTGGGGAGCTGATTATTTCGTCAGTTTTCATGTAAATGCCTTTATGGGTTTGGCTGAAGGATTTGAAACATATATTCATAATGGAAATGTTTCCAGTGAAACCAGAGAGAGGCAAGAGGATATACATGATTACTTAATTGATCGTATTGATGTAAATGATAGAGGAAAAAAGGACGCTAATTTTAGTGTATTACGAAACACTAGTATGCCTGCAATATTGTTAGAGTATATGTTTATTGATAATTACGATGAGAATCAGAAGTTAAGCGATTCTAGTTATAGAGATTTTTTGGGAAGAATAACTGCAGAAGCTATAGCACATTCTTTCGGTTTAAATAATTAAGTGAAAATTATTTTATAGTGGGCCATCATTCGGATGGCTCATTTTTTTGGTTGATTTTCCTAATGATAATGAATCCGTTACTTTATATCAATTGTAATATTTATGTAAGCTATTGAAAAGATTGTTATTTTAGCCGATACTAGAATAGTAGAAAATAAGGAGGTGAACTAAATGAAAAGAAAACTTAGAGTTGGTATATTCTTAATTGTTTTTTCTCTTTTTTGCTTAAACCCTTTAGCAATAACTGCAGCAGAAAATGAAGAACCAGAACAAGAAAGTTCGGAGAAGGAAGAAGTTGAAGAGGGGACAGAGCAAACGGAGGACGAATCCAATGAAGCTGAATCTAAGGGAACAGCTACTCAGGAGGAAACCATATCTGAATCCAATAAAGATGAAAATAATGCAACAGAAGACATTAACAAGGATGAAGAGAACAACGACACAAATAATGAAGAGACTGGGGGTTTAAATAACTCAGAAGATGAGGATAAGGAAGAACCTCAAGACTCTAAAAAGCGAACATCCATAATGGCAGATGATTCACCACCATACGAAGAAGGAACCAGTGGCTCTCATGTTGTTAAGCTGAAAAAGAACCTGACCAAACTCGGCATAGGAAGTTACCCAGAAAATCCATCTAACTACTTCGGGGACTCCACCAGGTACAATGTGGAGGAGTTTCAGCGTTACTATGGATTAGAAGTAATTGGTATTGCAGATGAAGAAACCTTATCTGTATTGGCTGATAATGTGAATTCCTCCTATCAGGATGGAGAACGCGGTGATCATATTGTAGAGTTGAAAAAGAATTTAACAGCTCTGGGAATCGGAAATTACCCGTCAAGCCCATCAAACTACTTTGGAGACTCAACCGAGAATAATGTAAAAGAGTTCCAACGTTTACACGAATTGAAGGAAAACGGGATTGCAGATCAGGTAACATTAGCTAAAATAGATGAAAAGCTGAAACTTCTTCATGAGCCTCCATACGAGGAAGGAACTAGGGGCGACCATGTTGTTGAACTGAAAAAGAACCTGACCAAACTCGGTATTGGAAATTATCCGGAAAATCCATCTAACTACTTCGGGGATTCCACCAAGTATAACGTGGAGGAATTTCAGCGTTACTATGGATTAGAAGTGACAGGTATTGCAAATGAAGAAACCTTATCTGTTTTGGGTGACAATGTAAATTCCTCTTATCAGGATGGAGAACGCGGTGATCATATTGTAAAGCTGAAAAAGAATTTAACAACACTGGGCATCGGGAATTATCCATCAAACCCATCAAATTATTTTGGCGACTCAACAGAACATAATGTAAAAGAGTTTCAAAGATTACATGATTTAAAGGAAAATGGAATAGCAGATGATGTAACATTAGCCAAAATAGAGGAGCTCCTTGAGCTTAGTGAGGGTACAAGAGGTCAACATGTTGTAGAGTTGAAAAAGAACCTGACCAAACTTGGTATTGGAAATTATCCGAAAAACCCATCTAATTTCTTCGGAGACTCTACCCGATACAACGTGGAGGAATTTCAACGTTATTATGGTTTAGAGGTAACTGGTATTGCAGATGAAGGAACCTTATCCGTACTCGGTGATAATGTGAATTCCCCATATCAGGATGGGGAACGCGGCGACCATGTTGTAGAGTTGAAAAAGAATTTAACAACATTGGGCATCGGAAATTACCCGTCAAGCCCATCTAACTACTTTGGTGATTCGACAGAGTACAATGTAAGTGAATTCCAGCGTTATTATGGTCTGAAAGTAAATGGAATCGCCGATGATGTAACATTAGCTAAAATAGAAGATTTACTTGTACCACATGAAGGAGTCAGAGGTCAACATGTTGTTGAGCTAAAAAAGAATCTGACCAAACTCGGCATAGGAAATTACCCGGAAAACCCGTCTAATTTCTACGGGGACTCCACCCGATACAACGTAGAAGAATTTCAGCGTTACTATGGATTAGAAATAACTGGTATTGCAGATGAAGAAACCTTATCTGTACTGGATGACAATGTGAATTCCCCATATCAGGATGGGGAACGTGGTGACCATGTCATTGAACTAAAAGAGAATCTAACCAGATTAGGGATCGGTAACTATCCAGAAAACCCGTCCAATTATTTTGGAGATTCCACTGCATACAATGTCAGTGAGTTTCAACGTTATTATGGTTTAAATGAAAATGGAATAGCAGATGATGTAACTTTAGAAAAAATACAAGAAATTCTTAATTCTTCTCACCAAGAAGGAGAACGTGGTGACCATGTCGTTGAACTAAAAGAAAATCTAACCAGATTAGGGATCGGTAACTATCCAGAAAGCCCGTCCAATTATTTTGGAGATTCCACTGCATACAATGTCAGTGAGTTTCAACGTTATTATGGTTTAAATGAAAATGGAATAGCAGATGATGTTACATTAGAAAAAATAGAAGAAATTCTTAACTCTCCTTTTCAAGATGGAGAAAGAGGCGACCATGTCGTAGAGCTAAAAAGGAATTTGTCAAAGTTAGGAATCGGGAATTATCCAGAGAATCCTTCGAACTATTTCGGAGATTCTACTGAACATAACGTAAAAGAATTCCAACGATTATATGGTCTAAAGGTAAATGGTATAGCTGATGAAGTGACATTAAGCACAATAGATGAACTATTAAGAAGTAATAGATATACTCAATACAACTTGACACTATCTGAAGCAACTGATATTCAAATGAGATTAAATAACCCTGCGCCTCAAACAGATCAAAAATATGCTTATGTCTCAGGTGCATATATTGATGAGGACGAGAGAGTAACTGCAAGTGTACTTAATGTTAGATCCGGACCTAGTACAAACGGAAACATTGTAGGAACACTGGAAGATGGCTCGCAAGTTAATATTATAAGTGAAGTAGGCGGGTGGTATCAGATTGAGTATGAAACCCAGCCTGGTACATGGGTAGACGCTGCTAGAGCTGATGTATTATACTATCTTGATCCATCTAACTTCATAGATGATGAAAGACAAAGGTTCCAATTCCTGGATCTTGCCAGAACAAGTGATGCTTCTGCAGACTTGCTGAATGATTATCTATCTGGTAAAGGTATACTTGAAGGCAGAGGGCAATCATTTATTGATGCCAGTAATACTCATGATGTAAATGATGTATATTTATTATCTCATGCACTGCTAGAAACTGGGCATGGTTCATCCGTTTTAGCAAATGGAGTTGAAGTAGGGAAGAATCAATCTGGAAAACTAGTATTGGTTAATGCCAGCAACAGAAGTAGTTTAACAGATATAAAGACTACTTATAACATGTACGGTATTGGAGCAGTTGACGGGAATGCGCATCAAGGAGGTGCATTCCGGGCATACGAGGAAGGGTGGTATACACCGGAGGCTGCTATTATCGGTGGTGCCGGCTTTATCGGTAATAATTATGTCAAAGCTGGTCAAAATACTTTATACAAAATGCGTTGGAATCCGACTTCAATGGATGAAAACGGATATGCGTCACACCAATATGCGACAGATGTTGGCTGGGCTTCCAAACAAGTAACAAATATGTATAACCTTTATCAAGACTTGAATATCTTTAATGTTTACTTGGAAATACCACAGTATTTAAAATAAGGTTAAATCATAGGGAAGAGTTATAGAAATCCGAACTAATTTAAATCTTAGTTCGGATTTTTTTTATTATAAACTTCTTTAACAGAAATTATTTGACTGAATTGGAGTTAGTGTTAGTTAAGTGTGCAAACTTTCCATTTAGGGTTATCGCCTATATAATAATTAATAATAGATTAAAACACTTGTATATGATACATATGATACAAATTCCTGTTTCTTGTTAATAAAAACCTAAATCGGGAAGGATGTTTAAATAAATGATAATTGGGTACATGAGAAATCAAAAAAAACCTACCTTTAGCGCTAAATTAACTGCTAAGTTATGTAAGTATCATGGTATAGATCTTATTTATATACGGCCTAAGGATGTAGATATAGAAAAAGGAAAAGTTAAAGGAAAACTGCTGGTGAATAACGAATGGATTAGTGTTCAAAAAGAAATTCCCCCTTTTATTGATATTTTTCCAAGTTGCTTTAAAGAAAAAAATAAAAAAATAACGGACTATTTAGCTGAGAAAACTTTTTTATCTGATAATCGCACCAACCGATTACCTAAAAATAAACTACAAAAAAAGCTGGAAAACGACTCGGAATTTTCTCATCTTGTTATTCCAACAGAAAGAGCCAGAAAGTATAAAGATATCAAAGAATTCTCGAGAAACTTTTCTGAAATTGTCTTAAAACCATTAAAAGGAGGCAGGGGTAAGGGCATTTATATCTTATATAAAGATAAAAATTCGTATATACTAGGTTATCAAAAAGAAGAAAAGAGACTTTCTAAGAAGGGTCTAAAAATCTTTTTTGAGAATCATTTAAAAAACAAAGGCTATATTATGCAAAAACATGTACAATCGAGAACCAGTCAAGGTGATCCGTTTGATTGCAGAATTCATCTAGAAAAAAACGGAGAAGGGAAATGGCAAGTTGCTAAAATATTTATTAGAATTGGTATAGGTCAAAAAGTAATTTCCAACGTTAACCAAGGTGGGGGAATAAGTGAAGTTGAACCGTTTTTACAGGCTAATTTTGAAAACAAACATGAAGAAATCATTCACAAATTAAAACTATTAGCAGATACTTTACCGTATAAAATTGAACAATTAAGAGCTACACATATAATGTCTTTAGGGTTAGATGTAGGAATTGACAAAAATGGTCATTTATATTTATTTGAATCAAATGGGTCACCTACGACAAAAACACTTGAGGCAGAAGTTGCAATGCTCAGAAGTGAATATTATACTTATGTTCTCGATAACCTTATTTAATAAATTATGAGAAGGAGCACTTGAATGGAACAAAGAACCACACTAAAAAGAACTCTAAAACCCCATTGGATATGGGCTATAGCACTTGGTTCCTCCATTGGATGGGGAGCGTTTGTTCAACCGGTTAATTGGATGTCAACAGCCGGACCAATGGGCGCTATGGTTGGCTTCCTCCTCGGGGCAGCACTTATGATGGTAATTGCTGTAAGTTATGGATTCTTAATTAAAACCTTCCCAGTATCTGGCGGAGAATTCGCTTATACCTTTGTTAGTTTGGGACGTACACATGCATTTATCAGTGGCTGGTTTCTTACTTTGGGCTACATATGTATTGTTGCGTTAAATGCTTCAGCCCTTGCACTTATGTTTAAATATATTTTTCCTGCAATCCTGGAAAACCTTTATATGTATCAGATTGCTGGTTGGGATGTTTATTTTGTGGAAATTATTATTGCCACTGCTGCTCTTGCATTATTTGGCTATTTTAATGTTAAAGGAAGCAGCTTTTCGGGAAGAATGCAATTTATTTTTTGTATAGTTATGGTTAGTGGTGTAGTAGCTATTTTCTTAATGACCGGGGCTCAGCCGGAAGCAGACTTTAGTAATGTGCAGCCTAGCTTTCCTACTGAAACCACAGCACTCGCAGCTATTTTGTCAATTGTTGCTATCGCACCTTGGGCTTTTGTCGGGTTTGATAATATTCCACAGGCAGCGGAGGAGTTTAAATTTTCTTCAAAGAAAGCATTTAGTTTAATTATTCTTGCGCTTGTGTTTGCTGCTCTCTTATATTGCCTTATGATTTTAGCAACAGCTATGGCGGCGCCTTGGACTGAGTTAGTTGTGGAAGGTCATCTTTGGGGAACAGGTGCAGCAATTCAAGAGTTGTTAGGTACAACCGGGCTGGTTTTATTAGTTATTGCCCTCACAATGGGCATTTTCACTGGACTAAATGGGTTTATAATATCGACAAGCAGGCTATTATTTGCAATGTCACGGGCAAAATTTATCCCACAAGCATTTTCTAAACTTCATAATAAACATGAAACACCATATATCAGTGTGATCTTTACCGTAATTGTAGCGATGATTGCTCCATGGTTTGGAAGAGAAGCATTAACTTGGGTAGTGGACATGTCCTCTGTTGGGGTAACAATTGCTTATTTTTACACATGTTATACAGCCTTTATTATGTTTAGCTGGAATGATTCAGGCGGGATGGATAACAAAAAAGTTGTAGCCCCGGTTAAAAAGGTATTTGCCGGTTTGGGTATGCTTTCAGGTGTAGTATTTCTTGGTTTACTGCTAATTCCGGGCTCACCTGCATTTCTGGTAATGGAATCGAGGATAGCATTAATTGCATGGATTTTGCTTGGTCTTATCTTCTATTTCATTAAAAGGAAAGATTTAAATGCCATTCCGAAAGAAGAATTGAATTATTTGATACTGGGACGTAATGAAGTTAGACTCAGAAAAGATAGTTAGACATAACAATAAAAAACTTGTAAAGAAAATGTCTGTTTTTTTACAAGTTTTTTTATAGCTAAGCATCTTTAGCACCTAATTATTTTTAATGTAATTATAGTGGTCTACTTTTAATGAAACAACTTCCCCTGAGCCAAATTCAAAACCAGGACCTGTTTCTACTTCAAACAAATAAGGTTTCCCACTTTGGTTAATACCTAAATCTAATCCTAAAGAAACTAATCGTTGGTCAAGTATCTCTTCTAATTTAGGAGGGAATTCTTGAGCAATCTTATTTATATTTTCTTCAATCTGTCCAGCTCTATTTTCAAAATTAGCTTTTAAAAAGGAAGGTAATTTACTTACTCCTCCACCTCTTTTAACATTTGATACAATTTTGTTGTTACTTCCAATTCTAACTAAAATTATAGCCACTTCCCATTTCCCTTTTCCATTTTTTTCAAGTCTGACTCTGCAATCAAAGGGTTCGTCTTTCTTGGTCCGAGAAATAATATATTTTTGTATAACAGTTCTATCTTCTTCTATGTTATTTTTTAAAAAGCTCTTAAATTGCCTCTTGTTATATTTTCTTTTGTCATCTAGATAGTCAACCAAAAACTTACGTCCTTCTCTAGTTATTTTATATACATCTTTGCCTTTTGAGCCGAAAATGGGTTTTAAAATTATATTTTTGTGTTGCTTGATAAACCTTATAACATCTTCGTATCCAGTATAAATTTCATATGGAATGAGTAAGTGGGAAAAACTTCCTTCTCTTTTAATTTTATTAAATACCTTTATTTTTGAACCTGGTCGTTTATTGATTGATAATTTACTTCTCTTCTTTAAGAACTTGATCAGATCTTTAAATTTAAAAAAGTATGGTTGAATATCAATATATGGAGGAATTTCTTTCATTTCGATGGTCTCCCATTTATTATTTACCAATTTCTTTCCATATATAATTTCTTTATCGAGATCAACGTTGTTTTCATTGAAATAAATTAAATCAATATCATAGTATTTACAAGCTTTTGCAAGTAATTTTGTAGTTTTACTGGTATTTTTATTCATGTAGCCAATTTGCATGGGATTACCTCCACTTTATAAGTTAATTTTATTATATCTAATACCAAGACATTTATTGCTCGAATTTTACAGAGTATACTTAAATGCGTAGTATTACAAACCTTTTGTGAAATTCGATTATATTAAATTCAGCTTATATTTAGCAACAAAGATATAATTAAATTGTCTTTTTCTACACCTTACTTTTTCTCTCCTTGCTTTTTATATAGTTGTGTAACGTTGTTGGTATGTGAATGAAAACTATAGCTTTTCTTTTATATTCCCCATTTTATTGAATAGAAACACCTTAGTTATTATAATTTTCGGCTAGAGTAGAATTTATATGGGGTGGATAGATCTATGAAATAAAAGAAATTAAAGGAAAATTAAGCTTGCAGAGAAAATACAACTCTCTACAAGCTTTTTTAAGTGACAGCAACAGCCTCCCCGATTCCTTACAAAACCTAAACACTATCTTAACACTATCTAAACATTCCCTTGTTAGACTTATACTGGAATGGATATTTGTCCTTAGGAGGAATTTGATGAAGAAATGGTTAGGCATTGGCATGGTTTTATTTGCACTTATTATCATGCTTACAGCGTGTAATGAAGAAGATGAGGGAGCAGATGTAGCCTCAAGCACGGCAGAAGCAGAGGAAAACACTGCAGACTCTGATGATGCGGAAACGGCAGAAGAAGACGTGGACCGCAGTGATTGGCCGGATACGGTAAAATTTGCAGCGGCTGGAATAGAGGGGATGGAAGAGCTTACGAGAAGATTTGATGAATTTTCAGCGTTAATGGAGGATCTAATGGGAGTGGAATTTGAAATGTTCTCCTTGTCTGACCGGACTGTATCCTCTACTGCATTGGAATATGGCCAAGTTGACATGGTTCTTTTAGGACCATCTGAATATATATTATCCAAGATTGCCAATCCGGAGATAGAGCTGGTTGGCGGGCTGGAAAGAGAAAATTATTATACAGTATTTATCACGCATGCAGACAGCGGGATTGAAACATTGGATGATTTAGTTGGAAAAACAATTGCCATGAAGGATAGTGGTTCCACCTCCGGGCATATTGGGCCAAGTGGAATATTGGTTGATGAAGGATATGACCTGGATGAGGATTTCGATATACAGCTGCTCGGAGATGCCTCTCTGGAAGCATTGCGAGCAGGAGAAGTGGACGCCATGGGAGACGGCGTAAAGCACTATCATACATTAGTTGAGCTGGATGGAGAAGATGAATGGAATTTGTTATACGAAGGACCGCCATTACCCCCGGATCCATTTATTTTAGGGACGACGCTGCCGGATAGCTTTAAAGAAGAATTTGAACGGGTTCTGTCTGAAAGTGACGAAGAAATTTTGGATGCCATCCTGGCTTCTGAGGATAATGATAAGTATGAAGACGGGTCAATCATCGAAGTGATGGATGAAGACTATGATTTAATGCGTGAAACTTATGAAATCTTAGGTCTGGATCTGGAAGAATAGAGGAGCGTTACGCATGTCGATTTTGCAGGTGGAGCATTTAAATAAAGTATATCCCAACGGTACGGAAGCTTTGAAAGATATAAGCTTCCGCATTGAAAAGGGTGAATCTGTCATTATTCTTGGCCACAATGGATCGGGAAAATCCACGTTATTCCGTTGTGTCACCGGTTTTGAAAAGCCGACTAAGGGAAGCGTAAATATTTTTGATCGACCTTTACATCCTATCTCAAAAAAAGAACTTCGGAATGTACGTAAAAATATAGGAATGGTATTCCAGAATTTTGGTCTCATCCACAATCTCAGTGTTTTTCAAAATGTTTTGTTTGGGGCTATGGGTAAAACAACATTTGCATTTCAAACTTTTAGCTCATTTGCTTCAAGTGAATGGCGTGAAAAAGCCATGGATGCCGTTGAAAGAGTCGGATTGGTCCATGTAGCAAAAAGACGGGCGGATCAGTTGTCTGGTGGGCAAAAACAGCGGATTGCTATTGCCCGAATGCTGATGCAGGAGCCGGAAGTTATTTTGGCAGATGAGCCGATTGCAAGTCTTGATCCTAAAGCAGGGAAAGAAGTCATGGACCTGTTATGGAGTATTGTGGAAGAAAAAAATCTGACTGTCATTGCTGTGCTGCACCAATTGGAAATAGCAAAAGAGTATGGTAAACGTATCATTGCTTTGAAAGAAGGAAATAAAATTATCGATGCTGATAAAGATGGGATAGATGAAACATTTTTGAATTCCATCTATGATCTGGAAACCACTCAGAAGAAATACGAAGAAGTAAATGTAAGAAAGATTGGAGGGATTGAGTATTCAACCTTCCAATAAAAAACATGATTCAGAACAGGAAAAAAGGGATGAATCGACATCCCGGTATTCGGAAAACAGTCATATGCCTGCCAGGTGGAAACGTCCTTCGATTGGTACCTGGATGCTTCTGGTAGTCGTATTTGCATTTTTAATAAGTGGAGTACATAACGCAGAAATTACAATTTCCAGACTCATTCAGGGTGCTGGCAACATTGGGAATTTCGTTATAAGTGCCTTTCCGCCAAATCCGGATAGGATCGGTCCTATAATGGAAGCAATTATTGAAACGTTTGAAATGGCACTGGTGGGAACGGTCATAGGTGTAGCCCTTTCCGTACCTGTGGCGATTTTGAGTTCTGCCAATACGACCCCATTTCGTTCCGTTCGTCTCGTCATCAAAACGATGGTGTCCGCTATGCGAACGATTCCCGATTTGATTTGGGCTTTATTGTTTGTCATATCGGTAGGATTGGGTCCATTGGCAGGGATTTTAACCATCGCCGTGGACACGATTGGATTTTGTGCCAGATTCTTTTCAGAGCGGATTGAGGAATTGGATAGAGGACCAAAAGAAGCGCTTGAAGCTACCGGCGCCACTCATTTTGGGGTGATCTCCGGTGCTATACTGCCGCCGGCAATCCCTTCCATGGTTGGTACAAGTCTTTACGCTGTAGAAAAATCGATCCGTTCAGCTACAATACTCGGTCTTGTCGGAGCGGGAGGCATTGGCGTAGAACTTAGTACATCCATGTCATTAAGAAATTTTGATGAAGCATTAATGATTATTTTGCTAATCCTTTTACTCGTGCTGGCCGTGGAGAAAGTATCCTCCACGATTCGAGCAAAATTTATATAAATAGAGAGCATGCAGCGGTTTGTACCCCCTTCCGCTGCATGCTTTCTTATCTCATTAATATTTATTAAACGATCTCCGTATTCCATTATACCTATACTTCCCAAATGTGTTATTACAAGAAAAATAGTAATGATAATGTTTCGAGAAGGATAGTTGCTTCAAGCGAATCTGCTTGTGCGTGAAAAATGTGCCGGATTAATTGTAAGAACAGTGCTGCAAAGGCGATGCAATATTAGAAAAAGGCTGTTTTCGTAAACTTTGTTGTTTTTGATTATGATTACTTTTGATCAACAGGAACAATTGTTCTGTAATAGAAATAAGTAAATATGGAGGTGTAGAAAATGAGACCAAATCTAACAAAAGATATTAGTGTAGATAGTTTTAAAGATTTCTATTGGTTGAAAGAAGAATTACAATCTTTTTGCAGGGAAAGTGGAATAAGTGCTTCTGGTTCAAAAATAGAGATTTCCGATAGAATTCAAACAATTCTTCAAACAGGAGAGATAAAAAAGCCAATTAGAAAATCAAAGGTGAATAGTAAGTCGGAGCCACAGGTCGATTTAAGTCTTGATACAGTCATTTCAGAAAACCATCGTTGTAGTCAAAATGTAAGAGCCTTTTTCAAGACAGTTATCCCTGATTTTCATTTTTCTACCTATATCCAAAACTATTTTAAAAACAACATTGGAAAAACGTATCGAGATGTTAAAGATGCTTGGTATGAAGAAGAAGAACGAAAGAAAGACCCTTCGTACAAGAAAAAAATCGCTCCTCAATTTGAATACAATCAATTTATTCGTGATTTTTTTGCCGACTCCAATAATCAAGGGAAAAGTCGTGAGGAGGCGATTGAAGCCTGGAACAACATCAAAAAACTCCCTGGAAGCAATAAATATACGTCTAATAATTAGTTAAGCACATCTCAACATTGCAACTGTGGTGTGAATTGATTTTCGACAGGATGAAACAAGCATTTGTTTGACTCGTTCATTAACTGTTTCGTGTTGTAATCCTTTTAGTTTGGCGAATTTCTTGTAGTTAGTTGCTGTATCTGTACATAACAAAGCAGACGAGTGATATATTCACCTATCACAGTATCAATTTCTTCTGCCTTTACACGACTTGTTCCTGCTTCCCGAGCAATTATATTACCATTTCGGTCTTGTGCCACGACAACTGCTGTTTTAAGATTAGAAATCCCTCTTTTCTTTCCCTTTCTCCACGTTTCTTGGCTGTTCTATGGGATTTCAAGACCCTTCATAGACTCTCGAAAGAAGGTCTCGTCACTTTCAACGATACCTTGCAGTTGATTAAAACCAAGACTTCCTAATGCGTTCAAGATTTTATGTCTCCAATAGAATGCAGTTGATATATGAATTTTTAAGCGTTCAGCAATTTTTGGTAGGGTATAACCTTCGACCATTAGTTCAATGTATTTTCTCCACTTCTCAGGGGAGAAAGAGCCTGAAAATGGTGTATATATCGTTGAAGGACTTTCCGTAATCATTACACAGATAGTTGTTGTCTTGAACGGTATTTACCGTTTCTTTTTACAGATGTACTTCCACAATAACGCACCCTAAACCAGAAGCAGATCGGGCTTCACGAATGCTTTTGAGTAGTTTATTAATCTTATTTGGCTAGTCTGGAAATAATTCCTGTTTCATAGCATTAAATAACGCCATTTGCTCTGATTTGGTTCGTTCGCTGAACTCTTCATACACATCTCTCCACATACTTGAACACCTCCTTAAACCCCATTATATCAACCCTTTAACAGTGTGGTTAAGAAAGCAACAATCTACACGAAAACAGCCTAGAAAAACAGGGTGAACTGCTGTGGGTCTCACTTCTTTCTTCTTCTGGACTTGGAAGACTGATAGAATTATATTATTCTACTTCTAATATGATTACAACCGCTCCAGTAAGGGAAATAGTTTATAAGTTAATTCTTGAAATATAACAATCTGCCAATTCATTAAACAATCCCTCTATTATTTTCCGCGAGATATGGTAAAATAGATGAGAACATTAACGATTAAACTAAAAGCAGGTGTGACCATGTGGAATATAACGGAATTAGTCATTGCCTTTCTTATATCCGCTGCAACAGCATTACTCATTACGCCATTAATCAGCAAGCTGGCGATTAAATTAAAAGCAGTAGATAAACCGGATCATAGACGAAAAAATCACAATGGAATAAAACCAAGCATGGGCGGCCTTGCTATTTTTATCGGAGCGGCCGCGGGCTTTATTTATCTTCAGCCGGCTGCACCGGAAATGAATGCGATCATTATCGGGGCATTTATCATGCTCATTACCGGCATGCTTGATGATATATTTGAATTAAGAGCCTCTTATAAACTGATCGGACAGACAGCAGCAGCAGTTACGGTAGTTTCATCCGGCCTGATTATTGAAAAACTGACGATCCCATTTATGGGTACCGTATTCTTCAACGATTTTGTTGGTATTGCATTAACGATTTTCTGGATTCTTGCCGCATCCAATGCGATTAATTTAATCGATGGATTGGACGGGCTTGCCGCGGGCGTGTCAGCAATCGCATTATCCAGTATTCTTGTGATGGCAGTGATTGATTATCGAATCGTCGTCGTCTATCTGACGGTAATTTTAGTCGGAAGCATTATCGGATTCTTATTTCACAATTTTTATCCTGCCAACATATTTATGGGCGACACGGGTGCTTTATTCCTGGGCTATTCCATCTCGATCGTTGCGATGCTTGGGTTGTTTAAAAATGTGGCCTTCTTCAGCTTCATCGTGCCAATTATTGTGATCGCCATTCCGGTTTTTGATACGATCCTGGCAATTATCCGCAGGTCGATGAACAATCAGGGGATTGCCACCCCGGATAAAAAGCATATTCATTATCAATTAATGAAAATGGGTTACACGCACAGACAGTCCGTATTAATTATTTACGGCTTCAGCATATTCTTTGGCTTCATGGCAATTATCTTTAACAGTGCTACCTTGTTGTCCTCACTCGTGACAATGGTGATCATTGTCCTCGGGATTCAGTTGATCGCTGAACTGGCCGGCGTCACATTTTATAATCGCCGCCCGCTAATCGATGCATTTCATAGAATGATAGGTCTTAGGAAAATCGATCGGATAAAATAAAAATAATTGTTTTTCTGAAGAGAGTAGATGTTTGTCAGCGGTATAATTCAGAGTAGGAGGCAATCATGTAAATCGTCCCAAACAGTTGCCTGTATAAAAGTATCCCTTATGAGCAGGACGGCACTATGGTTGAACTTGAGGAGGTTTATTATCGCATTGGTTTGAACCGTTGATCAGGCACCTCCTACGCAGCTGCTATGGAAAAAGGAGCGTTATTGAGCATGGGTCGGACCTACTAAGAGAGGAGTAGCCGAAAAAGGCTACTCCTCTCTTAGTAGGCTGTTGCACATCAATATTTTTATTTTACAAAGTATCATTTCCCTGCTTGCAAAATCTTAACCTCTACTCCACCACACTTGTATTCCAAAGCATAGGCCCCATTTGTCCCACAGTAAATCCTTCCACATCATCTGAGATAGCGTAAATACTAGCAAATGTACCTAATTTTGTAATTGGCAGGAACTCTGTCCATGCATATTCCTGTAATTCATTCCAGTATTCTTGTGCATCCTCCTGAGATGGAGACGTACGTATAGCATGGAGTAATTCTACTACTGTAGGATCCTCCACTCCCCCTGCGAAATCCGAGTTGATTTGCAATAGCTGAGTAGGATCGGATTTGAATGGAAAAGCATTAACGAACAAATCCCATGCTTCAGGGTCTTCACGCCGATCAACAATGGTTGGCCAGTCGTATACTTCTAAACTCGTATTTATACCAATCTGCTCGAGCTGCTCGCTAATCACCACAGATGCATTATAATAATGCTCATAGTCTCGAGTTGTCATGATAACTATTTCTTCTCCATCGTAACCTGCTTCATCAAATAATTGTTGAGCCTTTTCTGGATCGTTCTCATTATACATTTCACTTCCGGCATCGCTTGCCCAATGTCTAATATCATTACTCATATAACCGGAGTCCGCTAAAAATAGCGCTTCATCGGAAAAGGATGCTTGTAAGATATCATCAATGTCAATGGCTGCATTTACAGCTTTTCTCATTGTAACATCTTCCATTAGGCCACCACCTTTGTTATAAATTAAATCCATATTGGATGTATAAACTGGTTCAAGGTTTATATCGGGGTTTTCAGCCAATTGTTCATAATTCTCAAAAGCAATGGCAAAAGCAATATCATATTCCCCTGTTTGGATACCTGCTACCCGTGTGGATGCGTCTGTCACAATATCGAAATAAATATCCTTGACCAGTGCTTCTTTTTTTCCGCCTAATCCATCGGCAGGTTCATCAAGAGGCTGGTAATCATCAAATTTTGTGAAATGAACATATTGATCCTGTGCCCATTCAGCAAATTCATAAGGTCCAGTTCCAATAAGTTCATTAACTCCTTCTGGATCTGCTTCATCAATAACTTCTTTCGGCATAATGGCTGCAAATTGTTCTTTTGAGGCCAATACATCTAATGCAATGGAGGATGATCCCTCAAGTTCTAAAACAACCTTATATTCATCAATTTCTTCAAATTCCGCATCACCAAAAGCTTCATTAGCTACAGCGGAGTTTTCCAGCCACCGGTTCATCGATGCAACGACATCCTCAGCCGTCATTTCTTTTCCATTGTGAAAGGTCACACCTTCTCTTAGATGAAAAGTAAATGCATCATTTTCATCACTTTCTTCTACGGATTCCGCAAGCATAGGAATTGGCTGATAATCCATGTCCACTGTTACTAGTGTTTCAAAGGCTATTCTGCTCATATCACTCGTTACCCCTGCTGTCGTCATATGCGGGTCAAGTGTTGGAGGTTGGGCGTTATGGGCAACCCTTAATTCCCCACTTACACTGTCTTCACCAGCTTCAGCTTCCCCTTCTGTTGGTTCTGAATTTGAAGTACATCCAGATATAATGAAAATTGAAATAATCATAATTATAACTGTCCATAGACGTTCGTTTTTATGCTTCAATGATATTTCCTCCTTTATTAAACTTTTTAATTTGATAATTAATGTCGTGAAGTTTGTAAAATATGCTGAAACCGTGAGAGCAAGCCTGTGTTTTTCTACTATTTGATGCTCATTGATGTGCAGGACGTATACTCGCCTCCTCTCAAACCCGCAACAACGTATTGAGTAATGGTAAAGCGTGGAATTATCAATATTTGTAGTTTCTAATGTTGATAACGCTTACACTGAAAAGTTAACATTATGAAAAATTTAGTTTCTTGAAGATACTTACAACTCATAGAGCCTATTTATTATTTTATATATTTACTATATTTGATGAGCCTTCGCAAAGCAAGGATTATTTAATTGAATTGTATAAATGAAACTAATTTTAAGACGTGCAATAAGGGTTTCCATTAAATCTTTAAACTAGAAAATATGTAATTAAAATAGCCAATATTAACGGGCACAGCACATAATAGGATTAAGACAATCAGCAATTCAATAGTGAACACTTCCATTCAATAGATCTATACCTGTAAATAAAACCTTGTGTGTTACTACGTACCAATATTCTTATATATGACAAATAGCATAATACATTAGATTCATTTTAAATATATCATCTAGATCAATATACCTTAATATAAAAACTAGTAATAGCATAAATATACTAATTTTAAGAATTTTAAACAATTTGAAAATACAATCTGCTATACTAGTTTACGATAATACCTGTGAATTCAAAACTTTGAAAATGGGGGGGATATATATGACTTAATTGAAGGTGGTTATATTTAAGATGTGTTTTTTTAACAGTCGATTACCTATGTGGCTATATAGTAGTAATTTGTTTTATGAGTGCTTAGGATCTTAGGAGGAGTTAACAATAATGATAAAGAAGATAAATCTTGGATTATTAGCAGCAATCTTTTTCTTTTTTTTATCACCATTAAACGGACAAGTATACGCTCAAGATGAAGAACCACCCGAAACGGGATTAGAGATACGTAACGATGGAAGTTGGACAACCCATCAGGAGGAATTGGATTTTCTGGAAGAATTATCTCAAAAGTCCGACCGTATGGAATATGAAGTTTACGGACATTCCGCAGAGGGTCTACCGATGCATTTAGTGAAAGTAGGCTACCCAAGTCCCGGCACAAATGAAGAGGTCGCAGAAGGAAGAAACATTTTTATTATGGGAACTATTCATGGAAATGAACCATCCGGCCGTGAAATGGCTTTACAAACAATGAGAAATTTAGCCTATTCTGAAGATCCGGAAATGATAGAGTTACTGGAGAAATCTACTATACTGTTTCTTCCAACAGCAAATCCTGATGGAAGGGAAGCTAATATTAGAAGAGTTCAGGATGACATTGATCCAAATGGAGATTCCATTTTCTTTATGACACCGGAACACCGGGTAATTGCAGAAATCCAGAATGAATTTAAACCCGATATTGTAATGGATGCTCATGAAAGAATATCAGGTCCGAATATTTCTGTGTTAGGAAATTTAAACCTTAATGTCGATTCAGATTTGCAGGCATTAAATTTTGACTTAATTGATAATTATATGTTTCCTGACCTGGAAAAGGGGGGCTTTACCTATGATTACTATCCCCCTAGTGGGAGGCCCGGAAATATACGTGGTATGACAGGATTAAGACATAGTATTGGTATTTTGACTGAAGGTTCATGGACCGATGAACCGCTTGTAAGAGTTGATGGACAGATGCAATCCGTTGAGTCTATTTTACGATTTTATAGTGAACGTTTCGATGATGTAGGAGAAGTTGTAAGAAAGTCGCGTGAAAATAAGCAAAGAATTGGCAGAGAGCAATCCGAACCATTTTACTTAGATGGAATGGTTGGTTTAGATGGAGAGGAAGATGAATTCCCTGAGGATGAATCGGATATTCTAGATCCGCCTGCCTGTGGTTATTTAATTAATGAGAGACAAAAGGAAAGGATTAGTACACAAATAGATTTATTTTCATTGGAAGTTGAAGAAGTAAATAATGGTTTCTTTATTACGATGGATCAGCCAATGATGACCGTTGTACCATTTATATTAGATGAAAACTCTATATATAAAAGAGCTAATGGTTTAGCTGTGCAGGATTGTTCAGAATTAGAATCCTTAGACCCACCTGCTCTGCCTGTGCCAGAACAATTTAACACAGACTTCACCGAATATGATGCTGGAGATATACCGCATGATTGGACAGAGTATTGGGGTGACAGTGACTGGGTAGTGCAAGATGAACCAAAAAGATTAGAGCATGTTGTCAATGAAGGGGAAGGAAAACGATTACTGAACTGGGATAAAGTGGGTGAGGTCCATGGTGATGTGGAAGTAGCTTCCATGGTTCGTTCTGACAGTATGGGAGAATTGTTTCAAATCCATCTGCATGGTTATGGGGATGAAGATAATGAATATGGATACTTCCTTGACGTCTCTAACAATCATAATGAAAATAGGGTAAGCATTAATCGACTATATAATGGACGAACCACCGAGTTAAACAGTGAAATTTTACCGTTTGATGTTGAGGTTGACACATGGTATCAAGTTGTACTGCAGCGTGAAGGAAACACTTTAAAAGGTAAGGTTTGGCCATATGATGAAGAAGAACCCGGCGATTGGCAGATAGAAGTTGAAGAGGATAGATATGTTATTTTAGGAAACGTGGGTGTAGGGCATGACACAGCCGGAGTCATTAATGATTGGAAGTACTTTAGTGTTGGTACTTATGGTGAGCGTGCAGAGCGAGCTCCCAATGATTTAATAGACGGGCTTGATAAGTCTGTGTTAGAAAGACGTATTAATGAAATTAACGATCAAAATTTAGATGAAAGTATCTACTCTCCTGAGAGTTGGGCAGTATTGCAGGATGCTTTGGCAGAGGCTGAGCGGGTTCTGGAAGAAAAGAATGTGACCCAGGCAGAAATTGATGAAGCTGTAAGAAATTTATATGCGGCTTATACCTCGCTTGCAGCACATTACCAAACAGACTTTTCGGAATATGACATTGGACAGATGCCGTTTGATTGGTCAACATTATGGCGTGAAAGCGGCTGGACAATCAAAGATAATCCGAGACGTTTGGAACACTCTGTGACAGAAGGTTCAGGACGTCGTGTATTAACTTGGGATAAACCAGGAGATATAACGGGGGATGTTGAAGTTTCAGCACTTGTTAAAAAAGGAGACTATGATCCAGGCGTTTTATTTCAGCTTCATTTACAAGCATATGGTGATGCGGGAAGTGACAGCAGCTACTACCTTGATGTAACTAATTCAGGGAACATACGAATAAATCGAAATAGAAATGGTGGATTTAGTGTTTTGGGATCAGAAAGTTTATCATTTTCTCCAGAGTTCGAAATGTGGTATCAAGCTGTTTTTAAACGTGAAGGTACGATGTTAAAAGCTAAAGTATGGCCATATGGCACGGAAGAACCTGAAGAGTGGCAGATCGAGGTGGAAGACGATAGTCACTTCAGAGGTAAAGTGGGTGTTGGGCATGTAACAACAGAAGTTACCAATGACTGGGCTTTCTTTGGAGTGGGGACCAATGATCAAGAGGCACCTCGTGCTCCAGAAGATTTAGTTGTAGATACAGCACCACTCGAGTTAAAAATTGAAGAAATGGAATCTTTAGATGAAGCATTATTCACACAAGATAGCTGGAGCAATTTACTACATGCAATGGATGAGGCGAAAGATTTGTTGAATGAATCAGATATAACCCAGGCTGAAGTATTTGAACAAATACAAAACCTGGATGAAGCCTATGCTGAACTACAATCCGTAAACAACCAATTTGCGACAGACTTCATAGAATATGAAACTGGAATAGCCCCTTTCGATTGGTCGACATTGTGGAGAGAAAGTGATTGGACGGTGAAAGCGCATCCAAGCCGACTGGAGCATTTTGTAACTGATGGTGGATTACGCAGGGTCTTAACTTGGGATCAACCAGGCGAAATTTATGGTGATGTAGAAGTTTCAACGCTAGTGAAAAAATCAGAAAATGACATTGGTGTTTTGTTTCAGCTTCATATGCTGGGATCAGGGGATGCAGGGTCAGAAAGCAGTTACTATCTTGATATAACAAATTCAGGAAACATACGGATTAACCGTAATCGAAATGGTGGATTTACTGTTTTAGGATCAGAAAGTTTGCCATTTTCTACAGCAATTGACACGTGGTATCAAGCCGCTTTCAAACGTGAAGGAACAATGTTAAAAGCAAAAGTATGGCCGTACGGTGAGGAAGAACCGGAGGGATGGCAAATAGAAGTTGAAGATGATAGTTTTGTAAAAGGAAAAGTGGGAGTAGGCCATGTCAGCAGTGGAGCAATTAATGAATGGGCATTCTATGGCGTTGGAATTGGAGATATGGAAGCGCCAAGGGCTCCGGCACCTAGTGCAAGTGAATTAATAGAATTTGTTGAGCACTTTGGAGAAACCGGAGAATTTGAAGATGATGAAATGACACGCTTATTTACAACGCACTTAACTGCCGTAAGCCGGTATGAAGACCAGGATGAAACAGATAAAGTTGTGAGGCACATGCAAAGCTTCTTGTTGTTACTGGATCATCATATAGAGAGTTCACTAATAACTGAAGAAGCATATGAGTCCCTTTATGACTATTCAGAGTTAGTCATAAATCATTGGGAATAATTCTAGAAACACCATCTGTCACAGGGTGGTGTTTCCTTGTGTCAGAACAGCTCTAAAGTATATTCCATATATATCAATTTTATTAACTTTAAACAATTTATAAATAGATTTTGTCATACTACTTTTCAAATAAAATTTCCCCATTAATATATTAAATATCACGTTCGTGAGAAAGAGACGCAAATTTTCCATTTTGTTTCACCTTACAAAGATTCATTAAAATATTTTATTAAAAATATAATATTTACGGATAAATCATTTAAAAAATTGCACTTGTAAAGCGAACTTTGTGTGTTATAATATTTTTAACAGTTTTCAGCCTTATCAATATTATCAATATTATCAATATATAAGTTAAATTCTATCCTGGATAAATTTACTAAAAGATTTAGTTAATGGAATTATATAATTCAGTTGAAGAGGCATGAAAATGAAAGGGTTTACAGATGAAGGAGGTGTATTACTTACTTTTCTTTCAAAAGATTAATAAGGGGGAAATTTTGTGAAATTAAAAAGAAGTTTTATTATTTTGTTTTTTCTTGGAGCATTGGCGTTACTGATTGCGGCATGTGACAGTGGAGATGAACCGACGGAAGCTGATGGATCCGGTGAATCAGAAGAAACAGAAGGCGGCCAAACCGGTGGCACATTAAATATTGCGCTTAACGCACAGCCGCCTACATTTGATCCAGTGATGACTACATCTACAGCAACAAGAGATACAGCAAGAATGGTATTTGAATCTTTACTGGTATTAAATGCGGAATATGAGGCGACACCACTCTTGGCAGAAGAAGTGGAAAATGAAAATAATCAAACATTTACTTTTCATTTAAGAGAAGGCATTATGTTTCATGATGGCGAAGAAATGATAGCAGAAGATGTAGTGGCTTCCATGAATCGTTGGAAGGAAAATGCGAATCAGGCAAGTGAAATAATTGGTAATAACGAGTTTGAAGAAGTGGATGAATATACTGTTTCCCTGGAATTGGATGAACCTTCTTCAATGATAATGAGTACAATGGCAAACGCAGGCCAATTTGGTGCTATTATGCCTAAAGAGATCGTTGAAGCAGCCGGGCCGGATGGTGTTACAGAGTATATAGGAACCGGTCCTTATGAATTTGTGGAATGGGCGCAGGATAACTATATCCATGTTAGTAAGTTTGAAGATTATCAACCGCTTGAAGAAGAACCGGATGGATTAGCAGGTGCAAGAACAGCGCCTGTTGATGATATTTACTTTTATATTGCGCCGGATTCTTCAACAAGACTGGCAGGTATACAATCCGGAGAATATGATTTAGCTTATCAGCTGCCATTTGACAGTTATCAGCAATTGATGGAAACCGATTTGCAGGTAGAACCTTCATTAGCAGGTGATATGGTTATGCAATACAATTCATCAGAAGGTTTATTCTCGGATCCGACGATGAGACAAGCCGTCAATGCAGCCTTGAATCTTGATGAAATATTACAAGCATCACTTGTAGATCCGGAAATATATACCATGGGTGCAAACCTGATGGAAGATGAGAATGTACAATGGGCAACGGATGCCGGAGAAGAATATTACAATCAAAACGATCAAGATTTAGCCCAGCAATTATTGGATGAGGCAGGTTATGACGGGGAAGAAGTTAAAATAGTTACAACACGGGATTACCAGCATTATTATGATTCATCGGTAGTAATCCAGGAACAGTTGGAGAATTTAGGGATGAATGTATCACTGGAGGTTTATGATTGGCCATCCTTAACTGATTTGGTAGATGATGAATCAGCTTGGCATTTGCGTGTAAATGGATATACATTTAGACCCAACCCTACCCAAATGCTATATATACAATCAGATACTGCGGGGGTAGCTCAAGATGATCAGGCTGATGCATTAATGGAAGAAATTGAAACAGCAGATACCGAGGAAGAAGCCAGAGCAAGCTGGGAAGAATTGCAGGAATATATATGGTCAGATTACCTGCCAGGAACGAAATTAGGCAGATATAGCCACCTATACGTTATGGCTGATTATGTTGATGGGTTTGTGTATTCAAACGGCGGGATTTTCTGGAACATATCTGTAAATAATTAAGTGTGATTACTCTCCTAAGTAACCCTCTTAGGAGAGTAATCTATTATTAGTTGATTAATTTTGAACAGAAGAGGGAGGTTTATAGATGCTCAGTTACATAGTAAAAAGAATTTTATCCGCCATACCTGTATTATTAGTAGTTTCTATCGTCATTTTTTTAATTATACATATAACCCCGGGTAACCCTGCTTCAGTAATTTTAGGAGAAGAGGCTACTCCGGCACAAATCGCTGAACTTGAAGAAAGTTTAGGGCTTAATTTGCCTATACATCAGCAATACTTCAGTTGGATGGCAGGGGTTTTTCAAGGGGATCTGGGCACTTCTTATTTTATGAATTCACCTGTTACTGAGGCCATTGGCAATAGCATTGTTCCTACAATTTCGCTGGCCATTTTTGCTCAAATTATTTCCCTCTTTATCGCAATTCCTATTGGGGTTCTTGCAGCAAATAAAAGAGGCTCATTAACAGATTCATCCATGATGGTTTTTGCATTACTCGGAATGTCCATACCAAGTTTCCTGCTGGCATTATTGTTAGTGCTGTTATTTGGCGTGCAGCTGGGCTGGTTGCCGGTGGCGGGTTTCAGACCTTTATCAGAAGGTTTGCTGATTCATTTACAGTACCTAATCTTGCCTGCCGTATCCCTTGGAGCTATTCAAGCTGCACTTATTGCAAGAATGACCCGCTCCTCTATGCTAGAAGTATTAAATATGAATTATATTAAATCAGCTCGCGCCAAAGGTGTGAAAAATTTTGGCTTAATACTTAAGCATGCGTTTAGAAATGCGCTTTTACCGATTTTAACGGTAGTTGGTGGAACTTTCGGAACGTTAATTACAGGTGCGGTAGTTGTTGAAACTGTATTTAATATTCCCGGAATCGGACAGTTAGTTATTAATTCTATCGAACGAAGGGACTTTGCAGTTATTCAAGGAGTGGTTTTGTTTATTACCGTTGTATATATTTTCCTGAATTTAATTATTGATATATTGTATGGAATGATTGACCCCAGAGTTCGTCTGGATCGTAAGTAAAGGGGGATAAGAATGCAGACATTGAAAACGGACAGTAATGTAGATCTGTCAGAAATAAAAAGTAAATTGAAATCGGAACAACGAAAAATATTAACGAAGAAAATTTTACGAAATAAATTAATGGTTTTTGGCGGAGTTATATTTATCCTGCTATGCCTTCTGGCTATATTCGGTCCTATGTTAGTAAAGTATACTCCAAATGAGATGACAGTGAGTGAACGTCTTTCTTCACCAAGTGGAGAATATGTATTGGGTACAGATAACTTTGGCCGTGATTTACTTTCGCGTATAGTGTATGGAGCCCGTGCCACATTAGGCGTCGGATTTGCGGTTGCCCTTCTGTCTTCTTTATTTGGTTTAATTATAGGGTTATATTCAAGTTATTATAAAACGTTAGACCATATACTTATGAGGATAAGTGATGGGTTAATGGCCATACCGGGCGTTTTATTAGCTATTGCATTGATGGCAGCACTTGGTCCATCTATCAGAAATGTAATTATTGCATTAACTATCGTTTTCACACCATCTATTGCCAGGATAGTACGTTCAGTTGCTTTGTCGATTCGTGAACAGACGTATGTTGAAGCGATGAGAGCACAAGGAGCAAGTTCATTTAGAATTATTTGGCTGCATATTATGCCGAATACCATTTCTCCTTTGATCGTTCAAGCTACTTTTATTTTTTCAGATGCCATGATCACAGAAGCAGCGTTGAGCTTTTTAGGGGTTGGGGTTCCCGCACCGGACCCGAGTTGGGGAAACATTTTATATGACGGAAAGTTAGTCATTTTTAATTCCTGGTGGATGACGGTTTTTCCTGGAATAATGATCATTTTAGCTGTAATGAGCTTGAACTTATTTGGAGATGGATTGAGAGATTTAATCGACCCGCGTGTAAAATCAGGCAAAAGAATAAAGGGGGATAAGAATGCAAACTGAGGCTCTGCTCAAAGTGTCCAATTTGAAAACACATTTTGGTTCAGATGCAGGTTTTGTTACTGCCGTTGATGGTATATCATTCCATGTTGAAGAAGGGGAGATATTAGGGGTGGTAGGTGAATCGGGTTGTGGCAAAAGTGTAACAGCAGAATCGATTTTACGTCTGCATGATGAAAAGTTTAACACCAAGTATGAGGGTGAGATAAAATACAGGGGAGAAAATTTATTAAAACTGCCAATGTCAAAAATGCAGAAAATTCGGGGTAATGAAATTTCCATGATTTTTCAGGACCCAATGAGTTCTTTAAACCCGGTTTATACCATTGGCAATCAAATTATCGAAGCTATTTTACTGCACCAGGATATATCAAAAAAAGAAGCATATAACAAAGCAATTGAACTTTTGAAGTTAGTGGGAATACCTTCTCCCGAAAAAAGGATTTCGGAATATCCGCATGAGCTGTCCGGAGGAATGCAGCAAAGAGTGATGATCGCTGTAGGGTTGGCATGTCAACCATCACTATTAATTGCGGATGAGCCGACTACGGCATTGGATGTAACAATTCAGGCGCAAATACTTGATATTATCCTTCGTTTAAATGAGGAATTAAAAACGGGAGTCATATTTATTACGCATGATTTAGGGGTTGTAGCTGAAATCTGTGACCGTGTTGCTGTCATGTACCTCGGTCAAATCGTTGAAGAAGCAAGTACTGTAAGTTTATTTGAGCAGCCGCTTCATCCTTATACTTCCGGTTTATTGGAAGCTATACCTAAAATGGATGGAGATCGATCGAAAAAATTGAATGTAGTAAAAGGGAGTGTGCCTTCATTAGACAGTGTTCCCGAGGGATGCCGGTTTGCATCAAGATGTCCATTTGCTGATGAATTATGCTTGAATGAAATGCCTGAGCTAAAGTCTTTGGGGGAAGAAGGTTCTAAAGTCAGGTGCTGGCATGCTGAAAAAATCCTTAATGGAAGGAAGGGAGAACATGTCGCAACAGATTGAAGAAAAAACACCTTTTCATAAGACTGAAGAAAAGACACCTATTCTAAATATAGAAGGATTAAAAAAGTATTTTCCGGTTAGAGGAGTATTTGGGGGATTAGGCGGAGTAAAAGGGTATGTTAAAGCGGTTAATGATATATCAATTAAGCTGAATGAAGGGGAGACTTATGGGCTTGTTGGAGAGTCAGGTTGTGGAAAAAGCACAGCAGGGCGATCTATATTGCGGTTAACAGAACCGACTGAAGGAAGCATTACATATAAAGACCAGGATATACTCAATCTATCCGGGAAAGAAATGCAGGAACTTCGCAGGGATTTGCAAATGGTTTTTCAGGATCCTTATTCATCCTTAAATCCTCGTAAACGTATAGGGAAAATACTCGAAGAACCGTTAATTATTCAATCTATAGGTGATAAGAAAGAACGAAAAGACAGGGTTATGGAAATTATGGACAAAGTCGGGATGCGCCCGGAGCACTACTATAGGTTTCCTCATGAATTTTCCGGTGGACAAAGGCAGCGTTTTGGCTTGGCAAGAGCCTTAGTTGTTAACCCAAAAGTTATTATATGTGATGAGCCAGTATCAGCTCTGGATGTCTCTATTCAATCGCAAATTATTAATTTATTACAGTCTTTACAGGAAGAATTAAATCTATCTTATCTTTTTATTGCACATGATATCAGTGTCGTTCGTCATATTTCTGATCGGATAGGTGTCATGTATTTAGGGAAAATTGTGGAGGAAGCACCTACAGACAGTATGTTTAATGAACAGCTGCATCCATACACACAAGCATTATTTTCAGCAGTACCACAGCCTGACCCTAAATATAAAAAAGAAAGAATTATTTTAAAGGGTGATCTGCCATCACCATTAAATCCGCCAAGTGGTTGTGTATTCCATACAAGATGCCCGTATGCAATGGATATATGCAAGCAGGTTGAACCTGAAAAGAAAGAAATGGAAAAAGATCATTTTGTTGCTTGTCATTTATATAATTAAAATGAAGATGGAGAGGGTGAAAGTATCATGCGTGTCTATATTTCTGCAGATATAGAAGGTGTCGCCGGGGTTGTTCATAGAGATCATACAGCCCGAGAAGGCAAAGACTATGAGCAGGCCAGAGTACTTATGTCCCATGAAACAAATGCTGCGGTCAAAGGAGCTCTAGAGGCTGGTGCTGATGAAATTATAGTGAATGATTCACATGGGACGATGCGGAATATTTATGTGGAATTACTTTCAAATAAGGCAAAATTAATTTCGGGTACCCCTAAAAAGCTGGGTATGATGGAAGGAATAGATAGTAACTTTGATGCTGCTGTTTTTATAGGTTATCATACCAAAAGTGGGTCACAGGGAATTTTAAATCACACTTACAATGGCAGAGTCATCAGCGGGATCAGGGTGAATGATCAGGAGTACGGAGAATTTGGATTAAATGCATTAATAGCAGGAGAACATGATGTTCCCGTAGCCTTTGTATCAGGATGCAACCTGCTTGTTGACGAAGCCAAATCACATATTGATAATATTGTTATTGCCCAGGTTAAGCGTACTATTAATCAGGTTACGAGTGAAAGCCTGCACCCTGAACTATCCTGTGAATTAATTGAACAAGGTGTAACCAATGCGCTATTAAACTATAACGCTATCCAACCATTCAAATTAAATACAAAAGCGTTTAACTTTGAATTACAATTTACAAAAACTTTATTTGCAGACATAGCGGCTACAATGCCAATGGTGAAAAAGAGAGATCCTTTGAGTGTATACTATAGTACAGACAACTTTATTGATGGCTTCTTAATTTTGAGAGGGCTTATTATGATGGCTAATAATTATGCATAAGAGATTCGCGAGTCACCAGAGTTGGTAGAACATATCGCTTTAAAAAATTGAATTTACTCAGTAGCAGGGAAAGTTTAAACTGGGATATTCACTCCGGTTTAAACTTTTTTGTTTTAATGAAATAACTTTTAGAAAAACTTGCAAAGATCACACTCAATGATGTATTACGATGACCGCCTAATACGAATGAAGTACTATTTACCTACTAAACATTAATATTAATGAAATTTACCTATAAGTCATTCATAGAAAAATAGTAGTTTATTACCATTTTTCTTAAAAATTATGAATCTCTATAGCGTATTTTGTTGCTTTTTGTTATTGTCAGTTTAATAGAGTGCATAAAGTCTATATAACATCAGTGAATAAAAGATAAAGGAGGCCGGTTGAATGTAGCTGTTTTCCATAACGCTAATTTAAAAGGAAAGCGTTGCCATTGGCCAGCAGTGTGAACTAAAAAATAAATATGAAGGGGATTAATTATGGATAAAAAGCATTTTTTTATTTCTATCTTAATAGTTTTCTTGACATTCCTTCTCATTCCAATGAATGGACTGGCAATGGTAGAGCCCGGGAATTTGAGTTCTACTGAACAAGCAGCTATTGAAGATGAGGACATTCCACAAACAGGCTTGGAAATTCGTAATGACGGCAGTTGGACTACGCATGAAGAAGAGTTGGAATTTTTAGAAGAAGTTTCGCAAAAATCTGACCGAATGGAATACACAGTACATGGGCATTCGGCAGATGGACGGCCTTTACATTTAGTAAGAGTAGCAAATCCGGGGCCGGGAACAGATGAAGAAATAGCAGAAGGAAGAAATATATTAATTGCTGGAACATTTCACGGAAACGAACCTTCAGGACGTGAAATGTCTTTAAAATTACTCAGAGACTTGGCGTTTACTGAGGATCCGGAATTACTGGAACTAATGGAAGATTCTACGATTCTATTTATTCCAACAATAAATCCGGACGGCAGGGAAAGGAACGTAAGAAGGAACCTGGATGATTTTGATCTGAATCGTGATCATTTGATGTTAAAAACGCCGGAGGTTCAAACATTAGCATCAGTACAACAGGAGTTTAAACCTGATATTATTTTGGATGCGCATGAAAGAATTTCTGGTCCTAATATATCTTTGTTGGGTAACCTCAATCTAAATGTGGATACAGATTTACGAGAATTAAACGATGAATTATTTGAAGATTTCATGTTTCCTGATCTGGAGGATGCAGGCTTTACCGTAGATTATTATCCACCAGGGGCAAGACCGACAAATACTCGGAGTATGTCAGGGTTAAGACATAGTATTGGGGTACTCACAGAAGGTTCGTGGACTGATGAACCACTGGTAAGAGTAGCTGGACAAATGGAATCGGCTTACTCGATATTACGTTTTTATTATGAGGAATTTGACCGTGTTGGCGAGGTAGTATCTGAATCTCGTGAAAATAAAATGCGCCAAGGGGAAGAACGAGATCAGCCATTTTATCTGGAAGGCAGGGTTGGGCATCCGCCGGATGATGAGTCGGCCATATTGGATCCACCGCCTTGTGGATACTTAATTAATGAAGTGCAAAAAGAACATCTGGAAATACAAATAGATTTATTTGGATTGGAAATAGAAAAAGTAGAGAATGGATACTTTGTCACCATGGCGCAGCCGATGATGACCGTCATCCCTTTTATGCTTGATGAAAATTCCGAAATAAAATTAGTGAATGGTTTAGCAGTTGATAATTGTTCCGAGGTTGGTACGCTTGATCCGCCAAGCATTCCTGAACCTGAGGCGTTTCAAACTGATTTCGGAAATAATGACGCTGGAGAAGCACCTGCCGGCTGGGAAAACATATGGGGCGACAGCAGCTGGACAATTAAGGACGAACCAAAACGCTTGGAGCATTTTGTAACTGATGGTGGAGATCGCCGCTTACTTGTTTGGGATGAGATTGGAGAAGTGCATGGCGATGTGGAAGCAGCAGCTTTAGTTCGTGCCAGTAATGAGGGGGAATTATTTGAACTGCATCTCCACGGTACCGGAAGTGTTGGAAATGAGGGTAGCTATTACCTGGATGTAACGAAACAACATGGTGAGAATAGCATTCGGATCAGCCGTCTTTTAGGTGGCAGAAATACCACTTTGGTCACGGAGGATTTAGATTTTGATTTGGAAATTGATCAATGGTACCAAGTCGTATTTCAACGAGATGGTAATGCATTAAATGGAAAAGTATGGCCTTATGGAGATGAGGAACCTGAAGAATGGTCAATCACTTTTGAAGATGATATGTATCTCGACTATGGCAGAGTTGGATTTGGTCATTCATCAACAGGAATGATAAATGATTGGAAATACCTTAGTGTTGGGACATATGGCGAAAACGCAGAAAGAGCTCCTGATGATTTAATAGATGGGGTGGATAAATCAGTATTGGAAAGAAGAATTAACGAAATTGTTGAAGAAGATTTGAATGAAGAAGACTTTTTACCGGATAGCTGGGAAAATTTACAGCAAGCGTTAAATGCTGCAACGGATGTTCTGCAAGATGAGGAAGCAACACAATCGGAAGTGGATAGTGCAATTAGCACATTATATAACGCATATTCATCACTGGCGGCCCAGTATAGTACCGACTTTTCCGAATATGAAGTCGGACAGGCTCCGTCAGATTGGTCTACATTATGGCGGGAAAGTGGCTGGACGGTGAAAGATGACCCTAGCAGACTGGAACATTTTGTTACAGAAGGTGGAGGACGTCGTGTATTAACTTGGGATAAAGCCGGAGAAATTACTGGTGATGTTGAATTATCCGCATTAGTAAAAGCAAATCCAGGGAACACGATGTTTCAAATTCACCTGCAGGGATCAGGAATTGCGGGCGGAGACAGTAGTTACTATTTAGATTTACGGAGTTCCGGAAATGTTCGTATCAACCGTAATATGAATGGAGGATTTTCAGTCCTGCAAAGCAGTTCCATTTCGTTCACCCCTGAAGGTAATCAATGGTACCAGGTGGTGTTCCAACGAGAAGGGTCAACTTTAAAAGGTAAAGTTTGGCCGTACGGAGAAGAGGAACCGAATGAGTGGCAAGTAGAAACAGAAGATGACAATTTTATTCAAGGAAAAGTAGGAGTCGGACATGTCAGCAGCGGTGTGACAAATGAGTGGGCACATTTTGCGGTAGGAACGAATGAAGCTGAAGCTGTTCGTGCACCAGACGATCTCATTGTCGATAGAGCTCCCCTGGAAGGTAAACTAGCTGAAATTGAAGCTGAAAACTTAAATGAAGCGGATTTCACTGATAGCAGCTGGGAGTATCTGCAAAATGCAATTCGTGATGCAGAGGCTTTATTGGAAAGATCTGATCTTACACAAGAAGAAATATTGGAAGAGATACAAAAACTGGATGAAGTTTTTGGCCAATTACAAACGATTTCCAGTCAATTTACCAATGACTTTAGTGCATATGAAACAGGAGAAGCTCCATTAGACTGGTCGACGTTATGGAGAGAAAGTGGCTGGACAGTGAAGGATGATCCTAGCCGTCTGGAACATTATGTAACAGAGGGCGGAGGACGCCGGGTATTAACTTGGGATGAAGCAGAAACTGTTTACGGAGATGTTGAAGTCACTGCGGTTGTAAGAGCAAGAGATTATGCTGCTTCCATGTTCCAATTGCATCTTCAAGGATCAGGAACTGCAGGAAGTGAGAATAGTTACTATTTAGATTTACGTAATGACAGAGTAAGGATAAACCGCAATATGAATGCGTACTTTGATGTATTGGGAACCGCCGAGTATCCTTATACAGCAGAGTCAAATGATTGGCTGCAAGTAGCATTTAAGAAAGAAGGATCCACATTGAAAGGTAAAATCTGGCCATTTGGAGAGGAAGAACCAAACGATTGGCAGATTGAAGTGGAAGACGACAATTTTCATAAAGGAAAAGTAGGTGTTGGCCACGTTACAAGTGGTGCGACAAACGACTGGGCTTATTATGCAGTTGGTACGAATGATACGGATGCTCCTCGTGCTCCGGCAGATCTATTTGATCCAGTTGATAAAACAGAACTGCAGGATCGCGTTGATGAGATCAATGCTGAAAACCTTAACGAAGCCGATTACACGGAAGAAAGCTGGCAAGTATTGCAGGATGCTTTAACCGGAGCTGAAGAAGTACTGAGTAACTCGGATGCAACGCAAGAAGAAGTGGATACTGCACTGACAATACTGAATGAAGCCCGTGACGGATTGGTAGAAGCGGAGCCAGTCAGTGCAGCCAGCATGATAACAAGTATTGAACAGTTTGATGAAGAGGAAGCTTTTGAAAATGACCAGGTTGTAAGGTCATTAACCCTTCATTTAACTGCAGTGGATCAGTATGAATCACAAGAAGAGGCAGGAAAAGTAGTGAGACATATGGAAAACTTTAAATTATTGCTTGATCATACGGCAGAGCAGATGTCCGGGGAAGCGTATCATTCTCTTTACGCTGACGCTGAATCTATGATTGCCGGGTGGGAATAACAGACAGAAATTGTTCTCTGCGGCAACTGTTGGAGTTGTCGCGGGGATATATTCATCATCTTTTCATCCTGTATCTTTGACTCTTGGGAATGAAGATAAAGTTAAAGAACAGGTTACTGGATCAAGGTGAAACAACAACAGATAAAACCGGAATAAGAGGTGTAATCACAAAGTTGGTGAAAAAACTGCTTAACACTGCCATACCTTATTAATTGATTGTTCATCGGTTTCATATTCATTGTTTTTGTTGAAGAATATGGCAGATTAATAGAAGAAGAAAGTTACAGTAATATAGTAGATACAGATAAAAGAGATTCATAATTTACCGATTAAAGGTAACAAACTAAGAAATATTATCATTATAAAATATATGAAGAATAGGGGGTGTACTGGAAGTAGTTTAGGAAATTAGTATGTAAACCTACATGAGGATTAATTTATCTTAAGCAAATTGTTAACGCTGCCAAGAATTTCAAGCTAAACAGAAATAATATTACTTTGGAGGAGGACATTAAATAACTATGGGAAGACAAATGCGTAATAGAATAGTTTTCATGACAATTTTATTAATCTTCACGCTTATCCCGGCAAGTAGTTTTGCAGCATTATATGATAATGAACAAGACTTGCCGACGACTGGCTTTGAAGACCGAAACAGTGGCGAGTGGACCACATTGGAAGAAGAGATAGATTTTATTAATGAAGTAGCAGAACTATCAGACAGGGTTTGGTATGAAGAAGTTGGACAATCTGTTGATGGAAAACCTATATATATGGTCTATGTTGGAGAATCTGAACGCTCCAAAGAAGAGATTCAAAATGGCCGTACTGTATTTATTATGGGTACGCCACACGGAAACGAGCCAGCAGGTCGAGAGGGAGCTTTTAAGATCCTACGTGATTTAGCTTTTACGGATGACCCTGCTATGCTTGAAGTCCTTGAAAATTCAACTGTTTTAATTATGCCTACACCGAACCCGGATGGGCGTGAGGCGAACAATCGTAGAAATTCTTGGGGAATTGACAACAACCGGGACAATCTAAATCTAGTAACTCCTGAAAACCAAACAATTGCAAAAGTATTAAGGGATTTCAACCCAGATATAACAATCGATGCCCATGAACGTCCAAGCGGCAGCAACCCGGATATTGAGTACTTGTGGCCACGTAACCTTAACGTGGATCGTGACATATACGATCTGAATGTCGAGTTGGTACAAGACTACATGATGCCTGATGCGATAAATGATGGATGGTCAACAGGATTGTATGGGAGACCAGGTGGATCTGGTAGAGAAGATGTGCGTATTCTTCGGAATATGGGAGGTCTCAGGCACGGTATAAGTGTTTTAACAGAATCTGCCGGAACAGCTACTAACGAAGATCGAGTTGATATGCAGTTGAGTTCTTATAATTCCGTCTTGTCTTTTTATCAGGAAAGATTTGATGAAATTGCAGCTGCGGTAGATGGAGCGCCTATACGTAAACAGGCTGATGGTAAAAATAAAGCTGATTTTTATTTAGCTGGTGCAGATGATGAACCAGAAAAAGAACAAATAATAGATCCACCGGTATGTGGATATTTGCTTCATACAAAGCAAGCAGAGGTAATTGAGCGTCATATTGACTTATTTGCACTGGAAACAGAGCAGGTAAGTGATGATGCTGTATTTATAACGATGGATCAACCTATGATGACAGTTATCCCGTTTTTAGTTGATGATCGGGCGCTTTATAATGAGATAGAAGGAATGCCATTAGAGGACTGTACAGACCCGGGATCAATGGAGCCTCCAGAGCCTCCGGAGCCGCCAGAAGAGACAGAGCCTGCTCAATATCAAACTGATTTCTCGGATACTGAATCAGGTGTACCATCTGATTGGACAATGCAATGGAGAGATAGTAACTGGGAAATCAAGGATGAGCCACATAGATTGGAACATTTTGTAGATAGTGCAGGTGGTCGCAGATTATTAGCGTGGGATACAGTCGGTGAAGTTCATGGGGATGTTGAAGTATCAGCCCTGGTACGTCCAAGGGGAAGTGGTGCAACCCTCTTCCAGCTTCAACTGCATGCAACTGGAGAAGCAGGGGCAGAAAATAGTTACTATTTAGATGTTCGGACAAATAATGACGTTCGTATAAATCGTAACTTAGGTGGCTCTTTTAGTACGCGTACAACGGCAAATCTACCGTTTATTGTAGATGAAAATACATGGTTAAACGTTGTGTTTAAACGTGAAGGATCCATGTTAAAAGGAAAGGTTTGGCCATATGGTGCTGATGAACCACAAGATTGGTCAATTACAGTAGAAGACCCACTTACAAATAGTGGTCAAATAGGACTTGGACATGTTACCAGTAACAGATACAATGACTGGGCATTCGTTGGAGTCGGTACAGGTGGTGAAGATGCGCCGCGAGCACCGGAAGATATGCCTGGATATATTAGTACTGTTGGCCTGGATGATCTTGTTGATTCCATCGAAGGCGAAAACCTTGTTGAAGAAGACTATACAGAAGGAACGTGGGAGTCATTAGAAACTGCGCTGGAAAATGCTAGAGATGTGTTGGAAAATGCCGAGAATAATCCGAATGAAGCAGTGCAATCTGCCATCAACGATGCAATGGCACAATTAGAAAATGCGCGTTCCGGATTATTAAGTAAGGATGCAGCACAGTATGAAACAGATTTTATTGAATATGAGTTGGATCAAACTCCATCAGATTGGTCGACCTTATGGAGAGATAGTGACTGGAAAGTCGTTGATAACCCTCGTAGACTCGAGCATTCATTAGATGGCGGAGGACGTCGGGCATTAACATGGGATGCCGTTGGTGAACATGAGGGAGATTCTGAGGTTTCAGCTGTTGTTCGGGCAAGTAATGTTGGAGACACTATGTTCCAAGTAGGCTTCCACATGTCTGGAGAAGCAGGCAGTGAGAATGCTTATTACATTGATATGAGAAGCCCGGATGCCAGTTCACGAGCAAACCAGTTACGAATTGGCAAATATGTAAATGGAAGCTACACATTAATTGGAGGCAGCGGCGCATTACCATTTGAAGTTGGTGAAGATATTTGGTATGAGGTTATTTTTAAAATTGAAGGTGACAGGCTATATGCAAAAGCTTGGCCGTATGGTGAAGAAGAACCTGATTTCCAAGTATTAGGACAAGATAGTTCCTTATCTAGTGGAAAATTAGGACTTGCAGCATTTACAAATGGTACCATTAATGACTGGGCATTCGTTGGGGTTGGTACAGGTGGTTTAGAAGCCCCGCGCGCACCAGAAGATCTGTTTGATCCAGAAGATCCAGAAGTTGACAAAACGGCACTGCAGGATCGCGTCGATGAGATCATTGCTGAAAACCTGAACGAGGCTGATTATACGGAAGAAAGCTGGCAAGTATTGCAGGATGCTTTAACCGGAGCTGAAGAAGTACTGAGTAACCCGGATGCAACGCAAGAAGAAGTGGATACTGCACTGACAATACTGAATGAAGCCCGTGACGGAGTGGTAGAAGTGGGATCAATCAGTGCAGCCAGCATGATAACAAGTATTGAACAGTTTGATGAAGAGGGAGCTTTTGAAAATGATCAGGTTGTAAGGTCATTAATTCTTCATTTAACTGCAGTGGATCAATATGAATCACAGGAAGAAGCAGAAAAAGTCGTGAGGCATATGGAAAGCTTTAATTTATTGCTTGACCATATGGCAGAGCAGATGTCCGAGGAAGCGTACGATTCGCTTTACGCTGATGCTGAATTGTTAATTGCCAAATGGGAATAAGCAGAGAATGAGATAATAAATGATGAAAACCATCATCTCCTTGTTTAAAACGGGGAGATGATGGTATTTTGTAATCAATAGTCAGGTTAGTGTTAAAAAAATAACAAAGGGTGAAATATACGATGACTGAACAGATCAATGTATTGTTTTCAAACAATCAAAAAGTAAAAGAAAATAATAATCTGCAACGCTTATTATCACTGGAAACTGGAAAAGATTGTTTCTTAACAACTTTAGATGATGAAATAGCGTTCATTGTCACCATAGGCAATAATAATTATGAACTGGATGAAATTAGAATGTTAGCAGGTGATATATCAAGAGAACTAGGGAAACACAGGATTAGATCAGGGAAAGTTGATCTCAATGAACTATTAAAAACATTTGATTATATCAGTAAACCTGAGCTTATTACTGCATTTGTAGAGGGGTGGACGTTAGGCAATTATTCTTTCTCAAAGTACAAAACGAGAGAGTTGAAAATAGAAACTGATTTAAAATTTAACGATATTACTGGAATTGAATCATATATCGAACGTGGTAAAACAAGAGCTAATGCAACTGCCTTTACCCGTGATTTAGTAAATGAAACACCTGAAGCATTAAACCCGACTACTTTTCCGAAATATTTAGAGAAGGAATTCAATAATTCAAATGTTGATATGAAGTTATTGGATGAGGCTGAAATTAGTAAAATGCATGGTGTTTTGGCTGTGAATAAAGGTAGTAAACACCCCGCTGCTTTTATAGAATTAGCTTACTGTGGTGATCAATCAAAACCACTAACAGTACTTGTAGGTAAGGGTGTAACATTTGATACTGGTGGTATAAGTTTAAAGGTCCGCAGAAATATTAGTGTAATGAAAATGGATATGGCAGGAGCGGCAGCTGTTGCAGGTGCAGTAAAATTATTAGCAGATACGCATGCTCAAGTGAATGTAATTGGTCTTATCCCAGTAGTAGAAAATATATTGGGGGAGGATTCTTATTTACCTGGAGATATCATTACATATAATAATAATCTTTCTGTTGAAATCGGCAATACAGATGCCGAGGGAAGACTAATATTGGCGGATGGGCTTTTGCGTGCAAATGAAATTGGAGCAGAATATGTAGTGGATATCGCTACACTAACCAGCTCAGTAAAACAGGCTTTAGGAAATGAAATGGCCGGTGTTTTTGGCGATAATGAATTAACGCGTAAAATTGAGGAAATAGGAAATAAAAATGGGGATTTTGTTTGGTCGTTACCCTTATTAAATAAATATGAGAAAAATATAAAAAGTGATTATGCGGATATTTGTAATATAAGTTCAGGCGATGGTCCGGGTTCAATTATTGCCGCATTATTTTTACGTCATTTTGTTAAGGACGTTAAAAAATGGCTGCATATTGATATGGCAGGTGTAAAGGAAAGTGATGAAGCTGGTTATTATTCAAAATCAGCTAGTGGGTATGGGGCAAGATTGTTGGCGGATTATGCTGAGTATATTTCAAATCAAGAATGGTAAATCCAGTTCCCATGAGTTGTTCAAAATGCACCGGACATTAACAATATTGGGCTAATGGAAGGCCGTGCTGGTTCGTATCTTTTTCCTAAGTAGGGAAATACATCTCCGAGTTACTTCAACAAAATTCTGGAAGTGCCTAGCACCCACTCAGGCGCTCAAGCATGTGACTAGGCACCAAAATATCTAGTATTATATACAAAAGAGTTCAAACAAGCATGAAAGGAGGTGGGACAGTGGAGTTGGATTATAACAGCTTTATCCCATTGCATATTCAACTAAAAGAAGAAATTGAGAAACAGATTAGAAAAGGATTTTATAAAGGGCAGATTCCAAGTGAGAGACAACTTATGGAGGAATTTCATACAAGCAGAAGCACGGTAAGGGAGGCCATAAATCTTCTTGTCATGGAAGGAATTCTGGAAAAAAAACACGGAAAAGGGACGTTTGTTTCTTTACGCCCCGTAGATGATTGGCTTGGACATTTGAGCAGTACGACGGAAACGATACGAAACTTGGGGATGAAGCCGGGTGCAAAATTGATTGATCATTACGTTACAGTACCTCCAGCATATGTTCAGAAAGTATCCAGGTTTGAGAAAGCTTATTTTATAAGGCGAGTGCGTTATGCAGACAATATTGCGCTTGGAATTGAACGGCACTATTACCCCGTGAAAATTGGGGAACGTCTTGTGAAATATAATCTGGATGATGCCACCTTATATGATTTGGTGGAAAATGAACTTGGTATTCAATTTGCGGATGCGAGACAAGTGATAAGCAGCGGAGCGCTGTTGGAGGAAGACCGGGATTATCTTCAAGTACCTGAAAAATCGGGGGCGATAATTGCCGAAAGGATCATTAAAGACGTTTTCGGAAATGTGATTGAATACGAAGAGGCTTATTACCGGAGCGACATGTATCAGTTTACGATTAACCTGTCACGTAAGAGCAGATAGTTATAAAACTTATTTATAAAGGATATTTGAAAAAAATATCTGAATTTAGAAATAATATTGAAATTTAATCTGCTATACTAAATGTATTCTGTTGTATTTTAACTGGTACAGATGTCATGATGTCACTATGAAATATAATTTAAATAAGGAGGGGTTCTCTTTTATTGACTTTATGGAGAGGATTTCAGGAGCGGTGCAAGAAGAAAAAAGGAGGAGCTATTTAATCAAAATGAAAGCGATTGCAAATAGTGGACTTTCAAGTGTCTAAGCTCCATAAAAGTAAATTATTTTTAATAGACGGGAGGAAGGAAGATGAAAACAAAAACGGAGATGAATCAAGCGACCAAAAAAGATTCAGCTTTGTGGAATGCTATGCACTGGTATATTCCAGAAGAAAAAAGGATGATTGCCGCTTCCGGTTTATGGTGTTTAAACCTGGGTCATGGCAGACAGGAGATTGTGGATGCAGCAGCAGAGCAGATGAAAAAACTCTCTTATTTTCCCTTAACCATGAATCATAGGCCTGCTATTAAACTGGCAGAAAAAATCAGCGATTTGCTTGGTGCGAGATTTCAGACTTTCTTTTCGAACAGCGGATCCGAAGCGAATGAAACTGCTTTTAAAATTGTACGGCAATATCATATACAGACAGGCAATCCAGGAAAATACGAGGTAATTTCCAGATATCGCGGGTATCATGGTTCCACACTCGGCGCGTTGAGTGCGATTGCCCAGGCAAACCGTCGGATGAAATATGATACGGGATTGCCGGAATTTCTGCATGTTAATCCGCCATATAGCTACAGGTCCATTTGTGGAAGTTATAGGACAAGCTCCGCTATTTATAACTCATTCAAAAGCATTTCGTTTAATTACCCCACTGATGGGAAAACTATCTAAGAACTCAAATGATGCCATAAGGAGTGATGTTTCATGAGATTGGAAGGAAAAAGAATCATCGTGACGGGAGGAGCCAGTGGAATGGCGGCTGCGACTGTCCGTACTTACGTAAAAGAGGGTGCCACCGTAACGTCACTGGATGTAAATGATGAAGAGGGACGTAAAGTTGCAGAAGATGCAACCGAAAAAGGGCCCGGGAAAGCCACCTATTATCACTGTGATATTTCTAAGCGAGAAGAAGTGCAATCTGCTTTTAAAAAGGCGGTTGAAGAAATGGGCGGACTGGATGTGCTGGCGCATGTCGCAGCTGTACAAAGATCCGTTCCTGCAGCTGAGATTTCAGATAAAGATTATGATTTCCTGATGAATATAAATATTCGCGGCACGATACTTACGAACCAGGAAGCATTCAAAGCGATGCAAGATCAGTCCAAGGGTGTCATTATTAATTATGGCTCCATTTCCGGTTTGCGGAAAGAGGCTGGTGCCACACTGTATTCTGCTTCCAAAGGGGCGGTAATGTCATGGACTCGCAGTATCGCGGCTGAGTGGGGGTCACACGGAATTCGTGTGAATGCCATTCTACCGGCTATCCATACGCCAATGTATGAGGCAGCACGTGAAAGCTTAAAGCCTGAACAGCTTGAAGCGATGGAGGCAGAAAACCAAAAAGAAATCCCGCTTGGTGGAAAGTACGGTGATCCTGACGAGGATCTCGGCCCTGTTATGGTCTTTTTAGCAAGTGAGGATTCCCGATTTATCACAGGACAGCTTCTTCCTGTAGATGGCGGTCAGGCAACGGTCCGGTAGCTCCTAGAAAGCTTGTAAGATGGGATAAACAGAAGGAAGGCTGGGACATATATAAAGTAATCCACTCTAAATACAAACAATGAACGAATGGAGTGAAGTTATATTTCCGGAGCGGGCTATAGGCTGTCATTATTATTGCTGGGATAAAAATAATTTTGTCCCAGCTTCTATTCTCACAATCATATTTCCTCATGCTTCAATGAACTGTTGCTAATATTTTCATGACATAGGGTGTATCAAGGCGAATGGAACACGAAAAATTGGATTATGCTATTTCGGTTTTATATAGAGAGGGGAAGTGACTAGGAACCTATTAAAAAAGCGCTATTTGAGAATTTTTTCCTCAAATAGCGCTTATTCCTTCTTTATTATTAAGAACCAGATCCGGATGCTTCAGATGTTTCCGATGAACTCTCCGACTCTGCCTGCACAGTATTCGTAACCTCTAAATGATCCTGCAGGATAGATTTCGTTTCATTCAAAGCTACTTCATCCAGCTGCCAGTAATATGTGTTTCCTGGCTGATAATCATCGCCTTCGAGAGTCATAGAATCAATTTGCAGAGAAGATCCGCTTGTTCCGTAAGATAAAAAGCTTTTCATTTCACTGAATGACATGTTCGTTGCCATATTTGAACCAACAGCATCAATGATATCATCAAATTTCAAAATGGAACTTACAGAAGCGGTCTTTTCGACCATTGCTTCAATAATATCCTGCTGCCGTTTACCGCGTTCAATATCATTGTCCAGCTTTCTCGTACGAGCCAGTGCCAATGCTTCTTCCCCGTCTAGCTCCTGCTCACCTTCCAGCAAGTGAATCGCATCTCGCTGATCCATGGAATTAGATTCAGTGAATTCGTACGGTACTTCCGCTGTAATTCCGTCGAGTGCATCAACAACATCCACAAAGGCATGGAAGTTCACACGAACCCAATAATCAATGGGAATATCCAGTAAATTTTCTACTGTTTCTCTTGTTGCACTTGGTCCGCCATAAAAATGTGCATGGTTAATTTTGTCTTCGTAACCCACTTCAGGAATATGCACATAGGAATCACGCGGGATACTTACGAGATTCACACTTTTATCTTCTTCATTCAACGTTGCAACCATGAGTGCGTCTGTTCTTGCAGTTTCAGTGTTGTCTCTGTGGTCATTTGCGTCCACACCCATAATCAGTATAGAAACATTGTCAACTTGTGGATCGACTTTTTCTTCTCTTAAATCGGATTTTTCTACATTATCATCTACATAGGAATCGGATAGTACGGAGTCTGCCTTCAAATATAAATACGTGCCATAACTTACAACGCCAAGAAAAAGCGTAACAAGTGGGATCAGTATAAAGAGGGCTCTCTTACGCAATCTGCGCTTTTTTTTCTGTTTCACCATCCTGCTTCTTGTCTCATTGTTTCTATCCATTTAGGGCTCTCCTTTATCTTTGTTTCCATTTTACCATAAACCAACTTATATTGTACTATGAATCTCACAAAAGGTAAATACGTATTTTGCTACGCTCTAAAGCCATTCGAAAAGACTCTCATATATATAGACGTATGTAAGGAAAAAAAGATTCAAAGAAACAAAAAAAGTCACGTTTTCACGATGCCAAATACTGTAAATAATGCTTGCAATTTATTGAAATTCCGAGAAAATTCGAGGGATTTCGGGGAGTGACAACGCTTTACGGTGGGGCGAGCATTTAGCGCAGCCCCAGTAACCTTCAGAACAAATCGTCTTTAATTTTGGTGGTGGAAATGCCTTTTGTTCTAGGGAGGTAAATGACTTCACAATACGCTTTGAGATAATCAAATTCTCCTTCCCAGTCGTCTCCCATCACTAAAATATTTGCATCATACTGTTTGACATCTTCCATTTTTTGTTCCCATGTATTTTCAGGGATGATTTGATCAACATAGCGAATAGCCTGAAGTACAATTTTCCGCTGCGCATACGTATGATATGCCTTCTTATTTTTCACCCCGTTAAAATGATCCGTGGAGAGGCCGACAATGAGAAAATTCCCCATCGCTTTTGCCCGGCGCAGTATATTGATATGTCCTTCATGAAGTAAGTCAAAGGTGCCATAGGTAATGACACGTGTCATTTGGAGTCACCTCTCGTCCAGTGTTTCTGCCATCATATCATATTTTCCACCCGGACAATAAAAGCATTTTAATAAACGATCTCTTCTTCATCGTCCTCTGCATAATCAGTTACCTCATTGTTTGGAGAGAGATCGAGGTGCCTTCGCAGCTTATTGCTGATTTCAACTCTGTTGTCATCCTCTACCATATAATACCATCCGCCATCATCCAAATAGGTTCCCTCCCCGTCAAAGTTAACCGTCTCCATCGCTAAATCCTTCGCCATGCCATAACTGACAAAACTTTGCATTTCCTTAAAAGTAAAATTTGTTTGCATATTGCTGCCAATGGCCGTAATGACATCTTCCAATTTCAATATAGAAGTAGACGATATTGCTTTATCGGCAATCGCTTGCAAAATTTCCTGCTGACGTTTACCGCGCGCTACATCACTGTCTTGATCCCTCGTACGAGCTAATGCCAGGGCTTCTTCGCCATCTAATTCCTGATATCCTTCATGTAAATGAATGGAATCTCTTTTGTCCTGGGAATCAGACTCCTGGAACTCGTATGGAACATCAAACATAATACCATCAAGCGCATCCACCACCTCCACAAAACCTTCAAAATTCATCGTTACATAATAGTCGACAGGTATCTGAAGAAAGTGTTCGACCGCATCCATCGATGCCCGCGGTCCGCCGTAGGCATGTGCATGGTTAATTTTAGTGTGGTAGCCGACCTCAGGAATATAGGCGTAGGAATCGCGCGGGATACTTAATAGTTTAATCGATTCAGAGTCCTGATTAAATGTGGCCAGCACCATCGCATCTGTCCTGCTCACTTCCTCATTTCGGTGCTCACTGTTATCCACGCCCAAAAGCAGCACAGATACATGGTCTTCCACAGGATCCACTTTCCCCTCCCGCAAGTCGGAAGTCTCGTTTTCTCGGCCAGTATCTTCAAAAGACTCGGTCACCAAATCCTCCGTTTTATTATACAGGTAGGCTGCATAACCAACCCCAATACTCAGCAGGAAAAGGAGGGCGACCCCAATTGTCAGTATCCATTTTTTCAACTTGCCTTTTTGCTTAGTCATAGTCCGAACTCCTCAGTTAATTCTATGCTTATTTTACAGATAATTATGTATAAAGTATAGGGGAATGTCGTTTTTTGGGGTAAGTTGTTGGAAGCTACTTTTAGAAGAAGAAAGCGCCTTTCATTTACTATACCCAAAAAGGGAAGGGAGTAAAATAGAGGAGAGAATCTGAGGCATAGTCGGGCTCGCTGAATCAAGGGAAAATGGAACATATTTATTGTTCACTCAGTAGCTCGCGCGCTGCCCGAAGTTGCTCATGAACCCATGGAAGTAGCTCGCGCGCTGCCCGAAGTTGCTCATGCAGCCCCGAAATTAGCTCGCGCGCTGCCCGAAAGTAGCTCATGCAGCCCCGAAATTAGCTCGCGTGCTGCCCGAAGTTGCTCATGCAGCCCCGAAAGTAGCTCGCGCGCTGCCTAAAGTTGCTCATGAACCTATGGAAGTGGCTCGCGCGCTGCCCGAAGTTGCTCATGCAGCTCCGAAAGTAGCTCGCGCGCTGCCAAAAGTTGCTCATGAACCTATCAAAGTCGCTCATAGCATACCTTGGCTTCAAACCATCACCTGCATTATCATTTGCTAAACTGATACAATTTCCCCACAATTATTTTCAGTCATGCCACCTTTTACCTAGTACTTACGATTGTATGGGTGAAAGGGAGGTGAGAAATATGGCAATTCAGGAATTAATGTCAACCTCGTTGCAGCTTGTTTTCAGTGATGGCATTGATGAAAGCTCAGGCAATCCTGTTTACAGAACAAAGAGCTTCAACAATGTGAAGACAGCAGCGGACGCTGAACAGCTGTATGCAGTGTCTACAGCGATGGCAGCATTGCAGGAGCTTCCACTCTACAATGTTCATCGCAGGGACAGCTCTGACATCTACGAAGAATAATCTTATCTAAAAAATGGGGAAAGGAGGTAAGACGATGGCTAAAACAATTCAACTTCAGTTTGAAAATTACGACGGGAGAGCAGTGACCTATTCATTGGACAATCCTGTGGAGCCAGTGGATCCTGAAGCAGTGAATGCTGCCATGGACGAAATCATCGAGCAGAATGTATTTACATCAAGCGGCGGTGACTTGGTTGCCAAGAGAAATGCCCGTCTGGTTGAACGAACGGTAGAAGAAATCGAAATCTTTTAATGAGATAGACCAGTGGCTCGGCTGCTGGTCTATTTTTTCTAAGGATCAAAATCCATTTAAAAGGATGTGAAAATCATGGAAACCTGGATTTCCTTTTTAACAGAGGTTGGCTTTCCGATCGCGGTCACTTTTTATTTGCTGCACCGAATTGAAGGAAAGCTGAATTTGTTAATTGAATCCATTCATGCATTGCCTGATAAAATGCGAGATTAAAACTTCGGCCTGGCCGGAGTTTTTTTATATAAGTCCTTAAACTTAGAACTGGTAGGTATGTAGTAGAAAATTGAACAATCTGGGTTGACTTAAAGACCACGAGTTGAAAATATGATGATTATAAATATGAATGAACCTAAAGCACCTTTCCAGGAACAGGGATTGGTGCTTTGTTTTTTCCATAAAGCATGTATTTTGGAAAAAAGAATGTAATACTTTATAATGGATTACGAAAAGTAATGATTAATCTGCAGTAAAGGTTGTGTACAATTTGGAAAAATACCGTATAGATAAAAATAAACCGATGGAATTTGGGCTATATACACTAGGTGATCACCTGCCAAACCCGGCGAAGGGTGAACGAATATCGGCAGAGCAGCGAATTCATGAGATTATCGAACTCGCTCAACTTGCTGAACAAGCAGGGATTGATTTCTTTAGTGTGGGGGAGAGTCATCAGGAATATTTTGCGACACAAGCGCATTCTGTCGTGTTAGCTGCGATTGCACAGGCGACAGAGAAGATAAAAATCTCCAGCTCATCCACGATTGTCAGTACGCTGGATCCGGTTCGGGTATTTGAGGATTTTGCGACCATTGACTTGATATCGAAGGGAAGGGCGGAAATTGTTGCCGGCCGTGCGTCACGAGTTGGATTGTATGATTTGCTCGGCTACGACCTCAATGATTATGAAGCATTGTATGAAGAGAAATTTGACCTGCTATTAAAAATTAGTCAGCAGGAAGAGCTTGACTGGGAAGGGAAGTTTCGGGCCCCTCTAAAAAATGCCCAAGTGATACCGCGGCCGCAAAATGGATCGATGCCGATCTGGCGTGCAGTAGGTGGAACCCCGACCAGTGCTATTAAAGCAGGGTACGCAGGCGTCCCGATGTTTTTAGCGCATCTTGGCGGACCTGTGTCTGTTTTTCAAAGATCGATTGATGCTTACCGCGAGGCAGCAAGGACGAATGGTCATGACCCAGCTGAACTCCCGGTTTCCACGGCAGGCTTTTTCTACGCGGCGGAAACGACGCAGCAGGCGCAAAGGGAGTATTATGATCATATAAATGAAGGAATGAAACTGACAAACGGTCGCGGATTTCCAAAGCAAAATTTCGCTCAAGGTGCGGATTTGCGTGACGTCATGAATATTGGCAGCCCGGAATTGATCGTGGAAAAACTTCTATATCAACATGAACAATTCGGCCACCAGCGATTCATCGGCCAAATGGACTTCGGCGGTGTGCCATTTGATAAATTGAAGAAGAATATCGATCTGATTGGAACGAAAATTTTACCGGAAATAAAGAAACATACAGGGAAGTAGATAGCATATTTTGGATTGAGGGGGGCAGTCCCCAAGGAGGAATTGCATGAAAGTAGTAGGATTGTCTGGTTCCAATATGGGATCAAAGACGAGAACAGCAATGAATTATGTCATGAAAACAATAGCTGAAAAATATCCGGATGTAGAGTCAACAATGATTGATCTGGCGGACTACGACGTTCAATTTAGCGATGGACGAAATTATTTAGATTATGAAGGGGATACAGGATATGTGACCAAAATGATCATGGAAGCAGATGCGATTGTCATCGGCACACCGATTTTTCAGGCTTCCATCCCCGCTACTTTGAAAAATATATTTGATTTGCTGCCAGTAGACGGTCTGCAGGATAAAGTGGTGGCAATGCTTGTGACAGCAGGGTCTGCCAAACATTACCTGATTGCGGAGCAGCAGCTGAAACCGATTTTGGCCTATATGAAAGCGCAAATTGTGCAGACATATGTGTTTATAGAGGAGAAAGACTTTCTGCAGAAGGAAATTATCAATGATGATGTCTTTTTCCGGATTGACCGGCTGGTAGAGGACACCGCACTACTGACAGAAACGTATTTGAAGATGAAGGAAGCGAAAGAAGCAGAATATGGATTTTAAAGTAACAGGAGCCTGCATGGTGCAGGCTCCTGGTTGAATCTATTGGAAGAAAATGTACGACACTTCTCTCTATTAAAGGACTATTAACGGACGTTGACACTTAATACGTCCTTTTATAAGATGTACTTATACAGACGGTATTCGACAAAATTCGGGGAGTGACAATTCTTTTCGGCGGGACAAGCATTTAGCGCAGTTCCAGGCACCATAGAAAGAAAGGAGCATCTTGATATCTATAGAGACAAAAAAGACGTACCAATTAGTGATTGCGGGGAGAAGCTGATCAGTCTTTCCGGGATTTCAAAAAAAATAAAGGTTAAACCAATGTATTACCTAAATAAAATACCGGCTTCCCTGAATGATTGCTTTGCCAGAGAGGGAGCGGTGGAGCGGTTATTGGAAGCAAGTGAGAAACTCCCCGAAAACCATCATTTTATTATTTTTGACGCCTGGCGTCCGTATGAAGTACAACTGGAATTATATGAGCAGCTGAAAGAAAAATTGCGTTCTCAGGGTCTGGAAAATGAAAGCCTTCACAAAGAGCTTTCCCAATATGTTGATGTACCTGCGAAAGATCCAATGCAACCTTCTAATCATTTGACGGGAGGAGCCATAGATTTAACCATAGCAACACCTAATGGCCCGCTTGATATGGGGACAGGTTTTGATGATTTCACCGAAAAATCACATACAAATGCTTATGAAAATTGCACGGATGCAGATGAAAAGGAAGCAAGGGCAAGAGACAACCGCCGGCTTTTAAAAGAAATGATGGAGAATGCCGGCTTCACTAACTATGAAAAAGAGTGGTGGCATTATGATTACGGCAATCAAAACTGGGGCAAAGCAACCGGGCATACTGCCTTCTATGGAGGCGTTATCAATTTGAAAGGCCATTTGGGTGCAAAGTAAATCTGACCGCATTTTAATCCGAAAGCGGGGTGAAAGATATTGGCAAAATAAAAGTTCTGGCAGTTGGTCCGAGTGACATAAAAGTACTTGTGCTGGATGTTGCAAAAGAGTATCCTGAAATGAATATTCATTATGCTATTTATACAAATGAAAATGAGGTCGTTGATACGGTTAAACAGCATGAAAATAATCATGACATTCTATTGTTTGCCGGATCGCTGCCATATAATATTGTGAAAGAAAATATGAATATAACGAAGCCAATGTATTATATTAAATTTCAAGGAACCGCATTATATCGTGTCTTGTATCATTTAAACCGAAAGTCAAATAATGATTTTACGGAAGAAATGATGAATATCAGTATGGACAATATGAGGAAGTTTGAAGTAGATGAGTGTTTTGAAGAACTTGAAATAAATGTAAATAAATTATTTATGTATGAAAACAGTCTGGAGCAGAATATGGATCGCTTGATCGATTATCACCGGCAGTTATGGCAAAACAAGAAAATAGATGTAGCCATTACATGCGTAGGTTCGGTGTACGAGCAGCTGAAGAAACTTGATATACCTGTCGCACGTGTCAGACCTACCCGGGTTGCTGTCAGAAACAGTCTCGAGCAGGTGCTGCTTGAGGGGGAAAATCTGCAGCAGCATGGCTCGCAAATTGCTGTTGGTATTATCGATGTTAGTAATATGTACAAAGACGATCATCTGACTGAATACCAGCAGCAGCGAAGAATCCTGTCCCTGCAAAATATATTGGTAGACTACGGGGAAGCGTCTCAGTCCATTATAAAATGGCCTGATGGAAAAGAGGTAAAATTCATTACTACAAGAGGTGCGCTCCAATTTGAAAATGGCGAGTCCAAGGAATTGAATTTGCTCAAAAATATTTTTAGTAAAACAGAAGTGAAAGCAAAACTCGGGATTGGCATAGGCCGTACTGCGAATGAGGCAGAAAACCATGCCAGGGAAGCATTAATGAAAGCATCGGGAAATAAATCAAACTGTTTCGTTGTAGATATGGACGGGACTGTTAGCGGACCGCTTGGAAACCAATTACAGCTGACTTATTCTATAAGGAATGATAATGAAGAATTGCTTGCTATGGCTAAAAAAGCAAATGTCAGCAGCGCAACACTTAATAGAATCGCTTCTTTTTGCGAGGTCCAGGGAAAAAATACAGTAACAACTGTGGAGTTGGCAGGTGGTCTCGGCATCACACAGAGAAGCGCAAGAAGAATTTTGAATAAACTCGAACAAGTTGATTTAGCGGTTGTGACCGGGGAGGAACAGCCGGTAAATAGAGGAAGGCCGCGTCAGGTTTATTCGCTTTTTCCGGAGAAATCATCGATAAAAACAGAATAGTGCCGTGCGTTTTATTTTTGAAAATAAACTGGTTTAATAAATAATTGAAACCGATTTCTAATAAATGTAATAACCATGATAACAATAGGGGGAAGCAATATGATCTACTCAATAATAAGCCCTGATGACACATGGATCCTGTGGGGTTTTTTGGCAGGCTGGGCAGCAGTCAGTATTTACTTGGAGCAAAAATATGAATGGGCATCAAAACTTTCAGGTGCAATTATCGCCCTGATTGGAGCAATGGTGCTGGCCAACCTGCAAATCATCCCAACGGAATCACCTTTATGATACGGTTTGGTCCTATGTGGTGCCGCTGTCCATTCCACTTTTGTTATTCCGTTCAAACATTTTAAAAATATGGAATGAAAGTGGCAGGCTGCTGATTATGTTTCTGATTGGTGCAATAGGTACGGTAACAGGGGCTATCGTAAGCTTCTTTTTACTCAGAGATGTCATTCCGTATGCTGATAGAATTGCTGCGATCATGAGCGGCTCGTATTCTGGAGGAGGCGTTAACTTAGCGGCATTATCCGCAAGATTTGAATTGCCGGGTGAGACCCTTTCTGCCACTGTAGTAGCAGATAATTTGCTGATGGCGATGTATTTTCTCGTATTAATTGCCATTCCGACATTATCTTTTTTCAGAAAGAAATATAAAACACCTTATATAGACGAACTGGAAAAAAACGGTTCATCAGATGGCAACATGGCATCATCCTACTGGGGGAAAAAAGAAGTTTCCTTGAAGGATATTGCTTTAGCAGTAGGAACTGCGTTTGTTATTGTGGCTGCTTCCTTTAAAATTGCTGATGTTTTTGCAGCGATCATACCATCTGGCGAAAACGTGAATTTCTTTATTAATATGCTGCACGGCGTTTTAGGGGACGGGTATTTGGTGCTCACCACGATAACGATGTTACTGGTTACCGTCTTTCCGCGTTACTTTGAAAGCATTAATGGCGCGCAGGAAATTGGGACTTATTTAATTTATATTTTCTTCGTAGTCATCGGTGTTCCTGCTTCATTGCCAGTGATTATACAGCATGCACCATTAATACTTGTCCTTGTAACCATTATGGTGGTAGTTAATATGATTGTATCATTTACGTTTGGAAAACTGTTCAAGTTCTCTTTGGAAGAAATTATTCTTTCCAGTAATGCCAATATCGGCGGGCCAACAACCGCAGCCGCCATGGCGATCTCCAGAGGCTGGACAAAACTAGTTGGACCGATCCTGATCGTAGGAACCCTGGGATATATTATCGGAAACTACTTTGGCATCTTCCTGGGCAACTGGTTCATGGGTTTATAGTCGGTGCCTGGGATTATGCTAAATGCTCGACCCACCGAAAAGAATTGTCACTTTCCGTAAAAGCACGAACTTTGTCAGATGATATTGGGATCAGCCTCTCATTGCTTAAAAGTGGGGGGCTGATCCCATTTTTATGGCGGGAAGGAACTAAAGAGCGTGTGACAAAATTCGGGAAGTGACGGGCACCTCAAATCATGTTGATTTCTTCAAATTTTACTATGGCTGGCGGTGTTTCTTCTATGGCATCATGCTCCCAGACAGCATGAAGGAAAACCTCGGAAACAGCTGCTTGCCTGCTATCTCCATGTTCTAACATTTCCAAGGCGACAACACTTTCAAAAATGGCTGTCATCCCTTTAGCCAGTCTTTTTGTATAATAGGTTTGCATATCAGGGGAAAGTCTCTTCACCTCTGCAATTTTCTCACCAAGCTGATCCAGTTCATCTGCCATTCGTTTCTTCCATACACCATCTGATACAGATTCCAATCTTCTTTTCATTTCTGCTGAAAAAATCTCGTCTACTTGATATTTTCCAATCAAACGCAGTACTTCTAATCCCAAAATATTGGCAGTCCCTTCCCAAACAGTGAGCACCTGAGCATCACGGAGCAGCCGAGGGGTGACAAAATCTTCAATATATCCATTCCCGCCATGCATTTCAATAGACTCATGGGAAAAATGGATTGCCTGTTCAGCTGTTTCTTTTTTCATGATGGCGACATACAAGCGGAAAAGAATTTCGTCCTGTTTTGAAGCATCCGCTTCCGCATTCATCACCCGGTCCATCAGCTCAATCACTTCAAAAAGTGCCTGCAGCTCGACTTCCTGCTTTGACGCCATATTGCTCAATGTTTCCTTCACCATCGGGTAGGCGGTCAATTTTTTGCCAAAAGCATCGCGATCCATCGCATAATCACGCGCCTCCAGATAAGCACGCTTCATGATGCCAAGCGATGCCACTGCATTGGAAACCCGGGAAAGGTTCAGCGCCTCCATCATGTAATAAAATCCGCGATCTGCTTCACCAACTAAATACCCTTTAGCACCTTCAAATTCTCTGCACAGTAGAGTTATTCCGCAAGTTTGCTAAATGAACGTTCCCGCACACCTCATGAAAAACGCCCTCCATACGTTAGCCACCTATGATAAAATAGGAGCAGCACAATAAAGAAAAGGTGATCCAACTTGAAAATATCCGTTACTCTACCATGAAAATAAAGTTCTAAAATAAGGAATAAATGTCAATACTAAAGTAGACGCAGCTCATTCATTTTTTTAAAAGGAGTGCGCCATCACTCAAAATCTATAGGAATATGGCGATATGGTTTAA
>NZ_JBGOHB010000002.1:0-222729 GCF_041521345.1 Virgibacillus oceani | reverse complement strand
ATCCATATCCAATGTTTCCATCTAAATACTCGACGACAAGCTTCATTTTAAATTCTTCACTATATTTTGCCACAAAAAACACCCCTGAAAGTTAGATTTATTACTCTAACTTTCGGGGGTCGGCACCAAAAACTCGCTCGATCAGATAAAAAAAGAAAGGGAAGCACTGATTGCGGGGGGTTAAAAGTAAACTAAGATCTCATTTCCAGTACCATTGAAAGTAAATTGTCAGCTTGTCAGGAAAGCGTATAAATGTATCGTTTCGTTTCCAACGATCAAGTCTTTCAAAGGATGTCCTTTCCTGTTTGGTGTGCTAAAATGTATAATAAATACGATGATACAGGAGGACGAGCAGATGAGTGAAAAAGTATTAGCTTACCTAAATGAAAACCGGAACCGGCTGTTAGAGAAATTAAATGATTTTCTGGCCATTCCCAGTGTAAGTACAGACAGTGAATATAAAAAAGATGTTGATGAGGCAGCTGATTTTATTGTTACATATTTAAATGATATTGGATTTGAAAATATCGATAAACAGGCAACAGGTGGCCACCCGCTTGTATACGCGGAATATAACGGCGCAGGTGCTGATGCACCTACCGTTTTATTTTATGGTCATTATGATGTTCAGCCGGTTGATCCAATTGAGTTATGGGAAAGTGATCCATTTAAACCGGAAGTCAGAGACGGTAGACTGTATGCCAGAGGTGCCAGTGATGATAAAGGGCAGGTGTTTATGCATCTCGCTGTATTTGAATCGTTTATGAAAACAGAGGGCAGCTTGCCGCTGAATGTAAAAGTTTGCATCGAAGGGGAAGAGGAAATCGGCAGCGAGAATCTGTATGATGTTTTGCAAGAGAAAAAAGATCAATTCCAGGCTGATTTTGCAGTCATATCCGACTCTGGAATGGTTGCCAAAAACCAGCCCACGATTTTGTATGGGCTAAAAGGATTTACGGGAATCGAAATAACAGTAGGCGGGCCGGATCATGATTTACACTCCGGGATGTACGGCGGTGCAGTAAGGAACCCTATCATGGCCTTAAATCATATACTCGCCTCCATGAAAAATTCGGACGAAGTGATTACTGTAGAAGGCTTTTATGACAGTGTAGAACCGTTGTCGGCGGAAGAACGAAACTTAATTGACCAGGTGCAGGGAGAGGACTATAAGGAAGCCACCGGAGTAAATGAAACAGTTTCTGAAAAAGACTATACTGCAAAAGAGCATACGATGGCAAGGCCTACTTTTGAAATTAACGGAATTTATGGAGGTTATCAAGGAGAGGGTACTAAAACGATTATCCCATCATCTGCCACTGCAAAAATTACTTGCCGGCTAGTGCCCGGTCAGGATCCGGAAAATGTTCAGCAAATGCTTGAGGAACATATTAAAAAAGTGAAACCATCCGGTGTTTCTGTTGATGTTAAAAAAGAAAAGCTGTCATCAAAAGCATATAAAGTAGAACCAAATCATCCTTTAATCGAAAAAGCAGCCAAAAGCTATACAAAAGCTTTTGGAAAAGAAACCGTGTATGTACGAATGGGTGGATCGATCCCAGTGGTGGAATGGATTGATGATATTTATGACATTCCAATTGTATTGCTTGGTTTTGGCACCCCGGATGACCGGTTGCATTCTCCGAACGAAAGTTTTCCGTTGGACAGTTTTGATAAAGGAATGGAGACGTTAGTTTATTATTGGAACGAGGTAAACAGTAACTAACGGTTTAGAAAGGAGACATTGTCATATGAAATATGCGGTTATTACAGGAGTTTCCAAAGGGCTTGGCGAAGCTGCTGCGATTCAATTAATGGAAACAGGCGTAAATGTAATTGGTATTTCCAGGTCGGTTAACGAGCAACTACCGGCAGTAGCAGAAGAAAACCAGGTTTCCTACGAGCATTATCCATGTGATATAGGAGACATTGCTGCACTGGAGGAAACTTTTCAAAAAGTAAGTGATGTGATTTTTCAACAGGAGGTAATGAAGCTGTATCTGGTTAATAATGCAGCAGTGATTGATCCCGTTGATCAGTCCATGAATATGAAGGCAAAGGACTTAGCTTATCATATTGAAGTGAATACAACAGCTCCGATGGTTCTAATGAATTTGTTTCTTAACAAAGCAAATCAAGAAAATATGCCATTTGTGGGCTTGACAGTGACATCAGGTGCTGCAGAAAGGCCAATATATGGCTGGAGTGCGTATTGCAGTACAAAAGCGAGTATCAATATGTATACAAAAACAGCAGCACTGGAACAGGACCAGCTAAATACAAAAAATAAGGTCATTGCATTCAGCCCGGGTATTATGGATACCCCGATGCAGGGCAGGATCCGGGAAAGCTCGGAAGCGGAATTTGCCGATGTGGAAACATTTAAAGGCTACAAGGAAAATAATTTACTAAAAGACCCGGCTATTGTTGGAAAGGTGCTTGTTGATATTTTGACAGATGAAAAAGTGAAGAATGGGAAAATATATTATGTGAATGAGTATGTATAAAACTACAGAAAAAATCGGCCTTGTTTAAAAAAGGGAAAGGAATTCCAATATTAAGAGGCTGGAACAGAACTCTAAGTAAGCATTGAAAAGGAGAAAATCCACCATATTAGCTTCGTAAATATCCGTAAACTCCTGCTGGAGCTGCTCGCGGTAAAGAAGTCACTCTGAAAAGACCAGAGGGAGTTTGAAGCGATGTCGCACTTGTACCTGAAGGTGAAAGCGAAGTATATTACCGGAGTGGGTTTTAAATACAAATTTAAGGTTGTTCGGATTTCTGTTTACTAAAATTGTTTTGCCACAGCCCCTTTTCTTTTTATTACCTTCCGTCAGCAAAGAGATAATCACTATCTAATAGGAAAAGGAATTATTTTTAATGACTTTTAAAGGGAGTGTTAATGTACTTCTTATCATCAACTTCCCAATTAGGATAAGATTTCGGCTTTTTTTCATTACATATTGGTTGTTACCTACTGATTTCTAACTCGTAAATATTTACACCAAGCAAGAAGATTAGCAAGCATCTATATATGCCAGGGGTGTTGTTTGGATAACGTTTGGATGTGACTTCTTTTTAAGAGTGTATCCCCTCTCGCCTCTTATGTTTTTTCTGCCGCACTGATCATCCAGTCAACACCATACTTATCTTGGACTAAAGCAAACATCGATGTCCTCGATACTTCACTGAGTCCCATATCTTCTCTGACACCGATATCAACGATTTTTTGATAAAAATCTTTTGCTTTCGAAATAGCCTTCGTTTTTGATTTTCTTGCGCCCATGTACTGCTGATATAAAATCGCTGGTTTAAACTCCTAATTCCGGCATTCATGCCAAAAATTCTTTGCAACTTCTTTCGACATGTTTTGCGCTTCCAGCATATCAGCAATCATCTCAACATCACTCATTTGTGTATACACCACTTCGGCACCAAAAGTTTTCTCGTCATTAATTTTCAACCACAAGTCTTCCATCTCGAAATACTTTGCTCACATTTTGAATATCCTCTATCTTTTGTAAAGGGTCTCCATCTATAACTACTAAATCAGCTGCTCTTCCCCGTTCAATAATGCCAAATTCGTTGCTTTGTAATGCAACGGCAGCATGAGACGTTGCCGCTTGAAGTGCCTCCTTAGGTGTAAGGCCGCTTTCAACGAGTAATTCCAATTCTTCGTGCATACTTGGACCGAATAAGACACCGGGCATCCCAGCATCACTGCCTGCCAAAATTAGGCCGTCTGCATTATGAAACTCCTTTACTCGTTCAAGCTGATCGGACCTCATTTCTGGATCACCGTTCAACGTTTCGACTAGTAACGTTGGTGTCATCGATACTCCTTGCTCAGTGATTTCCTCTAATAAATCATCATCCCAGCCATTTCTAACAACCCCGGCACCAATATGCTCTAAGCCATCGACGCCTGCCGCGAGTAGGTCTTCCAAGTCGTCGATTCTCCCCCAATGACCGAATACGGGTATATTGTGAGCGTGAGCTTCGTCTACGATGCTCTGTAAAACATCTTCATCGATGGGTTCCAACTGAGAGTCATCGGGACCTCTCTCTTGGACTACTTTAATCAAGTCGACACCGTCGTTAGCCAGCTGTTGTACATTTAGCCGAGCTTCTTCTGGTGTATCAGGATAAAGAACGACTTCGGAATGTGGGTCGGTGCCGACCGTTGCGACAGGATGACCTTCTAATGTTGTAAATAATGATCCTGATGCATAAAGGCGCGGTCCTTCAAGTTCTCGATCATTGACAAGGTCGCGAAATTCCATGATCCACTCATGTTCATCTCCGACGCTGCGAATCGTTGTGACTCCATGTTCTAAAAAATTATTTCGTTTTTCCGGAGTGAATCTTACAAAATCAGCAATCATTTTTGGGAACGATAAAATTCCGAACTCTTCACCTTCTTCGAGTTCAAGCATTCCCAAGTGTACATGCATATCAATGAGGCCGGGCATAATTGTTTTTCCATTCAGGTCCTTAACGGTTGCAGTGCCTGGTATATCAATATCATCACCTACTTCCACAATCATACCGTCTTCAATCAGGATCGTGCTATCACTATAAGATTCCAACTCTTCACCGAGGAGTACGGTCGCATTCGTAAGCGCCAGGTAGCCTTCTTGTTCGTCTGAAATGTTATAAATCGTTGCATAATAATAGGCAAAGCCGCCAACAACGACCAGTACAATCAGAATAACTGCTGTTAAGCATAACCGTTTGAAAAACCTCCAGAAAGAAATTCCACGATATTTTTTCTTATCTTTAGCCATGTCCATTACTAAGCTTCCTTTCACATATTATTGAAATAGAAGAGCGACATTAACAATGATATGCTCTTTCTGTTTAGTATTTACGAATCTAAATATCAATGGTTACTTTTTTCGTTAATAGACGAATGAACCAAACAGACAATAGAATCAATAACAAAATACCTGCAATGGCGATCCATGACGAGAAAGGTTCTAATGCCGAAAAGCGGGCAGAAAAAGGTAAATCCAGCGCAATCCTCAATAACGTATCTTTTAATGTATTTATAGCGATTGCAATGACAATAAATCCTAAACCGATGATTGTACCGCCTCTGTAAAAGCCTGCACTAATCAACCAGCCAAGCAAATAAAATATAAAGATGTTTGAAGCAAATACAACGATTGCTAACATCCAGTTACTGTATGGATCCATGTTAGGGCTTAAAATAACAGAAAGTATCAAATCCCCAATAAAACTGCCCAATCCACCATCTATATCCATTAACACTTCATTGAAAATTTCATTGATATCCTGTGTTTTATAACTCATGTTTAGCCAATTCGTTAAAATAAACCGTTCGACTATAGAAATAAAAAATATAATAATTGGAAGCACAATGGAAACCCCGATAGAAGCAATAAGTGTTCCCTTAAAGTAATCTTTTCGAGTTACTCCATTTTCTACATAATAGGGTAGAAAATAAATCGAAATTATTCCAATGATAAGCATATAGATGTTCGAAGCAATGATTAATGAGCCATAAAAGCCGCCGTCCACTTCAGTACCTTGTATGACATTAATTGCTCTCTGGACAATGTTAATGATGATCATGACACCTAGAAACCCAAAAGTCCATGACATGAGGGTCCAAAACATATCTGCTGCAATTTTAGGATAGCTTCTCATCTGCATTTTCCTCCTCTGTTAAGTGGATAAACAAATCATGAAGAGAGACAGGCCCTACTTCTATGCCTTTATCCAATGCTGTTTTTCTTTCCCCGTCTGTCAGTTCACCATAAATCATGACGGATGTTGTATTGCCTAAACGCTCTTCGTTAAGCTGCACTTTTGGCTGTACAAACTCCTCGACTAATTCTTTATTTCCAGTAATCCTGGCACCCTTTGAAGTAAGAGAATCATAATCCTCTTGAAGTAAAAAAGCTCCGTTTTTCAATATGATTACCTCATCAAATAAATAATCCATTTCCGAGACGAGGTGAGTAGATAAAATAATGACTCTGGGATGATTTTCCTGATCATTCAATAACTCTTTATAAAAGATTTCTCTTGCTGGTGCATCCATGCCTAGATATACCTCATCAAATATCGTAATCGGAGTTCTGCTTGCTAACCCGCTAATGACATTTACTGCTGATTGCATACCTTTTGAAAACTTTTTAATTGGTTTCGTTCTGTCGAGTTTAAATCGCTCTACAAGATATTCTGCATAATCCATATCGAAATACGGACGATAATGTTGTATACCTTGAAGCATATTCATTACATTGTCTGATTCATCCTGATAATCTTTATCATATAAAAATGCTATTTGCTGCATGATTTTCGCATTTTCAAATGGTGTTTCTCCGTTAATGGTTACGGATCCTGCTGTTGGTTCACGAAATGATGCCAGGGTGGAAAGGAGTGACGTTTTTCCCGCACCATTTCTGCCTAACAGTCCGTATATTTTCTTTTCGGTTATTTCGAATGTGACGTCCTGAAGTGCCTTCTGTTTTCCGAAATGCACATCTAAGTGATTCACTTTTATATTCATTCTGATTCACGCCCTTTTACATTTTTGATAAATTGAATAATTTCATCCTCTGTAATCTCTAACTTATTCGCTTCATGAACCAACTTCACTACATAATCTTCAAGAAAAAATTCCTTTCGTTTTTGTACTAATTTTTTTCTGGCATCAACAGCTACAAACATGCCAATTCCTCTCTTCTTATAAAGAATTCCTTCCTCAACTAACTGATTAACACCCTTTGATACTGTAGCATGATTAATTTTGTAAAAATTAACGAGCTGGTTGGTGGAAGGTGCTTTTTCATCTTCTTTGAGTTGATGGTTAATAATTTGATCTTCAATTTTTTCACGAACTTGAAGATAGATTGGTTTATCCTGATCAAAAGAATTACCCATGATTATCACCTGCTTATTTTTATTTATCGTTATATGGTGACACGGTTATACACTTATGTGTATAACCATAACAGTGTAATTTATTTTAGTCAATACTTAAAAATAAATTTGGATGAATTTTTTCCCGAAATTCTTTTGCTCTGCATAAGCTGAATATGAGCATGAAGGAGGAGGGAAGGTCAATGAGCAAAGGAGCAACAGGTTACGGCTCGAGTTTTGCGCTAATAGTCGTATTGTTTATTTTGCTAATCATTATCGGTACTGCCTATACAGGCGGGTATGGCGCATATTAAAGATAATAATAAATGCAGGGGGCAGAGGTCCTCTGTGTTTTATATTTTTGAAAATTCACCCATGCGGCCTAACCCCATTTGCTTTTTGAAAAAAACCATATATGATACAATTTATGGTGTATATTATTACTTTTTCATGATAATAAAATATACTCATATATATAATTGAAAAGTGTGAACGAAAGGAAGAAATAAATGATTACAAGAAAAAGTAAAAGAGAAATTGACAATATGAAGGAAGCGGGCGATATTCTCGTTAAGTGTCATAAAGAAATTGCCAATATGATAAAACCTGGGATTACGACAAAGGAAATTGATACCCTGGTGGAGAAAATTTTAAAAGCGCATGGAGCCAAACCGGAGCAAAAAGGGTATAACGGGTACGAATTTGCAACCTGTGCGTCTATTAATGATGAAATATGTCATGGGTTTCCCCGTGAGGAGAGGTTAAAGGACGGAGATATTGTTACCATTGATATGGTCGTAAATAAAGACGGGGGACTTGCAGATTCAGCCTGGACCTACGGTGTTGGAAATGTGGATGAAAAAGGGCTCCGCTTAATGGAAGTGACGAAAAGTGCATTATATAAAGGAATTGAACAGGCACAGGCAGGAAGCCGAATAGGAGATATCGGCCACGCCATCCAGACGTATGCCGAAGGAGAAGGATTTTCAGTTGTACGTGATTTTACCGGTCATGGAATTGGACCGACACTCCATGAAGACCCGCATATTCCTCACTTTGGTCTTCCGAATAAAGGGCTTCGTTTAAAAGAGGGTATGGTCATTACGATTGAACCGATGATTAATGAAGGCAGCTGGCACAGCCAGATGGATGCCAATAATTGGACTGCCAGAACAATAGATCAAGGCCGGTCCGCCCAATATGAACATACGATTGTTATCACGAAAGAAGGGCCAATGATTTTAACGGATCAGGATAATAAATAAAGAAATGCTGTCTGCGGAAAATTGAATTTCCCGGACAGCATTTTTAATGGTTACATTTCATTTTGCCGCGATTTTCCACCACCAAATAATATGGTAATTACGGGGCTCAGCAGACAAAAGAATGCAAAGGGCAAATAAACCAGTACTGGTACCCCAAGTACATCTGCGATAAATACGCCGCACACACTCCATGGCACGAGTGGATTAATGACGGTACCCGCATCTTCTAACGTCCTTGATAATGCTTTTCTTGATAATCCGGCATTTTCATACATCTCCTTATAGGTTTCCCCGGTCAAAAGAATAGATAAATATTGCTCACCAATAACGACATTGATGCCGATGGCGGTGGCTGCAGCAGAAATAATCATGGAGCGCGCCTTTCTAAGCTTTTTCTGCAGGGTTTCTAGCATTGCCGGTACAAGCCCGGTAACAAAAAGCAGCCCTCCCATACCTAAAGCTAAAATAACAAGAGAAATGGTAAATAGCATACTGTTGATTCCACCTCTTGTCAGTAATTCATTCACTGGCTCATAATCTGTTGCGGCCGCGTATCCATTAAACCAAATAGAGCTGATTTCCGACAGCGGCAGTTGATTGGTAATTTTGGCCAGCACTGTAGCGAATAAGCTGCTGATTGCCAGTGCAATAAAGGCGGACACTTTAAAGATAGTACATATTATTAATACTATTAATGGAATCCATGAAGACCAGTGGATTAGCCCGGTTGCTTCCAGTGCTTCTTGGTAATCATTGCTTTGCGGAGATAGGACCTGATCCGGTGATAAAATAACAAACAGAATAAAAGATATGATAAATGCAGGTATCGTAGTTAAGCTAATATGTTTAATATGTTCGAATAAATCAACACCTACAATGGTCGATGAAAGATTTGTTGTATCTGATAATGGAGACATTTTATCCCCGAAAAATGCCCCAGAAACAATAGCCCCTGCTGCGATGGCAAGGTTTGCGTCCAGTGCACTTGCTATCCCGGTAAAAGCTACACCAATCGTGGCGGTAGTCGTTAAGGAACTTCCTAATGAAATGCCAATAATGGCAGTTACTGCAAAAATAATGGCATATAGCCATGTACCGCCGATAAGTGAAAATCCGGCTTCAATTAAAGCAGGAATCGTTCCACTGATCATCCAGCTGCTGATCAATACACCAATCAGAAAGAATAAAAAAACGGCCCCCATCCCGGCTTTCGCACCTTCAATCATTCCTGATTGTAAATCTTTAAATGAAATTTTTTTCAGTACCCCGTAAGTGATCAGCAAAAGAATCCCCAATAAAATAGGTACGTGAGGGGGAGTTTCCAGTCCAACAATAAAATAACTGATAATACTTATAGTCAGGATGGACAATATAATAGACTCACTTATGCTTGGGCGATGCTTAGGGCTAATGGAAAACAAACTAACTCCTCCTATGGATAACAATACTGATTGAAGCGACTTAATGAATTGCTGCTAACTCATCTGTAATCAAAGTTATCTTCCCTTTATTATTTTATGTGTTTAAGCTATAATTATCTAATATTTACTTCAAGGGGGAGTCGAGTCATAGTGGAAAAAGCAGCTGAAAAAAGTCAAACACAATCAGTTAAAATGATCCGAAGAGGTATTGCTGCTGGTTTCCCCATTATGCTAGGTTATTTACCGATTGCAATTACTTATGGTGTGTTGGCGAAGCAATCGGGGATGACGTTAACAGAATTAACTTTAATGAGTGTAATGGTATTTGCAGGAGCCAGTCAATTTATGGGTGCGAATATGATAGCAGTTGGAGCTGGTGTACTGGAAATTATTATTGCCACTTTCGTATTAAATTTCCGGCATTTTGTAATGAGCCTATCTTTTATGAACCGTTTGCGCGAGGTGCCAATCAAGTGGAAAGCGCCATTGTCACTCGGTTTAACGGATGAGACATTTGCTGTATCTTCACTGCATACAAAAGAAGCAAAAATGGAAAAAGGCGCTTTATTTTATACAACGCTCATATTAACTGCCTATGTTTCATGGATAGCGGGGTCTTTTCTTGGAGGCGTACTAGGTGAGGTAATCCCCGAAAGGTTGAGTCAAAGTATGGGAATTGCACTTTATGCCATGTTTATTGGATTGTTAGTTCCTTCCGTGAAAAAAGAGCTGAAAGTTGGTTTGATTGCAATTCTTGCCATGCTTATTAATGCACTGTGCCTTCAATTGGGATTGAGCACTGGCTGGGCTATTGTGTTTGGTACCATTCTTGGCGGAATGAGCGGTATTTATTTGTTGAAGGAGGAGAAATCATGATTTTTTTAATTATAATTGGTATGTCTCTGGCAACGATGATTCCTCGTATCATTCCTGCATTTATTGTGGATAAATTACAATTTCGCGACTGGGTGAACCGCTGGTTAAACGCTATTCCGTATGCAGCATTAGGGGCATTAATTTTTCCGGGGATACTTACAGTGCAGCCGGATCAGCCGCATATTGGCTTATTAGGGGGAATTGTGGCAATAGCTCTGGCTTATATTGGGTTAAATGTTATTTTAGTGGTAATGGGGGCAATTGCAACAGTGTTTTTATTATCGATGTAAGAACAAAAGCTTAAAGCTAGGTTAGCGACGTACGGACTGCACTGAATGCTCGTCCCACCGTAAAGTCCCGCTATCGCTGGGCGCTGGAGCCAGACGAGGCTAAATAACATTGCTGATTTATCCAAAGATCAAGTTTTATAGTACGCTAAGCATGGAAAAACGCAGGAAAGCAGTTTGGGCTCTGTTTTCCTGCACTTTTTATGTTTTTAGACATAGCCAATTTGTGACAAAATTATTTTTTTATGGTTTACCTATTGAAATTATTCTAAAAATTAAGGATAATAGTGTAAAGAGGAACAAGGGGGCATGTTCCGTGAAAAAGCAAAAGCAGGTCTTAAAATATCATCGCTATGAAGGGAAAGCCATTCCTGCCAGACGGGAAATTGCTTTTGAATTGCAATTGGCTTCACGTCTGGAGTTGGATGAGTTGTGTTTTGTATATAACAGAGAGAAGCTGGAAGCAGCTATTAATCATGCACTTGAAGCAGGTGACAGGGAAGCATTTATGAAATTAAGTACTGCCTATCAAGAGTTTATATGGGAATAAATACTGTCATCACGTAATTACTGAGCGAGAATTTTAAAATATATATATTGGGACAGGGCTGCATGCTTGTCCCCACGAAAACACTTGCGTGGATAAAGTCAAGCCTTACCTAGCTAGAGGTAGGGCTATTCTTATTGCTGTTTTGGTTGTATAATGATGGTAGATTAAATTTATTCCATTGGCAGCAATTCTTTGACGAGGCATGAAAAAACCTCTCATTATCTCACCATTTTGCAGGGAGTCTATGCAGTTTTTTTAGAGTAAACTTCGATGAGAATTAATGAAATTTTGATAAATAAAGTGGTCGTAAATATATGAAAGGGGCAAAAATAATGAAGATTAACGGGATTAGAAGAATACTTTATTTTGCTGCCCGCATCCTGGGGGATGTTAATGCCGTAAAAAAAGGCAGGGTAGGCAGACGAATTGGCAGACGTGTTGTAGGGAGAGGTACAGGTAAAATGATGAGAAAGCTCTTTAAATAATGAAAAAAGGCTGTCTAAAGATTAGGTGCTTTAGACAGCCTTTTTTTAATAGATAATGTAAAAAATGTTACTGCTTATAAGGGATAGAGGTTTAAATAATGAAATTAGTTCTTTTCACCGATTTCCACCAATTTAACCTCTAATCTAACCTCTAAAAAGACGAAGAGACAAACGCGTTTTTCTTATATTGGCACCATTAAACAATCGGTTCGGAGTATTTGTTTTCCATCTGACACTCCAGCGGCAAACCGGTGTCATAGGAAATGTTGCCTATTAATTTATCGATATTTTCTTTTGCATCTGTTTGATCATCATGCCAATAATGCTGCACCTCCGTTAGAATTTGTACGCTCTCCAAGCGGCTTTTATCATATAACTCAACAAAGCTTTCTTCGTAGGCTTCATTTGTGGCAGGGTGATACCAGGTTGTTTCTTTTAAGTTCAGATAATCTATATTATCCTTGATTGGCTGGTGCGAGTAGGAAGAAATAAATGGTTTTAAAATAATGTTTTTCCATCCATAAGGGTCAGAAAGAATCCTAAGTGCACGTCGCATATCACGGTATGCTTTTTGAATATAGTCAAAGGATGTGCCCAATTTAAGTTCAGGGTAATGGTCCTGAATTACTTTATGTAAAAATATACATATATCTACATTTAATTTACTGCCTACATCTATTTCTTTATGAACGGGAGCTTTCCATGTTTTTAAATTATAGTATTTTTTCATCATGATCGTATCAATTAAAATTTCCAGCTTTTGATGATTTGTCCCGTCATAACCTGCATGGTAATGAATATAAGGATGTGTATTACGGTCTAATATATGATGTGTAATAAAACCAAGTACATAAGCTTGAATTTCCTGGCTTTCTTTTTTTGCTTTGGTGATCATATCCTTTAAAAAGTTCCCGCATTGTTTGGTATGCAAGGCCATCCCGATTTTCCGGCCAAATGTCTCATCAGCCCATGGCCAAAAATTGAAATAAAAAAAAGGGTCCGGCCCCTGAGCTCCCAACTTCATATAGCTTTCAGTCTGTGAAAAAGGGTATGGTTTTTTTACAGCATCTGACACTTCTTCACAAAATAATATATGCGTCCAAATATTCGGCATGTCGAAACCCTCCTGTTTATGACTTGATTTGTAGAAGACTTCCGATTACGTAAATAGTATAGTTGAGCATTAAAGTTAAAACTAAGTGTTTTCTTGAATCTCGATAAAGTATCATCTTCTTCATACATTATAAGATATAATAAGAAACAAGTGGGGTTAATTCAAGTACAATTTTGTGTCAAATGTCAAACTTGCATTAAAGTTACTGGTCTTTGTATGATAAATAGCCTGCTTTGTTGACTTATCGTTACACGATTTATATTTTTTGGTACAATGGAATTGATATTTGTTTATACATAGGGAGGCAAGAATATGGATTACCGTATAGAAAAAGATACAATAGGAGAAATACAAGTACCTGCTGAAAAATATTGGGGAGCGCAGACACAGCGGAGTAAACAAAACTTTCCAATTGGCAAAGAAACAATGCCAACCGAAATTGTAAAAGCGTTTGCGGTTTTGAAAAAGAGTGCTGCAAAGGCAAATAGTGAATTAGGGTTATTAGAGAAAAAAAAATATGATGCAGTCAAATATGCAGCAGGTCAAATTATTGATGGAAAATTGGCCGAGCATTTTCCGCTGGTTGTGTGGCAAACAGGAAGCGGCACACAATCCAATATGAATGTCAATGAGGTTATTGCCCATGTTGGGAATAAATGGCTGGAAGAACAGGGAGAAGAAGTAAGATTACACCCGAATGATGATGTAAACAAATCGCAAAGCTCCAATGATACGTACCCAACAGCAATGCACATTGCCCAATTGATTAAATTGGAGGATGATGTACTTCCGGCGGTAAGTCAACTGAAAAATACACTGAAAGATAAAATGGATTCGTTTCAGAACATTGTTAAAATTGGTCGAACTCACCTGCAGGATGCTACACCATTAACCCTTGGGCAGGAAATCAGCGGCTGGCATCGTATGCTGGAAAAATCGGAAATGATGATTGAACAAAGTGCCGGGTATTTAAAAGAACTTGCCATTGGCGGTACGGCAGTTGGAACTGGTTTAAATGCCCATCCGGATTTTTCAGAAGCTGTTGTTGCTGCAATAAATGAAAGTACAGGCAAAGCATTTATTTCTGCACCAAATAAATTCCATGCTTTAACAAGTCATGATGAATCCGTTTATGCCCATGGCGCGCTTAAAGCACTGGCCGCCGATATAATGAAAATTGCCAATGATGTTCGCTGGCTGGCAAGCGGTCCCCGGAGCGGGATAGGAGAAATTACGATACCAACAAATGAACCAGGGAGCTCGATCATGCCCGGAAAAGTAAATCCAACCCAGAGTGAAGCAGTAACAATGGTATCTGCCCAGGTTATGGGAAATGATGCAGCCATTGGCTTTGCGGCAAGCCAGGGAAATTTTGAATTAAATGTTTTCAAACCGATAATCGCTTATAACTTCCTGCAATCCTGCCAACTGCTTGCTGACAGCATTGTATCCTTTGATGAACGTTGTGCTAAAGGAATTGAACCGAACCACGAACAGATCGAAAAATATTTGAATGATTCATTAATGCTTGTTACTGCACTAAACCCGCATATAGGTTATGAAAATGCAGCTAAAATTGCCAAAAAAGCTTTTGAGGATAACGCCACATTAAAAGAAACGGCTGTTGAATTGGGGCTTTTGACAGAGGAAGAATTCGATCAATACGTTAAACCGGAAGAAATGACTCACCCAAAATAATTTCACGTTAGGTGGAAAAAGTCCATTACAAAAGTGTAGTGGGCTTTTTTATGTTTGCATTTCTGACTGGTAAGATGACTACATTTTACCAATGATTATTGCTTATAAGTTTGATGTATCTGTTCACACTATAGATACAGGAGGTGAAAAAACATGGCTAGAAACAATAGTAACCAATTAGTCGTACCTGGTGTACAGCAAGCTCTTGATCAAATGAAATATGAAATTGCACAGGAATTTGGCGTTAACTTAGGTGCTGATTCTACTTCTCGTGCTAACGGTTCAGTTGGTGGAGAAATCACAAAACGTCTTGTGCAGACTGCTCAACAACAAATGAACGGGCAACAATAACTTTAATAAATCTGGATTCAAGGAAAGCCTCTAGAGGCTTTCCTTTTACATTCTGAGTATTAAATAGAGTTTCTAAGTGCCAGAATGCTTAAATTCCCGGTTTATTCGTGAAGTTGAGGAAGATGACATAGAGTGATACTATCCGTACAAGTGTAAGTACTATTGGGTTCTCCATTTTCGATCTTAGTCCATGATTGCTCCTTCACCGAACGCTCAAGAGCTAATTTAACGGACTCAAAAATTTTACAAACTAAACTTTTGACGCACCACCTCCCTTTAGTTAAGCTAAAAGAGACAGGAGTGGAGGGAAAGCGAATGGAACCCATAATGATTGAAAAAGTACAGCAGAAGCTGGATTCTTTTAAGGATAAACAAGTATATATTCATGTGGAAACGACCAATGGAGCATATGCGAGCCATTTTAACAAAGAAGCATATAATGTTGGTGCATATGTAAGAAATGCACAGGTGTCATTTAATCAGGTGAAAATTGTGGGAAGTAATGGCGCTTATCGGGTTGGCCTGAAAATGGAAAAGGGTTGGATATATGTGGAAGGTCTAACAGACTGGGTAATTCACAAGGAAACACAGCTTTTGCTTGCAGGTCATGATCGGGAAGGCCGATTAATGGTTTCTTTACAAATTAGCGAAACACCGTTTAGCTATTGACTTGCATTTTTCCATAATAAAAAGAATAAGGTGATATAATGGAGAAACATGTTGTAGTAATTTATCCGCACCCGGATGATGAGTCATTTGGAGCGGCAGGTACAATTGCGAAATTCAGAAACGAAGGCTTGCCTGTGACTTATTTATGCGGTACTTTAGGTGAAATGGGAAGAAATATGGGGTCGCCAACGTTTGCAAACCGGGAAACCTTGCCTGAGATTCGTAAAAAAGAACTGATGGACGCGTGTCAGGCGCTTGATATTGAGCTTCGGCTGCTTGGATATCGTGATAAAACAATTGAGTTTGAGGACCGACGAAAAGTAGCGGAGCATATAAAGGAAATACTTGAAGAAATCCAGCCGAGTTTAGTGATGACACATTACCCTGAATACGCTGTACATCCTGATCATAATGCACTTGGGGCAGCCGCAATAGAAGCTGTTGGTATGATGGATATAGACAAACAGCCAACTGTATGGGCTCAAGCTATTTCTAATGAATACAAAGAAGAACTTGGCGATACGGATATTTCGAATGACATCCGTGATTTCTTTGATCAAAAAGTGGAAGCAATATTCTCGCATAGATCACAGGTGGATGGCATGGTCAGCCAGTTCCAGGAGACCAAGGATGTCAAAGGGGATATCAAAGAGGCGTTAAAAGAACGTTTTGTAAAAGAAGAGTTTTATATATGGAATTTTAGTAAATAAAATAGGTATAAGCGTATTATGTGTTGGCGGTCAGTTAAGTTTCTAATAAAACGAAGGGAATGATACTTTAATGAAGAAATTATATCGTTCCAATACACAGCGAATGGCAGCAGGTGTGTTAGGCGGATTAGCAGAATATTTTAATGTGGATGTAACAATATTGCGCCTTGCTTTTGTTGTTTTATGCTTCATGAGTTTCTTTACACTGTTATTGATTTATTTGGCAGCTGCAATTATTATTCCTGCTGAAAGGGATGTTTATTAATGCTTTTAAGGTGGCTCATATCCATTGTACTAAATGCTGTCGCATTGATAGTTGTTGCGGAACTATTTGAAAGTTTTCAACTCGATGGGTTTGGAGCGGCCATACTGGCAAGCTTTATCTTGGCTATTGTAAATGTGATTATCAAGCCGATACTGGTTATATTGACTTTGCCGATTACTGTCATCACATTGGGTTTGTTTCTCTTTGTCATCAATGCGATTACTTTAATGATCACACAGGCAGTGATGGGATCGTCCTTTGTCATTGATGGATTTGGAATAGCGATTGTGGCATCGGTTATTATATCCATTATTAATTTGTTGTTAAATAACCTGGTCAAGAATTCCATGAAATAATTTAATATGCGTAAAATTCGTAGGTGTACTGCCTACGTTTTTTTTGTTCAATATGCTACAATAATAGTCAGTTGTTTTGGGGAAAAGGAGGACTGCTTACATGTCAACCGTTCGTACAAAGGATCTATTGGAAAATTTTAATCTTACCCTTGTAGCAGGGAAAGATGGCATACATAGAGAAATATTTACGAGTGATCTATCCCGTCCCGGCATGGAATTGACCGGTTATTTCAAATACTATCCTAAGGAAAGATTGCAGTTAATCGGTGAAACTGAAATGAACTATTTTCTTGACCTTACAGTAGAAGAACAGAGAGACAGGGTTAGGGGGTTATGTACGGATGTGACGCCGGGGATTGTTATTTCCCGAGGGATGGACATACCTGAAGTGATTATTGAAGCAGCAAATGAATCAGGTGTACCTGTTTTGCATTCCCCGAGAAAAACAACGAGAGTGATCAGCAGACTTACGAATTATCTGGAAGCAAAATTTGCACCTACTACTGCCATACATGGTGTACTGGTGGATATTAACGGGGTAGGTGTTTTAATCACGGGGCAAAGCGGCGTAGGTAAAAGCGAGACTGCCCTTGAACTTGTTAAACGCGGGCACCGGTTGGTGGCAGATGATAATGTGGAAATACGCCAGGAGGATTACGACACATTAATTGGGAATGCGCCGCCATTAATAGAACATTTATTGGAAATTCGCGGTGTTGGAATTATAAATATCATGACCCTTTTTGGTGCTGGCGCCGTCAGAAGCCAGAAAAAAATATCCTATATCGTTAACCTGGAAATCTGGGATGAGAAAAAGCAGTATGACCGCTTGGGACTGGATGAAGAAACATTGAAAATCATGGATGTTGAATTGCCTAAAATAACGATACCTGTCCGCCCGGGAAGAAATCTGGCTGTAATCATTGAAGTGGCAGCTATGAATTTCCGGCTGAAAAGAATGGGGCATAATGCAGCAGAGGAATTTTCTGATCGTTTAACAACAATAATAGAGCAGGAGCGAGAAGTCTAGAGAAGGGAATGTTAGCATGAGTTGTGAAGCGCCTGCATTAGACAGGGTTTTTATAGAAATCGGTCCTATACCAGTTTATTGGTATGGGGTGATCATTGTAGCCGGTGTCTTTCTTGGCTTGCTGTTAGCTTCCAGAGAAGCTAACCGAATTGGGCTACAAAAGGATTTAATCATTGACTTGCTGGTGTTTGCTATTCCGATAGCAATCATTTCTGCAAGAATGTATTACGTGATATTTGAATGGGAGAACTATGTAAATGGGCCATGGACGGATATATTTGCAATCAGAGAAGGCGGGCTGGCCATACATGGAGCTTTAATTGGTGCAGTATTAACTGCCATTATTTATGCACGCATAAAAAAAGTCTCCTTTTGGCAATTGGCAGATGTTTTGGCGCCAAGTATCATCCTGGGACAGGCAATTGGCCGCTGGGGAAATTTTATGAATCAGGAGGCCCATGGCGGCACAATCTCGGAGTCTACATACAATAGCTTCCATCAGTATTTACCTGATTTTATCATGAATCAAATGTGTATTGACGGTGTCATGTACCACCCGACATTCTTATATGAATCTGTCTGGAATATACTTGTATTTGTATTTTTACTTGTATTGGTACGATATAACCCTTTAAGAGGGGAAGTATTTTTAAGTTATGTCGTTACTTATTCTATCGGCCGATTTTTTATCGAAGGAATGCGCACGGATAGTCTGTACGTGATTGGTGAGCTTCGTACCGCACAACTGCTTTCTATACTGCTCATTGTAGGTGCCATTATCCTGATGATTTATCGCAGAAATAGCCCTAAAATGACTGCCAGATATAGTGATGTGAAGAAAGCAGAGGTAAAGAAAGCGAATAAGAAAAATCAATCCAACAAAAAGAAATCTAAGAAAAAAGGGAAGAAGAAAAAATAGAATGAAATAGAAAGAAGAGGGGAAAGCAACGTGACTGGAACATTTTATCGTGGACTGCAGCAGGGGGGCAGTACTGCCTGGACGCTCGGAAAGGTAATATTTCCGATTACATTGCTGGTTACTATTTTGCAGTTCACCCCTGTTCTGCCTTGGCTTATTGATATACTCAGCCCGGTGATGGCTCTTTTTGGCTTATCCGGGGAAGCAGCAGTTCCGCTTGTACTGGGTAATGCACTGAATTTATATGCCGGCATCGGTGCTATCGTATCATTTGAATTTACCGTAAAAGAAGTGTTTATCATGGCGGTAATGCTGTCTTTTTCCCATAATTTATTTATCGAGTCAGCGGTAGCAGCCAAAGTAGGCGTCAAATGGTGGCTGATTGTCGGCATCCGTGTCGGGCTGGCTATTTTTGCGGGTATCGTCATTAATCTTGTCTGGAATGGTGGAGGCGAACTCGCACAGTATGGGCTGATTCAAGCCAGTGAGACAGCCCCTGCAGGCTGGGGAGAAATTATTTTTCAAGGACTGCAAACAGCTTTCGTAGCCGTTTTGCAGCTTGCAATCATTGTCATTCCGTTAATGATTATCATGCAATATTTAAGGGAGTACGGCTGGTTAACAGCTTTTTCAAATAGGTTTGCTCCTGTAACGAAAATGCTTGGCATGGAAAAGAATACTTCCATGACTATGGTGGCAGGTTTAACCATCGGGTTGGCCTATGGAGCAGGGTTGATGATTCAGGCAGTAAAAGAAGATGGGGTGTCCAAAAAAGATATGACTTTGGCACTTATTTTCCTTGTCTCCTGCCATGCTGTCGTAGAGGATACCTTGATTTTTATCCCGCTTGGTATACCTGTTTGGCCATTACTCGTTATCCGCCTGGTAACAGCGGTCGTTTTAACGATGGTAATCGCCTATACTTGGAAACGATATGAGAAAAGAAAAGAAAGGGAAACAGCAAATGAGCATTCATACCATACTCTTTGACCTTGATGGTACATTAATTGATACGAACGATTTAATTATGGCTTCCTTTGAACATACTTTCCGTCATTATGAACTGACGTTCTCCCGGGAAGAAATTATGGCATTCAATGGACCGCCGCTGGTTGAAACTTTCCGGAAAATTGACCTTGAGCGGGCGAATGAAATGATAGAAACATACCGGGAACATAATTTGTTTGTTCATGATGATTATGTAAAAGCTTTTCCTAATGTAGTGGAAACCGTTAAGGTGTTAAAAAACGATGGCTTTCAGCTCGGTGTAGTTACAACAAAAATGAGAAAAGGTGTAAATAAGGGGCTGGCTTTAACCGGACTGAATCAGCTATTTGATACGATTATTACATTGGACGATGTGAAGCATGCAAAACCTCATCCCGAACCGGTGATAAAAGCATTGGAAGCACTAAAAGCGACTGCTGACACTGCCCTGATGGTCGGAGATAATTATCATGACATACTGGCAGGGAAGAATGCAGGTACACTCACAGCCGGGGTTGCCTGGGCGCAGAAGGGGAAAGAAAGCCTATTGGAATATGAGCCAACCTATATGTTTGATGATATCCGTGACATCCTAAAAATAACAGGAGTGTAGCAAATGCGTAAAACCAATCGATTTCCAATCAAAGAAAGCAATTCACTCTGGCAAATATACAAAACGGTACCTTTCTGGAAAGTGGTAAAAAATTTCATTGTCATTCAAACAGCAAGATATACGCCGTTTTTAGGCTTGAAAAATTGGATGTATCGGACATTCCTGCGGATGAAGGTTGGAGACGAAACAGCATTTGCCTTGATGGTAATGCCTGATGTCATGTTTCCGGAAAAAATCACGATAGGAGCAAACAGTATCATAGGATATAATACAACGATACTGGCTCATGAATATTTAATCAAAGAATACCGGATTGGTGATGTGATGATAGGCAAGGAAGTTATGATTGGTGCAAATGCAACAATCCTGCCCGGTGTAACGATTGGTGATCATGCTATAATTTCGGCAAGTACATTGGTAAATAAAGACGTACCGCCAGGCGCTTTTGCCGGTGGAAATCCCATGAGAATAATTTATACAAAGGAAGAATTGGAATTACGGGAGAAGGGGTAAAACTGAAATCTTAATAAAAAAACCGCAAAACTTATGAAAAATAAATATATTGCGGTTATTTTTATGAATGAGCCGAGGACACTAGTTACTTAGTCATAAGATGGAGCATTTTCGGTAATGCATGTCTTTTTGAAATGAATAGGTGCCCCCCCCCAATCTGCTACTTTATAATGCCGTTCATATATCCATGAAAACATGCGCTTAATCCGTTGATTTTCCAGGAAAAAACTTATATTATTCCACCGGTAATTATGATATACTTTGTTCGTATGTTTAGAGAATCGGAGGATTTGCATGCAGAAATTAAAAAATAAAGAGACGGAACAAGGAAAAATAATTCCATTTATTCCTGAAGGAGATTTTTATTTTACAAAGGGAGTAGAGGCATTTAAAAAAAGAAAATTTGATATTGCATTGAAATGGTTGAAGAAGGCAACAGAAAATAATCCGCAAGACCCTTTATATCAATGCCAAATGTCAATTATATATACGGAAGTCGGTTCTTATTATAAAGCAAATCAGTTGCTGAGACAGGTGCTGGAATCATCTGATTATGTCGATTGTTACTATTTGCTCGGAAATAATTATGCCCATTTGGGACTTTTGCATGATGCTAAAAAGTATGTGCTAACCTACCTGGAAAAAGAGCCTGAGGGAGACTTTGCAGAAGACGCAAACAGCTTGCTTGAATTAATTGATTTTGATGAAGATGATGAAGAAGCCCCCACGTTTGAAGATGAAGATGAAGATGAGCTGCTTATTTATCAGGAAACGATTTTTTATCATATGGAACATAAGGAGTGGGATAAAGCGCTGCCTCTGCTGGAAGATGTGCAAGTGTTATTTCCGGAGCATATAACGGCCATTCATGATTATACGCAGGCACTCTTTTTTTCAGGCTCACGGGAAGAAGCCTTGCAGCTGGAGAAGGGGTTTCTTGAAAGTCATCCAAACGAAATGAACAGTCATATTAATTTAGCATTATTTTATGCGGAATTAAATCAGGAAGAAGAACGTGATACACATATTCAGCAATTATTCAATGTATATCCTTTTCACGAACAGCAGAAATTAAAAGTAGCTTCTGTTTTTACCAAAGTCGGTTTGTATAAGGAAGCATTCTACCGCTTCAGAAAGTTAGAAAAGGGAAAGCTGAACGGGCATCTTTCCTATTACAGATGGTACAGTAAAGCAGCATTCCACTCGGGTTATCCATCAAGGGCACACCAGATCTGGAAGGAAGGCTGTAGAAAATACCCGAAACTTGGGAACGAAGAAATACCGTGGCAAGCATATTGATAGACGAAAATGCTGTGTTTCGTTAAGCTGAATATGGCTTGAAAATTTAAAGTTAATTAATGAGATAAAGGGGCGATTTATATGTCCGAAGAACGTATGTATGATGTGATTATCGCAGGAGCTGGCCCAGCCGGAATGACGGCAGCAGTATATGCTTCACGTGCCAATTTGGATACACTGATGATTGAACGGGGTATTCCGGGCGGTCAGGTTGCAAATACGGAAGACGTGGAAAACTACCCTGGATATGATCATGTTTTAGGGCCAGATTTATCCAATAAAATGTTCGAGCATGCAAAAAAGTTTGGTGCCGAATATGCATATGGAGATATAAAAGAAGTTATTGATAATGGAAATTACAAAACAGTGATAGCTGGTAAAAAAGAATATAAAACAAGAGCACTTATCATAACGACCGGTGCCCAATTTAAAAAACTGGGCATCCCTGGCGAGGAAGAATTGGGCGGTCGGGGTGTGTCTTATTGTGCGGTATGTGATGGTGCGTTTTTTAAAGAGAGACATCTTGTTGTCGTCGGCGGCGGAGATTCTGCTGTTGAGGAAGGAATATATCTGACCCGGTTTGCCGATAAAGTAACTGTTGTTCATCGAAGAGACGAACTGCGTGCTCAGAAAATTCTTCAGGATCGTGCATTTAATAACAAAAAAGTTGAATTTATCTGGGATACGGAAGTGAAAGAAATTAACGAAAAAGACGGGAAAGTTGGCAGTGTAACGCTGCATAATAATAAAACCGGAGAAGCGTACGAACATGGCATTGACGGTGTGTTTGTATATATCGGAATGGTCCCATTAAATGAACCTTTTCTTTCTTTAGGAATTACGAATGAAGATGGCTACATTCCAACGAATGAAGAAATGGAAACAAGTATTAAGGGAATCTATGCAGCAGGCGATATTCGTGAAAAAACGCTAAGACAAATTGTAACAGCAACCGGTGATGGAAGTATCGCGGCTGAAGCAGCAATCAAGTATGTGGAAAATCTGCAGGAAGAATTAAAGACGGCAGATATTTAACTTCACTACTGCGTTTCAATGAGAAATATTTATTAATAATAATGAGTGTAATTCGCATCGTGTTTAACACTCATTATTTTTATTTGTGTAACCGTGAGAGTACGCTTTTCGATTGCGTTATTCCGGGAAATAATCAAAATGAGGTCTTCGAGCATCCGTCTCAGATGTCTCACTGCAGAACAACACTGTAATATCCAAGTATTTCCTTCGTGATTAACAAATTTAAATCATTCGATATTAATGTATTAATGCACGTATATTAAATAAAATTAATGATAAGTAAATGCATTTTAACGCTGTTGTAATACATTCGAAACAATTATACGTTACAATAAGAGTAACTAATTGACCCCCTTTTAATAGATAGATTAGTTTTTTGGCACAGGTGCTTGTCACCTGTGTATTTTTTTTGGGAGAAAAAACTATAACAGCTATGATTGGAAATGCCAGGTGTTTTTCGTATAAAAAGAATATATTATAACTTTCTGGGGTATACGCCTGTATTTCATTAATTCCTCAAAGTAACACAATTTGAAGTAATGAAACTTTTTAAGTTGGCAAATAGTAATACCAAAGCATAGCTGAACGAGTTTTGGTTCCGCCGTTATAGTGGGACCTTTTTGGGGAATCCCCATCTTTGGTAGTTGTCGTTCAATAGTAGTATAATGGGTTGAGGGATAATTAAAGTGCATAGTATCGGTTACAAAACTATAGTATAAAAAAGTAATCCTTTTTATATAAAATAATTAACTACAGATAAAAGGGGGGAAAGTATGAATAATAACGAGAAGGAAACAAAGCTTGTGATCATAACAGGAATGTCCGGCGCCGGTAAAACGGTAGCTGTACAAAGCTTTGAGGATTTAGGATATTATTGTGTTGATAATCTTCCGCCGACATTGCTGCCGAAATTTTTAGAGCTAATGAGGGATTCAACAAACAATATACAAAAAGTTGCACTTGTCATGGATCTAAGGGGCCGGGAGTTCTTTGATTCCTTATTCGATGCTTTGGATGTCCTTGGCAAAGAAGAATGGATTCAGGAACATATTCTGTTTCTTGATGCCAAAGATGAAAAGCTTGTAAGCAGGTACAAAGAAACAAGAAGAGCGCATCCACTGGCAACTGAAGATTTGCCGTTAAAAGGAATCCATCAGGAAAGGGAAATTCTTGATGAGCTCAGAGGCAGGGCGCAGCGTATCATTGATACGACAAACTTAAAACCGAGAGACTTGCGTGAGAAAATCATTAGTAAATACAGCGAAGAAGAGCAGGAGATTTTTTCTGTGCATTTCGTTTCTTTTGGTTTTAAATACGGACTGCCGATAGATGCCGATTTAGTATTTGATGTGCGCTTTCTTCCCAATCCGCATTATGTACCCCAAATGCAGCCGTTGACCGGTTTAAATAAAGAAGTGAGTGCTTACGTTTTTAAGTGGGCGGAGACGAAGAAGTTTAATGAAAAAGTACTTGATCTTCTTCAATTTATGCTCCCGCAATATAAAAGAGAAGGCAAGTCCCAACTTGTTGTTGCGATTGGTTGTACAGGCGGTCAGCATCGTTCCGTTGCACTGGCAGAACACTATTCGAATGAACTGTCAGTAAATTATATTACCCATGTGAATCACAGGGATATCGATAAAAGAAAGGGACATTAAGTATGGAACAGGATAGAGAGCCACACGTTGTGGTAATAGGCGGCGGAACGGGGATGCCAGTGCTGCTCCGTGGGCTTAAAAAACTTCCCATTTATCTGACATCCCTTGTCACAGTGGCAGATGACGGCGGAAGCTCAGGAAGAATACGGAATGAAATGGCCATTCCGGCGCCGGGAGATATTCGTAATGTTATCGCTGCACTTTCAGATGCAGAACCAATGCTTGTGGAACTATTCCAGCATCGCTTTGATGTCGGGAACGGCCTGTCCGGCCATTCCATGGGTAATTTGCTGCTGGCAGCTATGACTTCGATTACCGGGAATTTTAACACGGGAATTAAAGAAATTTCACGTGTCCTAAACGTAAAGGGAAAAATTTACCCCATTTCCAATGAAAACATGGCACTTCATGCGAAGATGTCAGATGGAACAATTGTATCGGGGGAATCAAACATCCCACTTACAAATAAGCAAATCGAGCGTGTGTTTTTAAGTCCACAGCCAATAAAGCCACTGCCAAATGCCGTTCGAGCCATAGAAAAGGCAGATCTCGTTGTAATCGCCCCTGGAAGCCTTTATACAAGTATTTTGCCTTCCATGATCATGCCGCAAATTGATGAAGCGATCAGAAACACTAACGGAAAAGTTGTCTATGTTTGCAATGTAATGACACAAGCCGGAGAAACGACTGACTACACAGCCTCTGACCATGTTAAGGCGATTACAGACCATATAGGCGATAATACCGTTGATGCGATTGTCGTACACAACGAGCCGATTAAGAAAGCGATTCAGGATGTATATGCGGAAGAAAATGCAGAGCCGGTTGAATATGACACAGACCAGTTATTAAATATGGGAATACAAATTATTGAAGGGGATATCATTGACCACTCCCAGTCGGTGATGAGACACGATACGACAAAAATTTCTAAACTACTGTATTCCATTCTTGAAAAATGAATATATAAGGGGGGACTATAAATGTCATTTGCCGCAGTAATAAAAAAAGAACTTACATCCATCCAGTCTGATGATTGCTGTCAGCAGGCGGAACTTGCAGCATTAATCCGGATGAATGGCATTATTTCCGATTCCAACGATAAGTATATGCTTGATGTACAAACAGAAAATGCGGCCATTGCCAGAAGAATTTATACATTGATCAAAAGTCTGTATTCATTGCCTATGGAATTATTGGTTCGGAAAAAAATGAAACTCAAAAAGAATAATGTATATATTGTACGGATGAAAAAAGACGTAAATACATTTTTAACGGATTTAGACATACTACATGAAGCTAAAATAAAAAGAGATATACATGAAAAGTATTTACGTGATGATTGCTGCAAAAGAGCTTATTTGCGTGGTGCGTTTCTCGCTGGAGGCTCCATTAATAATCCTGAAACATCCTCCTATCACTTGGAAATTTATAACGCTTATCAGGAACATAATGATACCTTATGTGAATTATTGAATGACTTTGAACTAAGTGCAAGAAAACATGAGAGAAAAAAAGGATTTATCGTATATATGAAGGAAGCAGAAAAAATCACTGCATTTTTAAGCATTATTGGTGCACATAATGCCGTATTTAAATTTGAAGATGTACGGATTGTCCGAGATATGCGAAATTCCGTAAACCGCATTGTGAATTGTGAGACGGCTAATTTAAACAAAACGATTGGGGCAGCATTCAGGCAGATCGAAAATATTAAAATGATTGAAAATATGATTGGGCTTGATCAGCTTCCGGATAAGCTGCGTGAAATAGCTGTTTTGCGTGTGGAGCATCAGGATGTATCGCTTAAGGAATTAGGGGAGCTAGTTTCAAATGGAAAAATATCCAAATCTGGCGTAAATCACCGTTTGAAAAAATTAGATGAGATTGCGGATAAGTTAAGTCGCGGAGAAACCATAGAAAAAATAAAATAATATGATTCCAGCTGTTTGCTGGAAAATATGAACGGTTTGTGGCCAGTTTATCCAAAAGCTATTTTAATATCGCGGCTGGCTTCGCTATGGGAATCTCACGATATGAATCTGAGCCCAAATAATAAATAAGTTCTTTTTCATTACAATGAGACTTTCTGTAACTTATTTATTTTTCATGATATAATAGCGATATATTAACAATATACTGGGATGTAAAATTGTATCGGCAGTATGCAGTAAAACTGCAGAACTGTCGATTATCATACATAAGAATGACAGCGTTAACATTCAGGAGGGGGAAATCAATTGGTTGAGCGAACTGTTAAAGTGAAACTGGAAACAGGATTACAGGCTAGACCTGCTGCACAATTTGTACAGGAAGCTAATCGTTATTCTGCAAACCTGTTTCTTGAAAAGGACGGAAAAAAAGTGAATGCCAAAAGTATTATGGGACTTATGAGTTTGGCTATTACAAGTGGGCAGGAGGTCACACTGATTGCCGACGGAACTGATGAAGAAATGGCTTTACACCATTTAAGCTCGTTTGTTTCGAATGAGTAATTAAATAAAAACATCAATCAAAAAATCCCTTTCACTGAAAGGGATTTTTCGTATATTTATTTAATTTCTATCCTCATTGCGTTCCAGGATTTTATCAATTAGCCCGTACTCAACCGATTTTGCAGCTGTCATAAAGTTATCACGATCAGTGTCACGCTCAATCACTTCAATTGGCTGGCCAGTACGGTCTGCCAGGATTTGATTGATTTTTTCACGCATTTGAATGATTCGTTTTGCGTGGATTTCAATGTCAGATGCCTGACCTTGGGTACCTCCTAATGGCTGATGAATCATCACTTCACTGTTAGGAAGGGCATAGCGCTTATTCTTTTCTCCGGCTGCTAGCAGGAATGCCCCCATGGAAGCCGCCATACCTGTACAGATCGTGGAAACATCCGATTTAATAAATTGCATCGTATCAAATATAGCCATCCCTGCAGTAATAGATCCGCCTGGTGAGTTAATGTATAAAGAAATATCTTTTTCCGGATCCTCTGCTTCCAAAAAGAGCAGCTGAGCTACGATGGAGTTTGCCACATTATCATCAATGGCACTGCCAAGCATAATGATTCGGTCTTTCAATAATCTTGAATAAATGTCATACGCACGTTCTCCGCGGTTTGTCTGTTCGATAACTGTTGGTATTAAATTCATGAGTATATCCTCCCTTTCAAAATAACAATTTCTCTGTCTATGATAACTAAAAGGTCAATAAAGGTCAAACGAAAACAATTTCCTATTTAACTAAATAATCATGGAGTGATGGTCAGCTTCAATATAGGCAGTTAAAATTATATAAAGTTTTCTTGTTGAACACATTTTCGTAGAGCATTGGTTTCCGGTACCAAGTCTCCCTGCAAATACATTCCCCATCATACCCAAACCGGAAATAATATAAACATTGAAGCAGATGAGTTTACCAAGATGCCTAAAACAGGAAAAATAAAAAGACTTGTATATATACGATAAAAAAGTTATAATAATCTTTGTGCCTGAAATAAGACACATAAATCATATTATCATGCGCCCATAGCTCAGTTGGATAGAGCACTGGTTTCCGGTACCAGGTTTGTCGGGGGTTCGAATCCCTCTGGGCGCGTTTTTAGGATTAAAGACAGGGGATGCTTTCCTGTCTTTTATTTTTTTGCATAAAACCTCTCCAATGCACTCATAACTCTATTTACGGTATCCTCGATATTCAGGTTGTCCATATTTATTTTGATGTGATGGTAGTGATACAATTTCTTTCGTGTATAAAAAAGTGCTTTTATTTCCTCCATGTTTTTTTTCTGAAGCATAGGCCTGCTATCCATCAAAATACTAATCCGATCTTTCCAATATTCCCAGTTCAAGTCCAGATAAATGATCAGACTATGTGTTAGGCAAATGCTGCGGATATCTTCATCTATAAAAGCTCCCCCGCCGAAGGAAACAATATAACCAGGCTGTTTAGCGTAATAAATGGACAGTTCTTTTTCTTTTTCCCGAAAAGCCTTTTCTCCGTGCGTTTTAAAAACTTCCGTTGTTTCCATGCCAAATAATTTTTCAATTTCCATATCAATATCAACAAAGTCTCTTTTAAATCTTATTGCCAATTCTTTTCCTATTGTTGATTTTCCTACACCCATAAATCCAATGAGTACCATGCTTTTTTCTTTACTCATTATCAAGCCTCTTTCCAAAAATTGATTAGAACAAGTATAAAGCAATTTAAATTTATTGTAAAAAAGAATACGGAAAATGGAAAACGATGTATAATGGAGAGAAACCAATCGTAGAAGGAGCTGCAAAAAGTGTTAAAAGTGTTAAAAGTTAGAGATGTACATATTGGAGAAGGGATGCCGAAAATTATTGTCCCAATTGTGGGGGAATCTGATGAAGCGTTACTGGAAGAAATAGAACAAGTAAAGAAGCTCTCACCGGACATGATAGAATGGCGAGCCGATAAATATACGGATATCAAGGATATCGGGGTAGTAAGAAACATGCTGCGCCAACTCGAAAACCGGCTAGCAGGGATCCCGTTATTGTTTACTTTCCGGACGATTTCAGAAGGCGGAGATACTGAAATTGATGAAAAAAAATATTTCTATCTTATTCAAGCAGTAATTGAAAGTAAAAACATAGACCTCGTTGATGTTGAATACACTTTTACAGAGGAAAAAAGAAATATACTGGTGAAAAAAGCGAAAGAATATGGTGTATTTGTCGTGATGTCTCGTCATCATTTTCAATCGACACCGAGCGAGGAAACAATTATTTCTACAATGAGTAGTATGATTGTGACAGGTGCAGATATACCTAAAATCGCAGTCATGCCAAAGACAATAGAAGATGTTTTTATACTGCTTAAAGCCACCAATGCCTTAAAAATGAAATATTCACAACAGCCAATGATCACGATGGCAATGGGGAAATATGGTCTGATCAGTCGGATAGCTGGTGAAGTGTTTGGTTCGGATGCTACGTTTGGAGCGGGAATGGCAGCTTCTGCTCCTGGTCAGATTGCTGTTTCCGAGTTACGGGCCGTGTTAAAAATCATCCATTATAATAGCTGAACAGCGGATTATTATTGCAGCGATATATTAAAGTGCTTCAATTGAATTAAATTATTATAACGGGGAAAATTAGCTTGCAATCTAGTTGGAATTCCGTATAATTAGTGGTAATTAAATATTCTAAAAAGTGGTAGTTATGACATGTGTCCTAATTTTAGTCCTGATAACATAATTTTGAAGTCTTTTAAAAGAGAGAGAACAGGGGGAAGCACGAAATGTCAGAGCCAGTCTTGGAACTGAAAGATTTACATACACATTTTTTTACTGACAGCGGAGAAATACCTGCTGTAGATGGCGTGAGTATTAAGGTGCATGAAGGAGAAGTCGTAGGTATCGTTGGAGAGTCAGGAAGCGGGAAAAGCGTTACCTCGCTGTCCGTAATGCAGCTTATCCCAAAGCCGCCGGGTAAAATAGTTAATGGCGAAATTAACTTTAAAGGAGAAAACCTTACAAGTGCCAGCGAAAAACGGATGAAAAAATTACGCGGGAATGAAATCTCCATGATTTTTCAGGAGCCAATGACTTCGTTAAATCCGCTGTTTACTATCGGAAATCAATTAATAGAAGCGATCCGGCTTCACCAGAACATAACAAAGAAAGAAGCCAGGAGAAAATCAATTGATATGCTGAATCTGGTTGGGATACCAAGAGCGGATCAAATCGTTGATGAATACCCGCATCAGTTATCCGGCGGAATGAGACAGAGAGTCATGATTGCCATGGCGATGTCCTGTGATCCGGAGCTGTTGATAGCAGATGAACCAACAACAGCACTTGATGTAACCATTCAGGCGCAAATTCTGGATTTAATGCGAAATTTAAACGAAAAAGAAAACACAGCTATTTTACTGATCACCCATGACTTAGGCGTTGTTGCAGAAATCTGTGACAGGGTGGTTGTTATGTATGCGGGACAAGTAGTGGAAGAGGGAACAACGAGGGGGATTTTAAAGGATCCGCAGCATCCTTATTCACAAGGGCTCATTAAATCATTGCCTAAAATTCATGAAAGTGAGCAAAAGCTTTACTCTATCCCGGGCGTTGTACCGAAGCCGAAAATGGATAAAGTAGGCTGCAATTTTGCCCCAAGATGCGAATTTGCTTTTGACCGCTGCTTTAATGAAAACCCTTACCTTTATCCTTTGCAAAACGGTCGTCAAAGCAGATGTTTTTTACATGACGATAAAGAAGGGAAGGTTGAAGCGCATGCAGAAGCCAATATTAGAAGTTGATGGGTTGAAGAAGTATTTTGATATAAAAGGCGGACCACTGGGACGAAAGGTTGGCGAAGTGAAAGCAGTGGATGATGTTTCCTTCACGGTTATGGAAGGGGAGATCCTGGGGATTGTCGGGGAATCGGGCTGTGGTAAGTCAACTACGGGAAAATCCATTTTACGGCTTATTGATCCTACGGAAGGTAAAGTTACTTTTGAAGATACAGATATTACAAATGTAAATGGCGAACAGATGCGTAAATTGAGAAAGGATATGCAAATTATATTCCAGGATCCTTATGCGTCTTTAAACCCTAGGCATACAGTGGAAAAAATAGTCGGGGAGCCCCTTTTGGTACATGGCTTAAAGTCAGCCAAAGAGCGGAAAGAACGGGTGCAGGAATTATTGGAAGTGGTTGGTCTAAGTGCTTATCATGCTTCCCGGTATCCACATCAATTCAGCGGGGGGCAGAGGCAGCGGATCGGTATTGCCAGGGCACTTGCAAATAATCCGAAAATGATAATTTGTGATGAGCCGGTATCTGCATTGGATGTGTCCATTCAATCGCAAATTCTTAACCTGATGGAAGAGCTCCGGGATCAATTTAATCTGACATACATTTTTATTGCGCATGATTTAAGTGTAGTTAAACATATCAGTGACCGTATAGGTGTGATGTATTTAGGGCGAATGGTCGAGCTGACAGATAAAGATAAGCTCTATGATAATCCGAAACACCCGTATACACAGGCATTACTTTCGGCTGTTCCACTACCAGATCCGGATATGCAAAAGGAAAGAATCATACTAAAGGGAGATGTTCCGAGCCCTGCAAATCCACCATCCGGATGTGCTTTTCATACGAGATGTCCACACGCGATGGATATTTGCAGGGAAGTAAGGCCTGAATTTAAACCAGTGGAAGATAATCATTTTGTTGCATGCCATTTATATGAGTAGGCACTGCAGTAAAATATTAATCTTATATATTAAAAAAGAGGGGGAAAAAGAATGAAGCTGAAACATTCGCTTCTAGTTGCCTTCATGCTTGCTTTTGTGTTGGTGTTGGCAGCATGTACAGGTGATGGGGGACAAAATGGGGAAGAAGCACCTGAAGAAGGTGACGACCCTGGTACTGAAGAAGATACAGCATCAGATGATGATGCAGAAGATGAAGCAGAGGCCGCTGAAGGAGAGCAAGTATTAATATTTGCGCGCGGTGGCGACTCGGAAAGTCTTGATCCGGCAAGTACAACGGATGGTGAATCTTCAAGAATAACAAGACAAGTATTGGAAGGTCTTTTGGAATTTGATAAAGATTCCTTTGAAATACTTCCGGCACTCGCTCATGACTGGGATGTAGCAGATGATGGATTGAGCTATACTTTTTACTTGGAGGAAGGCGTTACGTTCCATGATGGAACTGATTTTAATGCAGAAGCAGTAAAAATTAACTTTGAGCGCTGGGCAGATCCAGACCATGAGTTTGCCTTCGCTGACGATTCATATGTCTACTCCATGTATGGAACAATGTTTGGCGGTTTTCAGGGAGATGATAACCATGTCATTGAAGAAGTAAATGTAGTAGATGATTATACAGTTGAATTTAATCTAAGTCAGCCATTAGGTTTCTTCCTGCAAAATATGGCAATGACTTATTTCCCAATAACTTCTCCTGCAGCACTTGAGGAGTATGGGCCGGAAATTAACGAAAACCCGGTAGGAACAGGACCGTTTGAATTTGTCAGTTGGAGCAGAGATGACTCTATTGTGCTGGAGAAATTTGACGACTATCGCATAGACGGTCAGCCTAACCTGGACCGTGTTGTATTTGAAGTCATACCGGATAATGCTGCCCGCTTAATCGCGCTTCGTTCAGGAGAGATAGACATTATGGATGGATTAAATCCGGATGATGCAGCTGGTGTGGAAGAAGAAGAGGGTTTGGAACTATATGAGCGCGAAGAGAATAATATCGGTTATGTAGGTTTTAATGTAGAGAAAGAGCCATTTGACAATAAGGAATTAAGGCATGCGATAAGTCATGCTATAAATAAAGAGGACATTGCGGAAGCATTATATGCAGGGTATGCAACTCCTGCTAACGTTCCATTACCGCCAAACTATATGGGGTATAACGAGGACGTGGAAAGCTTTCCTTATGACCCTGACCTGGCAATGGAGTTACTGGAAGAAGCAGGTTATGCAGATGGACTGGAAATTGAACTCTGGACTATGCCTGTAGCCAGACCATATATGCCAGATCCGGAAACAGTTTCCCAGATTATCCAGAACAACCTGGCTGAGATTGGAATTACAGCTAATATTGTCAGGGAAGAATGGGCTCCATACCTTGAGAAAACAATGAATGGGGAACATCAAATGTATATGCTTGGATGGTCCGGAACAAATGGTGATCCTGATTACTTCCTGAGCAGCTTATTGCATGGAAGTAATGTAGGAAGCAGTAACCGTGAGTTTTATGCTAATGATGAAGTGGATGAATTACTGGATCAGGCGAAATTGTCCGTTGACCAGGATGAACGCGCTTCCTTCTATCAGCAAGCACAGGAAATCATTGCCGATGATGCACCAATGGTTCCGTTAGTACATTCAAGACCGGTAATGGCAACAACAAGCGAAGTTCAGAATTATGTACCGCATCCATCAACAAGTGAATCTTTAGCTGAAGTAGAACTTACAAACTAATAGGAAGTAAGAAATGTATAAAGACCCGGTTAGCGACGTATGGATTGCGTTTTGGGACTGCGCTAAATGCTCGTCCCACCGCAAAGATCTGGGACTGCGCTAAATGCTCGTCCTAACCGAAATATTCGCCGTCGCTGGGCACTGCAGCCGGACTATATAAAACAAACGAAGGAGACTCTCCCTGCAGTAAAGGATTAGTCCCTCGCCTAAATCAGCTGGTAACTAATAAACATGGTATCTCTGGTGCTGGGGGTGCGGAACTTTATGGGAGAAGTCTCTTTTCTTTCACTTCAGATGGTGGAAAAAATCTATAGAATAGTTTATCCATGAAAAAAGAAGCAATCCTTATTTTACTTTTATTTATTGGATAACAGATCAATCACAGTATATACGAAGCAACAAATAACATATAAAGAACTGGGGTGAAATGATGTTTTCCTATATTTTTCGGCGTTTATTAATGCTCATACCAGTACTTGTTGGCATGACATTAATCACCTTTTCCATCGTCCATTTAATCCCCGGAAATCCGGCACAGGTTATTTTGGGGGAAACCGCTACCCAAACGGCAATTGATGATTTGGAAGAAAGCATGGGACTGAACGAGCCCTACGCGGTTCAATATGGTATTTATGTCAAAGATCTCCTGCAGGGAGATTTAGGGACTTCCTTACGTTCAAGAGCGGACATATCAACGGAAATTTGGCCATACATAGCTGCTACTTTTGAGTTAACCTTTTTTGCCATGATATTTGCTGTATTCATAGGAGTGAATGCAGGCATCATTAGTGCCTGGAAGCAAAACTCGTGGTTTGATTTTCTGGCCATGCTATTTGCCTTAATCGGTGTATCGATGCCGGTTTTCTGGCTTGCCTTAATGGAACAGTGGATTTTTGCCCAGGAGCTCGGGTGGTTTCCTGCGTACGGACGCCAGGACAGCAGGGATCCAATAGCACCGATAACTTATTTTTATGTCCTGGATTCATTAATACATTTGGACTTTGCGAGAACAGTGACAACATTAAAGCATTTAGTATTGCCGAGCATTGCACTTGGAACGATCCCTATGGCTATTATCGCAAGGATGACACGATCCAGCATGCTTGAAGTGATGAAATCGGATTATATTCGTACCGTTCGTGCAAAAGGATCCGGGCAATTCCTGGTTATTTATAAACATGCATTAAAAAATGCCACTATACCTGTTATTACTGTTATTGGGTTGCAAACAGGGGTCCTTTTGGGTGGTGCTATTTTAACAGAGACGATCTTCAGCTGGCCAGGAGTTGGGAGATATGTATTTGAAGCAATAAGTTACCGTGATTATCCGGTCATTCAATCGGGGATTCTTGTCATTGCATTTATTTTCGTATTGATCAATCTGGTCGTTGACATTTTATATAAAATTATTGATCCAAGGATTAACTACTAAGGGGGGAGCTGTGTTGAAATTAGATGAGAAAAAACCAAAAGAAGCAGAACAGCAAATTGCTAACCCCGCAAAAGCAGGACAGCAGATTGACTCAGAAGAAATAGAAGCGATATCACCTTGGAAGGATTCGATTAAGCAGCTGAGAAAGAATCGTTTTGCGATGGTTGGGATCATCATTATCCTGTTCTTCATTATATTGGGATTGGTGGCGCCGCTTCTGACACCCTATACGTATGAGGAGCAAAATCTTGTGAATCGCCTTAGCCCTCCTTCCAGTGAACATTGGATGGGAACGGATGATTTGGGCAGGGATATTTTCACGAGGATCGCCTATGGAGCAAGAGTATCGCTTCAGGTTGGATTTTTTGCTGTTACCGGTGCCTTAATATTTGGAACCCTGCTCGGAATTATAGCAGGATATTTTGGCCGATGGATCGATATGATCATATCCAGGATATTTGATATATTGCTCGCTTTTCCAAGTATTTTACTCGCAATTGCTATTGTTGCCATTCTCGGCCCTTCACTGGAAAATGCGTTAATTGCGATTGCCATTATTAATATTCCTATATTCGGAAGGCTTGTCAGATCCAGGGTTATCAGCTTACGGGAAGAAGAATATATTATGGCTGCCAAGGCACAGGGGATGAAAAATGGCAGGATTATTTTTCACCATATTTTACCGAATAGTATTGCACCTATTATTGTACAATCCACGCTTGGATTTGGTACTGCGATACTGGAAGCTGCGGCATTGGGCTTCCTCGGACTTGGCGCACAGCCGCCAACACCGGAATGGGGACAAATGCTTGCCAGCTCGCGTGAGTTTATCCAACTGGCTCCTTGGACACTGATTATGCCGGGAGTATCAATTATGCTGGTTGTGCTAGGATTTAACTTAATCGGTGATGGGCTGCGTGATGCACTGGATCCGAAGATGAAAAACTGACCATATCAACTCTACAGTATCAGCGTCAACTAGTTTCTTGAACAGAAGCAGTTGACGCTTTGATTTTACTTCGTCGATTTAGCTTACTGTGAAATATGTAAGCTGTGGATACTGGCTAAGTTATTAAGCCTCGTCCCGCTACGACACACAAATGATACAGTGGGTGAGAATCCTATTGCATTTGAGAGTGGGGTGCCCTTATTCAAAGACTTGTCTGATGGGATCAACCTAAGCTTCTAAGCACAAAGGTCTTTAAAAAAGGAGGCGTCCTTCATGCCTATCAACCAGTAGGAAGTGACGAAAGTCCAAAAAGGATGGTCAGGGTTGATTAGTACTATGTCTTTCAATATTCCTGCGTTAATCGACCTATGCCGGTAAAGTCATGGTCTTCAATAGGACGCATCCTATTTGAACATGAAATGTAAACAATTATGATATTGAACCAGCCGCATTTTTCAGCAGAGAAATGCGGCTTATAAAAGTCATGTCGTTTAATCACTTGTCCTTAATGGAAGGAGGCACTTTTGTGAGCAGGCAAATTATTTCTCCAATGTTACAATCATTTTCCCCGATTTTAAATCACCCTGATGAACCTTTGCCTGTTCTTCGGGAATGCCATATTCCATCAGGTGAAGATAAGGATCCACTGTATCATCAGTGAAAAGCTCTACGATTTTATCTTTAAATGAGTCTGTGTCTTTTTTTGGTAATCCCGCTTTTACTGCTACATCTGTTTCCTCATCCAGCTCATCTCTTTTTCTGCTGTTTGTAATGACTGCTATTTTATCCTGATCATAATTTTTCATTTCCATACAATCTATTTTTTCTATTGTTTCTTCCAATGAGCTATATACGCCCACAATTTCTCTCGTCATCATCATTCCTCCTTGCGTGAATGGCTTACAGAAAAATTACCCTTTTCCTTCTGCTTATAAACAATGAAGGCAATGGGGTATCTTTACACACAAGAATTTGATAAAATTTTTAATAGATACATAAAATAGTGAAAATGAGGTGCTGTGTATGAAGCTGGTAAGCTATAAACTGAAGGGGAAGCCGGGTACATTGAGAATAGGCTGTGTGGCTAATGATAGTGTAATTGATATACAAGAGGCGTATCGTACATATCTTGAAGCAGAAAATCAGCAGGATTTGGCTGATACGGTTCAATATGCATTGCCTTCTAACCCTGGGGCATTTTTATCTATTGGATTTGATGCTGTTGCCAAAGCCAGGGAAGCTGTTAATTACATAAGAGAGCAGGATTTGAAGGAGGTTAGCGTTGACCTGGAAATGGTAACATTGTCTGCGCCAAACCCTTCACCATCTAAAATTATCTGTATCGGCAAAAATTATTTGGATCATGCCATGGAGATGGGGGGAGAGGTACCTGATTTTCCAATGCTTTTTGCCAAATTTAATAATTCCGTCATTGGACCGGAAGATAATATTGAAAAGCCATACATAACGGAAAAACTGGATTATGAAGTAGAACTGGCTGTAGTCATTGGAAAGGAAGCTTCCGATGTGAACAAGGCGGAGGCATTAGACCATGTTGTCGGCTACACACTGGCCAATGACACTTCTGCAAGGGATCTGCAAAAGAGAACTTCGCAATTCCTGCAGGGAAAAACATTGGATAACAGTACACCAATTGGTCCATGGATTGTAACTGCCGATGAAGTCGGGGATTCTTCCAATCTGGATATTCGTTCGCTCGTAAATGGGGAAGAACGGCAATCATCCAATACGAGTAAACTGATTTTTGATATCCCTTATTTGATTTCATTTATTTCAAAGCTAATTACATTGAAGCCTGGGGATATTATTTTAACAGGCACACCGGATGGGGTTGGTGCTGCAATGAATCCGGCCCAATTTCTGAAGAACGGTGACATTGTAACATTGGAAATTGAAAAGGTAGGGAAGATGGAAAACAGAGTGATAGATAAATAGTTGTATTGATGAAAAGCTCGCCTGATTGTGGTGAGCTTTTCATCTATTATTCATTCAGTTGAATTGCTTTTTTCGCCAGTATATCGGCGTATTTGTTTTGTTTCTCCGGTATCCATTTAAAGAAAACGTGCGGGAACTGATCTGTATATCCCCTAATGTTTTCAAGCAGCGGAAGGAAGTTTTTATTTTTAGTAAAGTCTTTTTCGATCACATCTATTGCAACCTTGGAGTCTGATCGAACAGATATAATATGATCGGGAAAGTATTTTTTACATAGCTCAAGCGCTTTAATCATTGCATGGAATTCAGCTTCATGGTTCGACAGTACCCCTAAAGGGAAAGAATACTCATACCTGCAGCTTCCACATTTCATGTAAATACCGGCACCGCTCAACCCCGGGTTTCCTCGTGAGGCTGCATCTGTATACACTTCAATCAATTTTATAACACTCCTTGTACCCATCTTATGATTCATTATAAAGTATGGACGAAAATTTGACATGTAGGAAGGGAGTGACAGTATAGCAAGCTTGTGGCAAAATAGATATAGAAGATTTAACAGAGTGGATGTGGTAAATGATGCAAAAGTTGATTTTTTATACAAAAGCGCTTTGTTCCTTATGCGATGATGCAAAAGCACTGCTGCTCATGTTTCAGCGGGAGTACCCGTTTGAATTGGAGGAACGGGATATATATACGAATGATGAATGGCTGGAGAAATATCAGCTGCTCATACCTTATGTACAAATTAATGATAGTACATTGGACTGTGAAGAAATAAATATAAAATCATTAGAACAGATATTGAAGGATAATATTGAAAAAACGAATGACTGACAATGCATTCCTTTTTGCTATACTGCATCCGTTTAAAAGTGTTGGCAACTTCAAATTAGTCTGGTACAAATTATAATATACATAATATAACCAGCCCACTACGCCTCTTACTAAACGCGAACCCAGGTGGGTCATTTTTACTTGTATAGGTCTTCTGATCTCCGGGTACTGAAATTTAGGAAGGAGAAGATACTAGCCGAGGTTTTTCACAGCAAATAATTTGTTTCCTGTTATATGTTGCTTTATAATTAAGATTAGAAGTGAATATTTTTTTGCTTTGACAGGGACGCGATATGACCGCGCGGGACACTAAGTGACCATCAAAAGGAGTCGATATATGCAAAACCTGATTAATATGCAGAAAAAATTGATCCCTGATCTGTTGGATGTCATGGAAGAAAGGTATGCTGTACTGCATACAGTGGATCTATTTCAGCCAATTGGACGAAGGGCATTGGCTGAAAATACGAATATAACAGAACGTCATGTACGTGCAGAAGTTGAATTTTTACAAAAGCAGGGTTTAATCGATGTAACATCAAAAGGAATGTTCACGACTAAAGATGGCTCAGCACTTCTGGAACAGCTTACCGGTTTTTTTGGCGAGATTATGGGTTTAAGTGTTTTAGAAAAACAAATTCAGGAAAGATTAAATGTAGAACAAGTTATTGTTGTTGCTGGCAATAGTGACGAGTATGAATGGGTTAAAGGGGAGATGGGGAAGGCCTGTGTTTCCTATCTAAATAAAATAAAAAGCAATATAGAGACGATTGCAGTAACCGGTGGGTCAACAATGGCTGCTGCTGCAGAGGTGATGAAGCCTTTAGAAGGTCAGACAGGGCTGAAGTTTGTCCCCGCTCGCGGCGGTATCGGTGAAAATGCAGAAAACCAGGCAAACACGATTGCGGTGGAAATGGCGAGAAGAGCGAATGGGAATTACCGTTTGCTTTATGTTCCAGACCCGCTAAGTGAATCCGCTTATCAATCCATTATTAATGAAACTTCCATCAATGAAACCTTGTCAATCATTAAAAATGCAAGTATTGCCCTTCACGGAATTGGTGATGCAATCAAAATGGCCGAGCGGAGGAAAACGCCGGAAACTATTATAAATAGACTTAAAAGACAAGGTGCAGTCAGCGAAGCATTTGGTTATTATTTTGATGATCATGGTCATATTGTGCACAAAGTACGAACCGTTGGAATGCAGCTTGAGGATCTCAGTAACGTAGAATATGTAATTTCCATCGCAGGAGGAACTTCAAAGGCTAAGTCTATTTCATCTTATTTAAAGCATGGAAAAAGTAACTTGCTGATTACAGATGAAGCAGCAGCAGAAGCAATAATTAAAGAGTTACCCCTTTAAATGATGAAACACATGTAAAATAGGAGGATTATAAATGACAGTAAAAGTAGGTATTAATGGATTTGGAAGAATTGGACGTAATGTTTTACGTCAGGCAATCGGGAATAATGAAGTGGAAATTGTCGCTGTTAATGACTTGACAGATGCTGATATGCTGGCACATTTGTTAAAATATGATTCTGTCCACGGAATTCTGGATCAAGATGTTGAAGCGAAAGATGGTGCTATTGTTGTTGGAGGGAAGGAAGTTAAAGTATTGTCCGAGCGTGATCCAGCAGATCTGAACTGGGGAGAGCTTGGTGTGGAAGTGGTTATTGAATCTACCGGGCGTTTTGTGGATCGGGAAAGCTCACAAAAACATATCGATGCAGGAGCGAAAAAAGTGATTATTTCTGCCCCGGCAAAAAATGAAGACTTGACCATGGTGCTGGGCGTTAACGATGATAAGTATGATGCAAGCACGCATCATATAGTTTCTAACGCTTCCTGTACAACGAATTGTTTAGCCACATTTGCAAAAGTAGTAAATGACAATTTTGGTATTAAACGCGGATTAATGACAACCATCCATTCCTATACAAATGATCAGCAAATCTTGGATCTGCCGCATAAAGATTACCGCCGTGCACGGGCAGCAGCGCAAAATATTATACCTACGACAACAGGAGCAGCAAAAGCAGTAGGAAAAGTACTTCCCGAATTGGAAGGAAAATTAAATGGTGGTGCGGTACGTGTTCCTACTCCAGACGGCTCACTTACTGATCTCGTAGTAGAGCTTGAGAAAAACGCAACAGAAGAAGAAATTAATCAGGCGTTTAAAGAAGCGGCTGAAGGTGACTTGAAAGGCATTCTCGAATATAGTGAAGAGCCGCTTGTATCAACGGACATTGTAGGCAACCCGCATTCTTCTATTGTCGACGGTCTATCTACGATGGTAATGGAAGATAACATGGCAAAGATTGTTGCTTGGTATGACAATGAAATGGGCTATTCAGCAAGGTGTCTGGATCTGGCAGTGTTTATTAAAAAGCAAGGATTATAAAAGGCAGTGGTACTGGTAGTCAGATATTTTTAAAATAATAACGGAGGAAGAGGCATTTCTCCTCCGTTTGCTATATAATGGAACTAGTTGAGTTAGTAGGTAAAAATCTATACTATTACATAACTTTACATGCGTTGGAGGGTGAACACATGAACAAAAAGACGGTGGATGATCTTGATGTGAAAGGGAAGAAGGTTTTTTGCCGAGTGGATTTTAATGTTCCGCTAAAAGATATTGTAATTACCGATGATACACGGATCAAAGCGGCGCTGCCAACGATTAATTATTTATCCGAACAGGGTGCCATTGTTATTTTAGCTAGTCATCTTGGCAGGCCTAAAGGCGAAGTAGTTGAAGAATTACGAATGGATCCTGTCGCAGAAAGACTGAGCAATTTATTGCAAAGAGAAGTCGTGAAAACCGATGCTGTTTATGGAAGCGAAGTAAATGAAGCGCTTTCCAGTATGCAAGATGGAGATGTTTTGCTTTTGGAAAATGTTCGTTTTGAAGCGGGTGAAGAGAAGAATGATGCTGCGTTAGCACAGGCATTTGCAGATATGGCAGACTTTTATGTGAATGATGCATTTGGAACAGCACACCGTGCCCATGCTTCCACTGCAGGGGTTGCGGAAAAACTGCCGGCAGTTGCCGGTTATTTGATGGAAAAGGAAATCAATGTGCTGGGAAAGGCGCTCGAAAATCCAGAAAGACCTTTTACAGCCATTATTGGTGGAGCAAAAGTAAAGGATAAAATTGATGTGATTGATAATCTGCTGGAAAAGGTGGATTATTTGATTGTTGGCGGCGGCCTTGCTTATACCTTTATGAAGGCCAAAGGATACGAGGTTGGAAAGTCTTTATTGGAAGAGGATAAAATAGACTTGGCAAAGAAATTCATGGAAAAAGCAGAAGAAAAAGGAGTACAGTTTGTCACACCGGAAGATACGGTGGTGGCAGATGCATTTTCCGAAACAGCTAACACGAAAATGGTGAATGCCGATGAGATTCCTGCCGATTGGGAAGGACTGGATATCGGACCAAAAACCCGTGAGACTTACAGAGACATTGTCGAAAAATCGAAATTGATTATTTGGAATGGCCCCATGGGTGTGTTTGAAATGAATGCTTTTGCAGGCGGTACCCAGGCCGTTGCCGAAGCACTTGCGGGTACAGATGGCTATACGGTAATTGGTGGCGGAGATTCCGCTGCAGCAGTTGAGAAATTTGGACATGCGGCGGCCATGGATCATGTCTCCACAGGAGGCGGTGCTTCCCTTGAGTTTATGGAAGGTAAAGTTCTGCCAGGGGTACAGGCATTAAATGATCGGGAATAATATTATTAAAGAGGTGAGCAAATGCGAAAAATTGTTATTGCAGGAAATTGGAAAATGAATAAAACATGGCAGGAAGCGAATGCATTTTTGGATGAGGTCATCGGAAAAATTCCAGAAGACGAACAGGTAGAATCCATTGTTTGTTCCCCTTTTCCATATTTGAGCTCCCTAGTGGAAAAAGCAAAGGGTACAAACGTGAAAATTGCTGCACAGACGATGCATGAAGCGGAAAGCGGAGCCTTCACCGGCGAAGTCAGCCCAGTTATGCTAAAAGATATCGGTGTAACCCATGTAATTCTCGGACACTCCGAGCGCAGGGAACATTTTGCGGAAACGGATGAATCGGTTCACAGCAAAGTACATGCGGCATTTTCCCATGACTTAACTCCAATTGTGTGTGTAGGCGAAACGCTGGAGCAAAGAGAAGCGAATGAAACAATGAATCATATAGAAAAGCAGGTAAAAAAAGCACTGAAAGATGTAAAAGAAGACCAGGTGAAAAAAACCATTATTGCCTATGAGCCAATTTGGGCGATCGGGACAGGGAAAACAGCGTCCAGTGAAGATGCCAATGAGGTATGTAGCCATATCCGCCAGGTAATAAAAGATCAATTTTCCGAAGCAGCTGCTGAGGAGGTCGTTATTCAGTACGGCGGAAGCGTAAAGCCTGCCAATATAAAAGAATTGCTGGCACAGTCTGACATTGATGGAGCGCTGGTTGGCGGTGCCAGCCTGGAAGCAGAATCTTTTTTACAGCTTGTGGAGGCAGGTAAGCAATGAGTAAAAATCCTTTAGCCGCGTTAATTATCCTGGACGGATTCGCAGAGCGTGACGAAATAGAGGGTAATGCCGTTAAACAGGCGAACACTCCCAATTTTGACCGTTTTTGGAATCGCTATCCGCATCAAACGTTGAAGGCTAGCGGGGAAGCGGTAGGACTGCCGGATGGACAAATGGGAAATTCGGAAGTTGGCCATTTAAACATTGGTGCTGGTCGGATCGTATATCAAAGTTTAACAAGGGTAAACCTGTCGATTAAAGAAGGCGATTTTTTTGAGGTAGAAGCATTTTTGAAGTCACTGCATCATGCAAAAACAAACAATAAAGCCTTGCACTTATTCGGTCTATTGTCTGACGGTGGCGTCCATAGTCATATTAATCATTTGTTTGCATTGCTGAAACTCGCTAAGGATAAAGAACTGGATAATGTATTTGTCCATGCCTTTTTGGATGGCCGGGATGTTGGGCCGCAAACGGCTGCTGAATACATTAAACAAACGGAAGATAAAATGATAGAGCTTGGTGTCGGAAAAATTGCCACTGTTTCTGGTAGGTATTATTCTATGGATCGGGACAAACGATGGGATCGTGTGAAAAAAGCATATGATGCAATGGTAAATGGAAAAGGACCAACCTATCGTAGTGCAGGAGAAGTGATAGAGGATTCCTATAAAAATGAAATATATGATGAATTTGTCATTCCTTCTGTGATTGTTAATGAAGACGGTGGACCTGTTGGAAATATAAAGGATAATGATTCGATTATTTTTTATAATTTCCGCCCGGATCGAGCCATACAAATTTCCCGTACTTTCACAAATGCAGATTTCCGTGATTTTGACCGTGGGGACAATGTGCCGAAAGATCTTGATTTTGTAATGCTGACGGATTTCAGTGAAACCGTTGACGGATATGTTGCATATAAGCCGGTGAACCTGGACAATACCATTGGAGAAGTGCTTTCCCAGTACGGGATAAAACAACTGCGGATTGCCGAAACGGAAAAATACCCGCATGTCACCTTTTTTATGAGCGGAGGACGTGAGGATGAATTTCCCGGGGAAAAGCGAGTGCTCATCGATTCTCCTAAAGTTCCAACCTATGATCTGCAGCCGGAAATGAGTGCTTATGAGCTTACTGACGCACTTTTAAAAGAATTGGATACAGGAGATCATAACGCGGTGATTTTAAACTTTGCCAACCCGGACATGGTAGGCCATTCAGGTAAATTAAAACCGACCATTGAAGCGGTGGAAGCTGTTGATGAATGTTTGGGTAAAGTGGTTGATATGATTACGGAGTTAGGCGGACATGCGATCATTACTGCTGACCATGGCAACGCGGATGAAGTGGTTACATTAGAAGGAAAACCGATGACAGCACACACGACAAATCAGGTGCCGGTTATTGTAACGAAAAAAGGAATTGAACTGCGTGAAGAAGGCATCTTAGCAGATCTTTCACCAACATTGCTTGACTTATTAAACTTGGAAAAACCGGAAGAAATGACAGGCACTTCGCTGATAAAAGAATAATGAATTAAAAACATGAGATAAAGGAGAGATTTTATGCCATATATTACAGATGTTTATGCTCGTGAAGTGTTGGATTCCCGTGGTAATCCCACGGTAGAGGTGGAAATTTTTACGGAATCAGGTGCATTTGGAGCGACACTGGTGCCAAGCGGGGCATCTACTGGTGAACATGAAGCAGTAGAATTGCGTGATGGTGATGCTGAGCGTTATTTAGGAAAGGGCGTTTTAAAAGCAGTAGAAAACGTAAACGACGTGATTGCTCCGGAACTTGTCGGTATTGATGTGACTAGGCAAAATATCATTGATCGGGTCATGTTGGAACTGGATGGAACAGATAACAAAGGAAAATTGGGAGCAAATGCGATATTGGGTGTATCCATGGCTGCCGCCCATGCTGCTGCGAGTTACCTGGAAATTCCTTTATACAACTATCTTGGCGGATTCAATGCAAAAACCTTGCCGACGCCGATGATGAATATTTTAAATGGGGGAGAACATGCGGATAATAATGTGGATATTCAAGAATTTATGATCATGCCTGTCGCTGCCCCTACGTTCCAGGCGGCATTGCGAGCGGGAACGGAGATTTTCCATGCCCTGAAAAAAGTACTAAAGGACAAGGGTTATAACACAGCAGTTGGAGATGAAGGCGGATTCGCTCCAAATCTGGCATCCAATGAAGAGGCGTTACAGACTATTGTGGAAGCGATCGAAGCTGCCGGATATAAACCGGGTGAGGAAATACAGCTGGCGATGGATGTTGCTGCTTCGGAAATTTATGAGAATGGCAATTATAATCTGAAAGGGGAAGGCGTTGTCCGTGATTCCCGGGAAATGGTTGATTGGTATGCAGAAATGGTGGAAAAGTATCCAATTATATCCATTGAAGATGGCTTAGATGAAAATGATTGGGAAGGCCATAAATTATTAACAGACCGTGTTGGCGATAAAGTTCAATTAGTAGGGGACGATCTTTTTGTAACAAACACTGCAAAACTTGCACAAGGGATTGAGCAGGGTGTCGGAAATTCCATTTTAGTCAAAGTAAACCAAATCGGAACCTTGACGGAAACATTTGAAGCTATCGAAATGGCCAAACGCGCCGGTTACACAGCAGTAGTCTCTCACCGTTCCGGGGAAACAGAAGATGCTACTATCGCTGATATTGCCGTTGCAGCAAATGCGGGTCAGATTAAAACAGGTGCTCCGTCCCGTACGGATCGTGTTGCTAAGTATAATCAGTTGCTTCGCATTGAGGATGAATTGGCCGGTATGGGCGAATATGCCGGATTGAATGCATTTTATAATTTGAAGAAGTAACATTATGATAAAAGGAAAGAGGCAGAGGGATCTGTCTCTTTTTTGATGGATAATAATAGTCTCAGGAAATGTTGGAAGCGTACTTCTTAGAACTAAGCTACTTGCAGTAATCGCGTGAAAGATTTATCATAATCGAATGGAGGTGTGGGAAATCGATATTTTAAAAGTAATTAAAGAACGCCGATCGATTCATACATTTAAAGAAGAGTTAGTGAATGAAGCTATATTAAAAGAAATTTTTACATACGGATCCTATGCGCCATCCCATTATATGAAGGAATCATGGAATGTAAAAATATACGAGGGTAATGGCAAGAATGTGTTCGTTGATTCCATTATGAAGAGCTATCAGCGGGTTGGTATGATCAAGGATAATAATGATCCTAAAACATTAAAAATGATCAAATCTATGAAAAGCTTTTTACTAGCTATTCCGCATCATGCGTTGATTTATTTTGAAAGAGAAGAGGAGCAGTTGCGCTATGAAGAGGAATATTCTTCCGTAGCAGCTTTTATCCAGAATGCACAGCTGGCAGCATGGGAATACGGCGTAGGCATGCTATGGACGATTACGCCTTATATGCATGATCCATATTTTGCGGAGGAGATTGGTTTGGATAGTGAGCGGTTCAAAATCGCTGCGGTTATGCAAATCGGTTATCCGGATCGGGTGCCGAGGGATAAAGGGAGAAAGCCTATTGAGGAGAAATTGGAGTTTATTCGGGAGTAGTATGGTTTGGATTATAGGGCTTTATTATTTGATTGACTCGAAGCATGAATTATTCTGCATACATCTTGCTCAATCTCTCACATTTGTACGTGTTAAAGAATGCAATTATTTTAATTTTTTAGTATACTACTAGTACTATTAAAAATAGAAAGGAATTGAAGCATGCTATTTAAACCCCGCAAAAAATCTACTGAATTACTCACTCTGCAATATCTTAACTCTCGAATGAAGCTTTCCGCAAAGCACAAACAGCATTATGCAAACTTGGTAAAAGGGTATGAAGGAGAAAAGAAATTTGATTTATGGACAGTAAAACTTCAATGCGATTGCCTCATATTAAATGATTTATTGCTGGAAGTGAACAACACCACATTTCAAATTGATTCGTTAATTATCACAGCAGACAGAATTTATTTTTATGAAGTAAAGAATTATGAGGGAGACTATTTATACGGCCCGGAAAAAGATGAGTTCATTAAAAAGCCGCAGCATAAGATTGTGAATCCGTTACACCAAATGGAAAAAGGGGAAACCCTATTAAATCAATTGCTGTTTAAGAATGGATTCAAGATCCCCATTGAAGCTGCTGTAGTTTTTATCAACGATGAATTCACGCTGTATCAAGCCCCTCCTCAGAAGCCAGTTATTTATCCAAACCAAATCAAAAGATATTTTAATAAGTTAAATTATCTATCTTCAAAATTAAGAAAGCATCACCATTTATTGGCAGAAAAGTTAATGTCGCTTCATATTACTAATCCGAATTATAAGAACATCCCCTCTTATTGTTATGAAGCGTTGCATAAAGGTATATTCTGTCAGGGATGTAAAGCATTTTCTATATATATTAAAGGGGAAAAATGTATATGTGAACAATGTGCATATGAAGAGATGACTTCGTCTGCAATAATGCGGGCTGTGAGAGAATTTCAGTTGCTTTTCCCAGCGAAAAAGATTACAGCGAAGATCATCCAGGACTGGTGTCAGGTCTTCAAAACAAGAAGAACAATTATTAAGGTTCTAACCCAGAATTTTGAGGTAGTAGGTGAAAATCGTTGGATCCACTACAAATAATATTCTCTCTGATACTAACTTTTGCCATTCTATGATCAAGCATGTACCAGAGCTACCCCCTCTGATACATGGTTGGTACAAATAAATATCAAGCATGTACCAGAGCCGCCCCCTCTGATACACGGTTGGTGCAAATAAATATCAAGCATGTATCAGAGCAGCCCCCTCTAATACACGGTTGGTACAAATAAATATCAAGCATGTATCAGAGCTGCTCCCTCTAATACACGGTTGGTTCAAATAAATATCAAGCATGTATCAGAGCCGCCCCGTCTAATACCCGGTTGGTGCATGTATCAGAGCAGCCCCCTCTGATACACGGTTGGTACAAATAAATATCAAGCATGTATCAGAGCAGCCCCCTCTGATACACGGTTGGTACAAATAAATATTAAGCATGTATCAGAGCCGCTCCCTCTGATACCCGGTTGGTGCAATTTAATATCAAGCATGTATTAGAACCACTCCCTCTGATACAAGATTGATGCAATTTATGCTCAATCAAGAATCAGAGACTTTGATCCAGCATCCAAGTTAAAAAGATTATTGATCGTTGTTTCGAGATGTAATACATTCATTCTTACCCAAGACCTATGTTCTACTATTAACGTAACATATCCAAAAAATTCCATCCCTCCTCATATTCAGGTAACAAGCCCCAATTATTCCGTTAACTCCCTAACAAAATTGATCACTTCGTCCTCTGTTCCCATTGCCAGAACATCTTTTATCCGGGCTGCCAATTCCTTTTTAGACAAATTACGGATTTGAGTGCGTGCAGGCAAGATCGAGGAGTGGCTCATGCTCAGTTCATCCATTCCGAGTCCGAGCAATATCGGAATGGCTATAGCATCACCGGCCATTTCACCGCACATGCCAACCCATTTTTCTTCTGCGTGCGCTGCTTCAATCACATGATGAATTAAATTCAAAATGGCCGGATGGTATGGCTGGTACAAGTAAGATACCTTTTCATTCATCCGATCTGCTGCCATGGTATATTGAATTAAATCATTCGTGCCGATACTGAAGAAATCTACTTCTTTGGCAAATTGCTTGACACTGACTGCTGTAGATGGAACTTCTACCATAATGCCAACTTCGATATCATCAGAAACATCTACACCATCCTTCAGCAATGAATCTTTTTCTTCTATTAAAATTGCTTTTGCCTGACGGAATTCTTCCAGAGTTGCAATCATCGGAAACATGATTTTTAAATTCCCATATACACTTGCCCGTAACAGGGCACGCAGCTGTGGGCGAAAAACATGTTCATTTTCCAGACAAAATCGGATGGCGCGAAAGCCTAAAAATGGGTTAAGCTCTTTAGGTAGATCCAGGTAGCTTAATTCTTTATCACCGCCAATATCCAAGGTGCGGACGACAACTGGTTTACCGTCCATTTGTTCAAGAACAGATTTATAAGCATCAAATTGCTCATCTTCTGTCGGCAGTTTATTTTTACCCATGTATAAAAATTCTGTGCGATAGAGTCCTATTCCTTCTCCGCCATTCTTTAATACTCCGGCCACATCTTCAGGCGTACCAATGTTCGCGGCCAGCTCAACCTGTTCCCCATCCTTAGTAAAAGTAGGCTCACCCTTTAATTTTGCCCATTTTTCTTTTTGTTTTTCAAAAATACCCTGTTTTTCTCTGTATAAGACCAGTTCTTCCTCAGATGGGTTTACAATTACTTCGCCTTTGTTACCATCAACAATAATGACATCACTAGGTTCAATGGCAGTGGTGATATCTTTCGTACCAACTACTGCAGGTATTTCCAATGAACGGGCCATAATAGCAGAATGAGAGGTGCGTCCCCCGATATCTGTAGCAAATCCTTTTACAAATTCTCGGTTTAATTGTGCGGTGACGGAGGGTGTTAAATCATTTGCGATTACAATTACTTCTTCGTCGATTAAGGCTGGACCAGGGAAAGTTACACCAAGTAAATGTGCCAAAACGCGCTTCGCAACATCTTGAATGTCTGCAGCACGCTCGGACATATACTCATTTTCCATATTTTTGAACATGTTGATAAACAGATCAGTGACATCTTTTAATGCGATTTCCGCCATGACGTTATCCGACTCAATTTTCTTCTTCATCGGATTGATTAGTTCCGGATCACTTAAAACGAGTAAATGGGCAGCAAAAATCTCGGCCTGCTCCTCCCCAATGCTTTTCTTTGTATGATCTCTTATTTTTTCAATTTCCTGTTTGGAAAGTTCCAATGCTTTATTTAATCTTTCTATTTCTTCATTTGGGTTATTGATCGCTGCTATTTCAAAAGACAGGTCCGGTTCCTCCAGACGATATGCTTTGGCGATAGCTATACCGGAAGATGCTTCAATTCCTGTGATTTTTAACATGATTACCAACCTTTCTACAAACAGTTTATCTGAAGCAGACAGAAGTATTGAGTCACAAACGTTTATTTATCCAATTATAAATAACAGTATAAACTTCTGTATGATCAATTTCATTTAATAGTTCATGCCGTTTATCGGCAAATAACATAGTCGTTATGTCATTTATCCCGGCTTCATAATAAAGCGTTGCTGTTTTCCAGACTCCTTTGGCATAATCACCGACTGGATCCTGTTCTCCACTAATAATAAGCAAAGGTAAATCCGCACGAATTCCCAGGTTTAATTTTTCGGACTGGATTGTTCTTATTCCTGTCATTAAATCATAGAAAAAACGTGCAGTGGGTATAAAACCGGTATACCGATCTGCCATATATGTATCCACGTTTTTTTCATCACCGGATAACCAATCGAATTCGGTCTTATTTCCTTTGATTTTTTTATTATAGCTTGCAAACACAAGTGAATTCATCAGTTTAGATTCTTCTTTTGACGGGAGTGATTTTGCCAGCTGCTGGGCAGCAAAAAGTTTCCAGCCGGGAGTATAGCCTGTACCAGATAATATAGCGCCATCCGCTGATTCACTGTATCTTTGTAAATAATATCTGATCAAAAAAGAACCCATGCTGTGACCAAATAAAAAAACAGGGACCCCGGGGTAAGACGATCTTATTTCCTTTGTAATGACATACAGGTCTTCGGCTGTACGCACAAATCCATCCTCATCTGAAAAATAGCCGAGTAACCCTTGCTTTTCACCGGTGTTTCCATGACCGCGGTGATCATTACCATAAACGAATATATTCTGTTCCAAGAGATAATTGGCAAAGTCATTATACCGTTCAATATGTTCAACCATCCCATGGGCTATTTGCACAATCGCTTTTGGCTGTATATTTGCTGTAAACCATTTTTTAACATATACTGCTACATGGTCTTCCATCATCATCCAAAATGAATTATCCATATTTGCATCCTTCCCCTTAGCATCGATTCATATTAATTATGATTGTATTTGTTCGATACGTCTACTATCATATATAGTAAAAAAGACTCTATTTGCTAAAAAGAACTTGCTATAGAAAACATATATATGCTAAAGTAAAGTATATAGAGTTGTCGGATAGAGGGGGTACCAGTAAGATATGACAGGTATTATTAATGTTTTATTAGTTATTGTTGGAATTATAATGATCGTACTTATTCTGTTGCAGCCAGGAAAAAGTGCAGGGTTATCCGGTGCTATTTCAGGCGGTGCGGAACAATTGTTTGGAAAGCAGAAAGCAAGAGGAGTAGAGTATATTCTGCATCGCGGCACGATTGCTGCTGCAGTACTCTTTTTCGGATTGGCTTTCGTAAGTGCATATTTTTTATAATAGCAACCGATCCTTACCACGACAAAGTGTTAGGGGTCTTTTTATTTTGAACGTACTAATATTTTGATCTACGGGTAAATTAGCAATGTTATTTAGCTTCGTCTGGTTCCAGCACCAGCAATATGAGCATTTACCGCAGTCCCCGATTTTCTCCAACTCCCTGGCATGACCAGGCGAATCGTAGTTGCTAATCGGACGCTTCCCCTTTTCTTCTATATGTTTAAAATTTCATCAAGCATTCCATGAGTTTTTCTAAAGAAATAAGGGTAATATAGGAAGTAGAGAAAGAAAAAGGAGCAGTGAAGAAAATGAAAGTAAAAAAACCGGCACCGTTTACGTTTAAGGCAGGGCCGCGTGCGGTATTGTTATTACATGGGTATACGGGAAATTCGGCGGATGTGAGAATGCTGGGAAGATACCTTGAAAAAAAGGGTTACACATCGCATGCGCCTATTTACCGTGGGCATGATCAGCCGCCGGAGGAACTAATAAAAGCCACCCCTGAAGAATGGTGGGAAGATGTGCAAGGTGCATTCCAGCACCTGGAAGAGCTTGGCTATAAGGAAATTGCTGTGGCTGGCCTTTCGCTGGGCGGGGTATTAGGATTGAAACTCGCGTATTCACAAAAAATAAAAGCGGTTATACCGATGTGTTCGCCAATGTTTTTCGATAATCAAACGCAGTTAACAAAAGGTTTTGAATTATATTCTACGGAATATAAACAGTTGGAAGGAAAAGATAAAGAGGTAATCGAAAATGAGGTAGAGGAGCTAATGAAAAGTTCCGAATCCAGTTTTTCCAGGCTTGGTGATTTTATAGGGAGTGTAAAAAGTGAAATAGACACGATCTATACCCCAACAATGGTTGTACAGGCGGAACAGGATGAAATGATTAATACACATAGTGCCAATTATATTTATGATCATGTGGAAGCAGATCATAAAACAATTAGATGGTATGAGGGAGCTGGGCATGTTATTACGCTAAGCAAGGAAAAAGATCAATTGCATGAGGATATTTACGAATTCCTGGAAGGGCTTGAATGGGAAGAATAATATGTAAATATATTTAAAATGGTTATATTTAACTAAAAAGGTAAACAATAGGGAAGAAAGAAGGTGAACGAAATATGAAAGATAGAATACAAGCATATTTTAAAGAAAGTGGAACAAAACCACTCGCTGTTCATGAATTAGAAGAGATACTAGAAATAAAGGAAGCTGTGGATTTTAAGGAACTAGTTAAAGCTTTAAATGAACTGGAAGATAATGGGCAACTGGTACGCACACGGAAAAACCGTTTTGGTTTACCTGAAAAAATGAATTTGATCCGTGGTAAAATCCAAATGCATGCAAAAGGATTTGCATTTTTAATACCGGATGATGAGGATACAGCCGATGTATATATCCATCATTCAGATCTGGCATCTGCCATGAATAACGATAAGGTGATGGTGCGTCCGGAATCAAATGAGCAGGATGGCGCTCGTGCAGAAGGTAAAGTAATCCGGATACTGGAAAGAGCCACAACAGATATAGTGGGTACTTTTGAAGATAATAGATCATTCGGATTTGTCATTGCTGATGATAAGCGGATTCCCAATGATATTTTTATACCTAAAGGAAATACAAATGGAGCAGTGAATGGGCATAAAGTAATTACGCGTATTACAAAGTATCCTGAAGGAAGAAAAAGTGCAGAAGGGGAAATTATTCAAATACTGGGACATAAAAATGACCCTGGAATTGATATTATATCCATTATTCATAAACATGGAATAACAGTTGATTTCCCTGATGAAGTACTGGAACAGGCAACAGCGACGCCGGAAATAATTTCTGAGGATGAAATTGAGGGCAGACGTGACTTGCGTGATGAAGTCATCGTGACCATTGATGGTGCAGATGCTAAAGATTTAGATGATGCTATCTCGGTGAAAAAATTGGAAAACGGAAATTATAAGCTTGGCGTTTACATTGCTGATGTCAGTTATTATGTTGATGAAGGAAGTGCAATTGATACGGAAGCATTTGAGCGGGGGACAAGTGTGTATCTTGTAGATCGTGTTATCCCTATGATCCCGCATCGTCTCTCCAATGGAATTTGTTCCCTGAATCCGCAGGTGGATCGTCTCACATTAGGATGTGAAATGGAAATCGACTCTGCCGGTGAAATAGTCGGGCATGAAATATTTCAAAGTGTGATTCGTTCCAAAGAGCGAATGACGTATACTGATGTGAATAAAATTCTGCTTGATAAAGATGAAGAAACCAGGGAGAAATATAAAAATTTAGTACCTTTATTTGAACGGATGGAAAAGCTGGCTGCGATTTTAAACAGAAAACGAATGGGTCGCGGGGCAATTGACTTCGATTTTAAGGAAGCTAAGGTAGTTGTAAATGAAACAGGCGAAGTGGAGGATGTTGTTTTGCGAGAGCGTTCTGTAGGCGAAAGACTGATTGAAGAGTTTATGCTTGCTGCAAATGAAACAGTCGCTGAGCATTTTCACTGGCTGGATGTTCCATTTATCCACCGTATTCACGAAGATCCGGATGAGGGTAAACTGCAGACATTTTTCGAATTCCTAGGCAGTTTCGGTTATGTTGTGAAAGGTACGGGAAACGAAATTCACCCGCAGGCCTTGCAAAAAGTATTGGAAGAAGCGAAAGGAAAATCGGAGGAAATGATTATTTCCAAGCTGATGCTGCGATCTATGAAACAGGCAAAATATGATCCGCAAAGCATCGGCCATTTTGGCTTGGCAACGGAATTTTATACACATTTCACATCGCCAATCAGGAGATATCCGGATCTTACGGTGCACCGATTGATCCGTACGTATTTGATAAATAATCAAATGGATAATAAAACACAAAGACGCTGGAAAGATGCCTTGCCGGAAGTTGCCCGGCACACATCGGAAAGAGAACGAGCTGCGGTTGATGCAGAAAGAGAGACAGATGATCTCAAGAAAGCAGAATTTATGCAAGATAAAATTGGTGAGAAATTTTCCGGTGTAATCAGTTCTGTAACAAACTTCGGCATGTTTGTTGAGCTTGAAAATACAATTGAAGGGCTCATCCATGTCAGCTACATGACGGATGATTATTATCATTATGATGAACAGAGCTATGCTATGGTTGGAGAACGTACAGCCAATGTGTACCGGATTGGTGATGAGGTCACTGTGAAGGTAGCGGACGTAAATACGGATGAAAGAACAGTTGACTTTGAACTTGTTCAGGCCGAGAAGCCAAAAAGGAAAAAGACCATTAAAGCAAAAAAAGTAAAAAATCGCTGAGCGAATGATTCGCGCTTCAGCGGTTTTTTACTTTAAGTTACTTTTACACAATGTATTAACAACAAGTTATCCGAAACGATTCTCGGTGCGCGGGTTGACCTAATAACATCTCCTCAGGGTATTCGGTTGTATCTCTATGTACCGCTTGAACTAAAACCGTCTTATGGAGATTCTCGATACGGGTTTTCAGTGCACCGGTTGCACCTAAAACATATCATTGAGTACTAGAGAATATACCCAAGACACCGCTAGTAGCGTGCAATATAATAATATAAACTTAAATTTTCAAACTCCATATAATCACTCCGAACTGGATTTAATGTACCCTCGCCCGATTGTTACTTGGGTTTTAATGTAAAATAATTCATCTAACGAAATTATTCTTACAACCTCCAGGTTTTAATACATAAACATAAAATTAAATAATTATAAAATTGCATCGGGTAAACTTTATTGTTGACTGTGAATAATTTGTTGTATACACTACAAAATATAAACAAAAAATAAGAAATTCGGTTTCACCCCGAATATTTCGGCGGAAACCCCTTAACTGTCCTTTTGAGCAGGCAACTTTTATACTTCTGAACTGTACATTAAATGAGGTTTCAAACAAAAATATCGATCCTTTGCAGAAGCTAAGGCCTCCACTTGGAAATCACCATTTGAGTCAGTTGGAATATAATGAATCTGCATGACAATAGCCCAATTTTTTTTACACACAAAGGAGGCCTTCACGATTGTCTGAAGATGTTATTTTAGCGTTCTTATTTACCCTATTTGCAGGACTTGCAACAGGGATTGGAAGTTTATTAGCTTTTTTTACAAAAACGACGAATACGAAATTTTTATCTTTTGCTTTAGGATTTTCTGCCGGGGTAATGATTTACGTGTCCTTTGTTGACATTTTCCCGAAGGCACAGGAATCACTCATTGCAGAGCTAGGGGATAGAGGCGGCGTTTGGATGACGGTTGCTGCATTTTTTGCAGGTATACTTTTGATCGCGTTAATTGATCGTTTTATTCCAAAGCATTCCAATCCGCATGAACTTAAAAAAATTGAAGATATGAAAAATCCAAGTACAGCTATTGATAATCCGGAATTGCTGAAAATGGGTATGTTTACAGCACTCGCTATTACGATCCATAACTTTCCTGAAGGGATCGCAACATTTGTATCTACTTTGCAGGACCCGGCACTGGGACTTGCAATTGCCATTGCGATCGCTATCCATAATGTACCGGAAGGGATTGCTGTATCTGTACCGATCTATTATGCTACAGGGGATAAGAAACGGGCTTTTCGGCTATCGTTATTATCCGGACTCGCAGAACCATTGGGAGCTGTAGTTGCCTTTTTAATACTTATGCCATTTTTAAATAACCTCATGTTTGGTGTTATTTTTGCGATGGTAGCTGGAATCATGGTGTTTATTTCCTTGGATGAACTGCTGCCTGCTGCCAAAAAGTATGATGAAGCGCATCTTTCTATTTATGGGGTTATAAGCGGGATGGCAGTGATGGCGTTTAGCGTACTATTATTAATGTGAATTTATTGACTTGCCGAGCGATTCCTGTTGGATTACGGGCAGATATTTGGTAAAATAATGGTCATGCAAGTAGTAGGAGGAAGTCTTATGTCAAAAAGACAGGGAAAAGTGATTGCCCAAAACAGGAAGGTCTCTCATGATTATACGATTGAAGATACGTATGAGGCCGGTATTGTACTTCAAGGTACTGAGATTAAATCAATTCGTGCCGGAAAAGTGAGTATTAAGGATTCCCATGCTAGAATTGACCGCGGTGAAGTGAAACTGATTAATCTGCACATTGCCGAATATGAACAGGGGAATCGATTTAACCATGATCCGACACGAACAAGAAAAATACTCTTGCACCGGAAAGAAATTGATAAATTGACCGGACTGATCCAGCAGCAGGGTTATGCGTTGATTCCTTTGAAAATTTATATTAAGAATGGATTTGCCAAAGTGCTGCTTGGCCTTGGAAGAGGGAAGAAGAAATACGATAAGCGTGAAGACCTGAAACGGAAACAAATGAAGCGGGATGCCGATCGAGCAATAAAAGAGCAAATGCGATAGGCCGGGATATGACCGGTATGGCTAACGAACGGTTGTACGTCAGGGGCTTGATATTTTATGTATTTCTGTTATAATTATTTATGTAAGATCTTGATAGAAGCTTAGGCAAGTCCTTAAGCGTTTCTCTTTTACGGGGACGTTCTGGATTCGACAGGGATAGGTTGAGCTTTGGTCGCACGTCGAGGTTACGGCTCGTAAAACGTTATTCGCCTAAATATAACTGGCAAAACTAACAATCAACCAGCTTTAGCTGCTGCGTAAGTAGTACTAAAGCGATCCTTCCTGCATTCGCCTGTGATGCAGATTGATGGGTCTCAAATCAAGCAGGCTATACTAGCATCCACCGTCTGAGGATGGTAGTTGAAACCAATCAGACTAGCTGCCTTAAAGCCTGTTGGCAGGCTGATAGGACAGCGAATGATAATATACCAACTAAGCGTGTAGAAGCCTAAGTGGCGATATCTCTGGACGTGGGTTCGATTAGGAAATAGTCGCCTTTTGTGGCAACACAAAAGTGATAATTCGGCTTTATCGGTGAAACCTAAGTTGCTATTTGCTTGTAAGCTTGGCAATAGGGCAATACCGAGTGGTATGTGGAGCAATCCAACAGCCATGTATCGACTTATAGGCTGCCTTCCAGGTAGTACTAGGATACGAAATGCTGCCTCACGGAGAGGTAAATATATATTTCGTATAAGACGCCGAGGAACCTGAATTATTCAGGTTCAAGATATAGTCAGTGCCATGACGAAAGCATGGAATAACATGTCCCACCGTCTCCACCAATACATATGTTGGTGGTTTTTGTTTATATTATTAATGGAGTCACCAGACGATTTGGTTCGCCTGGTGGCTTTTTATGTAGTACAGAAATAGAGAAAATGTCATTAATTTATGCTTTCTGATATAAATTACCAGGGTTTCGTCCATTTCGTATATTTTCGTCACGAAGATGCTAATTCTGTACTGGTGCCTTGAAATCATCATCATCTACTATTGAAGCCTTCAATTACTACTCGTGATCGTGCTCATGTTCATGTTCGTCATCTATCTTATACCTCAAATAATCATAGTTATCCGTTGGCTCCCGTTTGGTAACCGTTCCATGCTCATCTGTATAAATTTCATATTCCCTATATACTTCTACAATGTGACTGTCATCCTCTGTTGTTTCTTCTAAAACCATTTCAACGGAGGCAAAGACAGGGACATGTTCTTCAACATATGGTGTGCTGGCTACCTCTTCATCCTGTGCAAGGTCATTCATTAAATTTACACCCTCATTGTCTTCCCAGTTATCTGGTGAGTCAAGAACCCCGGTAAGTATGATTATCCCTAAAACAGCAAATAAAGCAATGCCTGTTCTCATTATTATATCTCTCCTTCCCTAATAGATAGATATGAAGAAATACTTGCAGGTAGTCCAACTTTTTATGCTTTTGAACATTCAGAAATAAATTCCATTAATTTTTTTCAATTTTTTAAGCACGTCAAAGAAGAAAGCAGTCAAACCACTAATGATTAAAATATATAAAGATAACAAAAGAGAGAGGATTTATAAGAACAGTAAATTTCAATTGAAGCCATAGGCTTGTCCATCATGTATAAAAAAATCGAAACGAAACTAGGAAAAATGAAAGATGTTGACGAAGTGAAAATAAAATTTCACTCCATATTTGATGAAGGTAAAGTAAGTCAAGATGAAATAAAAGAAACGATTGAAAAGCTGGGCTATCCAGTAGTTGCTTTAAAGGCAAAGGCTCTAATCTAAAGTTCCTTTACTTTCCAACGCAGAGCAATATACTCGATTCATTATAAATTAGTAATAATTATAGTTACAACAAGAAAAGAAAAAGTTCTCTCTGCCTGCAAGTGTGATCTGAACCAGTGTCCACATGTAACTGTAAAAATTTCACAAATGCCCCCAAAAAAGGGAGCATTTGTTACTCTTTTTAATAACCTCCGTATCCGCCGAAAGATGCACCAATAATGATTAATAGAATAAACAGTACGACGATTAACGCGAAACCACCGCCGGCACCATAGCCTGCACCGTAACTCATCGAAGAATCCCTCCTTGTGAAAGAATGAGAGTGGCACTCCCTTTTTCATCCTATGCAGGGAATCAGAAATTGTATAGACACTAGGGGTGTATTGCAAAAAAATTCGTTAGTTGACCTTGATCCATCAGGAATAATAAAAGAACCATTAAAGCAGTACATCCGCTCTTTCCGATATCTGCCGGCGTTATTTTTTCCGCCTTTTGAAAATATAATTTCCCGGTAAAACATCTGGAAGCCATTGCTTCATACATCCGGTCTGCACGTTCTATCGATCTGGATAATAAAGCTGCCGTGAGCTGTCCATAAACTTTTAATTTGCTTGTACTAACGCCCCCACGGAAAAACCTTGACTTGGCTGCTGTTTGCATTTTTTGGATGTCATCGAGAAATAAGAAAACATAGCGGTAGGAAAGAATGAGCACCGTAATAAATACAGCCGGAATTTTTAACCCGGCTAAACTAGTCATAAACTGATCAATTGATTGAGAGTCCAAAATGATCGTGATAACGGTCATGGAGGTAAGAGCCTTCATGATGATTAAAAAAATGAACTCAACATTTTGTGTGTGAAAAGAAAGATCAATATTAAACAGTAAAGGGACGGTCATTAGCAAGAGAAAAGGTGAAATGATTAAATACCGTTTTAACAGCAAAATGAAGGAAATTCTCATCAATAACAGCCCAATGAGGGCAAAGGCGAGTGCAATGAAAACAACAGGCAGATTTGTAAAGCTGATGACGGTAAAAATATAGAATACAGCTGCAATTAATTTAGTCCGTGACTCCCAGGATTTTGCCCATTTTGGTATCGCTGTTAATGTATCTGTTTCCTGCTCGGACATTTCATCACCTGCCTTATCTTTCCAAACCACATTTATCGTTTTCTCAGTACTAAAATAGTTACCGCCGCCCCGATGAGTAATCCGGATATTAGAATGGCTATCACGGAGAAAAGAGAAGATTGGTTCGTATCTTCATCTTGTTCATTATCAACGAGCAGCGTGGTTGTAAGACTATGAACTTCATAATCTTCATTATCTATTGTGCCGGCTTCATCCAGTTCCATATTTGCTTTAATAAGCCATTCACCTAAAGAATTAAAAGCTAATTCAAACTTACCATCTTTATCTGAGGTGGTTTCCAGCACTTCCCATTCAGGGCCATATGCACTTATGATGGCATTTTCTGCCTGTTCACCATCTAAATAAATAGTTCCGGTAAATGTTCCAGTGGAAAAGTTATTCGTATCTGATTCAGGTACAATTTCCAGATCCAATTCAATCGAATCATCATCAGATGATGCCTCGCTGCCAACATGATGAATAAGTTTTGCAGTTTGGTTGCTCAATTGTGTAATTCCGCTGTCCGGTGTATATGTACTAGGTTCTCGCGTCGCCCAAAAAGTATATGTACCATCCTCAGTAATCGGTACAATCGACCTGGCCTGGACACCAACTTCTTCTAAATCCAATGGAGCAGTGTCTCCATTTGGATATTGGACGTGCAGCGCTAAATCTTCAATATCGGCAATATCCGTATAATCCCGAATATGACCCCAAATAACATCTACGCGTAATTCTTCGCTATCCGAAAACTCTTCCACCTGTATAAACAATTCATGTGCAGAAGCTTCCTTGGTAAATAAAAACAGGCTGAATGCCAGAGTAAGTCCTAATAATAATGCGATTTTTCTCATTAATTTTTTTCACCTTCCTCTGATTTTCTATGATTGCGCAGAACAAAAATGGCAGCAATAAACAGTAAAATAGAGATGCCGAATATAGCTCTCACAAAAAGAGGAATATCGTCCAGCATCGATGCTTTTTCTTCATCTGTTGTCCATGTTGCCCGGTGTCCCATCCCATCATCGGCAGCAATACGATGTACGTTCAATTCCCCATCATAATTTAGTGTGCCGTCATCGTCAGCCTCACGCTCAAATAAAGTATCTCCTTCTTCATCATAGGCTGTGATAAGCGCTAACGCTGCAGAAGTTCCATCATCATAACGAATGTGAATTACTCCTTCCTCATGTTCAATAAGCATCCTGTGAGCGGAAGCTGATTGGGGGTAAAGAAAAACAAGTAAAACTAAAGCGGTACATAAAATTGATAAAAAATATACCCACTTTCTACCCATCCTTATTATTCACCACCCCTCCATTTATCTTGCTGTTTTTAAACAGGCCGGGTTTCATTGCATATAAATGTTTAACAGCAAATCCGGTCAGTACGCCTTCCAGTAATGCCAATGGGAGGTAGGCGAGAAAAACAATCCGGATCACGGAAAAAGAACCTTCTGCATACCGCTGATCGGAGAATAACAACAGCAAAATCAATAGTAAAACACCTGCCATAACAGAGGAAAATCCACTAATAACCCCCTTGAAAAATAAAGGTATCTTTTTCATTAACGGAATTCCCCAATAGACTAAAAGTGCCGGGATCGACATTAACAGCGTATTTGCACCGAACGTGCTGATTCCTCCGTGCTGAAACAGTATAGCCTGGAGGATAAGACCAATAAAAATGGCAAAAGGTGCCCGGCGCCCTAAAACCAATCCGAGAAATCCACCCAATAAAGGATGTACGGAAGTTGGGCCAATTGGAATATTAATTAAGGATGCCACAAAAAAAGCACCAGACAAAAGGCTGATCTTTGGAATCTCTTCTTCTTTTGTCCCTTTCAGCGAGTAGGCGAGCACACCTACAGCTCCAACTGTAGTTACGACAGCAACAGAAATACTTATGACTCCATCAGCAACATGCACAGAATGTCTTCCCCCTTACAGAACCACTCCACCATAGACATACATCATTATTTATATTAAATTGCCAAAATAATTATGTTTGATTTCGCAGTGAAATTTTTCAAGGCTTTACACAGGGGGACTACTTAAGGGAAGTTGAGCATGGGAAATGTCTTCAATACGTAACTGCCCGTAAAAGTGAAATTTGTATACCGGGAACTGTTTCTCAAGTACGTGATTGCCCCAAAAATGTAACTTGCATACCAGAGAAGACATTTTAGAAAGAGGCCGAGACATGTCTAAAGTAATCCAATTAAAATACAAACAATGCACTAACCTAGCGGAGGAAGTATACGGAGACTCCTGGGACTACGGTACGGCGGTTCCTCGTCCCACCGTAAAGATTTGTGGGAAGTAGGAGATCGGTGAGACCCCACAGGGCTTTAGTCCGAGGAGGCTCACCACTCCCCCACGGAAAGCGGAGTATATTTCCGGAGCGAGTTATAGACGCTAATTATCCTTGATAAGAATACTTTTGTACCGGCTTCTTTTCCAATTAGTTTTCAATAACAATCCTTAACTTCATGAAGTCCTTTTCCTGGTATTATCTCGACAGATTTGATCTCATCTGTGTGGAAAATAAGCCCCATGTTCCTTTGTAATATCGGTATGCAAAAAACCTTTAGGATGCGGATAATGGTAATCCTGTGACGGCCATTGCTGAATGGACAATTGGTGATAGGAAACATCCTCATCCGGAACATATGCACAAACATTTCCGCTTTCATATGCCGGCTTGAGACCATGTATATTCCGTTCATCTGCCTGGGTAGGTGCTTCAGCAGGCCATCCCCTCATTTGATTAGGATAATACGGGATATGCTGACTGTAGTAATTTCCCCAATAGACAGGCGTATAATAGTAATTCATTAATAGTACCTCCTCGAATATTTCTCTCTATATATTTGTATTCATAAACTCCAGTTTAGTCATCAGAAAATGGATTTATTTAATATTTTCCCCCCATGCACAGAATTGGTTCAGGAGAATATAATAATTTAACAAATGCAAGCAGGGTGGTGCTTATGATACCTGTAATTAATAATATTTTCGGCATTCGCATAAACAATGTTTCCAATAACGCAGCAATTTCATATGGAAATGCTGCGCTTAAAGGGCATCAGGCAAATGTGAAAATGAACTCTGGCTATACGCAGCCAGGAGATGCTAATTTTAGTCCGTTGCAATTTGCAAATTCCAATATCTCCAATGATCCCGATGTACTAGATATGCCACAATCACAAGTATAACTTGTAGTAGAAAATAATTATCAGCTTAAAAATGTAAATCCTGTTTTATTAGCGCAAAACTTTACACTAATCGAAAATAAATTAAAGGAAACAAATGAATGTTAGAGGAGGCTTTTGAATATGGCATCTTCACATGTAAATAATGTTTACGGTATTCGTGTGAACAGTATAGCTAACAATGGTTCGCTTAATTTAGGAAATGTATTGCATAAAGGGCATCAGGCGAATGTAAAAATGAATGTTGGCTATTATCATAACGGGGATGCCAATCAAAGCCCATTAAAATTTAGAAACCTTAATTACGCTTATGATCCGGATGTGAAAGACCAGGTGCAAAAACAGGTATAGTATTTAATCCAGAAATATCATGGCCACTTGTCCAAGTGATCACAAACATACGCTTTATTAGAATGAAAGGCTGACGTTTTATGGGTCTGAATATAACAATCAAAAACATTAACGTAAATTCAATTAGCACATTGGGTTCACTAAATGTAGGCAAGGCAGTATTTTTAAAAAACAGGTCAACTTCCATAAGACTGCCAAAACCATTCTATGAAGAGGAGGAGCTTGGTGAGGAAGAATTGGAAGCAGCGGAGGAAGAAATGGAGGAGGTACCGGATGTGCCTGCTTTTTATCATGACTAAAGCAGGTGTGTTTTAGCGTGAACTAGAATTTTCAGAACAGGTGGTGACTGGATGAATCATCAATGGCGTTACTTTTACCAGCCTTATCCATACGTTCATTATCAATCTCCCTATGAAACAACTTCCTATCAGGATCAATATGCAGTAACTCCTAAACCATATCCTGAAAATACTTATACCCCAAAAAAAGTAATAAATTATGATACACCTGCGAAAAATGCTGCACTATTAAAAAAAATGGAAAAAATATATGAGAAGCTAAATCAATTGGAAGAAGAGAACAAGGAATTAAAAGAAGAAATGGATAATATCAAACCGCTTACGATTGAAAATATTAATTATAAAATACAGGAACTGCATGTTCAGGATTTATCCGGTAATTTAATGGTTGGTTTAACTGCACTAAGTGATGCCGAAGAATTACAAAAACTGCTTGAGGAAAATGATTCGATGACCTTTAATGATATGGACACAGGGGAATTTGAAAAAGCAATGAAGGAAAATGAAGCTATGGATGATCAAAACGAAGAAGGATAACTAACCTTATGTACTTAAATGGGCTTGCGAAAATAAAGAAAACAAGCCCATATCCTACCCGAAACCATTAATACATATACTTATTTTCCATCTTATTTAACCGTTTAAATAAAAATCGGTAGGCTTCCTGTTCGTTAATAGGAAGCGCTTCGTTGTCCATTTCCGGGACCATTTTAAAGGTTCTGGCAATGATAGGAAGATGTAGATTGGCTTTTTTAATATATTCTTCATCAACCAGAATACTGGTGTCACCTGCAGCAAGAACTTCCCCGCCTTGAATGAGGACAACCATATCTGCCCAGGAAGCAGCAAAATTCACGTCATGTGTAGATAATAAAATCGTTTTCCCCATATAATTTAACCCCTGCAATAAGCCGGCAACTTCATCCTGTCCAACAGGGTCCAGAAAAGCCATAGGCTCATCCATAATGACAATATCCGGCCTCATTGCCAGTATTCCCGCTATCGCAACGCGCTTTTTTTGACCGTAGCTTAAATGGTAGGGCGCTTTTCCTTTATATTCAAGCATTCCAACATTCCCTAAAGCAGCCCTGCATACTTCCTCCACCTCATCTTCCGGCATGTTCAAATTTCGTGGACCAAATGCCACATCATCCCAGACTGTACTGGAGAAAACCTGGTCATCCGGATCCTGAAAAACCAATCCTACTTGCTGACGTATGGAAGGAGCCGTTTTTTTGGTCAGTGAATTTCCCATTATTTTTACTGAACCCTTAGACGGGAGCTTTAATCCATTTAAGTGATGAAGTAAGGTCGATTTTCCAGCACCATTTGGTCCCAGGATAGCTACTTTTCTGCCATTTGGTATTGTTAGAGATAAATCTTTTAAAACATCTGTATCATCATTATCATAACGATAGGTTACATTTGAAAGCTCAATGGCGTTCATCTATCCGGCTCCTTTCACAGAAAGTCCCCGTTACCCTTAAATAAGTGTGATGGGGAAATTTAAGTAAATCCCAGTTTCATACGAATTGTTTGCCAAGTTTACCTTCTTTTACCATATAGCCTAATACATCAGAAATAACGCGTATTCCCAGCAAAGCAGTTTGATCACTAACATCATAAGGAGGAGATACCTCAACCAATTCCAACCCGCATATACCTTCACTTGCGACGCTGCCAATAAACTGCAACCCTTCTCTTGGCAGAAAGCCGCCCGGTTCCGGCCAGCCGGTTCCGGGAACAAAGCCGCTGTCAAAAGAATCAATGTCTACGCTTAAGTAAACCGCTTTTGCTCCTCCTCGCCAGGCCCTTTCCAGTGCAATATCAGCAGCTCTATCCACACCAAGCCGTTCAATATCTCCAATCGTGATCACTGTAGTATCAAATTTAAGCACATTTTTTACAGCTTCCCTAGGTACCTGCCATCCACCTATACCAACTTGAACGAGGTTTTCAGGAGGGGCATTTGGTATATTCGTTGCATGGAACCATGGGGTGGTATGCATCCGCTCATCCATATCTTTTTCCTGCAAATCCAAATGTCGATCCAAATGAATGATTCCTACTTTTCCATCGACATTATCCGCGATTGCCCGTAAACATGGATACCCGATGGAATGATCCCCTCCAAGCATCACCGGGAAAGTACCTTGTGAAAAAACATGCGAAACTGCTTTGTAAATTTGATCGAAGGTTTTTTCAATATTGGCGATCGTAAATATATCCCCGACATCGCACATTTTCAACGACTCTTTTAAATCTACTCCAAGCTCAAAGCTGTACGTATCATAAAGCTTTGAGATTTTCCGTAATGCTTCTGGACCAAACCTTGTTCCGGACCTGTATGTTGTTCCAATATCAAAGGGAACACCCATGAATGCAACATCATATTCACCGACTTTACGGACATCTTCTAAAAATGGAGCTCTTAAAAAAGTGGGTATTCCTGCTTGAGGGGGTCTAGCTTCTCTTGTAAATGTGGATATAGTACGGTCACCTATCGATGGGGCAGCTTCCAAACCATACTTTAGTGAGCGCGCAATAACCTTTTCCTGTTCCACTTCAGGTATTTTCGCTTCTTTTTTCGCATTTTCTATTCCCAATAAATCAGTTGTCCGGTCACTTTCAAGTGCTTTTTTCTGTCTAAAACTTAATCCATGATTATCAAAAAAACCCATAAATACACCTCTTTGTTGTTAGTCTCGCATCCCTTGCGGAGGTTTCGGGGTAATCAATTTATTATATTCACTGATTTTATAAATATTCTTATTCTCTATATATAGTAAAGTGTTAGTCTGTATCCAGATCCTGTATATCCAGCTTTTGTTTTGTATCTTTCGTCCGGTAAAGCCGATGTAAATGTACGTATAAATATCCGTGTTGATATGTCGCATTCATTTTATCGTGTCTGCAAGGATAGGGTAATTTAACCTGCCTTTTTACAGGACCTTGGTACAATTCCAATTGTAACGGCCTAAACCCTTTATGATCGATGCTTACAGTTCCGACAATTTCCAGTGTCATATCATAGACATCTACTTCCACTTCATCTAAATTTAAACCTGGTATTCTGAAGATGCATAACAGTTCATTGTCAGATTCACAAATATTGACCTTAACACTTGAGTAATTATTATTATTTGTTCCGGAGTTGTTTGGGATTGGATTGTCCGTATCGTTCGGCTCAAAGTTTTCAAAACCGGAGAAAAAATCTTCCCCTAAAAAATTCGGCAACTTCTCTTTCCAGGCTTTTGGCCAATATTTATTCAAAAGAAACCCTCCTTTACCGCCTATACAGTTATAATAATCGAATTGATTTGAAAAAGTGCTTGGCCTGTAATGATTCTTGTCAGTTCATATGGATAGGTTTACGTTCATAAACTATAGCAAGTTTTCAGTGAAGAGGGGGGGATTTGGTGGAACGAAAGCTGAAGGATTTGGAAAAACGGACTGAACAATTGGAAAAGAAGGAAAAAGCAGTGCATGTCAAACTCCAAGCATTGCAAAGTGAAATAGATATGATCATGAAAAAGGATAAACAAGCTGTTACCGGCGAGAAAGTGAATCATTTAACAGAAATAAATGAAGAGATGTTCCGGCAAAATGTCCGGTTGCGCGAGTTGATTGAAAACTGTATTGCACAAAATGAAATTCCCACGCAAAAGAAATATTATGAAGCACTTCTTGAAGCGCATGAAAACAGTTAGGACGGGTGCATGAAGGCCAGGTTCATGCTAAAATGATAGTGGAAACGAAACAGGGAGGTAGAAATGACCATGACTGCATATCCAAACACAAAAGAAACAAAAAAACTGATTCAGCAATTGGTTTCCATTCCAAGTCCTTCAGGAAATACGGGGAAAGTAATCCGGTTTGTAGAGGAATTTTTACAAAACCAGCAGGTGGAGACAAGAAGAAATCGTAAGGGTGGTTTGATTGCGACAATACCGGGTCAAAATACAGAAGAGCACCGAATGCTTACTGCTCATGTAGATACATTAGGAGCTATGGTTAAAGAAATTAAGTCAAATGGAAGGCTTCGTCTCGATCTCATTGGCGGTTTTAAATATAATGCCATTGAAGGCGAATATTGTGAAATTCAAACGTCCAGCGGAGAAATTTTAACAGGAACGATATTAATGAAACAAACCTCTGTTCACGTGTATAAAGATGCTGGGGATGCAAAACGAAATCAGGGGAATATGGAAGTCCGTATAGACGCAAAGGTGGAAAACGAAGAAGATATAAAGAAACTCGGAATCAATGTGGGTGATTTTGTATCTTTTGATCCTCGCATCCAAATGACGGGCAATGGCTTCATTAAATCCCGTCATCTTGATGACAAAGCAAGTGTAGCTATTCTGCTGCAGCTGATCAAAACAATAAAAGAAAAAAATATGACGCTTCCTTATACGACTCATTTTCTTATTTCTAATAATGAAGAAATCGGTTATGGCGGGAACTCCAATATAACCCCTGAAACGGTGGAGTATATGGCAGTAGATATGGGAGCGATGGGAGATGGACAGTCAACAGACGAATATACAGTATCCATTTGTGTGAAAGACTCCAGCGGTCCTTATCATTACGGGCTGCGCAAGCACCTTGTGAATCTGGCCGAAAATCACGGCATAGATTATAAGCTGGACATTTATCCTTATTACGGTTCGGATGCCTCAGCAGCAATCCGGGCAGGACACGATATTATACATGGATTGATCGGACCTGGCATTGACTCATCGCATGCCTATGAACGCACGCATGAAAGCTCGCTGGAGGAGACGGAAAAATTGTTATATCACTATGTGCAGTCGCCATTAGTATCATATTAATTAAAAAACGAACGCACTTTGGCAGTGGGTTCGTTTTTTGACTCTAAAGCACATAAAAATATATCGACACGAAATGAAATAAACTTCCAATCAAGATGAAAATATGAAAGATTTCATGGTAGCCAAAATGTTTAAAGGTCATAAATTTTGGTTTTAGCCAGTAAATAAGTGCCCCAATCGTATAAACCATTCCTCCGAGTATAAGGAAAGTCATCCCGCCGGTACCGATAATCGGTGCAAGCTCTGCACTGAAAAATATAACAATCCAGCCCATCAATACATATAATGCGGTGGACAGCCATCTCGGTGCATGAAACCAAACTAATTTAAAAGTGACACCGGCTAAAGCAATTATACTAATGACAGTAAATAAAATCCAGCCTGTAGTGCCACTTAAACTAATTAGACAAAGCGGGGCATATGTGCCGGCAATCAATACAAAAATCATCGAATGATCAATTCTCCGCAAAAAAGCAATCACCTTATCATCAGCAACAACCATATGATAGGTTGCTGATGCTGCATAAAGCAAAATCATACTTACCCCAAAAATAATTACAGACATAATAGCAACGGCAGAACCTGTTACCGCTGTTGCCTTAGTAACTAATGCCAACAGTCCAGCAAATGCCATAATCGCTCCAAATAAATGAGTAAATCCATTCACTGGCTCTCGAATTGAAATTGTCATTTCATCAACCACCTCATGTAGTTTTTAAAACTATATATAAATAATATAGATATATTGTCACGTAGTCAAGCTTTACTGTGGTATTTTTTTCGTCTATAATTATTTTCAAACGACAGGACTGGAGAATTTATAGATGAAAAATATACATGATATAATTAAGGATATACATTTAGATACCCATTTATCTTTGGAAGAAATCCCTGATTTGGAACTTTATATGGATCAGGTTATCCAATTGTTTGAGAAAAAATTTGCTGAAACAAAGCGAAATGAAGATGAAAAAGTACTGACAAAAACGATGATAAACAACTATGCAAAAGGAAAGTTATTTTTTCCAATTAAAAATAAAAGATATTCAAAGGAACATGTCATCCTTATTAGTATGATTTACCAGATGAAGAGCTCTTTATCCATTCAGGATGTTAAACAAACTCTTGGTCGTCTAAATGAAAAAATCGATGAAGATTCTTTTTCAGTTCAAGCATTATATAAAAAATATATTCATCTTGTTGAAGCAAACAATGATATTTTTGAAGAAGCGGTAGAAACACATACGGAGCAGGTTGCTGAAGAAGTACAGGAATTGAAAGATAACGAATCTGCCTACCTTGAACAATTATTGCTGATAACTTCCTTTACGATGATGAGTAACTTTTACCGGAAGGCAGCAGAGAAGCTTGTAGACAATATGGAAGTAAAGGAAACAGTAGAGGAAGAAAGAAGGTTGAAAGAATGAAATTAAGTATTCTCGATCAGGCACCTGTATCATCAGGAAAAACAGAACAGGAAGCATTAAATGCTACGATAGCATTGGCTCAAACAGCAGATCAATTGGGGTTTACGAGATATTGGGTGGCAGAGCATCATGACCTGGCAGGATTGGCAAGTCCGGCACCCGATTTGCTGTTAAGTTTGATAGGTTCTCGATCTGAACACATTCGAATTGGAGCAGGAGCCGTGTTATTACCGCATTACAAGCCATTCAATATAGCAGAAAGATATAATATGCTGGCAACCCTTTATCCCGGGAGAGTAGACCTTGGAATTGGCCGAGCACCAGGTGGTTCAGCAGAGGTAACGATGGCATTATCCGATAATTTCCTTGAAAACGTACGCAAGATGTCGGATAAGCTGGATGATTTATTGGCATTTTTAGATAATTCATTTCCGGATGGCCATTTATTTTCGAAAATTAATGCAAGACCTGAACCGGTACAGTCTCCTGTTCCATGGTTGTTGGGAACAAGCGAAAAAAGTGGTAAACTAGCGATCGAAAAAGGGATGAATTATGCTTTCGGACATTTTATGTCAGGAGAAGATGGCCCCGAAATTGTAAAGGGTTATTATAAAAACAGCGGTTCCCAGGCGCTTGTGACGGTAACTGCTGTCTGCGCAGAAACAACGGAAGAAGCAGAAGAGCTGGCATTGAGTGATCAGGTTTGGAAGCTGCAGCAAGCAAAAGGCAAAGGACAACCCGGTGTACCCACGATAAAAGAAGCTAAAGCCTATGAACTTTCAGATGAAGAACAAATAAAGCTGGACAAAATGAAAAGCAGTATGATCATTGGAAATCCGCAAGAGGTAAAGAAACAGCTGGAAGCACTTCAGAGCGAATATGGTGTGGAAGAATTTATGATCGTGACGATTACGCACAGCTACGAAGCAAGGAAAAATTCATACGAACTGATTGCCAAAGAATTTGGATTATAAATAATGCATGCCCCGAACATTGAAAACGTTCGGGGCATGTAAATTTCGCGCGAGTCAAATCCAAAATCTTTCGCCCGACAGCCAAAATCTACTCCACCATCAACCAAACCACCCACCCCAAGGCCAATATCAATTAAGCCTCCAGACCTATATCAAAATATATCCCAGGCTCATTACCGTCACCTTTCTAAACCGATATCATAGAGACAGATAAGCGGAAGGAGGCACAAACAATTGAAGAAATTTTTACTGTTTCTCGGCGGACTCGCTGCATTAATGATTTTTCTGGCAAACCTGGGACCGATGGTTTTATTGGCTTTAAGCATTTGGCTGCTCTATATCATTTTTAAGAAATTCCTCCAAAGTGATTCGACAGCAGGCAAAATTGGCTGGGTAATTTTAGGTCTTTTTATCCTAAGCATTACATTTTCCAATATCTATGCAGTAATAGGTGTTGCAGCAGCTTACGGATTGTATCTCATTTATAAAAGCTGGAAAAAAGGAGACGATGATCCTGTTGTCGAGGTACTGGACGATGGGGATCCATTTAGAAATTTTGAACGTGAGTGGGCAGATCTACAAAAATAAAAAGGAGCGATTTTACAATGACAAATATTTTCACACGTATGAAAGATTCCCTTTCAGCAGATCTTCATGACATGATGGATAAAAAGGAACAGGGCAATCCGGTAGCGGCCTTGAATCACTACTTACGCAAAAGCGAGGAGGAAAAGGAAAGAGTGCGAAAACTGGTGGACAGGCAGTATAAATTAAAGGATGAATTCACCAGGGAATACCACAAGGCCCAGGATTTGGCGGATAAGCGGGAAAAACAGGCGGAAATTGCCCAAAAAGCCGGTGAAGAGGATATGTATCAATTTGCGTTAAAAGAGCAGCAGGAATACCTAAACAGGGCTGAACGCATGAAAGCATCCAGAAGCGAGGCTGTGGAGCAGCTGGAGATGCTGGAACAGAAGTATGAGGAAATGAAGCATAAACTGAAAGATATGCATCTGCGCAGAATGGAGTTAATGGGGCGGGAAAATATTGCAAAAGCAACGCACCAAATCAACCGAGTCGTTGATAAAGTAAGTGACACATCCTTTTCAAAATTTGAAGAAATTGAACAATATATTGAGGGATTGGAATATAAGGTGAACAGTGACTACTACAAAAGCACTTTTGACAGTAAAATTGCCAAACTTGAAAGGGAAATGAAAGAGAAGGAAAGAGCAAATTAGAATTTTCACTAAAGGTTTTGCATAAAATCTGCTATACTAAAACAGGCGCGGCTAGACTCGCGCCTGTTTTAAATAAAGAGATAATTTTAAAGCCTTTTTACATAAGCAGCAGATGGTAAATTCATTTTTTGAGAGAACCCTAATTTTCTAAGAAGGAGGATCAAACCATGTTTAAACATCTGAAAACAGATACTTTCAACTGGATATTAATCATTGGCGTGGTCCTCTTTGTTTTAGAACTTGCATTTTTTCATGGTGGCATGATTGCTTCCGCTATATTTTCTGCCGTACTTATTTTTGTCGGCTGGAGAAATTTCAGTCAATTATGGGGAAAAATCCTTTTTTGGCTCGGCATTGTAGCTGCCATTTTCTCCATTTTAAATATGCTGGCCGTCCGTTTTCTCATTTTGGCAGCCATTATATTATTTTTTATCAATTACTCTAAATTAAAGCAGGAAGCAGAAAGGATTCACCCTCAGCTCTCCAGTGAACAGGAAATAATAACAGATCCGATCATCGAAACGGAACCATTATTCGACCATAAGATTTTTGGAGACCAAACAACAGACGATACACCCTACGAATGGCGGGATATCAATATACATGGCGCTTTTGGCGACCGGGTGATTGATTTAAGCAATACCGTTCCCCCAGGTGATACAGCAGTAATCTCGATCAGACATTTGGTGGGGAACATTGAAATACTAGTTCCTTACGAAGTGGAAGTTAGTGTCCGCCATAGCTCTGTCTTTGGGCGTGCACATATTTTGGGTGAGCATAATTGGAAATTAATCAATCAGTCCCTTATATACCGGACGCCGAAATATGATACAGCTTCGCCCCGAGTCAAAATAATCACCACGGTATTATCCGGAGATATCGAGGTGAAGCGTATATGAATATGATTTTCAAACATGTATTTACCGCTGTTTTATTCACCTTGCTCATATCGTTCGTGATGGTCAGTTTTACCTATTTTGTTTTTATGGATGACTGGTCTCTTCTTTTCCAGCAACAGGTAGCGGATATTTCGTTTTTACTGCTGGTTGTATTGATTCCTGTAGCCGCCGGGGTAATTATTGGAGTTGTGACAGGAGTTTATTGGAGACAGCGGCTCCACCGGGTGGAAAGGCAACTATTGGATATTTCAAAAGGGCAGAAATTGACTGCAGATCTGGAGCCGTATAAGGAATTGGACAAAATAGAATATTACATGGAACAAATTCAGGAGCGAATTCGCGTGCAACAGGAAAAGGCACAGCGTTTAGCCACGGACAGGGCACATGAACGGGAGAAAAGTCTGCAGGAAATCGTAGTCCAGGAAAGAAACCGTCTGGCAAGAGAATTGCATGATTCTGTTAGTCAACAGCTGTTTGCTGCGTCCATGATGATGTCAGCGATTAATGACACAAAGCCACCGGAAGATTCTGAAATGAAAAAGCAGCTCAAACTGGTTGAAAAAATGATTCACCAGTCCCAGCTGGAAATGCGGGCATTGCTCTTGCATCTGCGTCCCGCTGCTTTAAAAGGTAAATCACTGCAGGATGGGGTGAAAGAATTACTAGTGGAATTAACACAAAAGGTGCCGATGGAAGTGGATTGGAAGATAGAGGATTTCCATGCAGATAAAGGCGTGGAAGACCAGCTCTTTCGTATTCTGCAGGAAGGAGTTTCCAATACGTTACGGCATGCTAAGGCAACAACACTTCATGTGCTTTTAGTTGAAAGGGATGAAACCATTATTTTAAGAACAGTCGATAATGGCATTGGCTTTGATATGGAAAAAACAAAAATGAATTCTTTCGGTCTGCAAAATATGCAAGAACGGGCACAGGAAATTGGCGGCAGCTTCAAAGTGGTTAGTTTGCCTGATAAAGGGACAAGACTCGAAGTAAAGATACCTAATCTAACCGAGGAAGGTGAAAAAAATGATTAAAGTTTTATTTGCAGATGATCATGAAATGGTGCGGATTGGCGTTTCTGCCTATCTTTCCGCCCAGCCTGATATTGATGTGATTGCAGAGGCAGACGATGGGGGAGAAGCCGTCAAACTGGCATTGGAACTCAAACCGGATATCATTTTAATGGATCTTGTCATGAAGAAAATGGACGGTATTGAAGCAACCAAGCGAATTATCGAGCAATGGCCGGAAGTAAAAATTATCATTGTTACAAGCTTTCTCGATGATGACAAGGTTTATCCTGCACTGGAAGCAGGGGCCACAAGCTATATGCTGAAAACTTCCAAAGCAAATGAAATTGCTGAGGCCATCCGTTCCACTTATAACGGCGAAACGATATTGGAGCCGGAAGTAACCGGAAAGATCATGAACAAAATGAGAAAGCCAGAAAAAGAACCGCTGCACGATCAATTAACAGACAGGGAAATGGAGATCCTGCTGCTAGTAGCCGAGGGGAAGACCAATCAGGAAATTGCCGAGGAATTATTTATCGCACTAAAAACAGTCAAAGTCCACGTCAGTAATATTTTAGGGAAGCTCATGGTGCAGGACCGTACCCAAGCTGTTATTTATGCATTTAAACATAATTTGGTTGGATAAAACACGAAGAGGGAAAACCTTTCCGTGTTTTTTTGTTTTGCAGGATTTTCTTTCTCCCCCACGCAGGGCATTCCTCACAGTCCCATCCGTATGCCAGCTGAAAAATTCAAGCTTCATTATTGATCATTAATTTTTTAGTTAATTATAAATAGGTTTGTATTTGTTTTAGTACAGGTTTGTGTAAAATGAAAAAATTAATTACATTAAACAAATGCTTATATGACAAGGTTATTTCCTAATATTTTTTTAATATCATAAAAGATATCAAAAAAAGGTTGCAATAAATAATAAAATAAACTACATTGTTTTATTACAATAAAACATAAACCAATCTGTTGTATAACAAAGTGTTTATAATATGTGATATAACAATAAGGAGGTTATTACTTGACGATGGATGAAACGATAGTGGAAAAGCAAGGTATCGATGAAAGAGGAGCGATCTTGTCTGAGGAAGCACAAAAATTTGCTGATGCCATTCATGAAAATATCCGAATAAATTGCTAGCTTATAACTGTTCACCGTCGTTCAACTGGAAAAAGAAATTATCTGATAAAGAAATTGCTGCGTTCCAGAAGGAATTGGGTAAGATGGACTATAAATTCCAGTTTGTAACATTAGCAGGATTCCATGCTTTGAACCATAGTATGTTCGATTTTGCAAGAAAATATAAAGATAACGGAATGGCAGCTTACTCCCAACTGCAGCAGGCGGAATTTGCCAGTGAGCAGCATGGATACAGTGCGACACGCCATCAGCGCGAAGTTGGTTCAGGTAATATCTGGTGGAACTTCTTCTACAGGGGCTTTAAAAGGATGAACAGAAGAGGAGCAATTTACAAAATAATAGAATAGCGATCATATAAATTGTAAAAAAATGTTTGTTCCCGTCGCAGGGGATAAACACTTTTTTTAATAGAAAAAGACGTTTAATGTCATAAATGAAATACAATTGTAACATTACTATAATACGGATGAAAAAAAGTGATGTTATACTACGAATTAACTAGTAAATAGAATACATAGTACAAAATATATATCTCACCTTATTTTATACTAGATACATAGAGTAAGATACATATTTACAGGTGAGGATTGGAAATGGGGAATACAATTGAGAAAGTCGATCATCACCTTGTCCACAGTCGCTGTGGTTGGTTTAGGGAGTACTTTTTTCAGTACGGAAGCGCAGGCGAATACGCTAGGAGAGCTGGAGGATAGACAATCCCAAATTCAGGATGATAGAGCTGAACTTAGAGATAATCTATCAGAAGCTGAAGCAGAAATTGCAGATGTGCTTGTAGAATTAGAAACGTTAAATGAGGAAATAGAAGAAGTTTCTGAAGCATTGGAACATAATAGAAATGCAATGGATGAAACGGAAGAAAATATTGTGAAAACAGAAGATGAGGTAGATGTGCTGGAAGAGGAAATTGAGGCGCTGGAACAAGCTGTTGAAAAACGTCATGATATCTTGAAAGATCGAATGGTATCCTACCAAAAAAGCGGTGGGGACATCAACTACTTGGAAGTAATTTTCGGAGCCCAAAGTTTCAGTGATTTCATCAACCGTGTCTCGGCAGTAAATAAAATTGCTGATTCAGATACAAGATTAATTGAACAGCAGGAAGCGGATAAAAAAGAAGTAGAAGAGAAACAAGATGAGGTATTAGCGAAACTTGATGAATTGAACGATATGAAACTGGATCTTGAAGATATTCAGGATGCCATTGAAGCACAGCAACAGGAAAATAAAGAGCAGAAACAGGAATTGAAAGATAAAGAAAATGAATTGACTGCATTAGCAGATGAACTGGAAATTGAAGACAGTAATCTGGCATCACTGGAAAGAGAAGTCAGACAGAGCATTGAAGCAGCAAGTCAGCCTGCACCTGAACCGGCTGAAACAGCTGTGGCTTCAGAAGAAAGTTCACAAACAGAAGAAAGTTCAGAATCAGAAGAATCAAGTCAAAATTTAACAACTACCAGCAAGGAAGAAAGCAACACAAGTCCTGCACCTGAAAATTACGGAAGTGTACTTAGCGCTGCAAATAGTCAGATCGGAACAACTTATAGGACTGCCGGAAAAGACCCAAGTGGTTTCGACTGTTCAGGATTCGTGTCATGGGCCTTTGCACAAGACGGAACTTCCATACCATCCTATACTGGAGCTTTAGCGAATACAGGATCTAGAGTATCGACTAGTGATATGCAGCCAGGTGATCTCGTATTCTTTAGAGGCGGCAGACATGTTGGAATTTACGTAGGTAATGGAAACTTTATCGGTTCTCAGACTTCTACCGGTGTTAAAGTAGAAAGCATGACAAGCGGCTACTGGGGAGACAGATTTGACGGTCACGTACGTCGCGTAAATTAATCATATTAAAGAATCCATCTTTCACAAGATGGATTTTTTTATGCGGATTTTTATGTAACCAATTCATTTAAACAACTAAAACTTGAAACTATTTCCTGTAAATTCTGTATGATTATTTAACTAAATTTAGTATAATATAAAAAACAGAAAGATTTCTGACTTATGGGGGTTTTAAAAAAATGACAAACATGAATCAGGCAAGAGAGACATTAAACAAAGTCATTTACGGGAAAGAAGAAGTTATTGATTTATTATATGTTGCACTGCTCGCACAAGGACATGTGCTTTTGGAAAGTGTCCCGGGTACAGGGAAAACAAAATTGGCAAAAAGCTTTGCTAAAGTAATGGATGGAAACTTTAGCAGAGTTCAGTTTACACCGGATGTCCTGCCGAGTGATGTGACAGGTATTCGTTTTTTTAATCCAAAAACACAGGAATTTGAATTACGAATTGGACCAGTAATAACGGATGTCCTCCTCGCCGATGAAATAAACCGAGCTACACCAAAAACACAATCCAGCCTGCTTGAGGTAATGGAAGAATACCAGGCAACGATTGATGGAGAAACTATTACTGTCGAAAGGCCATTTATCGTTATAGCAACACAGAATCCAGTAGAAAGTAATTATGGTACTTTTCCACTCCCGGAAGCACAATTGGATCGTTTTCTATTAAAAATTGACCTGGGTTATCCGTCCAAGGAAGAAGAAAAAAACATTTTACATACATACCGTACGAAAGATCCATATGACGAAATAGAAGCATCTTTAACCATTGAAGATATTAGAGGGATGCAGGAACAGGTTCAGCAAATAACGATGTCAGAGGTAGTTTCCGACTATTTACTTGCACTTGTTCATGCATCCAGGGAGCATGACGATATAGAGTTGGGAGTGAGTCCCAGAGGGATGCTTGCTTTAATGAGGGCAGCACAGGCATACGCGTTTTTACAAAACAGGGATTATGTAACACCAAATGATATTCAGCTGCTTGTTCCATATGTATTTGAACATAGGATAATTTTAACAATGGAAGGGTCTGTAAAAAAAACACCTGCTCAGGTTGTAAGTGAAATCATCCAGAAAGTAGCCGTGCCCGTGGAAGAAGGAGCCGTAAGTGAATGATGTGGCAAAGGGAATTTGGCTCTCAGCAATTAAAAAGTTTTGACTATATCATAGCTGCCATTCTTATCTTCTTTTTTATAGGGATTTTATTTCAAAATGTTATTTCTTTTATTGCCGTCGGGGTGTTTATTGTCTTCGCCATCATATATCGGATTTACGATAAGCGTATCGTGGAAAAACTGTATTTGAAAAATCCGAAGAGAACCATCAAATTATTTCCCGGTGATGAAGCAAAATTGACACTTGAACTGGAAAATAGATCGATATTTCCATTGATCAATGGGGAAATGAATTTTCAGGCGGGTTCAGCTGTTAAAGCCTATGCACACATAAGGGATGATAAGAGTTATTGGAAAAAGATTGATATTCCGTTATCCATGATGCGCAGGAAGAAGACCATCATTGAATTGCCTGTTCGTGCGGAACACAGGGGAGTGGCTAAAATAAATAATATTTCGCTCACATTTCCTCATTTATTTAATTATAATCATGTCACAATAAAGTTTAGACAATTTTACTATACGGAGTATGTTGTCCTCCCTGAAATTTTGCCAGTAGAGGGGGCGGAGGCAGTTTTTCACATGATGCCGGGAAGCGGATATGCCGCGTTTTCTTCATTTGAGGATATTCAAAGTCCAAGGGGCACAAGAGATTACAGTTTCAGTGATCCTTTTCACAGAATTAATTGGAATGCATCTGTAAAGACCCAAAAAATGCAGACAAATGTGTATGAAAAAGTGGTTGACAGGTCATTTGTATTTATTGTTAATGTAGGCCAGAAAAATCATTTGAACATGGCTGCTTTCAATAAAAATCTGGAAAAGCTATTGTCTCGTTCAGCATATCTTTGTCATTATGCAACGGAAAAGAATATTCCATATGAAATATTTTTGAATACAAGAAAACCCGGGAAGGTTCCATATATTCATTTGTCGGAGGGAGAAGGTCAGCTGCATTATGGCCATGCACTGGAGATGCTGGCAAGGGTGCATAAACAGTCCATGATTGTGCCATTTAACCAAATGCTTCACCGGCTTGGAAATCATTTTTATAAACCGAAGACAGTTGTAGTTATCGGGGAAGTTCCTTCAGGGGCAATTGAAATAATGAATACGTGGAAACAGGCAAAACATAGTGTGTTTCATATTCCAGACGCAGATGGGGAAGCGGTTGTTCGTCCGTTGACGAAGGGCGGTGGGATGAGCAATGCAAAATAATCATCCGAATTTAACGTATGCTTACCATTTTTTGAGTGAAACGATTATTTTATTCTTGCTTGTGCTTCCATTTCTCCATCACCGGTTTATTTGGGTGCCTTATGGAAGCTATATCCTCACAGCCGTTGTTGTATGTATTGTTTTTTCCATACTGGCTAAATTTACTGTGAGTTATTTATGGTATATATTGCTCGCGCCATTTTTATTTATGGCTTTTTATTTATTGGACTACCCACTTGTTTTAGTTATTCTTTTTACAGGTGTGTTTATTTGGCGGTATATAGACATACGTAATGAAGAGGCCATAAACAGGGAAAATAATTATATGCTTATCACCTTGGGGCTTATCGTGGTGAATAGTATTTTAATTCAAGACAGCAGAATTTTTATTTATCCATTTATACTATTTGCGATTGTTATATTTGGGTATATTATCAGTCACTTGGTCGTTGTTCCTAAAGGGGAACGTAAACAATTTGATAAAAGGTTATCTGTTTATTTTATCTGTTTATTGGCAGCCGGTGCAGGGTTACTTTTTTTGTTGTATGATGGAATTAGATTCATTATTGTAACTTCTTTTCAAGGAATATTGGATACTATTGCCAGTGTTATTGCGGGTTTGGCTGGCCTTTTTAGTTTTTTTGAACCACAGGAAATGGAGATTATGGAAGAGGATCCGGAAGCTGGCGGAGAAAACCCTGCTGCTGAATACTGGGATGGTACAGAGGGGCGATCACTTATTGAAGTTATTACACCATATGTATTAATGGCTGTGTCTCTCCTTATTGTAATAATATTGGTGTTATGGATATGGAAAAATCGTTACAGTCGTTTTGATAAGATAAAACAGAATGAATCCGTATCATACAGCAGTGAAGAACTCGACCTGCATTCACCCTCAAGTTCATTTAGCCAATGGAGAAACAGGTTATTCAATAAACCTGTGCATCCAGTGCGGAAAATGGTCTATCAATTTGAACGAACAGCGGCCAAGCATCAGATGGGAAGAAGGCGATCCGAAACGATCGAAGCCTGGCTGAAACGAATTGGAATGGTAGTAGATTTCAACGTTTATCAAAAAGTTAGGTATGCAGATGCAGATGTCAGTGAAAGCGAAGCAAAGGAATTGAAGGAAAAGATAAAGAAAATGGAAAATTGGATGGAACAGAAGGATAGGGACGTTGAAGATGGACCTTAATTTGATATTAACAATGTTTTCCAAGTTTCCGTAATACAGATTGGAAAAGCACATTATGTATACGCGGATGGATGAAAGAAGCCCGGGAGGATATCAATAAAGGTATCTTTCCGGGTTTATTTGTTTTAAAAAGGCTTTTGCCTATCAGCTTTGTTCCCAGCACTGCTGTAGGCTTGGAGCTCATTTATTAAATAATAGCTATGTTTACAGTCCGCAAATACAGGTTAAATATTAGTAAAGGATTACCTATATATAAGGAGGCTTTCCACTAAATGATGGACTTGCATAAAAAGCTTAAAGAGTTGGAGAATGTAAACAGGGAAGGAGCGAGTAAAGTTTTCACCATGTACTTAAACACCGATCCGTCAGATCCCGAACAGCAGGGCGGCGAATGGAAAATACATTTAAAAAATGGAATGAGGAATTTTGAACAATATTTGAAGGAAGATGACAATAAAGAAGAATGGGAGAACTTTCAATCCGTAAAAGATAAAGTGGAACGATTTATTCGGGGAAATGAACAGGAATTTCGCCGTGGTGTTGTAATTATTGCAACAGCAGATGAAGAGGTCTGGTTTGCAGACCGCGTGCAAATGCGCCTGAAAACTGAATTTTACTGGAAAGAAACACCAGTGCTTGACCAATTGAAGGAGCTGCAAGATAAGTATCCGAAAACTGGCATTATCCTTGTCCAGCAGAACGAGATAAAAATAATTGATTCCTATTTGAATGAGATTCAGGACACAGCTTCCTATGAACTGGATATTGATACGGCCGACTGGCGTGAAAAGCTGGGGCCGCGTAAAGGGAATTCATCACCGTTTGGTCCAGGGAGGACAAATTTGCAGAAGGATAATTTCGAAGCAAGGTTCGAAGCAAATCAGCAGCGCTGGTACAAAAAAATAGCTCCAAAACTGGACAAACGCGCAAAAGATAATAACTGGGAAAAAATATTTGTCGTTGGGGAAGCTGACTCTTCCAAAGAGCTGGAAGGGCAGATGAATAAACCGGTAGACAATTTGATTCAAAAAAACATGCTCGACCATGAAGAATCAAAAGTGTTGGAAGAAGTGTTTGGCTAAGAGAAAAGGAAGGTTTTATAGAATAGCATGCAGGATGTGATTCTTGCATGCTATTCTCTGTATGATGTTAGTTGATGAATGCAAAGGAATCGTTAGTCATAAGTATAATCTGTATAGAGTAAAAGCTATGAAGGTATCACTATGGGGGAAATGTTTCGAAAAAATAAAGTGAACTGATTCAAAAGTCATGGGTGTATACAGACGTAACAGCTAAATCAGTAATACAAAAAAGCTGCCAGGCTCGAAAACCTGCAGCTCCATTGACGATCTTTTAATTATTCATTTCATGCCGTCTGGCACAATGGACATAATCCATAAATCTCGAATTTATGTCCTTCAATAGCATAATTTTTCAATGAGTTTTCCACTTCATCCATTGGACAAACATCAATTTCCTTTGTATTGCCGCAATCTTTGCATATGAAATGGTGATGATGGTGGTGGGTACAATTCATACGGAAATGTTTCTCCCCATTTAATTCGGTTGTTTCCAGAATTCCATGCTCGTGATAAAGATGCAGATTCCGGTAAATTGTATCAAAGCTGATCGATTCATAGCTTTGTTCGAGATGTGTTATTAAATCCTTTGCAGTACGATATCCATCTTCCACTTCGAAATATTTAAGAATATCTATTCGTCTTCCTGTAGTTTTATAGCCTTTTTCTTTGAGAAGATCAATTGCTTCCTTCGTATCCATTGGTTTCACTCACTTTCTTATTTCTAAAAGAAAATCGTTTAACTCCGATAGAAAGCAGCAAAATAATAATTGCTGTCATGACAATTGTACCACCCGGAGGAATGTCTAAATAATAACCACTAATTAATCCTATAATAACAGCTATTTCACCAAAAACAATAGATAAAAACAGCATTTGCTTAAAACCCCTTGCGAGTCGCATGCTCGCTGCTACAGGTAAGGTCATCAATGCTGAAACCAAGAGAACGCCGACAATCCTTATGGATGATGCGATAACCAAGGCAGTAAGTACAATAAATAAAAAATGAATTCTTTTGGCATGAACCCCTGAAGTGGTTGCATGCTCTTCATCAAAAGATAAGGTTAATAACTCTTTATAGAACAGACCGACAACCAATATAATCACGATTGAAATTCCCGCAATAGTGTAGAAATCCTGCTGGCTTACTGCAGAAACAGAGCCGAATAGATAGTTGAATAAATCATTATTAAATCCGTCTGCCATGGATATAAAAATCACGGTGAGCCCAACGCCGCCGGATAAAATAATCGGAATGGCAATTTCCTGATAAGCTTTATACACGGACCGCAGCTTTTCAATCAGGACGGAACCAAGGACCGAAAAAGCCATCCCACTGTATAAAGGGGTAATCAATGTAAAAGCAAATCTTTTTTCAACCAGCATGCCAAATGCAATCCCTGCCAAAGTGACGTGGGAAAGCGCATCTGCAATCAAGGAAAGCCGTCTTACCACAATGAATGTGCCAAGCAATGGTGCGATAATGCCGATTAAAATTCCTGTGAAAAAAGTGTGGCGTAAAAAGTCATATTCAAAAAAATCTGCGAGCATAGCGGCTTCCTCCAACATTAGTGATTATGCGATACAACTTGCACAGGATGACCATAAAATTTGGAAAGTTCCTCTGCAGGAAGTGATGTGTATTCTTCTGGCTTTCCATGGAAATGCAATGTCTGATTCAAACAGACGATATCCGTTGCGTGTTTGGTCATTGTACCGGTATCGTGCGTAACAAGCAGTAATGTAATATTTTTTTCATCGTTTAATTGATGTAATAGATCATAAAATCGGTTGACGTTTTCATAATCTACGCCGACTGTAGGCTCATCGAGAATAAGCAGCTCCGGGTCATTAACAAGAGAGCGGGCAATAAAAATACGCTGCTGTTGCCCGCCGGATAGATTTCCGATGTTCACATATGCGTATTCAAGCATTCCGACCTGATCGAGCGTCTGTAAAACTAAAGCTTTATGCTGTTTTTTAAAAAAACGGAGGTAACCAATTTTTGCTGTAAGCCCCATGGATACAACTTCAAATGCCGTAGCAGGGAAGCCTCTATTAAATGTGTTGGCTTTTTGCGATACAAAACCAATTTTGTTCCACTGTTTAAATTTATGAATTGGCTCATTGAAAAGCTTAATCGATCCTTCATTTGGTTTCTGAAGTCCAAGCAAAAGGCGGATCAATGTTGTTTTACCACCGCCATTCGGGCCCACTATGCCCATAAAGGACCCTTGTGGTATTTCAAAATGAATGTTATCCAACACCTTCGTTTGTTCGTAAGCATGGCTGATGTTATGCATGGAAACGACAGGTTCTGCCATTATTAGATACCTCCTTTCTCGAAAAATTACTAATCATGCTGTTTGCCACCTTAAGCTTTAGTTTGTAGCCTCATCCAGCACTTCTAAATTCTTCTCCATTAAAGAAAAATAGTTTTCGTTTGTTTCTATATCCTCATCAGTCAATACAGATAAATTGTGAATGACCAAAGCTTCTGCACCGATCTGCTCCTGAATGATTTCAGAAACACGAGTCGATACATTTTGTTCAAAAATAATATATTCCATATTATATTCTTCCGCTGTATTAATAATTTCTGTCAATTCCTTTTGTGAGGGCTCATTACTGGTAGACAGCCCGTGAATGGAAATCTGTTCGATACCGTACCGGCTTTCCCAATAACCGAATGCAGCATGAGAAACGAGCAGTCGTTTGTTTTCTTTTTCAACTAGAACTGCTAAAAATTCTTCATGCAATTCGTTAAGATCCTGTTTCAATGCAGCATAATTTTCTTCATATAATTCCTCATGTTCCGGGTTCAATAAAATCATTTCTTCTTTAATAAGGCCTGCCATTTCAAGCATTCTAAGTGGATCGATCCAAATATGCGGATTGTGATCACCGTGATCATGTCCGTTGTGGTCATGATCATGATCCTCGCCGCTGTGTCCCTCACCATTTTCCATATGAAATAGTTCCTCCTGCTGTCCGAGCTCAATTAATGCCACATCCTGTGAAGCAAGTGCATTTGCAGATGTTTCAGCAAATACTTCCATCCCTGCACCTAAATAAATGAATGCATCACTATCGGCGATTTTTGTCATATCTTGTGTTGATGGTTCATAAGTATGTGCATCTACCCCCGGCGGAAATACAGATTCAGCCTCCACCGTATCTCCACCAATCCGTTCAGCAGCATACTGGATAGGATAAATCGTTGTATATATCGTTAATCCATTAGATGTGTCAGATGAAGCATCATCTGACGGGGAACAGCCAATGGCCAGCATTCCAATTAAACTAATAAAAATAAGTAATTTTAGTGCTTTCAATCTTGCAGCCTCCCAAGTTCGCAATCTACTTTTTGTATTATATCGTAATGATTCCGATTTGTAAATAGTAATGATTATGATCTAGTAGTTGCTTCCGTATAAGGATAAGGTGCTAACTGTCTTAAACTTGTCACGAATGAAGTGACTTTTCCCACTTAATCTTTACTACACCGATAGTATAATGGAAGAAATCATAGTAAAAAGGAGTACTTTCAATGAAGAAATTCATGTTTATATATTTCGCGTTAGTTGTGGCACTTGCAGCTTGTTGGAATGATCAAGCTAATACCGCAGAGAATAGTTCACAGATAGATGATTCACTAGAAGGGTTGACCTGTAGCACGGAAAAAGAAGCCCGTAATTTTTAAATGAAGTGGATGAACCGTATGTACAAGGGGCGTATGAATTGGTTATTCAATATCTGGATGTACTTGACTATATGCTATATTATTGCGTGTATCATAAAAGCAATGGATATGAGCATGTAAGCACTGCTTTGTAGAGGACTTTAATGAGACTACTGCCGAGTTAGATATCATGGGATTAGGCTGTGCCATTTGTATTGAGACTGCGGAAATAGGGTTGCTAAATTTGAAGAAGGCGAATCATTACCGGATATCCGTAATGATATTGATATTAAATTTAGTGGAAATGGAGTTGGCCCAACACTACCCCAATGCCGCCAGGGATGGGTTTGGAAAGCAATCGCAGTAAGGGGGGATTGCTTTTCTGTTGCAGCTGAAAAAATGATTATTGCAAATGTGTATATCAATTTGGGATTGTACGTGTATACTGGAAAGGTTATCGAGTACCTCATTGAGTGGGAATTTGAACAATGAGGTACTCGAGTTTGCCATCATGATAAAATATTTTACTAAAACTACCGATTAGCAGTATCGAGTCCTTTACAGATACAATTTCTAAAAATAATTCCCCTTATTTATTGCGAAAAATCGTCGGATAATTTATAGTAGTGTTATAGATGGATAGGAAACTATCTTTATTTTTCGTAATAAAAATGAATGAGGATTCATTCAAAATATGATTGGAGGATAAAATTATGACGCTTTCCATCAAGCGTGCTGCTGTTTTAGGGTCAGGTGTCATGGGATCTGCCATTGCAGCTCACTTGGCTAACACAGGTATTCCAACATTAATGCTTGACATCGTACCAAAGAAGCTAACAGAAAAAGAAGAAAAACAAGGGCTGAGCTTGGAAGACAGAAAGGTTCGCAACCGCATAGCTGAAGACAGCAAAAGAGCACTGTTAAAACAAAAGCCAAGTCCGATTACAACAAACAAAAGTCTTGATTTGATCACAACAGGCAATATGGATGATGACATGGAGAAGTTATCTGAAGTGGACTGGATTATTGAAGTTGTTGTAGAGAATCTGGATATTAAGAAAAAAGTATATGCAAATGTGGAGGAATACCGTAAAAAAGGCGCGATTGTCAGCTCAAATACTTCAGGGATTTCAGTAGAAGCTATGGCTGAAGGACGTTCTGAAGATTTTCGCAAGCATTTCCTGGGAACACACTTTTTTAACCCGCCGCGTTATTTGAAATTGCTTGAAGTAATTCCGACAAAAGACACGGATCCGGAAGTACTGAAACTTATGAAAGCCTTTGCAGAAGATACATTAGGAAAAGGTGTCGTAGAAGCAAAAGACACACCGAACTTTATCGCAAATCGGATTGGAACTTATGGCCTTCTCGTTACAGTAAGGGAAATGATGAAAGGAAATTACAGTGTAGGCGAGGTAGACTCTGTGACAGGACCGATGATTGGCCGTCCGAAAAGTGCTACTTTCCGCACTCTTGATGTAGTTGGTCTGGATACTTTTATTCATGTCGCCAAAAACGTGTATGATCAAGTGGAAGGCGAGGAAAAAGAAGTATTCAATATACCGGAATTCATGAAAAAAATGAATGAAAAAGGCTGGCTCGGCGCCAAGAGTGGGCAAGGATTTTTCCTGAAGAAAAAAGGAAAAGACGGCAGTGTCATTTATGAATTGAATCCGGAAACATTGGAATATGAAGACCGAAAGAAATTGAAAACAAATGCAACAGAAGCAGCCAAACAGGAAAAAGGCTCAAAGCGTAAATTGAAAGCGCTAGTATCAGCAAAAGGAGACAAAGCCGGAGATCTCGTCTGGTCTGTCATAAAACCTGCATTGATTTACGCTGCTGAGCTTACAGGAGAAATTGCCGATGACATTCTCTCCATTGACCAGGCAATGAAATGGGGCTTCGGCTGGGAAATGGGACCATTCGAATCTTGGGATGCCATCGGGCTGAAAAAATCAGTGGAACGCATGCAGGAAGAAGGGGAAACAGTACCTGAATGGGTACTGAACATGCTGGAAGTAGGTAATGAATCCTTCTATAAACAGGAAAATGGCAATGTTTATTATTACGACCAGGGTGAATATAAACAGCAGCAGTTCAATCCGAAAGAAATCAATTTGAAGCGCTTAAAAGATACAAAAGGGGTCATTAAAAAGAACGTCGGTGCCAGTATGATTGATTTAGGAGACGGGGTTGCAGCATTGGAATTCCATTCTAAGAGTAATGCGCTCGGCTTGGACACGATGCAAATGATGAATTTCGCTATTGAAGAAGTAGATAAAAACTACGAAGGACTAGTGATTGGAAACCAAGGAAAAAATTTCACTGTAGGTGCCAACCTGGCATTGATGCTAATGGAAGCACAAGATGATAATTTCTTTGAACTGGATATGGTTGTCCGTCAATTCCAAGACATGGGGACGAACATTAAATATTCCAATAAACCGGTGGTTGCTGCTCCATTTAATATGACGCTCGGTGGCGGTGCGGAAGTTTCCTTGCCCGCAGCAGCGATCCAGGCATCACCAGAAACATACATGGGACTTGTTGAATTCGGTGTTGGCTTAATCCCTGGCGGCGGTGGAACAAAAGAACTTTATCTGAAAGAGTTACGCAATTTACCGCAGGGAATTGATTTTGATTTGTCCAAAGTAGCTAATGATGTTTTTGAAAAAGTAGCCATGGCAAAAGTATCCACATCAGCTGAAGAAGCCCGGGAAAATGGCTTCCTGGACGCGAAAGATTCTATCAGTAAAAATGCGGATCATCTGCTGCATGATGCGAAGGAAAAAGTATTGGCACTTGCAAAAGCAGGTTATCAGGCTCCACAAAGGGAGAAAATCCCGGTTGTTGGTGATGCAGGCTATGCTGCTATGCTGCTTGGTGCGAAGTCATTGCAATTTAGCGGTTACGCGTCAGATCATGATGTGAAAATGGCAGAAAAGTTAGCATATGTTTTATCAGGCGGGCGAATTAAAGAAGGATCCGTCATTGATGAACAGGTTATGCTTGATCTGGAAAGGGAGGCATTTTTGAGCTTAATCGGAGAACCGCTCACACAACAAAGAATGCAGCACATGTTGGTAAAAGGAAAACCATTACGCAATTAAAAGAAGAGGGGGAAGAAATGTGAAGGAAGCAGTAATTGTTGCAGGTGCAAGAACCCCTGTAGGCAAAGCGAATAAAGGATCACTCGCAGGCACACGTCCGGATGATTTGGCAGCCTTAACAATTAAAGAAACACTGAAGCGTGCAGATAACTATGACGGAAACATTGATGATGTCATTATCGGCTGTGCCATGCCGGAAGCCGAACAGGGAATGAATATGGCGCGCAATATTGCCGGGCTTGCCGGATTAAAGAAAGACGTGCCGGGAATTACGATTAACCGCTATTGTTCATCCGGTCTGCAAAGTATTGCCTATGCAGCCGAGCGCATTATAGTAGGAGCGAGTGACACGATCATTGCCGGCGGGGCAGAATCGATGAGCCTGATTCCAATGGGCGGTCATGTTATCAAGCCAAATCCAACGCTTGTTCAGGATGCAGCAGGATATTATATGGGAATGGGTCATACAGCGGAAGAAGTGGCAAAACGTTTCAGTATTTCAAGGGAAGATCAGGACCGGTTTGCTGCTCAAAGTCATCAGCGTGCAGCAAAAGCAATTGAAGAAGGAAAGTTCAATGATGAAATTGTACCTGTAGAAGTAACGCAGCGTGTTATCGGTGAGAAAAATAAGGTGAAAGAAAAAACATCCTTGTTTGAGATGGATGAAGGAGTACGGGCTGGCACAACACCAGAAATCCTGGCAAATCTCCGTCCGGCATTTCATGCACAAGGTTCAGTTACAGCTGGGAACTCATCACAAATGAGTGATGCAGCCGGATCAGTACTTGTTATGGAACGGGAAAAAGCGGAAGGCGAGGGATTGATTCCCCTTGTAAAATTCCGTTCCTTTGCAGTAGCAGGTGTGGAACCGGAAATCATGGGTGTCGGCCCAGTTGAAGCGATACCAAAAGCATTGAGGATTGCCGGTTTAGATTTATCGGATATTGGCTTATTCGAACTTAACGAAGCTTTTGCTTCCCAATCTGTCAGGGTTATTGAGGCACTGGATCTGGACACATCTAAAGTGAATGTCAATGGTGGTGCCATTGCACTAGGCCATCCACTTGGGATGACCGGCACCAAATTAACATTGACGCTAATCAATGAGATGAAACGCCGTAACGAACAGTTTGGTGTGGTTACAATGTGTATTGGCGGAGGCATGGGTGCTGCCGGAGTTTTCGAGCTCCTGTAAATCTATGAAGTTAGTAGAAAAAGTTTGAAAGAATAGTAATTTCCAATTGGAAAGGAAAGATAAACATGAGCGAAACAAAGGATAAGTTATTTAAAGGTGGCGCGTTTTTAGTTGAAGATTTAACGGGTGAGGACGTTATTACACCTGAAGATTTTACAGAAGAGCACCATATGATTGCAAAGACGACAGAGGATTTTGTGTCCAATGATGTTTTGCCAAAGGTAGATAATCTGGAAAATCATGAATTTGAGCATTCAGTTGACTTGTTGAAAAAAGCCGGAGACTTAGGACTCCTTGGTGTTGATGTTCCGGAAGAGTATGGCGGACTGGGGCTGGATAAAATCAGTTCTTCCTTGATTACGGAAAAATTCTCGCGTGCGGGAGGCTTCTCCGTAACACACGGGGCACATGTTGGAATCGGTTCCCTGCCAATTGTATTTTTCGGTAATAATGAGCAGAAAGAAAAATATTTGCCAAAGCTGGCAACAGGTGAACTACTGGCAGCCTATGCACTGACAGAGCCAAGCTCCGGTTCTGATGCCATGGGGGCAAAAACGACGGCAAAACTGAATGATGCAGGCACCCACTATATTTTAAACGGGGAAAAACAATGGATCACCAACTCTGCTTTTGCAGATGTGTTTATTGTATATGCAAAAATTGATGGCGAGCATTTCACTGCATTTATCGTGGAGCGTGAATATCCAGGAGTGTCCACTGGACCGGAAGAGAAGAAAATGGGAATTAAGAGTTCTTCTACTCGTACTTTAGTGCTGGAAGATGCGGAAGTACCTGTTGAAAACCTGCTTGGTGAAAAAGGCCGCGGCCATATCATTGCATTTAACATTCTAAATGTAGGACGCTATAAGCTTGCCATCGGTGGTGTAGGTGGTGCTAAACAGGGTATTGCACTCGCAACAAAATATGTAAACGAGCGCAAGCAGTTTGATACACCAATCTCCAGTTTTTCATTAACACAGGAAAAGCTTGGTACAATGGCAGCGGAAACCTATGCAAATGAGAGTTCAGTTTATCGGACCGTAGGTTTATTCGAGCAGCGAATGGGCTCCTTAACAGATGAACAATTAAAAGACGGCCGTGAAGTAGCAAGAGCGATTGCCGAATATCAAATCGAATGTTCCATGAACAAGTACATGGCAACCGAGCTGCTTGATTATGTAGCGGATGAAGCTGTACAGATGCACGGTGGATACGGATTCATGCAGGAATATGAAGTAGAGCGTATGTACCGTGACTCCCGTATTAACCGTATTTTTGAAGGTACAAATGAAATCAATCGTTTAATTGTACCTGGAACATTGCTGAAAAAAGCTATGAAAGGCGAGCTGCCATTGTTCCAAAAAGCACAAAGCCTTCAAGAAGAAATCATGATGATGATGCCTGAAGAAGTAGGAACAGAAGCTTTGGAACAGGAAAAACATTTACTGACCAATGCGAAGAAAATTGTTCTGCTTGGCGCAGGTCTGGCAGCACAGAAATATATGAAAGAAATCGAAAATGAACAGGAAATTCTTGCAAACCTGGCAGATATGGTGGCAGAAGTATATAACATGGAGTCAGCTATCCTCCGTACAGAAAAAGCAATCAGTAAATCCGGCGAAGACAAGAGCGAACAAAAACTTCTGTACACTCAAGTATATGCACAAGTTGCATTTAACCGGATTGAAGCAGATGCAAAAGAGATTTTAATTGCAGTGGAAGAAGGCGACTCACTAAGAATGATGCTTTCATCCCTTCGCAAGCTGACACGTCATACACCGACAAACGTAATTGCGAAGAAACGTGAAATTGCGAAGAAGATTATTGAAGAAGAGAAGTACGTAGTTTAATAGAAGATAAATCCTTTTTTAAAAATGACTTATTTGGAAAAACATACCATCTGTTGGACGGGTGGTATGTTTTTGTTTTATAACTTTGAAAAAGACATGTTAAATATATTGTTTATTAACATATCCCAAAATATTGCTTTCATTATTCCCTATTAAATCAATTGAATATTTATTTTGATAATTATGTTATAATTTCATACAACATTTATTATTTGTACGTTTATTTCCATTCAAAAGGGGGATTCCATGATTACCAATATTACTTGCATCCAAACCGGGAGATCGTTTAAAGGGGATGGCGTTGAAATACCTGCTATTCGGGATGTATCCACCGTATTTTATCCTGATAATTTTTCAGCTATAGTTGGTCCTTCCGGCTCAGGAAAATCAACGCTGTTAAGTTTACTCGGAACACTGGATAAACCAACCTCGGGGAAAATTCTTTATGATAATGAAGAAATGATCGGAAAAAGTAAAAAGAAACTGGCGGATTTTCGCTTTCATGAGATTGGCTTTATCTTTCAACAGTTTCATCTGCTTCCTACATTGACGGCATTAGAGAATGTCCTTACACCATTGTTTGCCCGCAAAGTACCTTACTCAAAAGTGGAAAGAGCCAAGGAAGTTTTGAATCAAGTTGGCTTAGCTGACAAATATCAATCCCTGCCTTCTCAATTATCCGGAGGGCAGCAGCAGCGAGTTGCTATCGCAAGGGCAATCGTACATAAACCAAGCTGGCTTCTGGCGGATGAACCGACCGGGAACCTGGATACAGCGACCGGGGAACAGATCTTTCATTTATTGCAGGAACTTCATCAGGAGGAAGGCTGTGGCGTCATTTTTGTTACCCATGACTCCGCCCTTGCCGCGAAAGCTGATAGAGTACTAACCATGGAAGATGGTATTTTACTATCCGATAAAAAGGGTATTGGCGTATGATTCGTTTTATTTGGAAAAACTGGTGGCGACGTAAGGAAAGATTGTTTTTGCTGTTTATTGGGGCGCTTATTATTAGTGGGGGACTGACGTATCTGGTAGGTATTTCCGATGCGAATAGAGGCACTATTGAAAATACGCTTCAGGAAAGCTGGGCAGCTTCTTACGATATTCTCGTTCGACCGGAAGGCTCCCAAAGTATTACGGAAGAACAGGATTTGCTGGAGCCGAATTATTTGAGCGGACTGGATGGCGGCATCAGTGTGGAGCAATATGAGAATATAAAAAGTATAGAAGGCATTGAAATAGCGGCTCCCATTTCCATGATTGGCTATGCATCTTATACTGTTGATTTTGACGAAGTGGAATTAGAAGAAGATGGTATATATCGGCGTACACAGGAAGAGGTAATGAATAATGGGATTCAGGATGTGACCAGATCCTCAAATTATTATTTTGCCTACGGGGGTTGGCCGGTGATCGAAGAAAATTTAGCCGGCAAAACGGATTATGGTGTTGGGGCGCCCAGTAGTCATCTTAGTGTATTCACCCAAGCATTACTTGCAGGAATAGACCCGGAACAGGAAGCAAAGCTCGTCGGTCTGGATGAAGCCGTAATCACTTCCGGAGACAGCAGATATTTTGCTGAAGAGGATAGCAGTCATGAAGGAAGATATGCCTCTGATATGAATTACATTGGTTTTCCGGTTATTGTGAGCAACCATGCTTTTGATGATAAACAGGTTGAGTTTACGATTGAACGTCTGGATATTCCGTTTGACAGAAGTACCGCAAATGATGTACTTGAGTCGATCAAAGAAAATGGCGGAAGTGACTATCTTGAGACCATTGAAGGACATGATGCAATAAACTATTCGTACACCTCGGAAGAAGCATTTTCATTCCTGGTCAACAGTATTATAGGAATCGATCCGGATACAGAAGAACCATTGGAGACGGATGCAGCGGAGATGGGTGAAGTGGAAGATGAGGTAGGGTTTATGAATTTTAGGGCGAGTCCACTGGCGTACCGTCCTGTTACAAGCCCTTTTGAAGATCAGTGGCCATTTGCCTATCAGGTTCAACCGTTTCATAATATGGAGGAAAATCCATCGATATTTGTAGGGGAAGAGTCCTTCAGAGAGCCTAAAGTATTTGGGGAGGATTTTAGTGGATGGCAGCGCATCAAACCTGAATGGATCGGCTTTTATGACCCGAGCGAACTGTCTATTTCCATGGATCCTTTGAATGAATTGCCAATGGAAACCTACAGACCTGCCACGGCAGAATTGGTCATTGATGCAAACAATGAACCTGTAAATCCTTCTCAAACATTACAACCGACGGATAATCCTTATGATTTTTTGACAAACCCGCCGAATATGCTGACAACCATTGATGCAGCAGAGGAAATTCTCGGCGAGGAACCAATTGCTGCCATTCGTGTGAAAGTGGCAGGGGTAGCGGATATGAGTGAGGAAAGCCAGGGAATTTTGGAAAGCATTGCACAGGAAATTGAATTGGAGACTGGGCTGATGACGGATATAACGTTGGGTTCATCACCTCAGCCCACATTAACACATGTCCCGCTCATTAATGACGAGGAGGAAATTGGCTGGCTGCAGCAGCCTTGGGTAAATATCGGGTCATCCATTTCGATATTCAGGGAAAGCACCATTGGCTATTTTGGTATTATCCTGAGTGTCATAGCTGTTGCTGTCATTTATGTATGGGCATCGACGCTTGTTTCGCTGCTGGCAAGAAGAAAGGAATTTGCAACACAACTATCCATTGGCTGGCGGCCGGGGCAATTAAGCAGGTTGCTATTTACGGAATCGTTTCTTTTAGGTGCTTTTGTCGCCATGATATCCTGGATGATCCTTGCATACATTTATCTTTCTACAGATACCGTGATATCACCCATTCGATTTTTGCTGACAGGATTATTTGGCTTTTCCATATATTTACTTGGTGCAGTATTACCAGCGATAGCTACAAGGAATATTTCCCCGTATGAAGCGATGCAGACAGGGGAGATTTCGAAAGCTGGCAATAGGGTTTTTCGTACCAGAGGACTGTTTTCGATGGCCTTTAATCATTTCATCGGAAAATGGAAACGGAGTCTGTTGTCGATCATTGCCATTGCTTTGCCTACGGGCTTACTGGCATTATTCCTTCATATAACATTCCGTCTACAGGGTGTTATGTATACAACATGGTTAGGTCAATATACAGCACTTGAAATAGGTGCAGTCCATTACGCAGCTATCATCGTGGCGTTAATTATGGCTGTATTAACTACAGCGGAAATTATGTGGCAAAATATCGCGGAACGCCAGCAGGAAATTGCGCTGTTGAAAGCGATAGGCTGGAAAAATAGCAGTATTCGTATGCTTATTTGGTCGGAAGGTTTATTGAGTGGTATAGCTGCTGCGGTCATCGCTCTTGTATTTGCCTTTAGTATGATGTGGGGCTTGTTTGGCGAATATCCTACTACTGAAATTTTGTTCATAATCTCTACGGGATGCATTCCAGTTATTATAGGGATGATCGGAACTATTATTCCGGCAGAGCGCGCAGTAAGCATTCACCCGACCCAAGGGATAGGAGGAAAATATTCCAATAAAAAAACCTCAAAGAATTTGCTTAAGGGAGTAGTAGCCACGGCAGGAACGGCGCTGTTTGCAGGTTTCGCATATATGATGGTACAGGTTGTTCCGGAAATGACAGAACAGGCACAATCTAGCGATGTCGATATAGAGGTTACGCCGACTGCAGGAGATGTTGGAGAGGTAACAAGAGATAGGGAGGATGCAGCGGTTTCTGATATTGAAGAGGAACAGGAAAAAGCAGAAAGCGAAGAAATAGATCTCGATGAGGAGTACCCTAATAGAGGAATTACGGAAGATAGGTATTTATATATATTGGAACCTGGTGAAAACTTATCTGCGTTTACAGCTGATTTTCATGCTAACGAAGTGGAAAGCAATCTGCCGGAGCCCGAAGATGGATTTGTGACAGTTGCGGTTGAGTTTACATTTAAAAATCTTGAGGTTCGCCCGCAAGAAATGAATGTGGAGGAAAACTTTACATTAAGAAGTTCAGGTGATCCTTTTGCAGATATATATGAACCTGCCGAGATAACAGTAAAGAAAAGTGAAGGTTGGGATGAAGAGGAAGGTTGGCTGGATCCAGAAGGTGAAATAACAGCAGTTTTGGAATTTGAAGTAGCAGAACAGGAAGAGGATTATCTTTTCCATTTTATGGCATCAGGGTATTCAAGAGGCATTTTGGTCGTGTTAAGCCAGGGAGAAGCAGGAGGGGGTGCGCATTAGAATAGTGATGGGGCCAGACAATGGTTGCTTAGATCACTTTATCATGTTAAAGTCCTTTGCTGGAAGATGACGAGGGTCTTATTTTTATTTTTTCTCTAAGACTATTTTAACAGTGCATTATGATGATCAAATGAATTTGTAGCCTTCCCTCTATCCTCTTTGCTATAATGAAAATGGATGAAACAAAGACAGGAGGATTGGTTATGGCAATGCAATTTTACTGGTATCCTAAATGTGGTACATGCAGGAATGCAAAAAAATGGCTGGATGAACATAATATAAAGTACGATAGTATACATATTGTCGAGAACCCGCCGTCACAAAATGAAATGGAAGACTTCATTGAAAAAAGCGATCTTCCCGCAAAGAAATTTTTTAATACGAGCGGGAAAAAGTATAGAGAATTAAATATTAAGGATAAAATAAAGGATGCCAGCACGGAAGAAATGGCAGAAATATTGGCATCAGACGGCATGCTGATCAAGCGGCCCATCGTTACGGACGGGGAAAAGGTGACTGTCGGTTTTAAAGAGGAACTATTTGAAGAAACTTGGCTTTAAAAACGCTGGATAAACGGCTGATTAATTAGTATAGTAAAAGTACGAATATTTATTGGAGGGATTTATATGAGTTTACCAAAGGACTTATTGTATTCCAAGGAGCATGAGTGGATAAAAAAGGAAGGCGGCAAAGTGCGCATCGGGATTACGGATTTTGCACAGGATGAACTTGGTGATGTCGTATTTGTGGAACTTCCGGAAGTTGGAGATGAACTGGAACTGAATGAACCGTTTGGAAGTGTGGAATCGGTAAAAACAGTATCCGAATTGTATGCGCCGGTCAGCGGAAAAGTCGTGGAAGTTAATGAAGAACTGGAGGACAGCCCGGAATTTGTAAACGAATCACCGTATGAAAATGCCTGGATGATTGTTGTGGAGCTATCCAATGAATCTGAGTTGGACGATTTGCTGTCAGCGGAAGGTTATGAAGAAGAAATAAGTGAATAAATGAATTCATCGGTAACTACCTGGCTGGCGTGTATGTGTCAGCCTTGTTTTTATTACTTAATAATAGGAGTGCTATAACAGCATGATGAATGAGTCGGAAAAAATTATTATTGTGGAAGGATTGACAGATAAAAGGGAGCTCGATAAAGTGATTGTTGAGGATCTCACGATAATTTGCACGAATGGCACACTTGGTGTGGAAAAATTTGATGAGCTCCTGGAAGAATATGAACTGGATCATAAAGAAGTCTATATTTTAACAGATGAAGACGAACCTGGCATCCAGCTCCGGAAACAATTGTCGCGGGAACTACCGCATGCGGAGCATATTTATGTGAGCGGTGAATACCGGGAAGTTGCCACAACACCAGGGCATATTTTGGCAGGAGCACTTTTAGGTAAACATATCAAAGTGGATCCGTTTTTTCTGATTGATAGAGAAAAATAGAATCTTAGTAAAGTCAAGGTGATTTTTTGATACAAACATCAACAGAGCAACTGGAACAGAAGGACTATTTATTATATATTTACACCCCTTTTTGCGGCACTTGCAATTTAGCCAGAACCATGCTGGAAAAAATTGAATCTGTCCATCAGAAGGATATTTTTTATGAGATGAACGCCTCTTTCTACCCGGAATTTATGCAGGATAAAAAGATAGAAAGTGTACCCTGTCTGCTTATAAAAAGAGACGGAAAGATTCAGGAAAAAGTGTATGCCTTTCGTTCGATCCCCAATATTTATACCTATTTATATGAGTATAAGCCGGAAATGTTTACGAGAAATTAAGCGGCTATTGGCAGGTAGGATCCATAGCTGCTTTTAATTCACATTTATGGAAATGATTTTTCTCTTTCACCTCATCACTTACCTTTCGCATCACCAATAATTTAATTGACACTTACAAAAGAAAGTGCTAATATAATATCTATCAAACTCAAATAATTATTTTGATCTCTTATCCTGAGCGGGGGAGGGGCTGGCCCTGTGAACCCGCGGCAACCTTCAAATTTTGTATTTGAAAGGTGCTAATTCCTGCAAAGCAATTTGCTTTGACAGATGAGAGAACGAGAAGACATAAATAACGTCTTTCTGTTCTCTTACAGAAAGGCGTTTTTAAATTTGGAAAGCCGAAAGGTTAGGAGGGATTGCTCTGATTTCAATCGAAGGCTTGAGTAAAATTTTCACCTCAAATAATAAGAAAATTACAGCTGTAGACGATTTGACCCTTTCGATCAATGAAGGTGAAATCTTTGGAGTCATTGGCTACAGTGGAGCAGGCAAAAGTACATTTGTCCGATTGCTTAATCGTCTGGAGGAGCCTACTAGCGGCCGGGTGGTTATGGGCGAAAAAGAAGTCACCGCATTAAATAGTAAGCAGCTGCGCATTACAAGACAGGATATCGGGATGATCTTTCAGCATTTCAATTTGCTTTGGTCACGGACAGTGGAGGATAATATCGCATTTCCGCTTGAAATAGCGGGTGTTTCCAAAGCAGAACGCAAGGAAAAAGTGCAAAATCTGATTAACCTGGTTGGCCTGACCGGAAGGGAAAAGGCATATCCTTCCCAGCTGAGCGGGGGACAGAAGCAGCGGGTCGGCATTGCAAGGTCACTGGCAAATGATCCAAAAGTATTGCTTTGTGATGAGGCAACGTCTGCGCTTGATCCGGAAACAACTAATTCCATATTGGATTTGCTCGTGGATATTAATGATAAACTTGGATTAACAATAGTCCTGATCACGCATGAAATGCATGTAATCCGTAAAATCTGCAGCCGGGTAGCAGTAATGGAAAATGGGAAAATTGTAGAGCAGGGTGATGTGCTCGATGTTTTCTCTAAGCCGGAGCAATTGGTGACCAAGAAGTTTGTTGAGCAGGTGATGGGGACAAATGATGAGGATGACAGCATGGAGTATTTGCTTCAGCAATATGAAACAGGTGAAATTGTAAGGCTCCATTTTGTCGGTGAAATTACTAATCAGGCCTTGATAAGCCAGTTGGCAAAGCAATTTGATCTTGCAATTAATATCCTTCAGGGAAAAATCACCCAAACGCAGGCTGGCGCGTATGGAACATTAATTGTACAACTGGAAGGAAATGAAGAGGAAATTAATAAAGCCACTCGCTATATTCATGAAGAAACCTCTGTGGAAATGGAGGTTGTCGGGCATAATGGATAATTTCTTTTCTAATCTGGATACGCAGGAATTGATAGAGGCTACGTATGAAACATTTTATATGACCATAGTTTCCCTGACAGGCACGCTTATCTTTGGAATTATGCTCGGTCTGCTGTTATATATGACAGATAAAGACGGAATATGGCAAAACAAATACTTAAATATGGTTACGGCTACCGTTGTAAACATATTTCGAGCCATCCCATTCATTATTTTGATATTATTATTATTTCCGTTTACTAATCTTTTGGTAGGAACACTCCGCGGGCCAACAGCTGCCTTACCGGCTTTAATTATTGCATCGGCTCCTTTTTACGGACGACTCGTGGAAATTGCCTTAAAGGAAGTGGATAAGGGCGTCATTGAGGCAGCAAAATCAATGGGAGCAAAAACGAGGACAATTATTTTTAAAGTCCTGCTGCCGGAATCCATGCCCGCGCTTGTTTCAGGTTTAACGGTAACAGCCATCGCATTAATCGGCTACACAGCAATGGCCGGTGCCATTGGTGCAGGCGGACTTGGAAACTATGCTTATTACTTTGGTTTCCAGCGCAGGGACTGGGATATCGTGCTTGTATCCACCGTTCTTATCGTAATCATCGTATTTCTGTTCCAGTTTATCGGTGATTTCATGACGAAAAAACTGGATAAACGTTAGTGAATAATTAGGTATTAACCTTTTTATAAAAAACAACATCAAAGGAGAAGAATGACTCATGAAAAAATTACTTGTATTTTTATCTGTTTTATTAGTTTTATTCTTGGCTGCCTGTGGCGGAGATTCCGATAATGACACTACAGAAAATGACACAGCAGATGATGCAGAAACAACCGAAGACGAAGCAGCAGAAGAAACAGAGCCTGCTGAAATTACAGTAGGAGCTTCCAGTACACCGCATGCTGAAATTTTAGAAGAAGCACGTCCTTTGCTTGAAGAAGAAAATATAACATTAAATATTGAAGAATATCAGGACTATGTTTTTCCAAATGATGACCTGGCAAGTGGGGAACTGGATGCGAACTATTTTCAGCATATCCCGTTTTTAGAACAGACGATCAGTGATACAGGGTATGAGCTTGATTATATTGATGGAATTCATGTGGAGCCAATGGGTGTTTATTCCCAGGGCATTGCAAGTGTGGATGATATTCCGGATGGTACAGAAGTAATCATCAGTAATTCTGTAGCAGATCACGGCCGTATTTTGGCATTATTTGAATCAGAAGGTTTAATTACACTTCCTGAAGGTGTTGATCCTGAAGAACTCTCCCTGGATGATATTGAAGACAATCCGCTTAATTTAACTTTTTCACCGGATGTAGACCCTGCATTCCTTCCTGAGCAATATTTTGCTGAAGAAGATGCACTGGTTGCCATCAATACAAACTATGCGATCGATGCCGACCTTAACCCGCTTGAGGATGCGTTATTTATTGAAGGAGAAGATTCACCATATGTGAATATTATCGGTGTACGTGCTGAAGACATGGAAAATGAAGCATTGAATAAGCTGGTCGAAGTGTTGCAATCCGAGGAAATCCAAAACTTTATTTTGGAAAACTATGATGGTGCAGTAGTTCCTGTTGGAGGAAACAACTAGTCATTTTTACAGGAACGATTACTTTTCTGCAAATATAAAGCATTTTATATTATATGCGAGGAATCAGCCAAATGTTTATGTATAAATATAACAGTAAATGATAAGTAAGTGATACGTTGGATAATTGCATGAGAGGCGTTTAAATTCACATTGTAGAGGGAATCGTCCTTATGTTAGTCTTGTTATTGTACAGAAAACGAAAGGATGGTTCACTATTCATAGTGGAATACGGATGAATTATACTCCGGAAATGGAAAAAGCAATGCAGCAGTCACACAAGATGGGCTATGCAGAATATGAAAGAAAACTGGAAAACCGGATTGCTGTTGAGAAAAGAAGAGAAGAAGAATATGAAGCATGTAAACATTTAACCAATGATATTGATAGTCAAATTCAGCGATGATAATTGAAAAAACTGGTGCTCATGGATGGGGCATCAGTTTTTTTGTGTAATGTTTTAAGGATCTGTTAGCGAAATTTGAAGGTGTCGAATTAAGAAAGGTATTGTCGAATGCATTAAAGGATCAGATAAATAAGTTATAATGATATGAGTAGTGTTTCGGGAGAGGGTTTAATGAAGAAAAAGGTAGCTTATATAATCATATTTATCACTGGGCTTGCAATTGGCGTATTTATATTTACAAATTATTTTTCAGTCTGGGACGTTACGGGAGATATAACGGAAACCTATTATAATGAAACAAGTTATTCTATTGAAGTAGAAACAGGGTTGTTTTCTGGTAATCAAAAATACAATATAACAATCGACAACAGAAGTGAGATTATAGTTAATGGAAATCACATTGAATTCGATGAGCTTAACCTATTTCCAAACAATGAATACAGGATGAAAGCTGTTACGGGTGATTCTGCCTTGTTCTCTGATCCGCCTGTGGTTGGGGCAGAAATTATTGAGATTGATGAAAGATAATCTAGGTTTGCAGACAGACATTCATTATAAATTAAATCAATATACTTTGAATTTTATTAGGTTAAACCTGTAAATAATACATTGTTTTTAATTTTGACTAAAATAAGGTACACTATAGGTAGAAATTTATATAATAATTAAAAGATCGTCAGCGCGGACACGCTAACGATCTAACACAATAACTTAATTCCCTTCAAGGGGGATTGGCATTTGGCAATAATAATCCACCAGAGCCTTCAACTCAGGGGTGGATTATTTTTTTGCATCTTTTTATTTTAACTATCTAATCCGCTCCTCCGTATCTGCATCAAAGAAATGCGCATTTGTCATATCAAATGCCAGATTTACTTTTTTGCCTCCGGAAACGTCCGTGCGGGAATCCACTCTGGCTACAAAATCCTGTTCATCTATTTTGGAATAGAGATAGGATTCTGCTCCCATTAATTCAGCTACTTCAATAGTTGCAGTTAGGGTTGACTGCGGATTGGCTTCGAGAAAGTCGGTATCATCATGAATATCCTCAGGGCGAATACCTAAAATAAGATCTCTCCCAGGATAATTTTGCTCTTTTAATATTTTCAATTTGTCATCAGGAACTTTAATTTTCACATTCCCTAAATCAAACACTCCATCAGTCAGCTTGCCTGAGAAAAAGTTCATGGATGGAGATCCAATAAATCCGCCGACAAATACATTTTCCGGCTCGTCGTATACTTCTTTCGGTGCACCAACCTGCTGGATAAGACCGTCCTTCATGACGACAAGTCTGGTGGCCATTGTCATTGCTTCCGTCTGGTCATGTGTTACATAGATCGTTGTTGTCTGCAAACGCTGGTGAAGCTTCTGAATTTCCGCGCGCATCTGCACACGCAATTTTGCATCCAGGTTGGATAAAGGCTCATCCATTAAGAATACCTTCGCATCACGAACGATGGCTCTTCCCAAAGCAACACGTTGGCGCTGCCCGCCGGAAAGTGCTTTTGGTTTACGGTCGAGATAATCTTTTAATCCTAAAATTTCTGCTGCGTTATCCACTCGTTCTTTAATTTCCGCTTTTTTAAATTTGCGCAGCTTCAGTCCAAATGCCATATTATCATACACGTTCATATGTGGATAAAGTGCGTAGTTCTGGAAGACCATCGCAATGTCCCGGTCTTTTGGCGCCACCTGGTTCATTTTTTTATCATCAATAAGGAATTCGCCTTCTGTGATTTCCTCCAGACCGGCAATCATTCTGAGTGTGGTGGATTTCCCACAGCCGGAGGGACCGACAAATACGATAAATTCCTTATCCTGAATATGTAAGTTGAAATCATCCACTGCAAGTACGTCTTTGTCATACATTTTCTTAATATTTTCCAATCGTAATTCAGCCATTCTTTTCCCCCATCTCTTTGTGTGTTACATTCATTGTATAGAAGTAGGGGATCCATGAATATGGTAAACATGCACAAAGCTTAAGCTATTCTTTGTGCATTTTGGCCAGTAGTGCTAAATATACGGTGATTGCTTGATCAAATTCCCTGATTTCAATCCCGGTTTGTTCATAAAATTTGTCCAATCTATATTGAAGGCTGTTCCGGTGCATATATAATTCCTTGGCAGTCAGCGTGACGTTTAAATTGCACCGGAGAAATGTATACAGAGTGTGCAGAAGATCCTCTTCATCTGCAAATTCTTGTAATACAGTTGCAGTCAGTAAATCTTTGAAACTGTTTTCAGCCTGGTTTATCAATATGTAAGGGGCTGCTTCCACATAAGTAACTACTGATTTATCCGTGTAGGAAAAAACACTTTTTGCACCCAGAATAATGGTGGCATAGTAATCCTTTATTTTTTGCAGATCAGTCAGATAGGGACCGACATAAAAATGAATAGTACCGGACAGGTCACTCATTAAGATATCGATAATCTGCTCATAGGAAATGCGTTCGTCTGATGTTGTTAACTCTTCCACTATAATACCTTCATGCTCGTTTTCCCATAAAATCGGAACAGTTGCAGTAAATAATTCATGAATTGCCGCCTTAAAAGCATGAGCGGAGATCTGGTTTTTCTTGATGGAAAAATGAACAAAACGAAATGGTTTTTGTTTTTTTGATATAAATGGTTGGCAGTTGGGATCATACAGGATTTCCAGCCATTGCTTTTCTGTTTTCGTTTGAACCGGCAGTCTGCTGTTATAAGGAGACAAAAATGCCGTAAGCAGTTTCACGTCTTTTGGCGTTAATTCATTTTCTTTAATCCCGATAACTTCCTCCTTGTCAGTAACAAACCATTGATAGGCATCAGACATGTCTGACGTTTTTTCATCATAGCTTATCAGGGAAGGGAAAATATTTTGAAGATGATTGATCATATAAGAACCTCTTTTCTTTGAGCAATTAACTTGTAGAAAAACGGAAAAAATTGATTTTCTCTTCTTGCTATACATGGCATCCTCAGTTTGTTATAGTGAATAGGTACTAAAGTTGTAATTCGGAGGAGGATTATATATATGCCTAATATTTATGATAGTGCATATGATTTGGAAAAAGCAATCCGAGAGAGCGATGAATTTGCTAATTTAAAATCAGCATTCGATGCGGTGATGAATGATCCGGAGGCAAAGCAAATGTTTGACCGTTTTCGCAATGTCCAAATGGAACTGCAGGAAAAACAAATGCAAGGCGAAGATATTCCAGAGGAAGAAGTGGAACAAGCCAGGCAGGTTGTAGAGCTGGTACAGCAGCATGAGGATATTTCCAAATTGATGGAAGAAGAACAGCGTCTGAACATGGTTATTAATGATGTGAGCCGTATTATCACAAAACCGCTGGAGGAATTGTACGGAACGGATGAACAGAACAATTAAATAGTGTTTACATATAGACTCGCAGGGAAGGAACTGCGGGTTTTATTGGTTTTTATTCCAATTATACAGCAAGTTGCTGTTAACAAGGCTTAGATTTCATCTAAGTCCTTTTTATTTTGGTTTTTTTGGTAATCAATGCAAATGTCTTTCATGCTAGAAAACATGATAAAAAAATTTTAAATGAAAACATTTGTTTGTATTTGTTAATTCTGATATATTTTCATTAGAATTACTCCCCGTTAAGTCCTCCGCCTGCTGGAAAGAGGCATAGGAGTTGAATCTGTGGCAGATATCACTGGACTGGCAGAGCGTAAAGTTAGCGAAATACCGAGGGATATGTAGAAGTAACACTTTTATTCAGATATATTGAAAGGAGCATACCTCGTTGGAGAGTGTTTCTTTTTTATATCAAAGAAACTGAAAATATAAATATTATTACTACGAGTTCATAGATCTTTGTCTTTAACAGGCAGGAAAACTGTGGACTTCGAATTTAAAGCAGGAATTTCGTGCTAAATGTCGAATAATGTAAATAAGTAATATTAATAGGGGGACTAGATATGAGTTTAGTAACATATGAAAGTAAAGATAATATTTCGTACATACATTTTAACCGCCCCGAACGGTATAATGCATTGAATAAAGAAATGCTGGAGGAGTTGCTGGGAGCGGTAGAAGAAGCTGATAAAAACGAAGATAAGATCTTAATCCTTTCTGGTGAGGGGAATGCTTTTTGTGCAGGTGGAGACATTTCCATGATGAAGGACTTTTCAGAAAAAGAATTCTTCGATCAGGTGATGAAGACCATTGAAAAAATTGTACGGAAACTGTATATGATGCCTAAGATTGTTGTTTCAGCAATCCAGGGTTCTGCAGTGGGTCTCGGCCTTAGCCTGGCACTGACTGCAGATTACGTCATTGCCAAAAATGAAGCCAAGCTTGGTATGCTGTTTATTGGAATCGGTTTAGCACCTGATGGCGGTGGCCATTTCTGGCTGCAAGAGCGCATTGGCACGCAAAAAGCAAAAGAATTTATTTGGGGCTTGAAGCAGATGGAAGCTACAAAAGCAAAACAAATGGGGCTTGTGGATATGACAACAGATGACAAAGTTATTGAGCATGCGCAAGGATTTGCAAACAAGCTGTTGACTACTCCAATTATAGCTATGCTGAAAACAAAGCAGATCTATCATGCTGCAAAAGAAAAAGAATTAATCTACTATCTGGAAGAAGAACAACAAGCTCAGTGGGATCTTCGTGGCACGGGAGATCATAAAGAAGGGGTTGCGGCTTTTCTTGAGAAGAGGAAGCCGGTATTTAAAGGGAAGTAAGTGTGAGAAGTGATTTAAGAGTTAGCAAGGGGCGAATGGTATCAGGTATATTGTTTATGATTGTACTTAGTGTGAGTTGAAAACGTGACAAACGTAAAAGTAAACCAGCGGAAAGAGGAAATTTCATCCTCAATCCGCTGATTGGTTGATTAATTGATTGGTTAATAAAATTCACACAAACATTATATGCCTGTAATTGCTTATTTAGCAGGGGGAATTGAAAACAACGGATCTGGTAAATTTTTAATATTTACTCATCCACTATCTGACCATCTTCCGACAATTTTTCAGGTGGTACCAACTCAACGAAAGCTTCGGCACCGGCTTGCGCTGTATTACTTCTCCCTGTGCTTTCAAACTCTTCCTCAATTTCCACAGATGTAGTAAACTGAAAAGATCGCTCCATCTCTTCCAATTCGGCGATTGCCACCGCGTCTTCCTGTTTGGCATCATCACTTTGTACAATTTGATGGGTAACATCAATCCCGCCTCGTTTTAGCACCATGTCAGTTATTTCCACTTGGTTTAATCCATCTTCTCCGTAACCGGATATAGCCAATACATATGTTTTGCCATCGACAAGGAACGCTTTACTCTGTTCGACTGATTCATTTTTCTCCAGCCATTTCTGTATGCGTTCTGGTGCTTGCTCTGGTTCAATCACTTGGAAGGGGACAGGTATAGATTTATGCTCCGTTAGAAAGCCTGATTCCAGTCCTGATCCTCTTATGACATCGTTAAATTGACGGGCGTTCAGGTTGGGATTTTCCTGGCCGGTTTCATCCGAGTACAAACCCGTCTGGATGGTTTCCAAGTCTTTTTTCAAATTTTCCAGGTATTGCAGTTCTTCCTCGGCTAACGTATTATTTTCTGCAAATTGATTTATTGGGTGATTTGAAAACAGGAGTGTATGACCGTAGATCTCACGATCAACAAAACGGCTGCCTGCATTCAGTATAAGGTCTGCTTGTTCCAGACTCTGATCAATCTGCAGCAGGGCCCGCGCCAAGTTGTTACCTTCCAATTCCTGTTCTAAAACGGTATCTAAAGAACTCATTGCTGACTCTAGTTTAAAATAAAACTGGTTCAAAAATGATTCGTATTGACGCTGGCTTTCCTGGTTTTTCTGATAAAGCTGTACGCCGGTAATGATGAGCACCAAAGAAATGATGATCAACAAATACGTTTTAATTTTGCTGAAGGATTCTTTTTTCATTGTTCACACCTTGCCTGAAAGAAAATTTCGTTGGTTTATAAATTGCACCTATGTATTATATTCGATATGTATCAACTGAATTCCTTCCCCGCAGCGTATTTCTCCAATAATTAATTTCTTTATTTAGTTAATTTTAATAGTTTGTTACGGTGATACTAAATAATTCTGGATCAAATTTGTTTTCTGCATAACTTTTTTAGCTGTTTGTTGTATTTCATTATCAATATCTTCGGTTACTTTTTTGTTGGCTATCTTAATAGTTACGTTAACACGCTTATCAGAAAAAACATCATATTCTATGCCAAATGAATAATTTTTTTCTTCATAAAGGGTGTTTCCAATATCCGTAAGAATTTGGGATTCTACAATTTGATTATACTCTCCACACTTGCCATAATTTTTTATCATTATTGATTGGGTCTGCATTATTCTCATTTACAAAAATTAATATAATTAACGTCAATGAGCTCATTATAATTAACCCAATGATAGCTTTTCTTATATTTAGCCTCATTTCGTTAAGGTAATTGATATATATAACTTAACGTTCGCATTTTTGAAGTTGAGTTGAGAAATGCCATAATGGGCATATGTATTCTTTCTGATTAAAAGCTGCGCGTTTAACATGGAGGAAACTGCGGGAAGTTTCATACCTGAAAAAGCAGCTTCACTGTTTCACTCGTACCATAAACAAATACCCAATAACCGACATCAGCCGGATCTTATCCTGTTTTGAAAGTTCATCCGACAGTGCTACAATATCATTTTGTATATCTCTGAATATATTTGTGTATTCGTGAGGAAATTTTCCGTTGTAAAAGTAAGCCCATTGATTACCTTCTTCATCGTCCCAGCTGAAACTTCCGGAAATACCGGATGCTTTAATAGAAAGAATCTGCTCTTCCTTTTCATTGAACAATTCGCCCTTTATCTGAAATAGAGACTTTAGTTCTTCCTGTATGTATTTGCCAATTTGCTTTTTCTCCTGGTTAAAGATGGTTAATTTCGTCCGTTTTAGCCAACCCTTTTTCCGGAATGTAAATAGGATTTCCCCATCATATGATATAAATCCATAAGTTAATGGAAGGAATTCGAGTATAGCATCGTAAAAAAATTGAAAAGGGTACATCCACCAAGGAATATCCAGTGGCTTTACCATGCCAATAAAGTTTCCGTTTTTCTCGAAAAGAAGTAACCTTGGAGTGAGAGATACATCTTTTTTAATCACCACATTATTCAGGTCAAGTATACCCTGTTTCGAATTGTGAATGTTCATGTTCTTTACTCTATTGTAGTGAGAACGGCTTATGATAATAATTGCGAAAATTAAGCCGAGCGGCATGAGGAAAATCAGCATTTCCAACCATTCTGATGTGGTTCCGGGTGTTTGGAATAGCACCCACCAAAGAATAATCAATATAATAAATCCTAAAAAAAGATATCCCATTTTCTCCCGGCGTTTGTACATTTCTGCGATCAAAGCATATCCTCCTCTGCAAATACTTTAGCTCGGTTATTTACATAATTCATCTATAAGTAAACCTTAGAATCCTTCTTTTCCAATAGAAGAATAAATCTATAAAATGATCATGACACCTGCAAATAAGAATATAATATGCAAAGCTATCAGTATATATTTTTTTGCCCCTTTTCCAATACTGGCAAAAAGAAAGCCTAAAAGAGGAAACAGAATGATTCCCAGTATAAAAATAGAACCTAAAATTCCGCTTATATACTGGTGCAGGAATAAACCTGCCGCATACCAAATCAAAAACAAGATAATGAATAGTAAAGAGACCTGGAGCAGGTTTTTTCCGAATTCTTTTACCCAATGATCTGCTACTTGGAAGTAGAAATTGTCTTCTTCCCTTTTGTCATGGTTGGCGTCAAAAGCGGAAACCAGTCGTCGGCCATTCCTGGATTGGGCGGTAACATCGCCTCTTGTTAAATCTTCATTCAGATTATGATATTGAACAAGGTTATCCTCGTATTGTTTCATGATGATGCCGATATTCGCATTTGTATTGCTATCCTTTAATTTATTTCCACTGGACTTCAGCAAGGAATATATAGAAAATCTGGTTATGATCATATGTAGTCGTGAAAATAGTTTTTGGAACACGTTTATTACCTCTCTTAATAAGTAGGATGAAAAATTAGGACTGTAGAGTTTGATTCTTATACTGCTGCTTCCGGAGTTAGAGTTTAATAATCATACAAGGTTTTAAGAGCCCGCACGGAACTGAAACCTACTCCAAATGTCAGATAGACAACCTCTAAGAGCCCGTACGGAACTGAAACCTGCTCCAAATGTCAGATAGACAACCTCTAAGAGCCCCGCATGGAGCTGAAACCTGCTCTAAATGTCAGATAGACAGCCTCTAAGAGCCAGCACGGAACTGAAACCTACTCCAAATGTCAGATAGACAACCTCTAAGAGCCCGCAAAGAACTGAAACCTGCTCCAAATGTCAGATAGACAGCCTCTAAGAGCCCGCAAGGAACTGAAACCTGCTCCAAATGTCAGATAGACAACCTCTAAGAGCCCGCACGGAACTGAAACCTGCTCCAAATGTCAGATAGACAACCTCTAAGAGCCAGCACGGAACTGAAACCTGCTCCAAATGTCAGATAGACAACTTCTATTAGCCCGCAAGGAACTGAAACCTGCTCCAAATGTCAGATAGACAACCTCTAAGAGCCCGCACGGAACTGAAACCTGCTCCCAATGTCAGATAGACAGCCTCTAAGAGCCCGTACGGAACTGAAACCTGCTCCAAATGTCAGATAGACAACCTCTAAGACCCTGTACGGAGCTGAAACCTGCTCCAAATATCAGATAGAGCACGCCTTATTATCTTTCAGCTCATCAAAATCGATCTAACCAGCTGAATAGAATGACTCTAATCCTTTCGAGCTTACCAAAAAATCACAGAGAATGCGTATCATCTCTCTGTGACTCTGGGGCAATTTTATCCAATCACTTATCTGTGAAATAAAATCAATTTAGCTTCCGGTGACACACAGCGGTGAGTTCGTTCGCTGTATTCTTCTTCTTCCAGCCGGGTTTGACCAATTTCTTTTGCTTCATCATCATTTTTCGCCGTGAAAGACTCATCCAGCAATTTTCCCCCTGATTGATCGAAAACCGTTAATGCATAAGTTCTTTCCATACTTATTTCCTCCCCGAAATTCTGCAACTACTATAATCTTGCTAATTTGCTGCAAAAATATTTCATCTCCTTCTATCGTACATATTTTTTCAAAAAATGAAAAGTGAAATGGCGGCAAAATCGGGAACTGAAACTCATTAGATTGAAATAGGATAGGTGAGTAATATATTTTTAACTAAATGTAAAAAAAAGTTGACTTATAGTAAAAAATATATTACCTTGTTAACAAGGGAGGTTATTCAGTTGCCGTCGAGTGAAAAAGGTACACTTAAAAACCGCATCACAGTTCTTCGTGCTGAACGCAATTTATCACAAAAGGAAGTAGCGGATGGCGTGGGTGTAAGTCGCCAAACGATTATTTCATTGGAAAAAAACAGATATAATCCATCTTTAAAATTAGCATTTGATCTGGCAATCTTTTTTGGCGTAGATTTACACGATGTTTTTCAATATGAAGGAGAGAGGAATTAACTATGGACATTTTATACGTGGTCTATCAACTTTTTCGTTTACTTTATGTCATTATTTTTTTCGGTGCAGTATTTTATTCACTGAAATTTGAGTGGGGAAAGGAGGGTAAAGATGAACGCGGTAAAACCATCGCCGGCACATCATACAGTATTGTTTTTCCACTGTTGCCATTAGGATGGTTGATCATTCAACTTATAAGCGATTATATTCAGCCGATAGATTACGAAACATATAAACTGCTTATTTGGTTTTTGTTAACAGGGCTTTACATTATCCATGCTATTAACCTTATGGTGCTAAAAAGAAAATATTAGATTAGGGGGTTGACCATGAATATGTACGCATGGATAGGATTGGCAGGAATTATCATATTTACTGGCCTGCCTTTGTTAATTAGATCACAACGAACGAAGTACAACATAAACCAATTTATAATAGCTGTTATCATTGTATTTGGTATTATGTTTTTTACCGAGATAATGAACATCTCTTATATATTGGCATTTATTGCGGGCTTTATTCTTTTTATTCTGTTTGATAAAAAAACATATACAAAAAAGCGCATGATTATTTATGGTTCATCAATATTTGCAGTCATTGCCATTGCTCTTATCGCTTCATACGTGTTTTTTAAAGAAAACCCTGAGTACACCTTAGAACATATAAAGAAAAATCCGGAAAACACTTCTTTATATGTTTCCGTGAATGATAAGGAAATGATCGCATATCAATCCAATGTTGTCCGTCCGCTGGCGAGTGTAGTGAAAATTGTGATTGCCGTCGAATACGCTTATCAAATTGATCATGGAGATATTCAAAAGGATGATATGATTTCACTCGACCATTTGGATAACTACTATATTGAAAATACCGACGGCGGCGCCCATGAAACATGGCTGGAGCTATTGGAGGAAGAAGGGGAAATTGAAAATAACACTGTCCCTCTGCATGATGTTGCCAAAGGAATGATTACGTTTAGCTCCAATGCAAATACGGATTATCTGATTGACTTGCTTGGTGCGGGTAATATAAATGATCGTATTGCACAATTGGAGCTGCAAGATCATGATGATGTCCTCCCGATCGCAGGTTCACTTTTAGCAATAGATGAAGTTAAACAACACAACGAGAACGATCCGCAGACGGAATTGCAAAATATGCCAAATGAGGCGTATGAAGCGTTGGCACTTCAGAATAGCGAAAAGATGAAAAATAACAGTATATCATTAGAAGGAGCACAAGATCTTTCGTTAAACGAACAACGGATCTGGTCGGATCGCCTGCCAAATGCACCTGCGGAATCCTATGGGAAATTGTTGCAAATGATTGCAAATGAATCATTCCCAACAGAGGTTTCCATGATTATGCGGGACTTAATGGAGTGGCCGATGGAAATGGTGGAAGGAAATAAAGAGCACTATCATTATCTTGGCGCAAAAGGCGGGTCAACTGCCTTTGTCTTTAATCAGGCTATGTATGTGGAAGATTTAGATGGGAACAAAGTTGAGCTTGTGATTCTAATGGATGATTTATCCATATGGGAGAGCCTTATGTTACAAAACCATACGAATAGCTTTATAACTGAGATGGTCAATAATGGAGAGTTTAGGGAGAAGGTACGGGCAGAACTTGATGGGTGAAATTGTGTAGCTTTGAAATTATGATGATATGCTGGATTCTTTTAACTCAGCATCGGTAATTAAGCCATTTAACAAAATAATACTACGCATTTAATGTAAAAGGTTTTGACATAACCAATCTAATGCGTTTAGATGAAATGGAAAGAACTTTTTATATTTAAGAGGTGATAGCATTGGATCTAGTCAGTTGGGTTGTTGCGATGTCGGGTGGTTTGTTTATATTCTTGATTGTTGGCTGGTTTACTGGAAATAAGGAGTACGGCGGTTAAGAAACAAACGATGATGAAGGCTCTCAATTAATCAAACAGAAAGACATCGTGAGTAGTTGGATCGTATTACTATTTATAGTTACTTAAGTAACGTTGTATTTGATTCGTCGGTTCGGGGCCACTAAAAGTTAAACATCCATCATTGTTTTATTTAATCTTTTTAGTTGGTAGCTATTTTGTTTACTATTGGATTTACAGCAGACGGTTGAGTGGCAATGAAAAATAAAATTCAAGAACTTCGAAAAGCCAAAGGTTTCACACAAGATGCATTAGCAAAAAAATGTAAAGTATCCCGACAAACAATTAACGCTATCGAAAACAATCGGTACGATCCCACAGCTGTTTTTGGTACAACAGTTGATAATGTTTTTAAAGAATAAGCTCATGAAATAAAAAATGAAACTTATTTTTTGCACTTACGTAAACAATAAAAGGGAAAGGAGTTTGAATATGACATTATTATTGGATAATGTAACAAAACAATTTGGGAAACACACTGCAGTGGATCAGCTTTCACTTAAAATCCCGGAAAAGGAAATGTTCGGATTTTTAGGTGGAAACGGGGCAGGGAAGACAACAACCTTCCGCATGATCCTAGGGTTATTGGATGAGACAGAAGGCAATATAACCTGGAACGGGGAATCGATCAATTATGATAAAAGTCACATCATTGGTTACTTGCCGGAAGAGAGAGGACTATATCCAAAATTAACCGTAAAGGATCAGCTGGTTTATCTCGGTAAATTAAGAGGCATGAGAAAAAATGATGTACTGACAGAACTGGAGAACTGGCTCGAAAGATTTAAAGTACCTGAGTATTTGAATCAAAAGGTGGAAGAATTATCCAAAGGGAATCAGCAAAAAATACAGTTTATTTCTGCGGTAATTCATAAGCCGGAATTGCTCATATTGGATGAGCCGTTTTCCGGGCTTGACCCCATCAATGTGGAAATGCTCAAAGAAGCAGTAGTTGATTTAAAAGAGCAAGGTACTTCGATTGTATTTTCCTCCCATCAAATGGATCATGTAGAAGAGATGTGTAAGCATTTATGCATTTTACATAAGGGCAGTCCGGTGGTTCAGGGATCGTTACGGGATGTTAAAGATGCTTTTGGGAAGAAAAATTTGGTCGTTCATGCAGATTTTCCATTGGAATTTCTTCGTGATTTTCGTGGTGTTGTTAGTTACAAAAAAACAACGCGAGGATGTGAGCTGCAAATTGAAAATGAAGAAGTTTCCCAGGAAATATTTACTGCGTTGCATCGTAAAGGGTTCATCCGTAAGTTTGATTTGGAAGAACCATCGTTAAATGATATTTTCATTGAGAAAGTAGGTGCTTCCTATGAATAAGTTTTGGATCATCATGTCGCATACATATATGTCACGGGTGAAATCTAAATCATTTATCATTAGTACTGTTATTACATTATTATTTATCGTCGGACTGGCAAATTTCCAGTCTATCATAGACATTTTTGCAGATGAGAGTGATGACCAAATTGCTGTTATTGATGAGTCAAATGAACTGCTGGAGCCATTCAGCCAGCAGGTGGAAGCTTCTGGTGAATCTATTGAAATGGTCGCATTTGACGGAGCGGAAGAAGAGGCACAAGACATGGTGCAGGACGGTGAATTTGATGCACTTATTACATTAGCATTGGATGATGCCGAGTTACCGGAAGCAACCTATTATGCAAACAGCATTTCAGGCAATGGCAATCAAATGATGCTGGAGCAGCAATTACAGCAATTAAAAGTAGCGATTGCGACCCAGCGATCCGGGGTTGATGAACAGACGTTAGCTGAAATCCAAGCTCCGGCTTCCTTTCAGACAGTTGCACTGGACGAAAGCTCCAGGACAGAGGAAGAACTGAGCCAGGCAAGAGGAATAGTCTACATTATGCTATTTCTGTTATATATGGCTGTGATTGTATACGGGCAAATGATAGCAACGGATGTGGCCACGGAAAAGTCGTCTAGAGTGATGGAGATTCTGGTGTCAAGTGCACCACCGGTTACCCACATGTTTGCCAAAATATTGGGGGTCGCTCTGCTGGGGTTAACACAGGTCGTGCTCTTTGTTGGTGTCGGTTATGCGTTAATTTCATCTAAACAGGATGAACTGACGGGCGGATTTTTTGAAGTGTTTGGTATCCAGGACACATCCATATCCATTTATATCTACGCCATTGTATTTTTCATCCTAGGTTATTTCCTGTATGCCACCATGGCAGCGATGCTCGGGTCATTGGTCAGCAGGGTGGAGGATGTACAGCAGCTGCTCATGCCAATGATTTTCCTGATTCTGATCGCCTTTTTCATAGCGATGTTTGGCATTAGCATACCGGATTCAACTTTTGTTACGATCAGTTCCTACATTCCATTTTTTACACCAATGGTAATGTTTTTACGAGTTGGCATGCTGGATATACCGGCCTGGGAAGTAGCACTGTCGATCGGTATATTAATAGGAACGATTGTTGTGCTAGGACTTATCGGGGCGCGCGTTTATAAAGGTGGGGTCCTGATGTATGGAAAATCCTCTTCACTGAAAGACTTTAAAAAAGCAATGGCTTTATCAAAGAAGGATAAATAACTTTTTGGAGGTCAAGAGATGGCGTCTAAGAGAAATGAGAAAGTGGATGAATTTATCCAAGCATTGCCTGAGGATATAAAAGAAATGACGGAAAGTCTTCGCGGGGTCATTCATGAAGCAAATGAAAATATGAATGAGGAAATAAAATGGAATATGCCTTGCTTTAGTACAGGCAACACCAATATTTGTTATCTGCAGCCGGCAAAAAAACATGTAAATCTCGGTTTCTATTCCGGGGCCATGCTTCAGGATAAAGATAATATACTTGAAGGGGAAGGTAAGAAAATGCGGCATATCCGGATTAAAAAGATGGAAGATGTCCAGCAGGAAAAAATGAAGGCTTTGATTGAAGAAGCAATTGAATATGAAGCTTGATGCAAGAAATAATGGCTCGGTTTATGATGAAACCGGGTCGTTATTTTTGCAGGTTACAGGTACGAAAGAATAAGAGTTTTATCAGATTTTCTATTTTATAAAGGTGACGATTCTTTAAAATAAAGATTGTTGCAATTTTGTTTATCCAGGTACCTAGAGTTGCCTTCTCAAGGTAATCATTAATCGTTTTTCGTTCCAAGAGGTACTCGAGAAGTGTCCTCAAGGCATTCATTAATCATTTTCCGTTCCAAGAGGTATCCGAGACAACTTCTCGAAGTATTCATTATGCCTTTCCACTCATAGAAGTATCAGATCGATCTACCTTTTTTGATATTTAACTTCAGGTTTAAGCATCACCCGCATAGGTTTATGCAGTATTAAATCCACCCAAGTAACAGAACGTGCATTCTGTTAGGAGTTTTGCTAAAATAGATGTTAGAAATTGATGTTACTGGAGGTGCAGACATGGCAAAACAGGTTTCTTTTATCCACGCAGCTGATTTACATTTGGACAGTCCGTTTAAAGGGCTGGCGCATACCCCGGATTCTATATTTGAATATATTCGGGAAAGTACGTTTAAGGCTTTCGAAAATCTGGTAAATACAGCGATTGATAAACAAGTGGATTTTGTGCTGCTTGCTGGAGATTTATTCGATAATGAAAGGCAAAGCCTAAAAGCACAGATCCGGTTAAGAAGAGGGTTCGAAAAAATGAAGCATCATCATATTCAAGTTTATCTGTCTTACGGTAACCATGACTATATAAAAGGAAATGTTCATCCTGTTACATATCCGGAAAATGTTTTTATTTTTCCGGGAGAAGAGGTTAGCCATTTCACCTATGAGAAAAATGGAAATCCACTTGCTTCGATATACGGGTTCAGCTATGAAAATCGTGCAGTTACAAGCAACAAAGCAAATGAGTTTTACATACATAATAACGAAATTCCTTTCCATATTGCCATGTTGCACGGAAGTGTGGAGAGTAATACGGAGCATGATACATACGCCCCTTTTCAAACACGAGAGTTAACAGAGAAAGGCTTCCACTATTGGGCGCTTGGCCACATTCATCAGAGACAGTTACTAGCTACTGACCCACCGGTTGTCTACCCCGGGAATTTACAGGGAAGAAATCGGAAAGAGACAGAGGAGAAGGGCTGTTATTATGTTGTTATGGCGGAAAATGATGTGTCTATGGATTTTATCCCTTTGCAGGCAATTCAATTTCTTCCTATTGGAATAGATGTGAGCAGCATAAAAGAAATTCACCAGCTGGAAAGATTGATTTTTGAAGAACTGAACAAACTATCCTTGACAGAGCCGGCCCTCCTTGATCTAAGTTTAATCAGTAATAATTCATTACTCGGCGAATGGGAAAATGGCGGATTAATTAATGAAATCATAGAATTGGTAAATGACATAACAACCGGTGAAAAGAATTGGCTTTACATCTTTCGTTGGCGAAGCCAGGTACATGACTTTTCCAGCAGTAAGTGGAAAGAAGATCACTTTTTTGGGGAGCTGCAGCGTCAGTTTTCAGAGCGTGCTATTGACCCCTTTATGAAAGAGTTGTACCAGCAACGGCAGGCACGGAAATATATAGATCAGCTGTCAGCGGAAAAAGAACAGGAAATTAAAAATAAAGCAGAGCAGTTACTCATGCATGAACTGCTGAAGGGATGAGGTGATAAAGGTGAAAATCTTGAATGCCACTATCTATGGATTTGGCAAATGGGTTGATTATTCAGTTGACTTTGATCCCGATAGCTTTACTGCAATATACGGAAAAAATGAATCCGGCAAATCCACACTGCATCAGTTTGTGCTTTTCATGTTATTTGGGCTGCCACCGAAACAGCGTAATTTTTACCGTCCGAAAACAAGTGGGAAAATGGGCGGCAGATTGACTGTTGAGGATGCTGAAGTTGGTGTTTTCACGATAGAAAGACTGGATGAAGTGAATAATGGAGCTGCCATCTGTTATACAGAGGATGGGAAAGAATTTGATGAAGTTTGGCTGAATGAACAGCTGAAAGGGTTGACGAAGAAAACCTACCAATCTATATTTTCTTTTTCCTCTATGGATTTGCATCTGATCAATAATATGAAAGAAGATGATCTCGCTGAAGTGCTTCTCGGTATCGGCATGACAGGATCTGCAGCCATCTATTCCGTGGAAAAGAGACTGGATCAGCAAATGGGAGAATTATTCAAACCAAGGGGTGCCAAGCCGCTAATCAATCAGCAATTAACCTCACTAGATCACTTATATACACAGCTTCAGCAGGCAAAAAACAACGAGGAAACATACCGTGAATTGAAGGGAAATCAAAATACATTAAACAATGATATTTTGGAATATCAGCAAAGGATCATCGAAGAAAAAAAAGAATTAAAAACGATAGAAAAACAGCAGCAGGCACTGCCTTATATACAGGAATATATGGAAGCGGCAAAACAGTTGAAACAATTTCCTGAAGTGCTGCATTTCCCGGAGCAAGGAATTGCCAGACTGGAGAAAGTCAAGGACAAGCTGCTTCCGCTTAAAAGTGAGCTGAACATTTTACGGGACAATCAGCAAAAATATGAACAAAAAATAAAGACTTTACAGCAGGAAGTAGATGACTTCCCGAGGGATCAAGTCACCGGACTGCTTGAAAAGAAAGAAGCCTGGCAAAATCGAAACAAAGAACTCGCTCGTCTTGAGCAAAATCTTAGCAAGACAAGTGCACAGATTGAAAATGAACTAAACCAGATGGATGCCGTTATTAAGCAAGAAGTTTTAGCTGAAATGCATCTGCCTTTTCATATCGAAAGGGAATGGCTTGATATAAAAGAAAGCAAAGAGAAATTTCAGCTTGAAAAAGAAAAAGTGGAGCAGGAACAAGAGGAATTAATCAAACAAGAACGATATGTACAGAAAGAAAAAGCTGTATTGGAAACTGCAATTTTACCGGAAAAGCAAAAAAAAGAACTGGAGGAGAAAACAAGGAAGTTTCAAGAGCAGGCGTGGACAATCAATATACAGGAAAGCGCTGCAAATCAAAAAATGCTTTTGGAGAAAAATAAAGAGAAAAAGCAACAAAAAGCAAAATTATTACTGGCAGGCAGCTTGTTTGTAGGTGTTGTTATGGGTGGAGCAGGTTTTTTTCTCGAATCATCCATATTATATTTTTTAATGATAGCTGTGCTTTTATTCGGCCCAATCCTGTGGTACACCGAAAGAAAATCTTTGTCGGAAATGGAAGAATTGCTGCAGCAGGATGGACGTGAACTGCAGTCACAGGAAATTACAAAGGAGTTCAAAGATGAAGCTGAAGAGCTATTATCCCAAAACGAGAACCGGCTGCTTAAATGGAGAGCTTTGGAAGGTCAATGGAAAAACCTGAATCTCCAGCGGCTCAAATGGGAAGAGAAAAGAAATTTCATTGATAGGAAAAATAAGTGGCTGCAAAAAAGAACAGCGGCACAAGTTGCCGAATACCCATTTCTTGAGCTTATAGAAATCCGCTATTGGCCGGAAATGTATCACCGCCTGAAGCATATAATACAACTCATCCGGGGTAAAATCGATATCGAGCGGAAAATGGAAATATTGAAAGCGAAAAATACAACTTTTCAGGAAGAAGTAGATCAGTATTTTCAGCAAGAACAAAAATTGCCTCTGCAAGCCGGCATGGAGATGCTGGAAGAATACGTGGAAAATACAAATAACCTGGAAAAGCAGATTTTAAACTACAAGGAACTACTTGATGAAAACTATCACGCACAGGATTCGTTGAAACAGAAACTGCAAATTTATGAAAATGAAATGGCTGCTTTATTAGCTAGTGCCAGTGTTTCAGCAGAGGATGAATTCTATGAAAAAGCACGTCAAATTGAGGATCAAACGAAATATAAAAAAGATAGATTGAAGGCGAAAAAGCAGATATTCCGTATTTTGCCTGAAACAGACCTGCAGGAAATCCCGTATGAAAGCAGTTTATCCGATAGTCAGCAACAAACCAAAACAACCGTTGAGAACCTGGAAGCGTCATTAGATAAGAAACGTGATGAACTGGCCAAAGTCAATGCCAACCTGGAGAATCTGGAAGCCTCGGAAAACTATTCATCACTTATGCATCAAATGGAAATGGATAAGGAAGAACTGAATCATCTGGCGAAAAAATGGGCTATATTAAAAACGGCGAAAGAGATGCTTTTGGAAACGAAGCGAAATTACAAAGACAAGTATTTGCATAAAGTAATGGAAAAAACGACAGATTATTTTACAAGGCTGACAGAGGGCAGATACGTTAAAGTTTTTGCGCCGGGAAAAGACAATTCTTTTTACGCAGTGGCAAGTGATCATGCTAGATATCATGTAAATGAATTATCCAGAGGAACCATTGACCAGCTGTATATTTCATTAAGGTTGGCCATCAGCGATATTATGAGTAAGGAATACAAAATTCCATTTATCCTGGATGATGCCTTTATTCATTTTGACAGCATCCGTACCCAGCGTGTGATGGAAGTGCTCTATGCCATTTCCGGAACACAGCAGATAATTGTTTTTTCTTGTAAGAAAGAAATTATCAACCAAGCACCTGATTCTCTAGTTATCCAATTGGAAAAAAGTAATGTAAAGGAAGTGTTTTCCTAATAGGGTAAGAGGTCAGAGAATTCCGTTCGCATAAAAGAAAAAATAATGGTAAACTAATCCCATATTATATTGCAGTTGGAGGGAGCCCATTGCCGGAAAACAACGTGACTCAGGACTGGGAAAAATATGACGAAACCTTAGATAAATTTATACAGGTGATTGCCAAAAATATGAATTTATACGGAATCACCTCTTCTGTAGGCAGATTGTACGGTGTATTATATTTTGCAGATGAGCCAATGACCCTGGATGATATGCGGGATGCGCTTGTTATGAGCAAAACGAGTATGTCCACCGGAGTCAGAGCATTAGAGGGTTTGAAAATGGTAGAACCGGCTTATAAAAAGGGAGTAAGAAAAGATCTCTACCGATCTGAGGAAGACTGGTACAAATCGTTTACCTCATTATTTGGCAACCGCTGGAAACATCAAACGGCATCCAATATTGAGGAAGCGGAAGAGACACTGGAGGAACTGGAAAAGATATATGAGGAGACGACAGATGAAGCATTAAAAGAAAAAATTTCCAGTGATATGGAAAAGCTTCGTGATGCAAAAAATTATTACGATTGGTTAATGAAATTTATCCAAGTCGTTGAATCTGGAGAAATTTTTGAATTTATCCCTAAAAATAAGAAGTAGGGAAAATCAGCGCTAGAATTAAAGATATGCCTGCTTTTAAATATTTACGGTGGGACAAGCATTTAAGCAGAGCCCCAGATCAATTTTTCATTCACTTGTTGTCAAGGGGGGAGTATTATGAAAAAAGGAATCGGCATTATGAGTGTCGGAGATGCGTTTGATGATTTTATGCTGATTAAAGAGGTTTCCAAAGGAGTAACAAGTAATGGAAAGCCTTTTTTGACACTGATATTGCGTGATGCGACAGGAGAAATAGAAGCTAAACTTTGGGATGCAACCAAAGAGGACGAAGCATTATTTGTTCCTGAGCAGATTATAAAATTAACCGGTGAAATCAATCAATTCCGAGGGAAGTCACAGCTGAAAATTCTGTCTGTTCGTTTATCTCAGCCTACAGATAATGTCTATGTTACCGACTTTGTGGAAAAGGCACCTGTGGAGAAACAAATTCTAACGGAAAAGCTGACGGAAGCCATTTTTGAAATGGAAAACCCCACCATCCAGCGAATTGTCCGGGCATTTATTAAAAAGTACCAGGAAGCATTATTAACTTACCCGGCAGCAGCCAAAAATCATCATGAATATGCTTCGGGTCTTGCCCATCACATTGTCAGCATGCTTGCGATGGCAAAAGAACTGCATAAACTATACCCTGAACTGAATAAAGACCTGCTGTATGCCGGCATTATTTTGCATGACCTTGGCAAAATCAAAGAACTAACCGGCGTTGTTACCACTTCTTATACGGTAGAAGGAAAACTGTTGGGTCATATACCAATGATGGTGGAAGAGATAGGCATCATGGCGAAGGAACTTCAGATTGAAGGAGAAGAAGTAATGATCCTGCAGCATCTTGTGTTAAGTCATCACGGGAAGGCAGAGTGGGGAAGCCCGACCCCTCCATTAGTAAAAGAAGCTGAATTGCTTCATTTAATTGACTTAATTGATGCAAAAATGAACATGTTAAACCGGGCGCTGGACAAAGTGAAACCAGGTGAATTTACGGAAAGAATGTTTGCCATGGATAATCGCGCATTTTACAAACCTTTGTTTGAGGAAAAATAAGGAGACGTCATTTTTTAGCAGGCTTGTTCATATACTTGTAATAGGAATAATGGACAAAGGAGGCTGAAAAAGTGATTCTCGGGATACCTTGGTGGATTTTCATGTTGATTCTGTTCATATTTTTAAGTGGGTTTATGGCATTTCGGGCAATGAGAGCCGAGCAGAAACTGGAGCAGGAGTTTATTGAAAAAGAAGGTCAGATTTATATGGATCGGCTGGAAGCGGAAAGAAGGGAAAGAGGGCAGCAAACGTCATCATAGAAACGGCTTCAATCTAGTAGTGGGGTGCTTGGTTCCCCATCTGATTGAAGCCTGATAGATGAATTTATTTTCTATCGTACATACAAAAAATCAAAAGAGGCCAATACACCATTTTGTATTAGCCTCTTTTTTAATCACTGTTATCCTTGTACTTCTACTTCTTCCTGTTCAAACATGTCCTCAAATTCACTGATATTTATTTCTACATTTGATTCTTCAATTAAGTTATTAATTTTTTCCTGGACTGCCATTGGATCCATTCTTTCATTAAGCAACTGACGACGGATATCTTCTTCCATGTCTTCCAGTTCACCGATATCTTCCTCTGATTCACGGATGTCATTTACTTGAATGATATGAAATCCGTGCTGGGTAGCAACCGGATCACTGATTTCTCCTTCTTCCATCTCATAGGCAGCTTCTTCAAATTCAGGAACCATCATTCCTGCGGAGAAATAGCCCAAGTTACCCTCGTCTTCCGCATTTGACTCATCTGTGGAATATTCGCTTGCCAGTTCCCCGAAGTCATCTCCATCATCAAGCCTGTCCAGTACTTCGTTTGCTGTTTCCTCATCATCAACTAAAATATGCTGTGCTTCAATTTCGGTATTCATTCGGTCATATGCTACCTGTATATCTTCATCGGTTATTTCAATATCTTCGGCAATGGCCTGTTCTTGCAAAAGGCTTAGCCGAAGTATTTCCTGTAGTTCATCTTCATCCTGAATCCCCTGCTGTTGCATCCACATTTCAAATTGTTCACCGAGCTGCTCCCGCATATCCTCGATTTCTTCTTCTACCTGATCTTCATCTATTTCATAATTTTGCTCAAGAATCTGGACGGTAACCATTTCATTCAGGACAGCTTCCCCATTTCGGTTCTTTAATTCTTCATAAAACGCTTCTTGTGTAATGTTTCCTGCATCACTTTCTACAACCAGTTCAGAACCTGACTCATCTGTACAAGCTGCCAATGTCAACATTCCAGCTGTTAAGGATGCAGCTATTGCCATTTTTTTCATCCATGTACACTCCTATACTTTTACTCAGTTTATCACCAGTTAAATATAACATATTCTGCTATAAAGATAATAGTACAATGTCAATTTATAGCGTAATTTAGTAATATTCAATTAAACCGTCACATTTAGTATTCTCACATAAGCATTGACCAATAATATGACAATCATAATATTTGTTACACGAAAAATTTTATTCTGCTTAGCGGCTTCCATTTCCGATTTTGTACAAAAGGAATGCGTTAATGAATTAAAAATAAATAAAACGAAAAATGCATAGATAATAAAAGGAAAACTCATTGAAAAACCCCCCCTGGAAAGGATACTATATATAATCTCTAATTTATTTTATTAAGACATCATATTCCTAACTTTATCAAAAGATTATCAATATGAACAGTCAAAATGGTCTTTTTCTTAAATGAAGCCCCATTTTTTTGGTCAATTAACCTCAAAGGTAAATTAAACTTTTTTTGTTTCGTTTTTATGCGTATAATTGGAAGTAAGGTTTTACTATTGCTGAAGGAGAGGTAATTTAAATTGAAAGATCCAAAAGATGAAACAGCATCCTTTCATGTCCAATTACTATCCAAAATATTAAACTTGGATGATTATCCGGTCGTTAAACTCGTGATTGAAAATAATTTGTCAAAAGCGGAGTCAGAAAAATTATTTCATCTGTTAACAAGGTTGAATAATCAATATGAAATCCAGAAAGAAGAGGGATTTCTTGACTTTACTCCTTTGCTTGTGGAATTTGCCGGTATGCTGAACGAAAAATTGGATCCGGATCAAACAATCTCAGCACTTGCAGAAGAAGGGCATTACCCTGCTTTAATGAAGGAATTCACACGCATTATTGAAATTGAAAAAAGAAAAGGCCAACGAAGGTCGTGAATATTTCATCACTGCTTTGTTGGCACACCTCTTTTAGCCTTCTTCTATTTCTCTTCCATTTTTATCTCTTTAAATAACGACTCAATACGACGATGAAACTCGATGATATCTTCAAGGCGTTCTTCAATAATGGTTAATTCTGTGGAAATTTCATCCGCTTCATGCCCCTCCAAAAATATATTAATCTCTTTTAATGATTGCTTTTGGTGGCTGGCTGCTTCCAGCCATTTACCGATGTAGGCATTCATAAATGCTTTAAAAAGTTGGGAATTTGCTTGGTACAGGTCTTTTCTTTCCCCTTTTTTCCATACCCTTGTTACCAGATTCAAATCAGATAGACTTCGAATATTGGTGCTCATAGACGTTTTGCTTTTTCCCAATGCTTCTGCCATTTCATCCAATGTAAGCGGCTTTACAGAAATATATAAATGAGCAAATAAACGTGCTTCAGATGAAGTTAAATCAAACATTTCAAGTGTTTTTGAAAATTCCTGCATAATTTTATCCGTAATCTGTTCTGTCCGAGGTGTGTTCATAATATCCCCCTAACTGGTGTTGATTTAAGGTTACACTAATTTGATATTTATTAAAAATAGATAATAGGGACGTAAATTGGAGAAATTAAAAGTTAATGAAAGAAATACCGGTATAATTTTCATACAGAATAAACTGTACGTAAAATAAATACTTAAATAATAAAATTTAATGTTTGAATTGTATAGGTAAAAAGTTTATAGTATTGGAGTAGGTCAGATGAACGGGCTTTAATATTGAATAATTAACCAGTTATAATTACATTTATATGCATTTTGACTGAGTAAAAAGAAATGGGTAAAAAGCCATAATTTTAAAGGGGTGAGGAATTTTGCCGGTAATTGAAGCAAAGAATTTGTCCAAGGTCTTTGGTAGAAACACCAAACAGGCATTAGATCTTATGTCTAAAGGTTTATCCAAAGAGGACATACTCAAGGAAACGGGTAGCACAGTTGGTGTAAATCGTGCAACTTTCTCTGTAGACGAAGGAGAAGTATTTGTTATTATGGGCTTGTCCGGGAGCGGAAAGTCAACATTAGTACGGTTAATTAACCGGTTGATTGAGCCTACAGAGGGAAGTATTGAAATTGAAGGTGAAAACCTGGCAGCGATGGACAAAAAAGAACTGCGTAATGTGCGAAGAGACAAGTTAGGTATGGTTTTTCAAAACTTCGCATTATTCCCGCACAGAACCATTTTAGAAAATGCTGAATTTGGATTGGAGATTCAAAACGTTCCAAAAGAGGAGCGAAGAAAGAAAGCTGCAGAGGCATTGGAATTAGTTGGTTTAGGGGGATATATGGAACAAAAACCAAGCCAGCTTTCTGGAGGGATGCAGCAGCGCGTTGGACTTGCTCGTGCCTTGGCAAATGATCCGGAAGTACTTTTGATGGATGAAGCTTTTTCCGCACTGGATCCATTAATCCGTAAAGATATGCAGGATGAGCTGATGGACTTGCAGGCGAAAATGCAAAGAACGATTATATTTATTACACATGATTTGGATGAAGCCTTACGAATTGGCGATCGGATTGCTCTAATGAAGGATGGATCCATCGTTCAAATTGGCTCGCCGGAGGAAATCCTGGTACAGCCTAAAAATGATTATGTAGAAAAATTCGTGGAGGATATTGACCGCTCCAAAGTACTAACAGCCCAGCATATTATGAAGCGGCCGGAAACGGTTAATATCGAGAAACATGGTCCGCGGGTTGCGCTGGAACGTATGAGAGAAGAAGGCTTGTCAGGCATGTACGTTGTGGATAGCAAACGGAATTTAAAAGGCTATGTTACTGCTGACGATGCATCTGACGCAAGAAAGAATGATGTGAAAGATCTTAAGGAAATAGTAACGAATAATATACCTAAAGTGGATAGAGACACATCTTTGAATGAAATTTTTGACCTTATCCATGACGCACCAATGCCGGTAGCTGTTGTGGAAGATGGAAAATTGATTGGAATTATTGTTCGGGGTGCCGTTCTTGCTGCACTGTCCAGTGATGGCGAGGTGAATATGGAAAATGCTTGATAATGTATTGGATTTCGTACCGAGTATACCACTTTCTCAATGGGTTGAATATTTTACGGACTGGGTACAGGAAACATTCGCTATAGTGTTTGAGCCAATCAAAGAGTACTTCGGTAACTTTATGGACTTTACTTCTGACATGTTATTGGCAGTACCTGCTATTATTATCATTTTGTTAGTTGCTGTTATTGCATTCTTTATTACAGGAAAAAGATTTGGACTTGCAGCATTTTCCATTGTTGGTCTCTGGATAATTTACAATCAGGGCTTATGGGAGCAACTGATTAGCACCTTTACCCTGGTATTGCTTGCCAGTTTATTGTCCGTGATTATCGGTGTCCCTGTTGGCATATTAATGTCAAAAAGCAGGGTTGCGGCCGCAATTATTACGCCGATTCTTGATTTTATGCAGACGATGCCAGCATTCGTATATTTAATCCCAGCAGTTGTTTTCTTTGGTATTGGAATGGTTCCTGGGGTGTTCGCTTCCTTGATTTTTGCGACACCGCCAACTGTCCGTTTCACGAATCTGGGAATACGTCAGGTATCCAAAGAGCTGGTTGAGGCTTCAGAAGCATTTGGGAGCACCGGTGTTCAAAAGCTGTTTAAAGTGCAGTTGCCAATGGCGAGGGCAACCATCATGGCTGGTATTAACCAGACTGTAATGCTTTCATTATCCATGGTAGTTATCGCATCCATGATTGGAGCGCCGGGACTTGGAAGAGAAGTGCTTTCCGCATTGCAGCGTGCCTCGGTAGGACCAGGGTTTGTTGCAGGGGTAGGAATTGTGATCCTCGCAATAATTATGGACCGAATTACACAAAATATGAATAAAGATAAAAATGCTTAATCTTGTTGGTATCTTTTCTTGCAAAGGAAAAGTTTCCATATAAATAAAATATAGAAAAGGGGAGTTCATATTTATGTTTAAACAATGGAAACGTCTAGGGCTTGTAGCCGGACTTTCATTAACATTATTTGCCGCAGCCTGTGGTGGTGCAGATGAAGATACAGGTGACAACGGAGACGCTAGTGATGGTGACGATGGTGCAGCTACAGAAAGCGGCGAAATAGAATTGGTGTACGTTGAGTGGGATACAGAAATTGCATCCACACATGTTATTGGAAAGGTATTGGAAGATCAAGGTTATGATGTTTCTGTAACCCCACTTGATAATGCTGTTATGTGGGAAGCTGTTGCAAATGGAGAAGCAGATGCTATGGTAGCAGCGTGGCTTCCGGCAACACACGAAGCACAGTACGCAGAGTATGGTGATCAAGTAGATGAGCTGGGTGTAAATCTGGAAGGAGCCAAAATTGGGTTGGTTGTGCCTGAGTACATGGATGCAGATTCCATTGCAGATCTGGATCAGGAAGCAGGCCAGGCTATCACCGGAATTGAGCCTGGTGCAGGTGTAGTTGCTGCTTCAGAGCAGGCACTCGAGGATTATGATAATCTGGAAGATTGGGAAGTAGCAACATCGTCCAGTGGGGCAATGGCTACAGAGCTTGGAACAGCCATTGACAATGAAGAAGAAGTTATCGTAACAGGCTGGTCTCCACACTGGAAATTTGCTGCGTACGACTTAAAGTATTTGGATGACCCTGAAGGAACTTTTGGAGCTGCAGAAACAATTGAAACAATGGCTCGTGAAGGATTAGAAGAAGATATGCCTGAAGCATATTCCATCCTTGAGAACTTTTACTGGGAAAGTGATGCAATGGAAGAAGTGATGCTGGAAATCTCGGAAGGTGCTTCACCTGAAGATGCAGCAGCCGAATGGGTAGAAGGAAATCAAGATGTAGTGGATGAATGGATTCAATAAAGTCGTTTAATAATGGAGAGGCTGATACCATTTGGTATCAGCCTTTTCTATGTATTTTATTATAAGAATGGGGAAAGGGTTTACCCTGAGGGAATATTTTCTATCGGCATTATAGAAGACAAAGTAGAATATGGTATTTGATAAAGCATACCTCATGGTGCAAAACCTTGGAAAGTGGTGTTATTTATTTGCAGCAATAGATCATTCAATATGATGCACTCACATTGAAGCTTTCCAGTCCATAAATCAAATTTCTTTTTTCCTTCAAAGCCTATCTTCAGGAATAAATAATACAGCTTATCCTTATGTAGCAGGTTCATTCGAATGATGAGATATTCTAAGGTGAGTAATTCAGAGGATTTCTTTGGGGGCGGCATATTTAATAGTATACTAAAAAAATTAATAATCGCGGTTTATAAATCAAAATAAAACTCTCAGGTGCCTTAGGCATGTCATTGGGAGCAAATATAGAAAGCAGGTACAGCTTGGCATTTGCAGATGTAATATCTTCAATAGAGACAGATAATCATCAAAATTCTGCTATATTAATGTCGCCTTTAAAAAGAAGACACAGATCGCGCCAATAACTGAAGGTGCGAAGTAAAAAAGAGGCTGGGACAGAACCATTTTAGCAAACGAAAATCCGAACAACATTAATCTTATGACTCGCTCCGGAAATATACTTCGCTTTCCGTGGGCGGCTGGTGAGCCTCCTCGTGCTGTCGCACTGCGGGGTCTCACCGATGCCTTTGCTCCCACAGGAGTCTACGTATATTTCCGGAGCTACTGTGGTGGATGGTTCGTATTTTCAAAACTACTCAGAGTTCTGTCTCAGCCTCTTCACTTTTATTGACTTTTAACTTTTTCTTCAAGTTCTTTTAAACTTGTTTCAATTTGCGATAGATAGTTATGGATATTTTCCTGATGGGGCTCCACCGTTTCTTTCCAGTCCATCACCGTTTTTTTCATTTCCTGAGTTAAATCCTTTACGAGTATACTTCCTTCCTGGGAAGTTTTAAAAAGCTGCTCTTTTAGACGTACGCTATCCTCTTTCAGGTTATGGACCAGCTCTCTCCATTCCAATCCTTGATCTTTTACCCGGTTTCTCATTTGTTGACCGGATGCTGGTGTAGTTAATAAAGTGGCAGCAACCGTTACTGTTCCACCAACCAGAAATCCGAGGAGTAATGACTTTCTTTTTGACATATTGCTAAACTCCTTTCACTTCTTTTCTATATCTTACCTCTTTTTGAGGTAGTATCAAACGTAAATTCTTATGTAAGAAAAATTTGTTCACGCGGAGTGTTAATGGATGAATAATACACGTATGAGATTAAAAAAGAAATCCTCTGACAGTCAGGTGCCAGAGGATGTGATTTTTTCGTTTACACAATTTCAATTGGTCGAGATCGTTTAAGTATCCCTTGCACTATTGGATAAACAACGGCCATAATCAGTGTGTTCACTACCGCAGCAGGTAATACAACACCAATGAATAATGCTATAAATCCGCCTTCCATTAATCCAACGATGAATAAAGCAACGCTCAGAAAGATGGAACCACTGACCATGGTACCCACCGCAGTTAATGTTGGTGCACTGATATGGTCCTTTACTTTATTTCTGACTAATAAAAATAAAGCAAAGAAAATCAGCGCTGTAATCGGCTTGTCTATGAAGTTAGCAATCTGTCCGCCTGGTGCAGCAGTTGTTAATGCGGAAATTACTCCCGTGGCAACAGCCAGAATCACAACGTATTTCAACTTAGGAAATAGCATAATTCCCAAAAACATCATTGCTAAGATCATATCCGGCTTCACTCCGAACAAAATAGGCGGCACTACAGCGTGCAGCACAGCTCCAATCCCTACCAGCAGTGACAAAATGACCAAAATTCTTGTATTCATTTTTACCTCTCCTCTTCTCACAATCCTCAGCTATTTTACCGCTTGTCAAGAAGCGGAAGATTCATTTTCCAACTGTACACTCATTGTCAGCCGCGAAAACTTATCATTATTATAACAGATACGATAGAGAATAAAAAGCTTTCATTTAGATTTTAATAAGAAAATCAAGAAAATTTGCTGATTTTATTCCTTATTTGATATGCGCACTTATATCTTTAGCCATTTCCTGTAATTTTTCTGGTGTGTACTCGTCATTATGGGTAACCCAATTAGACGAATATCCATCTCCATCTCCGTAGCGCGGGATGATGTGGATATGCAGGTGAAAAACGGATTGGTCTGCCGGTGCTTCATTATTATTTAATAAATTCATGCCGACTGGTTTATACGTTTCCTTTACAGCATTTGCAATATCCGGGATTCTGGCAAACAACTCTTTCGCCACTTCTGGAGGGGTTTCATAAATATTTTTCGTATGTGTTTTTGGTATTACCAACGTATGTCCTTTTGTAACCTGGCTTAAATCAAGAAAAGCATAAACATGCTCGTCCTCATAGACCATCGCGGAAGGTAAATCACCATTGATGATCTTGCAAAAAATACAATCCTCATGTGCCAAAATAATCACCACTCCCTATCAGTTTGTCTACATTGTATAAAGAAATCAGCTTCAAAGTAAAGCAATCTGTGTTTTATGGAGATTTTATATACAGGTTAGAGACGACTTTTAGAAAATAAGATTAATGATAAAGCATTAACCATGGATAATTGCTTTTTTTATTATATGCTTAAATACGAATCGTGGCCGGAACTTTTTCCCGCATATTTATGACATAATTTTTGTAGCGATCAATGATGATGAGGACGGTATTCAGGCGATAGCTGACAACAACCCTGCCTGGGGTACGAAACATTATGTGGAATATGATGCTGTTCGGGAATTGACTGACCAATGATCAATATTGGCCCCATATGGCATGGACACGCATAAACGGCTGGAAAGGGCGGGAATGACGTATTCTTTTGAAGTGGTGCCGAACTTGACGAAGAAGGTGATTGGGAAAATGTTGGGGTGAAGTGCTGATTGGGTTGAGCACTGTCACTTCCCGAATTTTGTTGAAATGGAAGGCTGTCTCCTCTTTCCAGAACTTGTTGTTCGCAGCTATACTTTTTAAAAAAACAAAAACAGGACTGGCCCAATGGACCAGCCTGAGTGAAAAGCGAAGATGACGGAAATAACCTAATGTTGGGGACTTGGTAATCTATATGATTAAGTTACTTTACGCAATTTAACCTTATGATTACAAAAACCTTTTTGTCAGTAACTCATTTCGGTGAGTCATGTTCTGGCAAAAGGGTTTTAATCATTAGATTCGTTTTCTTTAAACACCTTCCATGTGATTTACAAAACTTATATTAGAATATCGATCACTAACACCACATTTGTGTAAATATACACGAAATTTCATTAGTTGCCGATCGCTAACACCTCATTTTGTGATTTAACACGTTTGGTGCATCTCCGCTTTTCATTATGTAGTTTGTGTCCTTTGCTATAATAATATACATGAGGATATAAAATTTTTGTCGATTTTTTGTTTACGGTATATTTTGGTTTTCTCCATTTTTAATGGTAAAATTAATGACTAGAAAGAGGTGTACAGTGTTGGAACCACTATTACATATTGAAAATTTGCATGGCGGCTATACCCATAAAAATGTATTGCATGGTATTTCCTTTGATGTAAAACCAAAAGAAATTGTAGGGTTAATTGGTTTAAACGGGGCCGGGAAGAGTACGACCATTAAACATGTCATCGGATTAATGCAAGCTAAAAAAGGCAGAGTAGCTGTAAATGGACAAGCCTTTCAAGAAAATCCGGAATTTTATCGAGCCCAAATTGGCTATATTCCAGAAATGCCGATATTATATGATGAGTTAACGTTACATGAACATCTTCGTTTGACAGCGATGGCTTACGGAATTCCTGAAGAAACTTATGAAAAAAGAGTGAAAATACTAGCAAAGGAATTCCGTATGGAGAAAAGACTGCACTGGTTTCCAGTCCATTTTTCCAAAGGGATGCGTCAAAAGGTGATGATCATGTGTGCCTTTTTAATTGAACCGCCGTTATACATTGTTGATGAGCCTTTTGTCGGCCTGGATCCATTAGGGATTCAATCATATTTACAAATGATGGATGAGATGAAAAATAATGGCTCCGGTGTTCTCATGTCTACGCATATTCTGGCAACGGCCGAACGCTATTGTGACCGATTTGTTATTTTGCATGAAGGGGAAATTCGGGCGATGGGAACCTTGGAAGAATTACGAAAAAACTTTCATATGCCTGAAGCCACCTTGGACGATTTATATGTGCAGCTGACAAAGGAAGAAGATAGCCATGTTTGACTCCCATGCATTTTATAAAAAAAGGATTTCGGAGCACTTAAAAGAGACAAGCCGTTATTTGCGCTATATATTTAATGGGCATCTGATGATCGCCATGTTTTTTTTCATTGCGGTTTTAGCATATTACTACCAGCAGGCCTTAGCCGATCTGCCGGAAAATTTTCCGGCTTCGATTATTATTGGGGGTGCTTTTGGTTTAATTGCAAGCTATAGTCCTGTACGTACGCTTTTAAGAGAGCCTGACCTCGTTTTTTTAATAGCGGCTGAAAGTAAAATGAATGCCTATTTCCGGAATGGGCTAATTTACAGTTTTCTCATTCAATTGTATGTGGTATTCCTAATAGCAGCCGCACTGGGGCCATTATATTTTGCGACTTTTCCGGAACGGACGGGCAATGTATATTTGCTGACGATAGCTGTTTTGCTTATTTTTAAAGTTGGCAATTTGGTTGCAAACTGGTGGATGCTAAAAGTAAGAGATCCGTGGATAAGACAAGTGGATATGGCAGTCCGCGTGGTATTAAATGTTGCTGTTTTTTATTTTATGGTGAATGGCAATATGTTGTTGGCAGGAATAGCCACGGTGCTTTTTGCTATTGTGTTTTTATATAATTATTCTATATCTAGAAAGCAAGCGGGTATTCATTGGAGTCTTTTGGTGGAAAAAGACAATATGCGTATGCAGGCTTTTTACCGGCTTGCCAATATGTTCGCGGATGTACCACATTTAAAAACACCGATAAAAAAGCGAGCGTGGCTCGTATCGCTCTTCAGCAATTTGCCTTTTTTGAAAAAGCATACTTATGACTACTTATATCGGATTACCTTTATTCGCAGCGGGGATTATCTCGGAATGTATTTCCGGTTAATACTCATTGGGCTGATAGCTATTTTTTACGTTCCGAATGTTATCTTAAAGGTGTTATTGGGGGTTTTGTTTTTATATTTGAGTAGTTTTCAGATGATGAGTCTTTACAAACATCACCGGACTATTATGTGGCTGGATCTTTACCCGGTTGATTTGACCATAAGGCAAAAATCATTGATCAATCTATTGTTTCAATTAACATTAATTCAAGCTGTCATATTTTCAATTCTGTTTTTGGTGATGCAATTGTATGTAGCGTTCGCTGTAATGCTTGTTGCAGGGGTCATTTTTAATTACCTATTTATTAATGGATATGTAAAAAGGAAGCTTGTCTGAAGCCGCGTCAAAAACCCTTCAAGAAAAACAGTCTTGAAGGGTTTGTATTTAATTGTGAAAGTCGTGCGGAATGCTCGTCCAACCGTAATAAAAACTTCCATTCTGCTCTAAGGAAAGACAGATAAAGCCTGAGTTTCCTATGATGAAAGCCTGGGATCTGCAAGTAACCGTTCAATTTCTTCTTTGTGATGTGTCTCATCGGAAATCAAGTCTTCCAGTTTCACCACAAGCTCTGTATATCCCAATGCTTCTGCTTGTTCTTTTCGCTTTTCATAACGGTGGATCGTAGCTGATTCTGATTTTAATGTTGCTTCGAGTAAGTCTTTTACCTCTGTCGGCTGGGGCACATCTGCAGTTTTTGTCGTTGGTGTGCCGCCGAGTGACTTGATTTTTTCTGATAAATATAATGCATGCCCCAGTTCATCACTTATTTCTGCTTCGAAAAAAGGTTTCAGCGCTGAACGATATAAACCGGACACGACAGAAGCACTATAAGTGTATTGAATGACTGCACCATATTCATGTGCCAAGTCTTCATTTAGTCCATCAATTAAATCCTGTACATTTCTATCCATTGTTAAAACCGCCTTTCTCATTTATTCTATTCATATAGATGTAAGTTCCCCGTTTGTTTATTTTAAAACTAAAATAAAACAGCGGGATAGGTCTTTCGGTTAATTACCGGAAAATTCAGCTTTATGGAAGAAAAGAACCGTCCCGGTGTTGCAAGGAGGCAGAGAGTTCTAAAATGAAGCGAAATTATTGGATTATATTTATTTTACTTTTTGTTGTTTTGTTTATGATGGGTGTATGGGTTGTTCATATTTTGCAGGGGAGGATGCCTTATGTTGATTTATGGACGAGGGAACCAGTAGAACTGTTTAGTGATACATTTATTTACACTTTTTTTCGTTATATAACAGAGTTAGGTTCTGAATGGTTTCTCGTACCATTTACTATTACCGTTGGGATCATTATATGGATTGTTTTTAAAAATTGGCTTCCTGCTTTGATATTTTCTGGTGGTACGTTGCTTTCTCATTTATTAAATATCCTGATTAAACATCTTGTGGAAAGGGAGCGGCCGAGCATTTATGAGGCTGCCAATGCAGAAGGTCATAGTTTTCCCTCTGGACACGCAATGGTCTCCATGGTTTGTTACGGTTTATTGGCTTATTTTATTGCCAAAAAAATAACCTCGGCAAGGGTGAAATTAGCTGTTCACATCTTTTTTGCGCTGCTTATATTATTAATCGGAATTAGCCGTTACATCATAAACGTACATTTTCTGACAGATGTTGTTGCAGGCTTTGTTACCGGTTTTCTGTTACTTGTCGGCTTGATTTACTTGTATGAAGCGCTTCACAGGTGGCAATCTCAGCCTAGAGACTGAGATAAAAGCAATCTTCAGTTGGTTTCTCTCGGTTTAGTCACAAAGTAATATAAATGTAAGACAAACTGAGAGGGGTATTAAGATGGAGACATCAGTACCAAATGAACAGGAAGCAAAAGTTCCTGTATTTAAAAATCGTAATTACCTTTTTTTATTCGTAAGTGCTTTGTTTTCTTCGCCTGGATATTTTGTATACCTTATCGGTGCAGAGTGGCTGATGCTTTCGATGAGTGATAATCGCTTTTATTTTGGGATGCTGTTTTTGGCTGCCGCACTCCCAAGACTCCTTTTACTCACTGCAGGAGGAATCATTGCCGACCGTTTTAATAAAAGAACAATTCTTTTTTTATCTGACTTGTTTCGTGCAATGTTGTTAATGATACTCGTCATTATATTATTTACCGATTCTATCGCAGTTTGGCATTTAATTACACTAGCAGCTTTCTTTGGCATTTCGGATGCATTCAGTTATCCCGTCATTAATTCATTGCCCCCGGCATTATTGGAAGAAGATCAATTACAGCGCGGGAATTCATTGATTCAGATGACAAACCAGATCAGTCCTATATTGGGGCCAGCGTTGGGAGGGACATTGATTGCTGTGCTGGGTTTTACGGGGGTCTTTACAGTAGCATGCAGTATGCTATTAATTGCAACTGTACTCGTGTTATTTATTCGGCTGGAAAAAGATAATAAGGAAGAATCCGGAAAGTCAGCTTGGATGGACTTAAAGGAAGGATTCGCCTATGCTCGGAAAAATGAACTGATTGTTTCTATCATTTTCATGGCTCTGTTCTTAAATTTTTTCTTTTCTGGGCCATTTACGATAGGTATGCCGATAATTGTTAAAGATATTTTCCAGGGAAGTGCTGTTAGCTTGGCAACTGTCCAGACATCACTGGGTGTCGGCGCGCTGCTTGGCGCCGTTATGCTTGCTGTCATTACGTTAAAAAAGCCTGGTGTGGTAATGATCGGCGGTTTAATCATACTTGGTGTCCTTTACACATTGACAGGCTTTTCAGCTAATCTTTTTCTTACTGCAGGACTAGTACTTGTCATGGCATTCGTACTGCAATTTATCAACATCCCATTAATAACAATACTGCAGAAAACAACAGAAAAACAAATGCTTGGCCGGATGATGAGCTTTCTAATGACAGTTTCAACAGGCTTAATACCATTGTCCTATGTTGTTACTTCATTATTAATTGCTGCTGGAATAAAAATGCAAACCATTATTATAATTAGTGGTATAATTATTACATTCATTGCCTTATTTAACCTGAAAAACAAAAAGATATTAGCATATCATAAAGGGTGAAAAAATTGAAAAGAATTTTTCGTTATTTCCTGGCGGTATTTCTAATAATTATTGGAATTATGCTTGTACTTACTAATTTGGATATAGTTAGTTCTGATTTCGGCTTGACATGGGTATATATTTACCCTATATTTTTCGTGGCTATTGGTTTGAAATGGCTGATCTATTATTTAAGGAAAAAAGGAGGGAGCTGGGTCTTTGGATCATTTTTTCTGATCTTAGGCACATTATTGCTGTTGGATCGGTTTGATGTAGTCTCCTTTGCTTTTCGAGATGTATTAAAATTATGGCCTTTATTAATCATTTATATCGGCTTTTTGATTTTTGGAATATCATCGAATAGAGTTGTTGTTGTGAGAGAAAATGATGGAAAGAAGGAATATTACAATCCTAATAAATCAATGGTTGGCTCTCATGAATATAATGAGCCTAATTGGAAAGTGAAGCCGATGAACGTAAGTCATATGGCCGGAGATTTTTATTTTGATTTTACCAAAGCTTTTATCCCTGAAGAAGAGATTCCGATCATGATTAAATCACTTGCGGGGGATGTAAACATTATTATGCCGGAAAATGTGGAATTTCGGGTGGAAGCATCGGTAAAGGCAGGAGAGATTGAAATAGTCGGCCAGCGGCAGGATGGATTACAGCGGTCACTGGAATTTGAAACAATCAACTATAAATCCGCGGTACAAAAAATAGACTTTACCATTAAATTAAAAGCCGGATCGATCCGAATCGACCAGGCATAGAGGGGTACAAAATGAAAAAAAGATTTTCAAGTATACGATTTCTGTTTATCCGTTCCCACTTAAATGGATGGTTTATTACTATGGTGACGATATTGGCGATTCTTTTAACTGTTTATGTACTTTTTAGTCCGGAATGGCTGACAGCTGGCAGTATCTTTTTATTTATATCATTATATATCGTTTTAGGAATCATAATTGCTATATATACAGGTTTTACCACAAGCGGAAACCTGAAAACAAAGATGGACGGTATTTCTGTTGTGATTAAACATTTTGCTAATGGCACATACTCCTCCAGGCTGAACTATGTGGAGGACAGCGATGAGATTACCAGAATCGGTGATGAGCTGAATGAACTGGGAGAAAAATTGGAAGAACAGGTAAAATCCCTGCAGCGAATGGCGGATGAAAAATCGGAATTGGCAAAAAGTGCGCATAAGTCAGCTGTAATTGAAGAGAGGCAGCGGCTGGCGCGTGATTTGCATGATGCCGTGAGTCAGCAGCTTTTCGCCTTGACAATGATGTCTGAAGCGGCACTGAAGCAATTTGAACAGAACCCTGAAAAAGCAAAGGAGCAATTGACAGATGTAGTAAAAGCGGGTACACAAACCCAGACGGAAATGCGTGCGTTGCTTTTACACCTTAGACCTGTACAATTATCCGGAGATTCACTTCCAACGGGGATCCAGAAGCTTGTTGAAGAACTGAAACAAAAAAGCCAGATAGAATTCCAGCTGGGGCTTGAATCAGATCTGATGCTCTCGGAAACAGTGGAAGAACATGTATTTCGCATCGTACAGGAAGCACTTTCCAATATTTTGCGACATGCCAATGCAACTGTGGTTAAAATTGAATTTCTTACTAGGAAGCAAGAGTTGTTTTTACATATCCGGGATAATGGTAAAGGGTTCGATATGGAAGAAGATTCCGGCAAAAAAGCTTCTTACGGATTGAAAACAATGCGTGAGAGAACGGAGGAAATTGGGGGCAGGTTTACGATACGTACGAATAAAGATGAGGGAACGTATATTGACATACGTATTCCAATGTAAATGAAAATTATAGGGAGTGGGGAACATGGTTCGAGTTATTGTCGTGGATGATCATGACGTGGTACGGAAGGGGATTATCGCATATTTGCAAACAGAAGATAACATTGATGTGATTGGAGAAGCTTCAAGCGGGAATGACGGGGCTGCCCTGATTATTGAAAAACAGCCTGATGTCGTATTGATGGATTTAATTATGGAAAATGGAACTGGGATTGATGCGACAAAGCAGGTTATGGAAAAATATCCGGAATGCAAAATCATTATTCTTACCAGCTATTATGATGACGAACAGGTTTTTCCGGCAATTGAAGCCGGGGCATTCAGTTATATCCTGAAAACTTCCTCTGCAACCGAAATTGCAGGTGCTATTAAAAAAGCGGCTGATGGAGAAAATGTAATTGAACCAAAAGTAGCGGGTAAAATGATGACTAATTTTCGTCAGGAAAAAAGAAAGTTGCATGAAGATTTAACAGAACGAGAGCTGGAAGTACTTATTTGCATTGGGAACGGAATGACCAACCAGGAAATAAGTGAAAAACTTTATATTGGTATTAAAACAGTGAAAACACATGTAAGCAATATTTTATCCAAGCTTGAAGTTCATGACAGGACACAGGCGGCAGTTTATGCACATAAGAATCAGCTGATTGGATGAATGACTGAATTCCTCATAAGAAAAAATTTTTTACTTACTAAATGTAACCTTGTATAATAAAAATAGTGTCTGGGGGCTTGTTCACCAAAATGTAACATTGGACTTGGGCAAGGCCTTTGTTTTTTCTTCGTATCGTTTGTATAATATTAATGTACACGTATAGAGAGGAATCTTGCCTATGTCAAATTTGACGAAGCGGGCAGAAAATCTGCTAATGCTGATCTGGGCGCAGGCTTTTATTGCATTAGCTGGCAGTCTGTTCTATTCGGAGGTTTTGGGTTACGCGCCTTGTGAACTGTGTTGGATACAACGGATATTGATGTATCCGCTCGTTGTCATTTATGGTGTCGCTATGTTTAAAAAAGAAATATCTATTGCACTACCTGGTTTAATATTAAGCGGAATCGGGATGCTTGTTTCCATTTATCACTATTTGGTGCAGAAACTGCCGGCATTACAGGCAGCAGGGGATGCATGCGGACTCGTTCCATGTAATTTCCAGTATGTAAATTATCTAGACTTTATTACAATACCATTTCTAGCAGGTACTGCCTTTATGATCATATTTATATTACATCTGCTCTTATTGAAAGAGCAAAGGAGGAATAGATAGTGCAAAAGAAAGTTTTTATTTTTATTGGAGTAATTGTTTTATTATTTGGCGCGTTATTCTTTGTCGTTACTTACCAGAACAATCAAGCAATGGAAGATAATGATAACCCATATGGAACAACAAATCTGGAGCAGCCAACCATTGATCAGCTGGGGGATCCGAATTATGACAATATAATATTGCCGGATGACCTTAGTGAACAGATGGATAACGGGGAAGATGTTACGGTTTATTTCTTTAGTCCAACCTGCCAATTTTGTGTAGAAACAACGCCGTATTTAGCGCCGTTGGCAAAAGAAAATGATATAGATATGAAGCAATTCAATTTATTGGAGTTTGGTCAGGAAGGAAGGCAATATGCCATAGAATCAACGCCAACACTCATTCATTATGAAGACGGTGAGGAAGTTGCACGCATTGTTGGACAGCGCCCGGAAGAAGAATTCCAATCATTCTTTGATGAATTTGTGAACGATTAATGGAATGACAAATAAAGCCATTAGCAATGTGGGGCTAATGGCTTGTTTGTTGTTGTTCAGGTAATAGAGAATCATAATAGGTACGTGATCTTATGGTAGTTCAATTACGCACCTTAGGGTTCAATGGAATGTTATTTCGTATCTTCAGCAAAATGAGAAACCATAGGTGTGTTCTATAATTTGTCATTTCCTAATTTATTCCAATGACATCCATTGAGGAAATTATTGGATGCATCATCCCGCAAATTCGGGTGATTACTCTCGCTTAAACCTGAGTGAAATTCATTCTGATTCCTCTTCCTCCAGCATGTGATAAGCGGTGATAAATGGTCTGTCGGCAAAATAGGCAGGCGGTTTTGCTGCCTGATCTTTATGGGCTTTTTTAAACTGATCGGATTCCTTCCAGTTTTCAAAATCACTTGCAGATCTCCATTGGGTCATCACCACGTATGTATTTCCTTTTTTCGGTCTTAAAAAGCGAAATGCCTGGAATCCCGGCATATTGTCTACGGCATTCTTACGGTTTTTAAACCTTTCTTCAAAAGGTGCTCTTCCATCGTCGGTTACAGGAATATTATTCATAACAACATATCCCGCTTCCTTTAACGTACCTGTTTGAATCAATGCTTCATACTCGCGTCCTGCAGAAAACACCTTTTTATTTTCCCCTTCATAATAAGCAAGTGCTCCGCTTGAACTAGTCATAAGATGAAATTCTATTGCTGGGTGTTTATCTCGAAGTTTCATTAAAAATTCCGAAGTACCGTTTGTCATATAAGCTTTCAAATTAAAAACTCCTCTCATTTCTTTCTTATTATCATAGTACCTTACAAAAGCAGGGTTCAGTCAAATATTTACTTAAATCATTCAGATGGCATATTTGTCACTTTGTCATACATTCACAGTTGTAATATCCCCGCCTCTATGCATGAGAAGCTAAAAACTGAAAGTAGAGGAAGGGAACCTCCTACTAACTGAAGTTTCAACTTTAAGATTCTCTTTATCTATCGTATAATACATTGTGTAGAGGTGAACATATAAAAATGAAAAAGTATTTTAATCTATCGAAGAAAGTGAAATGGATTATATATAGTATAAGTTCAATCCTACTCCTTGGTATCATAGGATTCTCTTTTATTTTATTTGGCGGAAGATTAGTAGTGGATGAAGAAGATCTGATTTTGGACACGGCAACAACATTCGAAACGAGAGAAGGTCAGGTGATCGGAAAGCTTTATAATGAGAACCGTACGCTTCTGTCCATTGATCAAATTCCTGACCATGTCCAGCAGGCTGTTATTTCCATTGAGGATAGAAGGTTCTACGATCACGCGGGTGTTGATTTTAAGTCTGTAGTACGGGCAGTTGCACGGGACCTTATAGCTGTGGAAAAAGTAGAAGGAGCCAGTACGATCACACAGCAGGTTGCCAAAAATCTCTTTTTAACCAATGATAAAACATGGATGCGGAAAACGAAAGAAGTCATGTCGGCCATATATCTGGAACAGGAGTATTCCAAAGATCACATTTTAGAACTATATTTAAATGAAATTTATTTTGGGAATGGGTTATACGGGGTGGAAACTGCCTCCAATTATTTCTTTTCCAAAACAGCAAGAGATTTATCTGTTGCTGAAGGTGCGATGCTGGCAGGGTTAGCAAAGGCACCAAATGGTTATTCACCAATAGAACATCCAGAAAAAGCCTTGGAGCGCAGAGATGTGGTGCTGCATGCTATGGAAAGTACCGGCGTGATTTCTACAGAACAAAAAATACATGAACAATATAAACCGCTTGGGCTTGATTTGCAAAAGAAAGAGGAAACACCATGGCTGGATAGTTATACAGATCTTGTCATAAGGGAAGCTGCTGCAGAACATCAATTGTCAATGGACGAACTGCGACGGGGTGGATATCGAATAGTCGTAAACATGGATGAAACAGCACAAAAAGCGGCTTACAGCCAATTCCAAAATGATGAATATTTCCCAGGCAATATAGAAGGTGCAGAAGGTGCTTTCATTATGATGGAACAGGAAACAGGCAGAATTGTTTCAGCTATTGGCGGCAGAAACTATCAGCTCGGTAACTTGAACCGAGTCACCGTAAACCAGCAGCCCGGATCCACGATAAAACCGATTGCTGTATACGGCCCTGCGATGATGCACAATGAGCGTTTCACCCCTTATACGCTTATACCGGATCAATTAAGTGATTATGGCGGTTATGCAGCAGCAAATGCAACAAATACCTATGATGGGGCGGTATCTTTATATGAAGCACTAATGTATTCGAAAAATGCTCCATCCGTTTGGCTTTTGGATCAAATTGGCATTCCATATGCAAAAAATTATTTGCAAAAAATGAACATTAACTTAGATGATGATGGACTAGCGATTGCATTAGGCGGACTGAGGGAAGGAATTTCACCACAGACATTGATGGAAAGCTATGCAGGTTTTTCCAGATACGGAGAGGTGATAGATTCTTATACAATTGAACGGATCTACAGCAAGGAACATGAGTTGCTTTATCAGGCTCAGCCACAAACAACGGAAATATTTACACCACAGGTAGCCTGGAACATGACGGAGATACTAATGGAAACCGTTGAAAAAGGGACCGCTTCTGCAGGAATTTATGAAAAAGCATTGGCCGGAAAGACAGGTTCTACAGAGCATCCTATTGTAGAAGGAATGACAAAGGATGCCTGGTTTGCTGGATATACACCGGAATATATTACTGCTTCATGGATAGGATACGATAAGTCCGATGAAAATCGTTATTTGACAGGCGGAAGTAAATATCCTACAAGGCTGACAAAGGCAATTTTAACCGAAATCGATAAACAAGCGCCTCTGGCAGACAGCTTTACCAAACCGGCAAATGTGGATAAACTGCCCAAACCGATCGAAATGCCTGAAGTTACAGATGTAGAAGCGTCGTATGCATTTGGCAGTTTTTCTCTTGTCAAAGGTGTGTTGAAATGGCACGGTTCTAATGATGATAGGGTTATTTATCGCATATATGAAGAAAGGGATGGTATTGATAAACGTGTCGGCGAAATTGAAGGGAAAACAGAATTTGCTGTCGACCATGCATTATTTGATACTGGAAGCTACTATGTTGTACCATTTAACCCTTTAACGAAAGAGGAAGGACAAAGGTCTCCATCCGTTACCTTTGCATGGTAGCGGAGTTGTTTTGAGAAATGGCTCATTTGCCTATAATGGATAAAGACAACGCTCATTCAAAAATTAGACAAATTCATGACAATCATTTTACTTTCATATACATGTTTGAAATAAAACGATATAGTTAGTAATGGTTGAAAATATAAAAAGGGTGAAATTAACGTGAATAAGTTAAATGATACGATACTAAAAGCTTATAATGGAGAAAAAACAGACTACACGCCAGCTTGGTTTATGCGTCAAGCTGGCAGATCCCAGCCGGAATACAGGAAGCTGAAGGAAAAGTATTCTTTATTTGAGATTACGCATCAGCCAGAACTGTGTGCATATGTCACCCGTTTGCCTGTGGAACAGTATGGCACCGATGCAGCTATTTTGTACAAAGACATTATGTCTCCACTTCCTGCACTGGGGGTTGACGTGGAAATCAAGTCAGGGATTGGTCCGGTGATTCATAATCCAATTGAAACGATGCGTGATGTGGAAATGCTCGGTCAAATCATTCCGGAAAATGACGTTTCCTATGTATTGGATACGATCCGCCTTTTAACGGAAGAACAACTGGATGTGCCATTAATCGGCTTTACCGGTGCACCGTTTACATTAGCAAGTTATATGATTGAAGGCGGCCCATCCAAAAATTACAGTAAAACAAAGGCGCTCATGTATGGGGACCCTGCAACATGGTTTGCATTGATGGATAAACTGGAAGCTATGATCGTTAAGTATGTAAAAGCACAGATAAAAGCCGGAGTTAAAGCGGTGCAGGTTTTTGATTCATGGGTAGGTGCTTTAAATGCTGCTGACTACCGGGTCTTTATTAAACCGATTATGAATAGGATTTTTACAAAATTGAAAGAAGAAAATGTTCCTCTCATCTTATTTGGCGTTGGAGCCAGACATCTTTTAATGGAATGGAATGATCTGCCTGTAGATGTTATTGGGCTGGATTGGCGCACTTCTATTACAGAAGCTCGTCAAATGGGGGTAACAAAAGTACTCCAGGGAAATTTGGATCCGGCTATTTTACTAGCTGATTGGGAAACCATTGAAACACGGACAAAAGATATACTAGATGATGGGAAAGAACAAGGGAAGCATGTATTTAATCTGGGACATGGGGTTACACCGGATATTAAACCTGCAACATTACAGAAATTAACAGAACTCATCCATACGTATTCAAAACAGTAATATTTTCAAGAAGAGGTGTTTTAACATGGGAAAAAGAAAAATGGGATTACTCGTGATGGCTTACGGTACACCATACAAAGAGGAAGACATTGAACCTTATTATACGCATATCCGCCATGGAAGGAAGCCTGAAGCGGATGCGCTGCAGGATTTGAAAGGCCGTTATAAAGCAATTGGCGGAATTTCTCCATTGGCAAAAATAACTGAAGACCAGGCATATTCCCTTGAGAAAAGCTTGAATGAAGCGCAGGATGAAATGGAGTTTAAAGTATATATAGGGTTAAAACATATCACGCCATTTATTGAAGATGCCCTTCAGCAAATGGCTGATGATGGCATCAAAGAAGCAGTTTCTATTGTACTCGCCCCTCATTATTCCACATTCAGTGTGAAATCATACAATGGACGGGCGAAGGAAGAAGCTGAAAAGCATGGTATCCATATCGAATCCGTGGAAAGCTGGTATAATGAGCCCGGTTTTATCAAGTTTTGGGCTGACAATATTCGTGAAATCTACTCGGGAATGGATGCAGCAGAGCGAGAAAAAGCAGTACTGATTGTATCTGCACACAGTTTACCTGAGAAAATTCTGCAAGACGGTGATCCATATGTGCAGCAGCTGGAAGAAACAGCTAAATTAATTGCAGAAGAGGCGGATGTGAAAAATTACGAAATCGGCTGGCAAAGTGAAGGAAACACGCCTGATCCATGGCTTGGCCCGGATGTTCAAGACTTAACACGGGACCTGTTTGAGCAGGAAGGATACACTTCTTTTGTATATGCACCTGTCGGCTTTGTAGCTGATCACTTGGAAGTTTTATATGACAATGATTATGAATGTAAAGTGGTATGTGATGATGTCGGGGCAAATTATTACCGCCCGGAAATGCCAAATGCGGATACTCAATTTATTGATACACTAAAAAGTATTGTATTAAGAAAAGTAAAGAGTGAAGGTTAATGGCAAACAGTAAAAATATAGTCATTGTAGGCGGCGGAATAACCGGTTTATCCGCTGCTTACTATTTGCAAAAAAAGATTAAGGAAAAGAAACTGCCATATACCGTTCAATTAATCGAAGCAAGTGAGCGTTTAGGCGGAAAAATTAAAACGAAAAATAAGAATGGCTTCATTATTGAACAGGGACCGGATTCGTTTCTGGCGAGGAAAGAACCGGCAGTGAAGCTTGCTGAAGAACTTGGCATTGGAGATGACCTGATTCGCAATGGAACGGGACAGTCCTATATTTTAGTTCGAAATAAACTGCATAAAATGCCGGCCGGATCTTTTATGGGTATACCAACACAGGCTAAACCTTTTTTATTCTCGGGGATTTTTTCAGTGAAAGGGAAACTTAGAGCAGGCGGTGATTATGTATTGCCTAAAGGAAAGGCAATGGAAGATCAGTCCTTGGGTGGGTTTTTCCGACGCCGATTTGGTGATGAGCTGGTGGAAAATCTAATTGAGCCGCTATTATCAGGGATTTATGCAGGGAATATTGATGATATGAGCTTGATGGCTACATTCCCAAACTTTTATCATTTGGAGCAGGAACACCGGAGTCTTGTAAAAGGACTACAGCAAACGATGCCTCCACCGCAAAAATCAACCGGGAAAAAGCCCGGCATGTTTTTTTCCTTTAAAGAAGGACTCGAAATATTTATAAAAGCAATAGAAGAAAAGCTGGATAACGTGACCGTAGATCTAAATGCAGCCGTGGATCATGTAGAGAAAAAAGATAACTTCTATCATTTGCTCCTGAGCAATGGCGAAGTAGCAAAAGCAGACGCCATTGTGATGACTACGCCGCATCACACACTGCCAAAAATGTTCAGTCAATATGCGTTTTTCAAGACATTAAAAGATATTCCATCAACGTCTGTGGCAAATGTTGCCATGGCTTTTGACAGGTCAGCTATTAAAAAGGATATTGATGGAACAGGCTTTGTTGTTTCACGAAATAGTGATTACCGTATAACTGCCTGTACATGGACGCATAAAAAATGGCCATCCACAACACCGGATGGAAAAGTATTATTACGTGCCTATGTTGGCAGACCGAATGATCAGGAAGTCGTCGATTATTCAGATGAAGAGATTACCGATATCGTTTTAGCGGATTTACGTAAAACGATGAAGATAAAGAAAAAACCGGAATTTAGTGTCGTTTCAAGGTGGAAGAACGCCATGCCGCAATATACTGTCGGTCATAGGGAACGTATTTCCGAGGTACGGGAAGGAGCAGCACAGTCGATTCCGGGAGTGTTTTTGACGGGAAGTTCTTTTGAAGGCGTCGGCATCCCAGACTGTATTGGACAGGGTGAGCAGGCTGTTAGAGATGTGCTGGATTTTTTGAATAAGTGATGTTTTCAGTAGCAGGGAAGAAGGTTTCTCTGCTACTTTTCTATTTTCGGTGTAGGACAGGTAAAAAATTCTCGTTTATAGAATGTTTGATGGCCGACTTTTTCATGGAAAAACGATCAAAAGTTCTTCGACGAGTTTATGAAGATCTTTTCGTAGTTGAAATTGCCTCAAAACGTCCGTCATTGGTTTTATGTGACCGAATGGGAAAATTCCACCGTAGTTCGGTAGCTCATAAGCTGTATAAGTGACCGAATGAGAAAAAATCATCATCGCTCGGTAGCTCATAAGCCATATAAGTGAGCGAATGGAAAAAATCATCATCATTCGGTACATCATAAGTCGTATAAGTGACGAAATGAGAAATTGCCTTAAAACGTCCTTCATAAACTTTTCGCTCCACCCGCATGTATAAACCACCCTAACACCAGGCAACAAAAAGCATGTGAAATCGAGGATTTCACATGCTTTCTATTAATGCTATGCTCTTTTACTCATAGCTCTTTTCCAACTCATCAACAAGGGAGCCGACGAATGCAACTGCATCTTTAATAGTGTCCTTATTTGTCATATCTACATTCGCATTTTTAATTAAGTCAAGTGGTTTCATGGTGCCGCCAGCTCTTAAAACATCGAGCCAGCGATCCACGGCTGTTTGTCCTTCCGTACGGATTTTTTGAGCGATAGCAGTCGATACCGTTAAGCCGGCAGAGTAGGTGTATGGATAGAGTCCCATGTAATAGTGGGGTTGGCGCATCCATGTAAGTCCTGCTGCTTCGTCAATAGAAACGGCATCCCCCCAGAAGTCTTCAAGTGCTTCCTTTTTTTGCTTGGTTAGTACCGATTCTGTTAACGGTATGCCTTCTTCTGCCAGTGTGTATATTCTGCGCTGAAATTCACCTTCCAGCAGATGTGTAACAAAATTATGGTAATACGTTCCTAAAAGCTGGGACGCGACCCATCTTTTCATTCTTGGATCATCTGTGTTTTCCTTTAAATGATTGGCTAGGAGCAGTTCATTTAACGTAGACGGTGCTTCCACAAAATAAGTAGAAGGGCGTGTGTTCGCCAGTGTCTGATTTTTTCCTGCCAGATAAAAATGCCCGGCATGGCCTAATTCGTGAGCTAGAACGAATGCGCCCCGCATATTGCCGGTCCAAGTGATTAAAATATAAGGGTGCACCCCATAAGGGCTTGAACAAAAGGCACCGGTTGCTTTACCGACATTATCGGCGTAATCCACCCATCTTTCATTAATTGCCCGTTTCATAATTTCGGTATACTCCGGCCCCATCACTTCGAGTGCGTCCAAAATGGCAGAAGTTGCTTTTTCATACGTTGTTTCGGGATTGAACTCCGGATCAATTGGTGCTTTAAGATCGGAATAATGCAGATTCTCCAATCCAAGTTTCTCTTTCATTAATTTTGCATAACGCCTCATGTGAGGGGCCAGTTCTTTTTGCAGTACGTCCAATTGATTATAATACATTTCTTTTGTTACTTGCTGCGGCTGCAGTAACATATCTGTAACAGAATCATAGGAACGCAAACGGGACATCGTAATCTGCTTCGTCACTTCTGTGGCGTAGTTAGCCGCTATTGTATTTTTATATTGATTTAATGTTTTTGTAAAAGAATGATAGGCGTTCCGACGCAATTCTGTGTCGGATGTTAATTCATAGCGTTCTTCATATAAAGCTGCTGACATGGGATGTTCATTACCGTCTTTATCTGTAATAGCATCAAATTCCATATCCGATGATTTGCTGCGATTGTATATCATATATGGCGCATTATGCACCTCGCTCAGTGCGGCTAATGACTCTTCAAGCTCCGGTGCTAGTGTATATGGCTTCTTTTCCAAAGTATCCTGAAGCATTTTTTCGTAGTTTTGTAATTTTGGTTCCTCATTTAAAAATTTCTTTATTTTATCTTCCGGAATTTCCAGCAATTCGGATTGAACAAAAGATAACTTGGTACTGATCCCTGCAAGTGCTGTTGCCACTTTCGCTGCATCGCGCTGGTTATCAGGGTCGCCGCCATCACTATTTGCCCGTAAACTCGCATACGCAGAAACACGGACGAGCCGCTGTTGATATTCCTCCAAAGTCCTTAGACAGTGAAGCAGGTCACCAGCACTTGAAGCCAGCTTTCCTTTATACTGTTCAACAAGATGTACTTCTTGTTGAACGTTATGTAATGCTTCATTCCATTCCTCTTCTGAAGTAAATAAATCCGTCAAATTCCAGGTTTGCTCCTTAGGTACTTCGGAGCGATTCAATCTTTTAGCAGTAGACATGTTATTCCCCTTCCGATAAATTATTTCGAAACTCAAAATAATTATAGCATTCTACGATTTGTTTGGCTAAAAGAAAACAGCTATCATTAAACAGCCGATTATGGTGTAATGTCATTTTCTCTGCACGACAGTGATACGTAAAAATACAATAAACAGAATGCAATATTTAAATGGTATACGTATTAATTAGACATATACTCCTTCCATATGATGGCAAAAAAATACAGCTATTATAGAACAGCTGTAGAAAATTTGGCATTATAAACAGGTTAGGTTATTTTAATTGGCTTTCACTATGAAATCTATCGTGCAGGATGGTCACATTCATCACACAAATTACCATAGCAATCGGCTTTCTCATGCATGGCATGACCGCATTTTCTGCATTTTTTCTTAGGCAAATTTCTAAAGAATTCAACGACACTAACCATCTGTAATTCCTCCTTGTGGTGTTTGATTAATATTATTGTATTACAACAGAAGGAATTACGCAACACTGTATTACAACATTCATTGTAAAGAATTATATTTTTTTCTTTTAGCAGAAAAAGGTTATACTAAAGGATAGATACAAAAATGCAGTGGAGGTGTAAGCATGAAACTGACTGTCATAGGTTATTGGGGAGGATATCCTGCAGCAAATGGGGCGACCTCTTGTTACTTATTAGAAAAAGATAATTTTTCTTTATTGATTGATGCAGGGAGCGGTTCATTATCAAAACTGCAAAATTACATATCGGCAGGAGATTTGGATGCCGCCATCATTTCTCATTACCATCAGGATCATATTGCAGATATAGGTGTACTACAGTATGCCAGGTTGGTGAACTATTATGTAACAGGACAAAAGACAGTGCTCCCTATTTATGGTCATGCAGAAGACCATGCTGGTTTCCAATCTTTGTCCCATCAATATACGGAAGGGACGGCGTATGATCCAGCAGCCGCTTTGGAAATTGGCCCTTTTACAATTAACTTTTTAAAAACGAAACATCCAGTGCCATGCTTTGGGATGCGGTTTTGCGATGGAGAAAAGACAATTGTTTATACAGCGGATACATCCTATAAAGAAGAATGGATTGATTTTGCCAAAGGTACGGATTTGCTGATTACCGATTGCAATTTTTACGCAGGAGGAAATGCATCGCAGGCGGGGCATATGACGAGTGAAGAAGGTGGAATCATTGCCGGTAAAGCGAAAGTCAAAGAATTAATGCTCAGCCATTTGCCGCAATACGGAAATCGTCAGCAATTAATCGAGGAAGCTGGGAGATATTATGAAGGCAAGGTCCAGCTGGCAGAGGAAGGTTTAGTTTGGCAATGATCCAGCGCTAATTTTTGATTCAGAAAATCTTTTACATTACAATTAAAAGCAGGACAAAATTTAGGAGGATATGCGATCATGAAATTTATTGACAACCAAAATATTACAGATCCAAGAATTAATCTGGCAATTGAAGAGTATATTTTGCAAAACTTTGGTGAGAAAGATACATATCTATTATTTTATGTAAATGAGCCATCTATCATCATCGGTCGTAATCAAAACTCAGTTGAAGAAATCAACACAGAATATGTTGATAAAAATGATATAAAAGTAGTTCGCCGTCTTTCGGGCGGTGGTGCTGTCTATCATGATGAAGGGAATTTGAATTTTAGCTTCATTACCAAGGATGACGGGGAGAGTTTTCAAAACTTCGCTAAATTTACTAAACCGATGGTGGAAGCACTTAATAAACATGGTGTGCCGGCAGAATTGCAGGGGAGAAATGATTTGGCGGTGGAAGGACGGAAAATTTCCGGGAATGCCATGTTCTCCACAAGGGGGCGGATGTTCAGCCATGGAACGCTTATGCTTGATTCGGAAATAGAACATGTTGTTTCTGCATTGAATGTAAGAAAAGAAAAAATTGAATCCAAAGGAATTAAATCCATCCGCAGCCGCGTGGCCAATATTTCGGAATATCTTGAAGAAAAAATTACAATGCAGCAATTTAAGGAACTTATTTTGCGCTATGTGTTTGATGTAGAGGATGTAGCAGATGTACCTCGTTACGAATTAACAGAAGAAGATTGGAAAAACATCCATAAAATCTCTGAAGAACGCTATCAAAAATGGGACTGGAATTATGGTAAATCTCCTGATTTCAATATTCAGGAATCCCATAAATTTGATGCAGGTTTAGTTGATGTACGCTTGGATGTGAAAAAAGGAATGATTGAAAACTGTAAAATTTATGGTGATTTCTTCGGTATTGGGGAGATTAGCGTAATAGAAGATCGATTAAAAGGTGTACGCCATAACCGCCAGGCAATTGAAGATGCATTGGAAGAGGTGGATGTACCCCATTATCTTGGGAAAATATCCAAAGAAGATTTTATTAACTTAATCTATTAAACATAGGTCAGACTGCTTGTTATAGTAACGGGTTTACTTCAGAGGTGCAAACAACCCATGCACCAACATTATCGCAGTGATATTCATAATAGAATTCACTGCGATAATTTTATTGCTATATAAGGATTTATCGAATTTTATTTGAATTTCTTATAGTAAAACACGCCCGTTTTCACAAGTACAGAAATAAATATTTCCGTTTTATGAATTTATTGCGATTTATGGTGTGAATTGCTGTTAGAAACAAAGTTATTTGAATTTTTATGTTAAAATGATAATAGAAATTATACAGGGATTGTGAAACTTTATGCTTAAACTAACGCAACAGTGGAACAAGAGAAAGTGTAATTTCAATTGGGGAGGTATTGGTCATAAATAAATTCTATGCTCCAATTTTACTTGTGTTCCTCCTAAGTTTTATGGGTGGATGTTACTTTATCTTACGTATAGATAATATTAGCAGCATTATAGTAATTATATTAACCTTAACACTAATAATACTACCTCCAATGAGCGTCCATTGGCTATTTATTCGTCCAAGATCATTGTCGAAATTATTAGTATATTTTTCATTTATTTTATGCTTGGGAGTTTCCTATATAATAATCCCTTCTTCGCAAAAGGGATTCTTTAATCAGATTTTGATTTGGCTTATACCTGTTTTGGAAGTTAGTATCGTGATTGTAGTTGTGTATAGTATTATTAAAAGCATTATTCGCCATAAGAGAAACAATAAAAGTAAAGATAATGATTTTCTTGAAATAACGAGAATATCACTTGAACCTAAATTAGGAAATGGTTTTGTTTTAGGAGCAATTTTAACAGAACTAAGTGTTTTCTATTACTCAATAGTAGGATGGTTCAAAAAGCACCCCGTAATTGAAAAAGGAAAAGTCTATTCTTATCATAAGAATTCACAGATAAAGGCTATTGTAATCGTGTTTTCTATTCTAATTATATTAGAAGGAATCTTATTACATTCTCTTATCCAGTTATGGAGTGATGTTGCTGCCTGGATTTTTACGATACTAAATATTTACGCTTTGCTGTATATGATAGGGCTATATAATTCTGTAAGATTTTTACCACATATTATTTATTTTGATAAGCTCATTATTCGCCTTGGATATCAGAGCAGTATTGAATTAGATATTAAAAATATAGAAAGTATAGAAACCGCTAAAGAACAAGGTGGCATTGGGGAAAAGACACCTAAAGAAACGTACTATTCACTTTTGAATTTGGATTCTCCACAGTATGAAATCTTTTTAAAAGAACCTGCTTTAATGATGAGTTCATATGGAAGAAAAAAATATGTTAAAACTGTCGTATTCAGGACTGACGATCCAATAAAAATGGTTAAGGAGATAAACTCTAATATTAAGGCTTTAAGTAATGGATATTAATTATAACAAATAAGGCTTAAGAATAAATTTCTCTAAGCCTTTTAAGTGTGATTTATACTGTGAAATCTGTTGCGAAAATAGTACGAATTACTTTGTGAATTATGATGTAATTTAACGTTTTGCACCTCACAAGTAAATCCGTTATTGTTATAGGCAGTCTGACTTTTAATGCGACGAGAAATCAAAAAATGTAAGCAAAGAACTAAGTGCTATCATATGATTGAATTTTAATTCAAATCGTGAAATAATTTATTATACTTATCATTTTACTATGTTTAAAAGACTACACAGCGTGATGGAGGGCATTGGCAATGACAAAATTATTAGAACTAGAAATAAAAGAAGAAAGAATAGAACTTCTGTCCAAAACAGCAGCCTCTTTTGGAGAGCGAGCAAAGAAACATGATAAGGATGTTACTTTTCCTTTTGAAAATTTTAAAGACTTGCAGGCAATTGGATACCCTGCCTTAACCATACCAAAGAAGTATGGAGGAGGTGGTGTCTCGTTGGATGAGTTACTGACTTATCAGCAAATCATCGGTAAAGCGGATGGATCCACAGCTTTATCGATTGGCTGGCATATGGGGTTAATGAAACATCTTGGAGAAAATGACATTTGGAAAGAGGAAATATATGCCGCAGTAGCGAAAGATGTCATAGAAAATGGTGCCTTGCTGAATAATGCTGCAACCGAACCAGCCACAGGTAGCCCTACTCGTGGCGGCAGACCGGAAACTAGTGCAAAACAAACGGAAAATGGCTGGGTAATCAACGGCAGGAAAAAATTTACTACTTTGGCTCCCATTTTGCAATATTTTGCGGTTAGTGCATTCATTGAAGGTACGGAGGATGTTGGCAGTTTTCTTGTTAAACGTGAAAGGCCAGGCGTAAAAGTAGAAGAAACCTGGGATTCTATTGCGATGCGCGGCAGCGGGAGCCATGACCTGGTATTGGAAAATGTGCATGTGGAAGAAGATGACTTGGTAGAGGTATTATCATCAAAGAAAAAAACCCCTGCAGGATGGCTGCTTCATATTCCTGCTTGCTATTTAGGGATTGCACAAGCTGCACAAAAAGAAGCAGTGGATTTTGCTGCGAATTATTCTCCAAACAGTATTTCTGGTACCATTTCTGAATTGCCGAATGTGAAACAGAAAATGGGTGAAATTGAACTTCTGCTTATGGAATCAGACCATTTTCTTCATTCAGTCGCCAAAAAGTGGGATGAAAGCAGTGAGGAAATAAGAAATACGATGGGACCGGAACTGGGAGCAGTGAAATTAGCTGTCATCAATAAGGCAGTAACGGCTGTGGACCTTGCCATGAGAATTGTTGGTGCGCGAAGTTTGTCTGAGAAAAATCCCTTACAGCGCTACTACCGGGATGTCCGGGCAGGCCTGCACAATCCGCCAATGGACGATATGACCATCATGCAGCTTGCTGACCAATCCATGAAAAATTCTGCAATACAATAAGTTATTAAGATAACTCTTTGCAGGTGGCTGTCTTTTAAAGTTCAACTAGCACTGGATCCTTGAGGAGATTTGGATAAAATCTCCTCTAAATGTCTTCCTCCCCCGTAATCCCCAACTTCTCGCCTAGAGAACATTCCTGCTAGGCTTGAATATCTCTTCTTGATTCAGGAAGGCAGCACCAACTTTGAAGGACCGATTTAGCGCTTATTCTGTATACTTCAGGAACGACGGGGAAGCCAAAAGGTGCGATGTTGTCACATAAAAATCTTTACTCTAATGCAAAGGATGTAGCGGATTATTTGACGATTGGTGGAGAAGATAAAGTTATTGCAGCGTTGCCCATGTTCCATGTATTCTGTTTAACGGTAGCATTAAATGCTCCGTTAATGAACAGCGGAACGGTGATCATTCTGCCGAATTTTTCCCCACAGGAAGTATTTCGTTTAACAATAGAAAATGATTCGACTGTATTTGCCGGTGTACCTACGATGTATAATTTATTTATTGGAAGGCGGAAAAGAGAATACAGATATTTTATCTGACATGCGTTTATTTATTTCCGGTGGGGCGTCCATGCCGGTTGCATTATTAAAGAATTTTGAACAGACTTTTAACGTTCAATTCCAGGAAGGTTACGGGTTGTCCGAAGCTTTTTCGGTAACTTGCTTCGATCCGCTTGGCCGTCCTCGTAAACTGGGTTCTATCGGAAGAAGTATCGTCAATGTGGAGAATAAAGTTGTCGATGAATTCGGGGAAGAGATTGAGCCTGGTGGAGTGGGGGAATTAATTGTCCGGATGCTTGGTTATTATAAATTACCGGAAGAAATAGCAATGTCATACGGGATGGATGGCTGTACACAGGGGATATGGCACACATGGATGATGAGGGATATTTCTATATCGTTGACAGAAAAAAGATTTGATGCTTGTTGGAGGTTATAATGTATCCTAGGGAAATAGAAGAAGTTCTATACTCTCATCCGAATGTCAGCGAGGTAGCAGTTATAGGGAAACCCCATGAAGAAAGCCGGGAAATGGTCGTAAGCTTTGTTGTCACTGATGATCCGCAATTGACGGAGGAACTATTAATAAACTATTGTAAAGAACAGCTAGTAAACTAGAAAGTCCCTTCCAGAAAAGAATTTCTGGAAGGGCTACCAAAAAATACAACAGGAAAAATACTCAGAAAAAATCTCAGGGACAAAGTAACAAATTAACGGAAATAACATATATTACCTTTGAACATATATTGGGGACGGTGCTCCCCAATTTTTTATTGCAGAATAATATAAGGGCTTGGTAATGGCTTTTAAGCCAACTTGGCTGCATTTCCCAGGTTATTCACCTCCACACGATAAACCAAAGATTCACTCCATCCAAGTATAAGAAACTTATACATTCAATTATGCTTTTGTAATATCATGCTAAGCAAATACAAAATCTGCTGAACAAAGGTATGATTTTTTCATCAATCAGCCAGACTATGAAAAAGGAGTGTGTTTTAAATGAAACAGAAAAAAGATAATCCGGAATTAGCTACGTTTACTTTGTTGAATCCCGACTTTTCGGCTGGACATGAACAAACAGAAGGGGCAAAAGGGGATAAGGAGCAGAAAACGAAAACATGAAAATAATATTAGAAAGCTTGGCTTATTGCTAAAGATCTTCTTAGAAGCCCTTATGCTTTAAAGTACAAGCCCGAATAGTGAAATCCTTAGTTAAAATAACATGAATTTTAGGTTTGCAATGGATCAAACTGTAGCTCCTTATGGCCTTATGCAGCTAAAAAAGTCTTATGCTTTCTTAGCTCGCCGAAAAATTTGATAAAATTTAATTTTCTACTATCTTTTTCTATGAAATTTTGGTAAATTAGTAGATAGCTACTTTCTTTTCATTGTTTAAATGAGAGGAATGATTACATGTTTTACGATTTTTATGATACAACTCCGGAAGTAATTCCCACAACAATGGCTATCATCAAGCAACTGGATGGAAAAGGCAATATAGCCTCACAAGTATTTGAGGAGGAAACAAATTATATTGTTAATAGCCCTCCAACCAAGATTATCGAACAAGCCTGTAAATTTTTTGGAGCGAGTCTCAAAGGCAGACAGGAAGGGACCAGGGGTGTTAGCAGGATCAATTATAAATCCCCTATTGCCATTGATCCCTTGAGTGGTATGTATTTCTTTCCAACATGAGAGTGCTTGAGTCCTGACACAACAGTGTTTTGAAAAACCGTGATACACTATATGATACTATTTAGCAAATTTGATGACATCAGCAGACTTAAAATCATCTTCCATATCTTTGATAGCTTCATCTTCTTTGTTTGGATATAAATGCGCGTAAATATCATATGTGGTGGACACTTTAGCGTGTCCTAGGCGTTTACTAATTATTTGGATGTCGTACCCTTTGTTGATCAAATAAGAAGCGTGAGAGTGTCGCAAATCATGCACACGGATTTGTTTTAAATTAACACTTTTATTAATACGCCGGATATACCTTATAAAGTAATTAGTAACAGTGGTACGTGGTTTGTGCGTACAGTATTCTCCAAATACAAAATAGTCATGTTTAGGTTTGGTTTCTAATTTAACCGTAGCAATTGCGTTCATCGTATGCTGCGGCATTTTTATTTTCCTTATTGATGTTTTTGTTTTTGGCGTGGTGATCTTGTTTAAATTTGCGGTCTTGTTAATATGGATGATGTTGTTATCAAAGTCTACGTCCTTCCACGTGAGAGCAATTGCTTCACCTAAGCGCATGCCGCTATAAAAAAGTGTCATAAATAAAGCCTTATATGTGTTATCTTCTACATGAGTTAAAAATAATTTGAACTCATCTAGCGTCCAGTAATCCATTTCTTTATCGTCAGAGCCTCTGATATTTCCTACTTCACGAGCCACATTACTATTTAAATACTCCATCTCAACAGCATAATTTAAAATAGATGAAAGATACCCATGCACATTTTTAGCCGATGTCATAGATAATTTATCTAATAAAAAATCATGGAATTTCTTTATATCGCGTTTTTTGATGTTTTGTATATATTTTCCTTCAAAAAATGGCTTGATATAAAGCCTACACTCTTTTTTTAATCTATGGACCGATGTGGCTTTTCGCTGCTTTTCATAGCTATTAATAAACTCATCTACTATATCCGTAAACAAAGGATTATCCGAATTGTACATTTCTGCATTAAATATTATTTCGGCCTCTGCTTTCTTTGCTTCAGGTCTCGTTTTAAACCCACGTCTTACTATTCGCTTTCTTTTCCCCCCATCTCCTATATAAACGGAAATGTACCACGTGTCACGCTTTTTATCTTTGTAGATAGCCACTTTTTTACCTCCAATATAGAATATTTGTTCTGTTAAAAGGTTAAAAAAATTTACTGAGCAGTTGTTCTGGAATGCCATAATGTTCTACAGCTTCATTGACTGTTACAATTTCATCACCTCCCTGAAGAAATAAAAGTTCCATTGCAAACGTGTTAGCCTCTTGCTCCATTTTGTCAGTGGAGTAATATGTATACGATTTTAAAAATGGTGTGTTAGCATCCGGATGAAGAATAGCATGACCTAACTCATGACCGCATGTATACAATTGCTTTTCATATGGTATGGAGTCATTAATATGGATGATAGACACACGAAACTGTTTACTGTAGAACCCCAATATCCCACCCAAAGGAACCATTCTCACTATAATCCCTTTTGCTTCAGCTATTTCAAACGGATTGCTTGTACCATATTTATTAACTAATTGACCAACCTTCTTTTTAATTCCCATTAAAGCACTCCTAGTTTCTATATTTTTTAGGGGTGAATTTTTGTTTTGCTACTCTTTTAGCAATCCGTAGTGATTGTTCTAAAGAGGCAATTAATAACTCCCTGTCTTCCGGATCCATTTCATCTAATGTGTTTCCATCAGATGCAGCGAAACCACTATCACCGATATTATGTAACATGTCTTCCAATTCTTTCTGAATAGACTTCTCATCTTTTTCGGTTAAATCATAATATCTTTTCTTGTCCGTGCGACCTAATAAGTAATCAGTAGATACATCAAAGTAATCAGCTACTTTAATTAAATTAGTTCCTTTTGGAACATTTTTCTTCCATGAATATAATGAATTTCTACCAATTTTCAGCCTTTCCTCTAAGCTATTGACAGAAATCCTCTGTTCATCACAAAGTTTTTTCAAACGTTCAAAAGCATTCATATCAAGGTTTCCTTTCATTTAGCAAACCTTTTATTAAAACTAGATTTAAAAAATTTGATATAAACAGTTGACTTTTAAATCTAGTTTTAATATACTCTAGGTAAGCTATTCGATTAGCGAAAAAAGACAATAAAAAATACGACCTATCTAAATACATTTTTTTGCTGGGGAGCATACGAAATGTGCAGTATCAGGCTTTTAATAGTCTTATTTAGCTATGTCTATATATTAAATCTAGTTTTAATTTTTGTCAATACTTTTCGCTAATTGAATAGCAAATTAAATAAAATAATAGAAATGGAGGGTTGAACATGTCACAAGATTTAAGTATCAGAGTAAGAAATGAACTTTATAAAAAGAAAATGAAACACAGTGAGTTAGCTGAAATGTTGAACATTTCCAGTCCTTATTTGTCAGATATTTTAAACGGAAAAAGGAACGGTCCAAAAGCTCAGGAGCATGTAAAACATATCCGAAAAATTCTAGGTATTTAAAAAGGAGTTAACGCGTCATGAACCATCAACTGTACATCGCTCGCCGAGAAAATCGTTTACACCAAAAAGATGTGGCCAAAAAACTTGGAATTCATCCACAAACTTACCACGAAAAAGAATCTGGTAAAAAAGAATTTACGATTAAGGAGGGGCAGAAATTAGCAAAAATATTTCAAAGTAATTTGAATGATTTATTTGGAGGTGAAACAAAATGACCAATGAGGAATTATCAAATGAGGATTTGCTGAAACTTTTCAAACAAGCAGCTCAGGAATTAGTTACTAATGGCGGTGGACGTGCAAGAAGTTGGTATTACGAAATGGAAGAGGAAGTATTAAGTCGAATGGAAAGGGAGGGTGAGATGAATGTATAGAGTTTGGAAACACACTGAAGATGAACTTGGTCCATACACAATTGAATACGGAACCGTAAGCGAGGATGCTTTGAATCTTATTTTAGATGCTGCAACTGAACATGAAAACGTCGAATTTGAGGAGGTTAAGTGAATGGCTTTAAGCGATCACTATCTGTTAGAAGATCATGAAATGATGGCTGATATGATGGAGCAACTTTTGAGGGTCACATTGCAGATGCAGGAGGACGCTGCTAAAGCTGATTTCACACATAATGGAGATCATTTGTCTCGAATCAATGCAGCTTTAAAAACGCTCATGGCATTGAACGCTAAAAAGCAGCGGCGTGATCAATTCAACAAAATGGAATACGAAAGGCGGCATTTCTTTTGAGAAGGTGGATGATTACATTTTTTATGGCTGACGATCCGGAGGAAGTAAGTGAAGGTCAAGAGTTGCTGTTTTATGTGATCTTAATATTTTTATTCTTTGTTGCTATTGTGCCGTGGATATTTTAAGGAGGTGAGATTTTTGGAGTACGTAGTCAAATATTGGGTCGGTAACCGAAGCATTGTTGATCACCTTTTTACACCCAAAAATATAAGTCAGATTACTATTGGTACCCAAAACATGATTAAAGATTTTGAGTTTATAAGTGTACAAACCGAAAGCCGAATTACTTGTATTAGAAGTGAAAGCATAACTAGCTATGAGATTTTAACAAAAGAAGAATATAAAAAGCAAAAGGATATTTCTCGCTTGAGCGCCCTTATAAGCGATGGATTTAGGAGGTGATAAATAGTGCATTGTCCATTTTGCAAAAGAAAACCAAACGAGATCCCGGAATATGTCCAGCAGGCTAACCAGGAAGAAATGAGCCCTGTTGAATACGTTCGAATGGATGAAGGTACTTATCATCCGCAGACCGATTTATTCTGCTGCACGGATTGTTACATCAAACAGGGGATGCCGTTGAACACAGAATTGGTAGCAAAGTTTCATTGGGTGAAAGTAGCAGGAGGTGATGCTATTTGAAAGAGTATGACACTTCTTGCTTTATCTGGAACATAGGAGGAGCACTATTAATTGCGGCAACAATTTATATAGCGCTCATTTAACAAATCTATATGTGGTCATTGTACCACGGAAAGGAGAATTTTAGAACATGGAAATCAAATTAAACATAGAGGCAAAGGGTTTAGAATCAGCAATTCATGCACTGGCACAAGCTATTTCAGGAGGGCAGGAAACAGCTCAACAGCCTGCACCTCAGCAACAGGAGCAAGTGCAACAGCAGGCTCCTGTACAGCAGGAAGCACCGGCTCAACAGCAGGCGCCAACACAACAGCCGCCGGTACAGCAACAACAGCAACAACAGGCTTCTCAGCAGCAGGGCGCGGTACCTACCAGTAATCCGGAGTATACATTTGATCAGCTTGCCGTGGCAGCTACCCAGTTAATGGATGCAGGTAAGCAAAACGAACTTCTTGGCCTGCTTAACAGTACGTTTGGTGTACAAGCCTTAACAGAGCTTCCAAAAGAGCAGTTTGGCGCGTTTGCTACAAAATTACGAGAGCTGGGTGCAAAAATATGACGCAGGCACATGCTGATCGTAAGCACGCCCTGTTGTCTGCCAGTGCTTCAAGTAGGTGGCTCACCTGTACACCTTCAGCGCGGCTCGAAGAGCAGTTTGAGGATAAGAATACCTTTTACACAGCTGAGGGTGAGCTTGCCCATGAAATTGCCGAGTTAAAAGCCCGGAAACATTTCATCGAGCCGATCGGCCAGGGTGAATACCGGAAGCAGCTTAACCAATTAAAAAAGAAAGAATTTAGTGGAGAAACACTTTACCACAAGGAAATGCTGAAGCATACGGAAACATACTTGGACTATCTGAAAAACGTTACCAACAGCATGGACTCACAGCCTTACGTAGCAATTGAAAAGCGGGTGGATTACAGCAATTATGCACCGGAAGGTTTTGGGACTGCCGACTGCATCATCATTGGAGGTGATACGCTTCACGTTATTGATTTTAAATATGGCAAAGGTATTCCTGTATCAGCTGAAGATAACTCACAAATGAAGCTTTATGCATTAGGGGCTTATATAGCTTACAGCATACTGTACCCGATCAAGACTATTAAACTGGCAATCATTCAGCCGAGGCTGGACAGCATCTCTGAATATGAGCTTCCCCTTGACGATTTGCTTGCCTGGGGGGAAGAAGTCAAACCTATTGCTCAACAAGCTTTTGACGGCACCGGGGAATACGTGCCCGGGGATCACTGTAAGTTTTGTAAAGCAAAAGCTACCTGCCGGGCAAGAGCCGAGGAGTTTTCCGCTTTGGAGGATTTCAAAGATTTAAAGCCGCCGCTGATCTCAAATAAAGAGGTAGGGGAGTTTCTCAATAAAGGACTTGCTATTGAATCCTGGATAAAGGCTTTAAAGGATTACGCATTAAAAGAAAGTTTGAAAGGCAATGAGATTGCCGGTTGGAAGGCTGTGGAAGGCAGAGGCAGCAGGCAATACGTTGACCAGGATAAAGCATTTGAACATCTAAAAGAAAACGGCTTGGATGAAGCAATGCTGTATGAACGTGTTCCTTTGACGGTGCCGAAACTGGAAAAACAGCTTGGCAAAAAGCAGTACCGTGAGTTACTCGAGGAGCCGGAACTGGTTAAAAAGTCAAAAGGTAAACCTACACTTGCCCCTGCTAGTGACAAGCGGGAAGCGGTCACTAATGAAATAAGTGCAGAGGAGGACTTCAAGTAATGGGAGAAGTTGCAGATTTAATAATAGAAGGTTTTATTTGCCAGCATTGCGGTGAGTATCTTGACGGCGATGATCCGGGTCATCCGCGGAGCTGCGAGGAATGCGACACCGATCACCTGTACTAAAAATAAAAGGAGGTTAGACAGATGGGAGAAATGGCAGAATTAGCTGCAGAAGAGTACTATGCCAGTTTGGCTGAATTGAAACTTAGTGAAAAACAGAATAAAAGATTTAACCCATATAAAACTGAAAATGTGCTGAATAATACTTTTTGGATAGACGGCTACGGAACAAAGCACGAATTGGAAAACATGGATAAGGACCACCTTCAAAATGTACTCTATTTCCTTTATAGGAAACGAGACCGCTATTGGTTAAACTGTAACGATGTCAGTTTAATTGAGAAGTTTAAAGATGGAGATGATTTTTTTCAAAGAGTAATTCGAAAAAGCACTCTTTGGAAAGCGATTCTCGACACATTGGAAAAACCAGAAGAAGCATTTAATTTTAAAATAAGCGAATAAAAAAAAGGAGAGATTTTAAAATGTCAAATCAAGCAAATCCAACAAGAGTAGTAACAGGTGAGGTACGTTTCAGTTTTGTAAGTCTTTTGAAGCCAAGCGAGGGGCAGTATGGCGGGGAGCCAAAATACAGTGTTACTGTTCTTTTGCCTAAGTCTGATACGGCTACAAAAGCAAAAATCGATGCAGCTATTGAAGCAGCTAAACAGAAAGGGAAAGAGAAAAACTGGAACGGAGTTATCCCTCCAAACGTAGCAATTCCGATCCACGACGGTGACGGCGTAAAGCCTTCTGACGGCATGCCGTTTGGCGAGGAGTGCAAAGGTCACTGGGTGTTCACGGCTACAACTAAACCGGATTATCCTCCAAAAGTTGTTGACCAAAACATGAATCAGATTATTGACCCGACTGAGGTTTACAGCGGTATGTACGGCCAGATCGCGGTAAACTTTAACCCTTATAAATTTGCTGGTAAATCCGGAGTTGGTGTTTACATCAGTACGAACGTATTAAAAACACGTGACGGTGAGCCATTGGCCGGATCTGCTCCGGATGCTGCAAGTGATTTCGGAGGCGCTCCACAGCAACCTCAACAGCAGGCGCCACAGCAGTTCCAGCAGCAACAATATCAACAGCCGCCACAGCAACAACAGTATCAACAACAGGCGCCACAGCAGCAACCACAACAGCAGATTGATCCGGTAACAGGTCAGCCGATTAACGGCGGCGTGTACGGGATATGATAAAAAGTTTAAAAAGGTGCACTAATTGCGGGGATTCTTTCCCCGCGACAAGCACCTATTTCAATAAAAATTGCCAGAAAAAAGATGGGTTGACTCCTAGATGCAAAAGATGCTTAAACGCTCAGGCAAAAGTATATCGGGTTAACAACAAAGAGAAGATCAGGGCTACGAAACAAAAGATCTATGAGCGAGATAAAGAAAGGATAAAAGCAAAAGTAAAGGTTTACCGAGAAGAAAACAGGGAGAAAGTAGCTGCACGAAAAAGAAAATATCAGGAAGAAAACAGAGAAATAATAAAAGCTAAGAGAAAGAAATATTACCAAAAACACAAAGAAGAAAGATCGGCTTATTTTGCTGAGTATCAGCGTAAACGTTTGAAAAATGATTCTCATTTTCGGCTTAAATATGTATTAAGAAGACGAGTGCTCCATGCCCTGAACGGTGAGATCAAATCGGGGAGAACTTTAGATCTAATAGGTTGTTCAGTTCGGGATTTAAAGAAGCATCTGGAGAAGCAGTTTCAACCGGGGATGTCCTGGAGCAATTACGGTGAATGGCACATAGATCATATAAGACCATGTGCTTCATTTAACCTGGCTGATGAAGACCAGCAAAAAGAATGCTTTAACTATAAAAATTTACAGCCTTTATGGGCGGCTGAAAACCTGGAAAAAGGGGCTAAATGGAGTGAGAGTGTATGAATAAACTATTCATAGATTTAGAGACATTTAGCAGTGTGGGCCTTAAAAAAAGCGGGCTTTATAAATATGTTCAAAGTCCTGATTTTGAAATTCTACTTTTTGCGTATTCGGTAGACGGCCGCCCTACAAAAATTGTAGATCTTACTAAATGGGAGATTATACCGGATGAAATTATAAACGCCTTATCAGATCCAAACGTGACCAAACACAGCTATAACGCAGCTTTTGAGTGGTATGCATTAAGCAAGTTTTATAACACTCCTCTAAATCAATGGAGAGACACCATGCTGCATGGTATGTATTGCGGATTCACTGCCGGTCTTGGAGCAACAGCAAAAGCGTTAGGGTTTCCACAGGAAAAGCAGAAAATGACAGCAGGTAATGCGCTTATTAAGTTATTCTGCACGCCTACCAAACCGACAAAAAAGAACGGCAACCGCACCAGGACGCTTCCTCACCATGAACCGGAAAAGTGGGAGTTATTTAAAGATTATTGCGTGCAGGACGTTGAAGTAGAAAAAGCTATCGAAAATAAACTTTCCAATTTTCCTGTACCTGAAGCTGAAGAAAGATTATGGCAGCTAGATCAGCAGATTAATGTTACCGGGATTAATGTAGACCAGCGATTAATTGACGGCGCAATCTACATAAGCAACCTTACAACAGATCAATTAAGAACAGAAGCTGTAAAAATCACAGGACTGGATAACCCCAATAGCACAGCTCAGTTAAAGCCTTGGCTGGAAGGTAAAGGTTTGGAAGTTCCTAACCTGCAGAAAGAAACTGTTTCCGAGCTACTCGAGACTGCTTCAGATGATGTAAAACGCGTGCTTGAGATTCGGCAAGAAATGTCTAAAACAAGCATTAAAAAATACCAGGCTATGGTGGATGCCGGGGGACACGATGGGCGTGCAAGAGGGTTGCTGCAGTTCTACGGCGCCAATCGCACGGGCAGATGGGCAGGTAGACTTGTCCAGGTACAGAACCTGCCGAGAAACTATATGGACACCTTAAGCCTAGCTCGTGGTATTGTTCAGAATAAAAATGAAGAGGGTTTAAAGATGATTTACGGAAACGTACCGGATACTTTATCACAGCTTATCCGGACTGCCTTTATCCCTAGTGAAGGACACACTTTTGTAATTTCCGATTTTTCTGCCATTGAAGCAAGAGTAATAGCTTGGCTTGCCGGTGAGCAGTGGCGGCTGGACGTTTTCAACACTCACGGGAAAATTTATGAAGCTTCAGCCAGTGCCATGTTTGGTGTTCCAATTGAAGAAATTACCAAAGGTTCTGACCTCCGGCAGAAAGGTAAAGTGTCTGAACTTGCTCTTGGTTACCAGGGAGCTGCCGGCGCATTGATCAGTATGGGAGCTCTTAACATGGGTTTATCAGAGGAGGAACTGCCGGACATTGTGAAGCGGTGGAGATCAGCTAACAGAAGAATCGTAGATTTATGGTACAGCTTAGAAAACGCTGCTCTTGCCGTATTACGAGACGGTCAGCCAGTAGGTGTAAAAGGCTTAATTCTGCAGCGTGAGAGTGACATTGTAAACGGCTTGGACTTCCTTACCATCCAGCTGCCAAGTAAACGGAAACTGTATTATGTGAAGCCGTTTTTATCTGAAAATGATTTCGGCAAAGAGGCTGTCCACTACTGGGGCATGAATCAAACAACAAGAAAGTTTGAAAAAATAGGCACTTATGGCGGCAAATTGGCGGAGAACGTGGTACAGGCTATTGCAAGGGACTGCTTGGCTGTGTCGCTGGAACGGCTGCACAATGCAGGCTATCAGACTGTTATGCATGTGCATGATGAAGTTGTACTGGACGTACCGAAAGAACAGGCAGATCTTGCAGCAGTTGAACAAATCATGGGACAGTCTATTGACTGGGCTCCAGGGTTACCGCTTGAAGCAGATGGCTTTATATCAGACTACTATATGAAAGATTAGGAGAGCATCAAAATGAAACTAATAAACGGGGAGCTATTAAGTGAGGATGAATGTTATCAAAAACATTACAGATTGATTTATAAAACTTTAAGGCCGTTTCTGCCAACTGCAAAAAACGTTGGTATGGACCAAGAAGATCTTATCAGTGAAGGAAAAATAGGCTTTTTGAAAGCGTATCGCAGGTTTGATTCAAGCTTAGGTTACAGGTTTTCTTCTTATGCGATCAGGACAATTAAATTTGAAGCGCTGCGGTTTATAAGGGATAAAGGGAAAATTGTCAGGTTTCCCAGAACAGCTATAGAGCTGGCCAATAAAATAAACGTTGCAGGCTTGGAAGGTTGTACGGAAAAAGAAATAGCGGAAAAAATGAACGTTCCTGCAAAAGATGTGGAGATTGCTATGTTAAGCAGAATGGATGTCGATTCAGTCGATCAGACTGTTTTCGATGAAAATGAAAAAGTCACGCTGCTGGACCGGTTAGGCAGTGAAGCAGATTATTCAGTAGTTTTTGTAAATGATTTTATTGACCGGTTGAATCCAGATGAACAGACAATCATTGATATGAGGATGAAAGGATTTCAGCAGCGTATTATCAGTGAAAAATTAGGCGTTTCTCAAGTGTGGATTAGCAGGCAACTTAAGCAGATCGGTGAGAGGTATTTGGAGCAAGTTGGGTCGTAGTAGACACCAAATGCAACAAAACAAGGAGGAAATTAAAATGGAAAAGCAATTACTTTATTATGTAGTTCCAAAAGAAAATTTCAAAGCGGAAGATAGAGTTTTTTTAGAAGGCGAGAAGTACCCAGTATATGACAATGACGGTTACTCTATATTATGCGCTGAAAACGGAACATTCAATTTCAATAAAAAGTTAATGCCAAAAGTAATTGAAGATTGGGAGTTAGAAGTAGTCAATATTTAATAAGTAGTCCGATTAAAAACCGACACAAAAGGAGGCTTGTAAATGGGACGAGGAAAGAAGTGGTCTCAGGAAGAACTTGATTACCTTGAAGATAGATGGGGCGTAGTTAGTATAAAAGGTATTGCGAATAAACTTGGCAGATCTGTTAACGCCGTAAAACTTAAAGCCCAGAGAACCGGACTTGATGATGCCTATGAGGAGGTACTGAGATGGAAATAAAAATAGTCGGAAGCACCACCAAAGTTAAGGAAAAGATGAAGAAAGAGCGGCAGGAAAGAAAGTCTGAAATTGCCGCTCTGGAGAGGAAAAAGAAAAAGGCCAAGGGCATTCTTATTCCACCAGATCAGGAAAGGTTAAACCATTTGGAAAGAACGCTGCATATATTTTCTGTTTCAAGCACATTGCCTGCTGACTTTGACGGTTTAATCATAAACGGAAAATTGCTGCAGGCTTATTTAAAAAAGCTGAAAGGCTGTGACTTCAAAATAGAGAAATCTCATGAAACTACATTACCTTCTATTAAGCTTTGGTACGGAAAGGAAAGACCGTATTTAAACGGTTTGCTGGAGCTCTACCCACTCAATCACTATTTTGAAGATTATGAAGGCATACCCAAATTGGAAATACATTACGATTTCTTAGATTAGGAGGTATACAGTGATTAAACTAAAAAACCCTTTTTCAGGTTTAAAAGACCCTTTTACGGATTTACCTGAAGTGCCTATGCCCAAAGTTCCTAATATTGAACATCTCAAGCTCGACAACGTGAATCACCCGCCGCACTACAAGCAGGGGAAGATAGAAACTATTGATGTGATCATGGATGTTACAAAACAGCTACCTGGGGATCAGGGCTATCTGGTCGGGAACATCATTAAATACGTAAGCCGGTACCAATATAAAAATGGCGTGGAAGATTTGAAAAAAGCCAAATGGTACTTGGATAGGTTGATAGAGGAAGACGAAAAGGCTGGAAGGTAATAGAAAGCAGGTGAGGAGATTTTGACACTACAATACGACAGACAGATTACCATTTCCGCGGGGAACAGCCGCAGGGCTACCCAGTGGCCAGCACAAACTTTATATTGGTCTGACTTAGTAGATCGTCTCCGGACAGCTGTGAGGGGCACAGAAACGCTTGAAGAATATCTCAAAATGCCGAAGCGCCAGCAAGATGATCTTAAAGACGTAGGAGGTTTTGTCGCCGGTGAACTTAAAAACCACCGGCGAAAAGCTTCCAATGTGTCCGGTAGGGACGTACTAACCCTTGACCTGGATAACATCCCAGCAGGGGGCACAGAGGACGTACTGAAGCGCTTGGAAGGCTTAGGGTGTGCTTATGCCACGTACAGCACGAGGAAGCATGAGCCGGGCAAACCAAGGTTACGTGCTCTTGTTCCTATTAATCGGACTGCTACAGCGGATGAGTACGAGCCGTTAGCCCGGAAACTGGCTTCCATCATCGGGATGTCCTTGGCAGACCCTACCACATTTGAAGCTTCCAGGCTGATGTACTGGCCAAGTGTTTCAGCTGACAGCCAGTATGTTTTCCAGTTCGCTGATAAGCCGCTTCTGGATGTTGATGGGTTACTTTCCATGTACACTGACTGGCGAAACATTCAAGAGTGGCCACAGGTGCCGGGAGCCAGTGAATCCCATGTAAGGCTTGCAGCCAAACAAGGTAATCCGCTTGAAAAACGTGGCGTTATCGGCGCATTTTGCCGGCAGTATGATATCCACAGCGCTATTCAGACGTTTTTACCCGGTGTATATGAGCCCACTGATGATGGCAGGTATACGTTTGTAGACGGATCCACTGTAGGCGGTGCCGTGATATACGATGATGGGCTTTTCCTTTACTCTCACCATGCTACGGATCCCTGCAGCGGTAAATTAGTAAATGCTTTTGACCTGGTACGGTTGCATAAGTACGGAGATGAGGACGACGATGCCAAGCCGGAAACTCCGGTTAATAAGCTGCCTTCATTTACGCAGATGAGCGCTTTTGCTTTAAATGATGCGGGAGTAGCTGAAATTATTAACCAGGAACGGTACGAACAGGCTATTGCGGATTTCGGTGATCCGGCAGCGGATGCTCCGGAGGATAACCCGGGATCCGAGGTTAAAAAGGAAGATTACAGCTGGATAAAAATGCTTAAGATCCATCCTTCCACCGGACAGCCGCAAAAGACAATTGAGAATATATTAATTGCGCTTGAGGGAGAAAATAATTTAAAGGGCAGGATTCTATTAGATGACTTTGCAGATTCCATTGTAGGTATTGCGCCGTTGCCCTGGGCGCCCAGAAACAACCAAGAAGGGGAATTTAAATGGTCGGAAAATGACGACTCCGGATTACTTATTTACTTGGAAAAGATTTTAGGTTTCCAATCCAAAGAAAAAATGATGCATGCTTTAAGTCAATGCGCCGCAAAGCACGCTTTTAATCCGGTTACCGACTACTTACACAGTTTGAAATGGGATGGTGTAAAAAGGCTGGATACGCTGTTTATTGATTATCTGGGTGCTGCAGACACGGCTTACTCGCGTGCCGTTACCCGTAAATCATTTACTGCAGCTGTAGCCCGTGCCACGAGTCCCGGAATAAAACACGACACCATGCCTGTACTAACCGGGGAGCAGGGATTGGGTAAATCCACCTTGATCCATAAAATGGGGCAGACCTGGTTTAGTGATGCCCTGGAATCATTTGAAGGTAAAGATGCGGCTGAACTACTTCAAGGAGTATGGATAGTAGAAATCAGTGAAATGAGTGCTTACAATAAATCAGATTTAAACACCATCAAAGGTTTTTTAACAAGGACTGAAGATCATTACCGGGCAGCTTATGCACGTAAAACGGAAAAGCATCCACGTAAAAACGTGTTTTTTGGCACCAGTAATAGAAGTGATTATTTAAAGGATCCAACAGGCGGCCGGCGTTTTCTTCCCGTTGACGTAGGTGTGCAGCAGCCGATTAAAAGCGTGTTTGATGATTTAGACGGTGAAGTTGATCAGTTATGGGCTGAGGCAGTTATGTATTGGCGGCTGGGCGAGTCGCTGATATTAACGGGAGATCTGTTAGCGGAGGCAAAGCGGCAGCAGGAGAATCATGCAGAACAGGATCCTTGGGAAAGTATTATACGTGAATTTGTTGAAAGAAAAGTACCGGTTGATTGGTATAAAAAGGATAAGGCTACTCGGAAAATGTATTGGTCTGGAGATTTTGGCCGCAGTGACGTGGAACTTATGAATCGTGACCGTATATGTGCGGCTGAAATATGGGAAGAGTGTTTCAGTGAAAAAGTAAACCGTTTAAAACGATCAGAGACAATGCGGATTAACGACATCTTAAGCAACATAGAAGGTTGGGAAAAGAAAGCAACACCTTTCAGGTACGGCCCATACGGAAAAGTAAAAGGTGGATACGTAAGAATATTTTAGGGTTAAAAGCTGTCTACCTTCTGCCTTAAAATTGTCTACTTTGACCCTGTATTGTCTACCTTGTAAAAAATGGAAATGTCTACCTTGTCTACTTTGAAAAGTGAGAAAGTAGACGGGGAAAGTAGACAGCTAAACCCTTGATATATCTATATTTATATTACTTTGTCTACCTTGTCTACCTTAAATATATAAAAGTATATAAATAGGTAATATAGATGGATTAGGCGTATATAGTAACTGCCTGTACGCCTAATATAGCGCTTGTACGCGGGCGCGGTTGAGAAAGTAGACATGTTAGAAAGCGAGGTTTGTAAATTGAGAGAAAGAGACATTGAGGAGTACTTGAGAAAAGAAGTTAAAAAAGCCGGAGGTAAAGCTTATAAATTTGAATCACCTGGAAATGATGGCGTGCCGGACAGGTTGGTTGTTTTTCCCGGAAACAAAGTTTCTTTTGTGGAATTAAAAGCACCAGGTAAAAAGCCAAGGCCTTTACAAATTAAACAAATGCGGGATTTAGAAGGTTTCGGCTGCAAGGTGTTTTTAATCGACAGCAAAGAACTGGTGGATTTGTTTGTTGATGGAGAGCTTCAGAAATGAAGTTTATCCCGCACAGCTATCAAAAATACAATATCCACCGGATACTTCAAACACCGGCCATCGCGTTATGGCTTGGAATGGGACTTGGAAAAACCGTAATTACACTTACAGCCATAAACGATTTAAAATATAACCGATTTGCAGTGAATAAGGTTTTGGTAGTTGCACCTAAAAAAGTGGCCCAGGGAACATGGACAAACGAAGCAAAGAAGTGGGATCACCTGAAGATGTTACGGTTTTCCATTGTGCTTGGGTCCAGGAACAAGCGGATCCGGGCGCTAAATACACCGGCAGATATATACGTTATCAACCGGGATAACGTTACCTGGCTTGTCGATTATTACCGGAACAGCTGGCCTTTTGACATGGTAGTGCTGGACGAATCAAGCAGTTTTAAAAATCACCAGTCTAAAAGATTTAAAGCTTTGAAGAGCGTAAGGAAGCATATAAACAGGATTGTAGAACTAACCGGTACACCGGCTCCAAACGGTTTACTTGATACGTGGGCACAGATTTATTTGCTGGATGAAGGCAAAAGACTCGGATCGAAAATAACTGGTTTCCGGGAAAGATATTTTGAGCCGGATCAGCGTAACCGTGATAGAGTTTTCTCTTACGCACCGAAACCAGGAGCCGAGGAGAAAATTTACGATATGCTTAGGGACATTGTAGTCAGTATGAAAGCCAAAGATTATATAGAGCTGCCACCTGAAACATATAACACGATTCCGGTTGTTCTTAGCGATAAAGCCAAAAGAGCTTACGAGAAATTGGAGAAGGAGATGCTTCTGGAAGTGGACGAATCGGAAATAACGGCGGCTTCTGCAGCTGTGTTAGGTGGAAAACTTCTTCAACTTTGCAACGGAGCAGTTTATGACGAGGATAGAAATGTTTTAGATATCCATAACGATAAACTGGAAGCATTTCAGGAGACGATTGAAGCCTTAAATGGCCAGCCGGTTATCGTGTATTACAGCTATCAGCATGACAGGGAGCGAATTAAAAAAACACTTGCCAAAACAGGCTTACGGATCCGGGACCTTAAAACAGCCCAGGATGAAGCAGACTGGAATAATAAAGAAATCGACGTACTGCTTGCCCATCCTGCATCAGCCGGATACGGATTAAACTTGCAGGAAGGCGGAAACCATGTTATCTGGTTTAGCCTAAATTGGAGCCTGGAGTTGTACGAGCAGGCAAACGCAAGACTGGTCCGTCAAGGCCAGAAAGAAAAAGTTATTATCCACAAGCTTATTGTCAGCGGGGGCATGGATGAAAACGTGGAAGATGCCTTGCAAGGTAAAGCTGTTACCCAAGATGCATTACTGGAAGCTGTTAAAGCAAGAATTGAAAAAGTGAAGGAGGGGTCATGACTTGCAATTAAAGCGCAGCACGTTTAAATACATCGAGGCTGAAGTTTATAACCTTCACGAAACTTTGAAAGAGATAGAATTAACGGAGTCAGAACTATTGGATCCATACGAGGAAGAACCGGACGATCCGACAATCGTAAAAGGAGCTAACTCAGTTAGGATTCCAGGAGATCCAACCGGAAAGACAGCTACTCTTTTGGTTGAGCATAAGACTTTGCAACGGATGAAGCAGGTTTCCGGAGCAATTAAAAAAGTGTATGCCGGTTTAATTCCTGAAAAACAGGAAGTTATCAAAATATATTATTGGGACAAACCGGGTGAATTAACATGGGACGGAGTGGCCAAAGAGACCGACACAAGCCGCAGAACAGCCATCCGTTGGAGGAAACATTTTATCTATGAAATAGCTAAGGAGCTGGGTGAAAGATAAAAATGGCACTAAGTTGGCACTCTGAGAGTCTACTTCCGTGATATTATGTTAGTATAGGAAAATCTCCCATACCTGAGGACACAGCTTATAAATTTATCGAGACATCGGTTAATCACTGTAAGCTGTGTCAATAATTTGGTATTGCATAATCCTTCCAACTGACCGATAATAATAATAAAGGAGTGGGGGATTTATGAAGAAGGTATTATTTATATTGTTTGCTGCATTATTTGTAGTTGGGTGTTCGGGAGATGATGAAGAATCAGCAGAAGTAAATGCTGAAGAGATGGAACCAATGGAACAATCCGAAGGTGAAGAAGTAAAGAGTGAACAAGATGATGAATTTGACATAGATGAGTTTATAGAAAATGCAAGAGAAGAAACTTACGAACAATCAGAGGAAGCTGAAAAAGAAATTTATTTGAACTCGATAAACAATTTAATCTCTGATTACGATGAAACTTATGAAACCTTTACAACGGAAGCAGGAACAAACTTTTACGATATGGTTATTCAAGATATAGATACAAACGGTATAGATGTAGCTAGAGGAAACACAGATCAATTACTGGATGTATTGAAACCAGAAGAACAAGAAGCATTCAGTGAATTTCTTGATGAACTACTAGAGATTGAAGAAACATTCTCCCATTTAGATTGGAGTGATTAAATGCAAGTAGAATGTGATGATTGTTTTTCGCAGTTTGAAATGGATTTAAAAACAAAAGTGTTAAAGAACCAAATCCATAAACATTATTTCACTTGTCCTGATTGTAATACTGAATACGTTTCTTATTATACTGATGCTAAATTGCGTAGAGATATTAATCGGAACATGAAAAAACGTAAACAGTACGCCCAGTCCAAAACTGTTGAAGAATCAAGGCAGTTATTAGCTAGGATTAAAATGAATGATAAGCTGCTTAATCGGGATAAGGATGCATTGAAAGAGAAGATGCAGAAGGAAGTGGTGTGATGAACTCAAATCCTTCGGACGACTTCATTATGGAATTAGGTAAATCACTTGGTGTATATAAAGTATTAGATTGGATGATGAAAATAATAAATAAGCTGAAGACACTTACTTAATTGTAGGTGTCTTTTTATTTTATATAAAAGGAGATAGAGATAATGATTTCACTACAAGATTTAGGAATAAATATAATGAATGCCGATGGAGAAATGAGGAAAATGACAGACATTCAAAGAGATTTGAAAGAAGCTTATTCAAAAATACAAGCAGCAAATAAGCCTTTATTGGTTATCGAACTCCAAGATGAAACCTCCGTACCGAAAGTGTTTTACAAAGGGGAAGAGATCACGAAAAAAATACACATTCATTTTGATTGGGATACTGATACATCTTTTCCGGGCGGCTTGTCTTATGCGATCGAGCATGCAGATATGGACAATGGATATCCTGCTGTAAATAAAATCGAGCGCAGAATTAAAGACCATGCCGCAGACTAGTACTAAACCTCACAGCATCTGCAATGAGTTCGGATGCAACAATCTTACAAAGGAATCTTATTGCGAAGAGCACCAACACATTCAGATTGAAAAGGAACTCAAGCGTCACAGGTATTACAATACAAATCGTGACCCTGCGGTAATAAGGTTTTATAACTCAAAGGAATGGCGAGCACTCTCTGAATATGTTAGAGCCAAGAACCATTACTTATGTATTCAATGTGACTTATCTCCGGCGGACTTGACAGACCATATCATACCCATTGAGGTTGATTGGTCAAAACGGCTAGACGTAAATAACTGTCAGCCACTTTGTCACGATTGTCACAACAAAAAAACAGCTGAAGATAAGAAAAAGTTCGGGAGGGGGAGGTCAAAAGTTTCTCAAGAAAAGCTCTGAGAACCCACCCCCCATCGACCGTGCAACTTTTTCAGTTTTTAGGATAGGGGGGAGTTGATAATTGGAGGAAAATGGAAGTAAAAAATATAGAGTGCCAGGTTGGCTAGATGGTATGGCGAAAACTGAGTGGAAAAGAGTCTTGCCTCTGCTCGACGAAAGCCGATTCAATGAAGTAGACCTGAAAGCACTTGAAGCTTATTGTCAGTCTTACGCTAAATGGAAACGATGTGAAAGAATACTCATGGATGAAGGCTATACATTCGAAACACCAAACGGATATGTGCAACAACGCCCTGAAGTGTCGATTGCAAAAGATGCTGCTGGGAGTATGCAGACCATTGCTAAAGAATTAGGCTTCACCCCAGCTTCAAGGATCCGCATGGATAAGAATAAAGGTGAAGGAGCGAGTGGGAGGGGGGAAGGAAATGACCCAGAAATGGAAGACATGATTAGTTAAATGTAGGTGAGGTGATATGAAATTAAAGAAACTAGTTGATGAAAAATATCTAACAGAAGATTATTATTTTGATGAAAAAGAAGCGGAAAAATTCCACCGGTTTTACAGAAAATTAAAGCTGCCGTATGCTGGTGTATTAATTCAGCTGATGATGTTCCAGTTAAAAATAGCAATTGAAATACTGACCATAAAAAGAGTGAAAGATAACACCCGGCGATTTCGTGAAGTCTTTATTACTATGCCAAGGAAGAATGCAAAGTCATTCCTTGTGGCATTGATCATGCTTTATATATTTTTTACCGATAAAGAACCAGGGCAACAAAATATCATTGTGGCCAACAGCCGCGATCAAGCTTCTAACGTTTATAACATGATTAAGTTCATGGTCAAGAATAATAAAACACTTATGAAGTATTGCCGTATCGTTGACAGTAGACGTGAAATCATTCGAAAAAACGGATCTTATATCAAAGTAATGTCATCCGATGCGGGTAGGCTGGATTCATTTGAGCCTTACGTTGCATTGGTAGATGAAACCCACGAGGACACAACGCACGGCCAATCATTCGTGAAGCTTGAAACTGGAATGGGGCAGCGTGATGCTCCATTAATTTTTAGCGTTACCACAGCTTCAGATGGTCAAAACAAACATAATTTGGAGTATGAAAAGTTTCAATATGCGCAAAGTGTTCGTAATGGAGAGATTGAAGATAATGCATTTTACAGCGCCATTTTTAAAGCGGATGATGATTGCGATGTCATGGATAAAGAGCAATGGATTAAAGCAAATCCTGGCATTGATCTGTTGGAAGGCGGCTTTAGAAAGTCAGAAGAAATAGAACGATATGCAAAACGTGTTGTTCTTAATCCAGTAAAAGAACCGGAGTTCAGGCGATATTATCTGAATCAGCACGTTATTTTGGTTAATGAGCGTGCTATTAATATGGATTATTGGGAAAAGAGTGCAGCAAAAGAAGATTTATCTTTCCTAAAAGGTAAGCCTTGTTATGCCGGATTAGATTTATCCATACAGAAAGACTTTACTGCATTTGTCCTGGTGTTTCCGGTTAATGAAAAGTATTATGTCATACCGTATTTATTTAAGCCGGCGGATACGCTTGTGGATGATGCAAGATTAGATGATTTCCCATATCCTGCTTATGCAAAACAGGGATATATCGAAGCTACAAAAGGAGATTTTGTTAACCATAGGCACGTTAGGCAAAAAATAGGGGAATTGTCCCGGATCTATGATATTAAAGAAATCGTATTTGATAAGTTTTCCAGTAGTGGAATTGCTTCTGATTTGCAGAATGATGGTTTTATCATGGTTGATCATGTGCAAGGATTTGGATTTAGTCCTACTATATCCGATTTTTACGATTTATTATTTGATGATTTATTGAGACATAACGATAATCCTGTTATGAATTGGATGGCAGAAAGCACGAGAGCCAAAGAAAACAGCACTGGAAAGATAATGTTTGATAAAGAACAGGGGAAGATTGACGGTGTTATTGCTATGTTGATGGGATTGACTAGGGCGATTGCAAATAATAAAAAGCAGGAATACGATCCGAATAAAGCCATTGAAGAATGGGCTAATAGTATGAGGTGATGAAATGAAGATGTTGCACATAAAAGTGAACACAACTTTAGATGAACAAGGCTATGAAAAAGTTAGAAAGAGAATTGAAGATGAATTAGAAAGTGGTTTTCTAATTACTGATAAAAATATTCAAGCAGAAGTATTGGAATTCAACGTTGCGAGACTTGAAGAAGCTTCAAGTGATGATTTATACCAACGACATTATGCGTGTCACTGGGTTGGTGAAGATGGAAAGATTAAACCTAAAAGTTTAGGCACAGTAGATCGTCTTACCGGGAAGAAGATGACATAATGAAATTAATTAAAAACTTAATATCGAAAACCACCAAGTTCATTAAAAATATAATTAATGAGCTTTTTATTTTGTCTGGACTCTCTCTCATTGTGGTTGCGACATATCAGATTAATGTAATAGCAGCTATGTACTTACTTGGAGCAGTCCTTATTTTGTTTGGTTTATTCTTAGCATTTACCAGGAGGTGATCCACATCTAATTTAATTTGAAGGGAGTGATTATTTTGTGAAACTGTTTGGAAGAGAAGTCAAAAAAGAAGATATTGACGTAGATAAACTGCTGGAATCTCCTGTTTTTAAGTCAATGTTTGGTGTAAATATGGATAAAAAAGGCAAGAAGGAAACAACGCTAATCACTTCCTTACGCATTTTATCGGATAATGTTAGCAAGTTGCCTGTTAAAGTCCATAAGGGTAATGATGAGTCTGACGATCACGCTCTTTCCAATATGCTGAAATTGCGGCCAAACAAGCTAATGTCCGCATCCACACTGTGGAAAACAATCGAATATCAGCGTAATTGGTACGGTTATTCAGTTGTGGCGATTGGAAGAAATAAAAATGGTGAGCCAGTATCGTTAATTCCTTTGGATATGGACCATCTGACAACTTATGTTGATGATATTGGATTGTTGGAAAACAAAAAAACACCGATGTACTTTGAATATCATCAGGGCGGTAATCAATATCGTTTTTTTTACGAGGATGTTCTTTATTTTCTCGGAATGACAAAAGATGGCATAGATCCAATGCCAATTCGGAAACAACTGCAGACCGTAATTGATAACGCCAGCGAAGCACAACAATTCACTAATAATTATTTAAAAAATGGTCTCCATGCTCGCGGTGTAGTGAAATATATCGGTGATTTGGATGAACAAAGTCAAACTGAATTACAAAAAAGAATGAGTCGCGTTTCTGGTGGAATAGAAAAGGCTGGCCAATTGCTACCGTTGCCTATTGGATTTGATTATCAATCCATTAGCACGTCATTATCCGATTCGCAGTTTGTGGAGTTGCAGGCGTTAAGCGAAAGGCAGATTGCTTCTGCATTCGGTGTAAAAATGCATCAATTGAATAGCTTGGAACGGTCTACCCATCATAACCAAGAGCAGCAAAACAAAGAATTTTATGCTGATACATTACAACCAATTTTAACTGGATATGAACAGGAAATGTCTTACAAGCTTCTTACTGAAAAAGAAATCAGTGAGGGCTTTTTTATTCGGTTTAATGTTGATGCTATGCTTCGGTCAGATTTGGAAACACGTTACAAAGCATATAACGAAGGCATTCAAGGCGGATTCTTAAAACCGAATGAAGCAAGAGGTAAGGAAAACCTGCCTCCTGAACCAGAAGGAGACAAGCTTTATTTTAATGGAAACATGATGCCTGTCAGTTTTGCTGGTAAGCAGTTTATGAAAGGTGGTGAAGCTAATGGACAAAACGGAAATTAGAGAATTGGTGACAGGTGATATTGAAGTCAGGGAAGATGAGGATGGCAATCGGACATTATCCGGCCATGCCGTTAAATGGGAAAAGAAATCTCATGTACTTGGCTATTTTTACAAGTTTCGTGAACAAATCAAAAAAGGAGCATTCGCTGATTCTTTAAAAAATGATGATCAGCGTTTTTTATGGTCTCACGACGTTTCTCAAGTTCTTGGGAGAACAAAAAACAGCACTTTAAGGTTGAAAGAAGATGACACGGGTTTGCGGGTAGAACTTGATTTACCTAAAACAACTCTTGGTAATGATGCTTATGAAACTATTAACCGTGGTGATGTTGATGGAATGTCCTTTGGATTTATGGTTGAATCAGATGAAATCCAAGAACCAGATGATGATTTACCCCTGAGAACAGTCACAAAAGCTCGTCTCTTGGAGGTATCTGCGGTTGCTTTTCCTGCCTATCCAGATAGTGAAGTTTCAGCACGCGGATTTGACAGAATGAAAGAATACGACAATGAAATTAAAGAATACCGAGAACAGCAAGCAGCAAAAATAAAAACTTTGATTGATTTAGGAGGAATTTAATAATGACAGTTAAACAAAAAGGATTAAAGATGCAGCTTCAATTTTTTAATGGTGATAAAGAAGGAAAACGATTAAAAGAAATTACAGATCGTTTGGCAGAAATTCGTGAAATGCTTACGGATGATGAAAAACGCGGCGATGCAAAGTATTCTGATTTGGAAAAAGAAGTACGTGAATTGAATGATGAAAAGGTAGAAATTGAAGCTCGACAGAATGCGCTCGATGGAACTAAACCAGGAGAACAACGGGAGGGGGGAGAAAATCGTGAGTTTGATCCTGCCAACTTCCGTAAAGTTGATAATGGCAATGAAGAAAGAGTTGAACCAAATGACGAACAGCGTGATGCTTTCAAAAGTTATCTCGAAACAAGAGAAATTGACGGAGATAATTTAAAAACTGATTCCGGGTTTGTTGTTATTCCTGAAGAAGTAATCAACAGCATTATGAAACTGAAAGAAAAGGAATACAACCTGGACAGATTTGTAACGGTGAAATCAGTTAGCTATGGTTCTGGTAAATATCCGGTAATTCGTGAATCAGAAGTCGCTGCACTTCCAGAAGTTGAAGAACTGGCAGAGAATCCAGCACTTGCTGTTAAGCCATTTTACAATTTAGGTTACGAGATTAGAACACACCGAGGTTACTTTTTAGTATCCCGTGAAGCAATTGAGGATGCCGCAGTTAATATTCTGTCTGAATTAATGACATGGTTAGCTCGTACAGTTGCCGCCACTCGTAATAAGGCGATCGTTAATGCCATCAAAAACGGTACACCTGGACAAGTTAACGGCAACCCGTCAACACTTGAATTTGAAAAGGTAGAAGCAGTTGGCATGGACGGTATTAAAGATGCTATCAATCTGAAATTACTGCCGAATTACGATCATAACGTAGCTATTGTGTCTAAAACTGCATTTGCCACTCTTGACAAAATGAAAGATAAAGAGGGTAACTATTTACTGCAACCAGATGTGAAAGAACCTACTACAAAACGCTTGCTTGGAGCGACTGTTGAAGTTCTTCCGGATGAAATGATTGGCGATAACAATGCAAACACAATCATCATTGGTAACTTAAAAGATGGTATTGTCCTGTTTGACCGTTCTCAATATCAAGCAGCTTGGACAAACTACATGCATTTTGGCGAAGCGTTAATGGTTGCTGTACGCCAAGACGTTCGTATCCTGGATGAGAAGTCTGTCATTGTGCTTAACTTTGTAACTGAAGCACCTGAAACTCCCTAATACGCCCGATGAACCAGAAGAAAATGAAGAAGGTGAGGGCAACATAGCAAACTATCATTTAGGTGGTGGTTGGTATGAAGTCAATGGTCAGAAGGTGCAAGGGAAAGACAATGCATCAGAATTGCTAAAGGGTGATGAATAATGCTCCCATTAGTAAAACAATTTTTACGATTAGATGAACATTATGATTATGAAGATGAATTACTGCTGCATCTTATTGAAACAGCTAAAGAATATATCAAAAATGCAACCGGGCAGCAATTTGATGAAGAGATTAATATTCACCAGCAAATTGTGTTGTTGTTAGTAACCAACTGGTATGAAAACAGAAACACTCAAATTGCACAGGAACTGGACAGAACGCTCACAAGTATGATTTTACAAGCGGGGTTGGTTAAAAATGAATAGATCATCAATGGCAACAATGAATCAATTAAACAACCCTGCCAGATTTAATAAAATTGTACAGTTTGAAGAAGTAAAACAAGTACAGAATGAATCCGGTCATTGGGTTGATGATTGGGTTAAAAGTGATCTGGGTACAACCTACGCCCAGATCCGCAATATCCGGGGGAATGAGTTTATTATGGCTGGTGCAAAACAAGCGGAAATATCGGCTAGAATAAACACCCGTTATCGTAAAGATGTGGAAGATAAATATTATGAACTGGGAGAGAAATTAAGACTCACTCATAAAAATCGCGTTTTTGAAATCGAGTATATGAATAATCTCGAAGAAAGAAATGCGGAATTTGAATTTATCGTAAATGAGGTGAGGTGAGGTAATGAAATTAGACGTATCCGGATTTGATGAACTCACAACACAATTTAGCCGCATGGCAAGCGATGAACTCACTAAATTAGAAAATGAAGCAGTTAAAGATGGTGCTGAAATTGTTAAAAAGCAACAAGAACAAAACTGGAATCGATCAGGATCCGATGGAGAACACATCAAAGACAATATTAATGTTGGCCGCCCTTCCAAAATAGCAGAAGGCACGGGGATAAATGTTGGCCCTAAAATGTCTTTACGGTGGAGAGGGAAGTTTGTTGAATACGGAACATCTTATCAAGCGCCACAAAGACCAGTTGAGCGTTCAGGGGCTCAAAGCGAGAGGGCGGCAACCAGTGCAATGATGAGGGTGTTAGAGAGGGTGGTATCGTGACAACAGATTTAGGAAATTACGAAGCGCAATCCGAGTTATTTCAAGCATTAACAGAAGATGATGAACTGGCCACTCTATCAAAGGGTGGCTTTCATAATCTTGTGGCAAAACAGGATTCACCGTTCCCGCGGGTGGTTTATTCGGAATTAAATAACGTCCCGTCCGGTCATGCAGATAATGACGAAACACAAGCTACTGTTAATTTTCAAGTTAGCATATTTAACAATAGCCAAACTATCATTCATGAAAAAGCAATGATCAAGGCTGTCGATAGAATTATGAAATCTTTGGAATACGGCAAGTACGATCAACAAGGTTTATATGAAACAGACACAGAACTTTACCACGTGGCTTTACGCTACGAAAAAAACTTTTATGGAGGTAATGAATAATGGCAGAGAAACAAGCGAAAATCATTCACGGTTTGTCAAATTTCCATATTGCTTTATTGGAAAGTGATGATAACACAGGAGTTGAATACAGTACTGTTGAACGTATTGATGGTGCAGTAAGTGTATCAGGTACACCGAACGAGGACAGAACACCGAAGTATGCCGACAATGGCGTATTTGCTTATTTGGATAACTTTGAGAGTTTTGATGTAGATATGGCAGCTATTGACATTCCTGAGGATATGCAGGCAGAAATGTTCGGGGAAAAAGTAGTAAATGGAGTTACTTTTTCTAATAAAGATGACATTAAAAAAGAAATCGCACTCGGATTTGAAGCAAGATTGCGGGGAGGCGGCAAGCGTTTTTACTGGTTGTTAAAAGGATCCCCATCTGTTATGGGAATTGAACATGCTACAGATGAGGGAGCCATTACGGCGCAGGACGCTAACCTGTCTATTAGCTTTACTCCACTTAGCTATAACGGTGAATGGAGAGCACGTTTAAGCACAGAGACGGTTACATCTGATGAATGGTTCGCAGAAGTTGTTTATGGTGAAGAAGTTGCCTCTGAACTTCCAGGGGAAACCACACCCTAATGAGCCCGAAGAACCAGAAAATGGCGAGGGCGATGAAGAAACAGAATTAAATAATATTGGAGATATTGATTATTAAGAGTGGGCATATTGCTCACTCTTTTTATTTAGTTAAGGAGTGGTTTGATTGGCTGAAAAAGTAAAAGAAGAACATAAACCAATTTCAATTGAACTTGAAATAGACGGTAAAATGCAACGATTTGTTACACCGAAACGGATAAGCGGCACACTTTTAAAAGAAGCCGGAATGATATCGGAGGAAATCACATCAGGAATCCCGACTATCGCTGATTTGGATTCTTATTATCAATTTGTTTGTGATGTGTTTGGCAACCAATTCACCCTACAGCAATTTGAAGAAGGTGCTGACTCAAGGGACATCATGAAAACTGTTAATGCCTGTACGTATTTTGTCATGGGTCAAGTAACAATGGCAGCAGAAATGTTGTTGAAAGATGTGGATTTAACAGCGAATGAAGACGAAAAAAAAACATAAATGAAACAGTCATGGACATGTACAACCAATTAATTGATATTGGTATATCGCAAAACGATATCGACAACATGGATATGGTCTACCATTTGCAATTGCTTGGTAGACGTAAACAAGAAAAAGAAAGTAATGAAGATGACAAATTATATATCGATGATCTTGGAATCTAACTAGAAAGGCGGGTGAATTTATGAGTGGAAGGAATTTAAGGGTTAATCTGATTGCGAACACGTCACAGTTTAAAAGTGCTATGTCCGAAACTAGTAATCAGATGAAAACAATCAACTCGGAATTTCGAAACGCATCCGCTGAAACAGATGAATACGGTAATAAATTAGATAATACCGGAGCAAAGAAAACACAGCTTAACGGGATTATCGGACAGTACGAAACCAGAGTAAAGGCAATTACACAGGAACAACAGCACTGGACTGCAGAACTGGAAAGAGGAAATATCACCGAAGAAGAACATGCACAGAAGCAAGAAGAACTCTCTCGCCGTTTAAACAACACTGAAGCTGAAATGAAAAAGTATGAAGGGCAACTTAAACGATTGAATTCTGAAGGTCAAAATACGCGAATGACTTATGAAGAATTTGATAAACAGTTTCGTGATGTTGGTAAGACAATGGCGAAAACAGGTGCTGCTGTTGGTGCTGCCACGGGTGTTATGTTCAAGGGGCTTACGAATTTAGGTAAACGTGTAGTAACTACAGCTTCTGACTTCGATACAGAAATGAGCCGGGTCCAAGCTTTGACTGGTGCCACAGGTGATGAATTTGAACAGCTAGAAGGGAAAGCGTTAGAGCTCGGCAGCAGCACAGTTTTTGGTGCATCTGAAGCAGCAGATGCAATGGGCTTCTTAGGGATGGCTGGTTTTGATACTAATCAAATTTTAGAAGCCACGCCCGCACTTCTGGATTTAGCGGCAGCAGCACAAATGGATTTAGGACGAGCTGCGGACATAACTTCAAATATCATATCAGGGTTTAATTATGAAGCAGAAGAAGCCGGAAGGGTATCTGACGTACTAGCTAGTGCATCATCAAATGCGAACACGAACGTTGAGCAAATGGGAGATGCTATGGCTACTGTTGCCCCAATTGCCAGTACGTTAGGGATGGATATTGAAGATTTATCATCCGGTGTAATGGTCATGTCTGATGCAGGGATACAAGGGCAAAAATCCGGAAGGCAACTAAGACAAGGTTTAATTAGACTATCTAAGCCCACAGGTGAAGCATCTGATTTGATTGAAGAACTTGGAATTAATGTATTTGACGCAGACGGGAATATGAAGTCCCTTGATGGCGTTGTGGCTGAATTAGAAGACGGCTTAGATGGGATGTCTTCTCAAGCTGAAACAGCAGCCCTGGCAACACTCTTCGGTAGTGAATCTACAGCTGGTTGGTCAGCCTTGTTAAAACAAGGTTCTGGTGTGTTAGCGGATTATACAACTGACTTACAAAATTCTGAAGGTGCAGCGAGTGATATGGCTGAAACCATGCAGGATAACTTGCAAGGATCTGTAACTGAGTTAAAATCAGCATTTGAAGGATTGCAGATTGAACTTGGTCAAAAATTAATTCCCTATGTGCGAGATGGGGTTGATTGGCTAACCGAATTCACACAAAGTCTTGTTGATATGGACAGCGAAACAGTTGAAGCGATTGCCAAGACGGCGTTAATGGCTACTGGTGTTTTAGGTGTTACAACAGCCGTAGCAGGTTTAGTTGCTGGTATTGGTGCATTAATGGCATTTGCTGGCCCAATCGGCGTTGCGATTGTCGGCGGTACAGCCTTATTAGGTGGGTTAGCTACTGCATTATATGGCATCGAACAACACACCAAAGCAGTAGAGGAATCCCAAAGAGAGGCTAAAAGAGAAGCACTGAACTATGGTGAGAATCTTTCAGAAGGAACTCAAACAGGTGTGAAAGCTTACACTGATTTATATGAACATGCCAAAATTAAAATGGTAGAACTTCGCACCATGTCCGGTGATGAAGCAGAGGCAACCAAAGAAGAATTACGTCAAGCTTTTGCTGATATGGCTGATGTGGTTATAGCTGAATTAGAACAGCAAAAAGATGAACTGACGCGGGTTGTTAATGAAATCTATGGTTCTGTAGGTGAAGCTGGGGCTGCAAGATCTGAACAGATAACAGATGATATCATTGAAACGATTGACTCGGAAATAGCCGAATACAGACGTGCCAGAGACACCATAAATGAAATCATTGATGAATATGGTGCCAATTGGGCTGACTACCCTGAAAAGGTTCAAAAGGCATATGATGAAGCTTATCTCATCATGGATGAAGGCGCAGGAGTATTCGCCCAGACACAAAGGGAAATGCAAGCTATACAAGAGCGCATCATTGATCAGGGCGGCGCTATTCAGAATGATCAAGTAGAAGAATTCATTGGAAGAATCAATGAAACTTTCGACGGATCTCTTGAGGCAATCCAGCAGCATTACAGTGATAAGAAAAGTGTCATGGATCAGGCGCTTGCTCAAGAGCACATAGATGCTGAAACTCATGCCGAAATGCTAAAAGGTTTAGAGCAGATGACAACAGGCATGTATGAGGATGCAGCCTCACAGCGTAATGATGCTCTGCAAGAATTGGCTGGGCACGTTGACAAACGTGGAGAATTGATCGATCTGGAATCAGGGAAAATCTTAGAACGGGGAAAAGTAGAAGAAGAGCTTTCAACAACGGGGCGTCGAGTGGCAAGAGAAAGAGATGAAACCGACGAAGAATACTTCGACAGATGGCTTAAAAGGCAAGAGGATTATTTAGCCAACACCGAAAAGTTTGCAAGCGACACAAACCGCGTAGCCAATGAACAGCAGATTGAGTTTTTAGAATCTCTCGGTTATACCTACGAAGAAGCTTTAATCCTTATGGATGAGTTGAACCGTGACTCCACAGAAGCTTTATCAGAAGGCGCAGAAGAAGCAATGGAAGCCGGCAAGGCTAAAGGTGACCATTACATCATGGGATTAGATGAAACAATCCCGGGCGCTCAAAGGTCAGCCGATGAGATTGTGGAAGCCCATAACGTGCGAATCAGGGAAAGCCAAGAGGAAACCGAATCGCTCGGTAAAGCTTCTGGTGACCATTATATTAAAGGTCTTGACAGCACAACGTCTCAAGCGAGAAACGCAGCAGAACAATTTTCCAATGCTTCCAACGAAGGAATTGGTACAGGTGATGAAACATCCGAACAGCACGGTAAAGATAAAGGTGATGCCCACAGGAAAGGGCTAGATGGTACACGGGAGGCTAACAATCACAGCGGACGTGAGTTTAGCAAGAGAACCCTTCAAGGAATCGGAGAAGGTAATACAGAATCTGAAAATGCTGGTAAAAACAAAGGTGATGCTCACCGATCCGGTTTAGAGTCCACCCAAAGTAACAATGAAGCTTCTGCTAACCGATTGACCGCAGGGGTTACAAGGATTCTTGGAAGCACGACAGACGGCGGCGGTGGAAGTAAAGCTGGTCGAGAGTTTAGAGGCGGCCTTACTGGATGGAATGGACAAGTTGAAGCTGCAGGTGCAGGCATTGCTCGGAGTGGGCGTGATGGGCTTGCGAGTGTGGATACTTCTGGCACCGGAAGAAACTTTGTTAGTGGTTTTAGAAATAATATTAATGACAACAATGGTTCAATTTGGAATAGAGCATGGAATTTAGGGCGGACAGCGTTAAGTGCTTTAAACAGTTCGATCCGAACGGCTTCACCTTCAAGAGAAACAGAAGAAACAGGAGAAAACTTCATTGCTGGTTTTGCCAATTCAATTGATAAAGGCAGAAAAGAAACAGCTGAAAAAGCTTCCCTTGTTGGTAAAGACGCTCTTGAATCTTTAAATAAAGAACTGCAAGGGTATAAACAGGCTATAAGCGGAATCGCTATGGCGGTAGGTAGCAATAAGCAAACCCTAAAAGTAGAACATGAAATAAAACATACCGGGTTAGAAGACAAGCTTGATCAGCTGTTAGAACTTCTGGCAAAAGAAAGAATGGAGAAAAACAGTTCATCTGGAGTCACCCAAAATATAACTATAAACAGCCCAGAACCAACAAGCCCATCTGAAAATGCAAGGAAATTAAAACAAGCTTCTCGGCACTTAGCATTGGAATGGAGGTGATAGATATTGAGACGATTAACATATGAAAACGCCAGAGGCGAAACGATAGTCTTTTATCTATCGCCTTTTTTAATTGAGTCGTTAGAAGGAATAGGAGAAATAAACGCTGATTTACAAGGGCAGAAAAGTCCTTATCAGGACGGGGAAACTCATATCGATACGATATTACAACCACGTTTTATAGATTTAGAGGGATCCATTACTTTTAAAGATAAGGAAACAATTAGGAAGTACCGGCGTTTTATTTCACGCGTCTGCAACCCAAAGTTAGGATTAGGAAAAATCACCTTGGAGCTTGATGGAGACATAAAAGAAATATACGGGGCATTAGATGGCGGGGTAGTATTTCCGGAACGTGGCCAAAGTGTTTGGCAGGATTTTTCGATCACCTGGAAATGTCCAAACCCATACTGGCGAGACCCACAGCAGGTTTCTCGTTCACTCAGAGCATATGAAGGAAAATTCACGTTTCCTTTTACGTTTCCTGTCCAGTTTGGAATCGAGGGAGACGTTACAACTATTACAAATGACGGCGACACATCCGCGCCTGTAATAATCACAATACAAGGCCCGATAACAAGACCAATGATTGAAAACCGTACAACCGGAGAATACATGCAGGTTAATACGAGAATCGGAGCCGAGGAAGTGCTTTACATTGACACTAACCCGCAAGCAAAGCGTGTAGAGATACACCGGCCGAATCAAATTATAAAGGCAATGGGCTATTTTGACCATAACTCTGATTTTTGGCAGCTGGAAATCGGTGAGAATGAATTGCGGTATACAGCTGATGAAGGTATTGCTGAAGCCATTGCGGCTATTGGGTGGCATTCGCAATATGTTGGGATATAAATTTAAAGGAATCTATCATTTCCTGTCGAATTAATTAGACAGAGGAGTGATAAAGATGGAAAATACTTTAATGAGATTTTATCTTGATGACCAAATGGTATTGGAAACTACATCAGATAAGCATGATTTCTTGAAAGATCGTGAATTGGAGATGGGAGACGTCATCCAAATGGGTGATGAGAAGGTAATGATTGAAAGCTATAAGGAGCAACACCCACACAACATTATAGACTACTATCTTATTAGGATGGAGTGAAAACATGGTAAGAGGCTATATTATGACGTTTTATAAAAATGACCAAATTGTAGGAAAGCACGCGAGCATTAAAGAGCCTTCAGATGAGGAAATGAAAAACATGCTTATTGAATTTGAAGCAACTCATGCAAAACTTGAACAAGAAGCTAGATTGATAAGAGAAACTGATATTAATTTTCAACCTGCTTAAGCATCTCAAACGAGGTGCTTTTTTAATTGAAAGGAGTTGATCAAATGCGTGTCTCTGAACTAATTTCCCTGTTAGAAAAGGCAAAAGAAAAATTCGGTGACTTGGAGGTTATCAGTGATTGCAGTAAGGAAGGTATCGTTAATGATTGTGAAGGAGTTTATTTAGATAAAGGACTCGATAAAATAAGAATAGCAGATGAAGATATTGATGAAATAAAAGATTTCGTGAAAGAAACCAACTATGAAAAATATATTTTCGTAGACAAAGTGGGTGATTAAATGGCAGAACTATCACGTTTTTTTAATAGCGTAGCCGGAGACGAAAGAACCTATCAAGCGAATGACTTTGCACAGTTTTTTATAAACTTTTTAGGTGACGGTTTCTTTGACGGTTTGGCAGTGTCATCCAGTAACTCAATGAATGTCACCATACAGCCCGGCTCTGCATTTATACAAGGTCATGAATACACAAATACGACAAGTTTTAATTTAACTCACGACACAGCAAGCGCAACACAGAACAGAATTGACCGTATTGTGTTAAGGCTTAATCGTGATGTTGACGTTAGAAATATAAGGGCGTTTATCAAAAAAGGTACCGAGGGTAGCAATCCGTCACCACCTGAATTAACACGCAATGATTATGTTTGGGAAATATCCCTTGCACAAATATTAATTGAAGCAGGAAAATCATTTATTGATGATTCCCAGATCACGGATGAGCGCGGGGATCCGGATGCTTGTGGTCGTGTCAGATTAACACCGACAGTATCGTCACAGCTTGACAGCGTGGACATATACAGTCCGCAGAGAGCATCTTCAGCATTTGACCCCGGAGTTTACGGCTTTAGACTCCACGGTGAAAATAACGGAGATGAATTGCAGGAGTGGATGGACAGTATTGGCATTAGTCCTTCAGATTATGGACGAGGGCTATCAAGCTTACGGGCAAGAGTGGACTTGAATATTGATCGAGCAGGATCCGGTGTTCAGACATTTACAGTGTTTGATTGGTCGCAGAATAATGATTATCAGGTGTACGGCAAGTTTAGCCGTCAGTCCAATACCACATCGTCATCTAGCATATGGGGCAGATGGCAGGAAGAAATAATGGTATTTGATAAAGGCAGACATGGAAATAATCACTGGGTACAGTACACGGATGGCTCAATGGAATATCATGGCGTTATAGACTTGGGTAATATTGCAATTGATTCTGCAATTGGAAGCAGTGATATTTGGCGTGCTGACGATAACTTTGTATTACCATTAGACAAAAACTTTGAGGAAATACACTATTTTAATATCTTCCCACGTGAACAGTCTGTATTTAATATTTGGGCTGCATCATCCAGTACAGGATCATCCACCCCTAGTTTTAGAGTTTTGAGCACAACTAATCATGACAGCGCAAGAGTTGTACTTGGTTACTTTGTAAAAGGAAGATGGCGATAACATGCAGCCTATCAGAGTTTATGATAAAAATTTAAACATGCTCACCGAAACGGATAATTATTTATCCTTACAGTTTATGCCGCGTTTTTATGAAGTGGGAGACTTTGAACTGCATATTAATCAGTATATCGAAAGCGCTGAATACTTTGTAAAGGGCAATCTCATTGTACTGGATAAGCGTGGCGACAAAGCGATGCTAATCAGGCATAGAGAGGTAGCACTTGATCAAAATGGAAAGGCATCCGAAAATTGGCGCATTACAGGTGTAACACTTGAGGGCGTGCTAGATCAGCGTGCAACCATACCGCCGGAGAATACTTCCCACGATCGTAAAAGCGGAAACGCTGAAACAGTCATGAAGCACTATGTCGAGAATCATTTTATTAATCCGGTTGACTCTGACCGAAAAATAGAATTCATCGAAATAGCTGCAGATCAAGAGAGAGGTGCACATGTTGAATGGGAATCCCGGTTTAAAAATGTTTCCGATGAACTGACTGCGATAAGTAAGCAGGCTAATCTTGGCTGGATTATGTATGCTGACATGGAACGCAGGAAGTGGATATTTGACGTAGTGGAACCGAGAAATGTCACGCAAAGAAATGAAGCAGGCTTACAACCTGTTTTTTTTAGTCCCGATTTTTCCACAATAAAGACGCAGCAGTTTGTCGATTCCGATTTAAACTATAAAAATGTTGGCTATGTAGGCGGTCAAGGTGAAGGCGTAGAAAGAAAAATTGTAAAAATCGGTGAAGCAAAAGGCATAGATCTGCATGAAATATTTATAGATGCCCGGGACGTTTCCGAAACGGACGAGGAAACAGAAGAAGAACTTCCACCTGAAGAATACGAGCAGCTGTTAATTGAACGTGGTCAACGTAGGATGAGAGAGTTTGAGACTACGTTTTATTTGGAAGCTCAAATACTGACACCTAGCATTAACCGCAATAATGATTTTGCCATGAGTACACCATTTGAATATGAGACTGATTTTCGTTTAGGTGATGTGGTACAGGTCTTTAATAAAAAGTGGAACATTACAATGAACGCTCCCATCACCGAGTTTAAAGAAATCCATGAGCCCGGTGGGTTTATCTTGGAGGCTGTTTTCGGAGAAGCGCAGCCAACTTTAATCAACAAAATTAAGCGTGAATTTGACGATTTGAAAGGCATTGAGCAGCAGGAATTACCTGCCCGGTTAGCTGTTGAACGGATGCGTGAGGCCATGGAATATGGGGATGAACGCTTATCCGAGGAAGAAAGAGCACGTATTGAGCAGGCACTTGAAATCCTTGACGAATCTAAAGAATACGCAGGTGAAGAGGCATATCAAGCTGAACAGGAAGCTAAACGCCATGCCGATGATCAAGACATTGTTTATGATGAAGAGGCAAAAAGAGATGCTTCTCAGAAATCCGAGCAGGCGGAGAGTAATGCTAAAAAGCATGCCGAAGACCAAGACGAATTTGTCAGGGAGGATGCAGGGCAAGACGCAACTGATAAGGCTAATCGTGCCGAGGATAACGCTAAAGGTCATGCCGACGACAGGGCAGATGAGGCAGAACGTAATGCTAAAGATTATACAGACGAAAATGCTGTAGATTGGGAAGCCTATAACGCAAAAATGCAGGAGATCGGCGACGATTTAGCGGATAAAGTAGGCGTTGAGTACGTTGACGGTCAATTGCAGTTAAAAGCTGACAGTGACGTTGTACAAGCTATTGATGCTACTGTTAATGATTTATCAGATACTGCTGATAATCTGCAACAGGCAGTAGCTGATAATGCAGACGAGCTGGATGCACATGACGGGCGTATTACGAATGTTGTCACGGACTTAGATACTGTGGAAGGTAATTTAAACGTAGCTATTACCGACTTATCTAATCTGGACGATACTGTAAGTCAAGCGCAAACGGATATAAGTGCAAACGCTACTGCAATAAGCCTAAAAGCGAATCAAGATGATTTGGATACCGTATCGGGTGACGTAAGTAGTTTATCAGCAGAATTGTCCGTAGTTGCCGGAGAAGTTGAAGCAAAAGCCGAGCGGTCAGTTGTTGAGACCTTAGAAGGTGATGTAACTACTGTTAGCGATGATTTATCTGCCTTATCTGTAAATGTTGAAGAGATAGAAGGTAATGTATCCAGTCTCACCCAGACTGTAAGTGACCATGGTACCGAAATATCAGATTTAGAGACAGCAAGGTTACAGCATGCTGATTTAATTGAGGATAGGGTTACCAAAACTGAATATAGTACTGATATGGATAATGTAATTACAGACCTAACAGACCATGAAACTAGAATTACTCAAACCGAATCTGATATTACAAGTAAGGTAGAACAGACCGATTTTAATAGTGTTACAGGAGATCTTAGTAATAGGGTATCAACCGTAGAGCAAACCGCAGACGGTCTTGTAATTGATGTTTCGGACGTCAGTGCGGAATTGGATAACTTGGAGATTGGTGGGCGGAATTTAATTGAAGACAGCTCTAAATATGAACTAACGCCTAGAGACACTAGTTATAACTACGCCTCAATGCACCTAACGAAAACATTGGAAAGTGATACAGTGTACACCGTATCAGCCGATGTGGAAGTAACAGATGGAGATGTAACAGAAATTACTGTTCTTCAAAGGCGAGGAAGTAATGATTCGAATGGAAGTGTCGGAGACCTTGAAATTAGAGATGGAAAGATCATGCGAACTTTTACAACTAGCAATGATGAAACAAACCGTCTTTTATTTTATGCAGGCAAATCTGGAAATACTAACGGTAACGGAGTTCTATTTACTAATGTACAACTCGAAAAAGGCAACAAATCCACCGACTGGACACCAGCACCGGAGGATACGCAAGCGGAAATAACTGACGTCTACGAGTACGCATCATCCGAATTTGAACAAGTGGCAGGCAGAATCGACTTAAAAGCTGACAGCACGTATGTCGACACGATTAACGACATCGTAGAAGATCACAGTGCGCAGTTTACGGTCATGTCTGAAGAGATTAGCGGTAAAGTCGATGACGGGGATGTGCGTTCCATCTTTACGCAGGAAGCAGGCTCATTTACTTTTGACGCTGATCAGATAAATTTCCTAGGGCATACGTTTGGGAAGGATGCTACGTTTAGTGGTAAAGTGTCATCAGGAGAAATAACAACAGACAGTGTAGTTATAGGAGTAGAAGATGCTAGTTATTATGACGACCAAGAGTCTCTTGGACAAGGACTAACGCTGAAAAACCCTGTATTTAATAACGCCACAGGCAGCTATGAATTTGGCAATCTATTTAGAATTGCTGTTTCAGAAAATGAGGCTAACTTTTTCGCTCCGCAAAATTTGTTTAACTTTTTTTCTGGAGCCAACCCGTGGGAGCATGCAGCGTTAAGAGCCTCCGCTTTTTTTACAGAAGAGGGCAGAGCAGATGTTATTGTAGATGAAGGATCTAATGCTGATGGTGAGTACATTCGTTATTCAAGTGGATTGCAAATATGCTGGGCCAATCATATAGAGTTGATGACAGATGAATCAAGCGGCTCTCTATCGAGGACGTCTAACCCTGTTACATGGTCTTTTCCTGCTTCCTTTCAAAGTGGGTTTCCTATTTCTGTATCTGTTTCCGTGGCTTCCGTGGGAAGATGGGGGGACATTGCAAATGAACCAAACTCCACAGGCGTTAATCTAATTGCTTTTAGTTCATACAATCCCTCTACTTCTACATGGACGACAACAGCGACTGCTATAGGGAGGTGGAAATAATGGATGTAAACCGAATCATCAATAAATTAAATATAGAATGGTCAGGCGATATGTCGAATGCAAAAAGACGTATCGCTATTTTATCGGCTGAGAACGAAAGGTTGAAAGCTGAAATTAAAAAACTAAAGGAGGAAAATGAAAAATGCAATTCGAAGTCAGAAGCATCAACACCAGATACAAAGAAAGCCAAATAGACAATGTTCAGGTATCGTATAAAGCAAATACTGAAAGCCGATCTGTTAATGGAAATGGAAATTTTAACTTGTCTGCAGATGAATATGAAGGAAATGAATCAATTGCCACCTTGGAACAAATGGCAAAACAGCATTTGCTTGATGAAGTCCCTAATTTGAATTTTGAGGTTAGAAGTATTAATACAAGATACTCAGATGATGAAGTAGTGAGTGTGCAAATATCGTACACTACAAGGAATGATAATCGGACTGTCAGTTTCAATGGGAATTTTGAATTAAGTGATAAAGAATATGAAGAAAACAAGGCTATGGAAAGACTGGAAGAAATGGCAGAAGAAATATTTATAGAAGAGGTTAACGCTGAATAGGCGTTATTTTTATGTGTGAAAAAAGAAGGACTTTTGCCCCACCCTGTAGAAATAATTAGGCAGGAGGGGATTTTTATGAAAGAAGTAGTAAATGAAATTTTTTATCATTGTAATTCAACAAGTAATCAAAATCCATATAACTTATTATCTGAGGGTGATATTTTAAACATAGGCAAAACAATCAATCCATTTATGTCTTCATATGAAAACCAAGTACCGAATGTTATAAATAATAAACAAGCCCTAATAAGCGCAGTTACTTTTTACTGGCACTATGCTAGAGAGACAATTTTTGAAGAGGAGAGAAAAAACATTAATGAAAACTTACCGTCAAGATTTACTTCTCTTTGGGTTGGAGATTATGAAAGTATGAAAGACTGGAAAATGCATTTTGAGCATAATAAAGTGCAACTTCTTGAATTGTCATTAACTGGGGTAGTGTTTAAGTGTGACGCAACTTTTGTTGAAGGAAATCCGATTCCTCTATCAAAAGTTAGGGAGAATGCCAATAAATACTGGGGAGGACATGTGTTAGATAATAAAAAAGTAGAGTACTTGTTTACAGGTAAAGCTAAAGTAATAAAAGTATTGTAGGCATCTCAAACGAGGTGCTTTTTTATATGGGGAAATACGGGAGCTTACAGGCTTCCTTTTTTTGATGTCTGAAAATGTAGGGGGTCGAGCATGAGTGTCGAACTAGGAATATTGATTTCAATTGGATCTTTTTTTATTGCCGTTATTGGTGTTCTTATCGCTTATTTAACCTATCAATCTAAAAAAAGCACATCCACCAAAAACGATACAAAAGAAAGTGCAGAAGTAAAGGCTGGTCTTGATTATATCCGTAAAGGTGTTGATGATATCCGGATTGATCTAAGGGCGAACGAAAAGCGAATAGGTGCATTAGGCGAACGTTTAACTAGGGTTGAGGAATCGTCCAAACAAGCTCATAAGCGATTGGATAATTTAGATAAAGGGGGTGATCAGAGATGAGAAAACAACTTAAAAAAATTGATAACAAATGGATCCGTCTGGTAGCTATGGCAGTTGTATTTGCTAATGCTGGAGCTCTAATGTTTGGATATGAACTACTTCCTTTTGACAACGAGACTATTGTAGCAGGTATATCTGTTATTGCATTGGCGGGTACAGAGATTTGGAATCACTGGAAAAACAATAACTGGACGGCTGAAGCTAAAAGGGCTCAGCAGTATTTAAATGGAGAAAAGGAGGCTAAATAATGTCTAAAGTATATTTAGATCCAGGTCATGGTGGCAGTGATCCGGGTGCTGCGGGTAATGGATTAAAGGAAAAAGATGTGGTGCTAAAAATCGCACGTTATACAAGGAACTATTTGCAGAATGATTATAGTGGTGTATCTGTGAGAATGTCTCGTAATGATGACAGTTTCCCATCGCTAACAGATCGTACAAATGATGCAAACAGCTGGGGAGCAGATATCTTTGTATCTATCCACATTAATGCTTTTAACGGATCTGCCTATGGGTATGAGGATTATATTTATAATCAATTAAGCAGAAATTCCGAAGCTGGAAAATTGCAAGATGCATTACATGCAGAATTGGCTCCGCTGTTTAGAAACAACCGTGGTAAAAAACAGGCTAACTTTGCAGTATTGAGACAGTCCAGTATGCCGGCAGTACTAACGGAAAACGGCTTTATCGACAATTCACAGGATGCAGATTTTTTAAAGAGTGATAGCAACCTGAGAAAGATTGCTGAGGCACATGCGAAAGGGATTGCGGTTTATTTGGGGCTGTCTGGCGGCTCTGGCGGTGGAAAGGCTAAACCTCCAAGCAAGTCAAAAGGTGCAAACCTCACAGTTGATGGCAAGTGGGGAGGTGCTACAACAGGAGCGTTACAGGTTGCGCTTGGTACAACTGTTGACGATATCATAAGTAACCAACGTAGAAACTCTGTCACTGAAGCTATGTACGGCAATACTGTACGTTTTAGTAACAGCGGCGGCAGTATGGTGATTCGTGCGTTGCAGAAGTTAATTGGAGCTACTGTGGATGGTTTACTCGGACCGCAGACAATTAGGTTGTTACAGACTTACTTGGGTACTACCGTAGATGGTGTGTTAAGTAGGCCATCTATGGTGGTCAGGGAAATGCAACGTCAATTAAATTCAGGGACATTTGTATAATTAAGGTTAAATCCTTCTTTCATGTTTGTGTTATTGATTTTAAAAAGGGTGGAGCCTGGAAAACTCTACCCTTTTTAAACAATAAACTTTTAATATAGTTCAGGCTCATCATAATAATGGAACCCATCTTCTAACTTTTTATTGCATTCAGTGCAGTACTCCCAATATCCAAAATCCACATTATCAGTATACACTCCTGCGATTGAATTGCATTCACAGTAATTATCACTCATAAAAATACCTCCAATTTTTTGGTAAAAATAATTTGGAAACCATATTTTTATTCTTTTCTATTGATTTCTGTTATTTTGGTTTTTATTTTTTATTATATATTAAAAAGCAAAATATTCAACTATAAACAACAGTACACACGTTCTCGTTTTTATGGTATCATATTAGAACAAACGTTTCCTTTTGAGGTGATCTTATGGACTTAATAAACCGTGCCGTCGGTAGTAAAACTGTGTTGGAAATGATTTATATTGATGACGATAATAACTTGACACAGCGGTTTATCCGGGTACTGGATAAGCATGAAAACAGCATTTTAGCTTATTGTTATTATCGGAAGAAGGTACGCACCTTTAAAATGGAAAACATATTGTCGTTACAAAAAGCAAGCAGGAGGTTTACAGCATGACAAATGACAGGGGTAGCATAAAATGGACTACGCTCATGTTGCCTGAGCATGTACAGATGATTAAAGAAATGTGGGCAGAAGATGATAAAAAAGAAAAGCCAATCCAGGATGAACAGCAGATAGAGGAAAATGTGATGAAGCTGCAGCTTGCTATTCACGATAGTCTTACTGTTGAAGTAAAGTTTTTCAGCAATTATGAATACCATATGTTGAGAGGTAAATTAAAAAGTATTGTTGCTGATGACTGTATTATTTTTGATGACGGAACAAAGGTTGGCATTAATGATGTAATTGATGTTATGGTGGATTAAATTAAATTTACAATTGTTATATCTATTTTGCAAAAAAGCAGGAAAAGAGACCTTATTTGTAGAATGTATTCAATATAAGGAGGGAGAAATATTGGAAATAGATTTAGATTACAACCAAGTAATAGAAGGTTACAATTCATTTATTGATTACATATCAGACGAATTTAATAAGCATCTATTAATAAACACTATTGATCGTTGCATAGAAGGTCCTGAATGGCCAAAGTCATATTATAATTTGAGAGATGAATTTTTACCTAAAATAATGGGAATAGAGGCTTCGATGTTTCTATTTTGGTTTGCATTGGGAGGAAATATTAAAGACAATTCCTATGACGATATAATATTTAAAAACGAAAAAGCAAATACTTTTTTGAATTATTTATTGTTTAATTATTCATTGGATTTTAAGAGAGCCAAACAATTCAATGTTAATCCTTTGGGTTTTGATAAAGTGGATTTTACGCATAATCAGAATAGAAACATGTTTAATATGTACCTACTAAGAAATGATTCTGATCAATTTTTAATGTCTGTGGACACGAAAGATTTTTCTTTAATGATATCTGATATTCTGTATTATTTTTCATTAATGTTAAATGAAGGGGCTGTCAGTTTCGAAGATATATCTAACCTTAGAACCATTGTTTCTGATTTAGAATCGACAACTATTGATTTAAAGGAATATCTGATTACACTTGAAAGTGAGTTAGAGGAGAGGGAAAATGAATGAATGCTTCTGAGGGCAAAGTCATTGAATTTCCTGGACAGTCTGACGGTGTTATAGGTGGTAAACGTAAAAGATCACACTTAAACCATGCTATACCTATAAATGAAATAGCAGCAACTAGTAACCATCAATATAACGGCGGTGAAAAAATGGATGACAGTAAAATATTAGAAAAATATATGGAAAAAGTTGATACCGATAGAAGAGAAACAGAAAAGCATTTACTGGATGATGCACGAGAACGTGAAACAAGGCTTAGGGAAGAAACGATTAATCGTGAAGAACGTTTTAATGAATCTTTAAAAAATTATCAAAAAGAAAGTAAAGAAAGAGAAGAACGCTTTATTGCAGTAATAGAAAAACTTGAAAATAAAATTGTTGAAGAAAATGAGAAAATGAAAGCTAGTCTTGAAAAGTCAGAACAAAAAATTGATGATTCCGTTAAAAATTTAGAGTCAATGAAAAGAACTAACTTTTGGGGACAAGTGGCTTTTATTATAGGAATATCAGCAATTATAGTTACTTTTATAACTCAAATGTAAAGCCCTCACACCGAGGGCTTTTTATTTTCACAAAAGAAAAAGAGCCTTCAAGGCTCCTCTATATTTATTATTGTTTATCTGTGATACAACTCGTGATACACTTTCAATAAAAAAATAGACTTATTCAACTGGAAGCACACTCCCTAAAACCCTATTAAATCAGTGTTTTATATTATTAATAAGTCTATTACATTGTTATAATTAGCATGTACTTCTTTCCGACTACATCTCCGAGAAACCCCTCATGCTCATGGATTGGTCATTCCCATATTGAACATGTTAATAAAGTGGGTAAAGGTACGGAAATTATTTTCAAAGATGGCCAGCGGGTGTTGCTGCAAGTTTCTTATGGTTCGATTCAAAATCAAATACAGCGAACGGCTCAATTTCGCTATACGCTGGATCACCGGCTCAAGTATTTGAAGAAACATACTGCTGGGATGATAGCAGAGCCTTATCCATAAGCTCCTGTAAAATTTCCTCCACTTTCATCCGTATTGCCGGATTAAAAAAATTCCTTTTTTCCTCATGACCATCACAGATAAGTAAAAAAGTGGAGAACGAATCATTTTTATGCAGTCTTACTACATGCATGCTTTTCTGCAACATGATTTTTCTTAACTGCTTCCGTTCACTAACAGCGATCTGCATCATGCTTTTCAATAGCTGCAGATACGGTTCTTTTATTTTGAATGGTCCGGCTTCCACATGCTTTATATCCTGCTCAATGACGATCATTGCCATGGATAAAAAAAGAAAACGTACGGACACTTTAGAATCCTCATCTTGAAGATACCGCATACGACATCCCTCCAAAAAAGAACAAATGTTCTCTGTTTCTATATTATATGCAAAACCAACGGAAAAATACAATAAAAAAATGAAAAACAATGAAATTAAAGTAGCTGTTCCGTGGTTCTGACTAGGTATAGCAGGCAGTTTGGATTAGAATTAAACACTTCAGTTTAATCCTGGTTGATATGAATGGGATACGAATTGAGTATAGAATAATTTCACGAGTAAAAACCTTTCAAAAATTTATTCAACGTTTCTGTATCATCAGTTTTAGCAGCATGTATGCAGTGAAGGGCGAGCTTGCCTATTGAGTTCAAATGTTATGGAGTTTCCACCCGTTCCAAATCGAAACAAGACAGTAGGTTATGTATTTTATTATTTTAGGTGATTGGCAAATATATGGAGAAAAGATTGGGTAGAAAATTGTTAACAAGGCATGAAACCAAGCTTTAAGAGGGTTGAAGAGCCAATAAAAAGGGTAGAATGATATCTGGAGGAAGATAATCATGAAAAAAGTAAACTACCCTAGGTTGCTTATTGCAATAAGCATTGCATTGGTTCTTGCTTTTACGCTGAGAAGCGTCATATTTGCAAATTATTCAGTTGTCGGAGAATCAATGCAGCCCACATTGAATGACGGCAATTTGTTAATCGTGAATAAAGTACTTTATAACCTGCAGGAGGCAGACCGTTTTGATGTCGTTGTTTTTCATGCAAATGACCAAGAAGATTACGTGAAACGAGTCATTGGAACACCGGGAGACAAAATAGAATATAAGAACGATCAATTGTATGTGAACGGTGAATATGTTGAAGAGGAATTTCTGGAATCATATAAAATGGCTAGCAGTTCCGACCCTTTTACAGAGGATTTCACGCTAAAAGCGCTGACAGGTGAAACACAAGTGCCTGAAGGAAAATTATTCGTGCTTGGTGACAACCGGCAGGATAGTCTTGACAGCAGGTCATTCGGTTTTATTGATCAGGAAGTGCTTGTAGGAAAAGTCGGTATGACATACTGGCCGCTCCCTCAGGCGAGTCTTACACTGGGGAAATAAGAAAGTATATAATTTTATGTAGGTGTTAATGAAACAACAAGTTTAGCCACGTCCCGCTCCACGCTTAGCGACTAGCGAGACGTCCTTCACCTCGGGCCTGCAGGATGCAGGTCAGTTCGGTGTTGCGACAGGACGTCGCGTTTTTAACCGAACATCCTTCGATAAGTCAACATGGCTCCTATGTAGAAGGAAGGTCGACTAAAATCGGACTTCGCGTCCAACGTCGGCATACCCCTATGAAGGGGCATGTTTCCTTTATCTCCTACGGCTCAGTCCAGTCCATACGTCGCTAATCTAGCTTTAAGCCTTTGTTCGCAAATAGCTATGGAGAAGCTTCCATCTTTGGTAAAATAGAAGATGGAAGCTTTTTAATGGTTATGTTCATATAGTTTGTTGCTATTCAGACCGGAGCCCGAATACACTGCGCTTTTACCTCCAGGCACAAATCGGCATCTCTGGAAACTCCCGTTGGCCATTTTCAGCGTGTCTTCTTTGCCGCCGGCGACTGGAGAGCTCCCAACGTACAGCATGTGCTAGTGTAGATGACGTCACAGGTATTATGATGGGCGAGCATTTGGCGCAGTCTTGGTCGATGACGGTTGTCACCAACCTCGTGCTTGAGCACTCCTCGCGCTCTACGGGGGTATCACTGATGCCTTTTCTCCCGCAAGAGTGTACGTGTATCCGGCTGATAGCAAAATAATAATATATCAGTTTTGCAGAAAAACAACAAATCTTTACGGTGGGACGAGAATATCTCGTAGTCCTAAATCATTACGAGGACGGAAAATTTCAGTCTCAATCCTTTAAAAAACAGCCTTTTTAATTGAATGGAGGAGTCACTATGGGAGTCCGATTTCTGATTGGCAGAGCCGGAACCGGAAAAAGCGGAAGAACATTGGATGAAATAAAAGAAAAATTGCTTGAGCACCCGCAAGGTTCTGCCATCTTTTATATTGTACCGGATCAAATGACATTTCAGCAGGAATACACGTTATTTCGCGACGAACATATAACAGGAAGCATCCGTGCACAGGTTGTCAGCTTTTCAAGGCTGGCCTGGCGTGTGCTGCAGGAAACAGGCGGTGCTACAAGACAATTTATCAGTTCTGTTGGAACACAGATGATGCTTAGAAAAATTATTGAAGAGAAAACAGGGGAATGGCTTACTTTCGGAAAGGCAAAGGAGAAACAGGGATTTTTACAGCAGCTGGAAAGCATCATCACCGAATTCAAACGTTATAATGTGACACCGGAACTGCTTTATGCACAAATGGAAGGAATGGATCGTTTTGTACATAAAGATCCTAAAGAGATAGCACTTTTAAATAAACTGACAGATTTAGTATATATTTATGAGAAATCCCTTTTTGCTTTGCAGGAAAACTATATTGATAGTGAGGATCAGTTGGAATTGCTGGCAGAAAAGGTCGGACTCTCGCAAGCACTGGAGGATGCAGAAATCTATTTGGATGGTTTTCATAGTTTTACTCCTAAGGAACTGCTTGTTATTGAAGCACTGATGAAAAAATGCAAACGTGTAACTGTAACGCTCACTTTGGATCAAGTGGATCAGGAAGCACCATCCGAACTGGATTTGTTTTACAAAACTGCGGAAACTTATCAACAATTAACGCAGATGGCGGGAGAAAGCGGGGTTCCGGTAGAAGATACGATTTATCTGAATCCTGCAGATGGAAGATTTAAAGATCGTCCTTATTTTGCTCATTTGGAGCAGCACTTTAATACGATTCCCTCTCCAAGTTACGCAGGAGATGTTCCTATTCGGATTGCGGAGGCGGTGCACCCAAGGGCAGAGGTTGAAGGGGCTGCACAGGAAATCATTCGCCTTGTGCGGGATGAAAATTACCGTTATCAGGATATAGCCCTATTTATCAGGGAAGCTAATACGTATAACGATTTAATTTCCACCATTTTTCGAGATTATGATATTCCGGTATTTATTGATGAAAAACGTACGATGATTAATCACTCCCTGATTGAGTTTATTCGTTCTACTATGGATATTGTGGAAGGAAACTGGCGGTATGATGCTATTTTCAGAGTGCTGAAGACAGGATTTATTCCTGCTTCAGACAAGGAACTTCCGCTAACAAATGATGCCATTGATGAACTGGAAAATTATGTATTGGAATACGGTATTCTTTCCAGGGAACGATGGTTAAGTGAAGAAGAATGGGTCTTTCAGCGGTTCCGCGGCTTTGAACAAAAGGGTCAGACGGATGCAGAAATGGAGACTCAAAAGCGAATTAATAAATACCGCTCTCAGGTCGTGGATGCACTCCGGGATTTTGACCAAAATATCCGAAAAGCCAAAACCGTAATGGAGTTTTGCGAGATAACGTATATGCTGCTCGAGGCTGTTGGAGTGCCTGGACGTCTGGAAGCAATGCGGGCTTTTTATGATGAGCAGGGAGAAATTGAAAAAGGGCGAGAGCAGGAGCAGGTATGGGACGCTATTATTCAGCTGTTTGATGAAATGGTGGAAATGGCCGGAGAAGAAAAAATGACGCTGGCAAGCTTCAGGTCCACACTGGATGCCGGATTTGAAGCATTGAAATTTGCCCATGTTCCGCCAAGTATGGATCAGGTCATTGTTGGTACGATTGATCACTCACGAATCAGCGGCATCAAAGTTGCCCTACTGCTCGGTGTAAATGAAGGAATTTGGCCGATGAAACCACCGGCTGACGGTATTATTAATGAAGAGGAACGAGTGATTCTCGAAGGACATGGGCTTAAACTGGCGGAAAGCAGCAGACAGCAGTTGCTTGATGACTGGTTTTATATGTATATTGCCTTCACTGCTGCCAAGGATCAGCTTTGGATCAGCTATCCTTTAAGTGATGAAGAAGGTAATACAAAAATGCCTTCCCAGCTTATTAAACGAATAGAAGATTTATACCCAATATGCTGTGACCATATTTTATTGCAGGATCCTGAAGAATTGGTTGAGGCCGATCAGTTTATCACCACAGCACTGAAAACAAGATCTGCCTTGACCGCCCAGCTTGCAAGATACAGAAAAGGTTATCCGGTGAAGGAAATCTGGTGGCATGTTTTAAACTGGTATGTGGAAAACCATGCAAAACACAGTACAACATATAAAATCCTGCAAAGCCTTTTTTACCAGAATAAACCAATAGATTTATCAGCAGAAACAGCGGAAAAACTATATCCTCCAAAAGAGGTCAATGCCAGTGTATCCAGGCTGGAAACGTACTATCGCTGTTCTTATCAGCATTTTGCAAAATACAGTCTTGGTCTTGAGGAACGAAAAACGTATAAACTGGATGCACCGGATATTGGTCAGTTATTTCATGAAGCATTAAAAACAATTACCGAATGGATCCAAGGGGAGAACAGGGATTTTGCGGCATTGTCGAAACAGGATACAGATCAGTATGCGAAAAAAGCTGTTCACCAGCTTGCTCCTGTGCTGCAGCATCAGATTTTGCATAGCTCCAACCGGTATAAATATATACAGCAAAAACTGCAGCAAGTCATTGCCAGAGCAGCCTATGTATTAAGTGAACAGGCAAGACAAAGCCAGTTTTCACCAGTAGGGCTTGAACTCGGTTTCGGGAAAGATCAAACATTGGATCCACATATTTTAGCATTGCCAAATGGCTATGAACTTGTGCTTCGGGGACGTGTCGACCGAGTGGACAAGGCATTAAACGAAGATTCCCTCTTGCTAAGGATTATCGATTACAAATCAAGCTCCAAAGGATTGAATTTGCTGGAAGTATATTACGGTTTGGCCTTGCAAATGCTCACGTATCTGGATGTTGTTTTATCCCAGTCGGAAAAATGGCTCGGGGTGCAAGCGACTCCTGCAGGCGTATTATATTTTCATGTCCATAACCCGATGATCTCCGGCAATGATAGAATAAGTGAAGAAAAAATAGAAAATGAGATTTTTAAAAAGTTTAAAATGGACGGTTTGCTGCTGTCTGATGAGGAAGCAGTGAAAATGATGGATACCAACCTGGAACAGGGGTACAGTCCAATTGTGCCGGCAGCGATCAAAAAAGGGGGCGGATTTTATAATTCTAAAATTGCGGATGAGGAAAACTTTGAAAAGCTGCAGCACCATGTGCAGGGCCTGATGGTCGATGCAGGGCTTGATATAACAGGGGGAAACGTACATTTAAATCCCTTTAAACATAAACAGAACGTCGCTTGTACTTTTTGTCCGTTTCATTCTGTCTGTCAATTCGATCCATCATTGGATGACAATAATTATCATAAATTAACCGATATGAAAGAGGATGAGATTTTAAAAAGATTAACTGAAGGGAGGAAAAGCTGATGGTCAAATGGACAATAGAACAGGAAGAAGCTATTTATACTTCAGGGAAGGATGTGCTTGTCGCTGCTGCGGCAGGTTCCGGCAAAACGGCAGTGCTCGTGGAACGTATTATTCAAAAACTGTTAGATAAAGAAAATCCGGTAGATATTGATTCCCTGCTTGTCGTAACTTTTACCAATGCAGCTGCCCAGGAAATGCGCAACCGGGTTGGTGCTGCTTTGGAAAAGGCAGTTGCAGCAGATCCGTCATCAATCCATTTGAAAAAGCAGTTATCTCTTCTGCAGCGTGCTTCGATCTCTACCTTGCATTCCTTTTGCTTGGATGTCGTAAAGCAGCACGCCTATTTACTGGATATTGACCCTGCATTCCGGATTGCAAATACAATGGAAGCAGACCTGTTAAAGCAGGAAGTAATGGAAGATTTGTTTGAGGAATGGTATGGCGCAGGGGATATAGAGCAGGATGAATTTTTCGCTGTAGTAGACCGTTTTTCCAATGACCGGAGTGATGCGGCTGTAGAAGAATTAATTCTGTCATTATATCATTTTGCAATGCAGAACCCGTGGCCGGATGAATGGCTTGACGAACTCGCAACAGCTTATGAGATAGGTGCGGATTGGCAGGAGTCGGAGCTGTCCTGGCTGGATATTATAAAAAACGAAGTTCAAAGTCAATTTGCTGCGATTCAGGATGAAATGAATCTAGCTTTCAATTTAACCCAGGAAACTGACGGACCATTTCATTATATGGATGCAATAGAAAAGGATCTTACTGGTCTAAAGGAAGCATTAAACCATTTTCATAACTGGGATAATTTGCAGGAATTTATGTCATCAAGCAGCTTCGGCAGATTATCGGGGAAAAAAATAGAATGTGATGAAAAGAAAAAAGAAAAATTAAAAAACTTGAGAGACAGCTATAAAAAACGCTGGAATAAAATGAAAGACAGGTGGTTCAAACGAAATTTAGCCAGTCATGTGGAAGATATGCAGGAAATGGCACCTGTCGTTAAAAAGCTGACAGCGCTGGTAAAAACTTTTAAAGATCGATTTACAACAAAGAAAAAAGAAAAAGCCATTGTGGACTTTTCTGATTTGGAGCATTACTGTTTATCATTATTTTTGGATGAATCGGCAACAACGGTTGAACCGGTACCTTCCAAGGTAGCACATTATTATAAAGAAAAATTCAGCGAATTATTAATTGATGAATATCAGGATACCAACCTGGTGCAGGAAACTTTATTGACATTGATCAGCGACCGTACAGGAACAGGCAACATGTTTATGGTGGGTGATGTGAAACAAAGTATTTACCGCTTTCGTCATGCTGAACCAAAGCTGTTTATTCAGAAATACGGATATTTTGCTGAAGAAACTAACCCGGCCAGCAGGATTGATTTAGCACGGAATTTTCGCAGCAGGGAGCAGGTACTGACAGGAACAAACTATATTTTTCGGCAAATTTTGGATGCGGAACTGGGAGAGATTGATTATGATAAAAACGCTGAATTAATCTATGGGAATAAAATGTATGATGAACTGCCGTACTCCGAGCCAAATCCCGAACTCGTTATAATTGACAGAGAAGCAGAAGAAGATGTAGACGTCTCAGAAGATGAAGAGGATTATCAGGATTTAGAAAAAGCTCAGCTGGAAGCTCGTTTCTATGCGGAAAAAATTAAAACATGGATCGGACAAAAGGGCGGAGTACCGCTGCAAGTTGTGGATAAATCAACAGGAGTACAGCGGGACTTCCAGTATCGGGATGCCGTCATTTTACTGCGTTCCATGAGCAATTGGGGCCCCGTGATCGTAGAAGAATTGAAGAAACAAGGGATTCCTGTCTATGCAGAGCTGTCCACTGGTTATTTTGAAGCAATTGAAGTAAAAGTGATGATTAGTTTTCTCAAAGTAATAGATAATCCAAGACAGGATATTCCGCTGGCTTCCGTTTTACGTTCACCAATTGTAGGCTTAAATGAAGAGGAATTAGCTGCTATTCGGTTGGCGAAAAGAGGATCCTATTTTTATGAAGCTATGAAAAGCTATATAGATACCAATCGGAATAATACCTCAGACAAAATTAAAGCGTTTCTTGAAAAATTGGAGGAATTTCGATTTGCCTCAAGACAGGGAGCATTATCGGAATTAATCTGGGATATTTATATGGAGACAGGCTACTACGACTTTGTCGGCGGTATGCCTGGCGGTCGTCAGCGGCAAGCAAACCTGAGGGCACTTTATGACCGGGCAGGAACATATGAAGAAACATCATTTCGCGGTCTGTTCAGATTCTTACGCTTCATTGAGCGGATGGAGGAAAATAATGATGATCTTGGTGCGGCAAGAGCACTGAGCGAGCAGGAAGATGTCGTAAGAATCATGACCATTCACAAAAGTAAAGGGCTTGAATTCCCGGTGGTCATTTTAGGCGCAATGGATAAGCAGTTTAATTTAATGGATTTAAATCAGCAGTATTTACTCCATAAAGAAATGGGGTTTGCTTCCAAATATATCGATCCCGTAAAACGAATCACGTACCCGACACTTTTTTATCATGCTTTAAAACAGGAAAAACTGCGAGAGCTTTTGGCTGAAGAAATGCGGGTTTTATATGTGGCGTTAACCAGAGCAAAAGAAAAACTCGTTATGGTCGGAAACGTCAATTCGATGGAAGATAAACGGAAAAAGTGGGAAAGAATGATTGATCACGCCCAGTGGGTGCTCCCCGCACATTTTCGGATGGAATCCAAAACTTATCTGGATTGGGTAGGGCCAGCCCTTATCAGACACGAAGATAACAACCTGCTACGTGGAGAAATGGAGCTGATTTCAACATTAAATGAGATTCACCTTGATCCATCCACATGGGATGTAACTATTTTACATGGGAGTGAGCTTGTCAATATAGATGAAGCCGAGGGAGACAAGAAGGAAGAGCTAAAGCGTACTATTGTCAACTGGGAGAAGGCTTCTGTAGCTGATGAAAGTCTGGAGCAGGCAGTAGATCAACGTTTATCCTTTACTTATGGTTTCAAGGAAGCAGCTGCGTTGAGGGCGAAACAAACGGTAACCGAAATAAAAAGACAGCAGGAAATCAAGGACGAATACAGCTCAGACCAGCTTGTCCAGCAATTTAAGGCGCCAATAGTAAAACGGCCTAATTTTATACAGAAAAAGAAAACTATTACTTCAGCGGAAAAAGGTACAGCAATGCATACGGTAATGCAGCACATCCCAATGAACAGAGCTTTAAGTGAAGATGAGATTGCAGAATTTGTGGAATTTCTGGCAGCAAAAGAAATACTAACGCAGGAACAAGCGTCGATCATTGATTATTCAGCTATAGCAGGTTTTTTTGCTACACCAATTGCAGGTTATATGAGAGAAGTAGAAAATGTACATCGGGAAGTCCCTTTCAGCCTTACCTTGCCGGCAAATGAAGTATATGCTGACTTGGCAGATGGAACGGAGGAGCAGGTGCTGATTCAGGGCGTTATTGATTGCCTGATTCCAAAAGAAGATGGCTGGATTATCATGGATTATAAAACGGATGCCATTCCTGAAGAGGTGGACACACAGGCAAAAAGAAAACTGATGAAAAGGTATGAAACACAGCTGAACTTGTACCGGCAAGCCGTTGAACAAATATGGAAAGAGCCGGTGAAAGAAGCATATTTATATTTCTTTTCCAGGCAGCTTTTATTGGAAGTGCCAGGTGAGTAAATTGTAGAAGCCAACCTTCATATGAGGGTTGGCTTCTTTTTTTAGCGAGTGTCTAATTTTAAGGACACTCGCTTTTTGCTGTTTTCACACGCAATGACTACCTGAAAACTTCTCTTAAGCAGGTAATTTTAATATTATATATCTTGCAATCGCTGTATAACTGTTGTCCTCTTTCATTCCGTGATATGATATAAATACTTGAAATGATTATGTTTTTTCACCTATTTCGGAAGGATATATTATATAAAGTACTAGGATAAATTTGTATATCATAGTAAGCGATCAACATTACTTTCTGATCTCAGATCTCTTTTTTATGCAACCGTATTAATCGTGAATGTGCTGCCAGTCATATCCGGTTTCTGGGTGGCGCTTTATTTTACGGATAATGCTTTTGCGGATTATGGGGGTCTATTTTTACTCAATCGGCAGTCCGAACACACTTCGCTTTCCTCGGGCGGCTGGTGATCCCCCTTGCCTCGACAAGGGGGATGCCGACGTTGCCCGCAAAGGGCGGTTTTAGTCGGGCCTTCAATATTGGCGCACCGCGGGGTCTCACCGATGCCTGTCCTCCCGCAGGAGTCTACGTGTATTCGGCCTACTAGTATAGTAATATATGTCCTAAGTTTGCTTCAAAAACAAAATTATTTTAGAAGACAGTCATATATAAAGAAGTCCATTTTTTTACGAAAGGCCGGGATGAAATATGCCAACAGCAGCTTCGCCAATTAATGAGAAAAATCGGCTTGTATGGATCGATGCAGCAAGAGGGTTTGCCATATTTGGAATTTTCATCGTCAATATTTTAGGCTTTTCAGCTCCTTACTTTTTGTATGGTGGTGCGGAGGATGTATGGACTTCTCCCATAGATCAGTTTATTCAAGCTATCATTGATATTTTCTTTCAGGCTAGCTTTTATACGTTATTCTCATTTTTATTCGGTTTCAGTATCCAATTAATGACAGATAGACTCGCAGAAAAAAATATAGCATTTTATATGATATTGCTGAGAAGGTTGATTGTATTAATTGGTTTCGGTTTCATCCATTCTTTCTTGCTTTGGCATGGAGATATACTATTGAGTTATGGAATCATCGGCCTGTTATTGTTGTTTTTCCTGCAGGTAAGAAGCCGGACAATATTGATGTGGGGGATGGTCCTATTATCCGTAACCGTGGGATTATTTACACTGCTCCTGTACCAGGTGAGGGATCACTTGGACTGGTATAGCGTAGCAGCGGTGAGTCAGGCATTCGAGAATTATCAGGAATCAAGTCTTTTGGTTATTTTATCCCAAAATTACAATGACTGGGTTTATGCAAATGGCGGGATAGCATACTTGCCTTTAGCGGGAATACTATTACCATTGTTCCTGTTTGGGATGTATGCTGCAAGGCAGCGGATTTTTCATGAACCGAAGAAACATCTGTCCTTATTAAAACGGCTTTGGTATATCTCATTCGTTCTATTTATTGCTTTTAAATTGGGTCCGTACTTTTATGGAAATCCAACGTGGTTTTCTTATATTCAAGATAATATTGGCGGTACTGCTTCAGCGATATTTTATCTTTTATCCATTACGATCATGGCACAAACAGAACTTGGAAAAAAATTAATCAAACCCTTTATCTATGTTGGAAGAATGGCATTAACCAACTATGTTTTTCAGTCCGTAATAAGTTTTACTTTGTTTTACGGTGTTGGGTTTGGTTTATATGGGTCGGTAAGCCCAACGATCGGTGTTGTTATTGTAATGATTGTGTTCATTTTCCAGGTGTTTTTCAGCAAATGGTGGTTTCAGCGTTTTCGGTTTGGCCCGCTCGAATGGGTCTGGAGAACTTTGACCTATCTTAAAAAGCAGCCGTTGCGTAAAGTTTTTTGAAATTGTAAGTATGTTTGATTTGCTATAGATTTATCGCAGTGTAACTGGCTGGCCGACAAAAACGCCACGTCCTGGGACTGTGCGTAAATGCTCGTCCCACCGAAAACCTTTGGGACTACGGGACAGTAGTTCCTCGTCCCATCATAAAGAATTGTGGCATTGTCGGCACTAGCACGTCCTGTACGTCGTAAGACTCCCACTTCAAGCATGAAGGAAACATGAAAATGCTAAGTGGGAGATCCAACAGCCAGTAACGGCCCGATTCGTTCAAGGGCCTTTAGGTCATACCCTTGCGGTGCTAACATTCAGTGGGGGATGAAAAGAAAACCCCTACTGAATGAAGTTTCGCTTTATTAGAAATTACACTTGTTGAGCAACTAGTAAATTGTAGGATTTTCTAATAGAAAATGATATGATGTTCTTAGCAATAAATAGAAAGTCTGTAGCGAAGTGGAGGAATAAACAAATGACTCATATGCATATTACCAGTTGGGTGCTCGCGCTTATCCTATTCATCATTGCATTGGTAATGTACAATCAGGGAAAAGCAAAGCCAGGCAAAATATTACACATGATACTAAGACTTGATTTCTTATTTATTTTGTATACCGGCGGGGATTTAATCGCTAATTATTTTGGTGGCAGCAGCTTCCTCCCTGAAGCTATTGTAAAAGGGTTAGCTGGTATTTGGGTGATCGTTGCAATGGAAATGATACTTGTGAGAAACAATAAAGGAAAAGCAGAAAAAAGCGCGTGGATCCAGTTGATTATTGCGTTCCTTATCACATTAATACTTGGATTCTGGCGACTGCCAATGTAAAGTTGAAACACGGGGACGGTTCTAGTGTTGTGAAAGTTTTTCTCCAACATTAGAACCGTCCCTTTGTTTATAAAATATGAAGGATTTCTGACAATTTATCTGTTTTTATTGACTATTTTTCTGTGATCGTAATAATAGAACAAGAGCAGTATTTCTATTGGAGGCCTTACTAATGAAAAAAATGTTATTTTCTTTTCTTATATTTTTACTGGTCCTAACCTCTTTTCAACCGGAAGCAGAAGCAGCCAATGGTGAAAGACAGGTAAAGGATGAAATTATATACAATATCATGGTAGACCGTTATCATAACGGTGATTATGAACTGGATGATCAAATCGATGTCAATGACCAGCTAGCTTATCACGGCGGGGATCTGCAAGGTATCATCGACAAACTGGATGAATATGAAGAGCTTGGGTATACTGCCATTTCCATTTCTCCGATTATGGCAAATGCTCCCAAAGGATATCACGGCTACTGGATAGAGGATTTTTATGAATTGGAAGCACAGTTTGGGGAGATGGCTGATTTACATAGATTGGTTGAAGAAGCACATGATCGTGGGATTAAAGTGATTATGGAGTTCGTCTCCAATTATATTGCATCAAGTCACCCGATTGCCGAAGATCCGGAAAGAGAGGACTGGGTAAAAGGAGAAATGGATGTAACGACAGACTGGTCCGAAAATGTGGAAGTATTAAACCAGGAAAATCCTGAAGTACAGGATTTTCTTATCGATGTTGCAATCTACTGGATGGAAGAAACTGATATTGACGGTTTTAAACTTCATGCCGCAGATCAAGCCGATCCTGCATTTTTAGAAACCCTTACTGCCGAAATAGAAAGTAACAATGATCATTTCTACCTGCTTGCAGATGTATTAGACCCGGATGCGGAAACGTCCCATCTTTTGGAAAATCCTGCTATTGATGCAGTGGACAATTATCAAATGTTTGAAGTTATTACAGCAGTTTTTTCACAAGCAGGCAATGAGGTTTCAGATATTTATCAAGCATATGAAGAACATGCTACAGAAAAAGATATTTTATTTGTAGATGATTTTTATACGCAACGTTTCACGCAATTAATTGGAGAAAATGGACGTAATCCGTTAACTGTTTGGTCGCTCGCGCTCGCTTACATGTATACCTCACCAGGCGCGCCTTCTATCCTGCAAGGTTCAGAAATACCTATGGGCGGCACTGAGATCGAAGAGACAAGAAGCCTTGTTCCATTTAACAACGGAGAATCGGATTTTACCGAGTTCTATAATCGGATTTCTTCGCTAAGGATGCAATTTCCTGCATTGATACACGGGGATTTTGAAATGGTCGGTTCCAGCGGCGCTATGAGTATTTTTAAACGAACACTGGATAATGAAGCATTGTATATTGCTATTAATAATGATGTGGAGACACAAGTTGTCACTTTGGATGACATTGGTGAAGGAATGCAGCTAAGAGGGTTTATGGAAGATCACACTGTACGTGCAAATGATGAAGGAGAATATCAGGTTGGCCTAGCTCGTGAATCAGTCGAGATATTTACCGTTCAACCTGATGCTGGATTAAATTGGAGCTTTATCTCCTTTGTAGCAGGGAGCTTTGTATTGTTTATTACGGCTATTATTATATTGAGCCGCAAACAAAAGGATAGAGAGACAACGGGAAATAATGAGTAAATATAAAAATTAAACAGCAGGCTGAGACAAATTTGTCTCAGCCTGCAACTATGATGCCGCCATTTACATGAATCATTTGACCACTGACATAACTGGAATCTTCTGATGCCAGATATACATAAGCCGGGGCTAAATCCTGTGGCTGCCCCGGTCTTTTCATCGGCGTATTTCCACCGAAATCATCGACTTTTTCCTTGCTGAAAGATGCTGGAATAAGCGGTGTCCATATCGGGCCGGGAGCAACTCCATTAACTCGAATACCTTCCGCTGCTACTGATTCAGATAATGATCTGGTAAAAGAGGTTATCGCTCCTTTTGTTGCCGAATAGTCTATTAAATCTGCACTTCCCTGGTAAGCAGTTATGGAAGAAGAGTTAATAATAGAGCTTCCTTCCTTTAAATTAGGCAATACTGCTTTTGTAATATAGAACATGCTGAATACATTTGTACGGAAGGTTTGTTCCAGCTGTTCACTGGAAATATCCATGAAACTTCCTTGAGGATGCTGTTCACCGGCATTATTAACGAGAATATCAATTTTTTTAAATTTATTTATTGTTTCCGTTACAGCAACTTCACAGAAGGATTGATGACCAATATCCCCGCTGATCAATAAACATTGCTGTCCTTCCAATTCTACAAGCCGTTTTGTTTCCTCTGCATCTTCATGTTCATCAAGGTATACAACAGCTACATTAGCGCCTTCTTTGGCAAAATGAATGCTTACTGCCCTTCCAATACCACTATCTCCACCTGTAATCAGTGCTACTTTATTTTCCAATTTTCCGCTTCCTTTATAGCTTTTTCGGAGATATGCCGGTTCCGGAAACATTTTTGATTCAATCCCCGGCTGTTTATGCTGCCTTTGAGCCGGAGGGGTTATTTTTCCGTTGTTTTTTTCCATACCCATTGCTATCCCACCTTACAAATAATGTGTTAATACATATTTACCCAAATTTAGTATTGTTCAACCATGCAGAGCCATAAAAATCTGAGAAGTATTTTTGAAAGGTAAGTATAGAAGTTTCACATGAACTAAAAGCAAATAGGATTTCAACATAAAAAAGCAGTTTTTGTTCTTTTGTCAAAAACTGCAAAATCTTGATTAATTTTCTTAAGACACGTTTTCATGTGCGGAAATAGCACCTTGTTTACTCAAAAACATGTAAATCTCTCTGTAATAGATAACATCAATGTCACCGATAATGTATTTTTTTTGATAATAATCCAAAAGGTCATTCACTGAGTCAGGTGTATGGTTGCAATCATTTTGATAAGTATGGACCAACTCACTTATTTGCATCTTGTACCCCTCCCGTATATTTTGTACAACCCCTGCTCTATAACTATGAATAAAAACAATTGGATATGCTATTTATTCCGGGAAAATGCAATCCATAGTAAGGTAATAGTCATCAAAATTTATTAAAAATATGACGAAAAAAGGACAATTTTGCGGGGAAGGGATAAAAAAACCCAACCCAATAATGCGGGTCAGGTCTGGGGTGTATTGCATTCACCAAGCTTTTTCAGCACTTTATTCATTAGTCCGTATTATTTAAGAAAAATAAAGCAATAGTTCCGGGACCGGAATGAGCGCCGATGACCGAGCCGACCATTTCTATAAGGATGTCATCTGTTCCGAATTTTTCCCTGATCATTTCTGCCAATTGTTCCGCTCTTTGCAGATCATCACCATGACTGATTCCGATTGTCTGGTTTTTGAAGTCTGTCCCTCTTTCTTCCATAACTTCCAGCATTCTTGACAATACTTTTTTGGATCCTCTAATTTTTTCCAGCGGAATCAGCTTTCCTTCATCGACATGAAGAAGTGGTTTAATTTTGAGGAGCGAACCTACAAAGGCTGCAGTTTTACTCACCCGCCCCCCGCGTTTTAGATATTCCAGGTCATCTACAGTAAAAATATGCTCCATGTTTTTGGCATGTTTGGTTCCTGATACTGCTATTTCTTCAAGCGTTGCTCCATGCTTGGCCAGTTTTGCTGCATGCAGGATAACAAGTCCATATCCGATCGAAGCACATTTTGTGTCAATCACTTCAAAATCTGCATCCGGATATTCTTCCTTTACTTCCTGTTCCATCATTTTTGCTGATTGATATGTACCTGATAGTTCAGAAGAAAAGGCAAGGTAAACAAATGGCTTATTTTCCTTGGCGTAGGAAGTAAAAACTGTTTTAAATGTCTGCGGCGTAACCTGGGATGTTTTTGTCATAGCGCCTTCTCTCATCGCATCATAAACGGTTTTTGGATCGATATCGATGGCGTCTCTGTATTCTTTATCATCTAGGTGAACAGTTAATGGTATCATTTCAATATCATATTCGTTATAATGTGTAGTTGATAAATCACAAGCAGAATCTGCTATTATTTTAACCGTCATTTTTTCTCACCCTCTTTTTTATATGTTTCTTTTAGTTTAAAGCTAGTTATAAAGATAGTCAAAGCATATTGCATGATTATTTAGCAGATTTTAAAGTATATAACTTTTTCATCTGTATAATTCATATGTCTCATTGTAAAAAATCACATTTTGTTAAATTTAGGTTGCACTTTAAGGTATTAGGTGTATTATATGATAGTTCTACCTGTCTGGAATCAGGTTTGTTTTTAACGGGATAAGTGAAAACTCAGGATATGGAACTGTCTTCATTAGTGCAACTCATGTAGGAAAAGGAGGTAAAATATGTTTCTAATCGAGGCAAAACGGATTGCCGGCGTTATGTTTGGGGCGTTATTAAATGCGATTTCACTAAATTTTTTCTTGATAGGTGCAAATGTTTATGCAAGTGGTTTTACCGGGTTTGCCCAGTTGACTTCAAGTTTTTTCTACGACGTTCTGGGAATCGGCATTAGCACGGGAATCTTTCTTGCTTTATTTAACATACCTGTAGCTATTTTAGGTTGGATGAAAGTTGGCAAAGGTTTTACCGTTTACAGTAGCATTTCTGTTATGTTTACTACATTATTTCTGGAACTGCTGCCGGTCATCGCCTTGTCTGAAGACATTATACTTAATGCGGTATTCGGCGGTGTGCTTGCGGGAATTGGAGTCGGACTGACGTTGAAAATCGGTGCTTCTACAGGCGGTATGGATATAGTGGCAATGATATTATCACGCATGAAGGATAAACCGATTGGAACATATTTTATGATTTTAAATTCCATTATCATTGCATTGGCAGGTATCCTGTATGAACCCGAGAATGCGTTGTACACATTACTCACGTTATATGTAACGACCCGTGTCATTGATGCCATTCATACTCGTCATGAAAAAGTTACGGCAATGATTATTACACATGAAGCGGATGAATTGCAGAAAGCGATCCATCAGACAATGGTACGAGGAATTACAATATTACCTGTCAAAGGTGCTTATACACAATCAGATAAACATATGTTATACCTTGTTATAACACGCTATGAATTATACGATTTAGAACGGATTGTATATGAGATAGATCCAAATGCATTTACAAATGTGGTACAGACAACAGGAGTATATGGTTTGTTTAGAAGAGATTAAAGGAGATAACAGTATGAGGTATTTAAATTTGATCATCATTACGGTACTGTTTTTAGCAGCTTGTGGAGATACTGGAGAAACTATTGATGAAAATGCGTCTGAAACGGATCGAACAGGTTCGGTTAATCTGAGGAATGTGGAAGTGGAAGTCGAGGACTTGGAAGTGGAAGTAACCGGAGAAGCAAGCACTGCATCTGATGAATTTTATTATAGGGTGGAAGAAGAGGGAAACGTAATTATTGAAGAGACCCACATGGGTCTGGAGGAATCTCAGTCTGACTGGAGCAACTTTGAGATTATACTGGATTTAACAGAGAACTATGCAAATAACGAAGAGCCGCCCATCATAGTATTATACGGAAAAAATAGTGAAGGGGATATGATTAATCCAAACCATATTCCAGTGGATTTATAGGCAGTTTGTCCAGCGGTTGATAAAGGGGTTCTAAACGTCCGAAAGTGCAGGGGAAGGTAATACTCGGTCACGTATAACGTCTTTAAGTGTCCGAGTGACCATCTTTATGTTATGCAAGGTCACATATAATTCCTTTAACTTATCTGGGAAGGGTGAGCTTTATCCGAGAGAAAGAATTATCTTACCCCCATATTCCCGATAATTAGCCTTCATTGTAATAAAGATACACCAATTATTACAAGGTAAATAAAAATACAATCTGCCGGTAAACGCAAAAAAAGAGACACCGAAAAATACACATGTGTCTCTCTATTATCCTGTGCTGAATCAGGAAAGTATAAACTGGATTGGCCTGCATTCTATGTAGATCAGTACCCGTGTTTTTCAAATACCTCTTCTACTTTAGGTGTCAAATCATCCCATTCTACTCCAAAAAGTTTATTCACGGTAATAAAATTTTGGTATCCGAAAACGTTGTCCACACCTTCAAGTTTCATCAGGTCATTTAAAATCTCATGTTCACTTTTATCCCCGGGCATAACTGAAATGCTGTTCGTACCTTCGAAAATCAGTTTATCTGCTGTGAATTTTAAAGCATTTGGGTTTGGTGTCGCTTCAGCGCGAATTCCCATATTTAAAACCTCCTTATGTCTACTCATCCCTATATTAGCAGAAATAGCATCATTAAAAAAGGAATTATACCGAATTTTAGGGAACGGAGAGAAATGAAAGAAAGACTGCCTTCAAAAAAGAAGGCAGTCTTACCCTTGTATCAGTGGTAAAACCGTTTCATCAACAAATGAAATGAGAAATTACATTAACATCAAGGGTGCAGAGGTTATTGCATTTCGTTTTGCTGTCTCAATTGATTCTCCAGTTGCTGTAATTGCTGCTTTTCTTCAGGTGTAGCCTCATTATAGGCAGCTTGAATGGCATTTTGTACAGCTTGTTGATCCTGGGCATTTGCTTGATTGTTCTGGTTATTCATTAAGTTTGTGACAGCGTCTTTGGCCTGTTGAAACAGGTTATTATTATTGTTTTCCAACTTAAAACCCTCCTACAGTATGGTTATCTGCTTCCCCACTCTTACGCTCCGCATCGGAAAACGTTGATCTGTAGGGAAATCGTTCATCATGCTTCTTGATAGAATCAGCGCTCTGTTGACTAAATCGTTTCGACTTACTCTTTTTTCCCACGATGATTCCTCCTTCACATGGACTAAAATATCGCTTATCAGGCAGTTAGAAAAAATCTTGCTAGGTCTGGCTAACCGTCTCATCACTGAAACTGCAGTGAATTAACCTGCTTTTCACTAATTATTTCTTATCCGTGAAAAAAGTGAACGTATTTTACGTTCACTTTTAGTATGAATTATTACAGCAATGCTATAGCATGAAACTTTTGGGAAATAGTTAAGGAAAACCGTTTAAATTGGATTAGAGCAGCCGAGCTAATTTTCCTGTTAAAACTTGGTGATTTATTTAGGGGGATAATTTGTGATTTTTAAAATGACTTCACTTTAAGGTATAGATACTGTTCAAGGAAATTCCCGATGCCATTTGCTTCGTTCGTATCTGTGACATGTTTGGCAACTGATTTAAGTTCATCAATGGCATTTCCCATGGCTACACCGACTCCTGCATAGTCGATCATTTCCAAGTCGTTGTCTTCATCTCCAAAAGCAATAATGCGTTCCGGGGGGATGTCAAAGTATTTGGCGATTTTATGCAATCCTACAGCTTTATTCATGCCTTTTTTAACAATTTCAATGATGTTCCATGGTGCACCCCATTTCCGGTGCTCGATCAGCTCTGCATGAAAATCATCTAAATGACTTCGGAGCTCCCTGATATGGTTTTCTTTTGGATGAATCAAAATGGAAGTAGGGTCTTCGGACAAGTTGTTTTTTATATTTCCGATTTTAAAAGGGGATTCATCCGGCATCGATTGAAAAATATCAATGATTTGCTGATTAAACTGATCCAAATAGACCGTATCCAGGACTTCAGCCAGGATATTGTTTACGTTCATTTCATAGCAGGCGTCGATGATCTTGCGGGCGGTTCTTATTGGCATTGGATTATGCAGGGCATCCCACTTATTATCTCTCGGATGATGGATTAATGCCCCGTTAAAGTTAACCATCGGCGTATTTAATCCAAGTGCTTCGTAAAAGCCAATACTGGCCCGGTGTGGTCTGCCGGTGGCTATCACTACAATATGTCCTTGTTCCATTGCTGTTAGTACGGTTTCTTTCGTACGCTCACTAATCAGTTTCATATCTGTTAAAAGCGTGCCATCCAGATCTAAAGCAATTAAATGTCTTTTGTTTTCCATTTTTCTCACCTCGTTAGACAACAGTTTATAGGGGAACAGCGATGATGTAAAGTAATTTTTCCTTTACATTAGTTGCAAAATGGATGAATAAGAAAGTAAAATGATATTATGAAAGAAAGGTTACAGATAATTTTTTCATATGGGTAAAAGCGAACAAAGGAGAAAAACGATGATCGGCATATTTGAACAACAACTGAACGAGATTCCGGTTTTACATGTAGTAGAAACAACAAAGGAAAAAGAGTCATTGCCAACAGTGGTCTATTTTCATGGGTTTACGAGTGCCAAGGAGCATAATCTGCCAATCGCCTATTTGCTGGCGGATAAAGGGTACAGAGTAATTCTTCCTGACAGTCAATACCATGGCGTGAGGGAAATGGAAGTTTCTAAAGAAAAAAAGCAGGTTTCTTTTTGGAACATCGTAATGAATAATGTAAATGAACTTGAGCGTATAAAAAAAGAATTGGACGAAAAGGAATTGATATTGAATGACCGTTTTGGCATAGCTGGAACGAGTATGGGTGGTATCACCACTTCTGCAGCGCTGGCAACATATCCATGGATTAAAACAGCAGCAATCCTGATGGGTTCGCCAAAAATTACTACTTATGCAAAAACATTGGTTGACAGCTTTAGAAAAGCAGGCAACCTGCCTGTAACGGAGGAAATGATCGAGGAATTATATGAAAAACTGCAGCAGTATGATTTATCCCTCCAGCCGGAAAAACTGGACAACAGGCCGCTATTATTCTGGCATGGAGAAAATGATGCGGTCGTGCCATTTGATCATTCCTATACGTTTTATGAAGATATCGCAAGGCTTTATCAAAACAAGGAGCATATCCATTTTGTAAAGGAATCCTATCAAGACCATAAAGTTAGCCGGCATGCGATACAGGAAACAGTTCATTGGTTTCAAAAACATCTATAAGTGTGAGTAATATCATTTAAAAAAATAAGAAAATATGTTTAAATATAGATAAGAGAAAGAAGGAGGGAAGATTCATGGATGAAGCATTAAAAGAAAATATGATGGGTGCCCTTGAAAACGTTATAGACCCTGAATTGGGTATCGATATTGTTAACTTAGGTTTGATATATGATGTTTATTTAGATGATAATGGCCTTTGTACCGTGACAATGACATTAACTGCAATGGGCTGTCCGCTTGCAGGCCATATCGAGCAGGATGTCCGTCATGCACTTGCTGATATTCCTGATATTAAAGAAATAGACGTAAACATTGTCTGGGATCCGCCTTGGGGTAAAGAAAAAATGTCCCGCTATGCAAAGATTGCTTTAGGTATTCCAGATTAATAAAGGAAAGGTTAATTCATAAGGGATGAATTAACCTTTTTTTGCATAATCATTTTCTAACATCAATGTTGGAAAAGAGGAGTAAATATGGAATCTGAACAGACTTTTTCTATTTGCCAAATCGTCGGGTATAAAAACACCGGAAAAACAACGCTGATGGAAAAGATAATCAACTACTTTACTGCACAAAATCATAAAATCGGCACTTTAAAGCATCATGGCCATGGCGGGGAGCCAAAGCATGTGCATGGTACAGACAGCTTTAAACACCTGCAGGCAGGTTCAAGCATAAGTGCAGTTCAGGGAGAAAAACAGCTTCAGCTATCTATAGCGGATGTATCGGCTTATCCACTGGAGAAGCTGATTTCGTTGTACACATTCATGCCGATTGATATCCTTTTACTAGAAGGCTTTAAACAGGCAGATTATCCAAAAATCATTATCATAAGAAATAAGGAAGATAAAGCTCTATTGGAACTGTCTAACATTATCGCAGTTGTTTCCTGGGATAAGGATATTCCTCTGCCAGCTGATAAAAAAACTTTCCTGATGGAAAAAGTGGACGAAAAACTGCCGGAAATTGCCTCCCTAATTGCAGGTGATTAAAGGAGAAATGAGGGATACATACCACGTGATCAAGGATTTTTGGATTACAGAAGCGCCAATAGAAATTAACGATGTCGTTGAAAAGGTGACCAGGAGAGAAGCAGGAGCCATAAGTACGTTTATCGGTACAGTGCGTGAATTCACGAATGGCAAACGGACATTGTATTTGGAATATCAGGCATACAAGCCAATGGCAGAAAAAAAGCTCGCACAAATTGGCGAAGAAATAGAAAGAAAATGGGGAAATACTGCGTGTGCCATTGCCCATCGGGTTGGAAAACTGGATATTTCTGATATAGCGGTTGTTATTGCTGTTTCTACTCCGCACCGCAACGACGCATTTGAAGCAAGCAGCTTTGCCATTGAACGGATTAAGGAAATCGTTCCAATCTGGAAAAAAGAGCATTGGGAAGACGGGGAGCTTTGGATAGGAGATCAATTGGAAACAACGTCATATAAAAATGATTTGCCGCGAGAGGTGGAAATATCCGATGATTAATGTTTTGTTTTTTGCAGAATTACAGGAAGCAGTCGGGGAAAATAAGCTCTCATTTGATGTGGAAAATATTACTGTCCATGAACTGAAATCAACCTGGCTGGAAAAATATCAGGTGGAAAACCTGGATAAAGCAATGATTGCTGTTAATGAAGAGTATGTGGGCGAGGAAACAGTTTTGCAGCGTGGAGATGTCGTGGCCTTTATTCCGCCTGTCAGCGGGGGATAACACAAAAGGGAGCAGCTTTTGGCAGGTAAGAGAAAACGTTCTTACCTGCATAAGTGTTATTAAGGCTTTCGCCATGAAAGTTTAGTGATAAGCTAAGTTTTTCTAATGCTCAATCAATCGAACCCAAGCATTTTTTGCCTTACCGCTCATTTTACCTGGATTACATGCAGGGTTCCATACGAGATCCACAGTGACTCTCCAACACTTTCGACCTGGCCAACATGGTAATTTTACGCCATTTATCGCAGTGTAACTGGCTGGCCGACAAAAACGCCACGTCCTGGGACTACGGGACAGTAGTTCCTCGTCCCATCATAAAGAATTGTGGCATTGTCGGCACTAGCACGTCCTGTACGTCGTAAGGCTCCTACTTCAAGCATGAAGGAAACATGAAAATGCTAAGCGGGAGATCCAACAGCCAGTAACGGCCCGATTCGTTCAACTAACATTTGTATGAAAACACTTATGAAAATTGCTCTAAAAAGACAACAGGAAAGCAGCTCTCTCAAATTTGATTTTTTGAGAAAATAAAATTGATACTTCACATGTAATTTAGAATCTAAGCTATCTCTTGA
>NZ_JBGOHB010000019.1:0-90587 GCF_041521345.1 Virgibacillus oceani | reverse complement strand
CTTTAGTCTAATTGTAAATAAATCCCAAATGGATGGAGCCACCTTTGATTGGGTATTTACTTTTTTGGCTCTAATCCAGAAAGTGATAAAAACAGAAAATTAAATCAATATTTATGCAACGCTAGTGGTAATCTGTATTTAAGTTTTTACCTTGCATTATGATGGAATTCATCCACAGTCACATTTATCGAAAAATGCAAAGTATTCTTTATTCTTCCTGATCCTCATTAAACTGTGTCGGGTCTGTCGGCGTATCATCGGCCTCCTCTGCATCAGGATCAGTCAAAATTTCACCACAGATAATCCGCTCGCCTGCATTACCGCCAGGCTGGCTGACACCATCATCCTGGCCAGCGTGGATAACCAAAGAGCTTCCCTCTTCGGATAAAATGGAGTTCTTTCCATCCAGCATCGTTGCTTCGGCAAGCTTTAATTCAGCCTCTACAAGTCCTTCGTCATCTGCTTCAATATTTGGCAAATCACCAAGGTGGGGCCCATCCGGATGCATTAATCCATGCTCATTCCCTTCCGGATTCAAATGATTCCCGGCACTTGTAAAGTCTGGCGACTCACAGGTTGGGTTTTCATGTACATGTATTCCATGAAATCCCGGCTCCAATCCTTCCAGTTCAAGTTCTATTTGAACCCCGTCTTCCTGCTCCGATAAATTGGCAGTACCGACCATATCACCAGATGTATTATACATTTCAACCGTTCTTGAGGATAGGTCACCCGTCTGGCAGGAAGCCAGGAAAAGAACAATAAGGAAAAATACAAAACGCATAATTCTTTCTCCTTTTCATAACTTTTCCTGTTAGTATTTACAAATAAAGAAATGCTAATCAACAAAACCTCTTTATTTAAGAGGTTTTGTTAGTGTCGATCTTCAGCTTCACTGATGCGCTGGCTATACTTTTCATTAAATTTCTCTTCATCTTTTTTGGATTTTTTATATATAAGATACATTGCTATCCCTGCTAAAATTATAAAGACGATTAGCGCAATAACCGCTGGAATATATTCTGATTTATCTTCAGGGAAATAGAGAAAAGGCATCATATTACGTTCACATCCTTCATTGGATATTATATCAGAGATTGTAATTATTCTAAACCAATGAAGATAAGTTCACTAATCTGTTACATTTTTTTAAATTAGGGACCCTGGCACAATAAATGGAGTAATCATTTTTGTTTACTGTTGTATTTTATTCGCTAATCTGCTGTATTTTTGGCACAATTAGGATAAGGAGGTTGCTATTATGGCAGAGGTAAGTATTGGCGAAATCGTACGCGCACATTATAATTCAGGCACATATATAGGTGAGGTAAAAGAAGATAGAGGGGAACGCTATTTGATCGAAGTCCTAGCTGTTTATAAACATCCGATGCAGGGTGATATTCATAACCCCGGTGAAGTGAAAGGGGTATTTTTCCATGAAAGAAAAGCACTGGCCCATCATGAAAAAATGAATGTCAAAAAACCGGCAGTACATCCTTTTGACGAGGTGATTCCGGAATACGGTACATCCTTGAAACAGGCTGTACAGGTATATAGAGAAAAGCTGGAGGCAAAGGAATCGGAATTTAATCAGGCAGCACTTCAAAAGCTAGAAGGACTGGAAGAAAATATTTATAAGAAAAAATACTATTAATCCTATTCGAATTCGCTTATGAAATAATATTTCATGAGTGAATTTTGTATTTTCAGCATAAACAAGAGAGCTAATAACAGAGTCGCGATCGACAATGATTTATATATAAACTATTTTTATACTGAGCCAATCTTGAAGGTCCCTAGAAGCTCCCCCTATATTTATAATCTTTCTCATAAAAATTTTCTAAACAGTCTCCCACTTGCTACTAATGCAGCCACTTACCCACTTTGCCGGCTCCCCCATTATTAGCATGGGTTCCTTCATCCTGCATTTTTTGTAATTCCCTATCCAGTTTTAATTTCGCATAAAGTTCTTTGATGATATCTTCCGTAGTTACATTATTTGGCATATCTTTTATTAACCTAATTACTTCTTCTTTCGTTCTCAACCTATCACGACCTTCTGCAAATTATTTAAGTTGAAAATATCGAACAGTTTAATTAACCTTCATTTGACTTACCGCATACAAAAAAAGAAGTATAAGAAATCTTCATTCATTTCCATACTTCTTTAAGCAATTTGCTTATTCACCGAGGTGTTCTTTAATAACGCTATCTATCCCTGTCATTGCTTCCTCTTCATCTCCGCCGTTTGCTGTTATTTTCACTTCAGCCCCTTTAGGAATTCCAAGAGACATAACACCCATGATGGATTTAAGATTTACGGTCTTTTCATTATATATTAACTCTATTTCGGCTTCATATTGACCTGCTTTATTTACAAGCAATGTTGCAGGACGTGCATGTACGCCAGTGTCTGCAGTAATTTGGTACGTTTGTTCTTTCATTGAAATCGCATCCTTTTCCATATTTTAACCTTATTTCAACTTTGTAATAGAATTAGTGAATAACTGAACTATACCTATTATATACAATAATCCCCTATTTTTAAAATAATAAGAGTTGATTTCCTCCATTCCATGACCACTCTATGTAATCGTTTGTTTTTGGCCACGCCTTATGATAACTTAATTTTAAAAAGGAGGAATAAATTGTGAGTGTACATATTGGTGCAAAAGAAGGAGAAATTGCGGATAAAATATTACTCCCTGGTGACCCGCTGCGGGCAAAATTCATTGCGGAAAACTTTTTAGAAGGCGTGTCTCAATACAACAATGTACGCGGCATGCTTGGGTATACGGGAACATATAAAGGAGAACGTGTGTCTGTTCAAGGGACGGGAATGGGAGTTCCATCGATTTCCATTTATGTAAATGAATTAATCCAAAGCTATGATGTAAAAAAACTAATTCGTGTAGGAACCTGTGGTGCAATTCAGAAGGATGTGCGTGTTCGCGATGTCATCCTAGCTCAGGGTTCTACAACTGATTCACAAATGAACCGGCTGATTTTCGGTAACATTGATTATGCTCCATTGGCAGATTTTGATTTATTGAAATCTGCTCATGACGCAGGTACGGAAAAAGGGCTTAATCTTAGAGTGGGTAATGTTTTCACCAGCGATACGTTTTATCGTGATAATGCGAAAGAGGTAAATGAATTATTGGCTAAATATAATGTTTTGGCAGTGGAAATGGAAACCACAGCACTTTATACACTCGCTCAGAAATTTGATCGCCAAGCTTTGTCCATTCTCACCGTTTCCGATCATATTTTAACCGGAGAAGAAACAACCGCGGAAGAAAGACAGACGACATTTAACGAAATGATGGAAATTGCGTTGGAAGCTGCTGTGAAATAACTTTCATGTGAGGCTAATCAGATCATAGCCTCACCTTTTTTATTTATAAAAATCAATATATGTTAACTTGGTTACCGTGATAGCTAAGTTAGGTTCAGATGCTATATCTACCTTCCAGGCTATTAAAAAATAATAGCGAAGTTTGCTGTAAACAGTTTTTTGATACATCATTTTCGATTTTTAAGCTTTTCATGTACCATTAACTAAATTTACGATACATCATTTCCAACTTTTAAGACTTTCATGTACCATTAACAAATTTAATGATACATCATTTCCAACTTTTAAGACTTTCATACTACCATTAACTAAATTTACGATACATCATTCTCGTTTTGGGATTTTAATGTACCATAGACGAATCCGAGAATGTGACGAATGAACCACACGCACTGTCCGGGAATATTTTGTACCCTACTTGTTTTTGTCTCTTCATTTCAACCCCTCGTTGTCAACCTAATTAAATTTAGGTTGACAACCGCCTGACTTCCCTATATTATCATCACAAAGGGGAGAAAATGGAGATGAGAAAATTACGTGCAATTGATTTAACCTATGGGGCAGTATTTGTTTGTTTGATGGCCATTGGGGCAAATATTACCGTTTGGTTTCCGTTTTTGGCTGTGCCAATTGGCGGGGCGAGTGTGCCGCTATCACTACAGACCTTCTTTGCTATTTTAGCAGGATTGATGCTCGGAAGAAGACTGGGTACCATTTCGATGATTACATACATACTAGTTGGTTTTGCAGGGGTACCAGTTTTCTCTGGGCTGATAGGTGGTCCTATGGCATTTGCCATGCCTACTGGAGGCTTTATCATATCATTTGTCTTTAGTGCTTTTATTACTGGCTGGATTGCGGAGAAAAATAAAAGGGAGAATTTTTCCTTTTATTTAGGAGCCTCAGCAATTGGACTGATTATCAACTATGGTATCGGTGTAACCTATATGTATTTTGCCATGAATCTGTGGCTGGAATTGCCGATTACCTATGGATTGGCATGGGCAAGTATGACTCCATTCCTTATAAAAGATGCAGCACTGGCCAGTCTCGCTGCTATGTTTATGGTAGGTGCAGCCAAGCGAATTTCAGCAAGCTTATCCCGGGCTTGATTTGTATAAAGTACCGAAGCAGGACTCACACACACCTTATTTTGAATATTTTTCGTAATACCGCACGGGCATGCTTTTCCCGCTCAATTATGGTAAAATAACCTTAAAATAATACTCAGCAGGAAGGGTGTGCACACTATGGAGATTTTCCTCAATTACCCACTATGGGCTGCACTATCAGCTATCGTATTTGCCCAGGTAATCAAAATTCCGTTACGATTGGCCGTTACAAAAGAATTCAAGCCTGAATTGGCCTTTAGTACCGGCGGCATGCCCAGCAGTCACTCAGCAGCTGTAGCAGCGCTTTCCACAGCAGTTGGTATTATGGAAGGTGTCACCTCCACCATGTTTGGTATATCTGTCGTTTTTGCCATTATTATTATGTTTGATGCCTCTGGTGTGAGGAGACAAGCAGGGGAGCAGGCGATTGTCCTAAACCAACTGCAGAAGGATTTTCAAATGCTTGTAGAAACATCAAAAGACTGGAATAAAAAAGAAGAAAAAGAAATCAGGGAGGATTTGAAAGAACTGCTCGGCCATCAGCCGATTGAAGTATTCTTCGGCGGCTTGACGGGCATTGCCATTGCCTTCTTATTGTATCCTTTATATTAAACAAAAAACCCCGGGATTGTCTTTAAGAGCAATCACCGGGATTTTTCATCATATCATTAATATTCTTCAAACATCTGCTGTCTGAATACTTGCATGGATTCATCCTCATTTAATGTAAGTAAATCATCGTCTGTTAAACTTCCATCGCCCATTTCCACGATATAAACGTCAAGTTCTCTTTTACCCCATTCGGAAAATACATCCTCTACGGTTTCATAATACAAATCAATTTTTTCCCCTGTAATGGCACTGCCTTTATCAGCAACCACGCCATAACCATAATCGGGAATATACATTACCGTACCTATAGGATAAATATCCAAATCAGCTGCTATAGTAGAATACAAGTCTCTGGTAACTTGTACACCGGAAAAAGTAATGCCATATAGTGGATGGTCCGATGTTTTCCCGGTTGATTCCACTCCAGCGGTATATCCAGTGGCAATAACATTTGCACTTGGATACTCCTCCATTGCAATTGCTTCCTCCAGTGTTTGCGGGCCTTCAATATCTTCACTGGAAATTAATTTTTTATCTTCTTCCATATGATTTAGTCTTTTTTCCTCTAATGCTATATGTCTACGCGTTTCCTGTTCATCGGACAGGGCAAGCGTCCCAAGTGAATTCCCTTGTGCCCACGCTTTGATATGTGTAATTGGCACGTTGGAAATAGATGATAATGTTACAAAAAGAGCAGCTGAAATTAACATCACCATCGTTGTTCTTTGAATAAAATTCCTTAATTTCATGTAAACACCTCACTGGATGTCATCATACCCTTTATAAGAGAATTTTATTCATAAAACTAGTTAAAACATGCGATAACCGCTTCTCCGTAGTAGTTTAATAACAATTCCGGATACAATTGCACCAACTAAACCTGAAGCTAGAATGATCCAATCGATTGCTGTAATTTCAGCGATTCTGGAAAAAGCTGTCTGTGCAGAAGAAATTGGACTGGTAAAATATACCGATACAGGCAAATCATCTATAATCAGCAGCACAACGACCGGATATAAAAAAGCCATAAGCCAAGTGGTTCTTAAAAGCATATTTAAAATAAATGCAATACCAAAGAAAATAACAAAATAAAGTAAAACAGATACAAATAATTGGATCAATGATGAAACTCCTCTCCACTACATACAGCTTTCATTTTAAATTGAAAAAAAGAAAAAAGCAAAGACAAGTTCTTGCCTCTGCCTATTTTTTCTCGATAAAGCAAAATCTCAATAAAAAATATTGAACTTACCGTTTTTCATGAGGAGGTTTACCCCACCCAGCTTGAATAAATATCGATTGTCAATCATCTTTTTCATAAATGTTGCTTTCCAGCCAAGCAGTTTTTGATTATTTTGGAAAACACCAATGGCGTCATTATTCCCTAAAGAAGCAACCGTGCCGGCATTTTTCGGTGTGAATGCTTCCAAATCTTCATCATGTACAATTGCTTTTACATTATCTGCTGCTGTTGCGGCCTGCTGAATCGCCATTTGTGCAGTAGGAGGATATGGTTTTCCACTTTTTACATTTTTAATTAAAGCACAATCCCCAATCACAAACACATCATCATATTCAGGTGTGCGCAAGTCATGACGTACTTCAACTTTTCCGCGGTTTGTTTCCATGCCGGATTCTTCCACAATGGAATTGGCACGAACTCCGGCAGTCCAGATAGCAGTCATGGTTGGCAGCTCGAATTCGTTTCCGTCCCGTTCATAAACAATGCTTGCTGATTTACATGCTATTAATTTCGCACCAGTGATGAATTCTACCCCTCGTGCTTCCAATGAATTCATCGCATACTCGGCGAGAAATGGGTCAAAATCAGGTAAAATAGAATGCGCTGCTTCAATATTTATAATCCGCACCAAATTTTTATCTATATCATATTCCTCGCACATTTCAGGAATACGGTTAGCCAGCTCACCTAAAAATTCCACACCTGTGAAACCGCCCCCGCCAACGACAATATTCAGACGAGCCTGATTTGCTTTATTTTCATTATGAAACATGGCAAAATTATAATTCAAATGCTCTCTGATCAGTCTTGCGCTGTTTATATTATCAATCGTAAATGCATGTTCTTTTAACCCAGGAATACCAAAAGTGGCAGCTTCAAATCCCAAGCCGACAACCAGAATATCATATGCTAGTTCAGTAGATTCAAGTTTTACTTTCTTCTCATCCGGTTTTATCGATATGACTTTGTCCAGGACAAAATTTATTTTACTCAAATTAATAATATTCCGGATGGGAATTCTCGTCTGGTCATGATGCAAGGTTCCTGCAGCATTTTCATGCAGCCATGTTGTCTGGTAGTGATAATCATTCATATTAACAAGCGTTATATTCGCATCATTTATATTTAAGGTTTTTTGTAGTTTTACAGTTGTCATTATACCGCCATAGCCAGCACCCAAAATGACAATATTTGGCTTATTCATGATGGCACCACTTTCGTTTTAGTTAATTAATTGGATTTAGTTATATCCAACAGCTCTCGCGTAGTTATGCATTAGTATATTTTGAGTATCTTTTAGTGGGTGAGCATTTATTGCAGACCCAATTCTTTTCAGTGGAACGAGAACTTTTCGCATTCCCTGAAATTGTAATAAAAAGATTATGTTTTTGTTATCTTATTGTAACATACCCAAAAACCATCATAGCTTTTTCAAGGTGATTTTTCAACCCCTAATTCCAAAACTTGAATATTACTCGCGAATTGCATTATTATTCATTTATCGACTTAATGTGGTACGATAAAAGAGGTTGTCTTTTAACACTCAGATTGACGGGGGTAATTCCATGGACGAAAAAATATATGACGTCACCATTATTGGCGCGGGTCCGGCAGGCTTATTTACAGCCTTTTACGGAGGAATGCGCCAAGCAAGTGTGAAGATTATTGAAAGCTTACCGCATACCGGCGGGCAATTAACCGCCCTGTATCCGGAGAAAGATATATATGATGTTGCAGGATTTCCGAAAGTGCGAGCACAGGATTTGGTTGATAATCTGGAGGAACAGGCTAATATGTTTGATTCGACAATTGTGCTTGGTCAGGCCATTGAAAAAGTGGAACGGCTGGAAGATGGTACATTTAAATTGACTTCAAATACAGATGAGACCCATTTCACCAAGACAATCATTATAACAGCAGGAAACGGAGCATTTCAGCCGCGCCGGCTTGGCATTGACGGATGTGATCAATTTGAAGGCATTAATCTTCATTACCATGTAAATGATATGAATCGCTATAAGGACCAGAATATTGTCCTCTTGGGCGGAGGTGACTCTGCTGTCGACTGGGCGCTAATGCTTGAGCCTATCGCTAAACAAGTAACCCTTGTTCACCGCAGGGATAAATTCCGGGCACATGAGCATAGTGTGGAAAAACTGATGCATTCCTCGGTGGATGTGTTAACACCCTATGCACCAATAGATATAGTCGCCAGTGATAAAATTGACCAAATCATTCTGGAAGAGGTTAAAGGAGATAAAAAAATAGAGTTGGATGTGGATTCCGTTCTATGTAACTATGGATTTGTCTCTAAACTGGGACCAATTAAGGACTGGGGCCTGGAGATTGAGAAGAACAGCATCGTAGTTAATACGAAAATGGAAACAAACATCCCGGGCATTTACGCAGCCGGCGATATTTCTACATTCGAAGGCAAGGTAAAACTAATCGCCACCGGCTTTGGCGAAGGTCCAACAGCCATTAATAATGCCAAACAGTATATTGATCCAAAAGCAAGACTACAGCCGAAGCATTCAACCGCAATGTTTTAGGGGCACGAGAACAGGAGATGCAGAGACAACTCTTTACGATGAGACGAGTATTTAGCACAGTCCCAGGTTCCTTGTCCCAATCTTTTTAGAGAGGCAGCGCAAATCAAGTTCTGCCTCATTTTTTGTATCATATACCTATTACAATAAAATTCATCATCCGAGGTTCTCTAGTAATGGAATTGCCTATAAAAGGGGACTATTTTCTATTAGCAAGTTCAGTTTTCACTAAAATTCGTACGGTCAAGTTTTCGAATAGTAATATGTGTCCAAAATACATCTTTAATCAGCCAATTACAGTTCTTAATTTGATTTTAATTGTTCAAAAACATCTACTGCCGCCTGTGCTACTTGAATATCATTATCTACAGTACTTCCACTAACCCCAACTCCGCCTATAACCTGATCGTTCATTTCCAGCGGAATGCCTCCTCCGAAGATAACTATTCTCCCATTATTCGTTGTGTTTAACCCATATAATTCAGCATGAGGAACAGTAGCTTCTGCTAATTCTTCCGTTGGCATTTTTAATGCAACTGAAGTCCAGGCTTTATTATGGGCGATATCAATGCTGGCCAGCCATGCATCATCCATACGATGTATTGCGATTAGATTTCCTCCTTCATCTACGACGGATATGACCATGGAAACACCAATGTTTTTTGCTTCTTGCTCAGCACCTTTAATAAGTCGTTTCGCTAATTTAAGTTTCATTTTTCCCATCATATGATTCCTCCTTTTCAGAAAGCTTGGCAGAAGCGCACTTTGCTTCCTGCTATGACAATCGATAATTTAGTTCTAAACACCGTTGCCAACAATTCCTTTCTGTGCATGTGATAGAACATAGCAAAGTTCATAAGAAGCTTTGCCGATACTTCCATTGTATGCAGTCAATTATGAAAAATTATCAAACTTTATTAAGAAAGGAAGATTATGTATGACAAAACATGCGGTTCTAAGAGAATACTAAAAGGTATTATTTGGCGAAGTATGTGGGTGGTGTTGTATGGACTTAAACAACATGATAAAGGCAGTTATGATGGGGATATGTACCACTTGCCCTACATTCACAAAAACTATCGAATGCTGGAAAAGCGGGAAGAACTAACAATAGAAAAGGAATGGATTTGCCAAGGAAAAGGAAGAACATCCTTCTTATCGACAAATCCACTCATACGCATCCGCAAGCTTTTGAAATAGTGAACCGCCAGTTCGGTTAACCCGTAGCTAATTCGGAAATTGATTCCCTATCCAATATTTTTATATTCCAATGGCCTTTTAGCTCAATCCAGCCATTTGTCTGGAAATTGGAAGGCCTTCTGCTGATCGTTTCCTGGGCGGTACCCAGATATGAGGCAAGATCTTTTTTTCTCATCGCAAGGACAATTTCTGGAGATTCTTTTTCACCCGCAAGCCTTAATAAATGGCTAATTGTTCTCATTTCTACATCCTTGGAACTGAGCTGACCGACAAGCCTTTCTGTATCATCCAGCCGGTTGCTGAACTGCTCCAGAATTTTCACGGCAATAGAGTTATGGGTTCGCATCAACCCCTGCATATCATCCCGGTAAATTGCACAGATTTGCGTCTTCTCCATCGCCTCTGCATAGGTCTTTTCTGTATACAAGAGAAGTTCTCCCATAGATTCACCAGGTTCCACAATACGAAGAAAGAGCTGCTCTTTACCTGACTCAAACAGCTGGTAATTTTTCACTCTCCCCAGATGAACAATATAGAGATATTCCAAAGGATAACCATCACTAAAGATGATTTCTCCCTTTTTAAAATTTAAATGTCTGCAACAATTTCAAGCATTTCCTCTGTATCCAATTGATAAAAAAATGGAACTTTCGCTACACATAATTCTTTGCTGTCTATTAATTGTTTATGGCGATCGGAAATTTCACTCATGTGTTTCCTCCTGTATGAACTCTACAAAAATATATAAGAAAAGCTGGAACGTTTTTTTCCGCTCCAGCTTTACATCCTTAACAATCTCCTGGCGCACCCACTTTATCCTTTGTCCGGAATGAAGATCCACACCCGCAGGATACGATGGCATTCGGGTTGTCTATACTAAACCCGCCACCCATCATGTTTTGTTTGAAATCTATTTTTGTACCTTCAATAATGGGTATATCCTGGTTGGTTAATACGATAGGGATGTCATTGATCTCATCCAAAGTTTCCAGCTCATTGTTAAATTCATACTCAAAACCTAATTTATAAGATAACCCACTGCAGCCGCCACCTTCAATACCAAAGCGCAGGCGAGCGCCTTCAGATTCATCCTTCATCATTTCCTGGATTTGCTTGCTTGCATCATCCGTAATAGTAATGGTCATGACAAGATCCCTCCTATTTATAGTTTATTTAGCTGTTCAGAATAAGTATATTAATACTATTAGTATACTAATATCATCCTATTCATTCAAGCCATTGAATTTTAAGTCAGAAAAAAACGCCGCAACCTCATACGTGTGTCAGCTGCATGGTCATATAAACTTTGAAAACGCTAGGCTCTAAATATAATTATTACCCAGTTTATTCATTTCCGTGAAAATTTTTCCATACCTCTTCTATAAAAGGACCCACTTTTAAAATATTGGTTTCAATTATTTTACAAAACCTTTATGAAAAGTTAAAATAAATGTAATTGAATTAGAAAAAGTGCTTAAATGGATGGATTTTTATTAGCATTCGTTTTATAATAAGACATAAGAAAGGAGAAGATGGATGATGCAAGAGCAAGTACAAGAAGTATTAAACAAGCTGCGCCCATTCTTACTTCGTGATGGTGGAGATGTGGAACTAGTCGATGTTGATGAAGACGGCATTGTGCTTCTTCGTCTGATGGGGGCTTGCGGGAACTGCCCAAGTTCAACCATTACATTAAAAGCCGGAATTGAACGAGCCTTGATGACTGAAGTTCCGGGAGTTTCTGAAATTGAACAGGTATTCTAATAACATATAATATATAGTGAGGCTGACTGTAAGAATAGCTTACGTCAGCCTCATTTCATTTCGACCTTTAATCCTTTACCGGTGTCTTTGCACCGTTCCCGGAAAAAAATCCATCGATATTTTCCAGACAAAGCTTCAGCATGGCTGATCTTGTTTCCTCCGTTGCGGAGCCAATATGTGGCATACAGACGATTTCTTCGTGCTGCATAAAAGGATGATCCGCTGATATTGGCTCATTTTCAAATACATCAAGTCCAGCACCTCTTATTTGCTTATCTTTAATTGCTTCTGCCAGCTCTGTTTCATTCACTACCCCGCCACGGGAAATATTGACGAAAATAGCGGAGCTTTTCATTTTTTGAAATGCTGCTGCATTAAACATCTTTTTTGTTTCGTCTGTCATCGGTAATACGGAAATGACAAAATCCGCTTCTTTGAGCAGCGTATCGAATGCTGCATATTCCGCCCCCAACTCCTGCTCAGCATCAGGCTTTCGTGACCGGTTATAATACATAACAGACATGCCAAAGCCTTTTGCGCGTCTGGCAATCGCTTGCCCGATCCTTCCCATTCCCGCGATGCCCATTGTTTTATGATGAACATCTGTCCCGGCGAGTAAATAGGGTGACCAATTTTTCCATTGATCCTTTTTGATATTCTGGTTTGCCTCAATCATTCTTCTCGCTGTTGTCATCAATAAAGCAAGTCCCATATCAGCCGTTGTCTCAGTAAGCACATCCGGGGTATTTGTAACCGTAACTCCATATTTCTTTGCTGCGGGAATATCAATGTTATCATAGCCCACCGCCATATTGGCTGCCATTTTTAAATTCGGTGCACCCTGAAGCAAATCTTCATCAATTTTATCCGTTAATACGCATAACAAACCTTCCGCCTGGCTGGCTTCTTTTTTCAAAATTTCTCTTGGAACAGCCTCCTCTTCTTTTTCCCAAAGATGAAAATCAAACTGCTCCTTATATGGTCCCAATAAGTGATCCGGAATTTTTCTCGTAATATAAATACGTGGTTTTCCCATAACCCGGCCTCCATTCAAATATGCTTTTACAGCCAGTGTACCACAGGTATGTTTAATGCTTCATTCTCTAGCCCTGCATCATTGAAAAAGGTCCGCAGTGTTTTTTCATATTTATCCTGATGTTCAATAAGATGGTTAAAATGTGTATATCTTTTTTCATTATCTGCTATTGCAGGAGCATAAACGGCATCAAAGAAATGAATGGGAAAAAGCAGTCTGGCATATAACAAACGCCAGCTGAATACAGACAGCGAACGGACAGACTGATAGTCTTGCAAAAATTGATATATTTTTTCTTTGCTTACATTATGTGTTATGCTGTAACGTATCCATTCAGCCAAATCTCTCACCGGATGATCATACACAAGGTCATGTGTCCAGATAAATGGCTGATGCAGCTGGTTAACATATCTGCTGAAAGCGATTGTTCCTTCGTCTGATTCATGGAACCGATAATCCTTTTCACTTTCCTGGAGAAACTGAATGGCATTTTCGCTTACACCGATAATATATGGTAGACTATCCATAATCAGCAAGTTTAATGGCGTTGGGTTTTCTGTGGCTTCTTCTTCCGCCCTATGTTCAAATTGTGTTAATTTGCTAATCCACAATTGTTTCCATTGTCCATAGCTGGAAACATATTGTGGCTGATACTGATACTTGCTGCCTGTTTCATGAAAATAAGCAAGTGTTTCACCCGCTGAAGCTTCGGAATCTCGGGAATACTGATTAGCCCGGATGACCATATAATTTCTTTCCTGATGGGTGGTAAACCAGTCTCCATGGATATTTTGAATGGGAACTGTCGTCTGGTCAAATTGATTTTCTGTTAGATAGTAGGCTAATGCGGCCTGTTCCATGTATATCATTTCCCTATTATCTGCCGGGATGATAAAATAAATATATTCTGATTGTTTGTATCCCTCTTTTCCATAAATCTGCCGCTTATCCTCTGTCTGAATCTCATAATGGGTCAAAAGCATATGTTGAAAAGGCAAAATGGATTCCCCCTTTTTATCACATTACTAAATATATGAGTAATTATGTATATTTTAACTAAATATTTTAAGGAGATGAGTATATGGAGGAAAACACAAAACAAAATGAATTGGAACAAAAAGCAAGAAAATGGTTAACGGACCGCGGAGTAAGCATGAATGATATTGCGGAGCTCGTTTATTACCTGCAATCCAAATACCATGATGACTTAAAAATGGAAGACTGCAGATATAATGTGGAACGTGTCCTTACTAAAAGAGAAGTGCAAAATGCCATTCTTACAGGCATCCAGCTGGATGTGCTGGCAGAGCAGAAAAAACTGGATCAGCCATTGCAGAAAACGATCGATACGGATGAAAGTCTGTATGGCATCGATGAAGTAATCGCATTATCCATTGTAAATGTATACGGTTCTATTGGGATGACCAATTATGGCTATATTGATAAACAGAAACCTGGAATTCTGGAACGGTTAAATGATAAATCAACCGGTGAAGTGCACACGTTCCTGGATGATATTGTCGGAGCCATTGCAGCAGCAGCTTCAAGCAGGCTAGCTCATGCGACTGCGGATGATGCATTGTTGGATGATTAGTCTGCAGGCTAGATAAGAAGGGGTAATAGGAAAAAGATATGCTCCTAAATTTTGAGAGCATGTCTTTTTTATTGAAGCGGTAATTTTTCATACTTGTTGAAAAATTTTATGATATAATAGAATTATCCCCCGATAAGAAAGGGGGTGAGTAGATGTGGTAGAGGTTTTAGCCCTGATTACGACTGCGGTAAACTTGGCTATAGCCGTTATTAATTTAACGGTTGTCCTTTCATCAAAGCGTAAACAGGAAAAGGACTTTCATTCTGATGCTGACAGAAGAAAGTCCAAAGACTAAGGCTTGGAGAGGATTAATTTCCTCTCCACCATATTCTACGCTTATTATATAATGAATATGCAAAATAAGCAAGAAATGAGGTAATATTATGGTATGGATTGCCTTAATTATTTCACTTATTACTTTAGGAATTTCACTATATACACTTAGTTTGGTGCTAAAAAAAGATTAAATGGATGACATACGCTGATAAAGGGATATCTATTTAAAGCTTAATTTGCTTTCTCAGTTTCCCTTATCCTTTGGATGCAAGCCCTTCGTTTTAAATCAACGCCATCCACTCCCGCAAACTCTCAATTTTATATGTTGGCTTTACTTCCAGGCCAGGTAGCTCCTCCACCGTAGTTACCCCGGTGAACACCATAATCGTATCCATTCCCGCATTGATTCCTGCGCGAATATCCGTATCATAATTATCACCGATCATAGCTATACCTTCCTTATCTAAAGCAAGCTTGCTTACAGCCGCTTTCATAATAATTAATTCCGGTTTTCCAATAATAACCGGCGCTGCCCCTGTACTTACAGAAACGACAGAAACCAGCGACCCATTCCCCGGCAAAAGCCCTCTTTCCGTCGGGATGGCTTTATCGCTGTTTGTTGCGATGAATTTTGCACCTTTACGAATGGCCAGACAGGCTTTTGCGAATTTTTCATACGTTACATTCCTGTCAATCCCCATAACTACAAAATCACAATCATCTGTTTCTGTAATTACAAGTCCTTCATTTTCCAATGCCTCATGAAGTCCTTCTTCCCCAATAACATAACAGCTAGCTCCTTTTTTCAGCCCACTCAAATAGATTGCTGTCGCTACAGCAGAAGTGACAACTTGTTCGGGAGTCGATCGAACGCCCATGTTATTCAATTTTAGTGAAATATCCTCCTGCGTCCTGGAAGAATTATTAGTCACAAACACAAAGGGTATCCCTTTTTTATGTAGTGTATTCACAAATTCTTTCGCTGTTTCGATAGGCTCATTGCCCCGGTACATCGTTCCATCCAAATCTATTAAATATCCATTATATGTTTTCAAATTAAATCTCTCTCCTTAAAGTCTTAAAAAAACCAAAAGTAACATCAATGTGTTCCTTCTGGCTTTTTAATGACCCATCTGCAGAAATTATGCCCCTTTGTTATACATGTTTGGGAAACAACTTCACTCGTGTCAAATACTTCTTCAAATACCTTTTTTTCATTTGCGCAAACCTGATTGTAGGCAGAAGCGATATTTGATATGGGGCAATTATAATTGGTGAAAATATAGTCGCCATCATCAAAGGTTTCAATCTCCACCATGTACCCCTTTTCATTTTGGATACCGGCTACCTTGTTGACTTTTTCTTCAAAGCTCTCTTGCCCAACTGTTCTTTCCATTTCTTCCTGCTCTCTTTCCATTCGCTTGGATAAAAGAGCCTCCACTGCCTCTTTCCCCTGCAGCTCCTCCAGATCATGCAAAAGCTCAACCGGCAGCTGTTCGTATTGGTTGGGAAATGTGCCGTGTCCTTTCCCGGTAAGCTCATACGTATGATGCGGCCGCCCCAACTTTTGTTTGACGGTATTCTTCTTGATAAATCCCTGCTGCTCCAGTTCGTGTATATGTTTTCTTACGGCAATTTCCGATATAGTGAAGCCTTCCATAATTTCACCAATCGTAGAAACGCCGTCTTTTTTTAAGATATTTAGCAGTTTTTGCTTTGTGGAAGTCATTTTTTTCATTCTGCTCACCTTCAGTTTTCTTTTGAAAATGCATTTGCCACACCGAGCTCGTTATTCAAATATGTACGTATATGCGTGCTGAATATTTCCAATACGGCTTGATGTTCTATAAGTGTATTTTTCAAAAGCTCATGGTCAGCCGCTGTATAGTCATTCACAATGTGCTTCCTTAATTGAATAAGACGTTTGTAAGCCGCTTCTTCCCTTTCAGGCAACACTTTTTCATCAAGTAAAATATCAATGATATCCTCATAACTTCCCGGGTCACGCATAATAAAGCCGTCTATCATCATATTACCAACGTCAAGAATGCTCTCGATTAATACATGTACAGCTCTTTCCAGACTTAATTTATCAAAAAATGATGTAAAGGATTTTTCTTTTACTTCCTGTAAAATCTCTTCCATATATAAAAGTGTATTTTCTATTTTACTTCGGTCTACAAAATACATATTGCATACCCCCAAACTCTCTCTAGTACCATCATACCATATCTTTCATGTGTTTTTGAAGGTTTCGTGGTATAGTTTAGAAAAAAGAAACAATTACAGAGGGGAGCAATAATGATGGTTACAAAAACAATCACTAAAAACGATGTACTCGCAATGGATGCAATCGGTATTGCAGCCTTAATTAAAGAAGGAAAAATATCAGTTTATGAAGCTGTATCCATTTATATCAAACATATTAAAAGCGTGAACCCTTCCCTGAATGCCATGGTGGAAACACGTTTTCAGGATGCTTTAAAAGAAGCAGAGGAAAAAGATACGGAGCTTGAAAACAATAAAGAAATCACCGCCCCTTTATATGGCGTGCCGATCAGCATAAAAGAATCTTTCCATGTTGCTTCCATGAAAACAACCGGTGGTCTAGTACATCGGCATGATCTGATTTCCCGGAAGGATGCAGCAGCTGTTACCCTGTTAAAAGCGGCGGGAGCGATTGTTTTAGGAAAAACAAATACACCTGCTTTATGTTTTTGCCAGGAGACAGAAAATAAATTATATGGCAGAACAAACAATCCTTGGGGTGTAAATCGGACTGCCGGTGGTTCCAGCGGCGGGGAAGGCGCACTGCTTGCTGTTGGCGGAGCTGCTGCAGGGCTTGGCTCAGATATTGGCGGTTCCATCCGATTCCCTAGTCACTTTAACGGTATTGTTGGTTTCAAACCGGGAATGGATAGTGTTTCGACAGACGGGCATTTTCCACAGGCAGGCAATGACCTGCAACAAAGAATGCTGACCATTGGACCAATGGGCAAATCTGTTCGCGATATGGAAATCCTTTACGGGCTTCTGTCATCACGGAACAGTTCGAACAGCACATTAAAAAACTTCAAAATCGACATTTTACCAGGTAATATTAATTATCCTTTATCTGATAAAACGAAGGAAAAGCTAGATGACATCAATGATTTTTTAGCGGGTTCCTTTCTGACAAACCGGCGTATGCCTCCCTGTTTTGAAGACAGTGCTTTACTATGGCAGGAAATGATGTCCAGTGATGGCAGTAAGCTAGTCGAAAAGGAAGCCTTTAACAATGATCGGTCCAGTGTACTTAAAGCATTTACAAAAGAAAAAATAACACAAAAAACTTCTATTCATCCTTATTTATCCTGGGCTATTCTTGGATCCAAGCTGTTCAAGCCATCCAAAAGCAGAATGCAGGAAATAAAGCGTATACTTGAAAAAGGAGACCTGGAAATTCAGGATTATTTACAAAACCGTCTACTCATTTTCCCAGTTTACCATACTGGCGCCCTGGCGCATGGAAAGGTATTTCAGGAAATTTTCTCCATACGAAAAACATTTATGCAGTTTATGCCATATGCGGCCTATGCAAATGTATGGGGACTGCCTTCTTTAACCCTTCCTGTTGGCCGTGATGAAAATAATATGCCAATTTCCATTCAACTGATGGGTAACATTGGAAACGAAGATGCGCTCTTTCGTCTGGGTAAAATGCTGGAAAGAAAATTCCGTGGCTATGTGCGTTGTAATACGTGGGATTAACACCTGTTAGTGGTCTTATATATTTTTCTCTTCTGGGTAAGCTATTGGGAGAAAGGGTGTGCAAGCAATGTCACGCAGAAATGTGAAAAAATTCTCTGATTTTTCCAATGTGCATAATCAAAAAAACTACCTGATCCCTGAAGAGTTTCCGGAAGGCTCCTTTGGCTCTCCCATTGATCAGGAAGAAGCTGTATATAGTAAATCTACCCCATGGGAAAAAGGACAGCGCCGGGAAAGCTCGTTTGTTTATCCGTATAAGGAAATGCACGAAGACCTCCCACGTCAAACACCCGGAGCACATGTTATCCATGATGAACCCGGAGATGTCCATCCGCAGCATGAAGAGTTTGAAGGAGAGCAGTAGTTGCTCTCTTTTAAATCTCTATATATGATATGAATTCAGAAAATGAAATCAGCTAATTTGCCGATTTGCGACTGTGGTACAGTGGTTCCTCGTGCCACCATAAAGGTCTCTTGTAACCTGGCTTCTTGCCTCTGATTTCTGAAAAGACGAGGCTGCAGCTAATTTTTTTGATTTATGCTTTTTTCTTAATTACAAAATAAGCACAGCCGAAATTACAGTATTCATATAAATAATCATCCAAAGTACTAATTTTGCCATCGATCGGTGCTTTTTTTTGGTCATCACGGTAAAATCCTTTAAGGCGTAATTGATCATAGCCCCAATCCCCAACGATATAATCATATTTTTCCAGCACTTCGGAATAACGTTCCTCAATCGCTTCTTTCTGAAAACCATCTTTTATATTTTCGATTAATTCATAATGTTTTCCCTGTAATTCAATCATGCTTGTCACCCCCACCTTGCTGTATCTAGTTTACCATATACCTGCTTCATCAACCAAAATTTATTTTCCGGCGTTATTGTGTGGCATCTGCGAACAAGATGAAACTAGAAAAGGCATATAGGTTAGGGCAATTTTCCTGTTATGTCATTTAGTGAACAGATTGACAACCTTGAGAACGCCGCTCGGATACGTCATGGAGCGAATAATGCAGATTGCCGACCTCGAGAACACGGCTCGAAAATATGAAATGACGCATCAGACAAAGCACCTCTGGTACATCTTGGAACGAAAAATAAATAGCACCCTGCCTTAGACACCTGCTTTGCCATGCATTTTACTAAAGCTCTATTCTATTATGCACCTAAATTTCCGTATGAATTATACCGAAAAACATAAACTAACCAAGAAAATACTTCGAAAAAGGATGAAATATATGAAAAAAATAATGATAGCGTTATTTATTATGCTATTGGTCATGACAGGCTGTGATACAACAAATAATACACTGAATGAAAGGGAGCAGCGTGCCAATGAACTAAACCCGGATAGAGAAGAACTTCAGAATCCAGGAGATCAGGAGATAAACGACCAATTGGGCTATGTTCATTATACACAAGAGCAATTTGAACAAAACGAGGATGAAGATCAAATTGTGACGATGGACAGAAATGAAATGGCCAGTATGATTACACGAATCATCCTTCGTAATGAAGCATTTGATCAAGTCGCTACACTGGTTGCCGATGATGAAGTTTTAATCGCATATGAAATTGGTGATGGAACAGATGAAAATAATGCAGCTGAAATTGCCAGGAAAACAGCAGAGTCAGTTATGCCACGATACTTTGATATTGTTGTATCTGATAATCCTTCACTTATTCCCGATATACAAAGTCTGCATATTTCTAGAACGAGTCATCCGAACTACCAGAATACAATCGACAAGTTAATGGAGGAAATGAAAACATCTCCACAGGGTGAAGATTAATGGCATAGGAAATTTACTTTTTCACCCGCAAGAGGAGTTACTTTACTACCAACGAAAGAACTATTCCTCCTATAGTTCTTTCTTTTACCTCTATTTCATGGTATAAAATGTAAGTTATAAACCGCCTTGATTTACAAAGACTACGTATTGTTACACAACAATTAAAGGGTGAATCAAATTGAATCCTAAATACCATATATTCATTTATGCTATCTTGCTGCTTGTGTGCCTTTCATACACTACTTCCTCTGAAAAAGCAATTGCTGAGGAAAGTGATGATTCAATCCACGAAGAACGAATGGCTTTATTTAAAAAGACAGAAGCATTAACACAAATTCCATGGTATTATTTTGCTGCTATTGAGAATTATGAACGAAATATTAATAAAGAAGCAGACGAAGAACAAGTGATAAACATAGAATTTGAGCCTGAAGATTGGTTTGGGGCAGGAAACAGCTCCATGCTGACTGAAGCGCATGCCATTACCGTTCATAATGGCATCGGAAAAGACGGTACAGGTAACGGGCATGCCGATCCTGATGACCCGGAAGATGCATTGTACACGATGGCTCATATTTTACTCGAGTACGGCAATACAAAAGATGAAATTAAAATTGCGTTATGGAATTATTATAAAAGGGATTTGACCGTACAGACGATCATGAACACGGCAAAGGTTTTTGATAAGTTTCAGGATATAAATTTAACTGATCGTTCTTTCCCGCTGGCAACAGAATATAACTACACTTACAATAATAACTGGGGAGACCGGCGCGGCTTTGGCGGTCTGCGCATCCATGAAGGATCAGATATTTTTGCTGATTATGGCACCCCGGTTAAGTCCACAACTTACGGTGTCATTGAAATGATGGGCTGGAATTTATACGGCGGATGGCGGATTGGCATTCGCGATATTTTCAATATTTATCATTACTACGCGCATATGAGCGGGTATGAGGAGGATATTGAAATGGGACAAGTGGTAAAACCCGGCGACGTCCTTGGCAGTGTCGGATCCACCGGTTACGGCCCGCCTGGAACATCAGGGAAATTCCCGCCGCATCTGCATTATGGCATGTATAAAGATAATGGACATACCGACTTCTCCTTTGATCCATATCCATATTTGCAGAGATGGGAACGCATGGAAAAATAAAAGGAAGAGGCCGCATATCAATGTGGCACTCTTCCTTTTTTTATATTTTCCAGTCCTACGCTTCGACTCCGAAAAGATTTGCAAGTAAAATAATGATAATCATGATCGGTGCAACGTATCTAATCAGAAAGAGCCACATTTTTCCAAGCCCTGGATTTTTAAAGTCTGCTGTTTCAAAAGCTTCTTTCGCTTTCCAGCCCCAACCAACAAAGAGGACGACGATTAATCCGCCAATCGGCAAGAAATAGCTGTCTGTAAGAACATCAACAAAATCAAGGAACGGCAGACCGGCGATAAGGAAGTCACCGAGTGGCCCACCTTGACTTAAAGCAGATGGAATACCAAACAGCGTGATTAGACCACCTACGATAAGGACCGCTTTTTTCCTCGTCATATTCACTTGCCGCATCGCAAAGGACACACTAACTTCTGACAGTGAAATAGCAGATGATAAAGCAGCGATAAAGACAAGGAAGAAGAAAAATATCGCAAAGAATGTTCCTCCAGCAGCCATCTGGTTAAACACTTCCGGCAGTACAACAAACACCAAACCGGGTCCTTGGGCAGTATCCATACCTATGCTGAATACAGCTGTGAAAATTACGATACCAACTACAATGGCAAACAGCGTATCCAAAAGAACAATTCTGGTTGCAGTCCCTGGCAAACGATTCCCTGTATCTTTTGAAAGGTAGCCACCATAAGTGACCATGATACCCATCCCGAGAGATAGCGTGAAGAACGCCTGCCCAATGGCCGCTAAATAAAGAGAAGGATCGCCTAACGAACTCCAGTCAGGAACGAACAAAAATGATAATCCCTCTCCGGCACCATCCAATGTTAATCCATATCCAGCCAGTATCACTAGTATAACAGCAAGTAATGGCATAAAGATTTTACTGCTGAGTTCGATCCCTTTTTTAACTCCAAAATATAAAACGCCAACAATGATAGCCATAACGATTATCTGCCAAATTACCGGGAGAAAATTATGACCGATGAAGCCCCCGAAATATTCTTCAACGCCACCTGCTTCCACTTGCTGGATACTTCCTGTCAAATAACTGAACAGATAGTACAAAACCCAGCCAGCAATAACGGCATAAAATGATACGATTAAAAAAGATGTTATAACACCTAACCAGCCGCCAATAACCCATGGCTTAGAACGCGTTGTTTTAGCAAAAGATCCAACTGCATCCAACTGCCCACGTTTACCAATCGAAAACTCCGCGATCATTGTAGGAATACCAATAATTAAAATACAGATCACATAAACGAGTAAAAATGAAGCGCCTCCATACTCTCCCGTAATATAAGGAAAACGCCAGATGTTACCAAGACCGACAGCCGAGCCGACAGCAGCCAAAATGAAACCGCTACGTGTTCCCCATTGCTCTCTAGCTTGCATCTCAAAAACCCCCTGAAAAACAAAATTTTAAATATAATTTCAATTAAAGCATGGTCAAACATCAATCAAACACAAAAAACATCCAGGAAAATATTTATAATCCTGTAATTTCCTTTCTCAAAATACAACCGCTTTCAGTTAAATAAAACTCACTATTATTCTCTATAAATTACATTTGAATATCAGACCTCCCTCTTTTCTCCCTTCTCATAACTTATATGTATGTCTTGCTATAAAACGGGATTACAAAATTTACTTTTTTCAGATATTTGATTTTATTATAACTTGAGTTTTCTTTGTTGTCAAAGAATATTCAAGTTTAAAACAACATTCCTATTCTTTCTAAAATGAATAGTATTATAATTATGATTACTAATTTACAGGCTGACTCTCCTTTATCTTTATACTTATACGATTTCTGCTTGCCTATGAAATAATTCTCACGAAAACATCATTTATTGTTTCCCTGCATTGCTTATTTTGATTATTTACAAAATAATCAAATAAATAAGCAGCAATATATTAGTAGGATATACAGTTAATTGCCATTATTGTTACCTGTACTTTGCAAACAATAAAGACAATGACTTAAAATAATCCGCCATTGTCTTTACGTTCAATCCATACTTAAAAAGTACCTAAATAACAAATGTAGATTATGACGAGACCTCTTTAAACTTCTATCGTTTTCTGGCTGCCAGTTTTATTTTCACGTCGACGCATCAATTTAATAAAACTCATAAAATTACGTAACCTTAATCATTTTGCAAATCATCATTCTCATCATCCCCAAATTCATCACTCGGGATGGCTATTGACGGGTCATCTCCATTACCACTATAAAAATCCGGCACATCCCCCATTATTGCCCCACCATCAACGTAAATTTCCGTGTGCACTGTCGTTACCTCAGTTGTAAATGGGACTACAATCTGAACATCCGATTCCACATGAACATACAGTGACACCCATGAGCCATTAATGCCAAGCGGCTCTGTATCACGCACAATATTTGTCCGAACGTTTCCTACCAGTTCCAGATTCACCGGAATCCTTGGACCTAAATTAGCCAGTACCGTATTGCCGGTGACCTGACCTAATGGTATTTCAACTAACGTGGGATCCTGCATTGCCCTATCCTCTGCTCCTTCACCATAATCATAAGGTTCATGAAGAGAATAATCATATGAAATTGGATCGCCACGATTAACGTTTAGCAAAAACTCCTCAACACGGTCTGTTGCTACCCTGTTAATTTCACTAACGATAGCTGGATTATGGTTATATGTCGCAACATTTCCTTCCGCATTATACGTAATATCCAATACTTCTGTAAAATCATAGCCTTCAGCAAAACGCACAGCATGATTAATCGCTCGTGTAGCAATTTCGTCAACTTTAGTCTCGGCAATCTCTATTAAAACTGGCTTAATTCCATAATCAACTATCCAAATACTCAGCCCGCTGAATATGCCAAATAATATTACTGTAATAATAAAAATACCTTTCCCTGGAGGTGATGCAAATTTCTTACGGTAGCGTTTCTTTCTTATCAATCTAAACCCCCCCTTAAAACAAAAGTATGCTTGTTTTAAAAGGGGTAGAAGAGAAATTTTAATTTGTTGTTACTGGAACATTCGGATCTCCTTTAATGAGAATATAATCTACAATCGGCTTTAGTTTGTCATCATTCCGCGCAATATACCCCCTTCTTTATTTAGGGCTTTTTAATGTTTCCCCAACCAAATATATTACTTGTTATCCATCTATAAAAGCCTCCCATAAAGGAAGGCATCATCTCAAGCTATTTTCAAAAGTGCATCTTTTCCTATCATTCCCGTTTCCCAGCCAAAGGCTTTTGAAGCTTCCGTTACTTTCTCCAACGGGGCGTATAATAAATCATCAATGGTTCGCACGCCTGATGCTCTGCCCGCAATCACATTCCGATCTTTCAGCTTGTCATTTAACACATCCACATCAAGTGCCGCACACATAATGTAGCCGACTTCATTTGAAATCATTAGTAAATTGGTTTTTGGAAGTTCTACCCGAATGGCTGTAAAATGCATTCCTTCGACTTCCAGTGGATTTACCGTTAACATGAATCCAATGCCTCCTTCAATCTGTACATTAATAATGTATGCATTTGAAAAAGGCAGCGTCACAGCTGAATGCACGGAGATCCGATTAACCTGAAAAGGATCGACGCAATGTATCTGCCAGCAGATCCCGCAAAAACTCAGGCAAAATATATTGCTTTGTTTCCGATTTGGCTATTTCCGGCAGCAGCCGGCCAAAGGTGAATGTATCCGCAGTTGCAACCGAATACATGGCATCCGGATCCAATGCTTTATTGTGAAATAACACGTTTTCCACATGTTCCTCCCCATCTTCATGCACTGACGTTTCCACCGTTAACCCGGAAAATATCATTCTCCCCAGCACTTCACCACGAAAGCCAAAGCCCTTTAATTTTAATTCCGTAAATGACTTGGCAAGTGAACCGCGAACAACTTCCAGCAGCTCGTCCCCTTTTAATTCGACGACACAGGGATTAATCGGATGCGGACAGATCCGGTGAATATCAGAATACGTAATATCACCCATCGGAAATTCATCGAGCAAAAGCCCAGCGTTAAGCATGGTTACGTCTGTTTCCGTCCATTTTTTTAATGTATGGGTCAGCTCCTGCATGATTTTCGTTTTTTTAAACCAACCTACTTCTATGGGAGATGCCGTATGAACGACCACTTCCCCCAAAATTTCTGCCGCCCTGTCATTCAGCTGCTGCAGGCTTTGCTCCGTTCTCAAATCCTTTGCCAAATGAGTAACATCGGTAGCATATGCTTCTTTATTTACCAATTGTTTTTTCTCATGATCCCATGTCAAAATTACTTCTCCCACGTAGGAACAATGCTTCCCCGCAGCCGTGATGATCGTGTTATTGACCTGCTCCCCTGTCCGCAGTAAATGATGGGTATGCCCCCCGATAATCACATCAATTTCCGGGAATCTCCGGGCAATTTCCTGGTCCTCGCTGATCCCTAAATGAGATAATAAGACGATTACATCCGTCTGTTGCTTTAATCCTTGTATATAGGATTCCAGCACACGATACGGGGAGGAAACATGCCAGCCCAAAAGTTCATAAAAGGCATTAAAAGGAGCAGTCAAACCGATAAACCCAACCCTGAGGCCCTGAATGGACTTTACTTGTACCGTATGCTGCAGCCAATGCGGCTCCTTCTTATCCTGACTCACCAAATTAGCACAAACAACGTGAAAACCGGCGTCATCATATAAATGAAATAAATCCTCATGCGGTAGCGTGATTCCTTCGTTATTTCCGATCGTCACGACATCATAATCAAGTTCATTCAATAATGCTACATTGGCTTTTCCCATAAAAGCCTCAGCAATTGGGTCTACTCGATCCACATGATCCCCGATGTCAATCAGCCAATAAGAATCATTCGCAGCAGCTCTTTTCGCTGTCTCTTGTTTTAAAAAAGAAGCAACCCGCGGCCATTGTTCAAAATTACTGTGTAAATCATTTGTATAATAAAAGTAAAGTTTTTCCTGCATATTAGATACTCCTTACGTCAGCCCTTGGAAAATCATTCGTGCACCTATAATAACTAATACGATCCGTAATATCCATTCCAGCGTATTCCCTGTCAACCGCTGATTCACAAAGGCGCCAAGCTTTGCGCCAATCCAGGCTCCCGGGATGAAAATGAAAACATACTCCCAGGCAATATGCCCTAACGCAATATGTGTCGAAGCACCAATAATACTCACAAAGAAAATCATAAACATGGATGTAGCCGTGGCAATATGAATGGGAAAGCCGAATAACAGAATCATGGCAGGCACCATAACCGAACCGCCGCCAATGCCAAATAAACCGGAAACCATGCCGACAGCAAGGGAAACGATCACAGCGACAGGAATGGAAATACGATAATAAAACTTCTCCCCGCCTATTTCAAAAGATCGCACCCCTTTTTGTTCTGGTAATATACGCCTTCTTTCTTTCCGTTTCAGGAAAAACAGCATGGAAATTAATATCGTTACCATTCCAAAATACAGTAGAAAGGAGTCCGTATCAAAAAACTGATTCAACCAGGAACCAAATATACTCCCGGGAATACTGCCAATCAAAAATAACGCGCCTGATTTATAATCCACACGTCCCACTTTTAAATAAGCGAGCGTCGAGGACAGGCCCGTAAAAATCATAATCACTAAAGACATCCCAACAATAGTTTGCGGCGTCGCCCATGCAAAAGCCTCTGAGAATTCATGCAAAAGCAGCAAGGTGGGTACGAGAATAAGGCCACCACCCAACCCCATTAAACTGCCAAAAAAAGCTGTAGCAATACCGATGATAAGGCAAATAATAAATATCAATCCATTCCCCTTCAATCTTATATGTAGTCATTATTCATACTATCATTAATAAGTGGGAATTCCTAATCTGGGATTTTTACTCTATATTGGAGGATTTATTTTAAGTCCCGCGCTATAAAACGGAAGTGGCTTTGCGTATGAAAAAAAATCCTCCACTGCTATAATGACAATGGTTTCGCAGGCCAATGCCAGATAGAGGAGGACATCTATTATGGATAAATCAAGTTTATCACCTATAATTGTACCATATTGTGCTTACTTGCCAAAGTATAGACGTATGGAAGATGTACAGAAGAAAATCAAAAAGTTTTTCAAGTAAAAATGAATCGAAATTGCCGAAGGATGTAAATCAATTGAACAAGCCTATCTATGATGGGATATTTGGAAGGCAAAAGTGCATGAATAAAATTTGAACTTTCTATTCACGTGTCTACTCTTTTTGTAATTCGATCCATCCATTTACGCAAAAGTTCATAATACGTGGTTAAAGTTGCAAAAATTTCTACCGCTAAGTCCTCTTTATAGGTAAGTACGGTCAAATTGCGATGGTCTACCATGTTTAGCCCGAGTATGGATTCTTCTTCAGAAAATAGACCAACTTCCCGAGATGACCGAATTACTCCTTTCGGAGAGCCAATATCAATACCTTCTATTTTATACAGAAATTGTTTTGAAGCTTTCCAGCATGCTTCAAAGCTATATTCCAGTGAATTCTTACAATATATCGGTTATAAATAAATGTCCGAAATACACTGGCACAATTCACAAAAAATGAATACATATTCGTTCGTTTATTTTAAAAAGCAAAAAAGAACAAGTGGCCTTTTATAATATACAGACCCGATTGAACCTGTGAGAAGTAGTTGTATTCTAATGATTCTGAGATAAGAATTTTGCTAGATGAAGGGAGAGCTGCAGCTAATCGATGTTGACCATTTATTTGAAAATTTTATTGGCTATATTATACTGTATTTTCTTCCAGAACTTATATTGTAGACATTTTCTTGGATTAATTTCGTTAAAATGTCTGCTTGAACAAACATTGAAGACTTTTTTTAATAGCATATATATCAGGATCAATATTAAACAAGCTATTCTTTTTTAGAAAACAAAACCCCTGCCACTAAAGTGACAAGGGTTATAACAAAAATATTAACCAATAGACCCTTCCATTTCAAAGCTGATTAAACGGTTCATTTCCACCGCATACTCCATTGGAAGTTCTTTTGTAAACGGCTCGATGAAGCCCATGACAATCATTTCAGTTGCTTCCTGTTCATCCAGGCCTCTGCTCATCAGATAGAACAGCTGCTCCTCGGAAACTTTGGAAACTTTTGCTTCGTGCTCTAAAGAAATATTGTCATTGTGAATTTCGTTATATGGAATCGTATCAGATGTTGATTGATTATCCATAATTAGCGTATCACACTCGATGTTAGAGCGGGCACCATCTGCTTTTTTTCCAAAGTGTACTAGTCCAAGGTAGGATACTTTCCCGCCACCTCTGGAAATGGACTTGGATACAATCGAAGAAGAAGTGTTTGGCGCCAAGTGATGCATTTTAGCTCCTGCGTGCTGCAGCTGACCTTTACCTGCTAATGCAATAGATAGCGTGTTTCCACGCGCACCTTCTCCACGAAGAAGGATAGACGGATATTTCATCGTTAATTTAGAACCGAGGTTACCATCAATCCATTCCATGTTTCCATTTTCCGCAACGGTAGCACGCTTTGTAACCAGGTTATACACATTATTTGCCCAGTTTTGAATGGTTGTATAACGGCAATAAGCATCTTTTTTAACAAAGATTTCAACTACTGCACTGTGCAGAGAGTTGGTTGTATAAGTCGGCGCAGTACAGCCTTCTACATAGTGGGCAGATGCACCCTCATCAACGATAATCAAGGTTCTTTCAAACTGTCCCATATTTTCCGAGTTAATTCGGAAGTATGCTTGTAATGGCGTAGAAGTCTGAACTCCTTTTGGCACGTAAATGAATGAGCCGCCTGACCATACAGCAGAGTTTAGTGCCGAGAATTTATTATCTGTTGCTGGAATTACTTTTCCGAAGTATTCCTTGAATAGTTCTTCATGCTCTTGGAGTGCTGTATCGGTATCTGTGAAAATAATACCCATATTTTCCAGGTCCTCTTGCAGGCTCTGATAAACAACCTCAGACTCATACTGTGCAGAAACCCCTGCCAAATACTTTTGCTCTGCTTCAGGAATACCAAGTCTATCAAAAGTTTGTTTAATCTCTTCCGGAACTTCATCCCATGTTCTTCCTTGTCTTTCTGATGGCTTAACATAGTAGACAATTTCATCAAAGTCTAGTTCTGAAAGATCTCCGCCCCACTGTGGCATTGGACGCTCATAAAAATGCTCCAACGCTTTCAAACGGTAATCCAGCATCCATTGTGGCTCTTCCTTCATACTGGAAATTTCTTCTACTATTTCACGGGTTAACCCTTTTCCTGAGCGGAAAACAGACACGTCTTTGTCTTGAAACCCATATTTATAATCTTCAACTTCAGGCAAATTTTTTGCCATATATAAAAACCTCCTTTAGGTGATTGCAAATGACAGTTCTAACTACTCTTCCTTCACACCTTTTTCCATTGCCTTCCATGCAAGTGTAGCACATTTTATACGTGCAGGGAATTGGGATACACCTTGCAATGCTTCAATGTCACCTAATTCCATTTCAGTATCAACATCTTCGCCAAGCATCATCCGGGAAAACACTTCTGACATTTGCAATGCTTCATCGACGTTTCTCCCTTTTATTGCCTGGGTCATCATGGAGGCAGAAGACATGCTGATGGAGCAGCCTTCCCCCTCAAATTTGGCCTCTTTTACTGTTTCATCTTCCACTTGCATTTGCAGCTTAATGCGATCTCCACACGTAGGGTTATTCATATCTACGGTTAGAACATCCCCATCAATTTCACCTTTATTACGCGGATTTTTATAATGATCCATGATTACTTGTCTGTATAGTGTATCCAAGTTATTAAAAGACATCACCAAAATACTCCTTCGTCTTTATAAGTCCTTCCACCAGACGATCCACATCTTCTTTTGTGTTGTATAAATAAAAACTGGCGCGTGCTGTCGCTGTTACATCCAGCCACCGCATTAACGGCTGGGCACAATGATGCCCGGCGCGGACTGCAATCCCATCTGCATCCAGTGCAGTGGCAGTATCATGCGGGTGGACATCATCCAAGTTAAATGTGACAAGCGCCGCACGCTTCTCAGGTCCGTAGATTGTTATTCCATCTATTGTACGTAATTGCTGCATCGCATAATCAGCTAATTTTACTTCATGTTCTGTGATGGCATCCATTCCAACTTCGCTTAAAAAATCAATCGCAGCACCTAAACCAATGGCACCTGCTATGATCGGTGTGCCGCCTTCGAATTTCCAGGGAAGCTCTTTCCACGTAGAGTCATAGAGATTAACGAAATCAATCATTTCCCCGCCAAATTCAAATGGCTCCATGCTTTCCAGTAGCTGTTTTTTTCCGTATAATACACCGATTCCGGTAGGTGCACCCATTTTGTGACCGGAAAATGCATAAAAATCACAATCAAGATCAGCGACATCCAGTTTTAAATGTGGCGCACCCTGTGCTCCATCCAAAAGAATGACTGCTCCATTTTTATGGGCGATTTCCGCAATTTTCTTCACCGGATTGATCGTACCAAGCACGTTGGATACATGGGTAACAGCAACGATTTTTGTATTGCATGTAATCGTTTCTTCTGCATCTTCAAGCTTGATTGTGCCGTCCGGTTGCAGTGGCATATATTTTAACGTTGCACCAGTCGCTTTGGCAACCTGCTGCCAAGGGATAATATTACTGTGATGTTCCATCGGTGTGATCACAATTTCATCCCCGGCAGTTAAGTTTTCTCTTCCATAACTGTGTGCAACCATATTAATTGCAGTTGTTGTACCTCTTGTAAAAATAACTTCCTGCGTACTTGCCGCATTAATAAAACGTCGTACTTTATCCCTTGCTCCCTCATATTTTTCGGTTGCCCGGGTCCCCAGTGTATGCACACCGCGATGAACGTTCGAGTTATCATGTCGGTAATAGTTTTCCACAGCCTCAATGACAGCCTGCGGTTTTTGCGAAGTCGCAGATGAATCCAGATAAACTAAGGGATGTCCGTTTACTTCCTGCTGTAAAATCGGAAATTGCTGCCGTATGGCTTGCACATCCATTAGTATACCTTCCTTTCAATTACTTGTGTCAGCTGTTCTTTTACGGATTCAATCGGCAGTTGATTTACAACGGGTGCCAGGAATCCATGAATGATCAGGCGCTCCGCTTCTTCCTCTGTAATACCGCGGCTCATTAAATAATAGAGCTGCAGTGGATCAACTCGGCCGACGGAAGCTGCGTGACCTGCAGTAACATCGTCCTCATCAATTAATAGAATTGGGTTGGCGTCCCCACGTGCTTTTTCGCTCAACATCAAAACACGGGATTCCTGCTCCGCATTAGCTCTTGTAGCTCCATGCTCAATTTTTCCGATACCGTTAAAGATAGCAGATGCCTGTTCTTTCATAACCCCATGCTGCAGAATATATGCATCGGAATCCATGCCATGGTTTACAATTTTCGAGTTGAAGTTCTGGATTTGTTTCCCTCGACCAACACTTACTGTTTTTGCATTGGAAACGGAATTGTCTCCGATTAAATGTGTAACATTTTCATTGACCGTATTTCCATCATTCATTGCACCAAGTGCCCAGTCAATAACAGCATCACGGTAAGCAACACCGCGGCGGTTATTATAAGCCGTTGTGCCTGCAGCAAAGTTATCCACTGCACCAAAGTCAATGTTGGCATTATCTTTTGCAATAACTTCTGCAACCACATTAGCAACTGTTTCCTCATTCTCATTATGTGACAAATAGTTTTCCACATAAGTTAAAGAACTGTTCTCTTCTGCAACGACAAGCACATGATTAAACATGGATACTTCCGGGTCTTCCTGCCAGAAGATAGCCTGAAGCGGAACTTCCACCTGTACATTTTTAGGAACATATACAAAGGCTCCGCCATTCATCAAGGCTGCATGCAGTGCGGTTAAGCGGTGCTCATCTACAGAAACAGCATCCTGCATATAATATTTTTTCACCAGATCTCCATGCTCCTGCAATGCAGTAAAGATATCTGTGAATATAACTCCTTTTTCTTTTAAATCATCACTGAGTGATGCATAAGCAACAGTGTGATTACGTTGGACAAGCAGGTTATCAGGTTTTTTATCTGCGTCAAAAAATGCCTGAAGCTTACTTGGCAGATCTTCTAAAGCATTCACTGCCTCTCCTGTTGCTGTATGTTTAAATTTATTGAAATTCCATTTTCCAATTTTCGTTTTATCCGGCTCAGGCATGTTAAGTGAATCTGCCTGTTCCAAAGCCTGTAGTCGAAATTCATGCATCCATGCTGGTTCATTTTTATCCTTTGAAAACTGATCTATATAATCTTTGTCGTATGGCAATTTTGTTTCCACCGTCATGTAATCCCTCCTTGCTTTATGCGTTTTGGCCAACTGTATGATCTTCAATACCAAGTTCTTCTTTGATCCACTCATATCCTTCTGCTTCCAGACGCTGTGCTAATTCAGGTCCGCCTGATTTCACAATACGTCCTTGCATCATAACATGAACATGATCCGGCTCAATATAGTTTAACAAACGCTGATAGTGAGTAATGATTAAGCAACCAAAATTCTCATCACGCATTTGATTAATTCCTTTTGAAACAACTTTCAATGCATCTATATCCAAACCGGAATCAATTTCATCCAGGATGGCAATTTCAGGTTTTAACAGCATTAATTGAAGAATCTCGTTACGTTTTTTCTCCCCGCCCGAGAATCCCTCATTTAAATAGCGCTGTGCCATGTTTTTATCAATCTCAAGGGCATCCAATGTATTGTCCATTTCTTTGATGAATTTCATAAGCGGGATTTCATCGCCTTCTTCACGCTTTGCATTAATAGAAGAACGCAAGAAGTCTGATGTTGTTACACCGCTGATTTCACTTGGATACTGCATTGCAAGGAAAAGCCCTGCACGAGCACGTTCATCCACTTCCATTTCGAGTACATCTTCCCCATCCAAATGGATGCTGCCTTCCGTAATTTCATATTTCGGGTGTCCCATTACTGCTGAAGCCAAAGTTGACTTCCCTGTACCGTTTGGTCCCATTACTGCGTGAAATTCTCCACCCTTTATTGTAAGGTCTAATCCCTTTAATATCTCTTTGTCTTCAATGGTAACATGAAGATTCTTAATTTCCAGTGTTGATCCTGCCATGTCGATACCTCCAAATACTATTTTGTATAATTGATTTATGAATGAATCCTATTTCATTCTCAATCTATTCTCATTACAATTTTAAATCATTTCAAAAGTAATATCAACTCTTGCGAATAAACCAGCTAAGAGGACTGCAGATTCTCATCATTTCATTTCCGGTAGTTATTTCAACTTTTACAGCGGTTATTTTGTTAAAGCCTTCTGTTTTTTCTCCAGACTTGCATTCATCCGCTTTTTATCCCGTTCCAGAACAGATTTTAAATAATATCCGGTATAGGATCTTTCTACTTCTGCGATTTCCTCCGGTGTACCGGTGGCAATAACTTCTCCTCCGCGGTCACCGCCTTCAGGCCCCATATCAATAATATGATCTGCTGTTTTAATTACATCCAAATTATGCTCAATGATTAGAACGCTGTCTCCGTTTTCCACAAGTCGCTGCAGCACCTTTAAGAGACGGTCAATATCATCTGTATGCAGCCCGGTTGTTGGTTCATCGAGGATATAAAAGGATTTCCCATTAGAGCGGCGGTGCAGTTCACTGGCCAGTTTTACACGCTGCGCCTCACCACCTGACAGCGTTGTTGCCGACTGTCCTAATGTGATATAACCAAGTCCGACATCATAAATTGTCTGCATTTTGCGTTTGATTTTAGGAATATTCTCGAAAAAATCCAGTGCTTCTTCAATCGTTAATTCCAGGACATCGGCAATATTCTTTCCTTTGTATTTCACTTCCAGTGTTTCCCGATTGTATCGTTTTCCGTGACAGACCTCGCATGGTACATACACGTCGGGCAGGAAATGCATCTCTATTTTAATGATCCCGTCCCCGCGGCATGCCTCACAGCGTCCGCCTTTCACATTAAAACTGAAACGTCCTTTCTTATAGCCGCGCACTTTTGCTTCATTTGTCTGGGCAAATACATCTCTGATATTATCAAATACGCCGGTATACGTTGCCGGGTTTGATCGTGGTGTTCTTCCGATCGGCGACTGGTCAATATCTATGACCTTTTCGACATGGTCGATACCTTTTATTTTTTTATGCTTGCCAGGCTTCAGCTTGCTCTTGTTCAACGATTTTGACAGTGACTTATATAAAATTTCATTCACGAGGGTACTTTTACCAGATCCTGATACACCGGTGACGACTGTCAAAACACCGATTGGAAATTTAGCTTGAACATTTTTCAAGTTGTTTTCTGTGGCACCGAGGACTTCAATATTCTTTTTACTTCTCTTTCTTCGTTTTGCCGGAACCGAAATGAATTTTTCTCCTGTAAGGTATTTCCCTGTTAATGATTGCTTGTTTTTCATTACCTCTTTCGGCGGACCGCTCGCGACAATTTCACCGCCATATTCTCCTGCTCCAGGGCCAATATCAATGAGCCAATCTGCTGCCATCATCGTGTCCTCATCATGCTCTACGACAATTAGCGTATTATCAAGATCCCTCATCTTTTTTAGTGTATCAAGCAAACGATTGTTATCTCGCTGGTGAAGACCAATTGATGGCTCATCCAATACATAAAGGACACCAGTCAAAGCCGAACCAATCTGTGTCGCAAGCCTGATCCGCTGGGCCTCACCACCGGAAAGTGTTCCGGCCGCCCTGGATAATGTCAGGTAATCAAGACCGACATTATTTAAAAATTCAAGCCGGTTATCAATTTCTTTTAAAATCATTTTAGCAATCTTACTTTCTTTTTCCGTCAAAGAGAGACCCGCAAAAAAGTTCTTCGCCTCCACGATGGAAAAATCGGTTACTTTGCTTATATGAAGGCCGTTTACGAGTACAGCCAAGGCTTCTTCATTCAGCCTGTATCCGGCACATGTGGGGCAAGCCTTCTGTGCCATGAATTTCTCCAAGGTTTCCCGGATAAAATCAGAGCTTGTCTCATGATAACGTCTTGAGATATTATTTAATACCCCTTCAAACATAATATGTGTATCACGGATTTTGCCAAAGTCATTTTTATAATAGAAATGAATTTTTTCCTTGCCGCTCCCATGTAAAATCTTATCCATTTGATCTTTTGGAATATCCTTAACAGGGATGTTCATGTCAATGCCATAATGATCGCAAACACATTTCAACAGCTGCGGATAATATTGTGAACTGATCGGCTTCCAAGCATCGATAGCATGCTCATTTAGCGTTACATCCCAATCGGGAATGACCAGATCAAGATCCACTTCCAGATTGGAGCCTAATCCATCACAAGTCGGACAGGCACCAAATGGACTATTAAAGGAAAAGAGACGCGGTTCCAAGTCACTAATTGAAAAGCCGCAAATAGGACACGCGTGATTTTCACTGAAGGTTAATTCCTCTTCGCCAATGACATCCACGATGATATTTCCATCGCCTAATCCCAACGCTGTTTCGATGGAATCACTCAGTCGGCCGGCAACCCCTTCTTTGATAACGATCCTGTCAACGACTACTTCAATGGAATGTTTTTTATTTTTTTCAAGCTTAATCTCTTCCGATACTTCCCGCATTTCATTATCAACACGAATGCGGACATACCCTTCCTGTTTCAGCTTTTCAAATACTTTCACATGCTCCCCTTTTCTTCCGGAAACAATCGGTGCAAGAATCTGCATTTTTGTTCGTTCAGGATATTCCATAATCCGGTCCACCATTTGCTGCACCGTTTGCGAGCTGATTTCAATGCCATGTTTAGGGCAGGTTGGTCGGCCTACCCTGGCATATAAAAGCCTCAGGTAATCGTAAATTTCCGTCACCGTTGCAACAGTAGAACGGGGGTTTTTGCTAGTTGTTTTCTGGTCAATGGCAATTGCCGGGGAAAGACCTTCAATCACATCGACATCAGGCTTGTCCATCTGCCCGAGAAATTGCCTTGCATAAGCGGAGAGGGATTCGACATAACGGCGCTGTCCCTCCGCATAAATGGTGTCAAATGCCAGGGAGGATTTCCCCGACCCAGATAAACCTGTTACTACTACAAGATTATTTTTCGGAATAGTTACATTAATATCTTTCAAGTTATGTGCCCGTGCACCTTGGATTTGTATATTTTTAGCAGGCATGCTTAATCACCCTTCAGCTTTAAGTTCGAGTATAACATCACGAAGCTCGGCAGCTTTCTCGAAGTCGAGTGCTTTTGCCGCTTCCTTCATTTCCTTTTCCATTTGGTCGATGACCTTTGTTTTTTCCTTTTTCGAAAGCTCTGTTAAACTCTTCGTTGTTTCCTTGTATTCTTCCTGTTCCTCTGCAGCTACCGTTGCCCGGATCACATCACGGACTTCTTTTTTAATCGTTGTTGGTGTAATATTATGTTCTTCGTTAAATGCCATCTGGATCTCACGACGGCGGTTTGTTTCATCAATTGCTACCCGCATTGAGTCGGTAATTTTATCGGCATACATCACCACTTCCCCGTTTTCATTTCTCGCAGCTCGACCCATCGTCTGGATCAGCGAGCGTTCGGAACGAAGAAAGCCTTCTTTATCTGCATCCAGTATGGCAACCAGAGATACTTCCGGGATATCAAGCCCTTCCCTAAGCAGGTTGATTCCAACGAGTACATCGTATTTGCCAACACGTAGATCGCGGATGATTTCAATTCGTTCCAGTGTCTTAATCTCCGAATGTAAATAGGCAACCTTGATACCCAATTCCTTTAAATAATCGGTCAAGTCCTCCGACATTTTTTTGGTCAGTGTGGTGACTAAAACACGTTCATCGCGTTCGGTTCTTTTATTTATTTCACCAATTAAATCGTCTATTTGTCCCTCAATTGGCCTTACATCTACTTCCGGGTCAAGCAGTCCCGTCGGCCGGATGATCTGCTCGGTTATGTCCGGGGAGTGTTCACGCTCATAAGGTCCCGGTGTGGCTGAAATATAGACGAGCTGATTTGTCTTTTTCTCAAATTCCTCAAATTGCAATGGACGGTTATCCAGTGCAGAAGGCAAGCGGAATCCATGATCTACCAGCACCTGCTTACGGGCTCTGTCCCCATTATACATTCCTCGAACCTGTGGCAAGGTTGCGTGAGATTCATCCACAATAACGAGAAAATCATCCGGAAAAAAATCTATTAATGTATAGGGCGTATCCCCTTCATTCCGGAATGTTAAATGACGGGAGTAGTTTTCAATTCCCGAACAAAAACCCATTTCATCCATCATTTCCAAATCATAATTCGTACGCTGCTCCAAACGCTGTGCTTCCAGCAGTTTATTCTCCGCACGGAACGCTTTCAATCGTTCCTGCAGTTCCGCTTCGATATTTTTAATGGCTTTTTTCATTTTGTCCTCCCGGGTGACGAAGTGGGATGCCGGGAAAATAGCCACATGTTCTCTGTCGCCGACTATTTCACCTGTTAATGCGTCCACTTCACGGATCCGGTCAATTTCATCCCCAAAAAATTCAATGCGAATACAGCGTTCCTCCCGTGAAGCAGGAATGACTTCCACCGAATCACCTCGAACGCGGAACGTTCCACGAATGAAATTGATATCATTTCTTGCATATTGTATGTCAACGAGATCTCTTAATAATTGATCCCGGTCTTTTTCCATGCCCATCCTTAAGGATAAAACCTGACTCTCATATTCTTCCGGTGAACCTAAACCATATATACAGGATACACTGGCAACGACCAATACATCATTCCGTTCAAAAAGAGCAGAGGTTGCCGAGTGACGCAATTTATCAATCTCATCATTAATGCTTGCGTCCTTTTCAATAAATGTATCTGATGAAGGCACATAGGCTTCCGGCTGATAGTAATCATAATAGCTGACGAAATATTCTACAGCGTTATTTGGAAAAAAATCTTTGAATTCACTGTACAATTGCCCTGCCAGTGTTTTATTATGAGCCATCACAAGGGTTGGCCGATTAATCTCTTTAACAACGTTGGACATCGTAAACGTCTTTCCTGTACCAGTTGCCCCTAGCAAGGTCTGGTGGCGCTGACCGGCTAGAATTTTTTCGGTGATTTCTTTGATGGCCTGTGGCTGATCACCTGCGGGTTTATAAGGTGATATAAGTTCAAATTGATTTTCCACTGCTTCTGCCTCCGTTCTATTTCCTGTCTTTCCATTATAACATAATAACAAATCTATTTTAACAAAAAACGAACAAATATTCTATTGGTTTTACTTACGGTACTTACTACCATTTTACCCTTATTTTTGATTTTGGAATCATTGAGCAAAGCGAAAAAGCATTAGTCCTGCGCGACTACTAATGCTTTTCTATTATATCGTATTTATATTGTTTCTACTATAATCTAGCTTACTTCATAACAGCTACTGCAGCAATTCCTCCAGCAGTAAATCCATTGACCTTATTTCCATATGCTCATGATATTCATCCAGCTTTTCTTCATACTTTCTTTTCTCTTTGCAGCCTGACAAAAAAGCAAAAAGCTGTCCGGTTATATCTGTTTCATCCGTCTCCAGCAGCAGCCCCATTTCTTGTAATTGCTGTACATTGACTCTTTCCGGGCCGGGAAGTGCCGAACAAATAAATAACGGCTTCCGTTTCATCAGACTTTCGCTAATGGTTACTCCACCTGCTTTGGCTATCACTGCATCAGCAGCATCGTATAATTTATTCATCTCATATTTTGAATGGATGTAAGGAATGGGCTCTATATGCGGGTTCTGCTTTTGTAATAAACGCTCATATAAAACCCGATTAGTGCCGCATAAAACGATAAAATGCAGATCTGATGTATCATCCGGCAAGATTTTTTCTAGCTGCCCTGTTCCTAAACTGCCTCCGGTAACAAGGATGGTCTTTGTATTCCTTCTTCTGATTATTTTTTCCCTGTTCCGAAAAGCTTTATGTACAGGAATCCCGGTAACAAAAATCCGATCCTCATCCACCCCGGCTTCCAATAAATACTTTTTCACCAAAAACGAAGGAGCAAAATGATAATCAATCGTCTCCAGCCCCCAAACATTATTCACAAAATAATCGGTGTACACATTTACCGTAACAGTCTGAAGCATTCCCTGTTTTTTCAATACATTCGCCATATTGGAAGGCAGGCAATGTGTGAAAAATAATACATTTGGCTCGTGCTGGCTCATTAGTTTTTTAAAAAAAGGCATAAACAGCCACTCGTAATGGTAGTGCCGCTTTCGTATGTTTCTCTGTCTGCGGGCCATCTCTCGGTATAATCTATCATAAAAGTCCGGTATGTGTTTAATGCTATTTAAATACATGGAAGATACCATTTTTTCCATTTTCCCGTAACTGTAAGATAAAATATCAACCTTTTTGCTCTCTGCTTTGTGATCTATCTGTCTCAGGTCATCCATCAATGCATCTGCTACATGATGATGACCAGTTGGTATTTGCATAAAAGGCATAAAGAGTGCTTCATTTCTTTTAGGTATTTCCATTATTTTCAGCTCCACATCTGCCTTCAATTACCAATGAAACAGCCTACTTGTAGGTGTTATAATTTAATCAGGAGGCGAAATAATGATTTATATTATCATTGGTATTGTTGGCATTCTAGCTTTTCTCATTTACCGTGCATATAAAAACACAAAAGATCTACAAATCAATAAGATTAAGATAGATGATAACGAAAATTCCGGAGATCCATCATTATCCATTCTTCATTTGTCGGACTTACACCTGGAAAATATATCGATCCGTCCAGCCGAATTGGCTGATAAAATAAAGAATGAAAAACCGGATATCATTGCTTTAACAGGTGACTTTCTCGACCGAAAGCGTACGATTCCAAAATTAAGTCCTTATTTACAAGTACTGCAGGATATGAAGCCAAAGCATGGGATTTATGCAGTCTTTGGCAACCATGATTATGTGCTAAAAGGAGACGATTTTTTAGAACTTAAAAATCTGCTGCTTGCATATAGTATTCATGTTTTACAGAATGAGAGCAGGATCATTAAAATTAATAACCAGGTGATTAATATTATCGGTGTAGATGACTACAGCACCAACAAGAGTGATCTTGCTGCAGCATATAAGCAGACGATACCGGGAATGAATATTGTGCTGACCCATGATCCAACAGTAGTTTTAAATATGAACAACTACAAGTATGATTATTTATTGGCCGGACATTTCCATGGCGGGCAAATTTGCTACCCAAAGGCATATCACCTCGTCAAAATGGGAGAGCTTGCCAGAAAGAATGTAATCAAAGGGCTTCACATGCATAACAGCTCTCCATTTTATATAAGTGAAGGATTGGGACAAACCGGGTTTAATATTCGCGTGGGAAGCCGACCGGAGATTACCTTTCATGATGTTGCGGTAAGTGCCACCAACACAAATAACAATTTACAGGATGTTACCTATGCTAAAAATGCTTAAGTATGGGTAACAGAACTATATTTCTTGTTCAATTTATCTTTAGACATGAATAGATATACAGGATCCTCATAACGTTTGTTGCCAGCCACCAGATTGATTGGCAAAAACGTTATTTTTTTGTATATCCGATAATATTTGTTCTGGATGGACACAATATCAAAGCCCAGGCGACCTGACCCTTTATACAGACTTGTTATCCCGATAATTGCTTTTATTTCCTTATATTGCGGATGTAGCATGAGGTATTCCATTAGTTTAGGCAACGATTTTTTGACGGCATGATAAATGAAAACCGCTCGCTTCATATCACTGTTAATCATGTTCAACTCATTGAGCATCTTCACATTGTGCAAATGAATTTTTAATAAAATATCGTTTTTCTTGATGGAGGTACCGTCACTAAGGGTTATGGCAGAGCCTTTGTATCGCGTAAGTCTTACGCGGAATACCGTGTTATGCTGATTCGTGTCAGGTACATAACACAATCGGCTGAATGTGTAATAAATAGGATCAATTATATTCCAAACACCTAACATATAACTTTTCATTTCTATTCCCTTTCTTATTTTTCTGTGCATCATTAGTTTGTTTTAAAGATCGGGGAATTATTGAAGGTATTTTTTGGATTGGAAACACATATCTTAACCAGGTGCAGGTTATAGCTGGGATTCTTACTGCAACCGATAAAATTATAGTTGATGAATACGCCAAAAAAGTAAAGGAGTCGTTAAAAATGACAAAGGTAGGCAGGGCTTTGGAGAAAGAGAAACAGGTAGCTGTTAAAAGAGCAATAAAAGAACGGGACCGGGAATTCGTCAAGTCTTTAATAGGTGTAAGTTTTAATGATACATGAAAGAGCAAATATCGTTCGATCATGTATCATAAAGAGATTACCGTGATTATCTAATAAATCGCTGAAGCAATTGATTTGATTTTTGAAGGATTTAATGAGGATAAGCTGGTTTTCTCGCCATAAAACGTTTACATTTAGCAGTGTTTTTTCATAATAAATCATTCATTTAGAAAGAAGTTAGGAGCGGGGTTATGATACATAGGCAGAAGGAAATCATGCGTGGTCGCAGTAAAGCGTTATTTCTGACGCATCAATCAAAAAACAGGCTGACCCCGAAAATTTACGGTGACGCCTGTTGTTCTAATTTATTCTGCTTTTTTCTTTTGATTATTTTTATGGGGTTCATCCGTGAAAATCAGTCCTAATTCATGATGTTCCCCTTCATACAAGGCTCCCTGTACAATTCTTTTTTCAAGCGCATCATCAAGGATTTCCAATTTAAAGGAAGCTCCGCTTTTTTGTAATGCCTGATAAAAATCATCCATACCGGATATTTTCGTACCGTTTACTTTTACCACTATTTCCCCCGGAAGGATATCCAACCGTTCTGCAGGCGTTCCCGGGATAATAGCCAACACCTTGCATCCATCGTTAATTTGCCGGAAGAAAGGAATCTTTTCATTTTCCCTGATCCGGTACCGGTAATTAATAAATTCTCTCCCTAAAATGGCAACAATGACTGCAGCCAAGGTCAGAACAGGGATATAAATACTGCCAATAGCAATCGCCAGTACCAAAATGCCCAAATAAATCATCGGCTTTGCGAGTTTTTTTACAGCCAATGAAGGCAAATCTCCTTTCACCTTATGATCATAGGCTATGATAAAAGGGAAGAGCAGCAATCCGTATGATTCACCGCCAATGGAAAAATACGGCCAGAATGGGGCAACAGGTTCAATCAAGCCAGCTGGTATCAGGACAAAAAAGGGAATAATAGCGAGCTTTTTTACATGATGCAGACCTATCCACGCCCCGCGATTTCCAAGTGTCAGCCCGGGATATGTATCATTACGTCTCGTTCTCGTTAACATAATTCCTTCAATAATTAAAAATATCCCCAGCAGAATTACTAAAGCAGTCAAATTCATATTTGATAACAGTGCTGTATCCAGTGTTGTCTGCTCCTCCAATAATATGGGCAATAACAAAAGAAGTAAATAAGTTATTCCAATCGTGTAGCTTGCTGAAAGAAATGTAAGCTTACCTGCAATGCTAAGTATTATGATGACAGCACATAGCAATAAAATGACGTCGTAGGAAAAAACCATCCCTGCTCGAAGTGTTACGAGACTGATGCCCAAACCAAATAATATGGAAGCCTTCCACGTATATCGCCACTCGGAAAACACATCAAATACTTTAAGCCCAAAATCAAATCGCTCTTTTTTTATTCGCTGCCAGCCTGTCCAAAATACTAATATGATCGCCCAATATAATAGAGGATTCAGAAAAACTTTCCCGATTCCTTTTCCTATTTCCCATAACCATGCTTCTAACACATCATCACCCGCTCCTGAAACTGTCAAAAATAAATAATCACTTTATTTGTCGAAACATTTCCTTATTATCATAACATTTTTTCAGCTTTAAGGCAGGTATTTCTTCGTATAATGTAAGAAAATCCGCATGAATGCCATGCGGATGTATCTTACTCGTATATTTCCTGTAAAGCCCTTTCCAATTGTTGGTCATCTTCTCCACTTCGAATATGATCAACCAGTTCTGCTTCAATCATACCAGCTGTTTCCTCGTCAATCTCACCGGTAGCTTCCAGATCATGTTCCTCCTGAAAAGCAGTTACAGCATCTATGGTTGCATCATCAAAGTAACCATCTGTACGGCCAGGTTCATAACCAAGCCCATCCAGCATTAATTGTACACTTTCAATGCGTTCATCTGCCTGGTCATATGTTAAAGGCTCATCAATTTGCACCGGATTTGTATAGTAATAATCAGGCTGTTTCTCTTCTATACTTGGCTCCACACCAGTCTCATGAATCCATTCTCCATTTGGCGATAGCCATTTATAAAAGGTTAATTTTATGGAACTGCCATCACCCATTGGGACTGCCTGCTGAACCGTTCCTTTTCCAAAGCTCGGCTGCCCGACCACATCATGACCCATTTCCTTTAAAGCTACAGCAAGGATCTCGGAAGCAGAAGCACTACCTTCATCTATGAGGACACTGATCGGATAATTCTTTTCCTCACCCTCACCAAGCTGGGAATAGTATGGCTCCTGGTTTCCATCCTGATCTTCAATTTGCAGGTATGGTACATCTTCCGGTATAAACTGCATTAAAATATCTTCGACCACATTGAGCAATCCACCCGGATTTCCACGTACATCAATAATCAAGCCTTCAATACCTTCATTTTCCAATTGTTCCAGCTGCTCTGTGAATTCTTCCGCTGTATGTTCGGAAAAATTGGTGACTTCCAATATGCCTGTCAGTTTTCCATCAATTGTTTCTGTTTCATTATACACCGTCTCTACTGGGATTGTATCACGGACTATTGTTACATCGAAAGGTTCAGTGGCTCCGGACCTTAGAATACTCAATGTGACTTCAGAGCCTTTTTCACCACGGATTTTTGCCACAGCTTCATTTAAATCAAGCCCTTCCACACTTTCATCATCCACCGCCAGCACTTGGTCATTCGGACGGAGTCCTGCCTGCTCTGCAGGTGAATCTTTTATCGGAGACACAATGGTTACAGTGCCATTAACCATGCTGACCTCTGCACCAATGCCTTCAAATGAGGATTCAATCTGTTCATTAAATTCCCCCATCATTTCCACGTCCATATAGGAGCTGTAGGGGTCTTCCAGCGTGGTAAGCATACCTTGTATTGCACCTTCAATCAATTGCTGATCCTCTACATCTTCCAGGTAATTCTCCTTTATTAGTTGAAAGGCTTGGGCAACTTTTCCAACGTCCTCCGGAGGCTCTTCACCATTTTCTTCCCCCGCCGTTTCAGCTGGCAGCTCGACTTGCTGCTGAGCATCATCTTCCGGCTGGGCCATCAGCACCCCGCCGTATGCGCCAACAAAACCCAAAGCAAGCGCAGCAACCAGTATAATAGCTATATGCAATTTCGTTAATTTCATTTTTTCACCTCAAATAAAACTTTAAATATGTGTTCAAAAAGGAGGATAAAAGTACTGATATTACCGAAAAATCACAGACACAGCATATCCACGATCCATAAGTCATTGTTACCGAACTTTTTGAACAACACCCTTAACAATATAAAAAGCATACCATGAACTTCTTCTTATGACTATGGTTTTGGATTAATATTTATGAAAAGGAAAACACAGCATAAAAGAAGAAGGCATTAACCCGATAAAAGGGTAATGCCTTTTCCTTTATTATTGTACTTATCTGGATGGTAAATATTTCGTTGGATTTGCATGGTTATTATACCCGCCAGGATGTATTTCAAAGTGCAAATGTACCCCTGTAGAAACCCCGGTGGTTCCCATTCCAGCTATTCTTTGTCCTTGGCTGACAGTTTGTCCCTCGGATACAGAAAAACTGTTCAAATGAGCATAGAGCGTGGTATAAGTCGTTCCATCGATTGTGTGGGTAAGCATGATCGTATTACCATAACCACTCATACTTCCAACATAACTAACTACACCGGAAGCAGCTGCCTTTATATCAGTCTCTGAACTATTTGCAATATCTATACCATTATGGAAACTTCTGCCGCCACGAACCGGGTGCGTTCGCCATCCGTAAGGTGATGATAACCTGCCTTCTGCTGGCCAAACAAATGTAGCATTGCCCCCGCCACCAGAGCCTACATTACCGGAATTACCACCTGAATCGCCGGATGCACTGCTGGAGTTACCGGAATTACCGCCTGAATCGCCGGACCCACTGCTGGAGTTACCGGAACCTCCTGAATTGGAACTTTGTTCCTGTTGTTGAGCTGCTTTTCTCTCACGCTCTTTTCTTTCAGCTTCTTCTTTTGCTTTCTGTTCCAAATTACTTTTTTCCGATTCAGCAAGCTGTTTTGATTGTTCCACGGCATCAGCCTGTGCAGCTATAAGTTCCTGCTCTTCTTCTAAAGTGAGCATTTCTTCTTCCAGGCCTTGATGTTCTTCTTGAAGCTGTGCCATAAGCGATTCTTTTTCTTCCATTTGCTCATCAAGCTGAGCTACTAAGGAGACAAGTTCGTCTTTTTGATCTTCCAGCACGAGCTTCCTTTCTTCCACTTCTTCTTTGCTTGCTTCCACTTCTTCTTTGCTTGTCTCAACTTCTTGTTTACTTGATTCTAACTCTTGTTTATCCTTGGCCTGCGCTTCCATGATCGATTTGTCCTGATCCATGATCGTGTTAACTGCAGTAGCTCTGCTGATAAAATCACCAAAACTTTGTGCGCCCAGGATTACTTCTATGTAGTTCATATTTCCGCCGCTTTTTTGAATGGAACGGAGCCGGTCTTTCAGCAATTCATCCCTTTTTTCAATTCGTTCCTCAAGTACCGTGATTTGATGGGTTAATTCTTCTATTCTATCTGTCAACTCTTCTATTCTGTTTGCTAATTCTTCCAACCGATCATTTGTTTCAGTAATCTCATTTTCTTTAGCTTCTATGTCTTGTGTGGTTTCTTGAAGATGACCATCAATTTCGTTAATCTCTTGCTCCACGTCACCCTGTTCACTTAAGTTTTCATCAATTTGCCCTCGGGTATCATTCCTGTCACTATCCAGGTCTCCTCTTTGATTCTCCAATTCCTGCCTCTCTTGTTCCAGCTCATTAATCTTTTCTTTTAAACTGTCAATCGAATCTGCTTTTACCGTATCCGCTTGGAATGCGCCTATAGTGACTGCCATAACAACTGCAAGCATTATTGGAATAAATTTTTTTATCAACTCGCGTTCCCCTCTCCCTGGATTACTTTTTTCTCTAAGATGCTTTTCGTTCGAGTTTATTCTAACGGCTGTCTAAAAGGACGGAGAGAGAATCGACGTTCAAGCTCCATCCTGTTAGAACCTTTTGATGAATCTATTGCTCTATTAAACTTTTAAAAACTTCCGGACACTCATGACACTTCCCCAGATACCAATAAAGGCACCGATGACCAGTATGATGATTGACAACTGCCAGGCAAAAGGATTGAATGGCAGCAGCTCAACAAAACTGTAATTAATCCGTTCGCTGATATTGGTATCTACATAATAGTAACCGCCTAATACAATTCCAATTGGGATAATTGATCCTAGTACACCAAGCAGCAAGCCTTCAATAAAGAATGGCCATCTTATAAAACTGTTTGTGGCACCTACTAGCTTCATAATGCCGATTTCTTCACGGCGTGCCATAATTGTAATTTTTATCGTATTGGAAATCAGGAATATTGCAGTGAACACCAAACCTAAAATCAGCACTAATCCAATAGTTCTGGCATATGTGTTAAATTCAAACAACCTTTCCACGACACCTTGACCGTAATTAACTTCTTCTACACCTGCAAAAGTTTCAATTTCCTCGGCAACGGGTATAGTATCTTCAGGAGAGAACGTTCTTACGATAAAAACATGATTCAGCGGGTTGTCCTGTTCATATAATTGCCAGGCTTGTCCTTCTTCTCCCATACTGAAGATTAGCTTTTCCAGTTCATCATCTCTGGATGAGAAAATAACACTCTCCACCTTATTAATCTCGGCAATTTGTTCACCTAACGCAGTTATTTTATCTTCTTCAGTGAAAGTCGGATCGATTAATGTATTTACTTCAACATCATCTTCTATATTATCTGCCATCTCATTAAGGTTCAGCATTACCGCCAGAAACACAGCCACTAAAATGAGCGTTGTTGTTACGGCACCAATGGAAGCAATAGTCATCCAGCCGTTCCGGGTGATATTTTTTAATCCTGACCGCAAATGTCTTGTTAATGTTCTAAACTTCATAACCGTAATCACCCCGGTGCTCGTCTCTTACAATTAAACCATCTTCAATTGCAATAACTCTTCTCTTGATTGTGTTTACTATTTCCTTGCTGTGTGTGGCCATAAGAACGGTGGTTCCTCTTGAATTAATTTCTTCAAACACATTCATAATTCCCCAGGATGTCTCTGGATCAAGGTTACCGGTTGGTTCATCCGCAATGACTATTTTGGGGTTATTTACGATTGCTCTGGCAATCGTCACTCGTTGCTGCTCCCCACCGGATAGCTCATTTGGCATGAATCTTGCCTTGTTTTTCAATCCAACAAGCTCCAGTACATCCATTACACGCTTACGGATATTTCGAGATGATTCTTCAATCACTTCCAAGGCAAATGCAATGTTTTCATAGACTGTCAGTTTTGGAAGCAACTTAAAATCCTGAAATATTACCCCTACATCTCTTCGTAAAAAAGGAACATTTTTTTCTTTCAAATCACTCAAATCCATTTTATTTATTATAATTGAGCCTGTTGATGGCTTTACTTCCCTGTAAATCAATTTAATAAATGTCGATTTCCCTGCACCACTGGGGCCGACTATATAGACAAATTCTCCCTGATCTATATTTATATTTATCCCATTTAGTGCAGTAACACCATTGGTATAAGTTTTATATATATCTTTCATTAAAATCATATAGATATCACCTTTATAGTTAATGTTATAAATCTAAGATGTCTAATCCTTTCTTATGTATTTAGCTTGTTGAGTAACGCGTCAAGCCTCCAAATAATTCTTATTCATTATAACATCTTTTCCGTCGATTTTTGGCTAATTTTATATTACATTTGTGTTTCAAAATGGAGGGATATGAAACCTTTTGTCATATAATGAAGTATGATATGTCATTTACTAAATTCTTGCTTGATAAATGACTGATCTTAAGGTATAAACCAGATATTACAATTGAAATTTTTTTGTAAAAGATGGAAGGAAGAAAACTTTGGAAGAATGCAACATGTGCTAAAACGAGACGGTAAGAGTGGAGGCGGTTCCCCTGCTTCATAGGTGACTGACTCTCCTGCTAATGGAAAAAAAGAATCTCCCTCTGTTCACACAAAAAAACCTGACCTTTTATGAGAAATAAGAGATCAGGTTTTTTAACTTTTAATTCATTATTCCATTTCTGCTAACCAGTTAGCAAGCAGGTCTACATCATCACCTGTTGCTGTTCCAGCTGGCATAGAGCCTTTTCCATTTTCGATAATGTCCGCAATTTCATCTGATGAATAATTAGAACCTGCATCAGTTAAGTCAGGACCTGCTCCACCAGTTAAGTCAGCACCATGACATGATGCACAACTTTGTTGAAATGCTTCTTCAGCAGCTGCAACATCCACAGAACCGCCATCGCCGTTATCGTCTGCAGATTCTTCAGTATCCGTATCGCCGTTATCATCAACTGGCTCATCGGCACCATCATCATCGCCGCCGCATGCGCCCAATACGAGTGCGGAACCAAAGACGATTGTTAATAACCACTTTTTCATCTATAAATCCCCCTAACCAATATTTAGTATCATCATATCTTATTATAACCTTATATATATTTTTTAAAACCCTCCATATACATAATTGATATGGTAAAAATGGGGAAAAGCATTGGCATTGCAGTGTATTTTGCAATTTGTGTCAAATTCATGAAAAATGTTCAAAACTGTTGCTATAGCAATGTATTGTGATACCTGTCATGAAAATTGTTTAAAAATAATAAAATCTAACACCTTATAAGGTTTTTTACGTTTAAGGAAAATTACAATGTTAGGTACCTGAAGGGGAAAACGTCTATTGTGTGTCATAGAAAAAACAAAACGAAGCATCATAGAATGGCATTATATAGTGTTGAGGACAAAGCCGGTATATGGATGAGTAGTTATTGATCTTTGCCTAAACGAGCGTGTGATTCTCTAGTATAATAATCTAACCTTAGCTGCATGTTGATATACATATGAATTTTCAAGAAAAACCACAGTGATACACACTGTGGTTTTTCAAAATACTATAACACAACCCAATCATTATGGCAGACATCCTAATTTATTTGTGAACGCAAGTATGCATCAATAAATAAATCGATTCCGCCATCCATTACGGCTTGGGTATTTCCGATTTCCTTATTGGTTCTATGGTCTTTTACCATAGAATAAGGGTGAAATACGTAAGACCTTATTTGACTTCCCCAGCCAATTTCTTTTTGCTCTCCGCGTATTTCGGCTAATTCTTCTTGCTGTTTCTCGATTTCAAGCTGATATAATTTGGATTTTAGCATCTTCATGGCAGCTTCCCGGTTTTTAATTTGGGAACGTTCATTTTGACAGGTTACGATTACATTTGTCGGTAAGTGCGTAATTCTAACAGCAGAATCCGTAGTGTTCACATGCTGTCCTCCTGCACCGCTTGCACGGTACGTATCGATTTTAATATCCTCTGATTTCACCTCGATGTCTACATCATCATCCATTTCCGGGGTAACTTCACATGAAACAAATGAAGTGTGACGCCGTCCAGATGAATCAAAAGGGGAAATTCGAACTAGACGGTGTACGCCTTTTTCTGCCTTCAAATTCCCATAAACATTATGTCCTTTAATGAGCAGTGTTACACTTTTAACGCCAGCTTCATCACCCGCGAGATAATCCAGTATTTCCACTTTGAAATTCTTGCTTTCCGCCCAGCGCTGATACATACGCAGCAGCATACTTGCCCAGTCCTGTGATTCCGTTCCGCCGGCTCCCGGGTGTAATTCCAAAATAGCGTTATTCGCATCATACGGCTCACTAAGCAGCATTTGCAGTTCAAAATCGTTAATAGCTTCTTTTAATCCGGTTATTTCCGACTGCAGCTCATCAAATAATTCCTGATCGTTTTCCTCTTTAACAAGTTCATAAGAAACTTCGACATTGTCAAGCCGTTCTTCCAAATCATCAAAATCACTTACATAGCCCTTCAGCCCGTTTACTTCACTTATTACTTTTTGTGCAGCATCCTGATCATCCCAAAATGAAGGTTCAGTCATTTTTAAATCAAGCGCTTTGATCTGCTCTTTCTTCTCATCCAGGTCAAAGAGACCCCCTGAATTCATTGATTCTGTTGGTCATTTTTTCAAATTCACTTTTAATTTCTGCCATTTCCATCCTTATCCACCTCAATTGTTTATTTGGAAAGCAATATTTTATTATAGATTATATCATTTAAACCCGCAGCCCGAATACACTTCGCTTTCCGCGGGCGAGTGGCGAGCCTCCTCGGCTTTCGCCCTGTGGGGTCTCGCCATTCTCGTACTTCCCGCAGAAATCTACGTGTATTCGGGCCGCTCAGAACACTTAAAAGGGTACTTGTATTCTCATACAATAGCAATAGGCTTTAAACCAACCTAATAAGATTTTTAAAAAGTGTTATTTTCCATGACAATTTTTGTATTTTTTACCGCTTCCGCATGGACATGGATCATTGCGGCCAGCAGTCTCTGTTTTCACATATGGCTTGCGTGATTTTTTCTTTTCTTCCTGGCCACCTGAAACCGCCTGTGTATTTTTTACTACTTCTTGTCGCTGTAGATTATCACGGATTTCCGCCTTCATTATATATTTAGACACTTCTTCTTCAATATCTTCAATCATAGATTCAAACATGGAGAAACCTTCCATCTGATACTCGCGCAGTGGGTCATTTTGACCGTAGGCACGTAGATGAATACCCTGGCGCAGCTGATCCATCTGATCAATGTGATCCATCCATTTCGTATCAACCGTGCGGAGTAAAATCACTTTTCCAAACTCGCGCATTTGCTCTTCGGATAATTCTTCTTCCCTCTCATCCAGACGTTTGCGGACTTTCTCCAAAATCAGTTCATTGATTTCTTCCGGTTCTTTTTCTTTAATATCATCTTCAGAAATATCATCCTGACTCAAAAGGTTTCCATGAACATAAGCAGTGATGGCGTTTAAATCCCATTCATCCTCATCGTCATCCTGGGTATGGGTAGCTACCACCCGCTCCAATGTAGAAATTATCATATTTTCAATAATCTCTCTCAGGTTCGTATCTGCATCAATAACATCAAAGCGTTGCTTATAAATGATTTCACGCTGTTCTCTTAAAACATCATCATAGGAAAGAACGGTTTTACGTGCATCAAAGTTATTTCCTTCTACACGCTTTTGTGCTGATTCCACTGCACGGGAGACCATCTTGCTTTCAATTGGCTGGTCATCATCCAAACCAAGTCGTTCCATCATGCCTTTCAGATTATCCGAGCCAAATCTGCGCATTAACTCATCTTCCATGGATAAGTAGAATTGGGTTGTTCCCGGATCACCCTGACGACCGGAACGTCCGCGCAGCTGATTGTCGATCCGGCGTGATTCGTGTCGTTCTGTACCAACGACAGCCAGGCCGCCAAGTTCTTTTACACCATCTCCCAATTTAATGTCCGTACCGCGGCCGGCCATATTGGTAGCAATCGTAACCGTGCCCTTTTGTCCGGCATTTTCAATAATCTCCGCTTCTCTATAGTGATTTTTCGCATTTAGCACGTCATGCTTTACGCCGGCTTTTTTCAACAGCTGAGAAATTAATTCAGATGTTTCTACAGCAACGGTACCGACAAGCACCGGCTGGCCAGCCTCATGCCGTTCTTTAATTCCTTCGACAACCGCCTTAAACTTTCCTTCAAATGATTTGTAAATCAAATCTGCCCGGTCATCACGAATGATCGGTTCATTAGTTGGGATTGCAATAACATCCATATTATAAATATTCCTGAATTCTTCTTCCTCTGTTTTTGCGGTACCGGTCATGCCAGAGAGTTTATTGTACATACGGAAAAAATTCTGGAATGTAATGGAAGCCAGTGTCATACTTTCATTTTGAATTTGCAGCCCTTCTTTTGCTTCTATTGCCTGGTGGAGACCGTCACTGTAACGGCGGCCTTTCATGAGGCGGCCTGTAAACTGGTCGACGATAACGACTTCGCCTTCCTCCACCACATAGTCTGTATCACGGGACATAGATACATGTGCTTTTAACGCCTGATTAATATGATGGGTTAACGTAACATGACTTAAATCAAATAGGTTTTCAATATTGAAATACCTTTCCGCTTTATTAATACCTTCTTCAGTCAGCTGGACACCCTTTGTTTTTTCATCAAAGGTATAATCCCCTTCCTTGTTCAGCGTACCGACAAAACCGTTCGCCTGCTGATAATGGGATGCAGTTTTTTTGGCTGATCCGGAGATAATTAACGGGGTTCTTGCCTCATCAATTAAAATGGAGTCCACTTCATCAATGATGGCAAAATTCAACGGTCGCTGTACCATTTGTTCTTTGTACAACACCATATTATCCCTTAAGTAATCAAAGCCATATTCATTATTTGTACCATAGGTAATGTCACTATGATAGGCTTCTCGCTTTTCTTCTTTTGATAAGCCGTTGCCGTTTAAGCCTACTGTCAAACCGAGGAAATTATATAGTTCACCCATTTCCCTGGCATCACGCTCTGCCAAATAATCGTTGACAGTGATGATGTGTACGCCTTTTTCACTGAGTGCATTTAAATATGCAGGCATGGTGGAAGCAAGCGTTTTTCCTTCCCCTGTTTTCATTTCTGCGATATTTCCGTTATGCAACGCAACAGCACCAACCAGCTGGGTCGTGAACGGCCGCATGCCCAACACGCGCTTTGATCCTTCCCGAACAACTGCATATGCTTCTACGAGAATATCATCCAGACTTTCTCCTTCTTCCAGCCTGTTTCTAAATTCTTCCGTTTTATGCTGAAGCTTCCGATCAGACAGTTTTTCCATCTCCGGTTCCATTGCTTCAATCTCATCTACTTTTTTCTGTATTTTTTTTAGCTGTTTTTGAGTCCCGTCCCCAAAAATCTTCTTCAATAAAGTTGCCATTATATACGCTCCTCAAATTTATCATTAACATGGTATATTTTTCTTCATTAAAGCACTTGTCATAAAGGCGGATGAAAAGGACGAAGAAATTCAATGCGTCATCTTCACCGGACTTTTTGACTTAAAGATAACATCCTATAAAAAGAGTTTAGTCCAACTCTAATCATAACATTACACGAAGAAAATTGACAACTGCTTTGAAACAAGGGGGATGGTTCTTTTGTTGCGAAGTATTTGAAAATGGATACCTCTTTTACATATGAATATTTTTATGAACGTTCGATCGTTTCTCTTTCTCCTGTTGTCTGTATATTACGTCGGTAATTCTCCGGTTTGTAGCTGCAATAATTTCGACAAGCTGAGTGATTGTGTGTTCCTGCTGTTTTACTTTCCTTTCTAAACTATTTAATGTTTTTCGTTCTTCAGGCATCATAGTTATTCCTCCCAGGACTTTTGCCATAGTTATAGCACAAATCAGAGGAATGAACCAAATATGTAATTTTGAATTTTTGTTATGTTAAAGGGAGAGAATATTACTGGAAATTAAAAAATGGAGGGTATTTTTAAAGAGAATATGAAAATCTTAATAAATTGAAACTTCAATATAGATTTTTTGCTTTTTATTCGACAAGTTTCGCAGTTTTCAACTTACTTAGAATGTATCGCTCATAATTAAAACCAGCACGCAAAAGCCTTAAGCTTTCACATGCTGGTTTATCTATTTATCTTTCAAAATTATGCATTTGGTTCAATTAAGCCATATTTTCCGTCTTTACGGCGATAAACAACATTGGTATCTCCGCTGACAGCGTTTGTGAAAACGTAAAAAGCATGACCCAACATGTCCATTTGTAAAACGGCTTCTTCGGAGTCCATTGGTTTTAAGTTAAATCTTTTCGTACGTACGATTTCGATTTCATCTGTTGCATCTTCAACCGCCACATTATTTGCTTCTATTTCCATTTCAGCAAATATATGTTTTGGTGCCCCGTTCTGCCTGAACTTGCGGTTTACTTTAGTCTTGTATTTGCGAATTTGTCTTTCCAGCTTATCAACTACTAAGTCGATGGCAGCATAAAGGTCTGAATGTTGCTCTTCTGCTCGTAATAACAGGTCGGTCATCGGAATGGTAACCTCTATCCTCTGCTCATCATTGTAGACACTTAAATTAACGTGTACATCAGATGCTGGTGTAGTGTCAAAATACCTTTCCAGTTTACTGATCTTTTTTTCCACGTAATCTCTTAATGACCCGGTCACCTCAAGATTTTCACCACGAATGTTAAATTTCATTAAAGTGTCCTCCTTTCATCTTATACTTAATATTATACTACGTTTCGCCCTATATTTCCTCCCTAAACTACGAATTTCCTATGTCATTTCCCAGAGTGGGCAGGCGAAACGCGTATACATCACGTTTACATTCATTTAATTATTTTTACGTTTTTTTAATATTGCTCATTGGCATTGTAAATTATTTTTTACTGTCCATAAACATACCATCTGTATTCCGGACATTGGCATACGGATTTATATAGGAACGATTTGACTTTTTTTGCTTCCTCACATTTTTTAATTCCAATTTCAGCTCAGCATATAACTGCTGCATTTTTGTGTGAATTTCTGCATTTAATGAAATGAGCTTCTTTCCAATCTCCATTTCTTCGTTTGTATATGGCGGCTGGAGTGCATTTATGTAATTCTCACGCTTATCCACAAGTACATTTGTCTCTTCAATAATTTCAGCTCTGTTTTTGTCCGTAACTTCCTTGTTAAGCAGTTCCTGCAGTGCTTCTGAAATTTCGTAAACTGTCTGTACACGGTTCATCAGGCCTGTGCTCCCTGCGGAAATTGCTGCTGGCGTGATTTTAAAATAACCTGTTTCCATGTATCCCTGAACTCCACGGCAAAACCCAATACCTCTTCAAGTAAAGCAGGGTCATTTTTAATGTTTGCTTCTTTCAGCTGAAATTGCATATATTCATATAAAGGAAGTATCTGATTCGATATTTCTACTTTTTGATCTAAAGTAATCATCAATTCCCGTATAATATTTTGTGCTTTTTGGATGTTCGTGTTTTTCGCATCAAAATTTTTGGCATTCATTTCTTTTATTGCCTGTTTTATAAATTTAATACACCCGTTATACAACATTAACGTTAATTCTCCACCGGAAGCAGTGTTTACCGCGTTATCCTGATAGGCTTTGTAAGGGTTATTTGCTGACATGGTTCCACTCCTCTTTTATAAATAATTGATTGTGTGCCTTTTATCCCGTCCTACATACCCTCGCCGAACTGGGACATTAGCTGGGCTGATTGCTGATTCAATCGGGAAATTGCCGACTCCATCGCTGTAAATTGATTCCAGTATCGTGTTTCAACTTGCGTAAGTCGCTGCTCAAATGAAGAAATACGGTTGTTTAAGTCCTTCATCCGTTTTCCTAATGTATAATTATCCAAAGAGGGTGAATTGCTATTACCTGCGCGGTCACCTATTTGCGACATAGTCGTATCAAGTGCATCTTCAAGCCTGTTTACAAGACCGCGGCTTTCTCCATCTGCATTATTGGAGAAAAGCTTCTGCACGTCATTCGGGTTTTGCTGCAATGCTTCCCGCAGTTTATCCTCATCAACTATTAATTGTCCTCCATCCATATAATTAGGGGAGGTGTTGATGCCGATTTGGGTCAAGGAATTAAATTCTCCACTATTTTCTACAGAAGAATACCAGCTTTGCCGCATATTAAATAATCCACTGGAAATAACAGTTTCTCCTTTTAGGATCCCGCTTTTTGCCTGTTCTTCCCACAATTCAATTTCATTTTCGGACATTTCCTCTTTCTGTTCGTCTGTCAGCGGCGGATAATCCCGATGACGCTCTTCTCGCTGAGATTCATTCAGTGTTTCGACGACTTCGTTATATGTATCGACGAAAGCCATGATTTTGTCAAAAGCATCTTCGGTATCATTCACAACGGTTATTGCTGCGTTGCCTTCTGTAACATTGGTGAATTGGAAGTTAATACCGTTTAGATTGTAGGAATTATTCTTTGATTCCATTGTTAAACCATTGTATTGAAACACTGCGTTTTTCGCGCTTCTTTCTTGCTGGAGTTGCAAAACATCTGTAAAAAATGAGTTTTCCTCATCAAAAACTATTTCAGCTTCCCCATCTGTGTTATGAACACCCGTTCTAGTTGTTTCCATTATTACCTTGTCTAAGCCTTCATCATAAAAGGCACGCACATTATTATCATCTGAATTAATCCTGCGTAAGACATCGTTTAGTGTGTCTTCTTCACTTACCGTGAACTTATGTGCCGGGTTCTGTTCGCCATTTTCATTATACGTATAAAATTCAAACTCATTAGTCCCAATAACATGTCCTTGGGAACCTAAAGTTTCATTAGGTTTAATATTAATTTGTTCATGACTAATAAACATGGCCGAGCTAGCCAACTCTTCAACATTAATATTATAAGTCCCATCAAAAGCACTCGTTGTAGCAGTTGCCGTCACTGCCCCCTCTTGAGAAGAAGTAGCGATTTTCGAATTATATGTGTGACTCAGCTTCATATCAAGCATCATATTATCCAATTCGGACAATTTTTTGTTTATATCCCTGAAACCGTCCCGCTGCCACTCCAGCATCGTGCGGTCCTGATGCATTTTATTTAGCGGAATCCGCTCTGCATCCATAAGCTGATTTACCATTTGATCAATGTCCATCCCTGATGCCAAACCGCCAACCCTCATCATAGGCAATCACTCCCTAAACTTTTTCGTCGATTAATAATCCCATTCGTTCAATCATATCTGCATACATATCCAGAAACTTTTTAGGTGGTATTTCTTTTATCTTTTCGTTTGTAATTGAGTCTACAACAGTAACATAATAATCATTTAATTTTTCATGGAGTTCAAATTTCAAATTTGTACGCACTGGCTCTATAAACTCGTTTAATTTGGACACTACTGTTTCTACTTGTTCTTTATTGATAACATTGTCCTTCTGTAAGGCATTATCTTCTGTCATACCTTTTCTTATTTGTAATGCAGCTGTTTCAGCTGTTATTTTCTGTCCTGCCGCTAAAGCCCCTTGTATTTCATTTCCTAACCGCATAATACCAGCCCCTTACCCATCCTGGTTTATTTTTTATATCGGCACAGATTGATGAATTGTAAATAGACTTTGCTTAAAACCTGGCTTTTTAAAAAATTCTCATGATACATAAAAACCATCTTCCTGTTTACGGCATGATGGCTTTCTCCGATCCGCTCACCTAATTATTGTTTTTATTTTTCTCTAAAACTTCAAGCACATCCAGAGAACTACTTGCCGCCTCACTATTTTCTTTTTGAATCGCTACGTAAATTTCTTTCCGGTGAATATCAATTGACTTTGGTGCGTGAATGCCAAGTTTAATTTGGTCCCCCTCGACGCCAAGTACTTTAATTTCAATATCTTCGCCAATCTGGATGGCTTCATTTTTTTTACGCGTTAAAACAAGCATTATTATTCTCCTTCCGCACGCTGGGAATACTGGGGTGTCATTGCTGCTTTAGTTTCGTATTCATCATGATTGATAATATACTGCTTCCCTTTTTTGCTGACAGGATTAATAATAATTGGAGCTTTTAAATTAAGTGTGCTTTCTTGAAAAGGATCTTTTATCGTAACAATGGTTAGTACAACAACTTCTTTTTCATTCTTTATTTGGAGTGTCTCCAACATATTATCGTCCAATTCAAATGTATACTTCGGATAAATCTGATGCGGATTAGTCACGATAAAAGCTACATTCACCGATGTCACGGATTGCAGGATTTGAAAACCTGCATTTCCCGGAATGTCCATGAGGACAAATTCTGTTTCCTCATTAAACCCTGGAATTCCAGCTGCAAACGTAATGATATTCGCACTTTTTATTTTTGCTTCACCTAAATATTTCGTTTGTATCCTCATTACAATCTTCCTTTCTTAGGCATAAAGATTGATAAAATCAATGTTCAGCTCCTGTAATTGTTTCATACGGATATCTATAGAACCTGGTTCATAATGGATTTCGGGATCGTTTCTCAGTACTTCAATCACTGGCTCATTCCGCTGTACATCTATATCAACCTCTGACGGCTGATAATTTATTTTCACCGAAAAAGGAGAGGGAATGAATGTAATTCCTAATTGCTTGGCTGGATTAAGACTGTTCGTAACCGCTTGGCTGACGATTGGATTACCTTCTTGTTCAACCATCATAAGCTGTCTTCCTTGTGCTGCTTTTCTCGAAATGCCCTCCTGTACAGCCTGTAAACCTTCTGCGGCAAATTGTTCATTTCTTCTCGTGATATGCATTAAGTTCATATCTTCCCAGGCTTGAGTCTGATCAATTTGCAATCTGGATGGGGTAGTATGGATTGAAAGTGTTGCAGCTGGCTGTTGAATGGACATTTCCGCTTTCGGTTGTTCGATATACTGTTTTGCAGCAGTTTGATTGATTTCAATCTGTGCCATTTGTGAGTGCATGCGTATCTGCGGGATATTCATATGCATCCCTTCTTTCATCATTATAGATTCTAAAAAAACCCTTACCCTAATAAAAACGGGCAAGGGTGGTGGGAAGCAATTAACGTAAAAAGTTAACCAGAGACGGCTGAATAATTCGGGAACCTGCTGACAATGCAGCACGGTGGAGGCTTTCTTGCGTAATTAATTTCGTTATCGCCTCTGCATAATCAACGTCTTCATTATCAGACATTGTTTTTGTAGCAACAATTTCCTGATCAGCCAGTCTGTTTTCTACTAATTCAAGACGATTCATCCGTGCTCCGAGACCTGCCCTCGTGTTGATTACCTGATCAATAGAATCATCAAGGTCTTTTATGCTTTCTTCAATTCCAGCTTGATTGTTATTTTCCAATGCATTTATTAAGCGATCAAGCTTACCCGGATTATCAGGGTCATCAGGATTACTAAATAACTCATTTCCAAATACCTCTTCTGGATTTACATTTGCATCCACTTTCATGCCGCCGGCTACATCTATCTGTACTTTTTCTGTATTTGGCGTAAACTCGCCGGCATCATTAAATGGAGATTCGTTCGTATTTGTGCCATTAAAAATATATTTCCCATTCACATTTGTCTCCGCAATACCTTCAAGGTGCTGCTTTAATTGCACAGCTTCTTTCTTGATATTTTCCCGCTCTTGTTCGTCATACGTATCATTACTAGCCTGCACGGCAAGTTCGCGGAGTTTTTGCATCGCCTGTGTCGCTGTATTTAGCGCTGCATCGGTATTATCCATCCAGTTATGCACTTCACTCGTGTTGCGTTGAAATTGCTGAATTTCCGATACTTGACTGCGATAATTCATCCCATTCATGGCAACAACCGGATCATCGGAAGGGCGGTTTATTTTTTTGCCGGTAGAAAGTTGATCCATATATTTACTCATGTTTGTATTGCTGTTTTGCAGATTTTTCAACATATTATTGGAGAGCATTCCTTGTGTTACCCGCATATCATTTACCTCCCTACTAATCCCATATTGTTGATTATCCTGTCCAAAAGTTCATCCATTGCCGTCATACTTCTGGCAGAAGCGTTGTAAGCATGTTGGAACTTAATCATATTGGACATTTCTTCATCCAATGAAACCGAGCTGACCGACATGCGCTGATTTTCCACTTGCGTACGGAGGATTTCCGTGTTGTTCGTCATTCGGTTTGCTTCTTGTGCTGCTACACCAAGTTTGCTGATAAGTGATTGATTGAAGCTGTTCACCGATGTGTTTTCCCCCAATGGTGCACCATCTAAATCTCTATCATTAAAAATATCTGCCAGTTCGGATGCATTGGCACCATTCCCTGTTGTACCATCTGCACTTGCTGCTATTTTGTCAGGGTTATTTAAAATTTCCTCACGAACCGTCAGATCAGCCGCTCCAGTAATTTCCGATTCAAAAAAATTCTCTTTGCTTCCGTCAAGACCATAACCTTCACGATGTACCTCATTAAATGCTTCAGCAAAAGTAACAGCCATCTCATCCAGGTCATCCAGCATCGATTTCAAATTAACAGCATCCTCATTATCATCATGGCCGTATGCTTCAATCAAACCGGTAATGGACCCATTTGAACTAGTAATATTGCGAGGTTCTCCTTCTGCGTTAACAACTGTTATTTCGTTATAAGGCGGCTCAACCTTAATCTCATTTGTGCCTTCTTCTCCAGGCTCTCCATTCACTAATATTACTGGCGGTTCAAAAGATTTTCCTTCGTTATCTACGGCTTCAATTGTGCCAGGGTAACTTTCTCCATTAACTGAAGCCCCTGTCTTTATATTCATCATACTGGATAACTTATCCATTAAACGGTCACGTTCGTCATATAAATCATTTGGCAAATAGCCATGAGGCTCAAGCTGATTAATTTGTTTATTAACACGGTCGATATCACCGATAATTGAATTAGCATCCATGACAGTTATTTCAATTTGGGTTTCCAGATCCGAACGAATGGATGTTAATGAATCAGCAAGATAATTAAATGTCTCACTGACAGCCAGCCCCCGCTGGGCAACAACCGATCTGGCACCGGAATTATCCGGATTCACTGCAAGTTCCTGAATCGCTTGCCAAAATTGATCCATTGTATGTGATAACCCGCTTTCAGAAGGTTCATTCATCAAATTTTCCATGCGGGCAAGTGCATCGGATTTTGTTTCCCAGTAACCTGCTTTACTATTCTCAGCACGATATTGTTTATCCAGAAATTGGTCACGTACACGCTCAATCGACCCAGCCTCTACCCCTGTTCCTATTTGACCCGGGATTTCCGGACGATTTCTGGCGCCGGCAGGATAGGGACTCATCGTTTCAAAATTCACCCGCTGCCTCGAATAGCCTTCCGTATTCGCATTGGAAATATTATGACCCGTCGTATGTAGAGCTGAACGCTGCGCAAATAAAGCCTGCTTCGCCATCTCCAAACCATGAAAAGTACTCATATATGTAAACTCCTTTACTATTTGTAAACAATGGGACGGTTCTCGTGTTTCAGAATTTCTCTTTTGGCCAACTTGAGAAAGTCGAAATAATACACGGTTCCAGCGATTATTCATACATTATCAATGAACCCTGCCAGGTGAATCAACACTCAATTGAAATAGGCAGTCGACCTCTCGTAACATGTCACTCACAAAAAAATCCGTTCCTTTGTTCGACCTCTTCGTGAAACAGAAGAACCATCCCTCTGTTTTAAGCCTGGGAATCAAAAACCGATCGGTTCATTGGTGTTGCTTTCTGCTTCTGTTTCCCGTAGTTAATTTCTTTCAGGGCGGGGTTCATCATGCTCATGTTCAGTTGCACAAACTGCATGGATTGATTTAACAACGCTTGATTCAGCTCTTCCTGCTGCTTCATCTTCGTAATCATTTTTGTCAGTTTAATCGTTGTTTCTTCCAGTTCTTTTTTCTCCGCATCATCTGTCAGTATTTCGAACATGCCTGTGATGGTTGCATCCTGATGAGCCTGTCTTTCCCGAAACCATGTATCCACCTCGGCCTGACGCTTTTCTTCTGCTTGCTCCAATAGCCGGATTTCTTTTCTTTCTTTTACAAGCAATGACTGCAGTTCTTCAATCGCCCCGTCCTTAATTAGCACTGTTTTTTGTTCCGACATACCGAGCAGCCGTTCATGGAATGAAATCAATGCTTCCAATGAAACGATAATTGGTTGTGTGGACATATTCCTATACTCCCTTTTACTGCTTTGACCAAAAATCAATCATTTTTTGGGCAGTTTTTTCATAGTTAATTTTATATTCACCAGCGTCTACTTTATCTTTAATATCCTGTACATAGGCTTCCCGCTTTGGATCAGCCTTTTCACTCTCCAGCAGTTCTTTTGCCTGATTGGATATTTCAATCTGATCCTGTTTCATATCTCTTTTCAGATCCGCTTGTTTTTGTATCTGGTTTTTATAGGGGTTGAAATTTGTCTGGTTCGGACCATTTATCTTCATCATTTCACCTCTTTTTTCTTCGCCGCTATTATCTACTCTATATATCGGCACATTTTTTCACATGTGAAGTCTATGAATCAAACATATAATACGTTTTTTTCTTTTTTTCACTTTCCTGTAATTGCTGTTTTTCATGCAGCTTGAGGTCTTCCTTTATTTCCTCTGAGCAGCTAGTGCATAGGCGCCCCCGAACAATTGGTTTCTCGCACTTCTCACAAGGATAATTCAACTTGGGGAATTGAGAAGTAAGCAGTCTTTTTTCTTTGATGAATTTACTGATCCACGATTCTTCCACCCCTGTTGCTTCCACAATTTCCACCATCGTTGCTTCCCTGTTTTTTCGTTGACGCAAAAATTGATAAACCGTTTCAAAGGCTTTTTCTTCTTCCTTATAACAGTTTTGACAAATATCACGAATTTCTTTTATAAACACCGTATCACAACGAGCGCAATTAGCCAGTTCTGCCATGATTTCTCCCTCCAATTATAACATAGCAGCAGCTATCCCCGAATTAAAGTAAGACTGTAAATTTCGGGCGTTCCATGTTTCTTTAAAAGCGCTGCTGCATGCCGGATCGTTGTACCTGTTGTATATATATCATCGACAAGTATGACCGGTTTTTTAATAGGCTTGGTCAAAATGAATGGATTATCTGTAAAAATTCGCTCGTTGCGTGTCTTTTTAGACTGTTTTTCCCCGTGTACCCGTTTTAGAATCTCCTCAGATTTGCCAGGCAAAAAATCGGCCATCATTTTCGCCTGATTAAATCCCCGCTCTGTAAGTCGCTCCTCACTAAGCGGAATTGGCACAACTATTGGCCACATTTTAAAGAATTTATACGAGAAAGCCTCCATTAACGGTTGTTTAAAAACATTCCCAAGCTGATAATCTCCTCGGTATTTCCACTTGGCAATCACATCCTGTATAAAGGAATTATACGTATAAATTGAATGGTTATATGCCAATACATCCTGCCCAGTATGACGCAGCCACCAAATACAATCCGAACAGACCTCCTCCTCCGATATACGACTGCATCGGCTGCAACGGTTCCCAATCAGCTCATCCAGCTTTCCTTCACACTGATTACAAAGTGTTTTAGGTTTAAAAAGGACGACAATATTTTGCCAGTTCATTTGTGGCGTGATTTGTTCAAAACACCATAAACAGTGCATATTAATGCAGTCCTCCTCTTTTATTCATTTGTTTTATCGCATCAATCGCCCGTACCATTGCTTCAGTTTTTCCGTCATGAATAAAGACGACTTCCCCAGTCGGATCATCTGCACTTCTTCCAGCCCTGCCGGCAATTTGCACGAGTGCTGCCTCATCGAACACTTCATGTCCTGCATTAAAAATTGCCACATCAACGGAAGGAAAAGTAACCCCTCTTTCCAATATCGTAGTCGTAATGATAACTGTGAGTTCTTTTTCCCTAAATTGCATTACTTTTTCTGTTCTGTTCGGATCCTCAGCGTGTACAAAATCGATCTTTTTCCTATTATCTATTACTCTTTCTTTTAAAAGTACCTCCGCTATATTTTTCAGCAATTTTTCAGCCAAAGAAATGGTAGGTACAAAAATAAGCAATTGCCTGTCTTGATTTTTTCTTTTCTTTAACCAGGAAATTAATGTAGAAGGTGGCATATCTTTTTGTAAGTCTTTTTGCAGCGAGAATGACATTTTCATTTTTGGAACGGGTAAGGCATAGCCATGATAACGGACAGGTACAAATATATGAGGGAGCTTTTTTTGCTGGATTCGTGATTGGTGATTTTTTCTTGGGGTAGCTGTTAAGTAGATCGTTGTACTCGTCGGTTTTTTTGCTCGGCTGGCGGCAAATGGCAAGGAAAGATCTGAATGGAATGGGAAAGCATCAATTTCATCGATAACTATCATGTCGAAAGCTTCTTTCATACGAAGCAATTGATGTGTTGTCGCAATCATGAGCTGTGCAGTGCCGTCTTTATCCTCACTTCCTCCATATAAAGCTTGCACTGGAACCTGTTGGAAAGCATGCTGGAGACGGGGCTTCAGCTCTCGTACAACATCTGCTCTCGGCGTAGCAATGCAGATACGCATTCCCAGCTTGAGTGCTTCAGTGATCCCGGGAAAAAGCATCTCGGTTTTCCCTGCGCCACATACTGCCCAGACAAGGAGCTCATTTTCCTTCATTTTCACAGCAGCTGTAATCCTCTCTGCTGCCTGTTGCTGCTTCGGCGTCAGCTCCCCTTCCCATGAGCATGGATCTTCATGTTCAGACCATGACGGCTTATCTCCGGACCAGTAATAAAGGGGTTCACATTCCATCACCCTTCCCATATCAATACATTTTCTGCAGTATATATATGTTTTATGACAAAGTTGACAGGGGATATCGGCAAATAAATTGCGTTCCTGATTGCCGCATCGGTTACACTGATAGGAAAGAAAATTTCTTATGATGGATTGGGTTGGGGTGAAAATTTTGGCGGATAGCATTTGTTGAAAAGTGTTTTCATCAAGGGGTATTTCATTTCTTAGCAGGAGCTTTCCTGAAAACCGCTGTGCCAGTGCATCTATATTTAATTCCATGATTTCTTCCAATATTTATTCCTCCTCTGATTATAAAGCAGGAGATTCAGATGTTTCTTCTGAACCTCGCGTTATTAGCTGTGGCTGCTCTGATGTTAAACTATTTCACATACCATCCAATACCAAGCGCCCCTTGACCTACATGTGTGCCGATAACCGGACCAAAATAGCTGATGGATGTTTCCGTATCCGGATACTTTTTTAAAAATTCTTTTTCCAGCTCGACCGCTGAATGCTCATCATTTCCATGAATAAAAACAACGCGCATTGCCTTTCCTTTTGCTGCTTCTTCTTCCAGTAGTCCCATTATCCGGTTAATTGCTTTTTTTCGGGTGCGGATTTTTTCAAAGGGAACAATGACTTTATCTACAAAATGAAGAACAGGTTTAATTTGAAGCATGCCGCCAAGTAGAGCCTGAGCACTGCTGAGTCTGCCTCCACGCTGCAAATTGGTTAAATCGTCCACCATAAAATAAGCACGCAGACTATTTTTCATCTCGTCCAGGCGCTTTACAATTTCCTCTGCTGTTTTACCTTCTTTAGCCAGCTCTACTGCTTCGAGTGCGTAAAACCCCTGAGGCATGCAGCTGATTTCAGAGTCGAACGGATAAACCTCAATATTTTCTGCCATCTCCCTGGCACTTACTACTGCCTGATATGTGCCGCTGATTCCGCTTGATAGATGAATAGAGATAACCGCATCATAATCCGCTGCAAGTTCCTCCAGCTTTTTTGTCACATCACCGATAGATGGCTGGGATGTTTTAGGAAGGGTCTTGGATTCTTTCATTTTTTGGTAAAACTCTTCCGTTGAAATATCCATTTCTTCTCTGAATGATTCACCTTCAAATACTACACTCAAAGGAACCATGTGAATTCCATGCTTTTCCCTGACCTCCTTGGGAATATATGCCGTACTGTCCGTCATTACAGCAACTTTCATCATTTCCACCTCTAATATAAAATTATAATTATTTTTATGATTGTGTCTAATAGGCTATTCAGCTATTATTTTACACGAATCTATGAAAAAATGCATCCGGATAGACACCAAAAAGAGACGGTTCTTTTTGCCAACAAAAGAACCGTCTCTTTGTTTTACTTAGCCTACTTCTACCCAGCCTTTGCGAATGGCGGATACTACGGCTTGTGTACGGTCATTCACATTCATTTTCTGCAGGATGTTACTGACATGATTCTTCACCGTTTTTTCGCTGATGTACAGTGTTTCTGCTACTGAACGATTGCTTTTCCCATCTGCCAGCAGCTGTAAAATCTGGCATTCGCGTTTTGTAAGGATATGCAGTGGTTTTTGAACTTCCATTCCATTTTCCCCGTAAACGACAAAATTTTCTTTTGCAAGACGCCGATACTCCTGTACCAGATTATGGGTTACTTTCGGGTGCAAGTATGACCCCCCATCTTTTACTACTTTAATAGCCTCAATTAAGGCCTCAGAATCCATCTCTTTCAATAAATAACCTTGCGCCCCTGTCTTCAGTGCATGGGTAACATAGCTTTCATCATCGTGGATGGACAAAATAATTACCCTCGTATCAGGGAAATACCTGACTAAATCTGCTGTTGCCTGAACGCCATTGATATGAGGCATATTAATATCCATTAACACTACGTCCGGATTATGTTCCTTTACCAGTTTTGCAGCAACAGAACCATCGTCCCCTTCAGCAAGTATTTCAAAACCCTCTTCTAAGTCCAGAATTCGTTTTACACCTTCACGAAATAACTTATGGTCATCAATCAAAACAATCCCAACACGTTTGTCTCCCATTTTTCTTCCTCCAAATTTTATATCTTTTCCTATTAACTTCTCTATGATAGATAATTTTAACGTTATTTCTCTCTCTATTTATAGATTGGCATATATTCCAATAAACATTCAGCCCCAAATTATGTATGCTGATATGGAACCTGAATAAAAATCATCGTGCCTTTTCCGGGCTTGGAATCAATACTGAATTTCCCTTCCAGCATTTCCACCCGCTCGCGCATTCCGATTAAACCAAATGACTTGTCTCTTTTTATAGTCGGGTCAAATCCTTTTCCATTATCCTTAATAAGCATCGATATATTTCTTTTGCCTAACTCCAGCTTAACATCTATGAAAGTAGATTCAGCGTGTTTCACAGCATTTTGTACTGCTTCCTGAACAAGCCGGAAAAATGCAACTTCATACTTCTGATTTAAGCGCTTATCTTCGCCTATAGGTGTAAAATTAATCTCTGTATCATTATAATCTGCAATCGTTGTAACGTATTTTCTAATCGTTGGAATTAAACCAAGATCATCCAGCGCCATCGGTCTCAAATCGTAAATTATTCGCCGCACCTCGTATAAAGAGGAACGAATCATTTTACGGACACTTTTCATTTCAGAAAGCGCCTGATCTATATCGTTTTTACGATAATTCATTTCTACCAGCTCTGAGCGAAGTAGTATGTTTGCAAGCATTTGTGCGGGTCCATCATGAATTTCTCTTGAAATCCTGCTGCGCTCTTCTTCCTGTGCTTCAATAATTTTCAAGCCGAATTCCTGTTTCTCCTTTGCATCTTCTATCATTTCATTGACTTGTTTGAAATCATCATGCAAATAATTCAGGATCACGGAAATCTTTCCCGCAAGTCCTTCTGCCCGTTCAATTGTTTGGCTTAATGAGATTAACCTTCTTTCCAGATCGTCCCGTTTTTCACGCAACCCGTTTTCTTCCTGCCGCATGACTGCCAGCCTTGTTTGCATTTCATGTGTTCTTTCATAAACGGCTCGGACATCTGTTTCTGTGTAGCGGTCAAAATGTCTGCTTACTTCTGCCAAACGTTGCCTGGAATACCTTACCTTTTGCTCAAGCTGATCACCATCCTCAATATGTTTTGCGACTTTCACTTTGGTGATTTTTAATTCGCGAACAAGATGCTCATGTTCTTTGCGCGCTTCTTCACTGATATTAAATATTTCATCTTTGCTGTTTTCTACTACTTCTATCATTTCATTGATGATAAAATCCAGCGCCGACTCGCTTATTCTTTTCACCATAGCTTCTCCACCAACCTATGATATAATTATACGTATATTTACAAATTTTTTATAGGGTCTTTCTACATATTATAGGAATTTTTCTTCTATTACTTTGTACCTGCTATTATACTATAATGCAATGATTTGGAGGTAATATCATGTTAGAAACTTATTATACAGTAAAAAAAGAAGGTATGGATGAAATCATTTTACAGAAATCCAGATTCATTGGCTACGTCAGACGTGTCGAGAGCGAGGAGGCAGCACAGCAATTTGTTCAGGAAATTAAAAAAAAACATGCGGATGCCACACATAACTGTTCCGCGTACATGATTGGTGAACATGACCAAGTCCAAAAAGCGAATGATGACGGTGAACCAAGCGGTACTGCCGGTGTACCGATGCTTGAAGTGTTAAAAAAGCAAAATTTGAAAGATACTGCTGTTGTCGTGACAAGGTATTTTGGCGGCATCAAACTGGGAGCTGGCGGACTAATCCGTGCTTATGGAAACACCACATCCCAGGCTATTCAGACGACCGGTGTTGTAAAGCGACAGCTTATGCAGGGCTTCTCCGTCACCGTTGATTATACCCTGCTTGGCAAATTGGAAAACCAGCTCAGAAATTCCGAGCATATTTTAGAAACAATTAATTATCTGGAAAAAGTAGAATTTGTGGTTTATGTAGTAAGTGGAAATGAGGAAGAGTTTCACGAATGGATCGTCAACTTGACAAGCGACCAGGCAGAAATTAAAGAAACCGAGAAAAAATATGTAGAAATGGATGTGTGAAACAGCGGCACGGTTCTGCTGTTGCAATAGGGTGGTGAAGTGCTCGTTTGATTCCGTTGCACCGAAGCACAGGTGAACGTGGCTCATTAGGGTTTATCAGCGTTCCATGTTTATTCCAAAATCAAAATCGGTCAGCACCTCGCAAGATGCTGACCGGTTTTTTTCGTTTTAATGTCCGCTTACTTCCTCGCCATCACCCAGTCCGTCTTCTGTTACTTTGAGAATTCCTACGCCGCTTTTAGTGGCATGGTTAAATTATTGGGTTACATATGGGTACTACCTTCTTCTGCTTCGTGAATTCTACAACCTCTACACCACTTGCAGGAAGCAATACTGTCTGCGATCCTTCCATATGGTTAGCAGGGTTACTGTCAATATATACATCATCAAAGATGGTTCCTAAATTGTGTGGTGGAAGGATGTTCAAGCGCCATCTCTAGTTTTTATTGAAAACATTTTTGAAAAAGTTCCCCCAAATTCCTTCTATAACTCCTGTTGGAGACTTTTACATGCAGCGCCCATACAAACGTCTTCCATATTAAATAAAATATTTCCATCCTATCCCGATGCAATAAATAAAAAAACACCTAGTGAAAAGTAACGGTTTTACTTGCAAGGTGCAAAACGTTAAATTACATCATAATTCACAAAAGTGATTCGCACTATTTTTACAACTGATTTCACAGTATAAATCTCATTTAAAAGGCTTAAAGAAATTTTTCTCTAAGCCTTATTTGTTATAATTGATTCTTAAATCAATGCACCGGTTTGTGAATCCCACCTTATTCGATTTGCTTTTAAAGCAAAAGAAGTAACAATCGCATTCTTTAATTGAACAGAATAATTAGTTTTACTTTTCATTTTCAAGATAGGTTACTTTTTTCTATTTTTCTATAAATTGGTAGGGTCTTCCTTCATCTAATTTAAATAAGAAGTTTTGAAAATGGCTTATTTTATCCGTATCAGTCATTTTATAATCAGCATCATTAATTTCTGCTAAATACGTACTAGAATCTTCATTACTTTCTTCAAGTGTGAATTCTATTTCTAAAAACTCATTCTCATTTTCAAACTGAATAATAAGTTTATCTTCTTTCAAATCATAGGTTCCTTCTTCATAACCCTTCGTATTTTTCACTATATTCCCATCTAAAAATTCTAATGTTATTTCAGAGTAATATTTATCGTGAGGTCCCGAATAAGAAACATCAAAAGTTTTTCCAGATAACTCATCGCTATTGTTACAAGCCGATAATAAAAGTACAAATAAGAGCAATGGAAACATTATCTGTTTTTTCATAATGTACCCCTTTTTCTAATTTATTTATTAATATATACGAGTGGATGCAGTAAAAAGTTTCATTGAACATAGTTAAAAAGACCGAATAAAACTTCTTATAAACATTTTAACAAAATCTCATTTTCCCTTCTTAAACTCTTCTGCTTCGTTGAATAATTAATTTACTGATTATATATAATTTTAACACAAAAAACGAATGTTCCTATAAAAAAATCGCCTTTTCTAAAGACGATTTCATTTGAAACAGAGTATACCATTCATTTTAAATTGCTTGTCTGTTAAACCAATTGTTGTGCTGGAGTTTTTCTACCCCCTTTTGTATTATTAGCTAAACAAAAATTGTAATAGATTCTTAAAATGGTGACAGCCATTTGTGCATATTTAGGGTTAAAGTTAGCATAAATATAACTCTTCCTATCATCTCTGGTGGTTAAAAGCGGTCTTTCGAGTATTGACAGTCTCCTTCTTATATTCTGCATAAAATTATTTGCAGCTCTATCACTAACTTTCATAATCATATTAGCTAGGTATTCTTCATCGACTACGCTTACATCCTTTTTACAATCTACAAGAAAATCACCTTTGTCTTTTGGTGGTAAGGGGTAATCAATCGGATTTTTTGCCCAAACCTTGTAGGTTAAATGACTATCTGTTTCAACTTTGTGAAATTGATGCAATTTTATTTGCTATTCCAATCTTTTATAAGCTAATGAATGGACTTAGTATCTTCGCCAGTTAATTCTCCCCAATATTTTAAATCCTTTCTGCCATATATAAATTCTTGATACGCATCTTGTAAACTCTTATTCCGGTCAACTTTACACAAAAAATGATGTGCATTACCTTCTCTGACTTCTTTGCTGAATACTCGATAAATCTCGCTCATAATAGTGGAGTCTTCACTATCCAAAAGGGGAGCATTGATATTTACAATTCCATCATTTGAGTGAGCTAATCTCTTTAATTTAGTCAATATTAGTTTCCTCCGTATTGTAAATTTGACTCATTATCCGTTTATTATCGCGTTTGCCTTCAATCCACTTTTGAAAATACTTATCCAGCAGGATATTATTTAAAAATTCATCGACAACTCCCTCTTCGGTATGCTCTGTGTATTCCGCATAGTATTTCACGATTGATCGAGTTCTCTCAGATATTTTCCAATTCACCTGTGAAGTCTGCTTACTCAGGAACAACTATATTTTCTCGACTTGCAACAAAAGATCTGTCCCCGTGTTTCACTATTTCACTTTCGAATATGCTGCTTCGTCTGTAATGATTGTTACGTTTGGGTGCTGATGTATGATGGATGCCGGGAAATCTTCATTGACTTTTCCTTCCAGAAGCCTGGCCACTGTATCGGCTTTGCCTTCTCCGTAGATCAGCATCATGATTTCTTTGCTGTTCATAATTGTTTCTACACCCATAGTAATCGCCTGTGTCGGAACTTCCTCAATCGAATTGAAGAAGCGGGCATTTGCCTGACGGGTTGATTCATCCAAATCCACAATTTGCGTTTTGTTTTTAAAGGAAGTTCCAGGTTCATTAAAACCGATATGTCCATTTAATCCGATGCCCAGCACTTGAAGATCAATCTTTCCTGCTCGATCGATTTTCTTTTCGTACGCTTGGCACTCCTCCTGCAAATCCTTCGCTCTACTATTCGGCAGATGCGCATTTTCATCACGCAGGTCGATATGGTTAAATAAATGATTTTTCATGTAATACGCATAACTGTTCGGATCATCTTCATACAAACCCACATACTCATCCAAATTAAACGTCTGTACATCCGAAAAAGAAACTTTCCCGTCTTTATATTTTTCCACAATGTATGCATACATGCCTTCCGGAGTAGAGCCGGTCGCAAGTCCCAGCACTGCTTCACCCTTCATATTCACCCTGTTAATAAGCAATTCCCCTGCACGCTGACTCATTTCCTGATAATCTTTCACAGTGATTATTTTCATTGATTTATGTCCCTCCTTAAAAGCGATAACGCCGTTACAAATCGTATATTTAATATCCAGTTCTTCACTCACTAAAAGAACATCCGCACCCTTTCCAACTGAAATACCTCCCTTTCTTTCCCATACTCCTAGTTGATTTTCCGAGTTTTATGAGGTCAGCCGTACAATATGCTGCATCACTACATTTGAAAGCTGGAGCATTCGCCTTGCTCCTTCATTCATCTTTAAAATACAGCCTGCCAATGTGCCATCAGCTAAAATTTTTGCTGTCTTCTGAAACAGTTACAGGCTCGCCGCCCGGCACCTTTTCTAAACATTTTGCCCGCATGGCGCCCGTAATGAAAAGCAAACGCTCACTTCCCATATTAGCAAAAATCAAAGAAAGCATTTCTGGGGACACATGAATCCCGTCAGCAATTAGCGCTGCCCGTACGCTTTCAGAAAAAAGGCAGCACCCACAACACCCAATATCCCGATGATGAATACCTGTCATGGCATTACATAAGTGGGTAGCCTGACGTACACCATGGAATACGGCCTTTTTCATATCGGAAAATCCGGCATGATTCCACTCTCGTATAAATATTTAATAAGCTTCCCGTCCATATCCACTTACGGCGCAAGTGTGATAGTCTTAATCCGGTTCCCTGAGAACTGCTGCCAAGCCTTAAATTGCGCTATATCCGGTTTTATTATGTAACCTTAAGGTTGTACCCCCGCCTTGGTCTTTTCAATAAAAGGTCCTTCCAAATGGGCGCCAAGTATCTCCGCCTGCCCTGTTTTGGAATTCTAACCCGCAATATTCCTTAAAGCAGCATCAATCTTTTCAGATGCCTGCGTAATCGTTGTTGCCAGAAAGCTGGTTGTCCCTTTTTCGGGCAGCACCCTCACTATTGCATTGCATCCAGCGCCTTTTCAGTTGCACCCATCATATCAGCACCGTTCGCCCCATGGATATGACCATCAATAAACCCAAGGATAGCCAGCAAACTAGTAGCATCCACTATTTGCACGTGTGCAGGTATAAAAGTTATTCTACCGGATTTCACTTCTGTTATCTGGCAACCTTCTATCAGGATGGAACCATTTTTAATAATCTCATCATCTAAATAAATCGTTGCATTTTTAATGTACGTTGATGAGGCTCTTTTCATGACAAACCATCCTTTCACGTTTCATTAAAAAATTAGCACAAGTTAATGGATTGTCTATATCTGATGATTCCGAACTTCCGTTGTGCAACTCAACGTTTTTATTTCGATATGCTTTCTGCTGGCACCGTTACCCTGTTTTCGTTCTCAATAACTTGATCTCGTCAATTAACGTTTTAATCATTTCTTCAGATGAATTAATTTTTTCATTTTCTGTTTCTGTAATCATTTTAGCCATCAGATCTTTATACCATTCCTGCTCTCTCATCGTGTTCCCGCCTTTTTTCTATTTATTTCATTTTTGTAGTTAAATAGTACCTTATCACAATAATTCGAGTATTGTTGTCGAATATTGACGCAAAAATATTTTTTTCATAGAATATTGCTACATTATATTCAAAGCATACATGAAAATAAAAGATTATAACAGAAAATCAAATAACCCACTTGGGACTTGTATCTTATATCTCTCTTGAAATCCGTATTTTCCTGTACCGGATGGCAATAAGCAAAATGACTGCTGCACCCCCGCCAAATGAGTCCAGCAAAACATCGCCGATATAAGGCGTTCGATTTGGCGTAAATCCCTGGTGAATTTCATCTGTTATAGCATATGCAACAGTTGTAATAAAAGATATGGCTGCTGCCTGCTTAAATAGCAGCTTCGTTGATTTTCTGATCGCAATAAAAAAGCAGCAGGTTAGTAGAAAAAACACTGCCACATGTGCGCCTTTTCGGATAAAAAACTCGATAACCCCCTCCACCCCATGCGTAGCCACGCTTACAACCGACCCGTTATATGTGAATGTAATCCAACCTAATAGCGGCTCAAAAAAAGACAGATCCAGTCTGTCCGAAAGCATCGGCTTTATATCCTGATCTTCATATGACTGGCTAAAGAAGCATAAAAAATGACTCCCATCCAGAAAAGAGGCAGGAGCCAATACATATATTTACACATTTTCAGTTCAATCTCCTGTTATTTATAACCAAATCTTTAAAATCACTCTCATGAATAAATATATTTATCAATTACCTTGCCTGCTGCGCCATTTATTAAATTCAAGATATTCCTTGAACTGTTCTTTGGACACGCCCGATTCCATTGCTTCCTGTACGATTTTCAGCCATTCTTCATCCAACTCATCCTGGTCTACCTTTTCACTATCATCACGAATCATTTCATTTACAGAAACATTCAGTACGGCACTTACTTTTTCTATAAACTGGATCGATGGATTTGTTTGAAGACTTCTTTCAATAGAGCTTAAATACGATTTTGCTACGCCGGCTTTTTCTGCTAGTTCCGAAATGGACATTTTCTTTTCTTTTCTCAACTGCTGAATCTTTTCACCGATCAAGTTCTCACCTTCTTTCAACGGGAATTATACCACAAAGACGGTAAGAAGTTCTATTTATATAATAAAATAATTAAGCATTCTCTTCATTGCCTGCTTCTTTCAGATATGCACGTATCTCTTCCACTGTCATGCCCAATGTTTTTGCTTTTTGAATTAATGAGACCCACTCGGAGTCTAAGGTTACTTGCTTCACCGTATTTTGCATAAATTTTACCCCCACTTTTTCTCATTTTACCCGCCATGGCATGTCACTATGAAACCAGGACTCCATGCCCGTTTTCTAAGTATGTATAATTAATTCCCCCTATGACTATCATACTATTTTGAGAGCGGGTTTTGGATAGGTTGTTTTGTCAAAATGAAACTAGTATTGTAGCTTATCCAATACTTTTATGTCGAAATTCTTTAATGAAATAACACTGCTCAAGACTCACTTTTTTACGCACGCTTTCTCCGTTTGTTATACATATATAACAATATGCCGTTTACGAGTAAAATGGCTCCCAAAATAAGAAATAAAAAAATATTGGTTGCCGTGTCAGGAAGAACTCCTCCGCCGCCAACTGAAGAAGAACCGCTGCCTCCCAGTGCAAATGAATCGTCATCGCTTCCTACAAAACCATCTACCTCTACAGACGTATCATCAATCTGGCTGTCTGCCGTAAAAATAAAGCTGAATACTGAATTCAAGCCTTGGAAATCATTGCCGAGATGCTCTGGAAAACGAATGGTAATCTCCAATTCTTCCTCTTCTTTCGGTTCCAGATTTCTTTCTTCCAGATTTTCAAAATCTGCAAGTTTTCCATTATATAGCTCTGTTTCAGAAACGGTGATCTCTAAAAGTAGCTCATTGAAAAGTTTATTCGTGTCTTCACTTTGAATGTACATACTATAGTAAAAAGCTTTCTGCCCATTATTTTGTATAACTGACGTTCTTGGTGCCCAATCTCCCGGCTTCATATTTTCCACTTGAAATAAAATATCCTCCGGCGTTACATCAAGTGAAATACCATCATCCGCAAAAGCAGATTTAGCCAGAAACGGTGAAAAGCCAATGAACAGAACGGCTATTAGAGAAAGTATTAATTTTTTGCGTTTCATAAACATCTTCCTCACTTTAAGACTTTATATTAGTCTGTACTGGCAGCTTTCTTTGACTTTTCCAGCTCTCCAAGTGCTCTCCAAATCGTAATAGAGGAGTAGCCTATCATCAGCACGCCAGGCAGGACAAGAAATGCTAAGGCACCGTTTGGTGTCTGGGCAAAATTAATGATGTAACCTACATATGGCAACGTAAACCCGGAATAACCAGCAACAACATTTTCAGCCAAAACCGGGCTGGAATCCGCTGCATTGTTGTTATCCCCTTTTGTCGTATAAATGACCCCATCACTTGTTTCATTGACTTCCACAACTCTGTGGGTGATCAGTTTATCCTCAGCTTCCATAAAGGTAATCACATCGCCTTCAGCAAAGCCAGAGCCATCTTCCACCGTTTCCACTGCAATAATCGAACCTGTTTGAATTTCCGGCTCCATCGACCCCGACAGCACCGTTTTTAACTGATAGCCTAAAACTTCCGGCTCACCGCCCGAAAGTTTTGTATAAACAAACACCGTAGCAACACCAATTAATAAAACTATGAGTACGCCGCTGACAAAACTGTTCATCCACTTTAAAAATTTACGTTTCTTCATGATTCGTCACCTTCTTCCGCTGTTTCTTCCTCTTCTGTTTTATCTATGTCTCCGCCATCTTCAGTAGTTTCTGTTTCTTTTTCTGGTTCTTCTTTATCGTCTTCTTCGTTGGATTCTGTTTCTTGGTTTTGTTCATCTTCAGTTTCAACTTCTGCAGGATCCTTTGTTTCTTCTTCCACATCCTGTTTTGCCTGACCTGGAGGACAATTAACTATTGCCCACATACTCCATACAGTGTCTTCCTCTGGATGTCCTTCAGGCTGCTGGGCTAAAAAGGCATATACACCAGGTTCTTGCGCAAGATATGTGATTTCAGTTGATTCATTGCTGTTAAGTACAGGTATGTTTCCTTCTCCAAGCTTCTCTCCGTGTTTTTCCGGATTGCCATTTTCGATATAATAAATATCAAAAGAGCTACCGCTCACCATGTCCTCATCACCAACATTTTTAATTTCCATGGCTACCTCTACAGGATCATCACAAGCTTTAATGTTCTCATTTCCATCTTGTATAAACGTCAATGAGCTTCCGTCCCAGCCATCAGCCCAATACCCTGCAAGGACTTTGGCATCCGCTTCCTCCATATCAAAAAAATGTGCAACAGTTCCCGATGTTAAATAGCTGAAAGAAAAAACAACTAAATACCAGATCAGTACAAGTTTTACTAGAAAGAAAGCAACAGGAAAATGCCTTCTAAACCTTCTCAACCGTTTACTTCGCATCCTCATTCTCCTTTCGAGCTGGAATATCTTTTGTTATGTAAATAACCCATCCGGCGAAAAACCTTCCTAATGAAACGCATTTCTGTGTACTCATAAATACACAACTTGTCATATATTTATGAATGCACATAAATGAAGAGAAATAATGTAAGTATGTGACTTGGAAAATTTGCAACTTCCCAAGTCACATGTAGAAGGAAGGAGAACAACCGGCAGACTTACGAATCAGTCTTCTGTCTGCATTGCCTCAAATGTCCATTCCAGCTCAATGGAATTGCCCTGGTATTTATTCTGGCTTTTGTCTGTTTTGATGAATTTAAATTCCACATAAACATCTGCGTCTTCATCCCCGGAGTCAAAGTTCTCGATAAGGATCATTTCGTCATCTTTGAGATCAGCCAATGTGATCCCTTCTTCTATTAAATCCTCACCATTTACTTTGACTGAAGTAAGCAGTATCTGTTCATCGAAATTGTTATCCGTTAATTCCCCGTCTTTATCGCGGGTAGTATGTTCTGAATAGAGGGTGACGTCCTTGATATCCAGGGAGCCTTCATTTCTCATGCTGAATGTATAATCAAACGTATCCCCAGGCTTTTTGTTTTCAAACTCAAACAGTACCCCTTCGTCATCAATATTCGTTACACCAAGATCCAATGTTCCGGCAGTTACATTGTTGTTTGTCTGCACCGAATCACTGAAATAGGCAAAAGTGCCGCCGCTGACGAGTGCAACTCCCAAGAAGCCGATCAGTATGCTCATTCCAAGCTTTTCCTTAATGGCCATGTGTTCTCCCTCCCGTACACATTGTAATAATTGGAGAAACGGGGTTGCCCGTTTCTCCAATTATATTTTTGTCAGCTGTTTATTTTTCTTCACCGTCTGTTTGGAAACCTTCGAAAGTCCACTCAAGGTCTAAAGTTAAACCTTGCAGCTCATTTTGTGCTTCACCAGTGTCATTGAAGCGGAATTGTACATCAAAGTCTGCAGTATCTTGTGCTTCAATACCTGTTACTTCCGTAGGTACATTTTCATATACTGGACTTCCAATCCATCCGATAATTGGAATCCAAATCTTACCAGGTTTTTTCATAATTTTTTCAATATCAACTTTAGTAGCTAAATCTTCTGGACTCAGATTCTTTAAATCATATAAAGATACTTCTGCAATCACTTCATAGTCTTCATCCCCAGATGTATTACTCAAAAATTCAACATATAGCTGTTTAGCGTACTCGTCTGCAAGATCTCCACCAAGGATATCTCCTCTACTGGTATAAACTGTATATTCAGTATTAAGATCCACATACTTCATATCTAAAGAGCCATTATTTTGAAGTTCAAACGATCTTGGCATCCAATCGCCCGGCTTTATATTTTCCATTGGAACTTGAACCGTAGGATCAACATCCAAATCAATCGTCCCCGAAGCAAATGTATTCGTCTGCTCAGCTGTATCACTAAAGTAAGCAAATACGCCGCCGCCAATTAGTCCGACACCCATTACTGCTGTTGCAATCCCCATACCTAATTTTTTCTTTAAATTCATTTGTCATTCCTCCTAATAATTTAAAATAAAATCAACTATTTCCCGCTGATATCGTGATGAATGATACAATTCTCACCTGAATTTACCGTTAAATTTTCTGTGAATTTTATATATTCAGCGATCCTCCCCCTTCCATATGTATCCGTTCGTTAGTAATTATTATTGTTTTCTCTTTGCTGCTGTCCAGCATGTGTTCTTACATACGGTCTAAATTGTAATCTATAACGAACGACCTATTTGCAGTATAGGATAAATTTCCTAGAAATAAAAACTCCAAAAAGAACGTTTTATACTTTATTGAGAACATTTTCCTGTAAATTTCTTTATTTTACTCCTAATTACTTAGATTTTCATCTTTTTTAAATTTATCTTGTGTTTTATTGAGAACAGTAAATTGCTTCATATCAGTAGTTCAGATAGCTTTCCTATATATTTACGGAAAATAAACTTTTCTAATTACCAAAAAGAATATATACTGATAATAAAAAGAATGTGAGGAGTTTATTCCTATGAAGCAGCTCTCCATCATTTTTGTTTTAGTCGGCCTTTTGTTTTTAGGTTATGGAGGATATCAACTGTTTAAGACAGAAGCGGCGCAGAAGGATAGTTTAGCTGAAGCGCAAGCGTTCATTGAACGAGAAAAATCAACACAAGAAACAGATCAGGGTCAGCAGGATTTTTATCCGGAAAAAGGGGATGCTGCTGGAATTCTACATATACCAAAGCTGGAGGCTGAACTGCCGATTATTGAGGGGACCCATGAAGATGAACTGGAAAAGGGGGTTGGGCATTATGAAGGCACAGCTTATCCACAGCAAAATGACCAGATCGTTTTATCAGGACACCGTGATACCGTTTTTCGTGATATGGGAGAATTGGAGATGGGAGATATTTTAACTGTGGAAGTACCGTACGGAAGTTTTTCCTATGAAATTATTGACACAAAAATTGTGGATGCAGATGACCGGACGATCATCGTGCCTACAGCTCCTGATGAGGTGTTGACATTATCGACGTGTTATCCATTTAATTATGTAGGAAGTGCACCAGATCGGTATATCATTACCGCGCTTCCAGTAGAAGAAAATTAAATACCCTGTCCTTTTAGGTATTTTTACCCTTGTTCGATATATTTTTCATATTTTCAAAAACCGTATAGACGAAATGGACTATTTTCGATATAATCTATTCAGATATGATAATTTTTTGCAAACTTTGCGAATGGGGACATAAGGGACACTTTTTTCGATGGGACGAGCATTTATGCGCAGCCCAAGGTTAACTGTCCCACAAAAATGGGGACGCAGTACCTGTCCCTGTGTCCCAGTGAAGACTTGCACAGAGGAGAATACGAGTGAGTTCAAGAGTGAGTAAACACAAAAATAAACGTAAATGGCCTTATTGGATTGGTGGAATATTTCTTGCATTAATTTTACTTGTTGGCGGTTTTGCCTTTTACATGTGGAATCAGCTAGGGGATACTGTAGAAACGATGCATGACCCGCTGGAAAGAGACAGTGATCCGGAAAGGCAAAAAGAATTGGAAGCTATCTTTCAAGAAAGTAAATCACTTAATGTTCTTTTACTTGGTGTGGATTCGCGGGAAGGAGATGGGGGACGATCCGATACGATGATTCTTTTATCGCTGAACCCGCAAACAGATTCCATGCTCATGTTCAGCATTCCCCGTGATACTTATGTAAATATCCCGGGGCGCGGGATGGATAAAATTAATCATGCCTATGCTTTCGGTGATGTGGATTTGTCGGTACAAACCGTAGAAGAAGCATTTGATCTTCCTGTCCACTATTATGCCAGAGTGAATATGGAAGGATTCCAGCAGGGAATTGATGCGATCGGCGGGGTCACCGTTACAAATTCGATGACATTTTCCCAGGGAGGTTCGAATTTTCCTGAGGGACAAATTAGCTTAAATGGATCAGAAGCACTTGATTATATCCGGATGCGTAAAGAGGACCCCCGAGGAGACTTAGGCCGTAACGAGCGTCAACGAGAAGTGGTTCAAGCAGCGTTGAAAGAAGGAGCCAGCTTCTCCAACATTACAAAAGTCGGGGAAATCCTGGATATTCTGGGTGGCAATGTGAAAACCGACTTGAATATGAATAATATGCAATCCTTATTCGGCAGTTATCGTGGAACACCGCGAAACTCTACTACCTTGGAAATAAACGGAACTGGTGAAAGAATTGATGACATATGGTATTATATCGTGTCAGATGAAGAGTTAAGCCGAATCACTTCTGAAGTAAGAAACCATATGGAAGCAAGTTAGTACAGACAAGGAGTAAAGGCAGAATCACCCGGTTAGCGACGTACGGAGGTCAAGAAAGTCTGGGACTGTGCAGTATTCGTTTCACACCACGAAATCCGCTATCGCTGAGCTTTGACCCGGACAAGTCTAATAAATTTACCAATTAATCTACAGTTCAGAGATTTCACAGTATGCTAAGCAGCAAAAAAGTCACCTGGAGCAACTACCAGTGTGACTTTTCCATTTAGAAGAACTTACGGTGCAATGAAAATATTGGATGATCGAAAATTAACTTTTTGTTCATTTTATTGCATAAAAAAAGTGCTATAATATAAGTATGTACAATATTGTGGGGGAGTTAGTATGAAAAAGCTATTAATCTGTTTATCTATTCTTATAGTTGCTTTATTGGCTGCTTGTTCAGAAGAGGAAGTAACACCAAATGAAAGATTTGAAACCTATGTTAACCAATGGAATAATTTCGAATTCGAAAAAATGTACAGTATGCTTACACCGGAATCCACTGAAACATATCCTATCGATCAATATGCTGATCGTTATAATAAAATTTATGAGGATTTGGCAGTGTCCGACTTACAAGTTGAATTTAATCCAATTGAGGAAGAAACACTGGACACAGCCATGGAAGAAGGAACGGCAGCCATCCCTTTTACAGTGGATATGGAAACACTGGCAGGCGAGGTTAATTTTTCTTACGAAGCAACACTCCATCAGCTTGAAGAAGAGGAAGAAGAACAAGACTGGTTTGTCGAATGGGATCCAGGATTTATTTTCCCTGAATTAAAAGATGGCGGTGAGATTAGCATTCAAACGACCAATCCACAACGGGGAGAAATTTTGGACCGGAACCAGATGCCGCTGGCAATCAATGATATTGTTTATGAAATTGGCATTGTACCTGAGAGTATGGATAATCCGGAACAAAGCATCAGTCAAGCTGCAGAACTTTTAGGCATAGCGGAAGAAAATATAGAAACATCATTAAATGCCGATTGGGTGGAACCCCATTTATATGTCCCACTGAAAGAAGTATCGTCAACGGATGAAGAAACATTAAATCAGCTATGGGAAGTTCCCGGGGTTGCCGGAAAAGAAGTAACCGGTCGTGTGTATCCTGCCGGTGAAGCGGCCGCTCACCTTGTCGGCTATATCGGGGAGATAACGGCAGAGGAATTGGAGGAAGCAGAATCGGGTGCTTACAATGCAACAGACATGATTGGTAAGCGCGGTCTCGAACAATGGTATGAAGACCAGTTACGAGGCGAAAAAGGGGTTACCGCTGTTATTACGAAAGAAGATGAGGAAGATGTTGTTTTAGCAGAAACACCTGTTCAGGACGGCGAAAATATATCTGTTACGATTGATTTAAATATACAGGAAAAAATTTATGAAACATACGAAGGAGAGGATGACAGCGGTACAGCTGCTGCCATTGATCCGGGAACAGGAGAAACACTTGCACTTGTCAGCAGTCCTGCATTCGATCCAAATGAAATTTTATACGGTACAACAGCAGGGTTATGGGACACATTGCAAAATGATGAGCAAAACCCGTTACTCAATCGTTTTTCCGCAACATTCGCACCGGGATCTGTCATCAAACCGCTGACGGCTGCGGTTGGCCTGGCAAATGGCTCGATTGATCCGGATGAAGGTATTGAAATTGATGGCTTAACCTGGAGTAATGGTGAAGGCTGGGGTGACTATGAAGTACGCCGTGTTTCAGAATCAAGTGACCCGGTAGATTTAATGGATGCCATGGTTCGCTCTGATAATATTTATTTTGCCATGCAAGGTGTTGAAATGGGTAGTGAAGCATTTGTCGGTGGCATGGAAAGCATCGGTTTTGGCGAAGAGCTGCCATATGAATATCCAATCAGTACTTCAACCGTTTCAGAAAGCGGAGAAATGGATGATGCAGTCATGCTTGCCAATGCCAGTTATGGACAGGGACAGCTGGAAATGAGCTCACTGCATTTAGCTGCAGGCTATACGATGTTCATTAATGAAGGAAATATGCTCAAACCAACATTTTTATCCAGTGAGGAAACAAACCAGATTTGGCAGGATGATGTCATTTCAGCAGATCATGCAAATTTGATAGCTGATTCTTTAAGAGCAGTCGTGACAGACGGTACTGCTTCTGCTGCCAATGAAGCGGACTTTCCGATTTCCGGGAAAACTGGAACGGCAGAATTAAAACTGACCGGAGAAGATGACTCAGCACAGGAAAACGGCTGGTTTGTCGGCTATCCGACAGATAACCCCGACATTCTGATTGCTATGATGATTGAAGGAACACAAGATCGCGGCGGCAGCGGATATACTGCCGAAAAAGTTACGGATTTACTTATCGATATTGATTAATCCATAATGAGTTAAGTAATACGAGCATGTTCAGGTTTCAAACAATGAGAATATGGGAAAATAATTAAGACCTGATAGATCAACCTTCTATCAGGTCGGCTTTTTCTTCACTGATCATAGAATATGATTCGCTAGAATGTTTCAGGGTGCTTAAAGTAATTTCAGCAGCTTATAAAAAATTTCCTTGTCACCCTTGTCCAGTGCTTTATCAATAAGCCGTTTAATATTTAATCGTTCTAATTCATCGATAACCATGTCGATATCATAAATCTCAGCAGAATGATTCTCGGGATAATAATAAGGTTTTGCAATACGATGCAGTTCAACAAGAAAGTCGGTCATTTGTATAAAACGTGTAAGGGTTATGTAAATAATATCGTGATCACGATGAAAAGCAAAAATATCTTTTGGGTTCTCAATTAACCTACTTTTCCGGTTTATTTTTATTTTCTTTGCTTTTAGTGGGATAAACTGATATTCCTTACTATTGATAAGTATCGTAAAATCACTTTTTGCTAAAACAATGTTCAAATAATCAACATTAACTTCTATGTGATATGGTTTAATTGTTTTAAATGCAAGCATAATTTTCTACCCTCCTTGATTTTACATTATTTTTTCATAAATTTTCTATACCCTTCTTTCATACAAATGAAACTTATTTCTTACTTAATTCAAATTTATAGTTCTTTAAAAAGAACTATAAATTCATTGTAGTATAAATTACCTAGAAAGAAAAGAGAAACATTTGAAGTTTTTATTTATTTTTAAAATTCCATCAGCGAAATGAACTATAAATTGATGGTTCTATTCATGATTATGCGTATATACTGGAATTAGGGCGTTCTTCAAATAGGCAAAAGAAACAAGTGGGAATTCGAAAGGGAGTGAGCCGATGCCTAAATTACGACATATTGTCTTTTTATTACTCTTCGCTGGTTTGTTTTGGCATTTTTATGGTGATTCCTTTCAGCGTGATGGTCTTCAGGGTGTAGCTTCTTCGGTGGAATCCGATGTAGTAAACATGCTTCAAAATCCAACCGTGAATGAGACAATACAGTATTTGAATAATGAAATTGAACAAATTTACAGCAGATTAACCGGGAATGAACCGGCTGAAGATCAGCCAGAAGTTGCTGAAGTGGAGCAGCCTGAACTGGGAGAACCGACGGAACAGTCCTTCTCCATTCATAATGTCGAAATTGGTGATAAACGTGCTGAGGTGGAAGATAAAGCCGGCAGTGCAGAACGGGCTACTTTTAATGAATATGGCACGGAATGGGTCACTTATCACGAAAATTATCAAAACTTTTTTATGGCTGCTTATGATGAAGAGGACAAGGTCGCTGGTTTATATACAAATCAGGATCTTCTTGCTTCAAAACAGGGAATAAACTACGGCAGTTCCAGCGATACGGTTCTTGCTGAGCTGGATACACCAATTACAACAATCCGAAAGGGCCTTACAAACTATGAAATCGAAAGCAACGGGGAATATAACACATTTGAGCTGGATAATAATTATGTAACGATCTTTTTTGACCTACATGAAAACGATACAGTAACAGCAATTCAAATTATAAGTAAAAATTTAGAAGAAGAGAAGGAAGGATTTTTCGGCGAACCACGAGAGGAACTAAAAAAAGGCTTTGAATATCAATTATTCGACATTACTAACGCAGCAAGGGTGGCTCGTGATCTTCCGCCACTGGAGTGGCATGAACCGGTTAAGGAAACAGCACGCAGTCATAGTAATGACATGGCGGATAATAACTATTTCAGTCATACAAACCTTGATGGTGAATCACCTTTTGACCGAATAGAAGCGGATGCAATTTCCTTTCAAATGGCTGGTGAAAATCTTGCCGCTGGCCAGACGAGCAGCATATTTGCCCATGAAGGCTTGATGAATTCTGCCGGCCACAGGGAAAATATATTAAAGTCGGAATATCAGGAATTAGGTGTTGGTGTCGCTTTTAATGAAGATGCCCAGCCCTTTTATACGGAAAAGTTTTTGACGGAATGATAAAGCATGCTGCTTACTAGATTTATGCAGCATGCTTTTTGTGGCAGGATTGTTTTTTGAATTATTTGTTAAATGAAACAGAAGAACCGTCCCTCTGTTTCACGTCCCGCAGTATGTTTGGTACGGTATGTCGGTTGGCTCTGGAAGTTGGCAGTAGGCTTCCTGTTCTTTATTATAGGCATAGGGTCTGGATAGAACATCGAGCAGTCGGTGCATGACGGTATAATCCTGGTTTTCAACAGCTGCTTCCAGTGCCTCTTCTACTCGGTGATTTCTTGGAATAATGAATGGGTTATATGCTTTCATGATTGATTGGATTTCCTCATTTGATTCAGACTGGTGCTCCTGTCTTTCTTGCCACTTTGTTTTCCATTCTTTGAACGCTTTACTGGTAAATAAGCTGCTGTCATCTAATTCGTTTAACGTGAGTTCCCGAAATGTATTTGTAAAGTCTGCCTCATGTTTCTCCATCAGCTGCAAAAGCTCTTTTACAAGCAATTCATCCCCCTCTTTTTCACCGGTTAATCCTAATTTTTTTCGCATGCCGGATAACCAATCATGCTTGTAAAGTTTTGCATAATTGGCCAGTTCATCTTGTGCCAGTTCCACCGCTTTTTCTTTTTCATCATGAAATAATGGCAATAATGCTTCTGCAAAGCGGGCCAAATTCCATTCCCCAATTCCCGGCTGATTCCCGTATGCGTAACGGCCATTCACATCAATGGAACTAAATACGGTTTTTGGGTCATAATCGTTCATAAATGCACAGGGTCCATAATCAATCGTTTCCCCGCTGATCGTCATATTATCCGTATTCATCACTCCGTGGATAAAACCGGTCAGCTGCCATTTGGCTATTAAAGAAGCCTGCCGCTCAATCACTTTTTTATATAGGGATAAATAAGGGTTTTCTTCTTCTTTTATTTCAGGAAAATGGCGATGGATGGTATAATCAGCGAGTGCTTTCAGGTTTTCGATCGTTCCAAAGCGGGCTGCATATTCAAATGTGCCTACCCGAATATGACTGGAGGCAACTCGGGTTACGATGGCACCAGTCAAAAAGGTCTCCCTTGTCACTGCCTCCCCCGTAGTGGTCACCGCCAGACTGCGTGAAGTTGGTATACCTAATGCGTGCATTGCTTCACTGATGATATATTCCCGAAGCATTGGGCCGAGTGCAGCCCGGCCATCTCCTCCACGTGAATATGGCGTTCTGCCAGCACCTTTTAATTGAATGTCAAACCGCTCCCCTGATGGGGATAATTTTTCACCAATTAATACCGCACGACCATCTCCGAGCATTGTAAAATGACCAAATTGGTGGCCAGCATAAGCTTGGGAAAACGGGTCTGTTTCTTCAGGCAGCTGATGACCCGAGAATACATTTGCCAAAGCTTCCTCATTCAGCTTATCTGTTTCAAGTCCCAGGGATTTTGCGAGAGAATGATTAAATATAACCAACCCCGGATCTTCTACTTTCCCCGGCTGCTGTTTTGTATAAAAAAATTCCGGTAATTCTGTATAGGTCGTCTCTAAATTCCACTCTATATTATTGATTGCTTGTGTGACCATCAATGATTCACCCTTTATGTTAGCAAAAGTTTATTTATTTCAGGGTAACATATTTTATGTTCTCCTGTTACTTTACTATTCCCTTTAAAGGAAGAATCCATGTTGGTTATATGTAAGAATTTATTCTTATGCTAAAAAATATTTACCAGGCATTATAGGGCATTCGAATGCTTGCTCGAGGATGTCATTGAGCGCTTTAATTACGATGAGGTATCCGAGACGACTTCTCGAGGAGGTCATTGAGCGTGTTGCTTGCGATGTGGTTCTGATGCTTGATCGAGTACCTCTCTTTATATTTTTGACGCAATCAAGTAGAAATCAGAATACTCTGCTCATCTTAAACTACCTGCCCTCCCGCTCCCTTACCTGCTGTCTTTTTTTAATAGCTTGCCAAAACGACTAGTACGTGTGATATACTTCTCTATCTCCACGACGATAAAAACAATCAAGCCTGCAAGCACTTGTATTTCCCAATAATCCAGCTCCATGGAGGCCGTACTAAAAGCCGCTTGTAATATAGGTACATGCGTCAGGCCTAGCTGGAATAAAATGATTAGGGACTTCAAATTGAAACAAAAGAACCGCCCCTATGTTTCACTGTTTGTTGTAAGATTTTTATGCCAGTTTTTGCCTTGCAGTGCTTCGCTTGCTTGTTCCGGGTAGGTAATTATGAATTCTCTGTCAGGGCCTGATTTGGCAAAATCTATGCCTGCTCTTATTTTGGGAAGCATGCTGCCGGGGCAAAGTGCCCTTCTTTAAGCAGCTGTACGATATCCTCAGTTCGAATGCTGTGCAATGCCTGTTCAGCCGGCGTGTTGAAATTGACATAAGCGTAATCTACTTCTGTCAACATTAACAGCATATCAGCATTGATTTCTTCAGCAAGTTTTCTGTGATGCAAAATTTTTATCAATAATACCATCGACGCCAATATATCTGCCTCTTCTGTAAATCACCGGCACCCCGCCACCACCGGCGCCAATAACGACGAGACCATTGTCCATACGGAAAAAATCATTTGGGCTAATATAGTTTATATACAGCATGTTTGCATCCCGATTTGTTTTTTCCAATTTCACATAACCGCCTGCCAAGAGAAAAATTTTTCCCGCGGGTCTCCTTCTGTAAACAGCAGCTGATTTTTCTTGTAGGCGCGTTCAAATAGCATTTTTTTAAACGCAGCCTGTTCTTCATCATTAAAATATGATAGGAATTCAAAGAGAACTGCCCGTGGTGATATCCGCATGACAACTCCCCACCTTAAGGTCTTTTCTTGCTTAAATCGTAACATAAAATATAAGGTTTGATATTGATTCAAGTCCTTAGTGGGAAAATGGTCATAAACTTCATACGGGTACAGACCTCTACTGCACGATTATTTTTTGTGTTATAAAATCAGTGATATTTTTTATTTCTTCAGATGTAAAATGGAATTGCTGCTCTATCGCTTCGAGATATTCACCTGCTTTTTTTATATTTTTGACCCCATTTTTCATATAGGACTTATAGCGGTCGTGTACTTCTCCTATCTCTTTTGCATACTTTTCATCCGTTCCAGGGGTTACTGCTATTTCATATATATCGATTATTTCATCCTGCTCTCTTTCAGGTGAGAATTCATGCGGGTCCGTACTGTCAAAAATGCAGAAATCCAGTTCCCTTACAAGAACCATATCAACGCTGTTTGGGTCAAAGCTGCAGTAATATTGTTCTATGTCAAAACCATGTTGACTACACGCTTCTGCAATTTTTTTCATAAAAGTGGATTTTCCTGTGCCTGCTCTGCCTTTGATATAGTAGGCTTTTGACACCTGATTAGTAATATGGGGTACCTCATTCACTACGCCATCTGCAGTGTTTGTGCCAAATAGACGGTAATAAACCTCTGATTCCCCTGACTTTTGAAACTGGTTTTTCAAGATGTCTTCAATAAACCTATCAGCAAGTGCATTCGCTTTTTGAAAATCCATTTCGTTAATGTAGATTTCTTCCAGGTCATCATGGAATTTCAAGCCTGTTTGGAAATTATCGTAAGCTAATTCAGTGTATTTTTCAGCCAACTCCTTCTCTTTATGAAGATCGGCGGGCAAGTCTTTATTTATAAATAAGTTTAAGTCGATTTCAATTGCACCAGGGAGATCTGGTGTTGCGATATCATCAATGATAACGGCAAGCTGTTTTTCCCGGATAATGACGCCGTCAAAATACTTATTTTGCTTTGAACTTAAAAGGATTTCCAATTCATTGTCTTTGTATCTTTCCATTAAATTATTGATAACGGCGGTTTTTAATGTGTAGGATGGATGTTTTAATATGATAACTTTTTTAAAGTTTTTTACGTTAGATGGCAACAAATTGATAAAGCCTTGTGCTGTGTTTGCGCTGACGTAATATTTTTTAATTATGGACACATCCTTTTCTCTTTTTTGTAGTTTATGTATATTTGGGTGGATAGGTGAATTATACAATGGAGTTATGTTTATTATAAGGAAAGAACCTGTACATTATTGACTTTTATTTACATAGAGTAGTGCAAATTTTATTATAATTGGGTTTAGTACTTAGGTTGTCTTTTCACTACTGTTATATTCAAATTAATAAAAAATAGTTAGACTTTATATTACACTACGTTTTTAAAAACCAATTCATTAGCGATCCTGAATGCTAACTGATTACAGCCATTAAGTTGACCCAGTTATGCCATCTTTTTGATCCACTTATGACAAAGGTGATCCACTTGCTAGAAAATAACACCATCTTAACCACAGCTTTAGTTGCTTGCCCTTGACCGCCGTGCTACTTCTTAGTGATCGCTGGAAGGGGGCGGGGCCCCGCCAGCGGAACTTAGAAGTAATTGTCCGTGGTACGCTATTGATGCGAATGAGCCTCAAAGGCTTTATTTCTGCCATTCGTCATCAAAACCACTACCACGGACACAAACAAGGTCAAGGGTGGTGGGATTTTTGCTGGCTCTAACTTGACAATGGTGGGTCAATATCGTGTCTTAACTGGGTCAAAAAGATGACTGAGGTGGAACTATCCTGTGTCCTTCTTCACTAACTTTACACCCTTAATATCCCTCTATATTCAAATAAAATAAAACGGAGTTGATCATAAGAAAAAACGTATAACTTTCCCCTCTCTATATCCCTCTAAGTTCAGATAAAACGAAATCGTTCATGCTGTTCAGGTCATCTTCATCGAACTTTATATCCCTCTAAGTTCAGATAAAACTTTAATTTATAAAAGTCTTGCTGCAGTTGATCGATAACCTTTATATCCCTCTAAGTTCAGATAAAACTTCCGTCGTATTTACAGATAGACTGCGACAAATTGAATAGGTTACACTTAGTTGGACAGAACAGTTAAGGTCATATAAACTTGGTTCAATTAAAAGTTGAGGAGAATTACTATGACCCGTAGAGCAAGAAGGAACTTTTCAAAGGAATTCAAGGAACAAA
>NZ_JBGOHB010000018.1:0-90662 GCF_041521345.1 Virgibacillus oceani | reverse complement strand
TTAGATTCTAAATTACATGTGAAGTATCAATTTTATTTTCTCAAAAAATCAAATTTGAGAGAGCTGCTTTCCTGTTGTCTTTTTAGAGCAATTTTCATAAGTGTTTTCATACAAATGTTAGTTGAACAGAATCAGGAAATTTACGCGCTGTTTATCCCCCACCTTCACGTTTAAGGTTTCCTCTCACTTAAAGGTGGGGATATTACAGTCCGTTAATGCGTGATAAATAGTGAGGCTGTCCTATTGGACTTGACCCCTTCATGATTGAGGAGTCGGTTCTTTGAGACAGCCTCTTTTCATGCTATAATGTATGATTGCAAGCCGATAAATGATTGATATATATGGAAAAGTCTTGAATTTATTAAGGAGAAACTTATATGATTTATTTAGATAACAGTGCAACTACAAAACCCAATCCTGACGTGCTGAAAAGCTTTCAACAGGTGTCCACCACCTACTTCGCAAATCCATCTTCCATTCACACTTTGGGCGGACAGGTAGAAAAACTTTTTGTGACGGCGAGACAACAGGCTGCCGAGCTGCTTAAAGTGAATCAGAATGAAATTGTGTTCACTTCCGGCGGGACAGAAGGAAATAATATGGCAATTAAAGGTGTTGCGCTTGAGCATCAAAGTAGAGGGAAGCATATTATTACAACCGAAATAGAGCATCCATCCGTTTATGAAGCCTGTAAAAGCTTGGAAAATATCGGTTTTGAAGTTACCTATTTGCCAGTTAATGAAAAAGGGATCATTTCTGTAGATGAGTTAGTAAAAGCCATTCGGAAGGATACTATTCTTATCTCCATCATGCATGTTAATAATGAAATAGGCTCAATCCAGCCGATTCACGAAATAGGTGACATTGCCGCAAAACATCCCAAACTCCTTTTGCATGTAGATGATGTTCAGGGTGTTGGTAAAGTTCCACTGAAGCTTCATCATAGCGGAATTGACTTATGCACGTATTCGGCACATAAAATTCATGGACTAAAAGGAACGGGAATACTGTATGTAAACAATCGGACAAAGTTATTCCCTCTATTTCATGGAGGAGATCAAGAACATGCACATCGCTCGGGCACTGAAAATGTAGCCGGCGCAGTGGCAATGGTAAAAGCACTTAGGCTGATAAAAGAAATAGAAAAAACAGAAATAGACAGACTGTATAGACTGCAGCATCATTTGCAAAAAGAATTGCAAAACATGGATGGCGTTATCGTTAATACACCGGAAAATGCAGCACCACATATTATGAATTTTTCCGTTCCCGGGATAAAGCCCGAGGTAATGATCCATATGCTTGGGGAAAAGAATATTTTTATATCCACAAAATCGGCCTGTTCCTCCAAGCAAAAAGATGAAAGTAAGATTCTGGCTGCCTGTGGGTTTAATAAAGATATAGCCATGTCTGCACTAAGGGTCAGTCTGTCGTATGATACGAACAAAGAAGAAATAGAATCATTTTTACGTGTGTTACAAGATGCAATAATTCAATTTAAACAGGTAATGGAGTAGATGAATAATGAAATATGATCATATTTTAATTCGATACGGTGAAATGGCTTTGAAAGGAAAGAACATCAAGTCGTTTATATTACAGCTGCAGCAAAATGTTCAACAAAAGGTCAAAGATTATCCCGGTGTAAAAGTGCAAAGAACCCAGGGAAGGATGTTCGTTTTATTGAATGGACATGACCCAGAACCAATTGTAGAAAAATGCAAGCATATTTTTGGTATTCAAAGCTTAAGCCTCGCGATCAAAGTAGAAAATGATGTGGAAAAAATAAAAGAAGCAGCATTGTTTGCTTTAAAAGAGAGTGATAATGTTCGCAAATTTAAGGTTACCGTGAAAAGGATTAATAAGGATTTTTCTGTACGCTCTCAGGAAATGAATCAGGTGCTTGGCAGGCATTTACTTATTAATACAGAGGATTATACGGTAGATGTTCATGAGCCTGACATGGAAATTAAGGTGGAAATAAGAAGGGAGGCAACATACATTACTTCCGAGGTTATTCCAGGCTTCGGCGGATTACCTGTAGGCACTTCCGGGAAATCGTTATTACTCCTCTCCGGCGGCATCGACAGCCCAGTTGCAGGATTTCTGGCTATGAAGCGGGGTGTACAGCTGGAGGCCATTCATTTTCATTCCCCGCCATATACAAGTGAGCGGGCTAAACAGAAGGTGCTTGATTTGTCGAAACAGCTGACAACATTCGGGGGCTCTATTAGAGTTCATATTGTACCTTTTACAAAGCTGCAGCAGGAAATTCACCGGGAAATCCCTGATGGATATGCGATGACGGTGATGCGCCGAATGATGATGCGTATAAGTGAACAGGTATGTGAAAAAGAAGATATTTTATCGATGACGACCGGCGAAAATCTCGGACAGGTTGCCAGTCAGACGATGGAAAGCATGAATACCATTAATGCGGTAACAAACTATCCGATTATCCGACCGCTTATTGCAATGGATAAATCTGAAATCATAGCGATTTCCCAAGATATCGGCACGTATGAGACATCCATTTTGCCTTATGAGGACTGCTGTACCATCTTTGTGCCAACATCCCCAAAGACGAGGCCAAGACGTGATAAAACAGCACATTTTGAGTCGACAAAAGATTTCAGTGAACTGATTGAAGAAGCGGTCAGCGGGATTGAAGTGATGAAGATAACTCCGGCCAAAACGGAAGATAAAGCGTTTGAAGATTTGTTGTAAGGTCATTTTATCGAAATGATATAAGCAAGATGGGGTTAATAATTGGAAAAGCTTGTATTAACAACAACTTCCAATGAGATTTAGTGCATGTTTTTTCTCTTCCTGACACAATCTATGTGTACCAAGGAGGTGAACTAACATGGCAAATAACAATAATTCAAACCAATTAGTAGTCCCTGGTGCTCAGCAAGCACTTGACCAAATGAAAACTGAAATTGCTCAGGAATTTGGTGTGCAGCTAAATGCTGATTCTACTTCCCGTGCTAATGGTTCCGTTGGTGGGGAGATTACTAAACGTCTTGTTCAAATGGCTGAACAGCAATTTGGCGGACCGCAACAATAAAAAATAAAATAAAAATTGGCTAACCGAAAAGGTGATGGGACGGTTCTCCTGTTTTCGTATAAATAAAACAGAAGAACCGTCCCTTTTATTTAGCTCCAGTATGTTTTCCTTTACCCGTACGTTAAAGAAGACTTGCCGAATGACCAGACACGAGGTTCGTCGCACTTATACCTTTGGATATAAGTCAGCTTCGGCTTAGTAGTCGCTATCCGGACGCTTTCCGCCTTTATTTACAAAAATGTTCTTTTTACACGATCCCAGAAGGAGTTGTTTTTCAGTTTGACGGTTTTAATTACATCTTCACTCAGTGTTATGGTGATGTCGTTGATGTTGCGGATGGAATAGGCTTCATTATCCAAACCGATAATTGGATAATCATTTCCGTCTTGTGTTACGGAGAGCTTCAGTTTCCGGTTTTGGTTTAATATGAAAGATGAACCAAGTGTCCGGTACCGGTTATTATTGATAGAGGCAAGTTCAGAAACCTGAAAACATGGAATCTTTGGATCGATAACAGCTCCCTCTACAGATTTGTTATATCCTGTACTTCCGGTTGGGGTCGCAACGATCAGCCCGTCTCCTCTGAAGGTTTCAAAATGTTCGTCATCGATAAATACATCAATTACGATAGATTTAATAATCGATGAACGCACACTTACCTCATTCAGTGATTTAAACGATGAATCGTTATTTACCTGCACATTGATGACAGGGAAGCGGCGAACTTCCATTTCTTCATTTTGCATAATATGAAGCATCTCATTGAAATTGTCCAGATTAAAATCACAATATAGACCAGATTCACTGGAACGAGTGAAGCCTGTATATAGCACATCATCTCGAAATCCTGTTTTTCTGACAGCTTGCAGGAAGGCTCCATCCCCGCCAATACTTATAATAATGTTGGCATCACGGGAATCTTCTACAATGTTAAATTGATTTTCTTCTGCTAATTTAAATAGAGTTTCCATTCTTTGTGCAAGCTCTATATCATGTTTTGGATAATAAAAATATAAGTTTCTTCGATTTTGCATTGCTTTAGTACCTCCAATGAAATAAGGGTTTTTATCTATCTTATCATCATCAGCTCTTTTCATCTAATAAATGCATAATGAATGAGTAAAAATTGGATTTCTGTCAAAAATAGGAAGAAGGGTAGACACCGCAAATCTGTCAATTATTTTTGAAGAAAGGAGCTGGGAGAGCTTGGTATGGTTTATCTTTGGCATCACTGGATTCCTTATTTTTATTCTATTATCACATATTTATATTTCCTTTAAGCTACTGTATACCGACCAGGAACACTATTTTTCTATAACAATCAAGTTATTTCGAATCCGTATGTTTAAAAAATCTTATCCACTAGTACCGGAAAATATAAATCTGTCCCATTCAAATCCAGAATTTGAAAATTTTTCATCAAAATTACATAAGCTGCTGGAATCAGTGAAACTATTTAAACAAACACTTACCATTATTTTAAAAAAATTGAAATTGCATGAGTTAAATTGGGTGACGAGTGGCGGAACAGGGGATGCGGCAACGACAGGAATAACAGCAGGTGGCATTTGGTCGATCAAAGGAATGATAGCAGGACTTTTCGGGAATTTCACCCAGGTCAAATGTGAGCCGGTAATTCGGGTGAATCCTGATTATCAAAAGCTGTATTTTCGTTCGACATTAGATTGTATGGTATCGATTCAAATAGTACAAGCTATACATATCATTATTAAAATCTTTCGTCTGTTCTTTTCCGTGAAACCGGAAAAAACGGTATCCGCATCATAACTTTTTTATTTTGGGAGGTAACATCAATGGAAGAACATCCAATTCAAGGGCTTATGACAACAACGATGGAAAACTTGAAAGATATCGTGGAAGTAAACACGATTATAGGCGATCCTGTGGAATCCCCTGACGGCAGCGTGATTATACCTGTGAGCAAATTGGGCTTTGGTTTTGCAGCTGGCGGAAGTGAGTTTAAATCAGAGGGAAGCCACGGGAATTCGGAAGATGAAGAGCTGCCTTTTGGCGGAGGAAGCGGGGGAGGCGTTTCCATAACTCCAATTGCCTTTTTAATCGTAAGTGGAAAAGGAATTAAAATGGTGCATTTAGATCAGCAGACTCATATTTACGAGAAAATGCTTGACTATGCGCCGCAGGTTATAGAAAAAATACAGCAAATGCTAAAAGAAAATATACCGGGAAAAGAAACGAGGCGGAAAGCGGAAAAAAAGGATGCGCCGACACAATATGATATTTAATCATCATTTTTCTGATTGAACTGAGGGTATCTCCCTCAAAGTTAATCCTTTTAGTTGGACATATCTCCGTCTCCGCTATAAACTCATAATTAGAGAAGATATTAATTTTGGGAGGGATATTGCATGGCGAATGTTACATTTCAGGAAAATCCGGTTACATTGTTAGGAAAGGAAATAAATGAAGGGGATCAAGCCCCTGACTTTACTGCACTTTCTAATGACCTTAAAGCGGTTTCGTTAAATGACCACAAAGGAAAAGTAAAGCTGATCAGTGTTGTTCCATCTGTTGACACTGGTGTTTGTTCACTGCAAACACAACGTTTTAATAATGAAGCTGCAAGCATCGGTAATGTTCAAGTGATTACAGTAAGTATGGACTTACCGTTTGCTCAAAAACGCTGGGTAGAAGAAAATAAAGTGGACAAGCTGGATCTGTTATCCGATCATAGAAATGCTGACTTTGGTGAAAAATATGGCGTTCTGATTGAAGAGTTACGCTTACTGGCAAGGTCTATTTTTGTAATAGATTCCGATGATAAGGTAACTTATAAAGAAGTAGTTAGTGAAGTCAGTAATCATCCGGATTATGATAAAGCATTGGAAGCAGCCAGACAAGCAAAATAAAATAACCTTTATTTTAAACTCTCTCCCGATCAGACAGGGGGAGAGTATTTTATGGCTTGGTGGGAGTTTTAAAAGTTATAAGCTGGTAATATTTGACCCTTGAGTTTTTGACATGTTTAAATATTTTCCCCGTACTGTAGTGGTTCTGTCGTCCCTCATTTTAAAGCTTTAGCTTGAAGACATACTATATACGCATTCTATAGTACCCCATTTTAAAAGTTACGCTAAACAACATACATATAGAGACGTTCAATCGCACCTTAAATCTTTCATTAAATGACATACCATAGAGGCGTTTTTATAATCACTCCTAACCTGTCATGCTTAACTTTGTATGTTTTTGCAAGCTTTTGATACAATGATACTGTTGGATCGGAGGATGTATAATGGAAAAATCAAATGTAGAAATACTATATGAATGGCTGGATAAAACAACAGAGACTATCGAAAATTATGTAAACGAACCATATTTGGATAGTTTAACTTACACTTTAGAGATATTATTGTATAGAGAGGTACCGGCAGAATGGGATAAGATGACAGAACATAAGCTGAAAACATCATTGCAGAAGCTTGAAAACGACACACTGGATAAGGTGAATATCCGAAAAGCGCTTCAGTTGGCTATTCTAAAAGGAATGAAGGGTTCCACCCAACAGCAGCATTTAATGACTCCCGATGCGGTTTCATTGATTGTTGGTTATCTGGCGGAGAAGCTGACAGCAGGAAAGAAAGAGCTGCGAATTTTTGACCCGGCAGGTGGCACTGGTAATCTTATTACTACTGTGCTTGATCAATTACATCAGCCAATAGAGGCATTTGCAAGTGAGGTGGATCCTACATTAATTCAATTAGCTGTTCTAAATGCAAATTTACAAGAAAGGCCCATTGAGTTTTTCCATCAGGATAGCTTGCAGCCGTTTTTACTAGACCCGGTCGATTTGGTAGTTGCTGACTTGCCGGTTGGCTATTATCCGGATGATATTCGTGCAAATGATTTTGAGTTAAAAACGGATGAAGGCCACTCCTATGCCCACCATTTATTTATCGAACAGGGAATGAATTATACGAAAGAAGCAGGGTATTTGATTTTTGTTATCCCTGAATTCCTGTTTGACAGTGATCAGTCAGACAAATTACATCGATATGTAAGAGAATATGCACATATTATTGGTGTGCTCAGACTGCCTGAGAGTGCTTTTACTTCAAAAAAGAATATAAAAAGCATATTGATCCTGCAGAAAAAAGGGAAGAATACAACAGCACCATCACAGCCTTTATTGGCACAAGTGCCTTCGTTTAAAGATACGAACGCCATGAGTAAAAGTTTAGGACAGATTAACGATTGGTTTCAACTTTATTTGAAGGAGTGACGTAATTTGAATAAAATACTGGCAATTAATGCAGGGAGTTCATCCCTGAAATTTCAATTGATTTTTATGCCAGAAGAAAAAGTGCTGGCAAAAGGGCTGATTGAACGAATTGGCTTAATTAATTCTGTTTTTACTTTAGAGGTAGACGACAATAAAGACAAACAAACAGAGGAGATTCCAGATCACGAAGTAGCAGTTAAAAAACTGCTTGAAGGCTTAAAAAGTTCTGGCGTTATTGAATCTTTTAATGAAATTGATGCAGTTGGCCACCGGGTTGTTCATGGGGGCGAAAAATTCAGTGATTCGGTAAAAATTACAGAGGAAGTCATTGAAGTTATTGATGAGGTTTCTGAACTGGCCCCGCTGCATAACCCGGCAAATTTGACAGGTATCCAGGCCTTTCGGGAAATGCTGCCGGAAGTACCAATGGTTGCAGTTTTTGATACGGCATTTCACCAAACAATGCCACCGTCTTCCTATCTTTACAGCTTGCCATATTCGTATTACAAAGATTACGGTATAAGAAAATACGGGTTCCATGGGACAAGTCACAAATATGTATCGCAGCGTGCCAGTGAATTATTAGGGATACCATATGAACAGCTAAGGCTTATTACCTGTCATTTGGGGAACGGTGCCAGTATTGCGGCTGTTCAGGGCGGCGAATCGATTGATACATCGATGGGCTTTACTCCACTGGCCGGGGTTACGATGGGCACTCGTTCCGGGAATATTGACCCTGCACTTATTCCATTTATTATGGAGAAAACTGGTAAATCAGCCGAAGAAGTAATGAATGTATTGAATAAGGAAAGTGGGATGCTTGCCTTATCCGGGTATTCCAGCGACTTGCGGGACATAGAGGAACAGGCGGATAACAATGAACGGGCAGAGCTTGCGTTAGATGTGTTTGCAGACAGAATCCACAAATATTTAGGTTCCTATGCCGCGAAAATGTCCGGTGTTGATGCTATTATTTTCACGGCCGGCGTTGGGGAAAATAGCGATACGATCAGAGAAAAAGTACTAAACGGTCTTGAATTTATGGGGGTTTATTGGGACCCTGCATTAAACAAGGTCAGAGGGAAGGAACAATTTATTAACTACCCGCATTCTCCGGTTAAAGTTATTGTCATCCCAACTAATGAAGAAGTCATGATTGCCAGGGATACAATCAGGTTGGCAGAGAGTTAAAAAGCATAATAATCGTGCTGGTCAAGCATTGGGCAGGTATCCCGGTTCTTGGCCAGTTGTATTTTAAAAAAGGGGGGAGGTTGAAACAGCTTCAAAATTACTATAAAAAACTTCAATATACTAAAAAATAAGACGTTAAAAATAACGAATCATGAATTACAACTGAAGGAGGTGTGATCCTGGTACTAAAACCACTTGCAGTAGATTGACCAGTGGAAGGAATGGTCTGCTGTAAGCATGCTGGCTCTAACAGAGCGTCGCGGGAAGTTTTGGACAACAGGTTCATGACAGAGGGTTAACCCCTCTCCTGACGAAACGACGTGTGAATCGTCGCGGAAGTCCTCTTACCTGGTTCGGGGGCGAAAATATACTATGGAGACTAAATTGATAGTTTTTTGTAGGTTTTAGTAACCAGGAATTATGTCAATTAAAGAGCATAAGAAAAACAAAAAGTCTGTTAATTGTATGATTATAACTGTGAGTGATACCAGGACAATAGAAAGTGATAAAAGTGGCGATTTGATGGAACAGCTGCTAAACGAAGCGGGACATCAAACCATTCATCGTGAGATCGTGAGGGATGAACGGGAACTGATTCAGCAAGTAATAACGGTGAACAGTAAAAGTCCGGAAATAGATGTAATTTTAACTAATGGCGGTACAGGCATTGCTAACCGTGATGTGACAATTGAAGCAGTAGAAAGTCTGCTTGATAAAGAAATCCCCGGATTTGGTGAATTGTTCAGGGTGCTGAGTTACAAGGAGGACATTGGGTCAGCAGCCATCATGTCCAGAGCAATTGCTGGGGTGTGCAACGATACCGCAGTCTTTTCTACCCCAGGATCTTCAGGCGCGGTCAAGCTAGCCATGAACAAACTGATCTTACCAGAACTCTCTCACGTGGTGCATGAAATAAAAAAGTAGGGGGCGGAGGGACAAGTGCATTGTCCCGGAAAAAATGGGGACAATGCACTTGACCTTTTAGACCCAAGAAGAATTCCGAATTAATTATCTTATGATGAGTACATCGCAAGTTGCATAGCGGGTAATACTTTCTGATACGCTGCCGATTAAAAATCTTTCTACGGCATTCATTCCTGTTGCACCACAAATAATTAAATCTGCTTTAAAATCCTCTGCGATGTCTTTAGCAATTTTTACTTTTGGAGAGCCATATTCCACAACCCGAACTAAATCTGTTACTCCTGCTTCTTTAGCACTATCCACATAGCTGTCCAAAAGCTCTTTTGCATATTCTTCGGCACGTTCAGCCAATGTACGATCATAGGCTTCTGCCGTTGCAAACGTTCTAGAATCCACGACATGGGCAAGAATTACCCGGGCATTATTTCGTTTGGCAATATCCAATGATTGTTTAAATGCTTTTTCAGACGCTTCTGAACCATCAACAGCAACAATTATTTGATTGTATTCCATACTTATCTCCCCTTTCACTTCTATTATATACCCTAAAATTTTGTGCAACAATCACAATTTGCTGATATTGGTAAAATTACCATGGAAATGTTACAGCATTATGGACAAAATAAAAATGGAGGTGATATAGGTGGCAAAAAAGAAAAAAGCAAATAAGCCAGCACATTTAATTGAAGATAATGAAGGCGTAGCAGCTGTAAAGAATCAATTAAATGAGAGCTATCAGAGTGGTGTTATTGAACAAATGCATAACAATAAAAACGTGCACACTTTTAATAACCAAAAAAATTAATACTGTTAAATAAGCTTTCACCTGCAGGATTTGTCCCTGCAGGCGAAAGCTACTTGCAAAAATGAAGAAAAACTATCCACCAATAATTTGCAGCTCTTTTGGATATTTCGTCAGCAATTCAGGTCCTTTTTTCGTCATAAACACCATATCCTCAATTCGCACACCACCTTGACCGGGAACATAAATTCCAGGCTCAATAGTAAAGGACATGCCCGCTTCAAGGGCAAGCGCATTCTTGCTATGCATGGAAGGGTACTCATGTGTTTCTATACCGAGCCCGTGACCAATTCGATGGGTAAAATAATCGCCATAGCCGGCTTTTTCAATATGTTCTCTTGCTGTTTGATCCAACTTACCGACAGCTGTACCCACTTGTGCAGTTTCTATTGCTTTCTTTTCTGCCGCCAGCACCGTTTCATAAATGTTTCTTTGCTCATCCGTAATTGTTTTATATGCAACGGTTCGGGTAATATCGGAGCAGTATCCTTCAAAAACCACGCCAAGATCGAACAGCACCATATCACCTGTTTCTATTTTTTTCATGGTCGGTGTTCCATGTGGAGAAGCTGTTTTTGTACCAGACAGGGTCATAGTTTGAAAGGACATCTGCTGAATGCCCTGTTTCTTCAGTTCATATTCTATGTTAGCAATGACCTCCAGCTCACTGATACCTTCCTGGATACTTTTTACTCCTATTTCAATGCCAAAATCAGCAAGTTCAGCTGCCTGTTTCAGCCGCGCATATTCATCCATCGTTTTTATGACACGAACCGATGCAAGCAATTCCTGAACATCGAAAATCACTGCACGTGGAAGTATTTCTTTAACCGCGTTATAGCGTTCGAGTGTCAAATGGTCATGTTCAAGCCCGATCACTTCAGGATCTTCACTATCTCTATGTAATTGATCTGCTAAGAGTTTCCACGGGTTTTCATGATCATAATAGCTGATTATGTCATATGTCCAGCCGGCATTTTTGGCATCTTCTCTTTCCAGGGCAGGTACAATAAGCAATGGATCGCGTGACTTACTGATATAAACACCGATTAAACGTTCATGCGGGTCTGTAAGATGGTTGCTTACATAATAAAAATTGGCAGGTGACGTAATAAACATGCTTTCCAAATTATTTTCTTGCATTTTTTCAAGTATCTGATTGATTCGTTTTGTCATAAACTACATCCCCCTCATTTAAATATTAATGTTATTATAGCAAAACTAAACAAATTTGTATTTTCGCGAAACTTATTTTAGGGAATAATCGTAATAAAGGAATAAGGAAAAAATATAAGGAGGTTCTATTAATGTTTAAATTTTTTAGTCGAATTAAAACTGTCGTAAGTTCTGAATGGAATGCCATGCTGGATAAAGCAGAAGATCCTGTAAAGATGCTGGAGCAGTTTATGCGTGACATGGAAGATGATATACACGAAGCAGAACAAGCCGTTGCCAAACAAATAGCAAGTGAGAAGATGCTAAAGCGAAAAGCAAATGATGCAGAAGCCATAGTGGAAAAAAGACGAAAGCAGGCAGAAGAAGCAATTGAAGCAGATGAGGAAGCTCTTGCAAGAAGAGCACTGGAAAGCAAGCAGGAAAATCAAAAACAGGCTGACGTATTGCTGGAGTCCTGGGATAAAGCAAAACAGGATACGGACAGCATGAAAGAAAAGCTCAATGAAATGAAAAAAGAATATACCCAAATGAAAGCAAAAAAAGATTCTTTAAAGGCACGTGCGGAAAGTGCCAAAACACGGACTAAAATGAACCGCACCCTTTCTAATATCGGCAGTGACCGCTCTCGCCAAGGGTTTGAACGGATGGAAGAAAAAGTACTTCAGTATGAAGCAGAGGCAGAAACGTCAGAGGACTTTTCGCATGCTTCCCGCTCCCTGGATCAGGAAATTGAAGGATTAGGCGAAAGCACTGTGGACAAGGAACTGGAAGAACTGAAGGAAAAAAAGAATAAAAATGTTTAACAAATTCTTATAACGGGAAAGGATTTTTTAAGGTTTTTATAGAATATATACAGTAACATGTTTGTAAGGAGAGGATTATGAATGAAAGTATCATATCATGGACATTCCGTAGTAAAAGTTGTTACAGATTCACACACGATTTTAATCGACCCGTTTATTTCAGGGAATGAAGCATGCGATTTGGATGCAGATTCTGTAGATGCAGATGTCATTTTACTTACGCATGGCCATAATGATCATGTTGGTGATACAATACCTATTGCTAGAAGGACAAATGCATTGATAGTGACGTCAGCTGAACTTGCCGACTTCTTTGGTCCGAAGGATTTAAACTCCCACCCGATGCATATTGGAGGCAAGCATAAATTTGACTTTGGCACAGTAAAATTCACCCAGGCCTTCCACGGCTCCTCTTTCACCGATGAAGATGGCACTGTTGTTTACGGCGGTATGCCGGGCGGTATTTTACTAACCGTAGAAGGAAAAACAATCTACCATGTGGGAGACACCGGATTATTCTCAGACTTGAAATTGATTGGTGATATGAATGATATTGATTTAGCATTCGTACCAATTGGAGATAATTTCACAATGGGGCCCGAAGATGCACTGGTAGCTACTGATTGGATTCAGGCTAAAACAGTGGTGCCGATTCATTATAATACTTTCCCGGTGATTGAGCAGGATCCGCATGATTTTGTCAGTAAGGTGAAGACAGGCGAAGCTAAAGTAATGAATATTGGGGAAACGTTGACCCTGTAATATGCAGTTACTCGTGGGCCAGACCGCTCACGAGTTTGTATTGCATATCCTCTAAAGAATGCCCCCTCAAAATGATGATTCAAATTTTTCCCTTATATCTTAAATGAAAGAGCTATTACAACTTCAAATTATTTTTCAATGTTACAAATAAGCATATTATATAATCACGAAATGAGGAGCCAACAAATGACAGATATTTCTATCATTTTATTTTTTGTGCTTGGATTGGTGTTTGGTTCGTTTTTTAATGTAGTTGGGTTACGATTGCCAAAAAATATCCCGTTTGCAAGCGATAGATCCAGGTGTCCTTATTGCGGCCACAATATAACTTTGATTGAAAATATCCCCCTATTTTCTTTTCTTGTACAATCAGGCAGATGCAGAAAATGTAAGGAAAAAATATCTCCTCTGTATCCTGCTATTGAATTAACAACAGGTATATTATTTGCATTAAGTTTTCATCTGCTAGGCTGGCAGACTGAATTGATAATTGCTTTATTACTGGTTTCCATGCTAATAATTATGCTTGTCTCCGATTTGAAATACATGGTTATCCCCAACAAAGTACTCCTCTTCTTCCTGCCTATTTTCATTATATTTCGGATAGTAGAACCACTGGATCCATGGTGGTCGCCAATCGCAGGGGCACTGACAGGGTTTTTATTGCTGGCACTAATTATTATCATTAGCCGGGGAGGAATGGGAGCAGGGGATATGAAGTTATTTGGTCTCCTGGGCATCGTTTTTGGGATAGAAAAGATTCTGCTGACATTATTCCTATCTTCCATGATTGGTGCAATAATTGGTGCTTTCATGCTTGCTGCAAAAAGAATTAACAGGAAGCAGCTTGTACCTTTTGGACCTTTTATTGTCATCGCCTCACTCATTACATATTTTTACGGAGATCACCTGTTAAGTTGGTATTTTCAATGGAGGATGATGCCTTGATAAATGTATGGAATAACTATCTTGTCCCATTTCTGCCGTCATGAATCTGTTCCTTCATTCATATGTTATTACATAGAAAAGAATAAAAGGAGGTCATGTTCATGCGTCACTACGCTATTTTACGACTACTGCTTGCAGGGTTCTTACTGTATTTCGCCTGGCCACAGGTACCATACGCGACAACGATGATTGAGCATATTTTTTGGGGAGCATGGGTTTTGTTTTTTCTTTTGGTGGCAGGTGCTAACTTAGCAACCCTTCTACAAATGACAAAACCGCCGGTAATGGAACAGGAAGAGCTGAGAGAACGCCAGACACACCGGGCAGGTATGAATTGAGTTTCTGCGCTTTCAACTGTATAATAAAAATCAAGTGATGTACTAGTACAGATTGAAAGTTGGTGTCGTCCAATGGCAACAAAGCATGAACAAATTATACAGCATATTACATCCTTACCTGTTGGACATAAAATCTCTGTAAGACAAATTGCGAAACAGCTGCATGTCAGTGATGGAACAGCTTACCGGGCTATTAAAGAAGCGGAAAATCAAGGGCTTGTCAGTACAATTGAGCGGGTAGGAACGATTCGGATTGAACGGAAGAAAAGAGAGAACTTCGAAAGGCTGACATTTGCTGAAGTCATTAACATTGTTGATGGACAAGTACTTGGCGGCAGGGAAGGGCTGCATAAGACATTGAATAAATTTGTCATCGGTGCTATGCAGCTGGATGCCATGATGCGTTATACGGAAGCGGACTCCCTGTTAATTGTGGGAAATCGGGTAAAAGCACATGAGCTAGCATTAAATGCAGGCGCAGCTGTATTAATCACCGGCGGTTTTGATACCAAGGATTATATTAAAGAAATTGCCGATGAAAAAAAGCTGCCGATCATTTCTACAAGTTATGATACGTTTACGGTGGCAGCAATGATCAATAGAGCAATTTATGACCAGCTGATTAAAAAAGAAATCGTATTTGTTGATGATATTTACACACCATATGATGATTCCTATTATTTGCATATGAAGGATAGTATCGAACAGTTTTATGAGTTGAATGAAAAATCCACACATACCCGCTTTCCTGTCGTGGATGATAATAATCGGGTCGTTGGCATGGTTACTTCAAAAGATATTATCAGTAAACCGAGCAATGTATTTATTAATAAGGTCATGAGTAAAAATCCGGAGATGGTGCAAACGAAAACATCCCTTGCTTCTGTAGCAAGAATGATGGTCTGGGAAGGTATTGAAGTGGTACCAGTTGTCGATCAGTCCTCCCATCTGAAAGGCGTCATATCCAGACAGGATGTATTAAAAGCACTCCAACAGTTGCAGCGGCAGCCACAAATGGGTGAAACCATTGATGACATTGTCGCTCAAAACTTGAGTGAAGCCGAAGAAGATAAGGCGGTATATGAAACGAAGGTAACCCCGCAAATGACCAATCATTTGGGAACTTTGTCAAATGGTGTTTTCACGGCACTCATTACAGAGGCGAGCAACAGGTTGCTGAGGAATGATAAAAAAGGGGATCTTGTTACAGAGAATTTAACGGTCTATTTTATTAAACCGGTACAAATAGACAGCAAGATAAAAATAAAACCTGTACTCCTGGAAGTCGGTCGCCTGTATGCGAAACTGGATGTAGAAGTATATCAAGGTGACAGCACCGTGGGTAAAGCATTAATTATGGCGCAGCTGATTGACCGGTGATATATTTATTGGGGAATCTGGCTTAATACCAAGCCAGGGGTGAATCATATTAATAGAAAAGAGGCCGGGACATATCTAAATAATCCGTTCAAAATACAAACAATGCACTAACCTAGCGGAGTATATTTCCGGAGCAAGATATAGCCGCTAATTATTATTGTTCGGATTTTCCTTGATAAGAATACTTTTGTCCCAACCTCGATCAAAACTATGCATTGATTCTTTTCCATTCATTTCTGTAATGCTTTATTTGTTTAAAGCTGTCATATAACATATAGCCGCCCAAAACTACGAGAACAATTCCTACAAATAAAGCAAATTGTGTTAAATAGAATAAATATTGATTTATACCAAAAAAGAACACCAGACTCCCGAGACACATCCGTGACTTTGCATTAAAATAAGCTTGGGTGAGTCCATCATTGCTTTTTAAAATAGCTACTTTATAATAAACATATAATACGACACTTAAAACGATTATTATCGGAAAAATAACCATGCAATCTCTCCTTGGTTGTGATTGAATACCATACTATATTGTATCATTTTTAAGTAGGAATGCCATAAAGAAATAGAGTAAGGGGAAAAAATATGAAGCTGAAACAAATCATGGACACAATTAAAGCTTATGAAACAATTATCATTCATCGCCATGTCCGGCCGGATCCGGATGCGCTCGGCTCACAAGCCGGGTTAAAAGAAATTATTAAACAAACTTATCCTGATAAAAAGGTATATGCGGTTGGGGAAGAAGATCCAAGCTTTATTTTTTTAACACAAATGGATGAAATTAATGACAGCATATATGAAGATGCACTTGTTATTGTATGTGACACAGCAAATATGGAGCGGATCAGTGATGACCGTTACGAGCTTGGGGAAAAGCTGATTAAAATTGATCATCACCCAAATGTCGATGTATTCGGAGATATTTACTATGTTGACACGGAAGCAAGTTCTACAAGTGAAATCATCTATGAATTATATAAACAATCTGAACTGCAAATGAATGAGGCGGCGGCAAGGCTGCTTTACGCCGGAATTGTAGGGGACACCGGCAGGTTTTTATTTCCGAGCACAACGAATAAAACATTCCTCTATGCAGCAGAGCTGGTGACGTATCCATTTGACCGTACTGCTTTGTATAATGGATTATATCGCATTAAAGATAATATTGCCCGGCTCAGGGGATATATATTACAAACATATAAGCTGAATCCGAATGGTTCCTGTTCGGTAAAGCTCACCCAGGAAATATTGGATGAGTATGGCGTAACTTCTTTGGAAACCGGTCAGTTAATCAGTGTGCTGGGAGATGTTGACGATATTATTGCTCCTACGTTTTTCATTGAAGAAGATGGAATAATCCGGGTTCGTTTACGTTCCAAAGGGCCGGTCATTAATGAAATTGCGGAAAAGTATAATGGGGGAGGCCATCCGCTTGCCTCAGGTGCCACAGTTTATTCTTGGGAAGAAGCAGAAAATCTCATTCGGGATATTGAAGAAGCATGCAGGGAATACAGGGAATAAAATAACAACGGTTGGTTTTTTCACGGACTACCTTATACAATTTAAAAAAAGTGCTGATCTCCTTTTTGGAAATCAGCACTTCTTTACAATCAGCTGCTTATTTTATCTTCTTCTTCTTTTAGAGGGATGAACCAGCAGCCGGTTCTTGAATTGTCATAATGTACATGTAAATGCTCTCTTTCTATGCCCCGTTTAATTAAACGGATCAGCTCATGCGTTTCAGCATAGGCACTTTCTCCCGCTTTGAGCTGACGGATTTTTTCATCCCGCATTCTTCTTTTATTCAACATGCGAACCCCTCCTATCATTTTAATACCGTATGCAAATATGTGAAAAAGTGATTCCTTTCCTACTTTTATTTTATAAGGTTTTTATGAATTTGGCTATACTTTATGAGAAAGTTTCAATTATTGTTCACATTGTTCTGACAGACTTTTCGGCAATCTGCTAATTAGTAAGTGTTGCTTCTACAGTAATCCGGACCGTTTCCCAGATTGTCAGCAGTTTTACCTCCAACTCATAATTAAAGTCATCGATCAAGTATTCCTTGTTTTCAATGGTGGACTCCAGAAGCATATCACTTTGGCCGATGACGGAAAGATCCTGTCCAATAATATGATCCACTTCCTGCTTCACCATTTCCTCCAGATCGTGAATAAGCAGGCGATCCAGCCGTAAATCCTCGCTGTTTGCAATGGTGACCACAATTGTATCAATGGTCAATACCTGGTTCTGTTCCTCATCAAGCTCTTCCTGATTCTGGATCAATGCTTCATTCTGGTTTTCCAAATCATTTATTTCAGACTGAAAAGACCGGTTTTGCGCCAGCAATTCTTCATACATTGATCCATACATATAAAGAAAGACACCATAGGCAATAATACCTCCGATAAGGGTGCCGGCAAAAAAACGCTGCCACGTTGTTTTTTTATAAAAAGGAGGGATATGCATCAGGTTAGATCCTCCTGTACCAGCCATTCTATACAGATGATGGCTGTTTTCACCCCGCCCATGGCAGAAACGATCAGTAATGCTTGTTTGAAAACATCCATCGTGGAGCCTTCAAAAATGCCTTTTTCAAAATTGGTGAACGCGTCAAAGGTGCCACCGATGGCAGCAGCAATAGCCCATATTCTCAGTCTTTTTGCAATGCGGCCAATCGATGACAATGTACCATCTCCTGTGGCAAAGTCCCCAATACTTCCAATAATTGCCCCACCAATGACAACACCAAATGCAATGAAATAACAATGAATAAAAGCAGCAAAAAATCTTTCTTCGATCATAAAGCACCGACTCCTCTTGAGGGCTATTTCATTCATTTTATGTGGCGAATAGACAAGTTATGATTAGGAATCAGCAAAACCGTATGCATGTTCTTATTCCCATGGTATAATGGAAGGAAATATTTCTTCAATTTTTAAAAGGCGGGATGGCATGTCTTTTACACATTTACAAATTCGATCGGGATACAGCTTAATGAAAAGTACAATCACTATCGATAAACTAATAGATAAAGCAAAAGAATTAAAGGTTAATGCCCTTGCGCTTACAGATGAGCATGTTCTATACGGAGCAATTCCTTTTTACAAGGCTTGTCTGAAAAATGACATTAAACCCATCATCGGTATGGTTATTAATCTTGCTGTCAGTAACGAGCGGCAGGAAGCATGCATTCTGCTTGCAAAAAATAATGCAGGTTATAAAGAGCTGGTTAAAATTAGTACATATATAAATCAGCATGAGAAAAACGTCCTGGAATTTGATGAGCTAAGCATAGATTCGGGAGATCTGATAGCGATTTTTCCTTTACAGTACGCCGACTTGCGGCAATATCTGGAAACTGGGGATAATGCTGCCGTCTCTTCCTATTTGGAAAAACGGCAGCAGCTATTTACCAATTGTTATATCGGTGTTACAGGGCGTGAAATGAACCAGGATACTGCACTGCTGGAAAAGCTTAAATCTTTATCGGAAAATCAGGCTGTGCAAGTAACTGCCATTCAAGATGTCCGCTATTTAAACCCGGATGATTATATGGCATATGATTGTTTACAAGCGATGAAACAGGGGGTTACATGGGAAGGGAAAAGACAGGCTGTAAATGTGCCTGACTACCATTTTAGCCGACTCGAGGAAATAAAGGAGAACTTTTCCGGCTGGCCTGAACTACTGGAAGAAACAAACCGGATTAAAGATAGCTGTAATGTATCTTTTGATTTTACGCAGCGAAGGCTTCCTTCTTTTCCAGTCCCTGATGGTTCGGAGTCTTTTGATTACTTGCAGAAAAAATGTAAGGAAAACTTGAAATACCGTTATGAAAAAATAACGCCTGAAATAGCGGAAAGACTGGAATATGAGTTGAGTGTTATCCAGTCCATGCAATTTAGTGATTACTTTTTAATTGTCGCTGATTTTATAAATCATGCAAAGGAACAGTCCATTGTGGTGGGACCAGGAAGAGGATCATCTGCCGGCTCTCTGGTGGCGTATGCATTAGGTATTACAGATGTCGACCCAATCAAATACGATCTGTTATTTGAACGGTTTCTGAATCCGGAGCGACTGACCATGCCTGATATTGATGTAGATTTTTCTGATATCCGCCGGGATGAAGTGATTGATTATGTACGAGAAAAATATGGACAGGAACATGTAGCACAAATTATTACATTTGGTACGTTTGCATCCAGATCGATTATTCGAGAGCTGGTAAAAACGCTTGCCATTGAGCAGGAAGATGCCAATTTTATTTTGAAACAGGTAGCGTCTTTTCCGAACAAACGGATCGTGGAAATGGCAAATGCATTTGATGAAGATGTAAAAGCATATATTAAGCAATCCCGGAAGTTAAAAATGTTGCTTACGATAGCCACTAAATTGGAAGGCATTCCAAGACATATTTCCACACATGCGGCAGGTATTGTGATTACGGAAGAGCCGCTGGTGGAGCATGTGCCGCTCACGGTTGGGGTAAACGAGAGCAATTTAACCCAGTTTTCCATGAACGACTTGGAATCACTTGGATTGTTAAAAATTGATTTATTGGGATTGCGCAACTTAACATTTTTAGAAAAAACGGTACAATCCATTAACTTTTCCACAAAGCGAAAGTTGTCACTGGATAATCTTCCCGCATCAGATGATAAAACGTTCCAGCTGCTCCGCTCTGGAAAAACAAATGGCATATTTCAGCTGGAATCACAAGGAATGCAAAATGTGCTGAAGCAATTGAAGCCGACAGCATTTGAAGATGTTGTTGCGGTAAATGCGTTGTACCGGCCAGGGCCAATGGAAAACATACCTGTATATATAAAGCGTAAGCATAATCAAGAAAAAGTGGCTTACCCTCACCCGGATCTTGCTCCGATTTTGGGAAAAACTTACGGGGTGCTTGTTTATCAGGAGCAGATCATACAAATCGCCTATCGCATGGCCGGATTTAGCCTTGCAGAGGCAGATCTTCTGCGGCGAGCTGTCAGCAAAAAGCAGCAGGCAGTCATGGATGATCAAAGAGAGAAGTTTATTGAAGGGTGTATACAAAATGGGTACAAAAAGAGGATAGGCGAAGAAATTTTCGCCTGGATCGTTAAATTCTCCAACTACGGATTTCCTCGAAGTCATGCGGTAGCCTATAGTAAAATTTCCTATCAGCTGGCTTATTTAAAAGCGAATTATCCTGCGTATTTCTTTGCAGAATTATATAGCTCGGTAGCAAATCAGCATGATAAAATTCAGCAATACAGACGGGAAATACAGGAGCTTGGCCTTTCTTTTAAACCACCATCGATTAATAAAAGCTTTGGTAAATATGCGGTGGACAAAAATGGAGTTCGAATGGGTTTACTATCGATCAAAGGAGTGGGCAATAAAGCCGTCCAGGAAATACTCCGTGTAAGGAAAGAGGGACGATTTAAACATTTATCCGATTTTTGTCTGCGTGTCTCCTTGAGCATTGTAAACAGACAGACGATTGAACTTTTAATTATGGCCGGAACGCTTGATGAGCTTCATGCTAATAGAGCAAGTTTACTTGCTTCCATTGACCAGGCGATTGAGCAGGGAGAGCTTTTTAGAGAATTTCACGATCAGCCCAATCTGTTTGGAAACCAGCTGGAATTGGAAACTGCGTATGTTGAGATTGAAGACTTCACCGATGTCAAAAAACTAGCTGATGAAAAAGAGCTTCTGGGCGTCTATATTTCAAGTCACCCACTGGAAAACTATCGGTTGAAACTCAGGGCAAATGGCTATCTTGCTTTAGACCATGCAAAACAAAGTAAAGAAAGAAAAGAACAGAAAAGTGCTGCAATTATAGATAAAATAAAAACGATTCGGACAAAGCGCGGTGATCCGATGGCATTTCTAACACTCAGTGATGAAGCGGATGAGATGGAGGCTGTTGTTTTCCCTGATTTATACAGAAATACCAAGCAGGTGTTGGAGGAAGAAAATCTAATCATGTTTCAAGGAAAAGCGGAAAATAGAAATAATCGGATACAGTGGCTGCTTTCGGATATACACCTATTTGATGAGAAAAGGCTGCAAGAAGTGCAGGAACAGCGGTTATTTATTAAACTTCCGGAACAGGCGGAGGAACAAAACTTAAGTTTTATCAAACGTACAGCTTATCAGTACCCGGGGGATACGCCTATTATCCTTTTTGATGAAACAACCAGAAAAACCTATCAATTAAAAGAGGATTTTTTTATTGAGCCTGCCTATGACTGTTTGCTTGTTTTACGCAAACAGTTTGGCAAAGATGCTGTTGTTTTACAAAAGAGTACAATATAAAGTGATTGATGATCCATCCTTTACACAAAGGATGGATCTGTTATAATGGAGAAGTTAAGCGTGGTCAGACCACTTTTTTAAGAAGCATTCATACTTATATAGAGAAGTCTGTTATTTTTAACGAACAATGCTTTATGCTTGCAATTGCGATGGTTAAAACGTTAAATAAACTATAATTAATGTTAATGGGGAAAATATTTCACTTACGATTACAAAGGAGCGGGGTAATAAATGGCTAGTTTAAGAGATGAAGCATTACATATGCATAAGGTAAATAAGGGGAAGCTGACAACGAATTCCAAAGTTCCTGTTCGGAATGCAAGAGATTTAAGTCTCGCTTATTCACCGGGAGTTGCTGAGCCGTGCAAAGAAATCCATGATCGCAAATCAAAGGTTTATGATTATACGATGAAAGGTAATATGGTGGCAGTCGTGAGCGATGGTTCCGCTGTCCTTGGCCTTGGCAATATCGGCCCGGATGCGGCGCTTCCTGTTATGGAAGGGAAATCCGTATTATTTAAAAGTTTTGCAGGAGTGGATTCTTTTCCAATTTGCCTGGATACCCATGATGTTGATGAGATCGTAAATACCGTAAAATTAATGGAGCCTACCTTTGGGGGAGTCAATCTGGAGGATATCGCGGCACCTAACTGTTTTATTATCGAAGACCGCTTGAAAAAAGAAACAAACATCCCGATTTTCCATGATGATCAGCATGGAACAGCTATCGTAACGCTAGCAGGATTAATTAATGCGCTGAAGCTGGCAGAAAAAGACTTTTCAGATATTAAAGTAGTTGTGAGTGGTGCGGGCGCTGCAGGTATAGCTATTATAAAACTTTTATACAGTTTTGGTGTCCGGGATATGATCATGTGCGACTCCAGAGGTGCTATTTATAAAGGTCGTTCTTTTGGGATGAACGACGTAAAAGAGAAAGTAGCTGAGTTCACGAACGTCAACAATCAAGAAGGCAGTCTGGAGGAAACGCTTGATGGTGCTGATGTCTTTCTTGGCGTATCGGCTGCGGGTGCATTAACTAAAGAAATGGTTGGAAAAATGAATGAAGACCCGATTATATTTGCCATGGCAAACCCGGATCCGGAAATTATGCCGGAAGATGCAAAAGAAGCTGGTGCCAAAGTAATCGGGACAGGCAGGTCAGATTTCCCGAATCAAGTAAATAATGTACTGGCGTTTCCCGGGATTTTCCGTGGTGCACTGGATGTGCGGGCAACCAGAATTAATGAACGGATGAAAATTGCGGCAGCCCATGCGATTGCCTCACTCATTTCTGAAAATGAACTAAACGCTGATTACGTTATCCCAGCTCCTTTTGACTCAAGAGTTGCTCCTATTGTTGCCAAAAGTGTAGCAAAAGCAGCAATGGAATCAGGTGTTGCCAGAATCGAAGTGGATCCGGAAGAAGTAGCTGAGAAAACTAGAGTACTAACACAGATTGACAATGGCTAATAAAGGAGTGAATCATGGCTGTGTCCATGTCACCTAAACAAAAAGTATATCAAGGTGTTTTACTTGAAATCCGCAAATTTATTGAAAGCAATCAATTGGAACCTGGTGATAAACTTCCATCGGAACGTGAATTATCCGAAAAATTGAAACGAGGCAGGTCCTCTGTACGAGAAGCGTTACGGGCGATGGAATTATTGGGTTTAATCGAAACGAAGCATGGGGAAGGAACGTTTTTGCGAACCTATCGTCCTTATAAATCGGTTGAACTTCTGGCTTTATTTATATTACAGGATCATAATACCAGGGAAGATTTGTTATTAGTGAAGCAGCTTCTGGAAAAGGAAGCTGCTAAGCTTGCTTTTCCCCATTTGGATGGGCAAGATATGAGAGAATTAAATAAAATCAGCAATCATACAATGACAGAAACAATGGAAAAACACAGGGAATTTTTCCATCTTCTCGTAAAACGGACAGATAATCAGCTGCTCGTGAAAATATGGCAGCTACTGGACGAATTTTCACGTACTATTCATTCGGAACATTACCCGATGGGATTTTATAAAGATTTAATGGAACTTTACAGCGCCAGAAACTTCGCGGAGATCGAACCATTGTTTGAAAAAACAGTTAGCGTTAGCACTCCAATAAAGTAATTTAATTTTTTTATCGACTTATTTTGACACCATTTTTAATAGGTTTTCGTTATGGTAATAAAGGAAGTACCCAGCATCATGAAGCAGCGTTGGTTTTGCTGAAGAAGGGGGAGTTATCTTGCTTAAGGATTTTTTTGGTAAGCGAAAAAAGTATGCATCTATTCCTAGTGAGCAGGCAAAATCGGATGTTCCAGCGGGATTAATGCAAAAATGCAATTCATGCCACAAGATTTACTACCGGAAAGAAATGAACAAAAACTTGCAAGTGTGCCCAAACTGTAATTACCACCATCCATTACTTGCATGGAATCGGATTGAAAGTTTATTTCATGAAAATTCGTTTGAAGAATGGGATAAAGGTTTAATCACTGGCAATCCACTTGATTTTCCCGGTTACGATGAAAAAATGGCAAAGGATCGTGAGAAAACTGGGTTAAATGAAGGGGTTGTATCGGGCAAAGGGCTCTTGAATGGACAAGCAGCAGCATTTGCAGTAATGGATTCCAGCTTTCGCATGGGAAGTATGGGGTCCGTTGTCGGCGAAAAAATAGCCCGGGCAATAGAAAGAGCAAAAGAGGAAAATCTTCCTTTTATTATCTTTACAGCCTCAGGCGGCGCAAGAATGCAGGAGGGTGTATTAAGTCTGATGCAAATGACTAAGACTTCTATGGCGGTGAAGCGATTCAGTGACGCTGGCGGATTACTCATTACGGTCATGACTCACCCGACTACCGGTGGTGTTTCTGCTAGTTTTGCTTCTCTCGGTGATTATAACTTTGCAGAGCCCGGTGCATTGATTGGATTTGCCGGCAGACGGATCATTGAACAAACGATTCGCGAAAAATTGCCGGATGATTTCCAGACTGCTGAATTTCAATTAAAGCATGGTCAATTGGATAAAGTCATACACCGTCATGAATTAAAGGGAACACTGTCAACCCTGCTCCATATGCACAGGAAGGGTGGAAATCAGGAATGAAACATGTGCTTGAATTCGAGAAACCAATTGTTAATTTGAAAGAAAAAATTGAAGAATTGAAACGATATACTAAGGATAGTGATATTGATTTGTCCGGGGAAATTCAAACCCTTGAAGAAAGACTTGCCGTACTGGAAGATGATATATATGGAAATTTGAAGCCATGGAATCGCGTGCAGATGGCAAGGCATCCGGAGCGGCCGACAACGATGGACTATATAAATATATTATTCACTGATTTTATTGAATTTCATGGGGACAGGTTATTTGCAGATGATGAAGCAATTGTTTCAGGCATTGCTTACTATAAAGAAAAACCAATCACGGTGATCGGTCACCAGCGTGGGAAGGATACAAAAGAAAATATCCGGCGCAACTTTGGCATGCCGCATCCGGAAGGCTACAGGAAAGCGCTCCGGCATATGAAACAGGCGAATAAATTTAAACGTCCGATTGTTTGTTTTATTGATACAAAGGGTGCTTATCCCGGAAAAGCGGCAGAGGAGCGCGGACAAAGTGAAGCAATCGCACATAATCTGATGGAAATGGCCGGACTTACGGTCCCGGTAGTTTGTATTGTGATCGGTGAAGGAGGAAGTGGCGGGGCACTTGCTTTAGGTGTCGGAGATCATATCCATATGCTGGAGAACTCTACATATTCCGTAATTTCTCCCGAAGGAGCAGCAGCACTTCTGTGGAAGGACGCTTCACTTGCACAGCGCGCAGCGGAAACAATGAAAATTACTGCTTATGACTTAAAGCGACTAGAAGTCATTGATCAAATTATCCCTGAGCCAAAAGGCGGTGCCCACCGAGGCATGGACGAGCAGGCGGCACATATCGATCATGTACTCAATCAGTCCCTGGAACATTTAAAAGGTTTTTCAGCGGAAGAATTACTAGAAAACAGGTGGGAAAAATATAAGCAGATAGGTGATTATAGAATGCTATCATGATGGGAGAGGTTGGCCTTAGCAGTCAGCCTTTTTCATTGTCCAAGTGGTTATAAAAGCATCTTGATGAGGATTTGTTAGTTTTCAAAAGAACTGCTCCCTAGTGTTTCATTTATTAAAAATATTTTGTGAGTTTTCTAAAAAATCTTCCATAATGACGATGAATGATATTTTTATAATGTGCTTCCTTCATTTTTCCTAAAGGGTGAAACAACCACTGTCATTGTGTAATTAATTGCTATTTTTGACTGTTAGATTTATCTTTGTAGTAGAGGAAGTTTATTCGGAAGAAACTGGACAACCAGAGGTGAAAATATATATATGAATAAAATTGGGATATTAACGAGCGGCGGTGATGCGCCAGGCATGAATGCAGCAATTCGAGCAGTTGTGAGAAAAGCTATATATCATGATGTGGAAGTATACGGCATTCGGTCAGGTTTTCAAGGTTTAATGGAGGGTGCCATTCATAAGATGGAGCTTGGTTCCGTTGGGGATATTATTCATCGTGGAGGGACGGTGCTGCAGTCTGCTCGAAGTGATGAATTTAGAACGGAAGAGGGGCAGCAGAAAGGAATGGAACAACTTAAGCAGTTTGGTTTGGATGGACTTATTATAATCGGCGGAGATGGGAGTTTTCGGGGAGCACAGAAACTGACGGAAAAAGGATTCTCTTGCATTGGCGTTCCAGGCACCATTGATAATGATATTTACGGAACCGATTTTACGATTGGGTTTGATACTGCATTAAATACGATTATTGAAGCAATTGATAAGATCCGGGATACGGCAACATCGCATGAACGGACATATATCATTGAGGTAATGGGAAGAGATGCTGGAGACCTTGCATTGTGGGCTGGACTTGCAGACGGGGCAGAGAGTATTATTATTCCGGAAAAACCCGATGAATTTCATGAAGTTACGGAAAGAGTCGTCAGAGGACATGAACGTGGTAAAAAGCACAGTATAATCATTGTAGCAGAAGGGGTCGGAAGCGGGTTTGATTTTGCAAAGAAAATTGAAGAGGAGACAAGCCAGGAAACAAGGGTTTCCGTTTTAGGCTACATCCAGCGCGGCGGATCACCAACTGCTTCAGACCGGGTACTGGCAAGCAGACTGGGGGCTTATTCCGTTGATTTATTACTAAAGGGAATATCTGGTAAAATGGTTGGAATACACCAGAACAAACTGGTGAACAATGAATTTTCCGCCATTTTATCCAAGAAGCACCATATTGACGAAGATATGTACCAGCTATCCAAAGAACTGTCTATATAAACCATAACAACTGCAAGGAGATGAAAACATGAGAAATACGAAAATTGTTTGTACGATTGGGCCTGCTTCAGAAACAGTGGAAAAGCTGGAACAGCTCATTGAAGCAGGAATGAATGTGGCTCGTTTAAATTTTTCTCACGGAAATTTTGAAGAGCACGGGGAACGAATAAAAAATATTAGAATGGCACAGGAAAATACAGGAAAAACAGTAGCTATCCTATTGGATACAAAGGGTCCGGAAATTCGTACAGGGAGCTTTAAAGGTGGAGAAGCTGCATTGGAGCAAGACAGCTTTGTCACAATCACTGTGGATGAGGTAGAAGGAACTGCAGCACGTTTTTCCATTACGTATGAAGGATTAATTCATGATGTACATGAAGGCTCAAAGATCCTGCTGGATGACGGGTTAATTGAACTGGAAGTTTTAGAGATTGACAAACAAAATAATGAATTAAAAACAAAGGTAATTAACGGAGGAATAATTTCAAACAAAAAAGGGGTTAATGTACCAAATGTTTCCGTTAATTTGCCAGGCATAACGGATAAAGATGCCCGGGATATTTTATTTGGCATTGAACAGGATGTTGATTTTATCGCTGCTTCCTTTGTCCGCCGGCCTTCAGATGTATTTGATATTCAGGAACTGCTGGAAAAACATGATGCCACACATATTAAAATTATTCCTAAGATAGAGAACGGGGAAGGTGTCGACAACCTTGATAAAATACTGGAAGTAAGCGATGGGATAATGGTGGCACGTGGTGATTTGGGAGTGGAAATTCCAGCAGAGGACGTACCACTTGTCCAAAAAGAGATGATTAAAAAATGTAATCTTTCGGGCAAACCCGTTATTACAGCAACGCAGATGCTTGATTCGATGCAGCGGAATCCAAGACCGACTAGAGCAGAGGCATCTGACGTAGCTAATGCTATTTTTGACGGAACAGATGCGATTATGCTTTCCGGTGAAACAGCTGCAGGCGACTATCCGGTTGAATCGGTACAAACGATGAGTGATATTGCATTAAAAACCGAGACGGCATTGGATCATCATGCGATTTTAAAATTCAGGTCCAAAGACATAGATATGACAATTACCGATGCGATCAGTCAGTCAGTAACCTACACAGCAATGAATCTTGGTGTAAATGCAATAATTGCTCCAACCGAAAGTGGACATACAGCAAGAATGATTTCCAAATACAGACCGGCTACACCGATAATTGCAGTTACTTTTCATGACAGGATTAACCGTCAGCTTGCACTCGTTTTTGGCGTACACCCTACCAGGGGAAGAAAAGCTGATTCTACCGATGAAATGCTTGATATAGCGATAGAAAGCGGCTTAAAGACAGGATTGGTGGAGCATGGAAGCAGGGTTATTATTACCGCCGGAGTTCCAGTAGGTGAAAGTGGCACGACAAATCTGCTAAAAGTGCATGTGCTCGGAGATGTACTTGCTAAGGGCCAGGGGATCGGTAAACGCAGCGCATACGGAAAAGCAGTGGCTGTTAAAAATGCCGAACAGGCGTTAAATTCTGTTGACGAAGGGGATATCGTCGTCACATACGGTACCGACCCCGATATGATGCCTGCGATTGAAAAAGCTGGCGGAATTATTACGGAAGAAGGCGGTTTGACTTCTCATGCGGCAGTAGTCGGAGTAAGCCTTGGCATCCCTGTCATTGTAGGTGTACAAGACGTTTTTGACACCATTTCTAATGGGGAGGACATTACCATTGACGGGACTAAAGGAGCTATTTATAAAGGGCATATGAAAGTATTGTAAAACGTAAAAGAAAGCCATGAAGTAATTGTTGGACGCATGGCTTTCTTTACTTGCACTCAAATGGGAAAGGGGGGGGGAATATGCGGTGGATACTGCTAGTACTCATGGTTCTATCCGCACTGGAAATTGGATTATTTGTTTGGATCGGTGGCATGATCGGTCCATGGTGGGTAGTTTTTATAATAATTATGACCGGGATTATCGGTCTTTATCTGGCAAAGCAGCAAGGTATTGATACCTGGAAAAAGGCACAGCTTTCTATGCAGCGAGGTGAGGCGCCAACAATGTATATTATTGATGGAATTTGTATATTAGTTGGTGCGGCTTTTTTATTTACACCTGGCTTCATTTCGGATATTACTGGTTTTCTTCTTGTTATTCCTGTAACGAGAAGCATGTTTAAACTCAGTATTGAAAAATTAATTAGACGGTTGATGGATAAGAATACGATTATTCATAGAAGATGGTAATCACCCTTTAATAAAAAACCAAACTTGATGGAAAATCCTGGTTTGATATAGAACATTGCCGATCACAACGAGTATTGGTGCAATTATAATACCGATTACCCCCCACAGCTGAACACTGATAAATATGGCGATGACAACAGCCAGTGGATTCATGCCGATGCTTGAAGAAAGTATTTTTGGTTCCAGAAACTGCCTTACGATAACGATAAACATATATAAAAGTATTAGACCAATCGTCAGTGAATAATTTCCTGTTATAAATAAATAGATTGCCCAGGGAATGAATATAATGCCTGTACCAATATAAGGCAGCAAATCAATAACCGCTGTTAACAGGGCAATCGTTATTGCATGCTCTACCTTTAATAGCGATAGTCCGGTGAATATGATCAGCATTGTAATGAAAATTAGCGTAAACTGTGCTTTCATAAACCCTGCTACTGCTTTTTTTAAATGGTATATAATTTCCCTGCAGTATGACTGTATGGAAGGTGAAATGACCTCTTCGGCTCTTTTTTTCAGTCTAGGCCAGTCATTTGTCATTAAAATGGTAGCAATGATAATAAAAATTACGATGGTTACAGAACCCGGAAGCCATGTGAAAAGCTCAGGAATCATCATTAGCAGGTTTTGTAATAACTGAGATCCCAAAGCTGCAACTTGACTTAATATTTGTTGTACAGTTTCATTGAGCGTCTTCTGCTGGGACGCATCCAGCGTATGTAAAAAAGATATGACTGTCTCATACATTGGCAAGAGTTTTGTTTGAATAAAATTTTCCACTATCACAATAAATTGCTGAAAATGAGTTGGCAGAAAATCAGCCAGAAAAACTGCGCCTTGCACGATTTCAGTAATAATAAAAAATAACATTCCAATACACAATATAAAGACAATAGTGATCACCGTTAATGTTGCAATCAGACGAGGGAATTTCAGCTTGTCCTGCAGAAAACTAACATACGGATGGAGGAACATGGAAAAAAATATTACGAATGTAATAGGAAAAATAAATATCCATGTGTTCGTAAACAGGAAATAAGTGCCTATAATAACAGCGATAACAATAAAAAAGCGCAATGTTTGATAGAATAACTGCTTGTACATATTATTCCTCCGCTATGCCAGATTTTAAAATTTTAACCTCATTATTCCAAGCCTATCAGGCTATAAAAATATTAATCTAATTACTATGTTATCTATGCAACTTGACCAACAAATAGAAGTCCTTTTACAAGTATAGAAGAAAAGGTATACTGCCAAAAATTGCAACTAAATGTCATGATTTATCAATTTCAGTCGATTTATTTGATGAATTTAATAAAAATAATCGCTTTCAATTCACATTACTTACATATTACTTTATAATTGGAGTGGGAATGACAATGCTGGTTTTTAAACAATTGTCGTTAATGGCTCACATCCATACACAAATTATAGAAAAGGAGAGGGTTTGTTATGACATCAGCAAAAGGGCTTGAAGGAGTTGTCGCAACTCAGTCGTCAATTAGTTCTATTATTGATGATCAGCTTACATATGTAGGCTATAAAATTGATGATCTCGCTGAAAACTCGAGTTTTGAAGAAGTAGTTTTTTTATTATGGAATTTAAGGCTGCCAACGCAATCGGAACTGGATGCTTTTCAAGCTGAACTCGCAGAAAATATGACAATTCCTGAAGGCGTTGTTGAACATCTGAGGGCTTATGATTTATCAAAGGTACATCCAATGGCTGCATTGCGTACGGCAATTTCACTGCTTGGTCTGTATGATGATGAAGCAGATGAAATGACTGAAGAAGCAAATAAACAAAAAGCAATTCGGATTCAGGCGAAAATTGCTTCTATTGTTACCGCTTTTTCCAGAATCAGACATGGGAAAGATTTGGTTCAACCAAAAAAAGATTACAGCTATGCCGAGAATTTTCTTTACATGCTTAATGGTAAAGATCCGGAAGCTATTGAAGTGGAGGCTGTTAACAAGGCATTAGTTCTTCATGCGGATCACGAGTTAAACGCATCCACCTTTACTGCAAGGGTTTGTGTGGCAACGCTATCGGATATTTATTCCGGCATGACAGCTGCAATCGGAGCATTAAAAGGGCCATTGCACGGCGGAGCAAACGAACAGGTAATGGCCATGCTTTCTGATATTGGTGAGGAAGAAAATGCCATTCCATATATTGAGAAAAAACTTGAAAATAAAGAAAAAATTATGGGGATGGGACACCGCGTGTACCAGCATGGTGACCCGCGTGCTAAATTCCTGAAAGAAATGTCCAGACAGCTTACAGAACTCACAGGAAATTCAAAGTGGTATAATATGTCCGTGAAAATTGAGAACTATATTAAAGAAAATAAAGGGCTTCCGGCAAATGTTGATTTCTATTCGGCTTCCGTATATCATAGTCTTGGGATAGATCATGATCTATTCACACCAATATTTGCAATGAGTCGTGCTTCAGGCTGGCTGGCACATATTCTGGAACAATATGCAAACAACCGTCTGATTCGTCCACGTGCAGAATATATTGGTCCTGAATCACCGGAATATGTTAAGATTGAAAACCGGTAAAAGAGAATAGCTGAATAACCAGCTATTCTTTTAGAGAGAAAAAGTATATTAGTAATTTGGAGGTTATTTTAATGGCACAAGGAGAAAAAATTGTTGTAGAAAATGGAAAGATGAACGTACCTGATAATCCGATTATTCCATTTATCGAAGGAGATGGAACAGGGCCGGATATTTGGGCGTCTTCCAAAAAAGTAATTGAAGCAGCAGTAGAAAAAGCATATGATGGAAAGAAAAAAATTGACTGGATGGAAGTACTTGCCGGTCAAAAAGCATATGATAAAACAGGAGAATGGCTGCCAAATGAAACATTAGAGAACATAGATAAATATAAAATAGCAATCAAGGGTCCTTTAACTACGCCAATTGGCGGTGGATTCCGCTCATTAAACGTAGCATTGCGCCAAGAACTGGATCTTTATGCATGCCTTCGTCCGGTACGTCATTACAGCGGTGTACCATCCCCGGTAAAACGTCCGGAAGATGTTGATATGGCTATTTTCCGTGAAAACACAGAAGACATTTACGCTGGTATCGAATGGCAACAAGGGTCTGATGAAGTAAAGAAGGTAATCGATTTTTTACAGGATGAAATGGATGTAAAAAATATCCGTTTCCCTGAAACATCCGGAATTGGTATTAAACCGGTATCAGAAGAAGGAACAAAGCGTCTTGTTCGTTCAGCAATTGACTATGCAATCAATGAAGGACGGATGAATGTTACTTTAGTACATAAAGGTAACATTATGAAGTTCACGGAAGGTTCATTTAAAGCATGGGGCTATGAAGTAGCAGAAGAAGAGTATGGAGATAAAGTCTTCACATGGGCAGAATATGACCGCATCATTGAAAAAGATGGGAAAGACGCTGCCAATAAAGCACAGGATGAAGCAGAGAAAGCCGGTAAAATCATTGTGAAAGATGCCATTGCTGATATTTTCCTGCAGCAGATTTTAACCCGTCCGAAAGAATTTGATGTAGTTGCAACAATGAACTTAAATGGAGATTATGTTTCCGATGCCCTTGCAGCACAGGTTGGCGGAATCGGAATTGCACCTGGGGCGAATATTAACTATGATTCCGGACATGCGATTTTTGAAGCAACCCATGGAACTGCACCAAAATATGCAGGAATGGACAAAGTAAACCCATCTTCTGTTATTCTTTCCGGTGTCCTGATGCTTGAGCATCTAGGCTGGAGAGAAGCTGCGGACTTAATCACGAAATCTATGGATAAAACCATTGCATCAAAAGTGGTTACTTATGACTTTGCCCGTCTAATGGATGGTGCAACAGAAGTAAAATGTTCCGAGTTTGGATCAGAATTAATTAAAAACATGGATTAATACGTATTAGGAGGGTCGCCAAATGGCGATAAAGCGAAACAAAATTTCGGTAATCGGTTCAGGTTTTACCGGATCTACAACGGCACTGATGCTTGCGCAAAAAGAGCTGGGAGACATAGTCCTTGTAGACATTCCGGATAGGGAAGATCCAACAAAAGGAAAAGCTTTGGACATGATGGAAGCAAGCCCCGTAGAGGGTTTTGATGCAAATATTACCGGCACGGCTAATTACGAGGACACTAAAGGATCCGATTTGGTGATTATTACAGCCGGTATTGCCAGAAAGCCCGGAATGAGCCGGGATGACCTCGTCAATACCAATGCTAACATCATGAAATCAGTGACAAAGGATATTGTCAGGTATTCACCTGATACGTACATTATTGTACTGACCAATCCGGTTGATGCCATGACTTATTCCGTATTTAAAGAATCGGGTTTGCCAAAAGAGCGTGTCATCGGACAATCCGGCGTATTGGACACTGCCCGTTTTCGTACTTTTGTTGCACAAGAACTGAATCTATCTGTAAAAGATATTACCGGTTTTGTTCTCGGCGGCCATGGAGATGATATGGTACCATTGATCCGTTATTCCTATGCAGGCGGAATACCGCTGGAAAAATTAATGAGTAAGGACAGACTGGATGCCATTGTCGAACGTACCCGAAAAGGCGGCGGAGAAATTGTCGGATTGCTTGGTAACGGCAGTGCTTATTATGCACCGGCCGCATCCCTCGTGATAATGGCCGAATCAATTTTGAAAGATCAGCGTAGGGTTATTCCTTCTATCGCCTATTTAGAAGGGGAGTACGGTTATTCGGATATTTATCTCGGCGTCCCAACTATTCTTGGCGGCGAAGGAATTGAAGAAATCATCGAGCTTGATCTAACTGATCATGAAAAAGACGAACTCGATAAATCTGCTCAATCCGTAAAAGACGTTTTGAATATATTAAAATAATGAACTGCAGTCAGCACAAGGTTCTTCCTGTGCTGACTGCTGATAAATGGGGCTGTTTTGTAAAAAATGGCCTCTTTTTTAATGTAGAAGTTTAAACTATAGCGACTACCCAAATTATTTGTTATAATAGTAAACGCTTACATACGTGGAGGTGAGATTATGATTGGGAAAAAGAGAAAGCTTGGAAAGGAAATTCAGGATTTAAACATAGGAGACAAATATACTTCAGCCATAATAATTGAAGACAGGGATTTACTTTTGTATCTAGGATTGACAAATGATGCAAACCCATTATATATTCAGCATGATTATGCATCACAGACGCCTTACGAAAAACCTATTGTGCCGTCTGTAATGTTATTCGGCATTATTTCATCCATGATATCCATGCATTTGCCAGGACCAGGAAGTCATATTACCCAACATGAAATGACGTTCCCAAAACCTGTATTTCATCAATCCGAAGTAAAATTCACCATTGAAATTATTAATATTGATGAAAAGAATCATCAAATTGCAGTTGCTGTTCACGGGTTTGATATTGAAGGAGACAGCATCGTTCACGGGAAACTTCATGTTTGTCCGGCATACAAGCCGAATTCATTAAACGCCGCATCATTGGAAAACTTTTTTTAATAATTATACTGGTTTGTGAAAGAAAAAGAGGCTGGGACATAATAAAATAATCCATTTTAAATACAATTAATGAACTGATCTAGCGGAGGAAATACACGTAGATTCTTCAAAATCGCATGCCATTTTCTCACGAAGATGTAACGCTGTAGAAGCTTTACTTGTCCTGTGGGAAGTAGGAGATGGGTGAGGCCCACAGGCTTTAATAATGAAGGCCGACTAAAACCGTCCTTTGCGTGCAACGTCGCCATACCCCTCGTCGGGGCAAGAAGGCTCACCACTCTCCCACGGCAAAGAAGACACCGAGAAAACGGCAAAAGGAGTTTGATCGGATGTCGCACTTTTACCCGGAGGCGTGAAAGCGAAGATTATTTCCAGAGGGCTTATTCGCAAAACTTTAATAAAGTTCGGGTTTTCTTTTGGTTAAAATACTTTTGTCTTATTCTCTTCATTTGTTATAGTGTAAATTTTTCTTTACACTCGCTTATGTTCACATATTGTTTCATTCATTGTAGAATAGAAGGTAGTATATACTGTGTTTTAGAGCATGGAATGGAATGGGGTAAACAGATGTCTCAACATATTTTGATTGTAGATGATGAAAAATCTATTGTTACATTATTAAAGTACAATCTGGAAAATGCAAATTATATAACGGAAGTAGCATATGATGGCGAGGAAGCGGTTGAAAAAGCAATGGCACAAAACTATGATTTAATTATTCTTGATTTGATGCTGCCAAAATTGGATGGGCTGGAGGTATGTAAAGAATTAAGGAATAATAAAATTGATACAGCCATTTTAATGTTAACCGCCAAGGATGATGAATTAGATAAAATACTTGGACTTGAGCTTGGTGCAGATGATTATTTGACAAAGCCGTTCAGCCCCAAAGAAGTGGTTGCCCGGGTAAAAGCCATTCTCAGAAGAACAAATAAACAGGTGCCAGGAAATTTCTCATCAATAAAAGTTGGGGAATTGGTTATCTTCCCAGAACGTTATGAAGCAGAAATGCACGAAGAAGTCATCACTTTTACGAGAAAAGAATTTGAGCTGCTGTATTATCTTGCAAAACATAAGGGGAAAGTGATATCAAGAGATCAATTGCTGAGTAGCGTATGGGATTATGATTTTGTGGGGGATACACGGATTGTCGATGTGCATGTATCCCATGTCAGAGAAAAAATTGAACCAAATACGAAAAAGCCCGTTTATATTAAGACGGTGCGAGGTTTAGGCTATAAGTTAGAGGAGCCGACATTATGAAGACATTATTTAAGAAACCTGTATTTTTTTATGTTGTTTTAATTTTTATTTTACTTTCTGTTGCCGGACTTGTGTTGAGTCGGGCAGTGGATAATTATTTCATCCTTATTGCGGTTCTGTTAACGATCTTTATTATATTTCTAATTGTATTAATCCATTTGTATGACAAATATATTATACCGATTCAAAAGGCCACAAATACTGTGGATGAAATTGTAAAAGGGAATTACCGAGCCAGATTTCATCATCCGAAAGATGATAGCGTGGGAAACCTGAGCAATAGAATAAATGACCTTGGCCGAAGCCTTGGAGAGCTTTCCATTCAGGAACAGATGTACTCGGAACAATTATCTACCATTATTGATAACACGGAGAGTGGTCTCGTACTTGTGGACGCGAAAGGGTATATTCATTTCGTCAACCGCAAATTTATAATGATGTTCGGAAATACGCCGAAAGCATACAAAGGTTATTTGTATTATGATGTGCTGGATAGTGAAATCATTCATGAAACGATTCAAAATACGTTCCTGTACGAAAAAAACGTAAAGGATTCTTTTTCCCATTACCGTGGATTGGACCGAGTGTATATTGAAGTAGTAGGGGCGCCAATCTTTAACGAACGAAATATGTTAAAAGGCGCAGTTATTATGCTCTATGATATTACTGAAATGAAAAAAATAGAACTGATGAGAAAAGATTTTGTAGCGAATGTATCTCATGAACTGAAAACACCAATCACTTCGATCAAAGGGTTCGCTGAAACTATGCTGGATGACCCGAAGAACATTGGTGAACCGAATCATGAATTTCTCGAGATCATTTATAAAGAGAGTGACCGTATCCAGTTTTTAGTTGAAGATTTATTAAGACTATCCCGTTTGGAAAGGGAAGATTTTCGACTGGTTAAAACAGACATAGATATTAATAGCGTGACAGATGAAGTGAAACCGATTATACAGCAAAAAGCAAATGAAAAACGAATAGATTTTCATGTGGAAATTGGGGATGCAATCAGACTTTATGCCGACAGAGAACAAGTAAAACAGGTGATGATCAATCTGTTGGATAATGCAATAAATTACACGGCAGAAGAGGGGAGAATTGACCTGCGTGTAAATGAAACAGAGGAATATGTCAACATAGAAGTAGAAGATACTGGGATTGGAATAGAGCATGAAGCGATCCCGCGCATTTTCGAGCGATTTTATCGCGTGGATCAAGCCCGAAGCAGAAACACGGGTGGTACAGGGCTTGGCCTTGCGATTGTAAAGCATGTGGTGGAATTGCATGAAGGAAAAATAGATATTGTAAGTGAACCGAATAAAGGGACAACAATGGAAGTGCAGCTGCCAAAGAATCTTAAAGCTAAGCAATAGTTCTATGAATCCCGTTAAAAACCGATGAGGAATATATTTCTCATCGGTTTTTTCAAGTGATTCTATTTGATACATGATGGATGTGTATTGTGTGCTGTCATGTATTAGAGAAGCACTCTCTGGTATGTGATTAAAACTTTTTTCTTTAGCCGAGTAACAGAGTCCAGATGTTATTCCAGAAAAGTCGTGCTCCCTCATGTAAAGAAGTTTCACTTTGTCCATATACAATGATAAAATAAATATAAATGTCATTTAACGGAGGAAATTACATATGACGAATAAATTAGTTTTAATCGATGGAAACAGTATTATTTACCGCGCATTCTTTGCATTGCCGCTCTTAAATAATGATAAAGGCGTTTATACGAACGCAGTTTACGGGTTTACAACAATGTTACTCAGGATACTGGAAGAGGAAAAACCAACACATATGCTTGTCGCATTTGATGCAGGCAAAACAACATTCCGTCATGAAACGTATAAAGAATACAAAGGTGGAAGGCAAAAAACCCCTCCTGAATTATCCGAACAATTTCCTATTTTAAAAGAAGTGCTTGATGCCTTTCAAATCAAACATTATGATCTGGAAAACTTTGAAGCGGATGATATTATCGGGACCCTTTCAAAAAATGCAGAAGATAATAATTGGAATGTTACTGTGATATCTGGGGATAAAGATTTACTGCAACTTGTTTCTGACACTGTAACGGTCCATGTAACCAAAAAAGGCATCAGTGATGTGGAACGCTATACGCCTGAATACTTAAAGGGAAAAATGGAGATCAGCCAGGATCAAATTATCGATTTAAAGGCGCTTATGGGGGATTCCTCCGACAATATTCCAGGAGTCCCAGGAGTAGGGGAGAAAACAGCAATAAAGCTTTTAAAACAATTTGAAACATTGGATGCATTGTATAACAATCTGGATGATGTCAGCGGCAAGAAATTGAAGGAAAAACTTACTGACCATAAAAATGAGGCATTTATGAGCAAGGAATTAGTAACGATAAATAGGGAATCACCAGTAAAGGTGTCCATTGATGATGCCTCCTTTGAAGGGTATGAACAAAACAAGGTAAGTACCATTTTCAGGGATCTTGGCTTTCAGTCTTTGCTGAGTCGAATCGATTACGATTCTTCCAGTGAAGAGGCAGAAGCAGCTAACATGGAAGAAATAGATTTTAAGCTGGCAGATGAAGTAACCGATGAAATGTTTTCCGATAATAGCGCCCTTGTCGTTGAAATGCTTGATGAAAACTATCATCAGGCTAAAATAGATGGAATTGGCGTGGTTAATGATGCAAATGCGTTTTTCATCCCAACGGAAATCGCATTAAAATCAGTGCCATTTAAAGCATGGCTTGAAGATGAAACGCAAAAGAAAAGCATTTTTGATGCAAAACGTACTGTAGTTGCATTAAAAAGAAATGGCATCGATGTCAAAGGGATTACTTTTGATATGCTGTTGAGCTCCTATTTGTTGAATCCAGCCGAGAACAACCATGATATTCCCGCGATAAGCAATCGTATGGGGAAAACGGATGTACGGTTTGATGAAGAAGTATATGGACGCGGTGCGAAAATGCAGCTGCCGGAAGCGGAAATTTTAGCCGAGCATGTTGTACGAAAAGCAAGTGCATTATATGAACTACAGTCAAAAATGGAAGAACAGTTAAAGAATAATGAGCAATATGAATTATTAAAAGAACTGGAAATGCCACTCGCATTAATTTTGGGCGTGATGGAGCATACAGGTGTCCTTGTTGACAGGGAAAAGCTGGAGGAAATGGGAATAGATTTGAAACAGCGTCTGACAGATTTGGAAAAAGGCGTTCACGATCTCGCTGGTGAGACGTTTAATTTAAATTCACCGAAACAATTAGGCCCTATCTTATTTGAAAAGCTTGGTCTTCCGGTGATTAAGAAAACAAAAACAGGATATTCTACAGCAGCTGATGTCCTGGAACAACTAAAGAATGAGCATGAAATTATTCCTAAGCTGCTCTTATATCGTCAGCTGGGCAAACTACAATCAACCTATATTGAAGGGTTATTAAAGGTTGTGGATGGAAACACGAATAAAATTCATACCCGATTTAATCAGGCACTGACCCAAACTGGAAGATTAAGCTCGGTTGAACCTAACTTGCAAAACATACCTATTCGCATTGAAGAAGGACGGAAAATCAGACAGGCATTCGTCCCGTCGGAAAAAGACTGGATCATGTTTGCTGCCGATTATTCCCAAATAGAATTAAGGGTACTTGCCCATATTGCCAATGACGATAAGTTAGTCGAGGCATTTAAAGAAAATATGGATATTCACACAAAAACAGCAATGGATGTTTTTCATGTTAAAAAGGAAGAAGTAACAAGCAATATGCGCAGGCAGGCAAAGGCTGTTAACTTTGGTATCGTGTATGGTATCAGTGATTTTGGGTTATCTCAGAACCTGGGTATAACAAGGAAGGAAGCAAAGCAGTTTATCGACCGATATTTTGAAAGCTATCCCGGTGTAAAGATCTATATGGATGAGATCGTCCAGCAAGCCAAACAGAAAGGCTTTGTCAGTACACTGATGAAAAGAAGGAGATACCTCCCTGAAATCACGAGCCGCAACTTTAATATGCGAAGCTTCGCGGAGAGAACGGCGATGAATACACCGATACAGGGAAGTGCCGCAGATATTATTAAAAAAGCAATGATTGATCTGTATGAAAAATTAAAAGAGGAAAAGCTTCAAACTCGGCTTTTATTACAGGTTCATGATGAACTGATTATGGAGGCACCAAAAGATGAATTGGATCGGCTCATCGAAATTGTGCCGGAAATGATGGAACAGACAGTGGAGCTGAATGTCCCGTTAAAAGTGGATTATTCTTACGGGAAAAGCTGGTTTGATGCGAAGTAAGGGAGTTTGAGGGGAATGCCGGAATTACCGGAAGTAGAGACAATTAAAGAGACACTTAAGCTATTAACTGTAAATAAAACAATTAATGAAGTAAATGTATATTGGCCAAATATTATCAAACAGCCGGATGATGTGGGACATTTTAAATTTCTTTTGAAAGGACAGACTATACGGGATATCACCCGGAAAGGAAAATTTCTATTATTCCAGCTGGATGATTATATACTTGTTTCCCATTTGCGGATGGAAGGGAAATACAGTGTGCATAAATCAAGTGAACCGGTGAAAAAGCATACCCATGTCATTTTCAAATGTACGGGTGGAGAAGAGCTCCGATATAATGATGTCCGTAAATTTGGCACGATGCATGTATTTCCAAAGGGAGAGGAATTTTTGAATAAACCATTAAGCACATTAGGTCCCGATCCCTTTGATGAAGCTTTTACGCTGGATTATTTTTCAAATAAATTAAAGCACACAGACCGGGTAATAAAGTTGGTTTTACTCGATCAAACTGTGGTTGCCGGACTCGGTAATATTTATGTGGACGAAACGCTATTTAAAGCCGGTGTTCATCCGTTAAAACGAGCAAGGAAACTAACTCAAAAAGAGGCTAAAGCAATCAGGAAACATGCCATCGAGACATTGCATGAGGCAGTGAAGCAAGGCGGTACAACGATACGTTCCTATGTAAACTCACAAGGGGATATGGGCATGTTTCAGCAGGAATTATTTGTCTATGGACAGGAAAATAACGGCTGTAAAGTTTGCGGGCAGTCTATCGTGAAATTGAAAGTAGGCGGCCGAGGAACCCATGTGTGCAACAAATGTCAGAAGTTAAAAGAGGTGAGAAAGTGACACTTGTTATTGGATTAACCGGCAGTATTGCCAGCGGAAAAAGTACGGTATCCCTTATGTTTGATGAATTTAGTATACCTGTCATTGATGCAGACAAGCTCTCAAGAGAAGTAGTGGAGCCGAGTGAGAAGGCTTATAAAGAAATTGTTGCAGCGTTCGGAGAACAAATTTTACAAGAGGATCAGACATTGGATCGTGACAAGATTGGGCAAATTGTGTTTGCTGATGAAGAAAAAAGAAGGACATTAAATCAGATTGTACATCCTGCTGTAAGGGAAAAAATGCTAAGCAAACGGGATGCTTATGTGAAAAACGGAGAAAAATGCGTGGTGCTTGATATCCCTTTGTTATTTGAAAGCAAGTTAACCCATTTTGTGGATAAGACAGTTGTCGTGTATGTTGATGAATCCGTCCAATTAAAGCGTTTAACGGAGAGAAACGGTTACACTGAAAAAGAAGCAATGCAGCGCATCAGATCTCAGATCACTGTAAAAGAAAAAGCAGACATGGCTGATGAAGTGATTGATAATAATGGCAGTAAATTTGAGTCTTTTCAGCAACTGGAATCTATTTTAAAAAATTGGGAGATTATATAAGGAAGAGATAGGGAAATCCGTTAGTATAGACGGATTTTTTTATGGGTAATATTAACAGTCTACATTTTCGAAAAAATAATTTCTATTCAGAAAATAAAAAATAAACAACTCCGGAAAATACAATGCACATTTTTCATTAAATATGTTATACTAATTACAGAAAAAGCGAAAATGAGTGTAACATATATGGGAGGATTTGCGATGAATAAGACCCGGATTGCTATTAATGGTTTTGGCCGTATCGGACGAATGGTATTTCGTCAGGCTGTGATGGATGATCAATTTGATGTAGTAGCTGTGAATGCAAGCTATCCTGCTGAAACACTGGCTCATTTAATTAAGTATGACAGTGTCCATGGCCGCTTCCAGGGAGAAGTAAAAGCAGCAGAAGATGGTTTGGAAATTAATAGTAATATGGTGAATATCGTTAATTCCAGGGAGCCGGAAAAACTGCCTTGGAAAGAGCTTGATATAGATGTAGTTATAGAAGCAACCGGCAAATTTAAGACGAAGGAAAGTGCCGGACTTCACTTAGAGGCAGGCGCGAAAAAAGTAGTCATTACTGCACCGGGAAAACAAGTGGATAATACCATTGTTATGGGTGTAAATGAAGAGACGTATAGTCCAGATCAAGATGATGTTATTTCCAATGCATCCTGTACTACCAACTGCCTGGCACCTGTCGTAAAAGTACTGGATGATCATTTTTCCATTGAAAATGGTTTAATGACAACAGTGCATTCTTTTACAAATGATCAAAAGAATTTGGACAATCCGCATAAGGATCTTCGCAGGGGAAGAGGATTAACACAGTCCATTATTCCAACGTCTACTGGTGCGGCGAAAGCACTCGGAGAAGTAATGCCTCATCTAAATGGCAAGCTTCATGGCATGGCGCTTCGCGTGCCAACACCGAATGTTTCATTGGTTGACTTAGTTGTGGATGTAGAAGAGACGGTTACACCGGAAAAAATTAATGAGGTCTTCAAGCAAGTATCCAAAAATGAATTAAAAGGCATTGTTGACTATAGTGATGAACCGCTTGTATCTGTTGATTACACGACAAGCGAATACTCAGCAGTCATCGATGGACTCTCAACCATGGTAATGGAAGAGAATAAAGTCAAGGTGCTGGCATGGTATGATAATGAATGGGGATATTCAAAACGCGTACTTGATTTAACTAAATATGTCGGCAGCTATATCCATCAGAGGCATGCTAAAATTTCATAACTTTTTGCCGCCATTAAGGAAAGGCACACCATTAACTGGTGTGCCTTTCTGCTTTGTGCAAAAGTAAAAAGGCTACCATATTCACTTGTGAGCGCTATTACGGTATGTCATTATGTAACTTGCGGTGAATGATATACAATAAGTACATAAAAAGCATAGTTGACAAGAAATAAATTGTAAAATAATAGATTTTATTTTAGACATAGAGGATTCCACGGAATCGTGGTAAAATGAATAAAAGAGAATTTAAACAGGGTGCTGAAGACATGTCTTTTCGTCAATTTTTGCATAAATATTTCAGTAACCATCAGGAGACAATGGATAAACATTGGGATCCGGTGCTGAAAACACGATATTTTAAAATAACAAAGGAAGAAGGATTTGATCTCCTCAAAAAAATGGTGGAGAACGAACCGGAATTTGAGATGAATGCCATATCCATAGAACATGGAGAAATGAGCTTCTATTTAATAAAGGGAAAGAGCATTTTTATTGTAGCTACTGTGATTATGATCAGGCCTTATCACACTGCTATTGATTTTGCCGCGACATCAGAGAGCGTGTTTCCGTTTGATTTCGGGTACAGCAGAAGATTGATCAGCCAATTGTATGACCGGCTGAATAAAGAAATGACTCCAGTAAAATAAGATCCAAAAATTATAGGGGTGGACCAAGTGAGATGTTCAAATTGCCATTATAAAAGTACAAAGGTGCTAGATTCCCGGCCAATAGAAGAAGGACAGGCTATTCGGAGAAGAAGGGAATGCGAACAATGCGGTTTTCGCTTCACAACGTTTGAACGAGTGGAGGAAGTACCTTTAATTGTTGTGAAAAAAGATGGTACAAGACAGGAGTTCAGCAGGGAAAAACTGATTCGCGGTTTAATCAGAGCCTGTGAAAAAAGACCTGTTCCACTGGAAAAAATTGAAGAAATAGCCTTAAGTACAGAAAAAGAATTGCGTAACAAAGGAAATGCGGAAGTGGACAGCAATGAAGTCGGCAAGCTTGTCATGGACAGGCTTTCAGAAGTAGATGAAGTTGCTTACGTACGGTTTGCCTCTGTTTACCGTCAGTTTAAGGATATCAGTGTCTTTCTTGATGAACTGAAGGATCTAATCAAAACGGATAGAAATGAATCATAAAGCGCGGACAAAAAGGGGTTAGAGAAGGATGAATAAGATCGGAAAAATTTTACCTGTTGATGGATATTATGTTTTGATAAAAGCTGATTTGCCATTGGATTTCACAAAATCTTTAACCCATTTATATCAGCCATTAATTGGAAGCAAGTCTGTTACATTATATCAAACAATGCTGCATGAAATAGATTTGCAGCATGAACAGCATGCGCAGACACATCATACTTTAATGAATTATTTAAATTTGCCTTTGGATGAAATTTACCGTACTAGAGTAAAGCTTGAAGGGATCGGATTATTAAAAGTTTTTGAAAAGAATTCAGAAGGAAAGAGAATATTTATTTATGAACTGCAGCCTCCATTTGGAACGAAAGCTTTTTTTACAGATCCGATGCTGACGCAGCTTTTATATCACCATATTGGGGAGGCCAAGTTTTCGAGGTTAAAGCAATATTTTTCAGTGGAAGCACTTTATAGTCCAGGAAGAGAGATCACGGTTTCTTTCCATGACGTATTTGACACTGTTCAGCCGATGGTACTTACTGAAACGCTTACCGAAAATGTGCAGGGAATAGAAGAAGAAATTCAGGTTGATTTTTCCTGGCTGGAGCAAATGCTGAAGCAACGGATGATTCCGGCTCATCATGTACTGACGAAAGAAAACCGGAAATTGATCGCACAAATGATGGAACTGTATGAACTGGAAATGTTTGAAATTGAAAAGTCGCTGCAATGGGCGTTAACAGATGAAAACGTGTTACATACAGAAGAATTTAAAATTGCCTGTCATGATTTATTTAAAACAAAAAATAATGGAAAATCCATTAAATTAACAGATAAACAAACAACAGTACAAAAGCCGGTGGAAAAGCCTGTAACAAAAGAAGAGCAATTAATTCATGAACTGGAAACTATGTCACCGAAGCAGTTGCTTGAAGATTATTCCAAAGGAAATCAGGCGTCAGAACAGGATATGAGAATGATCAGGGAAGTGATGGTGTCACAAGGACTGCCATCACCGGTGATGAATGTCCTTATACATTACGTCCTGCTGCAGTCTAACATGAGATTGTCAAAAGCATATTTGGAAAAAATAGCTAGCCATTGGTCCAGAGCAAATTTAACAACAGCAAAGGAAGCCATGCGCTTTGCCAAAGCAGAAAAAGATAGATTCCAAAATAAACCTATACCTAAGAAAAATAACTATTATAAAAAACCGGCCTCAAAAGAGGTTGTTCCAGATTGGTTTAAAGAACGAAAGCAGAAACAAAAACCAGTTGAAGCCGAAAAGCATGCCAGCAATGTTAATAACGAACAAAAAGAAATTGAAGCATTGCTGCGCAGGTATTCCGGTGGAAATCAAAACTAATCATTTTAAGGGATGATTTTAATGAAGCCAGTACAATCAACATTAAAAAAATGGATGAGGAATAACGAAAATTTCCAGGAAAACTATATAAATATCAAGCAGGAAGTATTACAGGATTTGGAAATAAAAGAGTTATTATCTTTACATCCTGAATTAACAGAAGCTGAGATTGAAAAAAATCTGATAAAATTACATGAATATAAAACTCAATCCAAACAGTGCAGTGCTTGTAAGTCTTACGGCTCATGCATTAATATGATTCAAGGATACTCTCCCATTCTTGAAGTAGATAATGGGGAAATTCATTTATCCTATGAAAAATGCCATAACAGGATTGATGAAGAAAATAAACGCAAGCAGCAGAAACTCGTGCAAAGCTTATATATGCCAAAAGAAATACTCGAGGCGAACCTTTCAGACATTGACAGCAGAGATCCGAAAAGAAATGAAGCCATCAAAGAATTGATTCACTTTGTAGAACAGAGTAAAGCTGGACTCCCTGGCAAGGGAATATACTTCTACGGTCCTTTTGGAGTGGGGAAAACATATTTTCTCGGTGCTTTGGCAAATAAATTGAAAGCGTTGAATGTATCTTCCTCGCTTATTTATATGCCGGAGTTTGTCAGGGAAATGAAATCTTCTTTAAAAGATGACTCCATCAATGAAAAAATAGACTTTTTTAAACAGGCCGATGTGCTGATGCTGGATGATATTGGTGCGGAAATGCAGTCTTCCTGGTTCAGGGATGAAATACTCGGGTCGGTTTTACAGTACCGGATGATGGAGAGGCTGCCAGTTTTCTTTACGTCCAATTATAGCCTGGAGCAGCTGGAGGATCACCTAGCTTCCACTAGAAGCGGAGTTGAAACAGTGAAGGCAGGCCGGATTACCGAGAGAATCAGGCAGGTTAGCAGGGAAGTTAGGTTGTTTGGAGATAACCGGAGAGGTTGAAAATCTTTATGTGTTTAAAACCGTTTTAATAAGGAACCGCTTGTTAAGTAATAACAAGCGGTTCCTATTTTTATTCATGTCCATTCTAGTTATATTAGTTTTTACTAGTTTCTTTTATTATTCATTTTTACGCACCCTCGTCCATATAATGTAACAGTTTGGTGTTGGGCGAGGGTGATGTTTATTGCTGAAAATTTTTTTTGAATCGGATAAAGAAGTCATTCGTTTTTGTGAACAGATTTTTCGTTATTATAAAGAATTTGAATTAAACTGGAAAACGGATGAAGAATGGGGGAATCAAATACAGTTGGAGGAGATGATGCCAAAAAAGGAATTTTTGGAAGTTATTTCAACATCGATGGTCGATGTATTTCTGACATTCCGTTTAGGAAAAAAGATTGATGATATTATAGGAAAATATTATTACTACACCGATCCTATTGAGAAGGAGCGCATTCAGGAGTTGACCCAATGGATTTTTGCCGGGGAAGATGAAGACAGCCTGAAAATACGCAAGAATAAAGATCCAAGTCAATTTCTGCAAACATTATTTATCTCTCACATAAAAAACGCAGACATTGTACATTTTGATTCGATCGTAAAATTTTCCTTGAATCCGTTTAGAGATCAGCTTATACATTATGTCGGTCTCGCTATTGATGAGTTTAAGCGGGAAGAAGATCATCAGGAATTTGTAAATATGCTCAGGAATTATATTGCAAAAAAAGAGTCCACTGTCCCACTTATTCATATTTTACAGAGAGACCCTTTTTTATTTTTTAATGAGCATGGAAGGAAGATTTCAAATAAGGAGCTGAGGGAGCGGATGCAGCGTGAGGCGCTGTACATCTTTGGTCTTGATGAAAATGAGTTAAATTTGGCTCCGCTAATTGCGATGGCACCGGAGAAAATAAAGATTTATGGGAACGATCCTTCAGAACCAAAAACAATGACCGTCATTAATATTTTTCAAGAAAAGGTTATATTTGAACATGACAGGCATTTTCCATTTCCTTATAAAAAAATGAGTAATCAGAAATAATACTTGATTTTCACCACATCTGGAGCTATAATACACATTATATATTATTAAGAAAATTGGATGACCAAAAGGTAATGACAAGGCCAAGATTAATTGTGTTTATACTTAACAGAGAAGGAAGCCAAGGCTGGAAGCTTCCCTGTATATTCAATTAATTACCACCTTGGAACCCTGCTGGGGAATGTAATGAAACAGCAGCGCTTCGTCTTGCGTTAAAGATCATGAAGCCGCAAAATATGCGGGAAATAGGGTGGAACCACGACGTCTCAAGCGCTCGTCCCTTTGCTTTAAAGCAGAGGGATGGGCGTTTTATTTTTATTGGTATTATAGCTAATAGTAATGAGGAGTGAAGATCATGACAGAAGAAATTACAATTATTTTTCCTGATGGAGCGGAAAAGAAATTTCCACAAGGTACCACCGGTGAAGAAGTTGCAGCAAGCATATCACCAGGTTTGAAAAAACAAGCACTGGCCATCAAATTGGACGGGGAAGCAATTGATTTGAGACGGGAATTAAAGTCTGGCGGCAAGCTGGAAATTATCACTTATAAAAATGAAGAGGGCATTGACATCATGCGCCACTCGACAGCCCATCTGATGGCACAGGCAATTAAACGGATATACCAAAATGTGAAATTTGGTGTAGGACCAGTAATTGAAGAAGGTTTCTATTATGATATGGATATGGAACATAAAATTACACCGGAAGACTTGCCAGAAATAGAAAAAGAAATGAACAAAATTGTAGATGAGGCACTGGAAATCAATCGTCTTGAAGTAAGTCGGGAAAAGGCGAAAGAGATGTTTAGTGATGATCACCTGAAACAGGAATTGATTGATGCAATCCCTGAAGATGAACAAGTTACTATATATGAACAAGGTGAATTCTATGACCTTTGCCGAGGAATTCATGTTCCATCTACAAATAAAATTAAAAAGTTCAAACTGCTAAGCATTTCTGGTGCTTACTGGCGTGGAGACAGTGATAATCAGCAACTGCAGCGTATTTATGGAACAGCCTTTGAAAAGCAGGGACAGCTTGATGAACATTTACGTATTCTGGAAGAAAGAAAGGAACGGGATCACCGCAAGTTGGGTAAAGAGTTAGATATTTTCACGGTTTCTCAGGAAGTAGGACAGGGATTGCCGTTATGGCTGCCAAAAGGAGCAACAATTCGCCGTCAGGTAGAACGATATATTGTAGATATTGAAGAGCGGCTAGGCTATGACCATGTCTATACACCTGTTTTGGCCAATGTGGACCTTTACAAAACAAGCGGTCACTGGGATCATTATCAGGATGATATGTTCCCTACGATGGAAATGGACAATGAGGAACTCGTGCTGCGTCCGATGAATTGCCCGCATCATATGATGGTATTTAAAAATCAACTGTGGAGTTATCGAAATCTGCCGGTACGCATAGCCGAGCTCGGCACGATGCACCGTTATGAAATGTCCGGAGCTCTGGCCGGGCTGCAGCGTGTGAGAGCCATGACATTAAATGATGCTCATATTTTTGCCCGTCCGGATCAGTTGAAAGAGGAATTCATCCGGGTTGTAGAGCTTGTCCAGCGGGTATATAAAGACTTTGGGATAGATGATTATTATTTCCGGTTGTCTTATCGTGATCCAGAGGATAAGGAAAAATATATTGACAATGATGAGATGTGGGAAAAAGCGGAAGGTATGCTGAAGGAAACAATGGAAGATATGAACTTGGATTATGTAGAAGCAGTGGGAGAAGCGGCTTTTTATGGGCCAAAATTGGATGTTCAGGTAAAAACAGCATTAGGTAAAGATGAGACACTTTCAACTGTACAGCTCGATTATCAGCTGCCGGAACGTTTTGATTTAACGTATATTGGGGAAGATGGAAAAGGACATCGCCCAGTTGTTATCCACCGTGGTGTTGTGTCTACTATGGAACGTTTTGTAGCATTTCTGATTGAAGAGTATAAAGGTGCATTTCCGACCTGGCTTGCCCCTGTTCAAGTAAAAGTCATTCCTGTTTCACCAAAAGTGCATCTTGACTACGCGAAAAAAGTGGAAGAACTGCTGCGCTTTGCAGGTGTCCGTGTGTCGGTAGATGAACGGGACGAAAAAATCGGCTATAAAATCCGGGAGGCGCAGACACAAAAGATTCCATATGCCCTCGTTCTTGGTGATAGAGAAATGGAAGAGGAAGCCGTAAATGTGCGCCGCTATGGAAAGAAAGAGACAGAGACATTAGGTTATAATGATTTTGAAGCTTTGATTAAAAAGGATATCGTGGAAAAGACACTTTTAAAATAGTAAGTTGTTAAAATTTTTATTTGACAAATTTTAAAATACATGCTAAGCTATATTAGTTAATAAAACTGAATGATCTTATGACAAGTAGAAGCACCCGCTTCTCACCTGATCAACGCTTAAGAAGCAGTTGGCTGGTTACTCATCTTTGATATTTTTACTATGGAGATATGTGGGTGCATTCGTGTGCCCGCTTTTTTAATGGATAAATCCACTTGTCAGGATCAGGCTCAAAAATATTATGGAGGTGGCTTGACTATTAGCAAAGATATGAATGTCAACGAAAAGATTCGTGCGAGAGAGGTACGTCTCATTGACTCTACAGGGGATCAGCTTGGCGTAAAATCAAAACAGGAGGCACTGGAAATTGCCAGTAAGCGTGAGTTGGACTTAGTGCTGGTGGCACCGAATGCAAAACCGCCTGTTTGCCGGATTATGGATTACGGGAAATTTCGATTTGAACAGCAGAAAAAAGAAAAAGAAGCCCGTAAAAAACAAAAAGTGATCAATGTAAAAGAGGTTCGTTTTACTCCTGGCATTGGCGATCATGACTTTGAAACAAAGCTGAAAAATGCAAGGAAGTTCCTTTCCAAAGGGGATAAAGTGAAAGCTGCGGTTCGGTTCCGCGGACGTGCAATTACCCACAAGGATCTCGGCAGAGAAGTACTGGATCGATTTGCTGAGGAAGTAAAAGATATTGCAACGGTGGAATCAAAACCAAAAATGGAAGGTCGTAATATGTTTATGATGATCGCTCCATCCAAAGATAAAGATAAATAATTAACCGGCAACAATCAAGTTAACAAGGAGGAAATCAACATGCCTAAAATGAAAACCCATAAAGGTTCTCAAAAACGCTTTAAAAAAACAGGAACCGGAAAGCTGAAACGTTCTCATGCGTACACAAGCCATATGTTTGCGAATAAATCACAAAAGCAAAAACGCAAACTGCGTAAAAGTGCAATTGTATCTTCCGGTGATTTCAAACGTATTAAAACAATGATGCCTTATAAATAAAATGAACCGAAAAAAATAGATTTAGCTTTTTGGAAAAAGCAAAGGCGAAAGTGCTCGGTTAGCAAAATACGGAATGCGCAAAATGCTCATCCCACAGTAAAGTTTGGCTATCGCTGGGCGCTGGAACCGGTTGTGGCTATTTCGAAATAGCCACAACTATATAATTTTATAATCTGGTAAGTATGTATTAGGAGGGAATTATTATGGCACGTGTAAAAGGTGGAACAGTAACGCGTAAACGTCGTAAACGCGTCCTCAAACTGGCTAAAGGTTATTATGGTTCGAAGAGAGCGTTATTTAAACAAGCAAAACAGCAGGTAATGAAATCAGGTCAATATGCATACCGTGACCGCAGACAGAAAAAACGTGATTTCCGTAAATTATGGATTACACGTATCAATGCAGCAGCGCGTCTGAATGACCTGTCATACAGCCGTTTAATGCATGGTTTGAAAGTAGCAGGAATTGAAGTAAACCGCAAAATGCTTTCCGATCTTGCAATTAATGATGAAAAAGCCTTTGCTCAACTGGCAGATAAAGCAAAAGACGCTCTAAAATAAGAGATAATATAAGAGGTCAAATCCTGGATAGTGATTGAAAGGATTTGGCCTTTTTTATGAAGGAAAAGGCTTGAAAGAAATGAACTAAGAATGGCTACTTCTGCTATATATAAGCTGTAAATAGAGTCGCAATGTTCATGAGATATTTCCCAAGATCTAAAAAGTGACTGAAGAAATGGTCTCGAGTCCCAAATCATGCATAGAATAAATCAGAAGTGCATCGAGAAGTAGTCTCAATTCTCAATTCATACGTAAAGTGATCAAAAAGTTATTGAGGAGCAGTCTCAAAGACAGAAAATCAATAAAAATGTGCATATAAAAACTTTCCAATATGAGTGTGCAAAACAGACCAAACTCATAAATAGGAGGACAGATCAATGAACGATATTTCTATGCTCCTTTTCTACATAATCGGGGTAAACTTACTTTCCTTTATTCTAATGGGAGTGGATAAAAGGAAGGCAGAAAGAAGAAAATACCGCATCCCTGAGCGTACATTTTGGATGCTTGCGATTTTAGGAGGCGCAATCGGCGTAATTTTCGGTATGAAGACGTACCGCCATAAAACAAAGCATGCCTCATTTAAATTTGGTATGCCACTCGTACTCATCATAAATCTTATCCTTGCTGGTTACTTGTTTATTTCTATGTCATAATAGCTCGTCTATTGTCATATACATGTACTGTAATGCAAATTATGAGTGGAAGCATAAAGGAGGCGTGGAATGGAGCATGTTGGTGATTACCTGATAGCTGTGATCGGTACAGGCGGTTTGCTGGCACCGCTCTTATTTATTATCTTTCATCTGATAAGGCCGTTATTCTTTGTTCCGGTTGTGTTTATATGCATATCGGGCGGAATTTTGTTCGGCCCTGTAGCAGGAACGTTTTACTCTCTGATTGGTATCACATTATCAAGCATTTTTTTCTATTTTATTATCCGATGGATGCCAAAGTCGTTCGACAAATTCATAAACCTGAAACAAAAAATTGTAGGGAAAAATACAGCATTTACCACTCCGCAAATTGCCGTTCTCCGACTTATTCCATTTATCCATTTTCATCTTCTCTCCATATGCTTAATAGAAATTACATCAGGTTTTAAGGATTATACGAGAATGTCTTTATTATCCAACGTTCCTTTAGCATTTGTCTACACATCTGTCGGTGGCTGGATATCCAATCTGACACCAATCTATATCATTGCATTCCTGCTATTCCTGCTGCCAGTTATATTCGTACTCAGAAGAAAAGAAATGTATATCAAATGGAACGAATTTTTCCAGGTAAGTACGTAAAACCAGCTCACCTGTAAAATTGCAGGTGAGCATTTAGCTACTCTATACTTGTAATTAGCAGCTGATTAATTGGATGCTTCCATTCAATTTTTGCATGAGGATAGCGCTTTAGAATTTCACTTTCCATAAAATATAAATCATCTCGGGTAAATCCCTTCAATTCAAGGTGGTCTCTTACTGATACATGTATGTCCACTACTTCAAAAGCAGTTTCCGTAGTCCCCAGGTATTTCTCACCGTCAAATAGACAACCCTTATAAACAAACTGCACATTTTTTTTACTGTTCTCAGGCTCATCCAAAAAGAAAAATTCATTCGTTTTTTTTGCTAACTGCAGGCGCCTTTCCGGTTTCCGCAAATATTGAATCCATGTATAAATAAGGAGGACTATAGCAATAAGAATAAGGAGCCGAAACAAAATAACAATCATAGCGGACATGTCTCCCTTTATGTTCAAAATTGATGTCTCAGTTTTTTCTTCCCCAAATGAAACACTTTAACAACAAGTTTTTTTTACACTAACATTGCATACGAAAATATTCGGGTAAAGGTTTCACAAAATTATCGTGATGTGTGATACAATCGATAAAAAGAAGAGGGGGAAGGATGTTTTGGATTGGTCATCATTATATGCTATGCAGCGCGAATTGGACAACTATATTGAATCAAATAATGATTTACATAACAAAGATGTTTTCGAGCAAAAATATTTGGCATTGCTTGTCGAGCTAGGTGAACTGGCGAATGAAACGAGATGCTTTAAATTTTGGAGTGCAAAACCGCCAAGTGAAAAACACACCATATTAGAGGAATATGTGGACGGAATTCATTTTCTGCTGTCACTCGGAAATGAAATTGGTCACCAGTATAAAGGTACACCGCACCCGGCCGGTGAAATATCGATGACAAAACAGTTTAATCAAGTATTTGAAAGATGCACCCTGTTTCATCAGCATCCAGGTGAAACAGCGTATGAAAACATGATGGAAAACTACTTGCAATTGGGTGAACTATTAGGTTTTTCGGAGACGGATATAAAAAATGCATATTATGAAAAAAATGAAGTGAACTATGATCGCCAAAATCAAGGCTACTAAGGACAGAAATGTTTTGTAGTTTAGAAAAAGATCGTTATACTAAAAAGGGTAGATAAAAGAGGAGGTTTTTTCGTATATGGCAAAAATGGATGATACATTAACGATGCTCAAGGATTTAACAGACGCAAAAGGCATCTCAGGACACGAAAAAGAAGCAAGAGATGTAATGGAAAAATATCTTGCACCATATGCAGACGAGGTATATACAGATAATCTTGGCAGCTTAATAGGGAAAAAAGTTGGGAACGAAAAGGGCCCGAAAATTATGGTAGCAGGACATCTGGATGAAATTGGTTTTATGGTTACAAGGGTTGATGACAAAGGCTTTGTATATTTTCAAACGATCGGCGGCTGGTGGAATCAGGTAATGCTTGCCCAGCGAGTTACCATCATGGGTAGTGATGGGGATGTTACCGGAGTAATCGGTTCCAAACCACCCCATATTCTATCGGCGGAAGCACGCAAAAAGCCGGTGGAAATAAAAGATATGTTTATTGATATCGGTGCTTCCAGCAAAGAAGAAGCACTTGAATTTGGTGTGAAACCAGGTGATTCGATTGTACCGTATTTTGAATTCAGCCAGTTGAAAAATGAAAAGATGCTCTTAGCAAAAGCGTGGGATAACCGGATTGGCTGTGCAATAGCGATTGAAGTGTTAAAACAACTAAAAGATGAAGATCATCCGAACGTCGTGTACGGTGTCGGAACGATTCAAGAGGAAGTCGGTCTGCGCGGTGCCCGTACTTCTGCAAATAAAATTGAGCCTGATATCGGTTTTGGCGTGGACGTTGGCATCGCAGGAGATACACCGGGTATTTCAGACCAGGACGCAGACAGCAAACTTGGAAAAGGCCCACAGCTTGTGCTGTATGATGCATCCATGATCTCCCATAAAGGAGTACGTGACTTTATTGTCAATACAGCTGATGAAAATGATATTCCATATCAGTATACATCTATGGCTGGTGGCGGAACGGATTCCGGAGCCATTCATCTGAGTGCAAACGGTGTTCCATCACTATCTATCACGGTTGCAACAAGATATATTCATTCCCATGCAGCGATTTTACATCGTGACGACTTTGAAAATGCGGTTAAATTAATTGTAGAAGCGATTAAAAAAATGGATAGTGAGACTGTAAAAGAAATTAAATTGGCGTAATACTAAATACAAATAAAATATGATGATTCATACCTGGTGGGCTGCCAGGTATTTTTTTATGAAAAAATAGAGGCATTATTATAACACTTGACTACATCGTACATTTTGTTTAAAATGTATTATACAAATTAAAATAATTAAACAGAGGAGGGAAGCATATTGTCCAACCAGCTGGATAAATTGAAAGAAAATCAGGATATTCTTGTTTCTGCGATCGCTCAATCAATGGTTGCTTATGGAGTCTCCCCATCTGTCGGAAGAATTTACGGCGTTCTTTACTTTTCAGATGAACCACTGACGTTGGATGAGATAAAAGATCAAGTGGCCATGAGTAAGGCAAGTGTGAGCAATGGTGTCCGGGAATTAATGGATACGGAAATGGTTACAAAGGTATGGAAAAAAGGGCAGAGGAAAGATCATTTTATTGCTGAAAAGGATTTCCTTAACAATTTCCTTAACTTTTTCGTAAAGATGATCCGCATGGAGCGCGGTATCATTTCAAAAGCAATAGATCAAACAGAAGGTTCCATCAAGGATATTGCTGACAACCCCAGAGAGCCAGAGACTGGAGAGCTTGCCAAAAGGGATATGGAATTAATTTCAAGTACAAAAAACTACTTGGATTGGTTAATGCGACTGGCAAATCATTTTGAGTCCAGGGAAGTTTTCGAACAAATTCCCGAAAAGAAAAAAGATTAAGGTACAGAAGGAGAAATCAGCATGAATAACAGCAATACAGCGCTTCTGCTCATAGATTTGCAGAAGGAATCAAATTTCAGTTTACAAAATATGGATCAAGTTACTGCAAATACGAAGGAAATCTTATTAACAGCAAGGGAAAAGGGATTACCGGTTATATATACAAGGCAGGTTAACCGTGAAGATGGCATTGGCCTTTCTATTGGAGAACCTTTAAATGAAGATGGCACGCCATATTTCTATAATACCGGTACAGAGCAGTTTGATGTTATAGACGAAATAAAACCAAATGAAAAAGATATTATAATCGATAAGTACCGTTGGAGTGCTTTTCATGATACTAATATGGATTTATTATTGAGGAATATGGGGGTAAAGCATCTGCTTGTTGGCGGGGTCGTTACCGATGGCTGTGTATTAACTACTGTTTATGATGCATATTTTAGGGATTATCATGTTCATCTCATAGAGGATATGATCACTGCTACAAATGAAGGTGCACATATTTCAGCAGTCTTAACGATGATTAATTGGATCTATAATTTAAAGGTATATAACACAACAAATATGATTAAAAAATTAAAAGGGGAAAACCATAGCTTTTTTCAGGCGGATGGAACGGATGCTATGCAATTTACCCCGGAAACAATGAGAGATCACATGAAAAAAATTCACCAAGAAATAGAGGGAGAGTCAAAATAAATGAAAAGGTTATTCATCATGATGTTAACAGCTTTGTTTGTTATAGGAGCTTGCGGAACAGATAGTGAGGAAGCAGAACAGGATCAAAATGAAGAAGGGACCGAAGCGGAAAAAGGTGAAATTGTATTTGGCCAAACTTCTTGGACAAGTACTGAAGCACCGACAGAAATTGCCAAGCAAATACTAGAAGAAGCAGGTTATGAAGTAGAAATTGTACTTTTGGATCAGCCGGTAATATGGGAAGGGCTTGCTACTGAGGAAATTGATTTCTTCATGGATGCATGGCTGCCATATACTGAAGCTGCCCTTTGGGAAGAATATGAAGATACGCTGCAGCAAGTAGCTGTATCCTATGAAGAGGTGCCTCTTGGGTTTGTCGTTCCGGAGTACGTGGAAGAGGAAACCATAGATGATCTTGCTGGAAATGCTGAAAAATTCGATGGTGAAGTAGTGACCATTGATGATGGAGCAGGTATTGTGGAAATAGCTAAGCAAGTATTTGCAGATGATAATTATGATCTGGAAGGCTATGAATTAGTGCCTACAAGTGAAGCAGCTATGCTGGCAGTATTGGAAGAAAAGATATCCTCTGAGGAGCCTTTTATTATTACCGGGTGGCGTCCGCATTCCATGTTTACACGTCATGACCTGAAATTCCTTGAGGATACACAGGAGCATTACCAATACGACAATGTTTATGTGCTTTCCTATAAAGGAATAGAAGAGAAACATCCTGAAGCATATGATATTCTATCTCAATGGAGCATAGATGTTAATGACTTGGAAGAAATGATGTTCGAATATGAACAAAATGGTGTAGAATTTGAAGATAGCGCCGAAGCATGGATAGAAGATAACAGGAGCATCGTTGAAGAATGGTTAAATAACTAAGAAACAAACCTCATTCCATCTGTTTGGAATGAGGTTACTTTTATGCCAAATAATCATCCATCACTTTTCGCACATAATTCTGTGTTTCCTTAAAAGGAGGAATCCCCTGATACTTATCAACATTACCAGGTCCTGCATTATAGGCGGCAAGAGCCAGCTCCATATTTCCGTTATAACGCTTGAGCATTTGACTTAAATATTTTGTTCCGCCATGTACGTTTTGCTGTGGATCAAAGGCATTCGCGACTCCCAACCCTCTGGCAGTTGCCGGCATTAATTGCATCAATCCTTCAGCACCCGCACTACTTCTGGCATTCAAATTATAATTTGACTCTGTTTTAATTACAGCGTGAATCAGGTTCTCATCGATGCCGTACTCATTCGCTGCTTCCTGAATATATGTATTAAAAGACGCAGGTGCTGCAGCTTGCGTTATGGAATCATTGGCTGCATTTGGTATTCCCGGTATGGCCATTGGGTTTCCTTGAGCTGGTAATGATGATTGCATTGTTTGAGCCTGATTAATTTTTTGCTGCAATAGTTGTTGGAATGACGAATCTCCCATGGAAGCCTGACCGGAATACAATTTGTCATTTCCAGTAAGAACAGACATTGCCTGATGTTGTATAAGTTGCTGTAAATCTCTTATTTCCATATCGTTCCTCTCCTCTAAATTTATCGCAGTGTAACTGGCTGTAAGACTTCCACTACAAGAATGAAGGAATCAAGAAAATTCTAAATGGGAGATCCAACAGCCAGTAACGGCCCGATTGGTTCAACTAACATTCAGTGGGGGATGGGAACGCAGACTAAAATCGCCACGTCCTGGGGCTACGGTACAGTGGGTTCCTCGCCCCACCGAAAAACATTGTGGTGACGTCTGCATGACCTACGTCCTGTAGGCCTAAACCCCCACTGAATGATGTTTCACTTTATTTTACAATAGAATCTGCCGGAATCAAAGTTTTCAGGAAAAAGAGATGATTTTCTTTCCGGAACTTTGTAAAATTTCTTCATAGAAAGGATCTTCTCCGATACATATTACCCTATCACAAAGCGAGATGATCTCATCCATATCATGGGAGGTGTAAACAATTGCTCTTCCACGTTGATTAGCTTGATCTTTTAAATAACTTCCTATTTCCTTTCTTGATTTCAAGTCAATTCCGACGGTTGGCTCGTCTAGCAATAACAGCTCTGGGTCATGGATAAGGCTGATTGCCAAATTTAATTTCCGTTTCATCCCTCCGGACAATTTTTTTACCGGTTCTTTCCACTTTTCCAGCTTCATATCAAGGCAAAGCTGCCTTAATTCTTGATTTGTTTTTCTTTTCCAAGATAATTTCTCGAAAAATAGCATATTTTCTTCTACCGTGAATTCCTCCCAGATCGCAATATCCTGAGGAACATAGCCAATTTGTTTCCGCAGTAATTTATAATGCTTATTATAATCTAATGCTTTTAAAGTAAGGTTCCCATCGGTTGGTACCTGAAGTGTAGCCAATATATTTAATAATGTGGACTTTCCAGCACCGTTTTCGCCAACAAGCCCAATAATTTCTCCCTTTTCCACACGTAAACTAATGGCTTCCAAAATAGTTTTTTTACCATATTCTTTTGACAACGCGTTAACTTCAAGCATATGCTTTCTCCTTTCTGATGAACCAAAGACCGATGAAAAGAAGGAAAATCAGCAACCATATCAGGCTCGCTTCTCCGTTCAAAAATGCCCTGAACGGATTTAAAATTTCCAGCAAGGATATTCTATTCGTTAGTCCTTCTGTTGGTAATACAGCGCCGCTTATAATAGCTATTAATAATGTAAGTGCAAATGAAACAGTATAAAACATAGAAACACTTCTAAACAGCATCGTGAACAAAAAGACGCCGGTGTTAAGCATGAATCGATAGCTAATCAATACGAAAAGAAAAAACCAGCTAAGTTCTCCTCCTAAGAATATATGAAAGGTGAAAACGGTAAGGAAATCAAATATGAGAAATAACAGTGTATAGATCAAAGCATTTAGCATTAAATAAAGTTTAAAGGAAATCCGGAAGAAAATGAATCTCGGATAAAGATTATTTCTTCGTTCTTTTATTAACCAGTCGAATAACAGCAGTGCGGCCAGTATGCTGAACACAGTCCATAGTCCCCACGCATCTAACAGGATCATATTTCCATCTGAAGAATCAGGTACAGCACCCTGAAAGGAAAAAGCGGTTTGCAGCAAATTTTCCTCTGCTTCTACCTCCTTGCTTTTGGCAACCACTTCTTCCCATGACCATAGGTTTGCAATGTCATAGGCTTCGCTTAAATCTAAAACAGTATATGCAGCCTTTGACCTGCCTGTATCCTGCTGGACATAAGAGATAATCATTTCTGAGACGGGGGTATAGGCAAAGGACAAGTCCGACTGATAGGTCATGAGTAAACGATTCCTTGTCCCACGTTCTACTTGATCCTGATACCCATCCCGGATGACAAATACACTATCGAGTTCATGCATTTCCAAGGAACGCAGTGCCTCTTTTTCCGTCATTTCCTCTACACGTATGAAATCTGTCTGCATGATAGACTCTACCAGCTCATTTGCCAGCATGGAGTCTTCTTCCATCACGACTCCAACGGGAATTTCACTATCTTCCTGAACGTTACTTGTTATATACATAACACTGATCGTCGCAACCATCGGAAACAGGAGCCAGAATAACAAGGTTAGCACTTGTTTTCTCCAGTGTAAGAGACGCATTTTTAATATAGAGATCATGATTGTATCCGCTCCTTTCCGATGGATATTCCAAGTAAAAGGAACAAACCGATTCCACTCATCAACAGCAGGGGGTTAAAGTCAGCATAAAAGCGCTGGTGAACGATAATTTCCTGCAGCCAGAAAAAAGTTTCTGCGGAAAAGATGTAATCAAGGAAATTCTGGAGACTTAGTGGAAAATAAATCGTCGGAACCAGCGCCCCACTAAACAGTAATACGGCAGTCGTAAATAAAGCTTGAAATAAAAGCCGTAATTTTTGAGAAGTAATCAGCACTTCAATAATAGATAAAGAAGTAAGGAACAAAAGACTGTACAAAATGGTAATCCCAGCCACTCTGCTGAAATTGGCTCCTGTAAGGTCCCACTCCAATAATATATAAAATAACAAAAACAGCCCGCCGGCAAAAAGAATAGCGACTGCCAGCGTGACAAATACCCTTGCCAGGATCTGCTGTATTTCCATCACACCATACAGCTTCATCCGATTCTTCATTTTCACCGTATCTTCTCTGCTCAGGAAAGTGTAGATAGTGATAAGCCAGATGGTTAAAATGATAAACCAGCCTGACATACTGAAATAATTCAGCGGTTGTGAAGTCGCCACGTTTTCAATTTCTCTTTCTGTTAATATTCTATCTTTCCCAATCGTATAAAACACAAATTCTTGAAACTGTTCAAACAATAGATCATTTCTAGCTTCACCGCCCATGTCCATTTCGCCGGCATAGTGATTAATAGTAAGTATGTTTGCCTGGGAAGCACGGATATGTCTGGCAACACTTTCAATCAATTCATTAATAATGTAACTTTGGATCGGCTGATGGGGATTTCCAATGATCGGCATTTCCACCGAATTTCCCTGATATAAATTATTTGTAAATGCTTCCGGCAGGGTAATATAGGAACTGATACCATCTTCCTCAATAGCTGATTCTGCTTCCAATTCTGTCATGCTATGTATTTGTATATATTCTCCCAGCTGTGATGCTTCTTCCATTAACTGTACTACTAATTGCGTTTCTTTCGTATTGTCCAAGTCAACAAGACCAATATGTAATGTTTCCTGATCATCTTGAATAAAAAAAGTAATAATAATGGCAACGACAAGTCCAACTATAACAATGGGAAAAAGCAAAAGAAGAGGAAGTGATAGCCACTTCCTCTGGAGCTGCTTAACATTATTTGAAATGAATAATTGAAGCTTTTGGACGAACTGCATTCGACCACTTCCTATCTCTCAGTAAAATTAAAACCCGACGCTGCCGCCTTCCGACATGATTCCCATTAGCCACTGCTGGAACTGTGGTGTTACTTCCATTTCAAAATAGTTCATAAGCTCGTCGGCATTCATGCTTCCTACATCTCTCACATTTTCTTCATCAGGTATTTCCACACCATCAATAGTTTGTGAGTCTATCGTCATGAAAAACCCAAACATGTCCGGGTCGACATCGGTTCCATCCACGGAAATTTCATGTTCTGAGTTCATTTGGTCATTGTCATAGGTTGCTGAACCACTCCAGATGAGACTGCCGTTACTGAAGTCATCATCAAAAGAAAAAGTACGTTCAAAATCTCGTGTTCCATCTACAAGCGTTTCTGATCCATTATAGCTTAATTGTACTACATTCGGAATAGTTAGTGTAATTGTGTCTTCTATTCTCTCATCCTCTGATGATAGATCTCCGGAAATATTCATGCTGCCTTCATCTGAAGGATCAGAAAAGCTGAGCTCATAATCGAATGATTGGCTGGAGGTATCCAATAGCTGTTCACCCGCCACATTGAATGTAACCAGGTCATCCTCGGAGGAGCCTATGGAAACTTCAAAGTCACGCTTTGCAACCAGGTCATTATGAACCCAAAGGGTAGATGTCAGTCCTTCAGGTATATACAAATTTTCAACAGCTTCCTCTGCATCTTCCAGTCCTTCTTCAAATTCGCTGATCATCCTGTCAATTTCCTGATCCATCATTGGATCAGTGGCAACTAATGGATTAAATTGTTCACGCATTAATTCTTTTAATCTCTCATCTTCCTGCATTTTGGCAATAACTAGATTAATAAGCTCTTTCATTTCTTCTTCCGTAAGATGCAATGTTATTTTCTCTGTATCAAGGGATTCCCCCATAATCTGTGTAGCTTCATCCTCACTGGTAAACGCGCTTTCAGGTAATTCTTCAAAGATCATTTCCAGATATTCTTCCTGAAAATGTTCCAGATCCTCTTCAGTGAGGAAACCGCTAGTACCATCAAATACAGAGTCCAGGCCCAGTGTCTCTTCCCCTGTAAAAGTAGCAGGATCAAATTCATGCAATAGAGGACCAAAATCTTCATCCATCAATTGCAAGATTTCTTCTAAAAAAGGCAAACCAAGTAATACCCGTTCAGAAGTTAAGTGAAAATTAATCCCGTCAACCTCTATTCCTCCAATATTTGCAAGTAATTCAGCTGACAACTCCTCATTTTCCATATCCGTTGCACTAGTTATCGTGAGACTGGAGTTGTTAATAATTTGTGACGGATCCATTCCCATTGTTCCAGAACCGCCAAATGGGTCATTGTATTCTGCTGCTAATTCAATGGTTGATTCTGTCACATTTTCTTGTGTATGTTTCAGCCAGTTCATTTCCGGTTCATAACGATCCTCGACTGTTTCTACCATAAAATCAATGGTATCCCTTTCAGCCAGAAAGTATTTTTCCTTCTCTCCAAGATTCAGCATCATCATTGCTGCTGCACCTCCGCCAATCACAACTACTGCTGCTACAATAATTGCAATTAAGCCTTTTGGTGCACCTTTTTTTGTTTCTTCTGCCATAATAATTTTCCCCTCTCTTTGGCAACTAAGGCTTCCGTCGCAAAAGCTCACTGTATAAGCATCTGTAAGTATCCTTTTAGCGACAAGCCAAGTTTTCTAATCCCCATTTACAATTATATGTATTTGTCATGAGAAATTATATAACATTAAAGCACCATTATAATTTATATCACTTTAAAAAAAGGCAGTCAAATAATGTCAGTTATTATTCTTGTGAATTAAAATGGGAACTTGAATAAATAAATAATACTTTTCACCTATATTATTGATTTATTATGTTGTTTGGTTGATATTATTTAACGATTAATAGGTCAAAAGTATCATTTTATAAAAACAAATAATATCTCTTTCCTGTTTATAGATGTAACCGATTCTTGGTGTGAAATCGGAAAAAAATGGGACAAAACAATACAAATCCAAGGAAGATCCGAACTTTCGTTCACACCACCGCTCCGGCTACATACTTCGCTTTCACCACGGGCACAAGTACGACATCTCTTCAAACTCCCTTTGGTCGTTTTCAGCGTCTTCTTTTTCGCGGGTGGCTGGTGAGCCTCCGCGCGCCACCCTAGCTTATGGGGTCTCACCGAGGCCATTCCTCACGCAAATCTTTACGGTGGGCCATATGTTGCCGGAGCTAATGTGTAAAACTTTCGGATTCTGGATCGTAATTCTAGTTTTGTCCCAGCTTCCTATTTTCCATGTCTTAACCGAGATTAAAATACCATGCTATTCAGTTGTCTCTTGCTGAACTCCCTGTTCCAAAGCTTCTATCATACCTTGCTTATTCTGTTCATCAGATTGATTCCATATTAATTCAAAGAGTACACCAAGTCCGGGCAGCATTTTTTCTTCCCCGGCCTGCACTGCATCTACAATTGTTGCCTCCAATTGTTCCTGATCATTGGAAGCAATGTTGGATAAAATCGCTTTTCGTAAATTTAAATCCATTATTTTCACCCCTTTAATTCTTCTGCAGAATTAGATATTAACTATCTTTTCTGCCATGTTAGTAATAGTTTGACCCGCGTACAGAAAAATATGTATGATAATAGAACAATCGGTAAATGAGGATGAACAAGATGATCACATCGGTAAGAAATGAAAAAGTAAAAGCGTGGAAAAAATTACATAAACGGAAGGATCGAATGAAAACAAATACTTTTCTCATTGAAGGCTTCCATTTGCTGGAGGAGGCCATGAACAGCAACTGGGTTATCCGGGAAGTTATAGTCCAACATGATGTAATACTTCCAGACCGGATTAACCAGTTACCGACCGCTGAAGTGAGTGAACATGTTTTTAACGGGATATCACAGACTAAAACACCACAGGGAATTGCAGCTGTTGTGGAGATGAAAGAAACGCAGGCGATGGAAGGTAAATTTGTATTGCTTATTGATGCTGTACAAGATCCAGGGAACTTGGGAACCATCATCCGAACAGCTGATGCCTTTGGTGTGGCAGGAGTAATTTTAGGAATGGATACGGTAGATGTTTATAATGAAAAAGTAATTCGTGCAACACAGGGATCCCTTTTTCATATACCAATCCGCCAAAATGATCTTAAAGAGGAAATAACCAAATTGCAGCATAATGATGTTAAAGTATGGGCAACAGCGCTTAAGGGGGCGATGCAATTTAATAACCTTGAAGTCCCTGAAAAGACAGCATTGCTTATTGGCAATGAAGGAGCCGGTGTGAAAGAAGAACTGCTTGAAGCTGCTGATGAAATTGTAAATATTCCTATCTCCGGGAAGGCGGAATCACTCAATGTGAGTGTTGCCACAGGTATATTAATGTATTATATAAAGGGATAAAAAGTTGCAACCTTTCTTTAAATTATCTATAATATAAGTTACATATTAATCGCGTTGAAAGAGATGGATAATGTGATAATAATGAAGGAAGGGAAGAAATGCCCTGGACTGCAAGCATTTCTATTCATTATCATTATCCTTTCACTCTGGAGCTGACACGCAGGACCTTGTTTATCAAGTAAAGGTGTTCCGGAAAGAATTTTCCGTTATCAAAAAAAGCTGGTCACAGGATAAGTATATCTGTGTCAATTAGGGTGGTACCGCGAAATAATAGCCTCGTCCCTTGTCTGGGATAGAGGCTTTTTTGTAGTTACATGTAAAATTTCAAGGAGGCATGAAAATATGAAGGAGCAGCTGCAAACGATTCAGAAAGAAGCATTGGCAGAAATAAACAATGCTGAAGAAATGAAAGAACTGCAAGGTATTAAAGTAACTTATCTTGGCAAGAAAGGGTCGCTGACTCAAGTGTTACGTGGAATGGGAAAGATTTCCAAGGAAGAAAGACCTGTGATAGGTGAGCTGGCTAACCAGGTAAGAGAGGAGATTACAAAGAGATTAGATGAAAAAATGTCATACCTGGAACGATTGGAAATGGAAAAACAGCTGGAAGATGAAACGATTGATGTCACATTGCCGGGAAGGCCGATCAAGGTAGGCGGTTCACATTTACTCACCCAAATTAAAGAGGAAATCGAGGATCTTTTTATCGGAATGGGATACGAAGTGAGAGAGGGACCTGAGGTGGAAACAGATTACTTCAATTTTGAAGCATTAAACCTGCCAAAAGGCCACCCCGCCCGGGATATGCAGGACACATTTTATATTACGGAAGAACTGTTGCTACGCACGCATACCTCTCCGGTTCAGGCAAGAACCATGCTTGAATACGGGGGAAATAAACCAGTGAAAATGATATGCCCTGGTAAAGTTTACAGAAGGGATACGGATGATGCGACACATTCCCATCAGTTCACACAAATCGAAGGACTTTACGTTGATAAAAATGTTCGTATGAGTGATTTAAAAGGGACACTGAATACCTTTGCCAAGAAAATGTTCGGAGAAGATCGTGAGATTCGTTTGCGTCCAAGTTATTTCCCGTTTACTGAGCCTTCCGTGGAAATGGATATTTCTTGTAAAGTTTGTCAAGGTGAAGGGTGCTCTGTATGTAAAGGTACCGGATGGATTGAAATATTAGGTGCCGGAATGGTTCATCCAAGGGTATTGTCGATGGCAGGTTATGATCCCGATAAATATACCGGCTTCGCGTTTGGAATGGGGCCGGATCGAATCGCTATGCTGAAATATGGTGTAGATGACATTCGCCATTTCTATAAAAATGATATTCGGTTTTTAAAACAGTTTCACGGAGCGTAAGGAGGTAAAAAAATCATGTTAGTATCACTGAACTGGTTAAAAAATTATGTTGATATTGGAGATATTAGCCCGGAAGAATTAGCTGAAAAAATCACAAAATCTGGGATTGAAGTAGATGGCATTGAATATATTGCAGAGGAAAGTAAAGGTGTGGTAACAGGGTATGTGGAATCCTGTGAACAACATCCTAATGCTGATAAATTAAGCCTTTGCCAGGTCGATGTCGGGGATGAGAAATTGCAAATTATTTGCGGTGCTCCGAACGTTGCCCGGGGTCAGAAAGTTGCGGTAGCCAAACCTGGTGCAGTGCTGCCGGGGAATTTTAAAATTAAAAAAGTAAAGCTGCGTGGTGTAGAGTCCAATGGAATGATTTGCTCCATGCAGGAACTGGGAATAGATGAAAAATATGTGCCAAAAGATGTAGAGGATGGCATCTATGTTTTTCCTGATGAAGTGAAGATAGGGGAAAGCGTAGAACCGTTATTAAATTTGAATGATGCGGTGTTAGAATTTGACTTAACACCAAACCGTGCAGACGCACTATCTATGCTTGGTGTTGCTTATGAAGTAGCTGCGATTCTCGATAAGCCCATTCATCTGCCTGATGAAGAAGTGAATACATTAAATGAGGATGCAAATGATCATATAGCAGTGGAGGTAGAGACACCGGATTTAAATCCTTATTACGCGGCATTCCTTATTAAGGATCTGGAAATCAAACCATCTCCTTCCTGGATGAGTAATTACTTAAGGGCTGCAGGAATCCGGCCAATTAATAATGTTGTGGATATTACGAATTATGTACTTCTGGAATATGGGCAGCCGCTCCATGCATTTGATTATGACCTTTTGAATGCTGATAAAATTGTTGTCCGCCGAGCTGCTGACGGGGAAAAAATCATTACATTGGATGAGCAGGAAAGAGTGCTGACAGATGAAAACCTCGTTATTACAAATGGCAAAAAACCTGTCGCTTTGGCCGGCGTAATGGGCGGCTTTGATACAGAGGTAAACGAAAAAACGACTAACGTACTGCTGGAGGCTGCTTCTTTTTCTCCTGCAACTGTAAGAAAAACAGTTAAACAAACAGGGCTTAGAAGTGAGTCAAGTACCAGGTTTGAAAAAGGAATTGATCCAAACCGTATTAAAAAAGCCGGACGCCGTGCCTGCCAACTACTTCATAAGTATGCGAATGGAAAAGTGTATGCAAATGCAGCGGAATTTGATGTATTGGACGCTACTGAAAATGTTGTGAAAATGAATACGGCAGAAATCAACAAACGGCTTGGAACGGAAATTTCTGCAGAAGACATCGTTCACATTTTAAATAAACTGCGGTTTAACTTTGACCGGGATGGGGATCATTTTAACGTTTATGCACCCACAAGAAGACAGGATATCTCTATTTCTGAAGATATGCTGGAAGAAATAGCCCGTATTTACGGTTATGATCATTTGCCATTCACATTACCTGCAGGGGCTTCACAGGCAGGGGCATTGACCGGGGACCAATTGCTAAGGCGGAATGTAAATAATTATTTACAAGGTGCCGGACTGATGGAGACGATCACTTATTCACTGACAGATGAGGGAAAAATAAATCATTTGATTAGCCCTGAAATGAATGAAGAAAAACTAACACCTGTACAGCTGGCAAAGCCAATGAGTGAGGATCATAAATATTTAAGGCTAAGTCTTCTGCCGGAATTGTTAACGACTGTTTCTTATAACCAGGCAAGAAACCAGTATGACATTGCCTATTACGAGCTTGGCAGTATTTTTATATCTGATGAAGAGACGCTGACTCGTCAACCGGAAGAGCGTTTGCGGCTCTCCGGTGTTCTGAGCGGTCAATGGCTTGAGCATCCTTGGCAGCAGGAAAAAAAAGAAGTTGACTTCTATGTTGTGAAAGGATTAATGGAAGGTTTGTTTGATTACCTGGATATACAAGTTAATTTTAAGCAGAAGAAAATGAATGACATGCACCCGGGAAGAAGTGCGACACTCGAGATAAACAATCAAATGGTTGGTTTTATCGGACAGCTGCATCCTTTATTGCAAAAGAAAATGGATCTTAAAGCAACGTATCTGTTTGATGTGAATTTTGAAGAAGTCCTGAAAGCATATGATCGTGTGCCCGGATATACACAAATACCGAAGTATCCTTCCATTTCAAGAGATGTTGCATTCACCCTGGATGAAGAATTATTGGCAGGGGATGTGAAAGCAACTATTGAAGAAATTGGTGCACCACTTGTTAAACAAGTGCAGGTCTTTGATGTATATGAAGGAGAAAATATTCAAAATGGTAAAAAGTCGATTGCTTATAATCTTTTGTACCAGCATCCCGAGAAAACCTTAAAGGATGAAGAAGTAGAAGCTTCATTTAATAAAATAATTGAGGCAGTAAAGGAAAAATATAATGCACATGTCCGTTCTTAATGAGTAAACTAAGAGACTGGGACAGAGCCTGAGGAAACATTGAAAGATGAATGATTTACTATGGAAGTTCCGGAAATATACGTAGACTCTTGGAGCGACCGAGCATAGGTCGTAATATATAGTGGGTGGGATTCCCACCGAGAAAGAACGAGCCATTTACTGGTAGCGAGTCTTGGAGGGCAGGTGGTAACACATTGCTTAAGCGTAGACAGCTAGGTAATAGGCTGTAAACCAAGCGGTTTAGGGGATTGAGCTTCGAAATTCGTAAAATAGGAAGGGCGATGCTCTCAAGAGCGCAGAAGACAATATTGGTACTCGCGCAAATGGCAAGAGAGTAACAGCTTCCTCGGAGTCGGTGACCTCGGCACGTTACACATCGATATATTACGGCAACTCGGGAGATCCTGTAGGTCTCTCTCCTTAATATCAGGGAGGATAATGACAAACAAGTTATGATATAGACAGAGGAACGCCTCAGGGCGGTATCATCATTATAAATCATCCTAAATTTATAGTTGGAACTTATCATTAACACTGGTTATAAATAATATTCCTTTATCATAATCTTTTTAGTAGGATGTATGTGGGGGTTTTATTTATGCGGTATAAGGATATGAGCGGGAAAGAGATTGTTAATGTAAATAAAGGGTCAAGGCTTGGTATATTAGGACAAACTGATCTGGAAATCAATGAGAAAACCGGAAAAATTGATTCATTTGTTATTCCGAATTATAAGTGGTTCGGATTAAAAAAAGAGGGTGAAGAAACCAAAATCCACTGGGAGTCCATACGAAAAATAGGAGAAGATATGATCATCATCGATGCAGATGAATTCGAATAATGGAAAAGGCTGGTGTCCACTGGATACCAGCCTTTTTATATGGTTTTTTTCAACTCCTTATCACTAACCGCCTACAAACACATAAGCTATAAAGAAATGACAAAAGGAAGTGTAAGTTTGGAGGGTGTTTAACAATAATGAGTCAATTAATTGCTGTCATAGGAGGGGACGCACGATATCTTGAACTAATAAGGCAGCTGAAATCACTACCGGAGGCAACTATTATTCTCGTTGGGTTTGAGAGGTTAGAACAAGGGTTTACTGGACTTAAACAAATGGATTTTCATGAATTAAACCCAGCTGAAATAGATGCTGTAATATTGCCAATCACCGGCACAGATTCAGAAGGCAATGTAGAAACAGTGTTTTCGGATCAATCAATAAAAATTGAAAAAAAATGGTTTCAGAAATTAAAAGAAACAGCATTTATATTTACGGGAAATACCAGTGATTATTTAACTGAGGCAGCGAATGAAGCAAATGTGGAGTTAATTCCGTTATTAAACAGGGATGATGTTGCTATATATAATTCCATCCCTACTGCAGAAGGAACAATTATGATGGCAATTGAACATACAGATTACACCATTCATGGATCACGTGTTATTGTTACCGGATTTGGAAGAGTCGGAAATACGGTAGCAAATAAGTTTTCCGCACTGGGAGCCAAAGTATCCGTCAGTGCAAGCAGCATTAAAGACTTGGCTAGAATTACAGAAATGGGTTTAACCGCTATCCCTTTAGATGAACTCCATCGTTCCACAAATAATTGTGATTTACTAATTAATACGATTCCCGACAAAATCATTACCAAAGAGGAAATAAAGCATTTAGCCCCGCACGCATTAATATTTGATCTTGCCTCCAAACCGGGCGGAACAGATTTTGATTATGCAGAAAAACGGGGGATAAAAGCTATTCTGGCAAAAAGTTTACCAGGCATTGTGGCTCCTAAAACAGCAGGAAAGATACTTGCTGATGTAATAAAACAGTTTTTACGTAATTAAAATCGTTTATTTAAAAATAGGAAGGAGTTTTAAACGATGAGTTTAGAAGGTAAAAGGATCGGATTTGGCATCACTGCTTCCCACTGTACGTACGAGGACGTTTTTCCGCAGCTGGAAAAACTGATGGATCAAAAAGCGGTAGTAGTACCTGTTGTAACGTATACAGTACAAAATACGGACACGAAATTTGGAAAAGCAGCGGATCATATTAAAAAAATTGAAACCATTACAGGGAAAAAAGTAATCGATAATATGCCTGATGCCGAGCCGCTGGGACCGGAATCCCCATTGGATTGCATGGTAATAGCACCATTAACTGGAAACACGATGAGTAAATTTGCCAATGCCCAGACAGATAGCCCGGTACTCATGGCAGCAAAAGCAACAATGAGAAATGGTCAGCCTGTTGTTCTGGGTATTTCCACAAATGATGCATTGGGACTTAATGGCGTAAATTTAATGCGGCTTATGGCAACCAAATTGATTTATTTCATCCCTTACGGTCAGGATAATCCATATAAAAAGCCGAACTCACTCGTTGCAAATATGGACTTATTAAGCGATACGGTAGAAGAAGCACTTCATTATAACCAACTTCAGCCTGTAATCATTCCGCATATGCAATAGAAATGTGTTAGAATAGAATATTATAGGAATAACCATGAATTTTTAAATGAAGGTGGGAGCAGGAAAATGGCACAAAAAACACTATACAATGTAGCAGTGTTAGGAGCAACAGGTGCAGTTGGGGAAAACATATTAAAATTGCTGGAAGAAAAAGGTTTTCCGATAAATGAATTAAAATTATTATCTTCCAAAAGATCGGCTGGAAAAAAGATAAATTTTAAAAATAAAGAAATAACGGTCGAAGAAGCTGCAGCAGACAGTTTTGCAGGAGTAGATATAGCATTATTTTCAGCAGGTGGTTCTATTTCCAAAGAATTCGCACCTGAAGCAGTCAAGCAAGGAGCAGTAGTAGTAGACAATACCAGTGCATTCCGAATGGCTGATGATGTACCGCTTGTGGTACCTGAGGTAAATAAGGAAGATATAAAAAACCATCAGGGGATTATTTCCAATCCGAATTGTTCTACGATTCAAATGGTAGCGGCTTTAAAACCTTTACAAGATACATTCGGTTTAAACAGAGTAATTGTATCCACATACCAAGCAGTGTCCGGTGCCGGTGCACAGGCTAATAAGGAATTGGAAGAACAGAGCAGGGATTCGCTGGATAATAAAGAATTAAAAGCTGAACTGCTCCCTGTAAAAGGAGATAAAAAACATTATCCTATCGCGTTCAATGCGCTGCCGCAAATTGATGTATTTCAGGAAAATGGATATACTTTTGAAGAAATGAAAATGATCAATGAAACGAAAAAAATTATGCATGCACCGGATTTAGCCGTTGCAGCCACTTGTGTTCGTCTCCCAATTTTCACTTCGCATGCGGAAAGTGTGTATGTTGAAATTGATAGGGATGACGTAACTGTTGAGGATGTATGGAGGGAGCTGGAAAATGCACAAGGGATTACCCTGCAGGATGACCCGGCAACACAAACCTACCCTACGCCTTTGAGTGCTGAATCAAAAGAGGATGTATTTGTCGGCAGGGTCAGAAAGGATCCGGACCATGACAAAGGCTTTCATTTATGGGTAGTTTCAGATAACTTGATGAAAGGCGCAGCATTGAATACAGTTCAAATAGCACAAGCATTAATAGAAAATAAATGGTTGTCGTAATAGAGGTGGAAATATGCAAATTGTAGTTCAAAAATTCGGCGGAACTTCTGTAAAATCCGATGAAAATAGAGACTATGTAATTAAACACATTAAAGAAGCGTTGGTGAATAACTATAAGCTTGTAGTTGTTGTTTCGGCTTTAGGCAGAAAACCGGATCCATATGCAACAGATACATTGCTGGATCTCGTCAATTTTCCAGGCAATAAAAGTACTGACAGGGAGCTTGATATGCTCCTTTCCTGTGGGGAAGTAATATCATCTGTAGTCTTGTCCAATGAATTAAAGCATCATCATATTGACTCCATTGCATTAACAGGTGCACAGGCAGGGTTTATTACTACAGATGATTTCACCCGGGCAAAAATAAAAGAAGTGAAGCCAAGGCGAATTTTGCAGGAGCTGGAAGACCATGATGTCGTTGTAGTAGCAGGCTTCCAGGGCCAAGCAGAGACAGGGGATATTACAACCATTGGACGCGGCGGCAGTGATACAACTGCCGCAGCTTTAGGAGCAGCTCTTGAAGCTGAGCAGATTGAGATATTTACCGATGTTAACGGGATTATGACGGCAGATCCCCGTGTTGTTGAAAAGGCAAGACCGCTGGATGTTGTGACATATACAGAAATTTGCAATTTAGCATACCAGGGAGCAAAAGTAATTCATCCCCGGGCCGTTGAAATTGCAATGCAGGCTAAAATACCAATGAAGATCAGATCAACTTATGCAGAAAATGGGGGAACTCTGGTTACTTCTTCAAGGGATCAGCAAATGGGAAAAGATATTTCCGAAAGGCTCATCACCGGTATTGCCCACATTTCATCTGTTACACAAATAAAAGTGCAGACAAAGGAAGAAGTATACCGTTTTCAGTCTGAAGTTTTTAAAGGGATGGCAGAATCTGGAATTTCCGTTGATTTCATAAATATTTCACCAACGGGGGTAGTCTACACTGTGCCTGATGCGTTAACCGAGAAAGCAGTTCGTATTTTGGAGACATTGGGCTTCCAGCCGGAAATTACAAAAAACTGTGCAAAGGTATCTGCTGTTGGGGCAGGTATGACAGGAATGCCAGGGGTTGCCTCCCGGATTGTTCAGGCTTTAACCGAGCAAGAAATACAAATTTTACAGTCTGCTGACAGTCATACAACCATTTGGGTGCTAGTACAGGATGCGGATTTAAAAAAGGCGGTAAATGCTTTACATGAAGTTTTTGGTTTGGGTGAACGTTTGCTCACGTCCCAAATAAAATAACCATTCTTTCATTAAGTAAGATGAATTCTGTGTTGTTTCCCGAGTGTGCTGCAACAACTTTGTAAATCCGGCCCGGTCTTTTACCGGGTTGAGATAATGACATCTATGAAAGTTCACTCCAATTGAAAGAAGGCTGGTTAAAATGAACTTTGGTCGCATGTTAACAGCGATGGTGACTCCATTCAAACAAAATGGAGAGGTTGATTATGAACAAACGACTATTTTAATCGAACATTTACTTCAAAATTTTTCAGATGGGCTGGTGATTGCCGGAACAACCGGAGAATCGCCTACATTAACTTTTGAGGAAAAAATGAATTTGTTTAAGCATGTTGTAAAAGTCGTGGATAAAAGAGTACCGGTGATTGCAGGCACAGGGAGCAACAATACAAATGCATCCATCAGACTGACGGAAGAGGCAGAAATCTGCGGCGTGGATGCTATCATGCTCGTAACACCATACTATAATAAACCTAGTCAAGAGGGAATGTATGAACATTTTAAGGAGATTGCTAATAAAACATCCTTACCGGTAATGCTATATAATATTCCTGGGCGTTCTGCTGTTAAAATGAATGCAGACACAATTATACAGTTAAGTGAGATTGATAATATCGTTTCAGTCAAAGAAGCTACAGGCGATTTAGATCAGGCTGCGGTGATCATTGAGAATACGAAAGATGATTTCAGTGTTTACAGCGGAGAGGATAGTCTGACATTACCAATGATGTCACTTGGTGCTGACGGTGCTGTATCGGTTGCATCACATATTATTGGCAACGAAATGCACCAAATGGCTGAGCTCTTTTATAACGGGGAAATAGATAAAGCCGGTTCATTGCACCGCAAATTACTGCCTGTAATGAATGAACTATTTTCCTCACCATCTCCTGCACCTGTGAAAACCGCATTGAAAATAAAAGGACTCGATTCAGGCATTGTCCGCCTTCCGTTAACTCCTCTTTCCGTACAAGAACAAAAAAAATTGGAATATGTTATTCATAAAAGTATCGGCTAAAGTTATAGCCGGTATTTTTTATGGGATAAAAAATTTGGCAGCAGCGAATCAACAGGCAATGTTATTTAACGCAACCCAACTTCCCCAAACCTAATTCCTGGCTGGTATTTTCTTCATTTGACCTTTTTATTTTTTCAGTGCATGGTAATTCTCATTTGCGTACATATTAAGTAGTAGTTAATTGATAAAGGGGTGTTCGTAATTGAGTAAAGATGAAGAGAAAAAAGGAACACAGCCACAGGAGGAAGGACAGGGAAATCAATCTGGCATCGTGCAAAAAATTCAGCAGCTCGGACAATCAAATGTAGCCCAGGCACCTGATACCAACGTCCATGTATTAACGGTCATTGGGCAGATAGAAGGACATGTGCAGCTCCCTCCCCAAAATAAAACAACAAAATATGAACATTTGCTGCCGCAGCTTATTGCTATTGAACAAAACCCTAAAATTGAAGGGTTGGTTATTTTGTTAAACACAGTAGGAGGAGATGTGGAGGCGGGACTCGCTTTATCGGAAATGATTGCTTCCATGTCAAAGCCTACTGTTTCTATCGTCTTAGGCGGAGGACATTCTATAGGTGTTCCTATTGCCGTAGCGGCTGATCATTCCTATATTGTCCCTACCGCTACAATGACCATTCATCCGGTCCGTTTAACAGGTTTAGTCATAGGGGTACCGCAAACATTTGAATATCTTGATAAAATGCAGGAAAGAGTCATTGATTTTGTAGTAAATCATTCCAATATTAAAGAAGAAAAATTTAAAGATTTAATGTTTGCAAAAGGTAATCTAACAAGAGACATAGGAACCAACGTAGTCGGGACAAAAGCGGTTGAATATGGTTTAATCGATGGAATCGGCGGCGTGAAAGAAGCAATGGAAAAGGTAAATGAGATGATTGATGAAAATAAGAAAATAGATGAGCAGGTGATTCAATGATTTTATATACGCCTTTATCACCGGATGATATTTTTCCTCCAGCAAAATCGTCCTACAGTAACCGACACTTTATTTCCTATGAAGGAAGATCGGTTTATGCAGAACAAGTAGAGGATGGATCCTATCAGCTCTTACAGCTAATGTCCACTGACCCCCAAGATTTTCTGAATGAGAAATTTACACCGGGCTCCATTTTATCATAGAATTTTCTACCGCAGAAATACAGTTCGTTTCTCCAATTGCAAGTTCCCTATTTATTTCTCTAGAAGATAGGGACTACGCTAAATGCTCGTCAGCAAAAATGAAGGGGATTATTTTCCCTAGTAGCCGCCCCCCGGCAAAGAAGCCAGGCGGAAACGACTTGTACCCGGAGGTAGAAACGAGATATATTCGGGTTGTAGTAGGAATAGCAATCAACTATCTGAAAGCAGCCTTTTCTTTTGATAATTATGGTATAATATAATATATAACCCTTGCCATTTTCCTGGTGGGGGTTTAGTCTTTAAATAGATACATTCCTGTATGATTTGGGGTGGAACAATGGCTAAAAAGAGAAAGAAACGCAGCAAAAAATTAAAAAAACAATTAAAATTTGAATTGCTAGGGTTACTTTTTATTTTCCTGGCGATATTTGGAAGTGGTGCCAGTGCTATTAGTGATGGCGTTATTCCCGGGGGACTGGAGCACATTTTTCGGTTCTTTTTGGGTATTTGGTATTTTGTTGCTTCTGTTATATTGCTAATAACAGGAATTATTTTTATGATGAAAAGAAGGATGCCTGATTTTTCAAGCAGAAAAATGACAGGTTTTTTAATCTTTTTTATTGGTCTTATACTGATTACTCATATTCAAACTTATGAGAGATTAGTAGTTACTGAAAATATCTCCATCATTGCAACCACATGGGATCAGTTTTTCGATTATTTAAGTGGACAGACCTCTGCGGCAGTACTTGGAGGCGGTATGATTGGGGCACTCTTATTCACTTTTTCCTATTATTTATTTTCCCTTGTTGGTGCAAAAATAGCAGCAGTGTTTTCTATGATAATTGGCATTATGTTTATGACTGAAGTTTCGATAGGTGAATTATTAAAAAAATCTTATACAAAAATTTCCAGTGCGGTAAATAATATCAATGAAAAATGGAGAAATTATAGAATGGAGAAAAAAGAGCGAAAAATGGAAAATGCTCCTCCGCTCGAAGTCGATAAAAATGGGATTGATAAAAAAGAGGAGCCTTTAATACATGCTTTTACAGATACAACATATACAGCAGAAGAGCTGCAGCCAGAAAAGGAAAATATGGAAGTGTTAAAAACTGATGAAGAAGTAGATGAGCAGCTGGAAGATGACGTGATAAGCGATATTACGGTATCTGAAACAGAAAACCGGGATTATATGCTCCCGGCAATGGATTTACTGGTAGAACCGGCACACAATGCCCAACACCAAGAAAAATCACAAATTCAAGGAACAGTAAAAAAGCTGGAAAGTACATTCCAAAGTTTTGGTGTAAGAGCAAGAGTTACAAAGGTAAACGTTGGTCCTGCTGTAACAAAATATGAGATTTATCCGGAAGCTGGAGTAAAGGTAAGTAAAATTGTCAGTCTTCATGACGATCTGGCACTTGCGCTTGCTGCAAAAGATATACGAATTGAGGCACCGATTCCGGGGAAATCTGCTGTGGGAATTGAAGTCCCTAACCAGGAAATTGCCATGGTTTCACTAAGGGAAGTAGTGGATAATACCTTTAATAATCAAACTTCCAAACTATTATTCGCCTTGGGCAGAGATATTTCCGGGGATGCAGTTGTTTCTGAATTAAGTAAAATGCCGCATTTATTAATAGCCGGTGCAACAGGGAGCGGTAAAAGTGTTTGTGTAAATGGAATCATTACAACGATTTTAATGCGTGCAAAACCACATGAAGTAAAAATGATGATGATTGACCCGAAAAAAGTAGAATTAAATGTTTATAATGGTATACCGCATCTTCTTGCGCCTGTTGTTACCGATCCTAAAAAAGCTTCAAGGGCTTTAAAAAAAGTGGTGGCAGAAATGGAAAGAAGATATGAATTATTCTCTGATTCTGGTACCCGGAATATAGAAGGCTACAATGAGTATATTCGGAAATATAATCAAACATCGGAAGAGCAGCAGCCGAACCTGCCGTATATTATTGTACTGGTGGACGAATTGGCTGATTTGATGATGGTTGCTTCCAGCGATGTGGAGGATGCAATTACAAGACTCGCACAAATGGCGAGAGCAGCCGGGATCCATTTGATCATAGCAACACAAAGGCCGTCTGTGGACGTAATCACCGGTGTAATTAAAGCAAATATTCCTTCCAGAATAGCATTTAGTGTCTCTTCCCAAACCGATTCGAGAACTATTTTAGATTCTGGCGGTGCTGAAAAACTGCTGGGACGTGGGGATATGCTGTTTCTTCCTGTAGGTGCATCAAAACCAACTCGTGTCCAAGGTGCCTTTTTATCCGACGAAGAAGTAGAGAGGGTTGTTGATCATTGTATTGATCAGCAAAAGGCCTCATATCAGGAAGAAATGATTCCTGAAGACACCAATGAAGTAGTAGAAGAAGTAGACGATGAACTGTACGATGATGCAGTCCAGCTCATTGTAGAAATGCAAAGTGCAAGTGTATCCATGCTCCAACGAAGATTTAGAGTTGGTTATACAAGAGCTGCGAGATTAATAGATGCAATGGAAGACAGAGGGATTGTTGGGCCTTATGAAGGAAGTAAGCCAAGAACTGTATTAGTAACTCAGAACCAGGAAGAAAAAACATCATAGCCAATTAAAACAGGTAAGCCGGCGAATGGCCAAGCTTACCTGTTTTAATTGGCGAGGTTATGAACAACCCTCAATCAAAGATTTATTTTTTATAAATTTTTATAGAACTATATCATTATTTATCTAATAATGGTATATTTATTTCGAAGGAAAGTTATACGTCAGAGGTCAGACCTTTAAATAGTTTATATTTACATAATAAGGAGAGCTCCTATGTCAATCCGGCCCGATTCACGTCATTTGTATTTACAGGTTATTGATCAACTGAAACAGGATATAAAAGTTGGAATGTATAAGGAGCGGGAAAAGCTGCCATCGGAATATGAATTATCTAAGCTGCTGGGAGTATCCCGTGCTACATTGAGAGAAGCACTAAGGGTATTGGAAGAAGAAAATATTTTATTCAGAAAACAAGGTGTAGGTACGTTCGTTAATCCAAAACCGATATTTTCCTCCGGCATTGAACAACTAAATAGTGTCACTGAGATGATAGAGAATTCGGGAAAAAGAGCGGGTACGCAACATATAACAGCAGAAGTAACAATTTTATCTGATGAGGACAAGGAGCAATTTGCTGATGAAAACTTACAATCCGTTTTGAAGATTGAAAGGGTTCGCACAGCTGATAATAAACCAGTCGTTTTGTGTATAGATAAACTCCCTCAAGGGCTATTGCCGCTAGAGCGTATAGAAAGGGAAGAATCTTTATTTAAAATGATGGAAAAACATGCTAGCATTCATGTTTCCTATGCGTTGACTCGGATTGAACCTGTAAGCTATCAACAGAGAATTTTTAATATTTTAAACTGCGACCACAGTCAATCATTACTCTTATTAAAGCAATTGCACTATACAGATGAAGATGAGCCTGTTCTTTACTCGGCAAATTACTTTCGTTCTGATATTTTCCGTTTTGAAGTAGTAAGGAAAAGAATGTAGCATTTACTGTTAATACCATTTAGGGGGGGTGAGTAGTAGGAAGAGAAAGGGAAATACTACTGGTTGTTGTTTCAACTGTATTTTAATTAAATTACTAAATGGGGGTTTTAGTGTGAAAAATCGTAAGTTTATTTTATTGTTTGCAATTTTATTCAGTCTTGGAATGCTTTTGGCTGCTTGTGGCAACGGTGGAGATGCTGAAGAAGGTGCCGGTTCAGATGACAATGGCACAAGTGAAGAAGGAGCTTCCGGAGATTATTCTGTAGCAATGGTTACTGATGAAGGTGGCGTGGATGATAAATCATTTAACCAATCTGCATGGGAAGGAATCCAGGCATGGGGAGAAGAACATGGTCTTGAAAGAGGCGAAGGCGGATTTGATTATGCCCAGTCTACTGATGAATCAGACTACCTGCCTAATATGAACCGTCTGGTGCGTAACGACTATGATCTGGTTTTTGGGATCGGATTTTTACTTGCTGATGCTATAACAGATATTGCTGAACAAAATCCTGATTTGGATTTTGCCCTTGTTGATGAAGTGGTAGACGTGCCAAATGTTGCAAGTATCACTTTTGCTGAACATGAAGGGTCTTTTCTTGCAGGAGTAGCTGCTGCAATGAAAACAGAAACGAATGAATTAGGCTTTGTCGGCGGCGTTGATTCCGATTTAATTAATAAATTTGAAGTAGGTTTTGTTGCTGGTGCGCTCTCGGTAAATCCGGACATTAATGTGGATATTCAGTATGTTGGTGACTTCAGCTCTGCAGATGATGGAAAGTTAATTGCTACCCGTATGTACAATGATGGGGCGGATATTATTTACCATGCAGCCGGTGCGGCGGGTAACGGTGTGTTTGCACAAGCGAAGGACTTAAAACAAAATGATCCGGATCGTGACGTCTGGGCAATCGGCGTGGACCGCGACCAACATGAAGAAGGTCAAATTGGCGATCATAATGTGACATTTACTTCCATGGTAAAACGAGTAGATATTTCAGTACAGGAAGTAAGCAATATGGGACTGAACGGTGAGTTTCCGGGCGGAGAAGTTCTTGAATTCGGACTGGAAGATGAAGGGGTTTCTCTTGCTGATACAAACGAAGAAGCAATCACAGAGGAAATTGTTGATACGACCAATGACTGGAGAGAAAGAATTATTAATGGCGAGCTAGAAGTACCGGAAACACGTGAAGAATTAGAGGGTTTTGTTGATTCCTTGTAAGTAATAATGAGGCTGTCCAAGAAAAAAGGGTCGAAAACAGCAATCATTTAATTGGCTTTCCAATAAATGATTGCTGCAAGGCAGAATAACCCATTTATGAGACAGCCTCATTACTTTAATGAGTCAGCAGAAAAAATCATTGAATGAAAAGATTTCTACCCGGCTCTTTTCATTGAGGATTTTCACATGGAAAAATACTTATTGATCTACTTGTGGGTAAAGGAGTGACTATACCATGGATTACGTTATCGAGATGCTGAATATACGTAAGGAATTTCCAGGGATTGTTGCAAATGATAACATAACATTACAGTTACAAAAAGGGGAAATACATGCCTTACTCGGAGAAAATGGAGCTGGGAAATCAACGTTAATGAACGTCCTTTTTGGTTTATATCAACCTGAAAAAGGAGAAATTCGCGTAAACGGGGAACTAGTAAAAATAACGGATCCCAATGTTGCCAATAATTTGGGAATAGGTATGGTTCACCAGCATTTTATGTTAGTAGAGCCTTTTACTGTAACGCAAAATATTATCCTGGGCAACGAGCCAACGGCAAAAGGCCGAATTAATATAAATAAAGCGGAAAAAGAAGTACAGGAGCTATCTGACAGATACGGTCTCCGGGTTGATGCCAAGGCGAAAATAAGTGATATCTCTGTAGGAATGCAGCAGCGAGTTGAAATACTGAAAACGCTTTACCGCGGGGCAGATGTTCTTATTTTTGATGAACCGACTGCTGTACTCACGCCACAGGAAATTACAGAGTTAATGGAAATAATGGATTCATTAATTGCAGAGGGAAAATCTATTATTTTGATCACACATAAACTAAAGGAAATAATGCAGGCATGTGACCGTTGTACAGTAATACGAAAAGGTAAAGGTATTGGTACAGTTAATGTTGCCGATACCACAGTAACAGAACTGGCATCTTTAATGGTCGGAAGAGAGGTTAGCTTTAAAATAGAAAAAGAAGCTGCTTCACCTCAGGAAACAGTACTGAATATAGAAAATCTGATTGTCAAAGATACACGAAAAGTGGATATGGTAAAAGGGCTTGATTTGGATATCCGAGCTGGGGAGATTGTAGGTATAGCCGGTATTGATGGAAACGGCCAAACAGAATTGATTGAAGCCATAGCCGGTTTAAGGAAAGCAGATTCCGGTAAAATCAGACTGAATGATAAAGACATCTCAAATTTATCGCCAAGAAAAGTAACAGAAAGCGGGATTGGACATATTCCGCAAGACAGGCATAAGTTCGGACTGGTTTTGGACTTTCCAATAGGAGAAAATATAGTACTTCAAACCTATTATCAAAAGCCGTATTCCAAAAATAAAGTGTTAAATTATAAGGAAATCTACAAAAAAGCGGAAAATCTGATTCAGGAATATGATGTGCGTACGCCAAGTGTATACACAAAAGCAAGAGCATTATCCGGAGGAAACCAGCAAAAGGCAATTGTAGCCAGAGAGATTGACCGATCCCCTGATTTATTAATTGCTGCTCAGCCCACCAGAGGGCTGGATGTTGGCGCGATTGAATTTATTCATAATAAAATAATTGAAGAAAGAGACCGGGGAAAGGCTATATTACTGGTTTCCTTTGAGCTGGATGAAATTTTGGATGTCAGTGACCGGATTGCAGTCATATTCGATGGGAAAATTGTTGCAGAGAGAAAACCGGAAGAGACAAACGAACAGGAACTTGGCTTATTAATGGCTGGAAGCCAGAAAGAAAAGGCTGGTGGGGAATAATGACTTCAAATAAAACATTTAATATACTTGTCCCGCTCATTTCTGTCTTTATTGGACTATTATCAGGCGCCATTATTATGCTTGTTTTTGGATATAATCCGATTCAGGGGTATGCTGCTTTATGGGAAGGTGCTTTTGGTGACGCTTATTTCATCGGAGAGACAGTTCGCCAGGTAACCCCGTATATTTTAACTGGTTTGGCTGTTGGTTTTGCTTTCCGGAGCGGATTATTCAATATCGGGGCAGAAGGACAGGTTATTGTCGGCTGGCTTTCTGCAGTATGGATTGGTACTACTGTAGATGCACCGATGTTTATTCATCTTCCTCTTGCTATTCTTGTAGCAGCTTTGGCAGGGGCAATTTGGGGATTTATTCCTGGTATTTTAAAAGCACGGCTTGGCGTTCATGAAGTTATTGTAACTATTATGCTTAATTATATTGCCCTGTACAGTTCTAATGCAATTATTAGAAATATACTATCAGATAGTGAAAACAGTACAGAAAGAGTAGCAGAAACTGCTTCATTATCTTCAGATTGGCTACAAGGGTTAACCTATTTTTCCCGCATGCATTATGGAATTTTAATCGCCTTGTTTGCGGCTGTTATTATGTGGTTTATTATTGAACGTACTACCATTGGATATGAATTAAAATCAGTTGGTTTTAACAACCATGCTTCAAAATATGCAGGAATGAGTGTTAAACGAAATATTGTCTTATCTATGGTTGTTGCTGGTGCATTTGCCGGGTTAGCCGGTTCCATGGAGGGGCTTGGAACATTTGGAAACATGACGGTGAGCGGTGGTTTTACGAATTTAGGATTTGATGGCATTGCAGTTGCGTTGTTAGGTGCGAACACTGCTCTAGGTATTGTACTTGCAGCTATTTTATTCGGTGCTTTAAAAGTAGGGGCTCTGAACATGCCTACAGAAGCAGGCGTGCCGAATGAATTAGTAGATATTATTATTGCATTGATCATTTTCTTTGTTGCTTCCAGCTATATTATTCGCTGGGTGATACTTCGCTTTAAAAAGGAGGAGAAATAAATGGGATTCATTGACTTATTACAATCAATTATTCCCCCTGCCCTTTTCTTTTCGGCACCTTTAATATTTACTGCTTTAGGCGGAGTATTCAGTGAACGGTCTGGTGTTGTTAATATAGGTTTGGAAGGACTCATGGTGATGGGGGCGTTTGTTGGCGTAGTATTCAATCTAACATTTGCAGATGTATTTGGTGCCTGGACACCTTGGATCTCTATTATTGTGGCCATGCTTATAGGCGCTTTGTTTTCCGTTATCCATGCTATTGCTGCTGTCAGCTTTCGTGCTGATCAGGTGGTCAGCGGAGTTGCCATTAACTTTCTAGCCTTGGGATTGGGGATATTCCTTACCAAACAATGGTATGATAAGGGACAGACAGACATGGTGTCTCAGCCATTCTATACAAGAGATATACCAGTTCTTTCTGACATCCCGATCATTGGAGATATATTTTTCTCCAGCATGTATTTAACTTCCTATTTAGCTATAATTTTAGCTTTTATTTCCTGGTATGTGTTATATAAAACACCGTTTGGACTGCGTTTAAGGGCGGTTGGGGAACACCCGATGGCTGCTGATACAAATGGGATCAATGTATACAAGATGCGCTATATTGCCGTTATACTGTCCGGCGCATTAGGTGGTCTGGGCGGTTCTGTGTTTGCGTTGACGATTGCACTCAATTTTTCCCAAGCAACAATCGTAGGTCAAGGATTTATGGCTTTAGCCGCTGTCATTTTCGGAAAATGGCATCCATTAGGTGCCATGGGTGCTGCTTTATTTTTTGGTTTTGCGCAGAGTTTAAGTGTCATCGGCGGGGGGATACCTCTTCTTGCAGATGTGCCGCAAGTATTCTTATTGGTTGCACCATATGTTCTTACCATTCTTGCACTGGCAGGGTTTATCGGAAGGGCAGAAGCACCAAGAGCAAATGGACAGCCATATATTAAAGGAAGCAGATAAAACAAAGACAGAAACGCACGTTTAGCGACGTACGGACTGCACTGAATAATCACCCCATGATAAAAGTTTGGGCGCTAAATGCTCGTCCCACCGTAAGAATTTGGGACTGCGAGATATTCTCGTCCCACCACAAAACTCGCTACCATTAGGTGTTGGGCCTGATGTAAAAACCGACTTGCCGGAAAATATTAGCAAGTCGGTTTTTTTTCATCTATAATGTATTACATATACTAAATAAATATGTACAAAATAAAGAGGAAATATGCTAATAGTGGGAGGATGTTTATGACGTCGATAAAAGAGCGTGTAAGTAAGCAGGATGGATATCAGCTCCATTTCATAAAGAGCAATAAATTTAAAACAAATTCAATTACGGTGAAATTAAAAGCCCCGTTAAACAGAAATACGATTACTCAGAGAGCACTGCTTCCTTATGTTTTAAATCAAGGTACGAATAACTATCCGAGCAAACAGGAGTTACAGCTGAAGCTTGACGATTTATATGGTTCTGTTATGGGTTTTTCCGGTGGCAAGAAGGGTGAGAATCATATCATTACGATTAGGATAGAACTGGCAAATAAAAAATTTATCCCCGAGAACGTGGACATAATGAGTGAAGGCATCGGCCTGGTGCATGACATTCTTTACAATCCTTATACGAAAGATAACCGTTTTGATAAATCTATTTTTAATAGGGAAAAAGATACACTCAGGCAGAAAATAAATGCACAAAAAGATGATAAAATGAGCTATGCCAATATGAGACTTATCGATGAAATGTGCAAAGGGGAGAAATATCAGCTTCATGTTCATGGCTATGAAGAGGATTTAAAGGATTTAACGAATGATGAATTGTATTCCTATTATGAGACTATGTTACAGTCTGATCAGATGAATATATACGTGCATGGCGATTTTGATGAAGAAGAGGTAACCAATCAGTTTAACGCGGTTTTCCAGCGAAGAGATAATCCTGTCGCGAAGGAAGAAAAGTTAGAAAAAATCCAAGAGATAAAACAGAAGGAAATTATAGAGAAAGATAAAATCCAGCAAGCTAAGCTCCATATCGGATACCGGACAAACACAACGTATCGTGACAAGGAATATTTTGCATTGCAGGTATTTAATGGAATATTTGGCGGTTTTCCAAGCTCTAAATTGTTTATCAATGTCAGGGAGAAGAATAGTCTTGCCTACTATGCTGCTTCGCGTCTGGAGAGTCAAAAAGGATTACTGCTCGTCTTCAGCGGAATAGCTGATGAAGATTTTGAAAAAGCAAGAGATATTATTAGGTTACAAATGGAAGCAATGAAAGATGGCGATTTTACAGCGGATAATTTAAGAGAAACAAAAGAGTTAATTGTAAATCAGCTGCTGGAAACAATGGATCATCCGCAAGGTATTATTGAGCTCTTATACCAGCAGGTTTTAGCAGGCGTAACACGAAGCCCCGAGGAATTAATTGAAAACATTAAACAAGTTACAAAACAGGATGTTATCAATGCAAGTAAAAAAATTGATGAGGACACACTCTATTTGCTCACGCAGGAAGGGCGAGGCACAAATGCATAAACAAACATACAATGATATTGACGAAACAGTCTATACCCAAAAAATGGATAACGGCCTGACGGTTGTTTTGCTTCCAAGAAAAGAAATGTCAAAAACATACGGATTATTTACGACAAACTACGGTTCCATCGATCAATCCTTTGTCCCGATTGAAAAAGAAGAAGCAATCACCGTACCGGAAGGAATCGCACATTTTTTGGAGCATAAATTATTTGAAAAAGAAGACAGGGACGTGTTTGCAGATTTTGGAAAGCAGGGGGCTTCACCGAATGCTTATACTTCTTTTACCAAAACTGCTTACTTATTTTCTGCAACCAATAATATTGAAAAGAATGTAGAGACATTGATTGATTTTGTACAGGATCCTTATTTTTCCGAGGAGTCTGTAGAAAAGGAAAAGGGAATTATAGCCCAGGAGATTAAAATGTATGATGATCAGCCTGATTGGCAGTCTTTTATGGGAACCATAAAAGCAATGTTTCAGCATCACCCCGTGCATATCGATATAGCGGGGACAGTAGAATCTATTCAATCGATCACTAAAGATGACTTGTATACCTGTTATCACACTTTTTATCATCCGGAGAATATGACACTGTTTATTACGGGGAATTTTAATGAAGAGAATATGATGACTTTAATTGAAGAAAATCAAAAAGCAAAAGACTTCAAAAAAATGGATGATATCACCCGTGAGTTTCCTGATGAACCTGATGAAGTAGCGAAAAAAGAGAATAAAATTACGATGCCAGTTTCCATTCCAAAATGTACAATAGGGATTAAGGATTCGGTAACCCCATTGAAAGGGGCTGCATATTTAAAAAAAGAGTTGCTTCAAGGCATGGTTTTGGATCACTATTTCTCCAAGGGCGGTTCATTCTATCAGCAGCTATATAAAGAAAAGCTTATTGATGCAAGCTTCTATTTTGAATCAAATCTGGAGGAGAATTTTGGTTACACGCTGATCGGAACAAATACAAATGAACCCGAACAATTTGCTGAAAAAACCAAGCAATTATTATTGTCAACGCAAAATGAATCATTTACAGAAGCAGAATTCTCGCGAATGAAGAAGAAGAAAATTGGCCGGCTGTTGCGTTCCATGAATTCACTTGAATTTATTGCCAGCAAATATACCCACTATCAAATGCTTGATATTGACTTTTTTGAAATCATCCCTGCAGTAGAAGCGCTAACTTTAGATGATGCAAATGATTTTTTACAAAACTGGATTCAGGAAGATCGTCTGTCAGTATGTACGATAACTGCTGAGTGAGGAGAATATCATGGGGCACAATGTACTTATTATAGGTGCAAGCGGTGATATTGGAATTGCTATTGCAAAACAGCTCGCTAATGGAGGCTATACATTGCTCTTGCATTATAATACAAGCAGGGAAAAGATTGACCAATTTAGGGAGAGTATGGATGAGTCGTATGTTTTAGGTGTATTGCAGGCGGATTTATGTGAAGAATCCGCTGTAAAAAAGTTTTTAACGGAACTTGTTTTCCCTGTGGATAGTATTATTTTTGCAAGTGGATCGGCACATTTTGGGGTCTTCCAAGATACGGCTGAGTCAACCATGGACAATATGATTAATTTACATGTAAAGGCACCGTGGATGATCACCAAATATTTATTGCCGCAAATGGTCAAGAAGCAATCTGGGGCGGTCATTTTTATTACCTCAATATGGGGGGAGCAGGGCGCAAGCAATGAAGTTATTTATTCCTCTGTTAAGGGTGCTCAAAACAGCTTTGTTAAAGCATTAGCTAAAGAAGTAGCTCCCTCCGGTATTTCAGTAAATGCAGTAAGTCCGGGTTTCATCGAAACAAAAATGAATGGACATCTGCCGGATACGGAAAAGGATGAACTTATTTCTGGAATACCTGTAAACCGTGCTGGCAGACCAGATGAAGTAGCACATGTCGTCTCCTTTTTACTCGATGATAAATCAAGTTATATTCAAGGTGAAATTATCAACATGGCTGGCGGATGGTAGTTTATGCAGAAAGCCTTCCTAAGAAGAAAAGAGTATTGCTTTTCCTCCATGTGCATAAAAAAAAGGGGAATTCAAATACTATACATGTAAAACTTTTGAAGGAGGCATGGTGTATGTCAGTACTTGATAATTTTGAATCATGGAAAGGGTTCTTGTCTAATAAGCTGCAGGAAGCACAGCAGCAGGGAATGAGTCAGCAAACGATAGAAAGTGTTGCTGAAGAAGTAGGTGACTATCTCGCACAGAGTGTTGATCCGAAAAACAGTGAGGAAACCGTGCTGCGAGATTTATGGAGTGCTGCTTCCGAAAATGAACAGCAGGCAATTGCAAATACAATGATTAAACTTGTGCAAAACCAGGGTAACATGAATCAATAAATGAAAAAGAAGCTGCCTTACTCCGAAGCAGCTTCTTTTTCATTTATTTCCCGATAACTTTAATGTTCCGCTTTTCATAGAAGTGAAAATCATTTATTATAGACTTATATTGAATTATTAGAGATGTTTGGTTACCATTAATAAAGTATGTGAAAAGGGAGAATATATATGGATCGAACAGAATGGTACCTGGAATATGAAATAAAGAAAAACCGGCCTGGACTATTAGGAGATATATCTTCTTTACTAGGGATGTTATCCATCAACATTGTTACCATTAATGGTATTGAAAAATCAAGAAGAGTAATGCTGATACTTTCCAAATTTGATGATAATATAACAAGACTGGAATCGATTTTAGCAACCATGGATACGATCGAAGTTAGAAAAATTCGCAAACCGAAACTCCGTGACAGACTGGCTGTAAGGCACGGCAGATACATACATATGGATGTAGATGACCGAAAACTGGTACGATTTGTTAGAGATGAATTAGGATTATTGGTAGATTTCATGGCTGAATTATACAAACGCCAAGGACATAAATTAATTGGAATACGCGGCATGCCACGGGTTGGGAAGACTGAATCAGTTGTTGCTGCAAGTGTTTCTGCAAATAAAAGATGGCTGTTTGTTTCAAGTACATTACTTAAGCAAACCGTACGCAGTCAGTTGGTTGAAGGGGAATATAATGAGGATACTATCTATATTATAGATGGAGTTGTTTCTAAAAGCCGGGCAAACGAAAAGCATTGGCAATTAATCAGAGAGGTTATGCAGCTCCCATCCATAAAAGTAGTAGAGCACCCGGATATTTTTGTTCAGCAAACGGAATATGATATGGAGGATTTCGATTATATTATTGAACTGCGCAGTCATGAGGATGAAGAAATCACTTATGAGCATGTTGAGAGACAACAGTTCGATCCAAATCAAGGGTTTTCAATGTTTGATTTTTAAACATATACGCGTGAGTGCACTGAAGGATGCCGCACAGCGATACATCACAAGCGAAATGTTCATTTTTCGTCGAATAAAGGTGCACATCTAGCTTGCACTCCAAAGTATAAAGGTTTCCAGGAAACCAAACTGCGCTTTCGTAAGAATGCTTTAACGATAAAACAAGTTTTCTGAAAATGGATGGTGTTTGTTATGGAAATAGGAGCAAGGCTGAAAGAGGCCAGAGAAGAAAAAAATATTTCCCTGGATACTCTGCAGGAAACGACGAAAATTCAAAAGCGATATCTGGTAGCAATTGAAGAGGGCAACTTGCAAATTCTGCCTGGAAAATTTTATGCCAGAGCATTCATCAAGGAATACGCCAATGCGGTGGACCTTGATCCAAATGAACTCCTTGAAGAATATAAAGAAGAAGTTCCCAAAACCGAAGAAGAACCAGAAGTACAGTATAGTCGAATTCAACGAAACAGGAAAGAAAGCAATTCGGAAAAAAATAATTCATTCCTATCCATTTTGCCAACGATTATTGTAGTACTCTTGGTTATCGGGATTTTCTTTGCTGCTTGGTATTTTATTCAACTGACAATGTCGGATGGCGAAACAGATTCCCAGAATGAGCAAAATGATAATGAAATTACAATTATAAATGATCCGGAAGAAGATGCAGAGGATAATGGGGATGCCGACCAGGAAGATACCGAGGATACCGAGGATACAGAAGATACGAATGAAGAGGAAAATGAAGAAGCAAATGAAGGAGCGTCAGAAGCTGAACTGACTATAGTCGAGGAAGAGGGGACAAACTCCACCTTTGATCTAAATGATGCCGGAGATGAAGTTACGCTTACACTTGAATCAAGCGGTAATACATGGCTGGATATAGAAAACGATGCTGAAGATTCACTGTTCAGCGGTATGTTCTCTGAAGATGATTCTCCAGTTGAATTAGATGTTACCGATGAGGAAAGTGTATACTTTAATATAGGAAATGCAGCTGATTTATCAATTTCCTTTAATGACATAGAATTGGAATATCCAATAGACCCAGTTCAGAATGTGGTACAGCGTATATGGGTCAATATTAATAATTAAACTGAATAATTTATCGCAGTGTAACTGGCTGGCCGACAAAGCCACGTCCTGGGACTACGGGACAGTAGTTCCTCGTCCCATCATAAAGAATTGTGGCGTTGTCGGCACTAGCACGTCCTGTGCGTCGTAAGATTCCCAATACAAGAATGAAGGAATCATGAAAATTCTAAGTGGGAGATCTAACAGCCGGTAACGGCACGATTGGTTCAACTAACATTTGTATGAAAACACTTATGAAAATTGCTCTAAAAAGACAACAGGAAAGCAGCTCTCTCAAATTTGATTTTTTGAGAAAATAAAATTGATACTTCACATGTAATTTAGAATCTAA
>NZ_JBGOHB010000017.1:0-90766 GCF_041521345.1 Virgibacillus oceani | reverse complement strand
ACGATGAGGTTGATAGGTCCGGTGTGGAAGCGTGGTGACACGTGGAGCTGACGGATACTAATAGATCGAGGACTTAACTAAATCTAACCATGTCGTTTTACACTCTTATTTAGTTTTTAGGGTATAATCTTAAAAAAACCCTTGCATTTTTTCTTGAGAATGCATATAATATGTCTTGTCCTTTATTTTACGGACATTCCTTGTCTGGTAGCAATAGCGGAGAGGTCACACCTGTTCCCATGCCGAACACAGAAGTTAAGCTCTCCAGCGCCGATGGTAGTTGGGGCCTTGCCCCTGCAAGAGTAGGACGCCGCCAGGCTGTTTTTTCTACATATTATTAGGTAAGACTTTGATAAAATATATACTGATTGGACATAATAAAGGTATATATTACCTAAGTTATTCCACAGTAGCTCAGTGGTAGAGCAATCGGCTGTTAACCGATCGGTCGTAGGTTCGAATCCTACCTGTGGAGCCATTTTTATGTTTAAATAAAATGCTTCCATAGCTCAGTCGGTAGAGCACCACCATGGTAAGGTGGGGGTCAGCGGTTCAAGTCCGCTTGGAAGCTCTTGCGGGACAAGGGATTTGCCAATTGTGGCAAGTCTTTTTTTATTGAACTTCTAACACCCTTCTAACATGCACTATTTTTCAGAATGTGCGTTCTTATATTTTTTCATATTATCGCTGAAAGATTGAATTGCTTCTAATTGCATCGAAGGTAATAAATGGGCATATGTGTTTAGAGTTATTTCTACTTTATGGTGACCCATTCTTTCCGATACTATTTTAACAGGTGTTCCCATTCCTAGCATTATAGTCGCATGAGTATGTCTCATATCGTGAAAACGTATCTCTGGCATTTTGTGACGTTCACGCAGCTTCGTAAAACGCCTGTTTACATTCCTCACGTCAACCGGCCGACCATCCGCACGGCATACAACTAAATTGTTATCCTCATAATCTTCACCACAGCGCATTTTGTTCTCTTTAACTATCTTATGACGTTCTTTGAGCGCGGTAATCGTGTCATCATCAACGTCAATCACACGCCTTGCGCTATCCGTTTTACCTTTTGTAAATCCAGATTTTGAATATGAGCGTTGCACACGTATCTTTTTTTGTGCATAGTCAATGTCAGACCACTTTAAGCCTAGTATTTCACCACGCCGCATGCCAGTAAATAAAGCTAAATGGTAAACAATATAATCATGTTCATTCTTGGTAAAATGAAGAAAGCGCATCAAATCTTTTTCTTCCCATACTTGAATGTCTTTATGTTTTACGCTTGGCGGTTTAACAACAGAGGCAGGGTTCCATTCGATAAAACGGTAATCTTTTGCGTACTCTAGCGAAGACCTAACGATCGTGTGCATTTTCCGTATGGTAGCACTAGACAGCCCCTTGTTTTCTAAGTCGGTATAAAAATCATCTATGGCCAAGCTGTTTAATTTGGACAACTTGAAACGACCCAAAGCAGGTTTAATATGAACGCGAATATTCATTTCATAATTATTGTACGCGTTCAGACTTAGTTTATTTCGTTTGTTCTTCATCCACGCATCTAAAAAATCACTGTATAGCTGCTTGGATGGTTCGACGTAGGTTCCTTGATTTAATTCGTTTAGGATACGCGGCATCTCTTTTTCGGCTTCTTTTTTAGTATTGAATCCAGAAAGCCATTTTTGCTTACGCTCATATCCCGTTCCAATATCTACTACTATATAATATTTCTTTCCTTTTTTAGCAATGTGCCCGCGCATCTAATAACTTCCTTTCATACATTTCTAATCTGCGTAAAGCAAAGTCAAATTCTACATTAAACAGATTCATAATTTTATAGACTGATAAATCGGTTTCATTTTCCAGCATAAAAGTTGGTACGCAGAAATGATATGCAAAATGGTTTGCTTGGTACTCCTGTAAATCTCTAAATAAATAATGCATTTGTAACTGGCTTCCAGTGTGTATTAAATAATGACCGACTTCATGACCAAATAACTGCCATTCCTGCTGTATTGTTCCAGGTGTTAAAATAATTTCATCGTAAAAACGAAATGCCTTCCTTCTATATACTACTTGTAATTTTAATTCTTTCGCTACATTATCAATCGCTAATTGTTCCGGTTCGGTTATTTCCATAAATCCAAAAAGGTCATAAATGCAATCCTCAAGGTGCGTGTACAAACTAAAAACCCCCATTTATAGAATGTATGTTCCTTTTTAGTATATAAGATAGGGTGTACAATTCAATGTACACCTAGTATTTAATCGTATAATTGCATTCCGCTTTCTTCTGTAAAGTCATACTCTCCATCTACAAAAGTAGAATGGCCCCATAAAATATATTCTCCATCGTCTACTTCTGTTACCAGTGTTACAGTTGCATTAAAATCTTCTTCCAGTTCATTCGCTTCCACCATTGACCAGTTCCAAGTTTCAGCCCATTCCGCAACATCTTCTTTTGTATCCGGTAGGGGGTCTTGCTGCATATCTATCGTTGCGTTAATCCTATTTGCATCAGAATCATAGTCAAAGTCATCTAAATAAAACATGTCGCCAAATTCTTGTTCAGCTTCCAAGTCATCCTCTAAGTCTTTTCTGAGCGTTTCTATATCATCGTCAGATAAAGCTGCTGTTTCTTCTTGCGGTTCCTCTGTTTCATCCTCTGTGGCAGCATCCTCTACTTCCGGTTCTTCGTCAACCTCTTCTACTTCTTCTGCCTCTTCCTCTGTAACTTCTGGCTCTGCTTCGTTTTCATCATCACTCGTAATTCCGATAATTCCACCCAAAACAACGAACGCGACTAGCAAAAACCATGTTCTTTTATAGATTGGTTTATTTCCTTTTTCTTTTGACATGTTAATTTCCCCTTTCGTTTTCCTTTTGACTCTTTTTAAACTTAATATAATTATACACGTCTTCCATATCGTCTGCTGTAAAACTGGCCAGATCATTAAACATCAAATCGGCATCTGGGAACTCTATTTTTATTTTATCAATTATTGCCGCCTTTCTAGCTGTTTCCTCTTCATCGATTTTTGGAAACAACACATCTAAACCAGATGCGAAATTTTCACTGGCATATCCAGCCATCAAGAATAACCTATCTTTATCTATATCAAGGGATTCGGCAATCATACCCACGGTTGTCTTTGATGGGATGTGCTCCCCTCTTTCGATTTTGCTAAGGTGAGAAAAACTTATACCTATGAGGTCAGCGAAATCTCGTAGGTTCATTTTTTTCTCTTTGGTGCGAAATTCTTTTATAAATTCACCGAATTCATTTGAAGTCTTCTTGTCATTCATTGTTATCACCACTCATTTCACCTCCATTGTAGCGTAAAACAACACAAAAATAAATAATTATAAAATAAGTGTTGACAAGTGACACGAAAACCATTATTATTATAAGTGTCAAGACACAACACGACACAAACTTAATTAAATTTATACGTAAAAGGAGGTCAGGATATGAGTCTTATTCACAACAGGATCAAACAGCTCAGAAACCAAAAGGGTGTTAGCCAGCAAGAGTTAGCTGATTTCCTAGAAATTGAGCGCACTTCACTATCTAAGATCGAGAATATGAGGTACAACCCTAGTGCTCGAATCATGATTGAAACGTCTGTTTTTTTCAATCTACCAATAGGTGATATTTTTTTTAATCAAACTGTGTCACCAGATGACACTAAAGCAATCTAGGAGGTATGTAAATGAATCAATTAAAAGTAATTGCTGATGAAATGCTGCCGGTTTACGAAACTTCAACTGGCGAAAAAGTAGTAAACGGTAGAGAACTACATGAACAATTATTTGTTGCCAGAGATTTTCCAACTTGGATTCAAGACAGAATTAGGAAATATGGCTTTAAACTCAATGAAGACTTTTCCACATTTCGGGGGAAAAGCAATGGCGGCAGACCTACAACCGAATATTTACTCTTATTAGATACCGCCAAAGAAATCGCAATGGTTGAAAACAATGAGCAAGGTCGAGTGATTAGAAAATATTTCATCGAGGTTGAAAAAGAACACAGAAAGCAAAATCAACCGCAATCAATAGAAGACTTGATTATTATGCAAGCCCAAAACATGAAAGATATTCGCACGAAATTAGAAAACCAAGGAAAACAACTAGAAACAGTAAACCACAGGTTGGACAACTACGACAAAATTGACCAAATAGGTGACTTGCAACAGCGGTTAAATAACATGGTAAGAAAGTACGCTGCTCAAAACGGAATAGCTTTTCCGGAAGCTTGGAGGCATTTTACAAAAGGCTTTAACAATGCCTACAGGACAAACTTAAAATCACTGATTAAGCATTACAAAGAAAAGCACGGACTAAAGAACCTTACAGCACCACAATATTTGTCTATGGCCGGACGATTAGAGGATGCCGTAAGAGTTGCTGACAAGATGTTAAACCAACAAGCAATTTTAACCAGTAAGGAGTTGGTCTAAATGTCATTTGAAGATGTAGTACGCCAAATCATCCGCGAGGAAAACGAGAAGCATTTACAGGAAATTAAAACACTTCTCGATTCCCATGCGGGAGATACACCTAAAACACTATCGGTCAAGGAGTCTGCCGAAATACTAGGTTTCGGCATCAACAAAACATACGAAATGATTAATCAGTCGGAACAAACCGGATTCCCACATATAAGGGATGGCAACAGGATACGCGTACCATATCAAGCACTAATTAACTGGATGAATCAAACAGCAAAACAAGCAATCTAACAAACTACCAACAAGGGGTCGGTAATTACATTATAAAACACTGACCCATATAAATAAATTCCAATCAGGAATAAAAGGGGGGTGAAACCTTTGAATTACGGCGCGATATTAAAAGCGTGCCGGACTCGATCAGGATTAAGTCAATCGGAATTAGCACATAAATTATATATCAATCAATCGGACGTATCTAAATACGAGAACGGCACGAAAGAACCAAGCATTAGCATGGTGCAGTCTTGGACAAACAACACGCAAACACAGGAAGTGATGGTTGCCTTCCTTTGCGGTGTAGACGGCATCGGCATAATGCAAACATTACTCGATACAGCAGTTTCGGCAGTAGGATTTATAAATCTAATGGGAGGGATTATTTGAAAAAAGCTAATGATAATTATGCAGTCGTACTTGGAGCAATACCATTAATTTTTATCATCATTACTTACTTTTAGGAGGTATCACATGTTTTTGGAAAAGGACAAGCCAATGGCAAAAGAGGAACAAAACTGCTTTAAATATAGCATTAAAACCGCAAAGGATCTTTATGAACAAGCGCAATATGAAAAGGCATCTATGCATCTGGAAAATGCTAAACGCTCACTGAATGAACTGGAATCAATGAAAAATCGCAAAACACAAGAGGACAAGATAGATCTTGTATTAAATCAAATAAAAGGCACGCAGCAACAAAGAGAATTATTGAGGATGCTTCAAATATGAACAAAATACGCGAATCTAAATACACATACAACGTTTTGTTTATCGCTGGAATGGCATTCCTTTATTACGCACTAATTAACGCGTAGGAGGTCATCAAATGGCTTTGAATATCGTAGCGGCAATCGTCGGAATTATAGCGGTAGTTTGGATGGAAAAAGAATGGTAGGAGGTTTCACTTATGACCAACAAGGAGGTGGAAAAAATTAAAAACATGGCGGGTTGGTATCGGTTAATAAAGGAAGCGAGAGACCAAGGCTTAACAGCAGACGAAGTAAGAATTGTACTCAAATTTTTAAAGGAGGAAAGCTAATGGCAGTATCTGAGTTTTGGAGTTATGTGATCGGTGCGATTATAGTATTGCTTTTTATCTTATTGATGGAGTGGGCGGTGATTAGATGATTAGCAAGTTGATGGATCGTGTTAGAAAACTCGAAGAATGGCAACAACAGCAAATTTTAGTAAGTGCATTATTCGATCTGGATGAAGTTGATCTGCAAGGGATTAAAGAAGAAATAGAAGAATACGAGGAAATCAACAAGGAGGGATAACTGAAATGGATATACAACACCCGGATATATCGAAAATGCATGTACACGGATTACCGGAAATGCAACCAGTTAATACAGATAAACTCGGTCATGAGATTTACCCTGGCGATGACATTATTTCTTTAAATGATGAGGTATTTCTCGTCGAGCCATTGATGCAGGAAACAATTGAAATACTAGAAAAGCTAGGCGCAGAACATGAAATTGCATAAAAAAGACCCACTGCAATGGGTCTCGACGATTTTTAAAATAAAACTTGTACCCCTAGTATACCACGCTAGGGGAGAAGGAGGCAAATCATGAATAACTTTTTGGAGTCTTATATAAAAAGCAGAAAAAAATTCCCGGATTGGGAAGATAGGAGAATCATTTATTGCGGTGTTGTAACGTCTATATCGGAATTTGGAACAATTGAGGATTTAAAAATAGTTACTAATCATTACGAAAGCGAGGAAGATAAAAATGAGCGAACTACAAATGCAGGTTAAAACAATCGAATTAGAACCAGCAAAAATCGAATTTAATCACGAGGATATTGAAAAAGAATTAGAAATCAGTTTGAAAAAGTATGAAGGATTGGTTTTTTCAGAAGAAACCGCAACTGACTTAAGAAAGACTTTAGCGGAATTACGAAAAGGGAAAAACGCAGTTGATCGTTATCGAATCGACACCAAGAAAAAACTAAATGCACCAGTCACTGAATTCGAAAAGAAATGTAAACAACTAGATCAGAAATTTGAAAGTGTAATCACTCCATTAGTTGAACAACAAAAAGAATTTGAAGAGAAACGCCGAGCGGAAAGGCTGGCTCAATTGGAAGATATCAGAGTGGGGCACATCGAAAATCATGGCTTAGACAAAGAATACCACGAGCGAGTTGTGATTGATGATAGTTTGCTCACGAAGTCCACAAGTCTAAAAGTCGCAGATGAGTCATTGGAGTTTCAAGTTAAAAATTTAAAAATGGAGCAGGACAAAAAAGCAGCTGATAAAGAAATTATTGTCTCTACCGTGGAACTGGCAAACTATAAGCACGATTTGAGTTTATCAGTTGATGCTTATGTGAGATTAGTAGAGTTTACGCCATTCGAAGAAATTAAAAGTCAGATTGAACAAGATGCAAACATGGCAGTTGAAAAACGTGAGGCTGAAAAAGAACGCGTTGAACGTGAAAAACAAGCTGAATTAGAGCGCATTGAACAAGAAGAGCAAGAGAGTGTGGAAGAAGAAAAGGAATACGAACAAGTATTGCTTAGTAGTGCGCCGGCAAGTAAATCTATTGATGATGAAATTCCATTTATTGACGATCCATTTGTGGACGACCCATTCACTGAACAAAAGAACACACAGAAATATAAAGTTGTTGGAACGAAAGAGGAACTTGAATCCCTTAACAGATATTTAGAACTAGCCGGATTGGAGTGGACAATCATTGACTAATGAAAAAATAAATATCACTGAAAAACTAATCAATGTGCAAAAAACATTAAAAGCCCCAAAAGGCAATTTTAATTCATTCGGAAAATACAAATACAGGTCAGCAGAAGACATATTAGAAGCCGTGAAGCCTTTAAATGCCGAGCAAGGGTTATTACTCACGCTAGCAGATGAACCGCTTCTTGTGGGCGACTGGCACTATATAAAAGCAACCGCAACAATTACGGATGGGGAAGGATCTCATGTGGTCACAGCTTACGCTAGAGAGTCCGAAAGCAAGAAGGGTATGGATGGATCACAGATAACAGGCACAGCATCCTCATATGCCCGTAAATATGCTTTAAATGGCTTGTACCTGATTGATGACACAAAAGATGCAGATACAGATGAGTACCAGAATCAGAATAAAAAAGATGAAGCTATTACACAAAAGCAAGTTGGCAGCATTAAAACAAAATCTATGAAGTTTGCAGAAGCAAGGAATGTATCTGTTGATGAAGTGTACAAGGCATTGAACATTGCAGACATTACGAAGCTATCAAAAAAGCAAGCGGAAAACGCAGAAAAGAAACTGGACACTTGGCTAAAAAAGGCAGAGGAAGAAAATCAAAAAGGGGCATGACAATTGCCCCCTCTTAAAAGGAGGATTACATGTTTTTTAGAAGAAAGAAAAAGGAATCTAAATCCGTTTGTGTGCATGACTGGTATTTGATCGACACTAGAAAAACAGAGCATTACAACGGCATTGATATTGATTTCCTTAATTTTTACACAATCGGTTGCGTTAAATGTAATGAACGTCGGGAAATGGATGAGTTTAGTTTTTCTCATTTCAAAAATACATTCAAAGTAAAAAAAGTACATTGAGGAGGATTAGATGCTACAGGCAGTACCTAAAATAAATCCCGATCACAAAAGACGAGCACCCAAGAATATCACTAAAATAACAAACAAGGTACGCAGAGAGGTTTTAATCCGATCTGAACATAAATGTGAACGATGTGGCAGAACAAGCGCATATGCCTTTGAAATGTCTCATTTGGAGCAAGCCGGACAGCAGGGATCTGGAAGAGACCCGGCAAACATAGTCCTTTTGTGTGGCCCATCTGTAAACACAGGGACATGTCACCATTTTGCGGATAGTACAGCAGAAGGAAGGGCTTGGCGTATGAAAAAACGTGAAGAATTGAAGCGATATTATGAACGATAAAATACAGAAACGCGTTGACCAACTAACAGAAATATTCAACAAAATTAAGCAGCTGGACACAAATGAATTATCCCATTTATACGAACTGGTAAGCCTGCACAACGAAAGTTTATTCATTGTCGGTGATCTTGTAAGTGAAGCGCTATACGTTAAAGATACTGCATATCTCGAACGCAAAAGAATCCACTCAGAAACAATACTGAAAGAAAGCGGAACAGTTGCCGCAAGAGAAGCAAAAGCAGAGTTAATCGTTTCATCTTATCGAGAACAGGAAAGGGAAGCCAATTCCATGTACAACAAATATAAACTTATGTACGAGTCCTTGAATCACAGGTTAATAGATTTACGCCAGAAGCGTAACAAGCTAGAAGATGAATTGAGTTATACAAATGATAAGGGGTGAGCGAATGTTGACAATACAGGAAAGGCTATCAGAAGCGGAAAATTATATTAATCAGCAGAAAGAATCATTGGACGATTTAGTAAGTTTAGTTTTGTGGTCAGCAAGAAGACAACATTCAAAATACTACAAGGAATACATTTACAACGAAATAGACAGAATTACAAACCAAACACATGAAAGGCTTTAGGTTGGTGATTCTATGCATAACCGCAGCAGAGTAATTTTACCAAAATGGTGCTGGGATAACGCCAAAGATAAGCAGGAATTAAAGCAAAATATATCCACTTATCTAAAGCGTTACCCCGGTTACCAAGTGGTAGAGGTAGGTAAGTATTACGCTATTTGTGATCGGGGTTAGTCCTTGTCGATATAAAGCAAGTCGCCCGGATCACAATCAAATAAATCACATAATTTTTCCATCACATCAAAAGTAATTTGAGTAGACACATCATGATATAGCTTACTTATAGATTTTCTACTTAATCCAGTAGCATTTGAAACGTCCTGTATATTCATTTTCTTTTTAGCCATCATTACCCGGAGGTTGTTTTTCACAGCCAATAGTTATCACCTCACTACCTATTATACTCGTTTTAAGCCTGTTTAAACAATGCTTTGTTCAAAATAAGAACTACTTATTCAAAAAAAGAATATAAATCGCTACTTATGGGTTGCAACATAATACCCAAGGGTGTTATAATAAATACAAGCAAGGAGGATAAGACATGCGAAAATTAAAAGTAAACATTTATCAGCTTATGGCTTCTCGAAATATACGGACAGTCACCGAAATATCAAGAAGCACAAACATATCAAGTAAAGCACTATACGACATTATCAATGGAAAAACAAGAAGGATTGACTTTGATACGATCGAAAAATTATGTAGGTTTTTCGACTGCGGTGTAGGTGATCTGTTGATTCTGGAAGATATAAAGAAAGTGGGGTAATTATCGGTGAATGAAGTTGTCAAACTATCAAACGATTTAAATGTCATCACAGCTGAAATAAACAGTTATAAGCAAGTTGCTGGTCAAGCGATATTCGAGATTGGCAAGCGATTGAAGCACGTCAAAGAAAATGATCTAGCTTATGGTCAATGGTCAACATGGCTTGAATCTATAGGCATGAATAGATCAACTGCTCATAGATTCGTTAAAACTTATGAAGAATTGCCGTCAGATGTTGACACGTGGCAACAACTATCATCAAGAGCGCTTTATGAAATTGCAACATTGCCGCAAGAAGAAAGAGAAAAGGGGCACGCTCTTTCATCTGGTGAAACGAAAACAGTTGACGAAATGACCGTCCGTGAATTAAAGGAGGTGAAAAAGCAATTAAAACAAGCAGAGGAGGCGAACGAAAAACTAGGTGAATTACTAACAGAAGAACGCAATAAAGAACCCGAACAAGTAGAAGTTCCTCCTGTTGATTATCACGAAATAAAAGGAAATTTCGAAGCTGCTCAGAGGTTGAGAGACCGTTACAAATCAGAAAACGAACAGCTTAGAAAGGAGTTGGATAACTTAAGTAATTCTATAAAAAGTAAGGATGGTGATGAGTCGGAGTTAAAAGAAATGAAAGAAAAAGAGTTTAAATTAAAAAGGAAGATTGATGAATACGACAAGTTATATGATATTCAAACAAATTTGGAACATATAATTTCTGTTATCGCTCCGAAAATTCATGCAGTGAAAAAAGAGAATGTAACAAATGAATTTGGGATAATTGACGATTTTGAATCAACATTGGACGAGGTAATCAGGATTTGCGACGAAGCAAAAGGAAAGTTGCCAGACAAAAATATCATTGAAGGAGAGATTGTAAATGATGAATATTCAAGAACGAGTTTTTAGAGGGGCTAGTAATCCAACAAGAGAAGGAAAAGTGGTGAATGCGGTTTATGAAACTTATGATTATTCCATTTTTTATCTAAGTAAGTTTAATAGAGAAGTATTAATGACAAATGAAATGTTGAAGCAAGCGAAAGAAGGCATTGTTGCTCCAATTATCGTTAATGAAGAAATGATTATCATTGATGGACAAAACAGGTTCATACATTCGCGAAAGGTTAATGTTCCTGTTAAATACATCATAGTTGAAGGTTTGACAGAAGAAGATATAACAAGGATGAATACAAATCAAAGAAAATGGAATCTAAAAGACTTTATTGAAGCTTTTGCTAATCAGGGGAAAGAAGAATATATAAAACTGATAGATTTAATAAATCAAAGATCATCAAGTGGTATAACAAACGTCTTGAACGTTTCGATTGATTCTCCAACCGGTGTTACTAAGTCGTCAAAGTTAATTAAGAGTGGGGATTTCCAATTTCATAATTACGAAAAAGCAGTTGAGTTTTTCCGTTTCATGGTTCACTTCAGAGAAAAAACCAAGACACCTAAACGGTCGAAGTTTGAAGCTGCTTTGCATGAATTATATAGATTGGAAAAGTTTGATGAAAACAGGATTATTAGAAAGGTTATTCAAAATGAACTAGACGAAGAAATCAAAGTCAAAAACACTACGAACCATACCGAGGCTTTAAAAACGTTGTTAGATGCCTATAATCACAAATTAAGCCCATCATCTGAAAAGTATATTAAATACTATATTACCAGCGACGGAAGAATTGTTATAAATGAATATCGGAAAGAGTGGACTAGAAATGCAATAGAAAAAGCTGCCCAAGAGACAGCAGAGTAAGAAAAATAAATAATTACTAGATGGTTGGTGAGCCAACATCAACCATCTACATCCTATTATAACATAAAACGCACCACTTTTACAGAACAGAGGTGTTCCATTTGAGCAACATAATTCGAGTAAAGAAGAATAACAATTTTGTCGTTATGAATAAGACGGCATTAAACGATAGAAGCCTTTCATGGAAGGCAAAGGGTGTTATGGCATTCATGCTTTCTAAACCGGATGACTGGACATTTTACCTTGATGAATTGGCGACAAATGCAACGGATGGAAAGGCATCTTTTAGATCAGGGTTCAATGAGTTAAAAGATCGAGGCTACGTGCAAAGGATTAAGAAGCGAGACGAAAATGGAAAGTTTGAATGGGAAACTATTGTTTACGAAGTGCCACATACCGATTTTCCACAAGTGGATAATCCACACGTGGAAAAACCACATGTGGAAAATCGAACACTACTAAGTAATGAATTAACTAATAATGAATTAACTAATAATGATGAACATATATACGCTCTTTTCGAATTTTGGAATGAACAAAAAATAATCAGACATAAAAGAATGAACCAAAAAATGAAAAGCAGCACAAATGCGAGACTTGAAGACAATGAATTTGAGGAATTAAAGCAAGCAATTAAAAACTATTCTGATGTGCTTGCAGGGATTGAATACTATTGGACTCACAAATGGACTTATGAGGAATTCATGAAACCTAACAACGTTATTCGCTTTTTGGATGAAGCTGAACCAAAAAGGAATTTCTTGAAATCGAAAATACCCGGTTTCCAACATGAACCAGATGAGCGATTTGAAAACTTGTTTTAGGAGGCAAAGCATGCAGAGTACAGGAGAAATAATCAAATCCCTAATAAAGGAACGTGTGCTTGAAACGAAGGTGTGTGACCGTTGTGGAGAAGAATACAACGTAAGCGAGTTCTACTTTAACGGCGAAAAGAAGTACACATTAGATTTTTGCAGAGAATGCTTCAAACAAGATCAAGATGAACAACTGAGGGGAGAAGTGCAAGAAGGATACAAAAAGCACTTAAAAAACAAATATAACTGGCTAACGATCGTTCCGCCGGAAACTCAATACGCATCCTTTGAAAATTATGAGCCAAAAAACGACACACAAAAATATGCATTGGAAGCGTCAGAGGATTTCGCAGGAAATAAAACGAGAAATACAACCTTATTTTTTCAAGGAGATACAGGGTTAGGAAAAACGCACTTGGCTTATTCGATACATGAATCTTTTTTCAACCATTTACAATCAAGTGTTTTCATAGATTTGCCGTCATTGTTAGCGGAAATAAGAAACACCTTTAATAACCCGAACAGATCACAAGAAAAAATAATGAACGCAATTAGCGAAACAGATTTGTTTGTTTTGGATGACGTGGGGGCTGAGTACGTAAAGCCAGATGCAAATGGTTATGAATCATGGGCGGCAGATATACTTTTTCAAATAGTTAATTCCAGACAAGGAAAGAAAACCATCTATACAACAAATTTCACATCTAAGCACTTGACAAAAAAATACGGAATGATGTCAAAAAGAATTATTTCCCGGATGATGTCAAATGCAAAAGTAATAAAAATCGAAGGCGAAGACTACCGATTGAAAGGACTTGACTAACATGTGTAAAACCTGCAACGGCACCGGCGGCCTAGCAATAGACAATGGATATTATTTGCAGTTTGAGCCATGCCCGGACAGCCAATGTGACTTTGTCCGGGATGACAGCGACATAGAGCGATTAAAAGCTGAATTAAACCGGATGGAGGAAATAGCTATATGAACACACTAACGCACGCCCCCATATTACAACAAACAAGAATGCGAGATAACGAGTTTATACTTGATGATTTGGAATTTACATTTCCCAAACAGCAACTAAAACAGATAACTGATGATTGGAACGCAGGCATGGATGTTGAATTTGTAGCAAAGAAAAACAAACGGAATGCGCATGAAGTATTCCTTGCCTTATATCACCAAGCAAGGAAAGGCAAAGTTAAAAGACCGTTTGCTTATAGGGGGTTATAACATGAAACCGCCAAGCGTTGAGGAAGTAATGAATATGGGGAAGGATAACGTAAACCATCCTCCCCACTACCAAGGAAAATTTGAAGTAATCGAGATTATCGAACAGTTGACTAAAGGAATGGAAGGTCAGAAGGCGTATTGCTTAGGAAATGTAGTTAAATATCTGTTCAGGCACGAAAAGAAAAACGGTGTAGAGGATTTGGAAAAGGGATTATGGTATTTGAAGAGAGCGATTGAATTGGAGGGGAAAAAATGAACAGCCTCCAAGAACTCAAGCAAATTGCTGATAATCAGAAAACAGTAAGGACTACGAGGCTACAGAAAATAACAAAAGAAATTGAAAATATGTACATCAACCAAGGCAATAAGATTAAACGGCAGCGAGATAGATTGAGAAAATTGGAGGGGAAGCAATGAACAGGGAAATAAAATTTAGAGCGTGGGACAAAAAAGCAGAGCTATTGTTACCTGTAAAGATGATGAATTGGGCCGAGTGGTGGGTTAGTAGTGATCCTACTTTTGGGCAATCAGATGCTTTGGATTATGGAGAAAGAAATAGTTTTAGAAATAAAGAAACTGACAGGCACATTCTAATGCAATACACCGGCTTAAAAGACAAGCACGGCAAGGATATTTATGAGGGGGATATTGTAAAAGGTTTTTACGAAGAGTACGACACGTATTTTGATGTCGTAAACAAACATGAATTTATTAGTGATGTTAAGTGGGTAGAAAGTTGTTTCGCTGTTCATCGAAATACGGCGTCCACTGAAGGGCGAATTAGAGATTATGGTTATCAATCAGAATGGAATTCGGAAACAGTTGAAGTAATCGGCAACATCTTCGAAAACCCAGAACTACTGGAGCAATCCAATGATAATTAAATTCACATACAGCAAATACCGCAAAATAAAGCCGTACAGAAAATTAAATCCTGCATTGAGTTCTTATTGGAGAATGCTATATTACGGAAGTTTCAGAAAGTGGTGAGATAAATGCAAGCAACAACATCAATTACAGAAGAACTACACAAGCAACTGGAATCAAAAGACTTAAAAATAGCTGAATTAAGGGCATCTAACAGAAAGTATGCAAGCAGGTCTCAATATGCGGAAAAGAAACTAGAAAACTATCTGGAAATGCAGAAGCACGATGAGGAAATAAACCCTAGCGAATTGGCGAAATTGGAAAGCGAAAACACTCGGCTGCGTGCTGAAGTAAATCAATTGAGACGTGACCGCAGGGATGCAAGGAAATTCAAGAAAATCTATACGATTGTTACTGGGGAGGAAATAGAATGAGTGAACCAATAAAGGTAGATAAGTTGAATTTTGGCTCAAACGGATTGGGATTTACTCTTGAAGCAATTAGAATCGTTGATGGAAAAGAAGAGGCGGTTGAACAGGTCATGTTTATGACGAGAGAGGAAGCTGTTCTTTATGCAGGTAAAAACTACGAGTTACCTAAAGGGGAGGAAGTCGAATGAGTAGGTTGGAAGAGATAAAGGAGCTACACGACAGGATAATTGAAGCGCACGATACTGGCGATATAAAAATGGAACTAGGTGATTTATTAGGGGAATTATTTACCGAGGGACATACCGATTACCTCATTCAACACGCGGAGGAATTGGAAAGGAACTTGGAACACGGAGCGAAAGTTACTGTTAAAACTGCTGAAAAATTATATTATGCGCAAGAGGAAAGTCATAGATACAAACAGGCTTTGGAGTTTTATGCACATAAAACAACCTATGAGCCTTTACAACAAGGAAGATTGACTATGGTTTACAGCCCAATAGAAGAAGACTGTGGGAAGAAAGCGCGTAAAGCATTGGAGGAATCGGAATGAGTAAGGAAATAAACACCTATCCAGAAATGAATGAAACTATCAAAGATATATTAAGGCTTTCGGATGAGCAGCACGATCAATATATTTTAAAACGAATAATTGAATTGGAAGAAGAAAACGAGCGCTATAAACAGGCTTTGGAATATTATGCGGATCGAACAACCTACGAACCTTTACGACAAGGAAGATTGACCATGATTTATAGCCCGATAGAACTAGATTTAGGCGACAGGGCGCGCAAAGATTTGAAAGGAGAATCCCAATGAAACTAGCCCAAACAGAATCAGACCGCAAACGAGCGCATGTGATTGACCAACTGAAAAAACACGGACTGACAGACAACGAGCATTCGACTTATCGGGAATTGGTGAATAAATTGGCTACTGCAAGGGCGATGGAAATAGAAGTTAAGTCGCCGCATGCCGATTGGTGGTAAATAGATAGCCGCACAGGAGTTTTACAGAGATTGATAGACATATACATAGGGCAGCAGTTGGAGCTGTCTGTGATGGCTTAAAAGGAGGAAGGATAATGAAAAGCGGATGGATTATTGATTTTAAAAACGGCTACAGAGTGATTCTGTTAGAAAGTGCTTATAAAAAATACGAAAAAGAAACTCCGAAACAGGATGTTTTCAGCGAGGAACACTGGTTCAGCATTGATGAGGCGATAAGAAAGAACCCTGAATTGGATTTAGTTGAATAGGAGGAAAAACAATGAATAAAGGAATAGATGTACTTACAAATAAAATCGAACAATGGGCGTCCATCAGAGAACTTGACAGAGCACAACCAGAAAAACAAATGTTGAAATTAGTTGAAGAAATCGGAGAACTGGCAGAAGGATTGGCAAAAGGGAATCTTGATAAGGTTATAGATGGCATTGGTGATTCATATGTCGTTCTCACGATTTTATCAATGCAACTAGGGATAGATATAGAAGAGTGTATTGAAGCGGCCTACGAAGAAATAAGTGACCGCAAAGGGGAAATGGTAAACGGTGTATTTGTAAAAGAGTCTGATTTGCGGGAGGTTGAATCGTGACACTCACAGAAATAGGGCAAAAGATGGACGAATCTGTAAAGCGGGCTAGAGTTGGTTTTATCATCAAGCGATTAAACAGCATGGGGATCACGGAAAAAGACGGCGATCCACTCAAAGACTTGGAATATAGCAAACTGGAAGAATTTTATATTAGTGAGATGTGTAAGGCGGCAAAGGGATATGCGGAGTAGACACAAACTGTGAAGGAGTGAAAATTTTGACCGCTTTAGAACTGTATAAATTTGTACAAGACAAGGAAATGGATTGGCGTGGAGATGGACATTTGAAATTGTGGCTTGAGGGTGGTGAATTAAAAGAATTTGCCGAGATAGAAGGTGACGGAATTACCGAGGATGGAGGTTTTGAGGTTTACCTAGTCGGCGGCGGAACTATCTGCATTGATTTAGACGAAGTGTGTGAACTTCACGACATTAATCCAGAAGATATTTTAGCAAAAAAAGATTAATTCACAGTCCGATTAGAATGTGAGGGAGTGAAAATGAAAAATGACTGAAGTAAATGATCGAATTGAAGAGATTGTTGAGTTTCTAAGGGATGGAGAAGGCTATGATAAGAACGAGGTTATTGTGGATATTCTTGGCGAAATCAAGGGATTAAATGACTATCACGCAGATGAAATCACACTTGACTGGGACAGTGAAGAGCTAATGATTCTAAGTGATTTTGTTGACGAATTTTATAATAAGTTAACGGAAAAATTTTGCAATGCAATAAGCAGTTTCAAAGATAGATAGTTACACAGTCCGATTAAACACCGACACAAAAGGAGTGAGTCCCAACAATGGTTTTTCTGATTATCCTAGTAACCCTGGTAGTCATCGGCATTATAGGTTTTATGATAATAGCCAACAAATCAGAGGAATACGACTTTATTACACCAGTGTTAGCATTAGGATTTGTGTTGATTTTTATTGTATTAGCAATAGGGCTAGCATTAGGAAAATGGATATTCTAACAAGGAGTGACCCACATGCACACACTCTATAAAAAGCAGGATGGACAAACCTTAATCATAACTGGACATCTGACAAATGACGAAATAAAGCACTACTGGCGCAAAGGGTACAGGTTTAGGCATCCGGATTTGAATAAGCATGGAATTGAGGTGGGGAGATATTGAATATTGAATTTACCGTGCCGGGCGTACCTGTTCCCCAGCTTCGCGCCAGGGCAGGGAAGCGCGGGAACAAAATAATCATGTATGACCCAAAAGAAAGCAAGGATTATAAAGAGTACGTTGCGTTGGTAGCAAGACAGCATGCCCCAAAAAAGCCATACGAGGGTGCACTGAGCGTTAATTTAAAGATTTATAGGCAAATACCCAAGTCAACAACAAAAAAGAACAGAGAGCTTTATAATGCAGGAATTAAAAGACCGATAGTAAAGGCTGATGTCGATAATTACTCTAAAAGCGTGCTTGATTCATGTAACGGAATAATCTGGCATGACGATTCTCAGGTAGTAGATTTATATGCTGCTAAATATTATTCAGATAATCCGCGCGTGGAAATAGCGGTAAAGGAAATTATGGAGGGGATAGGATGAATGAAGAAAGGCTCGAAGAAATGCGAGAAATATTAAAAATACAGGGATATGACGGAAACTGGAACCATGATCCTTATATGCACGGCATGTATAACGGAATGGAGATTATGTTGGCTATGGTAGAGGGGAGAAGCCCGGAATATAGAATTGCGCCGAGCAGGTGGACTGTTGACGATCCGGCACCAAAATTAGGGAGGAGTTTAAAGTGACAGAAGAACAGTCAAAAATCACAGAAAAGATTGCCAAAGAAAAAGGTTTGACGGAATCGGAAGTTAAACAAGCAATGGAATTCATGGAAGAAGTAATGCAGGCGGTCAAAGAAGCGCTTGAGACGATTGTGGAAACTGTGCTGAATATCCTTGATGAGATATTCAGCAAAAGAGAAGAAATGCAGCCCGTGCCAAACATGCCAATACCGCCAATGGATACAAGTAAAGCGTCACAGGTGACAAACAATAAACCGATGTTACCGCGTATTCGGAATAACATTTGAGGGGGAACAGGATGATTATAGCATTTCAAATAATTTTATTAATATCCATCATGATTTCCGCGGCTGGAATGGTCGGGGAAAGAGAGGACATGAATTTAAGAAACAGTTTAACTGCTTTTGGGATAGTGAGTATTGCGGCGTTTGTGGTGAGTGTTTTGTATCTTTAAAGGGAGGTTTGTCAAATGAAATGCGATGTAATAGATTGCTATTGGAATTTATGGCACAAAAACGGACCGTTTAATGACGAACTGTCAAAACAGTGTGTCAGTGAGGATTTGAGTGAACATTATGATGAGAATGATGAATTTGAATTGGAACCAAATACGAAAAAGTGTCCTGGATATTTAAATTATCTTGAGTTTTGCGGCGTTAGTAAAACAGAATAATCAAACAAAAATCCGGGGCGCATACTCCCCGGAATATAATCTAATCTGCTGTTTATATTATACCACATCTGAGGGGTTGGTAGTGTGAACAGCAAGGAACTAGAAAATTTGGCGGATCGCCTACTGGCAGAGTACGAAGAAGGCCGCAGAGATTTAAACGATATGAGGGAAAGCCTTGATCCCGAAATATTAGAGGATAAGGAAGACAGAAGTCAAATCAACAGAATGATAAGCAGCATGACATTCTCTATAGATTGGATGAGGACAGGGAGGATGCCGGGAAGTTTACGAGGAATAGACAGACGGTCAGCATATCAGCGTAGAGCATTGATTGACATGGACTTGTTCCCATCGCTGGACATACAACCAGAGGAACGCGTACTCACACAAGAGGAAAGGGAATCCATTATTGATGTATTAATAGATTTGTCGCATAGGGAAAGGCAATGCTATTTGCTGCATATCGCAAATGGGTTGAGCTTGTCGGAAATAGGCAAGGTACTTGGAATTTCAAAAAGAACAGCACAGCAGTATGTGGATCGTGCGAAAAAGAAGATTGGGAGCAGGCAGGGCGTGGCTTCATGACGTACGAAAGACGTACGAAGCCGTATTGAGGATGAGAGGGATAAAAAAAGAGCGAAATAGTTTACCAAGGCATCTGCCGATAGGTGGGTGTCTTTTAAATTGGGGGTAGGTGCTGATGTAAATGGCTAACTGGGAAGAAATAAAAAAAGAATGGGAAACAACTAAGATAACTTTATCTGCATTGGCGGAAAAGCATAATGTTAAATTAGGCACATTGAAAAGCAGAAAAAGCCGGGAAAAATGGTCGAGGGATGCAACCAAGAAAAAAGATGCAACCAAAAGCGAGAGGGTCGCAACCGCAAAAGATGCATCCGATAAAAATAAAACTTCATCTAATGGACAGAAAAACAGGAGCGGCAACCCGAATCCTGTTAGGCAGTTTACGAAACGAAACAGCGCAGCAAGAAAACATGGACTATATGCAAAGTATTTTAATGAATCGCAACAGGAAATAATGCAAGACTTTGAGGATGTATCCATTGCTGATCAACTGTGGATACAGATACAAATAAAGTTTTCTGCGATCATTCAATTGCAAAAAGTGATGTGGGTGGAAAATTCTTATGACACCCTGGAAGATGTGTCTATGAATTCTAGCGGTTCAGAGGGTTCTGCAACAGCTTATAAAGTTGTCTATGCATACGAACAGTACGAATCGTATATTAAAGCCCAGGCAAGAGCGATGGCTGAATACAGAAATCTAGCAAAACAATTCCTGGAAATGGCTCACGATGATGACGAACGTAGATTGAAATTAGAATTAATGCAGACGAATGTAGATAAGACGAAAACCGAAATATCCAAACTAGAGCGTGAGTCTCAATCCGGCGCATCTACAGAGGACAAGTTAAAAGATTATTTCGAAGCGCTGGGCGGTGCTTTTCGTGAATCTTGATGCAATTTATACAGATAAGCAGCAAAATATATATAAACGCTGTGTTAGCGATGATTGGTTCATGTTAATCAACCACGGCGCCAAACGTTCCGGAAAAACGGTATTAAACAATGATCTGTTTTTACAAGAGTTAATCCGAGTGAGAAATATAGCTGATTCAGAAGGCATCGAGAGGCCGATGTATATTTTATCAGGTGCTACGCTTGGAACAATTCAAAACAATATTTTGAATGAATTAACTAATAAATATGGGATCACCTTTAATTTTGACAAACATAATAACTTTAAATTATTTGGTGTCTACGTGATCCAAACAGGACATTCGACAATAGCGCACTTGGACAAGATACGAGGAATGACGGCATACGGCGCGTATGTAAATGAGGCTTCCCTTGCTGATGAAGAGGTATTTGACGAAATACGCTCTCGGTGTTCTGGTGAAGGTGCTAGGGTACTAGTGGATACCAACCCGGATCACCCGGAGCATTGGCTGTTAAAGGATTATATTTTAAATGCAGATAAAAACATTTTATCTTACTCCTTTCAGCTAGACGATAATACGTTTTTATCTGATCGTTATCGAATAAACATGAAAAACACTACTCCATCCGGCATGTTTTTTGACCGTAACATAAAAGGTTTATGGGTCTCCGGCGATGGGGTTGTTTACGCTGATTTTAATAAAGATATACACGCAATATCGAAAGAAGAGCTTGCCAAAAAGAATTTGGTAAGCTTTTTTGCTGGGGTTGACTGGGGTTATCAACATCATGGTTCCATCGTTGTGTTGGCAGAAGATGACGAAGGAATCGTTTACGTCATCGAAGAACATGCAGCCCAATTCGAGGAAATTGACTATTGGGTCGATGTTGCCAAGGATATTAAAGAGCGCTACGGAAACATTAATTTTTATTGCGATACCGCCAGGCCGGAATATATTAAAAGGTTCAGGTCAGAGAGATTGCGGGCGAGAGATGCCGATAAATCTGTTTTAAGTGGCATCGAAGCGGTTGCCAAGCTAATTAAAACAGACAAGTTCTATGTCCTTTATGACGATTGCCCGCGGTTTAGACAAGAGATTTATAGGTATGTGTGGCACAAAACAACTGGTGAGCCAGTGAAGGAATGGGATGACGTTTTGGATTCAGTTCGATATGCGGTTTATACGCATTATAAACGCTTTATTCTACGAGGAAAGAGGTGATTGGATGCATAAATACATGGAACAAATACAACAAACAGGCATAAATCCAGACTTAATAAAATCAATGATCGAGGAACATAAACCGGATCGCAATCGCATGATGAACCTTTACGACAGATACCGGGCTGAAATTGGCGGCGTTCCAATCCTTTCCCGGAAACCTGTAGAGTATGAGGACTTTGAAACAGGTTCCGTAAAAAGGATTGATAACAAGGTAAACAATAAAATAAACAACGCTTTTGATGCCGAAATAGTCGATACAAAAATAGGTTATATGTTCGGTCATGCGATAACCTATGAAATAGATGCTGACAAAGACGGCGAGCTGGACAAGGAAACAAAACTACAGAAAGAAACACATGCTTTTAACATGCGGAACAACGTAGAGGATGAGGATTCCGAGTGGGGCAAAAAGGCTGCTATTTGTGGATACGGATCTAGGCTTGCTTATGTGGATAAAAACGGCGATGAAAGGATAAGGAACGTCAATCCTTGGGAGACGATATTTATATCTGACAGGAGCATAGCAGAGCCGACATATGCGCTTAGATACTATCCTATTGACAAAGACGATGGAAGGCAGATATATCAAGCTGATTTCTACAACGAAAGTCATCGAATCACCTTTAAGCAGTCAAGCCCCGGCGGTGCATTTGTAGAGAATGAATCAAAAGAACATCTGTTTGAATATTGTCCGCTTTTTGGGCTGCCGAATAATGATGAATTAAAAGGCGATGCCGAAAAGGTAATTAATTTAGTAGATGCTTATGATCGTGCTTTGTCCGATGCCAATAACGAAGTAGAACAGTACCGGCTGGCATATTTAGTGATGCGAGGTGCGGTTGCCGATGATGAAGCGCTAGAAGAAATCAACAGGAAGGGTATATTTGAACTGTTAGACGACAAGGAGAGCGTTAGTTATCTGACCAAGGATATTAATGACACGATGATAGAAAACCACTTGAACAGGTTGGAAGAGAATATATTGAGGTTTGCCAAGTCGGTCAATTTTGGCGATGAGCAGTTTGGCACATCAATTTCTGGCGTGGCCATGAAGTATAAATTAATGTCACTTGAAAATAAATGTATTACGATGGAACGAAAAATGACAACGGCGCTACGGTATCAGTTTAAGGTGCTATGTTCCGCGTGGGCGAAAAGGAATAAATGTAAAGAAGATGATTACCTAAATTATTCGTTTCAATTTAAGCGCAATCTGCCTGTTAATTTAAGGGAAGAAGCAGAAACACAAACTTATTTGAGTGGTACGATATCAGAGCGCACTCGCTTAGGCTTGTTATCCTTTATAGATGATGTACAGGAAGAAGAACAAAGGATTGAAGCCGAGAAGCCGGATATGGTTAACCTTGACGATGAAATAGATGATGACGATGAATAGATACCAGGAACAAGCTAAAAAGGCTATTGATCGTTTACAATCACAGCAGGAAAAAGAACTAATACGCAATTATCAGACTGCTTTGTCGGAAATACGATCCAAGTTATCGGCGGCATATGAAAAAGCTGATTGGAATTGGGCTGAGATGAATAAATACAATCGGTTGGCCAAACTGGAAGAACAAATTGGCGAGGAAATACGAAAGCTAACCGGAAAGAACGCTATGAGCCTTAAAAAAGGGCAAAGGCATATGTTTGAGGAAGCTTATTACCGAACTGCATATGCTTTGTCTAGTGAGGTTGGGGCTGACTTGGGCTTTGCTTTACTTGATACAGACGAAATACAACGGTCTATCGAGAACCCTCTTGACCGTGTAGGCTTCCTGCAAAGGAACAGGGATAACCAGTACCAATTAACCCGACAATTGCGAGAACAGCTCACGCAGGGGCTTGTGCAGGGTGAATCATATCGTACTACAGCGCGTAGGATAAAAGAGCGTATGGACATTGGAGCAGGTAATGCTTTGCGAATTGCTAGAACTGAAAATAACCGTATTAGAAATAAAAGCTCACAGGACAGCATGGAAAAGGCGCAAGAATCGGGGTTAATACTCAAAAAAACGTGGCTGAGTTCACATGGCGCGCGCACGCGCCCAGAACATGAAGAGATGGACGGCGTTACGGTTGATATTGACCAGCCTTTTGATGTAGATGGGTATGAAATGATGTACCCTGGTGATGAATCAGCTCCCGGATATTTGGTCATAAATTGCAGGTGCACAACTATAGCGGAACCAGAGGGATTTAAAGCGAACGCCAGTGCTGTTACGGGAAAAAAACACGGTTTTTATGATGATTTTAAAAAGAACTTGAAATAATCCTACTAATCTATCATTCTATTAATAAGGAGTGATAGAATGGACGCCAAAATAGATTTAATCAATGCAGAACTGCCGAAACAGTGCCTTAATATGGTAAGGAATATCTATCAAGACAAACATACGAACTCTTATACGAAAGACGTTATTGTTTTTGAGATGAGACAGATATTTACAGAACATGATGTAATAGGGTTTTTAAAAGATAAGTCGCCTTTATAGGTGGCTTTTTTTATTGAGGTGAAATCATGAATACAATAACATGGGTTTTATCAAAATTAGGACAAGTAAAACACGATTATAATTTGATGGGATATTCAAATTATTATAGGTGCACTGATTGTAAGAAGGTAATCTATATACCGCCATATAGTGATTTTTATTATCAAAGAAAGCAGTTCAAAGGGTGTAAGGTGGTGAAACCATGAACGACAAATACGCTAAAAAGATATCAGAAGAACTAAAGCTAATTCGCCGAGAATTGCAGAAGATGAATAAACCGATAAATGTAGAAATAGACGCAGACTTAGCAGGGGAATTAACATACGACGAAATGAAAAGAAATTATGAAGAAAGCAGGGGGTGAAAAGTTATGTTGTGGTATTTAAAGCAGTCATTCCCTTTAACATATCGAACGAAATACACAGAAAATGGTAGGAAGCATTTCGTGGTTTGGAAAATGTGGTTCGGTCATTCTTATGCTATTGACGACTATGTAATTGGGTAGAAAGGAGTGATCCGCATCTCCTAGCTACCAGGTGCGGTAGCCTTTGTATATTGTGAAGGTGGTGAGAATATGGCTAAATATCGTAAAAAGCCAGTTGTTATTGAAGCAATGAAATTCACTGATGAGAATAAAGATCAAGTCTTTAATTGGATTACATGTAGTACGACTGCCGACTTTAATGACGGCAAACCTATATTAAGGATTCAAACACTCGAAGGGGTTATGACAGCTGAACTCGGAGATTACATCATCAAAGGTGTTAAAGGCGAATTCTATCCTTGTAAACCCGATATTTTTGAACAGACATATGAAAAAGTGGATTAATTGCACTCAGCAGACAAGCGTTGAGTGCTTTTATTATGCAAAAAATACAGACTTACAGGCAATGAACTGTAAGGCTTAGGAGGAAAAAACAATGAAATTAGAAGATGTTAAAAAATTCTTAGAAGAAAACAAAGATGATAAAGAAGTATCTGCATATCTAGGAGAACTTAGCGCCGTTTCTGCGGAAAAGGTCGAAGGTTTTCTGGATACAGCAGAAGGAAAGAAACTACTTCAACCTAGATTAGACCAGAATTTTACAAAAGGGCTGACAACGTGGAAGGAAAACAACCTAGACCAGCTTATTGAAGAAGAGGTTAAAAAGCGCAACCCGGAAGAAACGCCGGAACAAAAAGAACTAGCTGCATTACGCAAACAATTCGAGGACGAGAAGAAAGCGCGTAATCGTGAATCATTGAAGAACAAGGCTCTTACTGTGGCAGACGAGAAAAAGCTTCCAAAGGGCATCCTAGACTACTTTATAGCTGATGATGAAGAAAACACCATGACAAACTTATCCAAGCTAGAAGAAGCTTACAATGAATCTGTCAAAAGTGCAGTAGATGCCAAGTTTAAAGAAAATGGAACAGACTTTAATAAGGGCGGCAACAATAAGCCCGCAGCAATCAATATATCAGAACTAGCTAAAGAGGCTAGTATCAGAGAATAGGAGAGATAACATATGGCAACATTTAATCCAGATAACGTATTATTGCAAGATGCACGAACAGGGGATATTCCGGCAGAACAGGGAACGCTTGTATTAAAAGAATTTATGCAGAACTCGGCTGTTATGCAGCTGGCACAATATGAGGAAATGACAAAGCCGAAAAAGAAATTTTCGTATTTGGCTGATGGCCCGGGCGCTTACTGGGTAGGAGAAGCAGAGAAAATCCAAACTTCCAAGGCTACATGGCTTGAAGCTGAAATGGAAGCAAAGAAACTAGGTGTTATCCTTCCGGTTTCAAAAGAATTTCTAGCTTATTCTGTATCTGGTTTTTTTAATTCAATCAGACCAGCAATCACAGAAGCGTTTTATACTAAATTTGACCAAGCTGCATTGTTTGGCAACAGCTCACCATATGCAAGCGGTGTATCAGTTTGGGAGAAAATCCAATCATCCGGCAACACAATTGAACATGGATCAACTGCTAACCTGTATTCCGACTTAAATGGACTTATGGCACTTGTTGAGGATGGAGACAACGATCCTAACGGCTTTACCACTACCCGCCGTTTCCGCAAAGACTTACGCGGCGCCGTAGATGAACAAAACATGCCGATTTTCAACGAAGCGCGCCAAGGCGCAACTGCTGACGCTTTAGGTTTGCCAATCGGATATACCGATGGGAAGTCTTGGGATTATGAGAAAGCTAAAATGCTAACTGGCGACTGGCAGTATGCGCGTTACGGAATCCTGCAAGGTATTGAGTATGCTGTTTCCGAGGATGCGACATTATCAACAATTACGGGGGCGGACGGTGAACCGGTCAGCCTATTCGAGCGTGACATGTTCGCGTTGCGTGCAACAATGCATGTCGGATTTATGACATTGAAAGATGATGCGTTTGCAGCGTTGACACCAGAAACGGAAGAAGTATAAGAGAGGGCATAACGCTCTCTCTATTTTTTTAAGGAGGAATCAAACTATGAAAATATCTAACGGAAATAAAACAATTGAAGCCACAGATAAGGCTTATAGAGTTGTTTACAAAGAACTTGGATATAAACCCTTAGAAGAGGGGAAAACTGCACCAGAACAAGAGGAAACAGCGCAAGAAACCGACTTAAATAGTTTTACCAAAGCAGAACTAATAGAAGAACTCGAAGAAGAGGGAATCGAATATCAAACAAACGCAACTAAAGCCGAGTTAATCGGACTTTTTAAGGGTGATTGATATGACTGAAAATATACAAGTAACCAAAAGGCAAGTGAAGGACGCTCTAGGCATCAAGGACGACTCCAAGGATAAAGCCGTTGAAGCGTGGATACCGATTGTCTACGACTATTTAAAAGGGTATGTAGGATGGAGTGACATAACCGTAATAAAAATGATCCAGTACAACATGGAACATCGTCCGGGCATTTCCGCAGAATCGTTGTCGAGACACTCTATTAACTTCCTGCACAGCTTCCCGCCAAGTATTACAAATGGGCTAGGTAGGAAACTATGAACATCACAATACAACGCTATGAAACTATAGATGACGGGATGGGCGGCACTCGCCAAGAATGGCAGGATCATACGGAATTAGAAGGCACACTCGACAAATTAAGCGGGGATGAAGTGCTTGCATCCGACAGGTTGGGCGTATTGTCCAGTCATATTTTTATTACTTTTGAGATTAAAGACATCAAGATATCAGACCGCGCGATTATTGACGGTGAAATCTACGACATTAAAGATGTAGATAATCCTAACAACATGGATAGGCAACTAGAAATATCCCTAGAATTTACAGGAGATGTTTACAATGATGAAATTTGAAAGCAATCGCAAGCAAGTAAAAACGGCTATGGATAAAGCAAATGAAAACGTGCTTACTGCTATTGGTATGGCTGGGGCATCTCACGTTAAACAGGTGATCCAAACGAAGGATTTAATAGACACCGGCTCACTGTTGAACAGCATTGAACATGAAGCTGAGGACAATTCTGTTTATATTGGTTCCACTTTATTTATGGAGGATTATCCGATTGTCCTTGAGAAAAACGGGAATGAGTACCTGCATCCCGGCATCATGAACAATCTGGGTAACTTACGAACAGTCGCAGAAAAGGCGTATAAATTATGAGTAAGTTTATTGCATTAAAACAAGCGCTACACAACCGTTTGGATAGTGCCAATGAATACCCATTATACGACACACAAGCACCTGAACAAATCATGTCGGATGGCAGAATGATAAAAACGCCGTATCCTTATTCGGTGTATAAGCTATTGCCAATTGACAGCACCGTCCCAAATCGCACGGATTACACTTTAGAAGTATCTCACTGGGATAAGCCGGAGGGCACATCGCAGGTAAGAGTTTCTGAAATGGCAGATAGCACATTTGAAGCATTGAAGCATTTTCGATTTTTGGATGATAAGAACTTAATCATAGCCGGGTTTCCAAATATCGGACACGTCCCGGATAACGATCCACAAGTACAACGTATAGACGTTACAAGCACACTACAGACTTATAGGAGGTAGGCAAATGGTAAAAACTAAAGCAAACGGCTACCGCAAAGAGACCGCCGAAAATCTATTGTTAGATGCCGGCGCTATTTATGCAAATCTAGCATTTGATCAAGATGGATTTTTAGAATTGGACGAGGACGGGCTGCCAAGCGGCGAACCACTCGGAGCGACAAACGGCGGTAATGAATTTACCGTAGAAGTCGAATGGTATCAGCCGGAAATGGACGGTGTTCGCACGTCCGTAAAAGGGTTGGATTTTCAAAGCGCGCATAACGCACAATTGGTGACCAATTTAAAAGAGTATACAATCGATAACTTAAAGCGTGCAATTGCTACGGCTGATGTGGACAAGGAGAATCCGCAATACGATGTTATCAAGCCCCGAACCTATGTAGAGGACACTGACTACATCGAGAATATAGCCTACATCGGGCGCTTATCAGGCAAAACAAAGCCTGTGATCATACTGCTGGAAAATGCAATCAGCATAGAAGGCATATCAGCATCATACGAGGACGAGGGAGATAATACCCTGCCTATCACATTCCGGGCGAGTGCAAATGCCGAGGATGCAGGGGATCATCCGGGCTACAAAATAATGTATCCCTCAACAAATGGAGCGCAAACTACCACTTTAAGCGTGGAAACGAATGACTTTTCCAATCACACTGTTGCCGAACTAAGAACAAAAGCAAAGGATGCAGGAATAGAGGGTTATCCCTCGATGAATAAAGCTGATCTGATCGAAAAACTAAAATAATGCAAAGAGCAGGGGAAACCTTGCTCTTTTTTAGGAGGTAAGACATGAGAAACATTAATAACACGGACTTATTTAAAGTGATGCGAATTGTACGAAAAACAGGATTCAAAAAAAGAATTTTGGAATTAGATGTACCAAAAGATGAAGAAGGGAACGTGCTTTTATCTGATAATGATTATTATATCGTTTTACTGATGGAATTTATCGAAGGAGCGCCAGATGCGGAGGACGATATTTTCAAATTACTTGCTGACATCGCGGGCGTTTCGGCTAAAAAAATGAAAGAAGATGAATTTGATTTACTTTTTGATGTTTTCGAGCATCTGAAAGGACAGGAAAAACTAGTGACTTTTTTAGAACAAGCCTTCAAATCAGTGGGATAAATGAAATAGAAGTTTATGACGTGATATTGAAGCGTTACGGCAGTGTGTCATTCGCAAATGATGTAGATGACGATATGTTCATTGATTTGATTGAAAAGGCTATAGAACGAGAAACGGACGAAAAAATTTGGGATTTATATTTACAAGACTTCTTGTTATCTAGATTTTCGGGAAATCCAATGATCTCTTTTGAGGAATATAAGAAGCCCCCTGCCAAACAGGAGGACGAGCAATCAGACGAAAAAATAATGGATGACTCTTTAAATATATTAATGTCAATCAGCAAGCCGAAATAGGCTTGTTTTTTAATGCCTCAAAATAGGGAGGTGGGTAAATGCTTCAATTATTTAGTCTAGCGGCAAAGATCGACTTAAAAGGTGGTAAAGAAGCCGAAAAAAGCCTTGACAACGTAGACAGCAAAGCGCAAGGTCTAGGCTCACGCATAGGCGGTGCTGCTAAAAAGGTAGGAAAAGCAGGCTTAATAATTGGCGGTGCTATGTCTGCCGCAGGTACTGCTGCCTTTGCAATGGTTAACAAGGTAACATCATCATTTGACGATATAGCAAAAGGTTCTGCGCGTCTTGGGGTGTCCACAGATGCATACCAAGAAATGGACTATTGGGCATCGCAAAACGGTATGTCACATGAAAACATGGAAAAGATCGTAGGCCGATTTAACCAACGTCTAGGACAAGCTGTAAACGGCAACGAAAAATACAACGATGCGCTAAAAGAATTAGGCGTAAATATGGACGATGTGCGCGACGGCACAATGAACACGGAAGAAGCCTTTGCAGATACTATAAAGCGCCTGTCTGAACTGGAAAGCGAACAAGATCAGGTAAATATGGCTACAGAGATATTCGGACAGCGTACGGCGCGCGATTTGCTTCCTGCTTTACAAGACGGCGCGCTGTCTATGGAAGATGCACAAAAAAAGGCGGAGGAACTGGGAATAGTCATCGGCGAGGACACGCTGCGACAATCCGAAAAATTTCAAGATACTTGGGATGATTTGAAACGCTCATTTACTACTTTTAGCCAACAAATATTATCGCAATTAATGCCAGCCTTTCAAACGATGATGGACTGGATTATAGATAATATGCCCATGATACAAGGGGTATTTAGCACTGTTTTTGATGTGGTGAGTAGCGTATTTTCGACGTTGACAGGCTGGATACAAACGGCCATAGGGTGGCTTTCCACGTTTTTTGAAAGCAACCAACAAACCTTCACGGGAATATGGCAGAAGATACAGGAAGTATTTACGAACGTTGTCGAATTTTTACAAGAAACATGGCAGTTTTTACTCGAATTATGGCAGGAACGCGGGCAGGCTTTGGTAGAAAATTTCATGACAGTTTTTATGAGTATTTGGGAAACGGTGCAAACTATTTTCACAGCGGTTCGCGAAATAATAGAACAAGTGATTGCTAATGTCGTCCCATTTGTGCAAGAAAAACTCACTCAATTGCAGGAATTTTGGCAAGAAAACGGCGCGCAAATTATGGAAGCCGTACAAAACGCCTTTTCGTTTATCCAGTCGATAATTGAAACGGTCATGCCGGCAATACAATTCATTGTAGAAATGGTGTGGGGCGTTATACAGGGCATTTTTAACGGAGCGCTGAACGTAATTATGGGTTTAATAAAGACTTTCTCCTCGCTCTTTACTGGCGATTGGGAAGGCCTCTGGGAAGGTATAAAACAGCTACTTTCCGGCGCGCTAGAATTTGTATGGAATCTGATTAATTTAACACTGATTGGAAGAGGATTAGCTTTAATAAAAAACTTTGCATCAGCTGGAATGAATTTATTCAGAAGTTTAGGCGGAAATATAAGAAGCATATTTTCTAACATCATGTCTACAATCACAAATATAGTGTCAAACATTGTAAGTTCTGTACTTGGATTTTTCCGCAATATGGTATCGGGCATACGGTCTAATGTATCTAATATCTTTTCTAATATTCGTAGCACATTTAATAATATGGTCTCATTTGTGATGGGGCTTGGCAGTCGTTTTCTGCAAGCTGGGAAAAACATCGTGACAAGTATAGCTGACGGGATTAAAGGCGCGGTAAGCAAAGTGACCGATGCCATAAGTGGAGTGGTGGATAAAGTAAGGGACTTTCTACCGTTTTCCCCGGCAAAAGAAGGACCGTTAAAAGACATTGATAAGTTGAATTTCGATGGTCCGATATCGCACTCTATAGAAGCGTCCGAGGGCGAAGTGCAAAAGAAAATGTCACATCTGCTGGCGCTGCCAAACGGCAATGCGAGGGCAGGGGCAGGCAATACGCCACAGGCTCAAGCAAGCACATCTGACAGGCTAGAATCACTTATGTCTGAACTAATAGAAGCGGTCAAGGATGGTCAAGTAATGCAGGTGGACGGCAAGACGTTTGCATCGGTTACAGGCGATTACACCGACGAAGAAGGCGGGATCAGAGTAAGAAGACTGGAAAGGGGGCTGGCTACGTAAATGCATGGTATAACGTTTGACGGCAAACACTCATACCGGGATTTTGGGATTATGATGGCTCCCGGTAAGGAAATTGGAATACCGGAAAAGAAAAAAATAAAAGTAGCAGTACCCTTTTCCAACGAGGAATACGATTTTTCGGAATTATACGGATCACAGGCATACGATCCGAGACCACTAACTTATTTGTTTAATATTTGGGATACCACAAAAGACAGGATGAGCATAAAAAAGACTAAAATAGTCAATTGGCTTATGTCTGGAAGTGGGAAGAAAAGGCTCTACGATGATGCCATACCCGGCTATTACTTTTTAGCAGAGGTAGAAGGACAGTCATTTGCGGAGGACTGGCAAACAGGAGTGCTAACAGCAAATTTTACCGCTTATCCCTTTATGATTTCCGAGTTAAAAGAAGGTCACGACATTTGGGATAAAATAAATTTTGAACTAGATGTGTTACAGCCGGTTGAATTTAATGTAAATGGCACTCTTGAAGTGACTTTGTACAATGTCGGTAAACCATCTTTGACACCTAAGATAACAGCATCTAACAGCATGACTTTAAGGATAGGCAATAGGACATTTAATGTGCCGTCTGGCGAAAGTCAAAGCAGGGATTTTGTCTTAAATCCGGGCGAAAATGACTTAGTAATTGAAGGTAACGGCTCCATATCATTTGAGTTCTATAAGGAGCTGATTTGATGTACCAGGTAACAATAATAAATGGCGATAACGAAATAGAAATCCACAATCCAAATGTAAATAATTTGAAGTTAGAAACAGGGTCAATTAAGAAAGAGATTAATAAGATTGACTCTTTTAATATATCTTTTTTTCAGAATAACCCTGCGCATGGCAATTTAAAGCCACTCAAAACGCTTGTAAATGTGCTTAACACCAAGACAGGCGTATACGAATTTGAAGGGCGTGTGTTAAGCCCTACTTCTAAAATGGGAAACGATGGGCTGCACACTTACGAATATGAGTGTGAGGGGGAACTAGGATATCTGCATGACTCGCAACAGCGGCATATGGAGTTTAGAGGAACGCCGCAAGAATTATTTGAAACAATTCTCGATTACCACAATCAACAGGTTGAAGATTATAAACGATTTGAACCGGGTGTGATGGAAGTAACCACTTCTACAGACAATTTGTATGTCTATCTATCTGCTGAATCAGATACCTTTGAGGAAATAGAGGACAAAATACTTGATCGCGTTGGCGGAGAACTGCAAATAAGAAAAGAAAACGGCATCCGTTATTTGGATGTCTTGGAGCGCATCGGCGGTGACAGCTCGACAGAAATCAGAATAGCAAAGAATCTTAAAAGCATGACTTGGAGCGTTGATCCTACTGAAATAATAACCAGATTAACACCGTTGGGAGAACGGATCGAATCAGAAGATGAAGAAGCGACAGATGCATCAGAGGCTAGGCTGACAATCAAGGAAGTGAACAACGGCATTCCTTATATCGACAGACCGGATTTAATCTCAGAGTTCGGCATACAAGGCGGATCGGTCACTTGGAACGATATAACGCTGCCAGACAGGCTTTATAATGCCGGGCAAAACTGGCTAGATGAACAAAAAGTAATACACGCTCAATACGAAATAACCGCACTTGACTTGTTTTTAATTGGTCTTGACATTGATTATTTCGGCGTTGGCAACAGTCACCCTGTCAATAATCCTGTGATGGGGATAGACGAAAGTCTCAGGATTATTGGAAAAACAACAAATATAAACAGCCCGCAAGATGCATCTTTAAAAATCGGTGACAAATTTAAAACTTTAAATGAATATCAGCGTGATGCCAACCGGTCTGCTCGTAAAGTAAATGATTTAGAACAAATTGTCAGTAGGCAATCAGAACGGATGGCAACGATCCGGCAGGAAATGGACAACGTGGACGATATTTTAGAGGAAATTAATGAAAATATTGGAGATGCAGACATCCCTGCGCTGGAAGAATCAATCAACAATTTAAACAGCGCTGTCAGCGATTTAATAGATGCCGTAGATGCCATACCGGACTATGACCCAGCTACGGAGTCAGAAGACGGACTTATGAGCGCTGCGGACAAGACAAAATTAAATCTAATCGCACTTACAAACAGCATTAATTTAGATGATTTAAAGGCTAAACTAGGCTTAATCACAATCACGGATACTATTAATCTTGACGATCTAAAAAGCCGTGTGGAGGCGTTGGAAAATGAAGGAAACGAGGGCTAGGTTATTAGTTGAACAGTCGGCAGGATTACGCAAACGAGCGCAAATACTGAAAGAAAAATGGACAGCAAGGAGTGGTATTAATGTACAGGGATCCGAGTCCGATAACCCCAACAAATCCTGAATATGATAAAAGCAAGATAGATCCCAGAGTTGCAAATTATACAAAACAAGTACGTGAAAAGCAGCATGGCATAGCTACCCGGGAGGCAATGGCAAGAGCAGAAGAAATATCAAGCATTGTTTCCAGGGAAGCTAAAATAAGCGCTGAAGCTGCATATGAAATTACTCAAAATTTACTTGATGAAGCCTTTGACAGCAGTTTAATTAATGAGAATTTTGAACAGAGGTTGGATGAAACAATAAGGAATTTGCAGCCGGAATGGACTGGATTTAAAGATGATGTTACTTCGCAGTTGATGCAAGCAGAAACTAACTTAAACGAAAGAAGTATTAATGTGATGCAACCACCAGTGCCATTATCCCAACCTGCAGCAGACGGCGTGACCGATGACACGAACGCACTACAAACTATATCAGACTATGCGCGAGACAACGGCTTATCACTATATATGCCAAATTATGATTATAAAATAAACGGAACAGTAAAGTGCTATACCTCTATAACTTGCTCGGGAAATATTATTTTAAACACGAATGATAATGGATATGCTTTTGAGTTTATGTCAAATAAACCGAAAGTTGATATTGATGCTGATAGCTTGACCGGGCTATACGAAGGTAGCACAAAGGTAGAAGGTTTACCTGCTGAACGCGGAGCGACATGGATTATTCGATCCAACGAAAGACTTATTAAAAGAAATAATCCAACTAATCCGGAATATCAAAAGGCTGAAGCATCTGTCTTAATTGATAATGAGGGAGGGATTTACCCTCCGCTTGACACCACTTATTCAGATAAAAGTGGAATTTTTGAGTGCTATTTTATAGAAAAAGAAGATCATGTACTGACAATAGAAGGTTTTAATTTTATTTATAATGGTGAAGAGAAAGCAGACAGACGGGCTATGCTTATTAATAGAAGTGATGTTTTATTAAGAGATATTAATATTATCAACAAAACAAATCTAGGTATAGCAACAATGATTAGAACTGTCGATGCTGCAAATGTTTTTTTTGAAAACGTCAAAGGAAGCGGGGCAAATCCCGATGATCTCGGCTACGGAATTAGTGTTGGTAGGTCTTGTAATATTAGGTTTAACAATTGTGAAATAACCGATTGTAGGCATGCTATTACTGGCAGACATGCTAAAAACGTCATTATTGACGGTGGCATTTATTCGGACATTGATTCGCATTGGGGTAATAATTATATAATTAAAAATCTAACGGTAATCGGATTAATTCAATTCGCTGGAAAAGATATAAAAATCGATAATATAAAATCCTACACTGGATCGGCAATTCTATCTATAAGACACGACACACCGTCTTTACGAGGGGTCGTGGTAATAAAGAATGTCGAAGCTTATTTAACGTCAGGTTTTAATAGATTTGACATTATATATAGACATATCCAGGACGGTTTTGATTGGGAAGAAGTAATTAGCAGTCCGGAAAGTGTATTAATTGATAACATCAAAATGGATAGTGCTGGACAGCCTATTCACGTAATACGAAACGCTTATCCGGTTCCAAGCATTCCGATGGAACGATTCAAAAACGTTTTAATAAAAAATGTAAAAAGTGTAGATAATGCGACAATTAATGTCACTACTTTTCTATCTAAAAGAGATAGTTATACCGATAAACTAAACTTGCAGCTTGAAAGTATTGAAAATGTACTTTTATACGGTTTAGATGAAACGGAGTTGGAAAGTGAAGAAGACTCAATAAGTTTTGAAGTCATTAATTGCACGGGTGTAGATATTATTATGCACCCTACCCTTGTCGATAGCGGGAAGATAATAGGATCACACATTATTAGGTTTGAAAGTCAAGGAGAAATGAATAAAGATGCCGGCGTTGTAACGTTCAGAAACTCCCTTATAAACGGTCCTTTTAGGGGTGGTAATCCAATGAAAATTTATAATAGTGAGTTCGACGGTGTACCCTCTCCAACTGATATAGTAGAGGACTTAACTTTAATCGGACAAGGGAATGTTATATCCCGTTCAGGCGGTGGTTACAATGGATTATTATTCTTACGGGAATACTATGTTGATAGTGAATATTATAGATAAAAAGGTGTGCTTAGAGGCTATAAAGCCCCTAAGATAATGTCCATACTTCCTATCAAAAAAGAACTAATCAAAAATGAAGTGATTATGACAAGAGATTTTAGTCTCGCGTTTGTGGTTTCTGGAACTACTTTCCAAATAAGTATAGGTATTAGCATCCACGAGAAAGAGGCAACCCTATCGCTAAAACCGATGAAACCAAGGCAGAGAAAGTAGGTGTTCAGAATCAAGTAATATTTTATTAATTCGCTGTACTCTTTATTTTGGTGATTGAAAAAGAATTTAGAAGCCAGCAAAAAAAGCACACCGAAAAAAACGCTGAACAAAAGAAAATCCAATCTATTTGTTGAAGAATAGCTTGATAATACACCTTCTGAGGTGTAAGAATCCATTAAAGTGTGATTGAATCTTGAAAACAATAATGAATTTAAATTAGTCACAAAAAGAAAAATTGCACCTACCCAAGCTGTTAATATATACTTTAGTTTCACATCAAAAAATCTTGTGATTAAGAGTACAACAGAAATTGGTAAAGCAGAAATGTGAAACAAAGGGGCAGCTACTATGGACAGATAAAACAGCATTTTATCTCTATTTGTGATTAGCAACGAAATTGCTAAAATAATAAAACTGATGGCTAATCCTTGTCTCATTGTGTTAAGGATATAGGAAAAAAATATAAAATAGCATGAAAAAGAGAATAAGACGAACAAGATATAATTAGCCGGGAACATCCTTTTAACAGAGAAAGTTATATTTAAAAAGATAATTAGCCATGCAGTAACTAAGAAAAAATTGAAAGAACCGGTAGTGTTTACGATAAGCCATTGCAATAAATCAAACAAAGGTTCTTCTCCAAAATTAAAATTAAGTTCTGTAAATTGAATCCCTTCTAACCGCCAGAACCTATTAAAGTAATTACTAAGGTCAGGGGTCGCTTGTATTTCTAAGTGGTATATGGAGACAGAAAATAATATAAATAAGAAAAATAATAACGCATTATTGTTGTATTTATTGTTTATAATCGTGTTTTGTTTAAAGGCAGCGGTAAACACAATTATAATAAATGTGGCTAAGTACAGTAATATCATTAGTTTCTTTTCCCTTCTAAATAATAAATCTAGGAAGATTATACCATTTAAAAGAGAGGTTTGAAATATGTTTTTAACTTATTTGTTATATTGTTGTAAATAAATATGTAAAAGACGGATGTTGATGTCCTTTTATATGATATAATATTGAAAAAGTTTAAATGAGGGGAAGTCAATGGTTAGGTTGTTTCGCAAGTGCAGAATTTCTTATCTAAATGCACTATATAAAGATTGCATTGATATTAGCATGAGAAACAAGTTAATTAAAAAAATAAACCATCACAAACGTTATTTGTAGGCATCTCACACGAGATGCTTTTTTATATGGGGAAATACAGGAAGCTTACAGGCTTCCTTTTTTAATGTCAGAAATGTAGGGGGTCGCTATGCCAAATCAAAAAGAGGATGTGGACACTGTGGATGTCTGGAAGGAGAAAGTGCAGCAGGACATAAACGATCTTAAGCAGGGTCAATCCCAGTTGAAGACAGATGTCGATAACTTGAAATTAAACGACGTCAAGCAGGACGGAAAAATCATATCCCTGCAAGACACCTTGCGAGCGATACAAGACGATACAAATTGGATAAGGCGTAAGATCACAGGTGCTTTTATTACAGCTTTAATTACTGCAGTGGTTGCCGGCATTGTCGGTATTGCCATTGCTAATATATTTTAGGAGGGATGAAATATGAAAATTAACTGGAAAGTAAGATTTAGCAATCCCGTGTTTATAAGTCAGCTGGTGCTGGCTATTTTTGTGCCCATTTTAGCTTATATGGGTATCACGGTGGAGGATTTAACAAATTGGGGCATGGTTGGAAATGTATTGTTTGAAGCTGTAAGCAATCCTTACGTGTTGGTGCTTGTGATCGTCAGTGTCTATAACTCATTGACTGATCCGACTGTTTCAGGGTGGTCAGACAGCCGTCAAGCTTTATCTTATCAAAAACCTAAGAAGGAGGATAAATAATGGTACAAGATGTCAGAAATAAAATGCCAGGTGGTTCCAGCAAACGCAACGTATCGCAAATAACTAAAATAGCAAGGCACCACAGCGCAACAAACAGCGGTAATGCAGAGTCGTTTGCAAGCTACCACACCAATACACTAGGATGGTCTACATCCGGTTATCATGAGGTTATTCTGCGTGATGGAACTGTCCAAAAAGCATATGCTGATAACGTAATTACAAACGGCGTGGGCGATCATAATACAGGCACGTACCATATTTGTGTGGTAGGTAATAGTAATTTTACTTCAAAGCAGGAAAAAGCTTTTGAAGAACGTGCAAAGGCTGCAATGGAAAGGTTTAATTTAAAAGTAAGTGATGTGCTTGGCCACAATGAATTTGCTGACACATCAAGGTATAAACACTCTACAAATACCTGCCCAGGAATAAGTATGAATGCGGTTCGAAATAAACTGAGCGGATCGTCAGGCGGCAGTTCTTCAGGATCCAGCAGCAGCACATCTTCCTGGAACAATATGAGTAACTCGCAAAAGTATGCTGATGCTACAAAAGCAATTAGTGATGCTGGATTAACTGTTAAACAATATCAGCAAAGATTAATTAATGCTGGCCATAACCTGCCACGTTTTGGTGCTGATGGTCATTTTGGAGGTGAGACACTAACAGCCACAAAGGCTTTCCAGCGTACACATGAATTAAGCTCTCCAAGCGGTAATTTTTATGGTAGGCCGGGACCTGCTACGATTAAAAAGTTAAGGGAGGTTAGTTCAAGCGGCAAAAAGCAGGTACATTTACCATCTACGGCCAATACCTGGAGAACGTATAAGTTAAACGTCCAGCCGGTTAAAAAGAATTCTGATTGGTCATTAACTCCGGCGGCGTTCGGAGGTCTCACGTATGACATTTTAGATGAGCCTTATCCGGGAGTGGTTACGATCAATACCGGACGAGGCAAGCGTAATATTTTTGTTAAAGGTACAAGTGCTACGATAAGTTAAAGTTAAATGCTTCTTTCATGTTTTTGAATGTTTAAAGCCCAGGCGTAGAAAACCTGGGCTTTTTTATTCTATTTAAATAATTTACCTAACCCTCTGCCTGTAATCTTCCCAGCTACACGCCTACCGATACGCCTGCCAACTCTTCCTTTTTTAACAGCGTTTATATCCCCAAGAATTTTAGCTAATGTATATAAAAACCCTCTTGTTTTGTTCATTTTATTTCCTCCCAATATGTTATAATTAAAATATCAAATGTTTTAAGTGGGAGGGAGGCTTGCGCCTGCCCTCTTTTTATACTTGATAGCCCGCTTCAAATTCTTTAGTCCAGTTTACACCTGTAGCGGCAACGCCTTCTCGTGGATTCCAGTACCTTACAGCGTGATCTTTGCCGCCCAAATGGACAATCTCGATGTGATCAGCGCCTTTCTCGTAAAGTTCTTTAGCAGCTTCCTCTGCTTGTGTAGCTGTGTTGTACTTTGCTTCACTAATAAGATTTTCTTCCTGCATTTCCATTCCCGCCACATTTTCAAAAGTTTCTACCTTGTACCCAGTCACTAAAAAATTCATTTTCAATTCCTCCCATAGATTGTTTAATTTTATTGCATTGTCCAGCGTGATTCTTCCTACTTCAATTTCACCGTTTTTCATTCGCGACAACTGACTTTCCGAAACTCCAGTTTCTTTACTTATTCGGTAAGCGGTCATGTCTGATTCTAGCAGCTTCATGATGTTTTCTTTTATTTTTGTTCCCTCCCTTGTTTTCTTTGTTAATTATATTATATAACACTACTTACAATAATGCAAGTACTTTTATTGATTTCTTTTAAATTTATTTTCGCAAAAAGAAAAAGCCCTCTCAGGCTTATTTAAAATACTTATTTTTTGTGCTCAATCTACCGCATACAATACAACGATCATCATAAAAGCTGTATCTATGCTTTTTGAATATACGGCAGTCTATTATCCATTTTAGTTTCATATTTATCAAACCCCATCTAATTATTTCTAACAGCGTTCTAACGAAAGAGTTATAATCCCATAATATTGGCTAACATTTAATTTGTTTTTATGGCTTTTGTTATTGTGGCGTGTGACCAATTAAAGCCCGATAAAGCTATTAGCCTGTAAATGGTAAGGTGGGGGTCAGCGGTTCAAGTCCGCTTGGAAGCTCTTGATATTAAAGGCTTTGTTCGCATTAGGACAAAAGCTTTTTTGTTTTCAATGACGAAACGTTAATTACATTATTCATAGCCCAGACGATGGTGCAAAGATAGCGTCTCGCTTCATTGGTCGTGATGATCGTGAAGTGTTTTTTGTGTAATTTGTTTAAATACGAAAAATAATGTTGTCGCAGTTCATCGTTGTCATGTTGGTTCGTTAAATTCCTCGCTCGTTCATCCACGTGAAGTGTTTAAGTCAGCAATACTTAATAATGCGGCAAGTGTCATTGTTGCGCATCAGCATCCAAGTGGTGACATTAAACCATCGATGGAAGACATTAATGTTACAAGAAGATTAGTCGAGGCTGGAAAACTACTAGGCATCGAAGTGCTTGACCACTTAGTAGTAAATAGTGATAACAATTTTACTAGCCTAAAAGAAAGAGGTTATACTTAAAAGGGAGAAATAACTCCTTTTTTTCAAGATATATCTTTAAAAGAAATATAGACTAATCCAAGTATAGTTCTTATTTCAATAACTGGTGCTATTCTTAAAGAAGGGAAGCACCCGATTTATCCTATATTACAACTGCTTCTTCGTAATACCCAAAGATTCAAATCCCTTTTCACCCACTTTTGTAATCTTTACAGCTCGATCAGGGAGGTTTTCAATCCAGTTTAAATCAAACAACCGCATTAAAACAGCATGTCCCAATGAACCTGCAAGGTGATAACGCCTTTCGCTCCAATCCAGGCACTTTCTAGCAAAATGCCTTCTTTTTTTACGTGAAGAATAAAGGTCGATTTCGAATTCATGAAAAAAAGTTTCTCCCTTATCCGTTACAATATAATCATCCTGAGCCTCAACTAGATATCCTTTTTCAATGAAAGCTCCAGTTAAAGCTACTCCGAGTTTCCCCGCCAAATGATCATAACAAGTGCGAGCAATTTTAATTTTCTCTGCTCGTGAAGAATCCTTCAAAGAACTAATACGTGCAGGGGGTGCGATGACTGTCAACGTTTCTATTGCTTGGGCAACATCAGTACTTGCCAGACGAAAGTAGCGATGCCTACCGTGTTGTTCTACACAAACCAGTTCACCTTCAACCAATTTAGATAAATGACCGCTTGCTGTTTGCAATGAAACATTTGCTTTCCTTGCTAATTCAGTTGCTGGAAGACCGTCAAGTCCAAGAAGAGCATCCAACATGGCGGCTCTTGATGAATCAGCCATTAGTTTTGCGACATATGAAAAATCTGGTCTATTTCCCATTGTCATCCCCCCATAAACATTCATAGTTCGATTATAGCCGAAGTTTTTACGTGATACAATAATATTAATTCAATTTGAAAGGAGATAGAAAAATGAATGTAACTGATTTACTTGTTCTAAATTTTGAAGAGGTTCGCCGTCGAAGTATAAAGGTATGGACATCAATTCCCAATGAAACACTGTCCTGGCGTCCAGATTCAGAAGCAATGACGTGTAGTGAAATGATAAGGCATGTCATTGAAGGGGAATATCTTTATCATCAAGTTCTTGTAGGAGGGGGTAGTGAAGGAATATCTAATTTAGCTAATCCTTTTGAAAGGAAGAAATTTACAACGGTGGATGATGAACTTGCATTTTCTCAACCTTATCGAGAAAGTTTCTTGAACTACATTAAGACAATAAGCAAAAGTGATTTAGAGAATATGTACATAGATCGTTCAGACGTAGGTTATGTGAGAACACTTGGAGACATGTTATTACGAATTGCTTATCATGAGTCGGTTCATACTGGACAACTACTTGATTATTTACGTACAGCAGGAATTGAAATACCGAATATATGGGATTAATAAATATCGATACTGATAGAACATAATTTTCTGTAATAGAGCTCTACTGTTTCATAACAGTCTCTGTTTCTTGCTTTACTTAAATAAGTTCCATGATCAAAAGACCTAAAATATACACCATTTTATACACGGCAGTATGTTGATGGTCTTTTGATATACAGAAAACATACTGTCATCATTCTATACATGAATTTAAATGCCTGATATATTTTAAGTTGAAATCAGGAGAAACTTCTTAAAATGTATGTAACTGTTCTCCATTTTCAGTGACACTTAATAACGCAGCAAGTGTAATAGTTGCACATCAGCATCCAAGTAGTGACATTAAACCATTGATGGAAGACATTAACATTACAAGAAGATTAGTCGAAGCTGGAAATTTACTAGGCATTGAGGTGCTTGAGCACTTAGTAGTAAATAGTGATAACAGTTTTACTAGCCTGAAAGAAAGAGGTTATATCTAAAAGGGAGAAATAGTCCTCCCTTTTTCTTCAGTATATATTTGTTAAGTATTCAATCTATTACATTTAAATTTGTTGTCCTCCAATACTTATTCCATTACTGTTCCTCATTATTATGACGGGACAATTTTTATACGTTTTTTACTTGTTTCTCAAAGTATTCATTTTGCAGAATTCCCATATGAATGATGTCACTCCATTCACCATTTCTAAACAGGCTTTGTCTACTGTTTCCTTCTTGTTGAAAACCGATCTTAGTATACAAACGAATAGCTCTATCATTAAATGAAAATACTTTAAGGGATACTCGATGAAGATTCATTTCGTAAAAAACGTAATCCAACAGTAATTTTAACCCTTCTAAGCCATAGCCTTTCCCCCAATATTCCTTTTCACCGATGTCAATAATACATTCAGCATTTCTATTTTTATAATCTATATTGATTAATGATACAATGCCAATTGGTATTTCATTTCCTTTTTCAACCATGATATAGCTTTTGGCTGTAGGAGAATCTAAAATTACATTGTTTACAAATTCTTTCGTTTCTTCCATTGGATAAACATCTAAAGATGGATTGGTGGAATGCATCACTTCCAAATCATTTCTCCACTTATTATAGAATTCTGTATCTTCCTTTGTCATTTTTCTTAATCTCACCCTTGATGATTCAAACAACATAACAATCACTCCTTATTTACAGGTTTTGGATTAATTAATACTTCTAAAGTGAAAAGCAAGACGGATAATTGTTCCTCTATTTTTGTATGTTCATGTCCCAGTTGAAACGTATCCAACATTAAGCCGTTTATAAATGATATAAGATAACGTGCAATAGAACGAGTAGATTGTTGGGGTCTGAATTCGCCTTTACGCTTGCCTTCATTTAATTTTTCTTCTATAGCTTTAATAATTTGATTATAGCGTTCAAAAATATAAGGAGAATTACCTTTATCATTTGCGTAATTAGATGACAAAAAGAATTCCGCCCTTGCATAGAGCAATGTCTGGTCAATTCTCTCAATGTATAAACGCTGTTCTTCAACCCATTTTTTTAATTGCATCCATATTGAACCTTCATCAGATGGCATAAAATATTGAATGTCTTTTTGGTCATCGTATTTTAAGACTTCAAGAAAAACGTTTTCAATATTATCAAAGTAACTATACAATGCACCTCTTGAGATTCCGGCCTTGTCCATAATATCTTGCATAGATGTGTGAACAAACCCTTTCTCGACAAACACCATCTTCGCTGTTTCTACTAATTCTTTTTTTCTCTCTTTTTTATATTCTTCGCTCACTTTTGGTGCCATAAAGCCACCTCCATAATACTTGATAAGAGACACATAACAAACTATACACTCATGTCGTTTTATAGCATACATTATAACGACATGAGTGTATAGTTTCAAGAGTTGTGAATATTATTTTGTAAATAATTTGGAGAAATCGAATAATGGGTGTATTTAGATATTGTATTTATGCAATCTAGGAACCTCCTGCATTTGAGCATTAGTTTACGAATATGATATAATCAGTTGCATAAAAGGCAAGTCATGGAGGGCTCAAATATGTGTGCTAGCATTGCAGTAGTCGATTTTACTTTATCTCTTTTATAATGAAAAGAATGGAAAGGAGATAAAGTATGGGTTTATTTTCTATATTTGTAATTAAAAGTGTTCATTATCAACCAGACCAAAAATAATTGGTTATAATGAACGCTTACAGTCAGTTCATTATAACCAGCAAGGAGAAGGTTATAATGAACCAGAAAAACCCAAAAGACACGCAGAATTTTATTACTTCTAAAAAGCATGTAAAAGAAATATTGAATCATACGGATATCAATAAACAAGATAACGTAATAGAAATCGGTTCAGGAAGAGGGCATTTTACCAAAGAGATAGTCAAAATGAGTCGGTCGTTGACTGCCATAGAAATTGATGAAAACTTATGTCCAACCACTCAAAAAGCGGTGGAGCCTTTCGAGAATGTAAAAGTGATCCATACGGATATTCTAAAATTTGCCTTCCCAAAAAAAATAAGCTATAAAATATTTGGCAATATCCCCTTTAATATCAGTACCGAAATTGTTAAAAAGATTACTTTTGAAAGCCAGGCAAAATACAGTTATCTTATCGTGGAGAAAGGTTTTTCGAAAAGGCTGCAAAACCTGCAACGTACTTTAGGCTTGCTATTGATGGTGGAAATGGATATCAAAATTCTTACAAAAGTGCCACGAACGTATTTCCACCCTAAGCCGAGTGTGGATTCTGTATTGATTATTCTTGAACGCCGCGAGCCATTGATTTTAAAGAAAGACTACAAAAAATATCAATCGTTTGTTTATAGATGGGTAAACAAAGAATATCACGCTCTTTTTACTAAAAATCAGTTCAGACAAGCCTTGAAGCATGCAAAAATATATGACTTAAATAACGTTAATTTTAAACAATTTTTATCTCTTTTCAATAGTTATAAATTGTTTAATAAATAAGTTTAAGGGGTTGCTTTAATGACAGCAACCCCTTAAACTTATTTTCCCCCTGCCGCTTGGTTAGACCTTTTCTGTTCATGTATTATATTCCACAATCGTCAATATTTGAAATTCTTGTTATTGATTGTATGTAACTGTTCTCCATTTTCAGTGACGAAACAATTACGACTTCATAGTTATATATGTCGTTGTTGCGAATCAACATCCAAGTGGTGACATTACACCATCGATGGAAGACATTAATGTAGCGAGAAGATTAGTCGAGGCTGGAAAGTTACTAGGCATCGAAGTGCTTGATCACTTAGTAGTAAATAATGATAACAGTTTTAGTAGCCTGAAAGAAAGAGGCTATATTGAAAAGGGAGAAACAACTCCCTTTTTCTTCAAGATATATTTGTTTTTTCTACTATTAAATGTGAGTTTTGGCAGTGGCTGTTAGAATTAATGTATAATAAAAGTATGGATTCATAGCATATTGAGCTGTTTTTATTCAGTAAGCTTTTCAAAGCCTGTTCAACTAACGGGCAGTTTAGTAAAAGAGTCCAGATGGAGCTTTGTTCCACAATCGGGCCATTTAATTGGGCATTGCTTTATTGCCAAAAGGAGTGAGCGAAATGAAAACTTACCAAAATCGTAAAATGCCAAAGTGGTTGGTTACTACATCAGGGGTTGTCCTTGGAGTTGCTATTTATCAAATAGTTAAAAGCGTGTTTTTCTAAAGGTGATATATACTATTCACCAATCGGGCGTAAGAATTGAATAAGACTTGCATTAAAAAACATTTAGTTAAAAAAAGTGGGTTTATAGAAATTTGAAAATTTTGGGGGATATTTAGTGGATGAAAATATAGAAATTATTCAGTTTTACTATAATGACTCTGATTTAGATGATATTGGGGGACTATATTGTAGGACATTTTTAGAAAAAGGTTTTTCACGTGAAGATAAAGAAAACGCTATAAAAAACATAAATAAACACACAAATTATAAAGGCTTTAAAGGTCTGAAAGCAAAAGATAGAGAAGGAAATATTGTTGGTTTTACATATGGTTACACAAGTTTACCAAAACAGTTTTATCGGCAAAAAGTTGCTGAACAGTTATCGGAAGTAGAAATCAACACTTGGCTGAATAACTGTTTTGAGTTTGTTGAATTAGCTGTAAGTCCTTCTTATAAACGTCTTGGAATTGCAAGCGAATTACACGACTCTCTTTTAGAAAAGAATAGTCATAAAACTTCTATATTAACAACTGGAGTTGATAATAGTCCTGCAATTAATCTGTATAGAAAAAAGGGATGGAAACTTATTAAAAGTGTTGCCCCTGTCATTTCAGACGGTAATTTACAAGTAATAATGGGGAAATTAATGAATTGATTTAGGGAGTGGAAATATGCAATTTCACGAGTTTGGTATGATATTATTTGTTGAAAATTATGAAGAATGTATTGCCTTTTATAGGGATGTCTTACAACTGGAAGTGAGAAACGAAAAAAAAACATTGGTTGCATTTGAACTTCCAAACGGCTATTTAATGGTTGAGCAAGGGGGTGTGGGATCAGTACAAGAAAAATCCAGAAAACAAAATCCTACTGTACTTCGTTTTGACGTTGAATCCCTATCTTCTATTGTTGAAAGGTTAGAAGAACGTGGTGTTCAATTTTCAAAAAAGAGTTTAAAGTTTGATTGGGGTACCATTGCAGTTTTTAATGATCCAGATGGTAACCGTATTGAATTAGGGGAAATCAACAGTTCAAGTGGCTCACATACCAAGGTATGAATTTAAAAATATAGTCTTAAGCAATCGGGCGCAATTCTCTAATAAGGATTAGCCCCCAATGTTGAAGAAAAGAGCCATTATCTGGGATAAGTGTCATAGACAGTATCTTTCTCAAAAGGAACTCATTAGTCATTGATAAGAATAAATTTATTGTGTAGTTTATGTTGTAACTTGTTTTTGGGGTGGGATATAAATGCTACTTGTAAAACCTACAATTGATCTTAGAAAAGAATACATTGACTACTATAATGAATGGAAAAATAGTGGTGAAGAGAGTATTCCATGGCTTGTTGAATCTGTACCTCCTCATGACTTTAAATGCATGATCCAAACACTAAACGATTACGAAAATGGGCTAAATATCCCGATTGAGTGGCTTCCAAGTAACAGTACTTATTGGGCTGTAGATGAAAATAATAAAATTATAAGTGTTGTGAATATCCGTCATAAGTTAACACAGAAATTATTCGATTTTGGAGGGCATATTGGATATGGTGTTTGCCCATCGCAAAGGGGAAAAGGTTTATCAAACAAAGTTTTTAATTTATCTCTCAAAAAGGCAAATGATCTTGGAATAGATAAAGTTTTAGCTGTTTGTCATGATAATAATATTGCTTCGTGGAAAACATTAATTTCATGTGGTGGTTTAGAGGATAGTTATCGTATTGATGAAAATAAGAATTTATTACGTAGGTTCTGGTTTATAAAAGGGGGTAACTGATTTGATTAATTTGAGTGGTAAATATAATACTAGACCAATAAGATTCCTGGAATTATGGAATTACGAAGATTGGAAAATGAAAGTATATGGTATTTCGTCTGCAGGAGATAGTCCTAGAGGAAAGCTCGTCGAAAAGGCGAAGGAAATAGCAATGGATATATTACCGATCCCTGCTATAACCGAAAATCGCTACGGAGTAGGATTTGTCGGCATTCATGAAGGGGAAGGTGCAAGCTTTATTTTTGTTGATTGGTGGACAAATGAAAACGAATTAATACATCATGTGTATGTAGCTTCACATGAAGAAAATCTTGCTGATTTTGAATATGTAACTCCTACAGGGCTTATAGCTTGTTGTTGGGACTTAAAGGTACTTAGTTTTGAAAGAGATAGTTGGGTAGGACAAGTATTGAACAATCCAAATGGCTCTCCAGATATTGATGGATATTTAAAATGCCATTTAAATGATCTTGTTTAATTAAAGAGCGCTTTAATCGAACAGTGTTATGCCAGAATTGGGCCATTTAGTTGAAGATGCCTTGAATAATAATTTGCGTTTTATTTTGTATGAGTTGGGAGGAATATTAAATGGAAGCAAAGGAATTTCAAAAGTGGATTGCCGAATATTATAAATCAAGAGGTTGGGCTGATTTAGATATTTTTGTACGTATTGGCTTCCTATCAGAAGAGACAGGGGAAGTCGCTAAAGCAATAAGAGCACTTGAAATAGGACGAGATCGTCCAGATGAACAAGCTAGTTCATTCGCTGAAAATAAGAGCGATTTAACAGAAGAGTTAGGGGATGTCCTAGGTAATGTAGCCGTCATTGCGAATAAATACGATATCGATTTGGAAGAAATCTTTCTAGAACATAAATTAAAACTGTCAAATAGATATCTAGAACGATAAAAAAGAACGAAGGTGTGACTGGAATGGAAATTAAAAATCTTGCTGTGTTTTGTGGGTCAAGTACGGGATTAAACAGCGTTTACATAGAGCATGCAGAAAAGTTCGGTAAAGAGTTAGCCAACAATAATAAGACTTTAATTTATGGTGGCGCACAAGTCGGATGTATGGGTGCATTAGCCGATGCTTCTTTACACAGTGGTGGTAATGTAATAGGAGTGATTCCCGAAAAACTAAAGGCTGTAGAAATTGCTCATGACAAATTAACGGATTTGCATGTAGTTAATACAATGCATGAGCGTAAATCAAAAATGGCAGAATTAGTTGATGGATTTGTTGCTTTGCCTGGAGGGTCAGGAACATTAGAGGAATGGTTTGAAGTATTTACTTGGTCACAACTTGGTTATCATGCAAAACCCTGCGGATTGCTAAACGTTAATAATTTTTTTGACCCTCTAATCAACATGTTAGATCATACAATTGAACAAGGGTTTATGAATAAAAATTATCGAGAAATGATAATGGTATCCTCGGATCCCAAAGAATTATTAGAAAAAATGGATTGTTATACTCCGAACTATGCTGTGAAATGGACTTAATAATATGTGTTTTATTGCCACAATCGGGCGCTAATCAGGAATAAGACTTGGTTTTTCTGCGGTGTATATAAGGGCCATTTTGTTGAATAAGGGTGGGGTTATATGAAAAGGGTTGTCCTTATTGGTTCAGGTGGTTCTGGTAAATCAACGTTGCAAGGCAGTTGGGACACAAACTCAAACTAAACGTTTATCACCTTGATGCTTTATTTTGGAAACCAAATTGGGCCGGGGTTCCAAAGGATGAGCAGAGAAAAACACAAAATGAATTAGTGAAAAATAAGAATGGATTATTGATGGAAATTATGGTGGAACAATGGACATAAGGCTTAATGTAGCAGATACAATAATATTTCTTGATCTCCATAGAACAATATGTGTTTACCAGGCTTTTAAAAGAATGATTAAATACAGAAATAAAACAAGACCAGATATGGGAGCTGATTGCAAGGAAAGAGTTAACCTAGATTTTATAAAATGGATATGGAATTACCCAAAAACTAAAAAGTCAGTAATTTTTAAGAGACTGGAACAGTTGTCCGAGGACAAGCAAATTATCACCTTAAGGACCCCAAAAAAATGCAAAATTTCCTGGAAAAAGTATGATGGCTCCTTATACAATATGATCGAGCGCAGTAATCGAGTAATTTAGTCAGGGGGAAGCGTATAATGGACGCGGTGTTTAAAACGGATGAAGGAGTATTTAATTATCGGGTAGCGGGGATTTGGGTACAAAAGGGTTATGTGCTTTTACATAAAAATGTAAATGATAATCATTGGACTCTTCCTGGTGGCCGGGTTGGTATCATGGAAGAGTCAAATATGGCACTACAAAGGGAGTTCCAAGAAGAGTTAGGTATAGATGTTAAAGTGGAAAGATTCCTTTGGTCTTCTGAAAACTTCTTTAATTATGATGGCAAAAACTTTCATGAAATCGGTTTATATTACCTGGTCACTTCAATTACGGATTACAAATTCAATCAAGAAGCCTTTTTCGGGATGGAGGGTAATCGATTGATTTATAAATGGATTCCCATATCAAGGCTGAATGAAGTTTCCTTATATCCAGGATTTTTAAAGAAAGGGATCAAAGAATTGCCACGGCATTCTCAACACATTGTAGTGGAGGATGTAGCCTCACTGAATCATCGGACCCTATAAAATATAACTTAAGGTTATTCCGTAAACGGGCCGTAAGGGAGGGGGAGGAAGTTGAAGAAGGGGATCTTAGGGATAGTTTCTGCCGTCTTTTTACTTTTAGGTATTTTCTTAATTGGTATCTTTATAACTTCATTTTTTAGCAGCTATTATCCATTTTCATTTGAAAAATCCGAAGCCGTAATAGGAGCTAAGGAAAGTGAAATCAGGTTAAGTTTTTTTCCTGAATATTACGCATATACGCTGAACGAAATAGATGGCGATGTAATTCGACAACGAGTGAGTAAAAATGATATCGTGTCGACACCTGTCGGGGATACAATTTCAGGATATGAGGTAAATGGGGGATTTGTAACAAATCGACAAATTCTGCTTGATGTCATTCACTTAATCTTGTTTAGTGCAGCGGGAATATTGTTGATTATGTTAGGTTTAATGATAATTTTCAGAAATGCAGATTGGATGTATGATCTAAGACTATGGGCCGGTACTGTACGCAGACGTATGCCTGCAAATACATTGAAGTCGGTGAAATACCTCTTATTAACCGCTTGTGTGATTTTTATTTTTGGCGGATATATTCTTCATTTTTTCCAGATCCATTTCAGTCAGCAAGAGGAAGTGAAGGCGGAAATAGCTGCAGTCGAGCGTAAGCCTGGATACGGAAGGTTTAATGGACCAACGCATAGTTTTACTTTGAATTATGAAGTGGGAGAGGAATGGCTTCAGGCTAATGTAAAAGTAACCAAAGAAGTGTTTGATACATACAGAGAGGGAAGCAGCTTAACAATTTTTTATAAACAGAATAATCCTTACTATGTATTTTTGCCAAGTGAATTGACGTTTAATATGAATTGAAAGGAATCTTTCATAAAATCCTAACTACAACAGGATAGCTTTTGGATGAAGAATAGAGTAAAAAACATGAAAATGGTTTGAAGATGAATTGAGGTGATTGCTGATTGGTTTATTTTATTATTTTCCTTCTGATTCTATTGCCAATTATATTCTACGCAGTATTTGGAGGGAGGATAAAATTAAAACTCAGATACTACTATTTAATTGAGGGACTCATTGTTTTACTTTTAACTGCTGCTGGCCATTTCTATTATTATAGAACCTATGATATGAATGTTTTTCCTAATGGAGAATATATGATGATGTTTTTTTGGGTCCCCATAGTAGGTCTGCTCATCATTGCCTTTTTTGACTTCCTCTTTCACAGAAAGAATAAAGAAAGCAGATTGTCCATGAAGGGTTATTTTGTTTTATTTATATTTTTTGTCGTATTTTTTACTTGGTTATTACCGCTGGGGCAAAAATATTATTATGTACAAAGAGTGGATTTAGTGGAAGAAATATTTGCAGCCAGGGAAACGGGAAGTGTAAGTACAGATGGGGACATTATGATCGGGCTGGTGAAGTCAGAATATGACCCACTGATAAGGCCGCCATTCCGTTCGATTACATATACTAATTATTTTTATATAAAAAATAACGGAAATACATCCTATGAAGGAGATATTTATTTGCTGCTTTATGATGAAAATAATGAGCCTATCGATATAAAGCTGTTAGAGGATGTGAAAGCTGATCCAAACGGTATCCGATTATTGGTTGAAAATGAAGATAAAACGATCACAGACGAATGGAGTGAGTCTTCGTTCGGTACGAAACAACAAGTAAAATCATTTGAAGCGGTAGTGGGGGAAAAGTAAGTCATCATTTATAGAGCAGGAAACACCTTTTAAATTTCATCTACGGTAACGAGCAAATGATAAAAATCCAGCTAATTCACTATAGCTGGCAGAAATGCTATGTCATCAAAAATCTAGTTTACGGCACTGCCTTTAACATCAATATCATCTCATCACTGAAGTAACAAGTGTTCTTAAAAGTTTATGCTCATAAAAAATAACAGGATTATCATCGTCTATGGCTGCTTTCATTAATCCTTTCACATCATAGGGGGGAGGCTGGACGACTTTTAATCCAGGGATATGGGCAACACATGCTTCCAAACTTTGAGAATGCTGTGCGGCTGCTCCTGTTCCAGATCCGCTGGGTGGAATTCTTATCTCTAGAAAGGAAGATGATAAAAAAGAAATGTTGGACGAATGTTAGATTACTATAACATTGTATTAATTGATGGATTTAAAGGATCATCAACTCAAAAGAAAAATGAACTTAACGAATATATTGATGAAGTTAAGGATCTTTAACCCAATATATCCCACAATATTGAAATACGAATAGAGCTATAATAAACCGCTTTACATATTAAAATGATCTGGGATTAGCGTTCATACTTCCTAATTTGGATATTAAGCTTTGGATCATGGTATCAAGTCTTTGATGATGCTTTTAACATAATTATATCGGTGTTGTGTCACTACCCGATACCAATTTCCCAAATACAATATTTTTAGGGAAGTGTTTCCGATTTATTCAGGGCTAATATGCATGAAGCGAGGGGAATTGTTGATGATATTATGAAGAGTTGGTGTGTTGAAGGATTGAAGGCCAACCTTGGGTAGAGTTGGCTTTTACTACGCTTTTTTGTAATCTATTCATACAAAAAAACCACCGAATACAAAGTATGTACAGTGGTTTAATATTCCCCTACAGCGCTTTAGGCACCGGATTATTATTCTCTACTTCCTTAAACAAACAATTCCCTTTCCCATGCGGTATACACATTGGCGTTCCAAAAATGGGATCACATGCAATGTTGCATCGCATGCGGAAAACTTGAGCAACTAAATCAGCTGTTATGGTTTCCTCCGGTTTGCCTTGTGCATATACTATTTTGTCTTTGATGGCAATGATATGATCTGCGTAGCGGCTGGCCAGGTTTAGATCGTGCAATACCATGACAATCGTGCGGCCGTCTTTTTCGTTTAGTTCAAACAGAAGATCAAGGACATCAATTTGATGCATTAAATCCAAATAGGTGGTAGGTTCATCCAATAAAATAATATCTGTTTCCTGTGCCAGGGTTAATGCAATCCATGCGCGCTGGCGCTGTCCTCCTGATAAGGAATCTACGGATTGATGCATTAATTCAGTCATATTCGTATCATCTAAGGCCTTTTGAACAGCATCCTCATCTTCTTTGGACCATTGATTCATCATCTTGCGGTATGGATGTCTGCCTTGCTTTACCAGCTCATACACCGTCAATCCTTCTGGTGTTGCAGGTGATTGTGGAAGAATAGCCATGTTTTGTGCCACTTCTTTTGTGCGCATCTTCGCAATATTTTTGCCATTTAAAACAACGGAGCCTTCTTTTGGCTTTAATAAACGCGCCAATGAGCGCAGTAATGTTGATTTGCCACAGCCATTTGGTCCGATTAATACGGTGACTTCCCCTTTTGGGATGGAAATATCTAATTCATCTATAATAGTGCGGTTACCGAAACCGAGTGTCAGGTTTTTCGCAGCTAATGATTCCAATAATAACGCCCCCTGTTCATAAACACGAACTAATAGGATACTACTCTCATTTTATTGGTTTCATACCAATTAGTCAATGAAAATAATTATCAATTAGGGAAAACTGTCAGAAAAGAGGCGGAAAATAAAAAAGAAGCCCTGCATCACATCGTTTTGCAAAGGCTTCCCAATAAAATTTATTCTAATATCTCAACTAGCATATCCATCGTTTGTTCCACAGCAATCAAGCCGCCGCCAGTCCAATTGCTTTCATCTTCAATATAATAAACTTGATCATTTTGTACAGCTGTTGTGTTATTCCAAACATTGCTGTTCTCCAGCGTTTCAATTCCTTCATCCGTTTCGTATCCAAGGATGATGACATGATCCGCATCGAGCTCAGATAGTTTTTCCAAAGAAATAGGATCCCAGGATGCTTCTGTTTCCCCTAGTTCTTCCACGAGTGCCGGGGTGTTCACATCAAGCTCTGAATAAATCATGTCGGCGCTGTGGCGTTCTTCTTCAAACAGGAAGTAGTTACCGCCTGTCACCCACATCATGGCGAGTGTTTCATCTCCAAGTATGTCTTGAAGTGTTTCCTTTGTTTCTTGTACCTTTGTTTCATAATCGGCTAATGCTTGTTCCGCTTCTGCTTCTTTTCCAAGAATTTCTCCAAACTTCGTAAGTTGAGTTTGCCAGTCTCTTGTTTCTTCCTCTGTCATGACATAGGTTGGAGAAATTGCGGCATATTCATCATAAGAACCTTCGTAGCTGTCCAATCCATTTTCCAAAATAATAAGTTCAGGGTCGTGATTTAGCACCTGTTCCAAAGGCATGGACCATTCGATACTATCGATGTCTTGTAGATCATCTTCTAAATAACCTTGTAAAGTTTCGCCTATGGCCCATTTTGCAATGGGAGTTACACCAAGGGCAAGCAGGGAATCTTCGTGGAATGGAGCAATAACACGTTCTGCATTCGCGGGGAGCGTCACTTCACCCACCTCTGAATCCACAGTTATTTCTGTGTTTTCTTCGGTGTCATCGTTATCCGTTGTTTCATTATCATCATTATTATTGCCACATGCAGCCAGAAGTAATAAAGTTATAAGTAGCGGGATAAACAAGTACTTCTTTTGTCTGATTTTGTTCATGTTCGTTCTCCTTTATGTATGTTATAATCAACATCTCATGATAATGATAATCACTTTCAATTGCAAAGTCAATGAAAGAATTTTGTATATAAAATGAGTAAGACAATTGTCTCTTAGTAAACATAGGAGCTTATTTATGAAAACTTCTCAATTATCAAAGGTTGCTATAAATATTATTGGCATTATTTTTGTTCTATTATCAATAGGAGTATCTATTTCATATGGTGCTACCAATATTGATTTACATACGGTATGGCAATCTATTTTTCAATTTGATGCAGATAATCAATCGCATAACGTCATACGTGAGCTGAGGATTCCACGGGCATTGGCTGCTGTGTTGGCGGGAGCCTTTTTAGCTGTGTCCGGGGCTATTATGCAGGGAATGACCCGTAATCCGCTCGCTTCTCCGTCGATCATGGGTGTCACGGACGGGGCGGCTTTTATGCTTGTGATTATGCTGGCATTCTTTCCGGCTGTTCCTAATATAGGGTCCACCTTCGCTTCATTCATCGGAGCGGGGATTGCGGTAACGCTTGTATTTTTAGTAGGTTCCTTTTCCAGCGGGGGATTAACTCCCGTGAAGCTTGCATTGGCTGGCGTGGCAATTGGCACCCTTTTGCGTTCATTATCCTCCGTACTTGCTTTACACTTTCAGCTGGAAAAAGATATTGGTTTTTGGCTTGCAGGCGGATTGGATGGAGCTGGATGGGGCTCTGTGCAAATGCTTTTTGTTGCTGGGCTGATTGGAATGTTTCTTGCTATAACCATTTCCAAATCGATTACCGTGCTTAGTCTGGGAGATGATTTATCGACCGGGTTAGGGCAAAATAACACATTGATTAAAATAGCGGGCATTGTGGTCGTTTTAATTTTAACCGGGGCGGCGGTATCTGTGGCTGGTGCGGTTGGGTTTATTGGGTTAATTATTCCACATATTAGCCGTTTTATTATCGGTACAGACTACCGTTGGATTATCCCTGCTTCCGCCGTATTTGGCGCATTGCTTCTCGTCAATGCAGATCTGGTCGCTCGCATGATTAATGCGCCATTTGAAACACCTGTAGGGGCGCTTACTTCGATTATCGGTGTCCCATTTTTCCTCTATCTGGCTAGAGGCAGTGGGGGTGACAGCAAATGAACGAAGTAGAAAAGCAAAAACAGCAGCGATTTTGGCTGATTTTTGGTGTATTAATCATTGCGATCATTGGGTTCTTTTTTGTGAGTCTTAGTACTGGCGTCATTTCTATATCACCGATGGAAGTGATACAGACGTTAATGCAAAATGGGACAGAACGGCAGGAGCTGATCCTGTTTGATTTCCGTATGCCAGGGATTATATTGGCATTATTAATTGGTGCCGGCCTGGCGGTTTCCGGAGCTATTTTGCAGGGCATTACCCAAAATGGACTTGCAGATCCGGGAATACTGGGAATTAATACAGGAGCCGGTTTTGCGATTGTTTTATTCTTGTTTTTCTTTCAAGGAGTCATCCCGGCAACGAGTCAGCTTTCCGCATTTATTTTGCCATTTGCTGCTTTAATTGGTGCATTCTCTGCCGCCCTGCTCATTTATGTGATTGCCTGGAAAAAAGGTGTTTCCCCCATCCGGCTTGTGCTTGTCGGTATCGGGGTTAATGCAGCATTTAGTGCCTTGCTGACTATTGTTCAGCTGAGAATGGATCCTCAAGATTACCGGCAAGTGACCATATGGCTAACAGGAGATATTTGGAATGCGAACTGGAGCTTTGTGATCTCGCTGCTCCCTTGGATACTTATCTTAATTCCTATTGCGATGAAAAAAGCAAAGTCCCTAAATGTCTTCCATCTTGGTGATGACGTGGCATCCGGGCTTGGAACCAGGGTTGAGCTGGAAAGAGGATTATTACTATTGATTGCGGTAGCGCTGGCAGGAGCAGCTGTGGCAGCTGGCGGGGCGATTGCATTTTTAGGACTGGTTGTACCGCATATTGTAAGAAAGCTAGTCGGTCCGCTCCACCAATATGTCATTCCGATTTCAGCATTGCTGGGGGCGTTTATTTTAATGCTTGCAGACATTATTGCAGGGAATTTGCTGGCACCTGCCACCATACCTGTGGGCATTATTGTATCGATCGTCAGCACGCCATATTTTATTTACTTATTGATGAAAACGAACTAGCATCTATGGAGGGATACCATGGGAACCAAGGAAGAGACTTTCGATGTAACAATCATAGGCGGAGGGCCCGCGGGGCTTTTTGCCGCCTTTTATAGTGGGATGCGGGAAATGAAGACGAAAATCATTGAATATTTGCCGTATCTCGGTGGAAAAGTGCCATATTTTTATCCGGAAAAAGTCATTCGGGATATTGGAGGAATTGCGCAGGCTACCGGTGATGAAGTGACAGATCAGCTCGTGCAGCAGGCGATGACCTTTGATCCAGCAATTGTGTTGGGTGAACAGGTGGTGGAGATGGAGCAGCTGGAGGATGACACATTTAAGCTCGTCAGCAGCAATGGCAATGTCCATTTTTCCAAAACCATAATCTTGGCAACTGGATTTGGAACGCTGCATTCAGTGAAACTAGCGCATCCCGAAGCTGCCTATTTTGAAGAAAAAAGCCTGCATTATACGGTCCGCAAGCTAGCTGATTATCATGGAAAAGATGTGATCATTTCCGGCGGAGGGGATAGTGCCCTCGATTGGGCATTGGAGCTGGAAAACATCGCAAAAAGCGTCACTTTAGTTCACCGAAGAAATCAATTTAAAGGGCTGGAAAGCAATGTAACGAAGCTCAGGAATTCTAGGGTACGGGTAATGACACCTTATGAAATCCTGCAGTTGCATGGCTCTGATGGGCAGCTGAAAAAGGTAACAATACAACATTCAGAGGCGGAAAACGATCGTCAGGATATTACGATAGACCGGGTAGTTGTGAATCACGGTTTTCAAATTAATTTGGAGCCGATTACGAAGTGGGGTCTGGAAATGGTCGATGGAATGATTGCTGTGGACTCTAGTATGCAAACATCGATCGAAGGGATTTTTGCCATTGGAGATATTGCGCATTATCCAAATAAATTAGGGTTAATTGCCGGCGGTTTTAATGAAGGACCTATAGCAGTTAATCACGCGAAAAAACTCGTTGACCCGGAAGATCCGGTGGAGCATCTTTTTTCCACTAACTTCAGCTCTTTTACGGAGGAGTGACGAGTATAGACAAGTATGTAAGCGGTGAATAAAATAGTGTATTATATGAAAAATAGTTGCTTGACATGTGTATATAATACTAGAATTACGGTATTATAACACTACAATAAGTGAATAATAAATGGAGGAGCTTGCCAATGATTATAAAATCATCCACTTCTTTAAGGAATGATTATAATTCCATTTCAAAATTAGCTAATGAGAAAGCGAAGCCTGTTTATATTACGAAGACGGAGAAGGTGACCTTGTTCTCATGAGCATTGATGCATTTGAAATAAGAGAAGCTACTTCTTGAACTAAAAGAAAAACTGTTATATGCAGAAGAACAGCGATTAAATGGTGAAAAGACCACATCCCTTGATTCAGCTTACCAAAGAATTAAGGAGAGAATTAATGGGAAGTTATAAAGTGGAATTATTGCCTGCTGCGGGCAATGACTTAGATGACATTTTTTATTTTATTCGATAATCCAGAAACTGCTAGTGAAGTATTAGAACACATTATTACTTCACTAAGACATCTTGGGAACTTCCCATACGCTAGTATTAGGCTGATAGAAGAATCACTAAATTATTATGACTTTAGAATGATTGTTTCTGAACGTTATATTGCTTTTATCGAATTATTGAAAACACTGTTTTTATTTATCGATTATTACATGGGGTAAGGGATTATATTCAGATATTGAAAACAGTTAGGTAAAAAATTATGTAATTCTTTAAGCAAGTTCTTTTTTTCAATATTACACTCTCCTTGTGCCTTAAAAAAATAAATGCTATATTAATAATGACAATTAAATACGTTTAAATTATTCCTTCGGGGTCGGGTGAAATTCCGAACCGACGGTGATGAAGCAAATGCTGCTTCTTAGTCCGTGACCCGTGAGGTTGATCAACCAAGCGGTGGACCTGGTGAAAATCCGGGACCGACAGTTAAAGTCTGGATGGGAGAAGGAATTTTTGATGAGAAAGCATGATTAAATGGGTAAGGTAGGCGGTTATTTAACGTACCTTATAGTAAGTGGTATGTGGTATTTTCATGTTCCATTTGATGGATACTTGAACCCATGTCTATTTTCTGTACGTCTATTTACTTTGCTTATTATCTTAAATTCTAACCTAACAGCCTCTGAAGCGAATTCAGAGGCTTTTTTAATTGCTAAAACAGTGAGGAGGTCGAGAATCCAGTAAGAAAGCAACGAAACACATAAAAAGGAAGGGATAGCCATGTTTACGGGAATAATAGAAGAAAAGGGCATAATAAAAGAAATACAGAAAATAAATGAACAATCGATAAGAATGACAATCAGTGCAACAACAGTTCTGGAAGATGTAAAAGTTGGGGACAGTATCTCGGTAAACGGCATTTGTCTGACAGTAACAAACTTTACTCCGGAAGAATTCCAGATGGATGTGATGCCAGAGACTGTAAAAGCAACTTCCCTAAACAGCTTACAAGTGGGATCAGGGGTTAATTTGGAACGTGCCATGCGTGCAGAAGACAGGTTTGGTGGTCATTTTGTATCCGGTCATATCGATGGGGTCGGCACGATTATCAGAAAAGAGAATGCCGAAAATGCGGTGTATTATGATATTGAAACAGCAGGTGATGCTCTTGAACTGCTGCTGAAGAAAGGCTCGATCACCGTAGATGGCATCAGCCTGACTATATTTAATGTTCACGAAAATGTACTTACCATATCACTCATCCCTCATACTTCCTCCGTTACTACGCTCGGAGATAAAACGGTTGGGGATATCGTAAACCTCGAATATGACATGCTTGGAAAATATGTTCAGAACATCCTTGATGTCCGGTCATCCAGAGAGTGAAATCAGATAGGTAAGAAATAATGCAATATCGAGGAAGGAGGCAAATAGCAATGATGCATACAATACCGGAGGCAATCACTGATTTAAAAGAAGGAAAACCAATTATTGTGGTGGATGATGAAAACAGAGAAAATGAAGGTGATTTCGTAGCATTATCGGAAAACGTGTCCATGCAAGTGATTAATTTTATGATCACGCATGGAAAAGGGCTTGTTTGTATGCCAATTACTAAAGCACTGGCTGTAAAAATGAACCTGTCCATGATGGAAAAGGAAAATACAGATCCATTGGGTACAGCTTTTACGGTAAGTGTGGACCATAAAAATACTACCACAGGAATTAGCGCGCTGGAGAGAGCCCAAACCATAAAGGCGTTAACAAATGCGGATGCAAAGCCGGAAGATTTTAAAAGACCGGGTCATATTTTCCCGCTTATTGCAGAGGGTGACGGTGTACTCACTCGACCAGGCCACACGGAAGCAGCAGTAGACCTCGCTAAACTTTGCGGATCCTTCCCTTCAGGGGTGATATGCGAAATTATCAAGGATGACGGGACAATGGCAAGAGTTCCTGATTTAATAAAAATGGCTGAAGCGTTTGATTTGAAAATAATTAGTATTGCAGATTTAATTGAATACCGTAAAAAGCATGGGCAGTATGTATAGTAAAATGTGATGAAATGATAAAGGAGCAGGTAGAAATGGGAAAAGTAATTCAAGGAAATTTAGTAGGCACAGATCTGAAAATAGCGGTTGTAGTAAGCCGATTTAATGAATTCATTACGAAAAACTTATTGACAGGTGCGCTTGATACACTAAAACGGCATGGGGTGGAAGATGCTAATGTCGATGTCGTATGGGTGCCGGGGGCATTTGAAATTCCGGTAGCTGCCCAAAAGCTCGCAACGAAGAATGAATATAATGCGGTTATTACGCTGGGTACTGTAATCAGGGGATCAACGCCCCATTTTGACTATGTGTGCAGTGAAGTTGCCAAAGGAGTAACGAGTGCATCCTTGAAAAGTGAAAAACCGGTTATTTTTGGCGTACTGACGACAGAAACGATCGAGCAAGCGGTGGAACGAGCCGGGACAAAAGCAGGAAACAAAGGGGCGGAGGCAGCAGCTGCAGCTATTGAGATGTGTAATGTTTTAAGGGGATTGTAGAAGATATCTATAGCGATTGCAGGGTTGTCTGAAAGGGAGTTTTTATTACAAATATTATGAACTTCCTTTTAGCTTTACCTTAAGGCCTTACTTGGTTTTCATAATTGATTATTGTTTAAAATAGCACCCTTTGTTTCAAAATTAGCTTCAAATATACGTTCTAGTGTAAGTTTACCCCTCGCTTCTGCGAATTACCATTTTATAAATGCCAAAAGAAATCAGAAACACCACAAATCCAGCGATGACCAAATTCACAATGTAGATTACGCCAGTTCCAAGAAAGTTAATCAGTGTTTCATTTTCGGGGGAATCAGATAGAAATAAGTAATTTCCGCCAAACATCGGGTTAATAAATACACCGATCACGAGTGCGTATAGCAGCAATGCACCAAATGCTGCCATAGTAGTTTTAAACGTGATTTTAACTTTATGAGCTAATACTAAATACAGACTGACAAGGGATAAAACGATATGTTGCAGGAAAAAATGCCAATACCGGTAATGTGGAAAATCAAAATTCAGCTCAGGCGTTATAATGGTTAAACCTGCCGGAATGAAGCCAAGGAAAAAAGTGAGTACAATCATACTTTTATTAAGCGTAACTAAAGCAATGGCGGCGAGAATGAACGCAAGACTGCAGATCTGGAGCGGGAGACTGTGTGAAGGATGCCACATATCATTTGCAACCATCCAGGTTTGGTAAGTTATTTCCAAGAATAATAGAAACCCGGCAAATGACCATCTTAAGGTACGCCTAAATGAAGGGTTCGCTGTAGCTTTTTTATAACTGTAAAGGAGAGCGATTAGCACAACAAAATAAAGAATAATCATGAAAATATGACCTGTGCTAAAAAGTGTAAAACCCTCATGCGCTGTACCGCCAAACCAGTTTTCCATAGCTATTCACCTCTGCAAATGAAATGAATTTCTTCCTCCATAATAGCATGGAATCACAAAAAAACACCATTGTTACATGGTGTTTGGAAGATATATTGGATGGTTAAGCTTTTGTTTGCAGCCAAAGAAATAAATTTGTAATCATTATCGATACAAGGAAGAATAAATAATAGAAAAGGAATAGATAGAAGTAATTTACCCAGTAAAACATATGGAAAAAATCAAAAAATACCAGGATGGGTTTCATAATGAATGCTAGTATAGCTGACAAAAGGATAGCATAAAGATACACATTTTTATGATGGTTTATCGTCCATTGATAAAATAGCATAAAAATAATTGGGACTAATGCAGCATCCAATGCAAAGCTTGGCAAGAAGGGAACGATCTGGTATGGATACTCCCATAACCCAAACTTAATTCCAACTGTATTTGTATACGAAAACCAGGTATGATAATTAAAGCCGAAGAAGCCGAGTAGGAGGGCTCTTTGTCTGTCTATAGCAAAAAATAATATAACTAATGGAACGATAATCATGACGACAACAACCCAAAACTGCCAAGTTCCCAGGCTTGAAAAGTTTTGCCAGTAGTCTATTTCCAATTTTGCTAATTGTTCATTCTTTAATCGGATATTTCCAAATTTCTCGATTTGTTCTTCCTGCATTGAGAGTTCTCCTTATATAATAGTGTGCCTTATTTTTCTGTATTTTCTTGGGAATTATACAGGTTTAATAAAATAAAATATGCCAGCATAAAGTATATTACTTTATGCTGGCATAAGGGTTGCATACACACTTAAACGTAAAGATTTATTACCCGCCGATAATGTGATATCCTGCATCTACGTGGAGTACTTCTCCTGTAACCCCGCGGGAAAGATCGCTAATAAAAAATAAAGATGCATCTCCTACCTCATCCTGGTCAATGTTCCGGCGGAGTGGTGCTTTTTCTTCTATCATTTTTGTTTTTTCATTAAAACCGGAGACGCCTTTTGCGGAAAGCGTGCGAATCGGGCCAGCTGAGATAGCATTTACCCGAATATTGTATTTGCCCATATCATCTGCCAGGTATCTCATGCTGGCTTCCAGAGATGCTTTTGCCACACCCATTATATTGTAGTTCGGCACCACGCGCTCAGAGCCAAGATATGTTTGTGTGATAATGCTGCCGCCTTCTGTCATCAGCTCTTTAGCAGCCTTGGTAACTGCGACGAGTGAAAAAGCACTAATTTCATGTGCGAGCAGGAAACCATCGCGCGAGGTATCCGCATATTCTCCTTTTAATTCTTCCCGGTTGGCAAATGCAACGGAATGTACAACCCCATGAATGACACCGACTTTTTCCTTAATTTTAGAAAAAGCACTTTGAATACTCTCATCATTGGCCACGTCACAGGAAACAATTAGTTCCGCTTCAATATTATTTTTTTCCAGCAGTTTCGTTAATTTCTGATAAGAACGTTCCTGTCTATTAGTGAAAATTAGGTTCGCTCCTGCTTTATGTAAGGATTTAGTTACGCCCCATGCAATACTCCGGTCGCTGGCCACACCCATAACAACAATATTTTTTTCTTTCAATAAACTATCCATTATATCAATCCCCTTTATTAGAAAACTTGGCTGTCACCAAGACTTTAGGTGACAGCCTTAGTTACACTTATGCAGTAAGAAAGTTTTTATACTTCTTAACTGCCAAGCTAAGTCTTCTGTCCATTATAACCTAACATGCAGTTTCACAAAACTCTAGTTATGGAAAAAGAGGATTACTTGAAATATACATACTTTATTTTGGCGGGGTGGGTATCTTTTAAAGAAACAGACAAGGTGTTGACAGGATTTTTTGAGGGTTGACAAATTGTGTTATAAAAAAAGAAAATTCCTCTTTACAAAACTATAGGAACTAGGTATAATAAAATTCGTTGGTTTGAGACAAGGTATGCAAAAAGGCTTGAAACGCGTGTTTTGGGTTTGTAGCCGATATTTTACGGCCCGTTGGTCAAGCGGTTAAGACACCGCCCTTTCACGGCGGTAACACGGGTTCGAATCCCGTACGGGTCACCAATATGGAGGATTAGCTCAGCTGGGAGAGCACTTGCCTTACAAGCAAGGGGTCGCAGGTTCGAGCCCTGCATCCTCCACCATATAATGGACATTCTAGATATTGGTGTGTTAAACTACCATTTGCGATTAATATGCCGGCCTAGCTCAATTGGTAGAGCAACGAGCAAAACTTCAGCCGAGTAAGCTACGAGTAACCCCGAAGCACCAAACATCTATGAATAAGCTATCAGATGTAGGGGTCACCAAAAGTATATTACTTTTCCAAAATAAATTTACACTCATTAAGCCGGCCTAGCTCAATTGGTAGAGCAACGAGCAAAACTTCAGCTGAGTAAGCTACGAGTAACCCCAAAGCACTAAACATCCATGAATAAGCTATCAGATGTAGGGGTCACCAAAAGTGTATTACTTTTCCAAAATAAATTTACACTCATTAAGCCGGCCTAGCTCAATTGGTAGAGCAACGAGCAAAACTTCAGTCGAGTAAGCTACGAGTAACCCCGAAGCACCAAACATCTATGAATAAGCTATCAGATGTAGGGGTCACCAAAAGTATATTACTTTTCCAAAATAAATTTACACATCATTAAGCCGGCCTAGCTCAATTGGTAGAGCAACTGACTTGTAATCAGTAGGTTGGGGGTTCAAGTCCTCTGGCCGGCACCATTTTAAATTTTTATGAATAAAACTCAACATATAGTTAACAATATGGAGGGGTAGCGAAGTGGCTAAACGCGGCGGACTGTAAATCCGCTCCCTCAGGGTTCGGGAGTTCGAATCTCTCCCCCTCCACCACTCATATTGTTGGGCTATAGCCAAGCGGTAAGGCATCGGGTTTTGATCCCGTGTAACCTAGGTTCGAATCCTAGTAGCCCAGCCATTTTTTTATTTTCAGGACTTTTTCCATCTGAAAACTTCCATATATACACCTTTCATTCTACTATCAAAAAATTAAATTTAAGTTTTAAACTAATCCATTTAGGTAATAAGGATACTATATAAGATATGAAATACATAAGTTGAACACTTTCATTATTATACTGAACTCATAAAAATGAGCCATTAGCTGGCCGCTATCATCATCGAAATACTGCCATGTGCAGGCCTGCGAGGAGTGCCGCTTCACCGAATAATCTTTCAACACGACGAGCACAACTCAGGAAATAACAAGCACTAATTAAAGTAGAAATACTTTTTTACATACGAGCCATTAGCTCAGCTGGCAGAGCATCTGACTTTTAATCAGAGGGTCGGAGGTTCGAATCCTCCATGGCTCACCACTTCATCTTCTAAATACATTTGAAAAATACGGACCACAAAAACAAGGCTGACCGGAAAAAAACGCGCCTTGTTTATTTGCATTTTAAGCTGATTTTTAACATAATAGTTAAAGAAAAATTTTATGAAATATAACATGTTCAAACATGTTATAATAAAAAAATAAAACAAAAGACCTAAAATATCACAATGATACGCAGTTTATAGTATAATATTGATGTACAAAAGGATGATACTATATGAACACTTCCAGAATCCCGGGCTTTTACAAAATGAGCATTCAAGAGCGAAGGGATATACTGAATGAAATGTATGCCTTCACGGAAGACGAGCAGCATGCTCTATCTTCAGATGGCTCACTATCCACAGAAACAGCAGATAAAATGATTGAAAATGTCATTAGTACCTTTTCACTTCCTTTAGGCTTAGGATTGAATTTTTTAATAAACGGGAAAGAATATGTAGTACCAATGGCAGTTGAGGAGCCATCTATTGTTGCTTCAGCTAGCCACATCGCTAAAATCATCCGGGATGCCGGCGGATTTCAAACAGAAGCAACCGAACGGCTGATGATCGGCCAAATTCAGGTCGTCGGCTGTGATGATTTCCAAAAAGCCAAAAAGGCACTGCTAAATGAAAAAGAAGCTTTACTGGAAGCTGCTAATGCCGCTTGCCCGAGTATTGTTGCAAGGGGCGGCGGAGCAGAGGACCTGGAAGTACGTATATTGAATGAAGGAGCAACATCCACCTATGGCCAGATGCTGATTTTGCATCTGTACATTAATACATGTGATGCCATGGGGGCAAACATTATTAATACCATGCTTGAATCCTTGGCGCCAAATGTAGAAGCATTAACAGAAGGCAGGGTATACTTGCGAATTTTATCTAATTATGCAGATAAATGTCTGGCGAGGGCAAAATGTGTCATTCCGCCGGAACTTTTAAAAACCGGTAGTTACACCGGGGAAGAGGTGCGTGATGGGGTGATCCATGCATTTGAATTTGCTGCATCGGATCCATATCGTGCTGTTACGCATAATAAAGGAATTATGAACGGAATAGACCCGGTAGTTATTGCAACCGGTAATGACTGGCGGGCAGTGGAGGCAGGTGCGCATGCTTATGCTTCCAGAAGCGGCCAATACAGTTCAATGACTACATGGTCTGTCGATGAGGAAGGAAATCTGGTTGGCGAAATTGAACTGCCGATGGCGGTAGGTACAGTTGGTGGATCGATTCGGGTTCATCCTATCGCGAAACTTGCTTATAAAATGCTTGATATCGAATCAGCGGATGATCTGGCACAAATCATTGTAGCTGTAGGACTGGCACAAAATCTTGGAGCATTGAAAGCATTGGCAACGGAAGGCATTCAAAAAGGCCATATGGCATTACATTCTCGCTCTGTTGCAATTGCAGCAGGGGCTTCAGGGGAGATGATTGATATCATTGCAGAAAAATTAGTGGAAACCAAAGAAATCCGTGTTGGCAAAGCTAAAGAATTGGTGGAACAGTATTCAAAATGAGCGCAGAAAAAGCAACAATTACAGAAAAAACAGCTATCGGTATAGCTCATAGTAAATTAATTTTAATTGGAGAGCATGCAGTTGTACACGGACAGCCTGCTATTGCTATTCCATTTCCATTAGTTGGTGTTGAATCCGTAGTAGAATATGTGCCGGGAAATGTGCAAATTGACAGTAGTTTTTATCATGGACCACTAAACCATACGCCGGAATCATTGGAAGGTATTGTGAGTTGTATCAAAGGTACTTCAGCGTATCTCGATTTGCCATGCAAAGATATGCTGATTCGCATTAATTCCTCCATACCTCCAGGCAAAGGATTGGGGTCCAGTGCGTCTGTAGCGATTTCTATCGTCAGGTCCTTATTTGCTTATGCAAGCAGGGATTATACGGAAAAAGAATTATTAAACCTTGCAAATATTGCAGAGACATTTGCACATGGTTCGCCAAGCGGAATTGATACGCTGACGATCACGACTGAATGTCCGGTTTGGTATGAAAAAGAACAACCGATTGATTTTATTAATTTAAGTGATGATTTCCATTTTGTTGTAGCGGATTCCGGAAGAGTCGGAGATACCCGGCTGGCCGTGGAATCAGTAACTAAATTATTAAAATCAGCCCCTCGCCGTATTCAGCGTAAGCTTGACAGAATCGGAGAGCTGACCCATCAGGCTAAACATGCTTTAGAACGGAAAGGTAAGCATATTCTAGGTCAAATGCTTGATGAAGCCCAAAAAGAACTGGAGGCATTAGGTGTCAGTGATTCAGGTCTTAATAAACTGGTTTATTTTGCCAAGAAAGAAGGGGCTTTAGGTGCAAAATTAACTGGCGGCGGGAATGGCGGTTGCATTATTGCACTCGCGCAGAATGAGGTTCATTCCAAACAGCTTGCAGAAAAATTAAGGAAAATTGGTGCAACAGCTGTATGGCCATTTGTGTTAAATAAAAGCAAAGATTATTAAAGGGGAATCAGCATGAAGGCTACAGCAAAAGCACATACGAATATTGCGTTAATAAAATACTGGGGAAAGCGAAATGATTCGATTATTTTACCGACGAATAACAGCCTTTCGCTTACTTTGGACGGTTTTTATACGACAACGACTGTTAGATTTAATGAAGATTTCACGAAAGATGATTTTATTTTGGACGGGGAAAAAGTTACCGGGGTGCAGTATGATCGCGTAAGTGGTTTTCTTGATTTAATCCGTGATTTGGCGGAGAAAAAGGTTTATGCTTCCGTAGAATCTGTTAATGAAGTGCCGACTGCTGCCGGATTCGCTTCCTCAGCTTCTGGATTTGCCGCGCTTGCTGCTGCCGGAGCGAAAGCGATGAGACTGGAGTTAGATGAACAAGAACTTTCACGTCTGACAAGACAGGGATCAGGCTCAGCCTGCCGCTCCATTTACGGAGGATTTGCGGAATGGCAGATGGGCTCTATGGATGACGGCTCTGATTCCTATGCGGTTCCTGTCGCCCCTGTCGATCATTGGGATTTAAGAGTAGCAGCTGTCGTTTTATCTTCAAAAATGAAAAAAGTCTCGAGCCGTGACGGAATGAGGCGTACTGTCGAAACGTCTCCTTTTTTTGCCGGCTGGCTTGACAGTAATCCTGTTGATTTGCAGGAAATGAAAGCTGGGATAAAGGCTCGGGATTTTGAAAAAGTGGGCAGTATTGCAGAAGCCAATTGTTTGAAAATGCATGCAACCACATTGGGGGCAAACCCGCCGTTTACATATTGGATTGATACAACAATCGCAGTGATGCATACAGTGCAGGAACTGAGAGAGAACGGGGTTCCTGCTTATTTTACGATTGATGCAGGACCAAATGTTAAAGTACTATATTTACCTGAAAATGAAAAACAGATCCAGGAGACACTTCAAAATATAAATGGTGTTTCAGACGTAAGATTGAGTAAAGCTGGTCAAGGCATAAGTTATTTATAAGTTCGGGTTCAAAAAGGAGGATAAAAAGGACCGGTCGGCTAAGTTCGCAACGTCCTGTGGCAGCGTCGACACTAGCACCTCCAGCGTAGCTTTGAGTAGCGGAGTGTATGGCTTTTAATACATGAGCAACGGAAAAGCAAGCCACAGGATGTGGTGACTTCGACGGTTGACACAGGGCGTGTCGGTTTTAGTCGAAGATTCTCTTTTTATTATGTGTCATTTTTACCGGACTTTTTGAACAACTTTTATAAGGGGGCAATGATGTTGTCCAATTCACCCACCACCATAAAAGTCCCTGGCAAACTCATGGTTGCCGGGGAATTTGCTGTACTAGTGCCACATCATCAATTAGTAGTGATGGCAGTGGATCGTTTTGTTTATGCAACTATTGAGCAAAGCGATAGAAATAAACTTACTTTACATGATTTCCAGCTTAACAACTTGGCCTGGGAATTCAGCAATAATGAGGTAAACATAGCTTCAGGAGATGATCGCCTGAAGTTTGTTCGGCGTGCAATGAAAATTGTTCTTACATATTTAGAGGAGCGGTCGATTACACCGGCGCCTTTTACGCTGGAAATTAATAGTGAATTGGATGATGAATCGGGAGCGAAATACGGACTTGGCTCGAGTGCGGCAGTAGTTACTGCAGTAATTGCTGCCGTTTTAAAAAAATTTGATCATGGTGAAATGAATAAGGAAACGCTCTTTAAGCTGGCCTCCATCGCCCATGTCACTGTACAGGGAAATGGATCCGGCGCGGATATCGCGGCTTCCTCGTTTGGTGGTTTTTTGCAGTATACTTCCTTTCAGGCGAAATGGCTCATCGAATTATATGAAAACACCGATACGATTGCGGAACTACTGCAAGCAGAATGGGTATACTATTCTTCCACATCTACCCGGCTTCCGAGCGGGGTACATGTTTGTATTGGCTGGACAGGAAAGCCTGCCTCAACGGGGAAGCTTGTGCATGAAGTTTTAAAATTGAAAGATGCCAACCCAGGTCAATTTAATGCGTTTTTAAAGGATAGTGAAGAAGCGGTAGAGAAATTTATGAACGGAATGAAAACCGTCAATATTCCACTGCTGCTTCAAGGTGTGATGGAAAACAGATATGCACTAAGAACAGTTGGAGAGCAGGCCAAAGTGGAAATTGAAACACCTTTATTATGTACGCTATGCGATTTAGCTGAGGAATTTGGCGGTGCCGGAAAGCCATCCGGAGCAGGAGGCGGGGACTGCGGGATTGCTTTCATGCCTTCCAGAGAATCAGCTGAAAACCTGATGAAAGCCTGGGGAAAAGTTGGCATCAAACCATTGGCCTTAAAACCCTACGGCTCCTGAGGCCCAACCTTGGTGCCTGGGATTGCGCTAATTGCTTGTCTCAGCGTAAAGATATGTCACTCCCCGAATTTTGACGAAATTTACTTATCTTTTTCCACTGTATATATATACATATTTATGTCGAGTTGAGTCATTTCATCCTTTTTGTCTAAAATAATGGTGAAAGGAGCCGTTAATATGAAAAATTTATCCGTAATTGGCGTACCGATGGATTTAGGTCAAAGTCGCCGCGGGGTGGACATGGGACCGAGTGCGATCCGGTATGCAGGAGCCATTGAGAGGCTGCAGGCTTTAAATTACAGTATACATGATTTAGGGGATGTAGCGATTAACCGTCCGGCTGCAAGTGATTTAGATGATGGAACTAACTTGAAAAATTTACAGGAGGTAATTGAGGCAAGTGAGAAGCTTGCTGAAATGGTGGATCAGGAAATGGCAAAAAAACATTTTCCGTTGGTATTTGGGGGAGATCATAGCATCTCCATCGGTTCACTGGCAGGGATTTCAAAGTATTATGATAACCTTGGGGTAATTTGGTATGATGCGCATGGCGATTTAAATTCCAGTGAGACCTCACCATCCGGGAATATTCACGGCATGCCACTGGCAGCAAGTCTGGGAATTGGCCATGAAAAGCTGACAAAGCTTTTCGGATATGCACCGAAAATTAAGCCGGAAAACATTGTAATTATTGGTGCCCGCTGTCTTGATCCGGGTGAAAAAGAACTCATTCGCGAAAAAGGAATGAAAGTATATACAATGCATGAAATTGACCGGGTGGGGATGCAACAAGTAATGGAAGAAACCATTAACTACTTAAAATCACGTACAGATGGTGTTCACCTCAGTCTGGATCTGGATGGCATTGATCCTTCTGAAGCGCCGGGCGTTGGCACCCCTGTTTTAGGAGGAATTACGTACAGGGAAAGTCATCTGGCAATGGAGATGCTGGAGGAAGCAGATATCCTGACTTCCGCAGAATTTGTTGAAGTAAACCCTATACTAGATGAAAAAAATAAAACAGCAACAGTAGCCGTAGCTTTAATGGGTTCATTATTTGGAGAAAAACTAAAATAGACAATCTTTACCACAAATAAAAGATTCTAGTGTATACTAAAAAAGACATTTAATTTCGACAGCAGAAATTTTATGTCTTTTTTAAGCATTCCTATTATTTGTTTTTCAGACCGTGACATTCATTTATTAACTTATCGAGTTTGGTACTAGATGAGATGATCTTTTCAGAAGTTAGCGCATGGGATTTACTTAGTGATATCATTTCTTTCCGGCACTGTTCTATTTTTTCGAGCAATAGGGGTTTATTCACTAACATATCCTCCTATCGATTCAAGATATTTAGTTATAGAATTACCCAGAACTTTGCATTACTAAACATGTTACACTTTTTTTGAAACCTTTTATATGCAGTATCCGTAATATGAATACCGCATGATAGCGGAGGTATACGTATGGACGAAATAGTTAGAGAAAAAATAAAGCATGTTAAAAAAGGAGACCAATCAGCATTTGAAGATGTTGTCTTCCTGTTTCAGAACAAGATTTACCAGCATTGTTTCCGCATGCTTGGCAACCGGCAAGAGGCGGAGGATATTGCACAAGAAGCCTTTATTCGTGCCTATGTGAATATCGATTCCTTTGATGAACGGAGAAAGTTTTCAACCTGGTTATACCGAATCGCGACGAATCTAACGATAGACCGGATTCGTAAGCGAAAACCGGATTACTATCTGGACGCGGAAATTAAAGGAACAGAAGGTTTGAATATGTATTCACAATTGCCGTATGAACAGCGACTGCCTGGGGAAGAAGTGGAGAACATGGAGCTTCAGCGTTATATACATAAAGAAATTTCAGAACTCCCGCCTAAATATCGTAGCATTATCATTTTACGATATTTGGAAGATTTTTCACTAAAGGAAATCAGTGAAATCCTGAACATCCCGATGGGCACAGTAAAGACCCGGATACATCGGGGAAGAGAAGCTTTACGGAAAAAGCTGCGCCATGTGTAAAGGAGTGTGACATATATGAGTTGTAACAATAAAGAAGTAGTTGGGTTGATGCATCGCTATTTGGATGGCGGGCTGACAACAGAAGAAGAAAATAAACTGCGCCTTCATTTGGAGGACTGTGAAGATTGTCAGCAGCATTTCCATGAATTAAAACGAACGATAACATTCATCCAAAGTGCTGAATCTGTCACCGCTCCAGAAGGTTTTACCGCAAATGTCATGAATAATTTGCCTGCAGAGAAAAGTCGAATGAGATACATGCGCTGGTTTAAAAAACATCCAGTCATCACCGCAGCTGCTATTTTTTTTATTTTTATGATAAGCGGTATGCTTTCGATGTGGAATCAGAACACGGAGCTGGTTGTGTCCAAAGAGGAAGATCTCGTCATTGATGGGGGCACGGTGATCGTACCGCCGGACGTGGTCGTTGAGGGCGATCTTGTTGTGAGAAATGGAGATTTGATTATTAGCGGAACCATAGAAGGTAATGTAACACTAATCAATGGAGAACTGATTGAGGATCCATTTGAAAATGAGTCCTTAATGGCGTCTGTTGGAGAAATTAATGGCGAAATAAAACAAGTAGATCAGGCTTTTGAGTGGATGTGGTATAAAATAAAAAATTTTTTTAACAACCTGTTTTCATTTTAAATAATGTGATAAAAAAATCCGGGGATTCCCGGGTTTTTCTATGCAGCAGTTTGAAAGCTGTATAAGTGACCGAATGGGAGGACCACCTTGCCGTTCGGTCACTTAAAAGACCTAAAAGTGACTGAATGGAAACGATCCCATCACGTTTGGTCGATTAGAAGCATGTGACCTTTTAAAAGACTTTGGGAGCTCATGGTCACTTAGAATTCAGTAAAGTCAACTGAATTTATAAAGTAACATCACCTCACTTTAGAATTACCTCCAACAAATTAAGCTACATAATTAGTCCAAAAGACATCCAAAATAAGCGTAGCAAAAAAACGTTTACAACCTGGAGTTTATACTACTTGGATAGCGTTAAAATATGTTATAATTATAAGCATGACTATTATTAAAACAAATTGACATAGATTATATGTGTAAAAGGACGTGTAAGCACCATGATGGGTTGGGATTTTGACCTTTTACAAATCCTTCGGGTCTTCATTGATATAGGCATCGTCTGGTATGTTCTATATAAATTAATTATGTTAATTCGGGGCACCAAAGCGATTCAGCTGCTTAAAGGGATAGCAGTTGTTTTGGCTGTTTGGCTGTTAAGTATTGCCTTTAATTTACAGACAATCCAGTGGATTACAAGTCAGGCGATTGATTGGGGTCTTATCGTTATTATCATTTTATTTCAGCCTGAATTAAGAAGAGCATTGGAACAGCTTGGACGAGGGAATATATTTGGCAGGAGTGCCCGCTCTGAAGAGGAAATTATTAAGCAAAATATAGAAGCAATTATTCATTCCTGTAAATATATGGCAAAGCGGAGAATTGGTGCGCTTATTTCCATCGAACGTGAAACAGGTCTTGGAGATTACGCAGAAACGGGTACTGAGATTAATGGAAAACTGACTCACCAGCTGTTAACCAATATTTTTACACCAAATACGCCATTGCATGATGGGGCAGTCATTTTAAAAAGAGATCGAGTTATTGCAGCAGCATGCTACCTTCCATTATCAGAGAGTCCGTTTATTGCAAAGGAGCTTGGCACGCGGCACCGTGCCGCGGTAGGAATAAGCGAAGTTACAGATTCCCTGACCATCACGGTATCAGAGGAAACAGGAGGTATTTCCGTTGCAAAGAATGGTGAGTTACATAGGGAATTAAACGAGGACAGCTTAAGAGAAATACTGCAGGAGAACCTATCATTAAGTGTAAAAACCCCTGATAAAAATCAAGAAGTTGGAGGGGGGAAAGATAATGGATAATTGGTTTAAAAGTAAGTGGTTTGTACGTGCCTTATCGTTGGTTTTTGCCATATTGCTATATGTATTTGTATCCGTGGAGTCAAATGACACAGCGAATACAGATTTAACCTTTTTTCCCGGGAGTCCTTCTGACACAGAAACATTAAATGATGTGCCTGTAGATATACAGATGGATGATGAAAACTATGTGGTGAGTGGGGTGCCTGAACATGTCTCTGTCACTTTGGAAGGATCTGTCGGTGTACTCACCCCAACTGTCAGACAACGTAATTTTAATGTGTATGTGGATTTGGAAGGCTTGGGAGAAGGTGAACATCAGGTAGAGCTTGAGCACGATGTAACTTCAGATTTATCAGTGCAAATAGAACCGTCTTCCTTAGATATAGCAATAGAAGAAAGGGCAACAGCCGAATTTGAAGTGGAAATTGATTTTATGAATGAAAATGAACTCCCGAATGGGTTTGAAATTACTGGTTCGGAAGTGAATCCAACAGCCGTAACTATTACTAGTTCCCGAAGTGTCATTGACCAAATTGGTATTGTGAAAGCATATGTAAATGTAGCCAATCTTGACCGATCCATCGAAAACAGGGAAGTGCCGGTAAACGTTTATGATAAACAGGGAAATGAATTGAGCGTTAATATGGAACCGGAAAATGTAGCTGTATCCTTGGATGTGAATAATCCAAGTGCAATGGTACCACTAGAAGTAGAAACATCTGGAGAATTGCCGGAGGGCTTTTCATTAACCTCCATTTCTGCTAATGTTGATGAGGTTGAAATTTTTGCAACGAGTGAGGTGCTGGACGGCATCGATAGCATTGCCACAGAGGAAATAGATTTATCAGAGGTTACCGAATCAGGAACAGTCGATGTCCCGCTTATACTGCCTGATGGTGTCCTGGCACCTGAAATGGAAACAGTGGAAGTGCTGATTGAACTTGAAGAAACAAGGCCGATAGAAGAAATTCAGATTGACGTTGAAGACCTTAGTGATGGACAAGAGGTATCCTTTATTGAACCGGACGAGCCTGAAATGGGCATTACGGCAAATGGAGACCAAGGGAGCATAAGTGAACTTGATGGGGATGACTTCCGCTTGTTTATTAATCTGGCGGATCTTGAAACTGGGGAGCATATTGTGCCAATTACGATTGAAGGTCCCGATGATATTACAGTTGATGGAGAATATGAAGAGGCGACAGTGGAAATAAGTAATGAATGAAATGCGCTTGCTTTGTTACAAAAGGGATATATCAAGGAGTGATATGATGGCGAAATATTTTGGTACCGATGGTGTAAGAGGAGTAGCAAATGAAGAACTTACACCGGAATTAGCCTTTCGATTAGGTCGTGTTGGTGGATATGTTTTAACAAAAGATACAGAAAATCCAAAAGTTATTATCGGCAGAGATCCGAGGATTTCAGGATTTATGCTGGAAAGTTCACTGATAGCAGGACTGCTGTCCATTGGGGTTGAAGTCATGCGCAGCGGAATTATTACTACGCCCGGTGTTGCTTATTTAACAAAAGCTACAAGCTCCCAGGCAGGCGTAATGATATCTGCCTCTCATAACCCGGTCGAGGACAACGGGATTAAATTTTTTGGCTCCGACGGTTTTAAATTAACCGATCAACAGGAGGAGGAAATTGAAAAAATAATGGAAGGGGAAGACAATCTTCCGCGCCCTACCGGCGGGGAGATTGGCATCGTCAACGATTACTTTGAAGGCGGTCAAAAATACCTTTCATTCTTGAAGAATTCTATTGATAATGATTTTGAAGGAATGCAAATTGCCTTGGATTGTGCACACGGTTCTACTTCCAGCCTGGCTACCCACTTATTTGCCGACCTGGAAGCGGATATCGTTTCTACCGGCTCTTCCCCGGATGGGCTGAATATAAATGATGGTGTTGGTTCAACAAATCCAGAGAAACTGCAGAACTTGGTGAAAGAAAATAATGCCGATATTGGTCTGGCTTTTGATGGAGATGGAGACAGATTAATTGCAGTAGACGAAAAGGGCACTATTGTGGATGGAGATCAGATCATGTATATTTGTGCAAAATATATGAATGAAAAAGGGTATCTCCGCAACAATACGGTCGTGTCTACGGTTATGAGCAATATCGGTTTTTATAAAGCATTAGAAGAAAACGGAATGACTAGCAATAAAACAGCAGTTGGCGATCGTTATGTGCTGGAAGAAATGCTGAAAAATGGATATAACCTCGGAGGGGAACAATCCGGTCATATTATTTTTCTTGATTACAATACAACAGGAGATGGCATGCTGTCAGCATTACAGCTAGTAAACGTCATGAAGGAAACAGGAAAAGCATTATCCGAGCTGGCCGGAGAAATGTCGGTATTTCCACAAGTACTAAAAAATGTAAGAGTCATTGATAAGCATGCAGTGTTTAACGATACAAGGATTCAGGATGAAATTAATGAAGTGGAAAAAGAACTTGGCGATAAAGGCCGCGTGCTTGTCCGCCCATCCGGTACCGAGCCACTTGTCCGCGTGATGGTAGAAGCACCGACGAAAGAAGACTGTGAAACAAATGTGGATCGTGTGGTTAAAGTGATTGAAAAGGTATTGGGAATGAAAGAATAAATAACATATGCGTTTCAAAAAAACACAGCGTCTGCTGTGTTTTTTGTTTGGCAGAAAAGAAATCATAAAACTTGCCGGCTTGTGCAATAGTTCCTATACGCATTTAATGGAATTAATACATCCTAAGCCCGTTCGAAAGCAAGTCGTTCGTTTTATGTAAGTACCATTAAAGCTCTTTGTGCTACATGATCAAGCACTTTTTGTTCTTTGATATACCATTAAAACTCTTTATGATACATGATCAGTCAATTTTTACTTTTTCATGTATCATTAAAACTCTTTATGATACATGATCAGTCGATTTTTACTTTTTCATGTATCATTAAAACTCTTTATGATACATGATCAGTCGATTTTTACTTTTTCATGTATCATTAAAACTCTTTATGATATATGAACTGGCATCTTTTGCTCTTTCATATATCATTAAAACTCTTTATGTTATATGAACTGGCATTTTTTGCTCTTTCATGTATCATTAAAATCCGTTATGATATATGAGCAGTCTATTTTTGTTCTTTGATATACCATTAAAACTCTCCGCCTCTGTTTAATAGCCCGAGAGTAGTGAAAAAGGAATCTGATCAGATCGTGAGAAGCTAAAGGAAAAGGGCCGTGAAGTGAAATATCATGTGATGGATGATGAAGGGCACGGATTTTCCAAGAAGGAGAATGAGATAAAAGTGTACAGCTGGATGCTTGATTTATGGGAAAACATCAGGAATAAAGTGAAAGTTTGCATGGCGTATGGGTAAGAATCCCGTGCGCTTATTTCTATTTTGTCATAGATTTTCGTATTTGGACGTAGAATATAACAGGAAGGGAGAGAGTTGTTTTGAAAAAAGTGTTCAGGCCTTTCTGGAGTTTTGATATTAGGGAAACGGAAGACTGGCTGCAAAAAATGGCTTTGAAAGGCTATCAATTTGTGAAGCTAGATGTTGTGACAAGAATATTTTATTTTAAAGAGACAGATGATATAAAGGAAATTCAGTATCATCTGGATTATGGTAAAGATAAACACGACACCTTACCTATGGGTCTGGTAAAATCGGGATGGTTACCAGCTTATCAAAGTGCACGCTGGAATGTGATTTACAATGAGAACACGGTGGCTGATATTCTGTGTTTTCCTGTTCGGGATGGTGTAATTAAGCGTAATCGCAGAATGATGTATATTTTTACGGGTATGACGATGTATATATTACTCACGACATTGCTGTTTCTGATCCTCAGCGGGTTCACTTTATTTTTTGCTGGAGGAACACTAACGTTTAATGGGAATGTTTTTTGGATAAGTACATTCCTGGTCGGTTTTATTATATGGCTGCTGGCGCCATTTGGCGTGGTGAAGCTTTATCAGACGAATAAGCAGTTTTGGTGATTTGGTGTTTATTTCACTAAGCAACAACTATGAACTTTTACAGCAATTTCACATAAAATAACTAATGGCACACGAAAAATAATTGACGAACATGGCTTTTTTCGGTTAAAATGTATTGTGCCTTTTCATTCAAAAATAGAAAGGAGCATCGCAAGAGCAGCAATAAAAGCGCCAGAACTATTTTTGACCGATAAATGAAAATAGTTGACGAGGTGAAGGTGATCGAAATTTTCGGCGGATACCTTCCGATTGTACATTCCAATCGTGACGCACATTCTTAAATCAATGAGGCAACTTGTTGGACAAAGGAATGCAGCAGAATGCAGACAAATCACGGGAAAGGGGCAGTTCAACGCCCCGGGCAGGTTTTTCACTTGCCAAAATATAATCAATGACGTTGACTGCCCCTTATTGGAAAAAGGAGGCCACAGCGTTATGTGTGGAATTGTAGGGTTTATCGGACAAAATGATACAAAGGAAGTCTTATTGAATGGACTGGAAAAGCTGGAATACCGTGGTTATGATTCAGCAGGAATTGCCATGCTGAATGATCAAGGTATCCACCTTTCCAAGATAAAAGGACGTATTGCAGCACTTAGAGAAGATGTTGACCATTCCATTCGTGCAACAATGGGGATCGGTCATACCCGCTGGGCGACGCATGGTGTGCCGAGTGAAGAGAATGCACACCCGCATCAAAGTGCGTTTGGCAGGTTCACTTTGGTTCATAATGGCGTTATTGAAAATTACCAGGAACTACGCGAGGAATACCTCCATGATGTAGAGCTGAAAAGCGAAACAGATACAGAAGTAATCGTGCAGCTTATGGAAAATCTTGTGGAAAAAACACAGGATACAGCTGAGGCTTTCAGGCAAACAATGCGTTTACTGAAGGGTTCCTATGCTATTGCTTTGATTGATCGGGAAGACCGGGATCATTTATATGTGGCAAAAAATAAAAGTCCGCTGTTAGTTGGTTTGGGTGATGGCTTTAATGTTGTCGCAAGTGATGCCATGGCAACATTAAAAGTAACGGATCAGTATCTGGAAATTTATGATGAGGAAATCGTGAAGGTAAACCGCCATTTTGTCGAGGTTCAAAAGCTGAATGGTGTTGTCGTGGATCGTAAACCATTCACTGCCCAGATCGATGCCGCAGATACTGAGAAAGGGATATACCCTCATTTCATGTTAAAGGAAATTGACGAGCAGCCTTTTGTCATACGCAAGATTATGGAAGAATATCAGACAGAAAACAATGCGTTGAAATTGGATGCTGATATACGAAAAGTTCTGCAAGACACCGACCGGATTTATATTATTGCAGCTGGCACTAGCTATCATGCAGGGGTCGTTGGTAAAGATTTTCTGGAAAAAATGGCAAATATCCCAACAGAAGTGCATATTGCCAGTGAATTTTCTTATAATATGCCATTATTGTCCGAAAGACCGTTATTTATATTTATTTCTCAAAGTGGGGAAACAGCAGATAGCCGTGCTGTTTTAGTGAAAATAAAGGAAATGGGATATCCGGCACTGACAATTACCAACGTGCCAGGATCCACCCTTTCCCGTGAAGCGAATTACACGCTGCATTTATATGCAGGACCGGAAATTGCAGTAGCATCAACGAAAGCTTATACAGCACAGATCGCAGTGTTGGCAATTCTGGCTGTGGATTCAGCGAAAGCCAAAGGGCTGGAGCTTAACTTTGATCCAATGCAAGAATTGGCGATGGTTGCGAATGCGATGGAGGTTTTGACAGATCAGAAAAGTGCTATCGAAGAATTGGTGAGAGACTATTTACCAATTTCCCGCAATGCATTTTTCATCGGCCGAGGTACGGATTATCATGTATGCCTGGAAGGGGCATTGAAATTAAAGGAGATCTCCTATATTCAGGCAGAAGGTTTTGCTGGCGGTGAATTAAAGCACGGAACGATTGCTTTAATTGAAGAGGGAACACCAGTGATTGCCCTTGCGACACAGGCGGAAGTGAATTATGCCATTCGCAGTAACGTGCAGGAAGTTGTCGCAAGAGGCGCAAATGATTTGATTATTAGCATGAAAGGTATGGAGCGAGATACGGATGCTTTTGTTATCCCGGCAGTCCATGAATTATTGACACCACTTGTTAGTGTAGTACCGTTGCAGTTGGTAGCATATTACGCTGCACTTCATCGTGGGTGTGATGTTGATAAGCCGAGGAATTTGGCGAAGTCGGTTACTGTTGAGTAGGGAGTTATTTCTTGTGTTATAATTGTATCTCCCTGTTTCATTCTTCTTCCCTCTGCTAAAAAGTCGGTACCTACTGCTAAATAGTTGGTATCCGGAGCTGAAGGAAGAGAGAAGAAAAAGAGCAGGAAAACCATGTGTTTTCAACATTAATTCAATCGTAGAATCAATACGAATCAAGGCTGGATCCAATGCGGATTCAGTCTTTTTGTTTTGTCCAATATCTGTTCAATTCCTTGTCCAATAATAGTTCGTGCGTGTTCAGTTATTTGTCATATTGTGCGATTAATCAAAGAGATATGAGTCAAAGAGCTATCTTATTGGAACGTTTGGGCTCACCTTTGCATCAACAGGGGTACTCCACCAAAGAAGAAATCGAAATTATTTGTTCGATGCTTAGACATTCATGGAAGCCCTTACAACAACCCCATCATTTACAATCGATGCCTGATCTTATTAAATGGTTTCAAAATTTCATCCCAGAACTCTGGAGCGAGCTTGGAAAGCCCTGTTCAAAGGCACTTATCAATCAATCGCTCACCTTTTTGGAATCTCGATTAGCAAATATAGACTTCACCAAAGCTGTTTTGGTTCATGGCGATGCTCATCATGGAAATGCTCTGCAAGATCCAACTAAACCTCAACCGTCATTTAAATTGATCGACCCTAATGGTTTGGTAGGAGAACCATCCTATGACTTAGGAATCCTCATGCGTGAATGGCTTGATGATTTAGTAGAGGAACCTTTAGAAGTTGGCAAAAAACGTTGTTCTTTGCTTGGACAATTAACTGGCGTGGATACGCAAGGGATATGGGAATGGGGTTACATTCAGTCGATTTCTACAGGGTTATTTTTAATCAAAAGTGGTCAGGAACAATTCGGTTACAACATGCTTAAGGTAGCAGAAGCTTGGAAAGAAATCAGCTCATAGAAGATCTATTCCTGAATACCAGATTTACTTGATTAGCAGAAGAAGAAGAAAATGATCAAACTTTTTTATAAAAAACTGATTTAAATATATTGAATAGGAATCCTTTTTGATCAATCTTTTTTCAAAATGGATTCCTCTGTTTACGGTCCAATACGGGGTTTGTGAGGTATTTTTGATCAAACTTTATTTTAAAGCTACATTTCCACTACATTAACGGTCAAACGTCGGATTTGCAAGGGTTCGATGCCCGCAGAAAACCGCACACTGTAATGGTCTTTTTTTGGAGGTTTCGATGCCTAAAAAAAAGAGGAAAGCAAAAAAGAAAGTTATGGCCGGTGAGTGTTTGGCCATAACTTAAATTTTTTGTGTATATATACAGGGGAATCGGAAAATAATGTGGAAAGAGGGTTAAAAAAATCCACCACCATCGCCATAGTCAGTGTGAAAAAATTAGAACATTTCATCTGATAAGCAAATTTCGCCATAAAGAAACTCCATATTTTCTATGCTGAGGTACAAATTTGACTTTACTTTCACCAAACTTAAATTTAAGGCAAAAAATTTTAGTTTAAAGTTTGTCTTCTTTCAAAAGATAAGCAAAAGGAGGCGTATTATGAAAAAAACTTTCTTTTTAATGATCGTCACATTTATATTATTCACTACTTCTGCAAGCATTAGTGTGGCACAAAAATATGATTTCGATTCAAAAGAGCCAATGAGCGTTGATGAAGTATATCAGGTAAAAGGTTATACTAAAAATGTAGACAAAGTTATAAATGAATTTGAGAAGAAAATAGATAAAGACATTTCGATAATTTCGATACCACAAAAAATACCATTTGAAGTCACAAAAAGATTCGCCAAAATAGAAAAAGAAAGTAATTTGTCCATACATTATCTAGGTGAAGACAGAAAAGATATATTTCAGTATACTGTTAATACAGAAAATCTTAGAGATGTGGAAAACAACAACAAACTAAGTAATGGAAAAGAAGTTTTTATAGACACTGTTAAACCAAATAAAATACACTCGATTCTAGAATTAGTATATAAACATCAAGACATTGAATATATTATGAGCATAAAAATCAATGAGAAATATACAAAAGAAAACTTGATGGAAACTGCTGAATCATTAAAATAAAAAGGGCATTACTAGCAAATTAAATGAGCTAGTAATGCCTTTTTTTATCTATATGCATATGACAAATATGCTCTAGCATGAGATCTACCTTGTGATGAATCTCCACTTCTTAAAACTACATGATAGTATCCACTGCTAGGAGCATTAACTGTTTTAAAATCACTCCCTCCTCTACCTGCTGCGCCAATAGAATCAATAAGATTTAAATTATCGTCGTACAGGTATGCACCTACTTGAAATAAACTATCATCGTATGTCATAACATCTAGCATGATTCTACCGCCACTTGGAACATATATACTATTAGAACTGTGTGAGATATCTCCTTGATGGATTGTTACAGATTGACACCTTACATAAGAGTCTGAACAATCTGATCTACTTGCAGCATCTGACTCTAAAGGGTCGACTAGTAAGAAAATTAAAAAACTCAAAGATAGTAATTAGGAAATACGTAAATACTTCATGATTAAACACTCCCTAATATTTTCTTATATGTATACTTCAACAAAAAAAGGAAAATCCTTCTGTGGATTTATAATAAAGATTGATAATTTGAAATAAAGATCGATGATTTATAAAAAAGTTTGATACAATTGTGTTAATATGCAGGATTTTTCCGTAATCGAACCTGGGAGATCGTTGCCTCTTTATTTCTAAATATAAAGGCTAAATGGTTTTCTTCCGTTAAAGGAGCGATTGTTGAACAAGACTTATTGAATAAATAACACGATAAATTAAACAGAAGGGTTAGCTTTAGGTAATTGGAACCTAATTCATTTTTATTGCTTTAGTATTGAATTGCTTAATTATAATAAACAGTCATTGAATTAATATCAAAATAATTGTTGACTCTTACCTTAGGTAAGGGTCTATTGTTTATATATTGGGAGGTGAGTTCAACATGCTTACAGTGAAACAAGTGGCTGATTTGACAGGAATAACGGTCAAAACGCTCTATCATTATCACAAGATTGGTTTGTTAGAGCCTAGCAAAATTACTGAATCTGGATATCGGTTGTATGGGAAAAATGAATTAGAAAAATTACAACATATTTTGTTTTATAGGGAATTAGATTTTTCATTGAAAGCTATTCAAAAAATATTGTATGAAAGAAAGAATCGTTACCATGTTTTAATTGAACAGAAAGAACTGCTGGAAAAGAAAGAAGAGCGAATCAGTCTTATATTAACTACGATCAATGAAACCATTCATTTTGAAGAACGTGGAGAAGTAATGGATGAGCAAAGTATGTTCCAAGGACTAAACAAAGAACAATGGCAGGATCAATTAAAAGAGCAAAATGAGTATTTGAAAGAAAACTATCAATATGAAATTCTTACAGATGATGTAAACAGTGAGGAATTAGATGAGTCAGCAAGGGAGTCACAAGCGTTTATGGATAAAATGGCTTTTGCGTTAAAACAAGGATGGGCTGTTGATGATGAAAGAGTGAAGCAACTGATCTCTGATCATATCCGCTATATCAATGATCATGTCATGGAGTTAGATCCGAAAGGTTTTGTTGAATCCACTTGGTTTTTTATTAACGATGAATTTCACAAAAATATGCTGGAAGAGCAACAAATTGGATTAAGTTATTATTTATATGCCGCTTCTGTAAATTACGCACAATAGGCTTGGGATTGGAGGAAATAGAATGGGAGTTGTAATAAAAGTAGATAGATTAGTGAAAAAGTATTATGGATCTACGGAGAATGCGGTAGACCATATCAGTTTTGAGGTAAATGAGGGAGAATTTTTCTCCTTTCTCGGTCCAAATGGTGCTGGGAAAACAACGACTATTTCTATTCTGACGACAATCTTGTCTAAAACCAATGGGGAAGTAACAATAGCAGGTTTTGATGTAGATAAGGAAGCAAAACAGGTTCGACGTAACATTGGCATTTTGTTTCAAAACCCGAGCGTTGATCCAGAATTGACTTTAGAAGAAAACATTCGGCTCCATGTAAGTTTATACGGCATTTATGGGTATCGTCCATTTTATCGACTCATGTCTAACGAATATAAACTACATCTTCAAGAATTAGCTGAGATGATGGATATGGATGACTCCCTTTTTAAGAAACTGAAAACTTTTTCCGGTGGGATGAAGCGCAAAGTTGAGATTATTCGTAGTCTGATGCATCAGCCCAACATATTGTTTTTGGACGAACCGACACAAGGGCTGGACGCTGCCAGTCGCCATTCCTTTTGGGAACATATACAAAAAGTTCGTAAAGAAAAGAATGTAACCATATTTTTAACGACTCATTATTTAGCTGAGGCTGAGTCAGCAGATAAGGTGTGTATGATTCATCGAGGGAAAATCGCGATGTCTGGTACGCCAGATGAGATAAAAAGTAGCCTTATGGTTAAAAAAAGCATGAATATAGATGCGGGTAACCGAGATGAATTAAAGTCTGAATTATTGGCTCTGGGTGTTGATTTTTTGGAGACAGCAGATGGCTTTAAAGTCTTCTATCAAGCACCGACTGCTCAGGATATAATATATAAAATAGACACCCCACTAAAAAAGCTGAATGTGATGCAACCGACGTTGGAAGAAGCATATATGGACCTGATGAAACATAAGGACAAGGAGGATTTCAATGTCAGTAGCCGCTAAAGAACTTAATGCTATCACAGCGATTGCTTTCAGGGAGTTTTCTAGATCGTTTCGTAGCCCTGTCCCATTCGTTGTGAGCCTCGTTTTCCCAATCCTTTTTCTCGGGATATTGGGAGGGAGCTTGTCTCAAAATTTAGGAGGAGGCGTCGGATTTCATTATTTACAATTTATCATGATTGGTATGATGGTCAACAGTTTGTTTATGGAGACGATTAGCGGTATGAGTTCATTAATTGAAGAGCGTGATAAGAACATGACGCAAGAGCTGTATGTTTCACCTATTTCTCGTTATTCCATCATATTAGGTAAAATGGTGGGGTCTGGTGTGATGAGCATAATTGGTTTGGCAGGGATCCTTATCGTAGCGATCGTTATGAAAGTCCCTCTCGGTGGTATGAATATGGTGTGGCTTTTACTGATAACACCGATTATAGGCATGGTTGGAGCTTCATTAGGTATTTTTTTCATTGGATTTGTGCGGGATGCCAAAACAGCAGATGCTGGTTCCATGTTACTTGTTATGCCCCAGCTGCTTCTTTCAGGAGCTATTATCCCAATCACTTATTCTGAGGGGATTCTTGGCTTTTTAGCGAAAATCATGCCGATGACATATTGTATTGATTTCGCCAGAGCTGTTTTTTATTGGGGAGAACCAGAATACGATGCTATTGTTGTGCATCATCCGCTACTGAATTTATCTGTAATGGCAAGTTTATTTTTGATATTTTCAATCGTAGGATCAATCATGTTTGCAAGATCGGAAACCAATCGCTAAAGCTGAATGATATGAAAATGGCTTTTCAATGAATTATCTTTAGAAAAGTATTATTAGAAATGGAGGCGTTTGTGGAAGAATGTAGTTTGAGGTCTCAATGGTGATTTACTCAAGCTCATTGTAACGATCTTCCAGAAACGGAGACTATAATGAAATAACATAGCAGAAAATGCTCAAACTTTTTTATAAAAATCTTCCGGCAAGAATCATTTTCAGAGCCTGATTTGCTCAATCTTTTTTCAAAAGCAGTCTTCGATCTTTTTATTGAATCAGGCTTTATAGTCCTATTATGATCAAACTTTATTCTAAAGCTACAATAACTGTTGGGTTACAAAAATAACAGTAACTTGTTAAAAGTTTAAGTAACTGGACAAATATTGTGGCTATTAAGCAAAAGTTATGGTAACAGTAGTAGCTTGGTGTTACACCAATCTACTGTAAGTTTAAAATAAAGTCGTACCGTTTATAAAAAAGTTGCGCTGTTTTACCCCTTAGGATTTCTTTATCTAAGGGGTATGTTGTTTTAAAAGGACTTACTTAATTAAGCAATTCAGTGTAAACTGGACTAGTAAAACAAAATAAAGCTTATATAGAAATTTGTGAAGAAATGCACTTAAACTAAAGAGGCAGAAAAGTTGAACAAGAATGGAAACTTTTTGCTAGACGATAACGTAGTATTATTAAAGTTCTTTAAGAAGTTTTTTGAGAAGTACATTGAGGTAATAGAAAAGCAAACAGGAGAGAATATATTGATTTTTAAAATTGGAGTTGAGAAATTTGTACGAGTATAAATTTGAACGTATCGAATTGAAGGTATGGGGAAAAGAAGCAAAAGAAGATTACCAAGAGGTTATAAAGGATTATGCAAAAGAGGGATGGAGGTTTGTTCAAATTTTTGCTCCAGGAGTGGGATCATACGGGGCTCCTACGTATTATGAACTTATTTTCGAAAGAAAGACTCATTAAATAAGATGCTTAAAACACCTAATTAATATTAAATATTTACTAAATCTTATTGTGTTAATGGGTGCTTTAATAAAAGGAAGATTTGTTGGTATGGCAGCTTCTATTGTGTTAAAGGGACAGGTTAATGGAAGAGTCAATATTGATGTTTGTTCAACAAAAGGGCCATATATGGACTGTTTTACAAATTGTTAATGTGAAAAATAAGCATATTCCTTATGAAAATATTTCGATTTCACATCCAGAAATACAAGATAAAGAGAAGTTGAAAGAAGCAAAGAAATATACATATCGTTCTCTGAACAAAAACGATGATGAAGAAGGTTTTACATTAATGAACAAGTAGATGGATCCACAGAAGACTTTGATTTGGTGCAGATGAATCAATTAAGACATGAATATACTTCAGTTCCAAAGGTCAAACGGATCAAAAATGGGTCTGCCAAACAACGTTTGGACGAGGACGAAAATACAAAAAGATACTATGGTGACGATAAATTCATTCGTTCTACAGCAGAAAGTGGTGGTCAGCAGCTAGCACGAGGATTGGAACATCAAATGTTGCACGAAATTCAAGCGCAAGGAGAATTAAAAGACTTTATTAATGTGCTAAAAATTTTGGAATAATACCCGGAAGTGAAAGCGATTCGGGCGTATACTGATGTGTTGCCAGAAGGACTAGGAGAGAGAAAATTTACAAAGCTTAGCGACGGTGTTTCAAAAAGAAATTATGTGATTGCTCTAAGGTATATATGATGAATGGGAGACGATTCAATATTATTGAGGTAGAACGTGAAGATCGTTCCTTATCAACACTTATTTTATCATTACCTTCGGAACAAGATTAGCTTACGAACTATAATCAGGTACTTTTGAACCTTGTCAATGCAAGTGGATCATGGACAAGTGACTCATTAGAGTCTATTAAAACTAAAGGAATTAGTTTTGTTAAATCAAGACATAGTAGTAAAGGAATTGAGCAGAGCCGAGTTATTAAGACGAAAATTTTTATAACATTTAAAAAGCGTGAATGACTCGCGGTACAATTATCTGTCCGCAGTAGGGTTTTCCATTAGATCTATAACCTCTTAAAAAGGAGATGATACCGTCGATACAAGAATCATCTCCTTTATGTAGCATAGCATCTAATTCGAAGAGCGTTTGATCAATGTCTCAAAAAGCGCTATTTACCATTTCCCACTACTTCCAGCACCCGAAATTCCTTCTCTCTTCCCAACCCCGCTTCCCATCTCCCATTCCGTTCATGTAAGCTCCATTCAAGTGTATCCATTATAATTTCCTTCATTGGACGAAAGCTTAATCCTGCTTCTATGGCTTTGTCACTGTTCGCACACATCATCCCATTCATATTTAAGGAATCAGGGAGCCAAAATGGCAGTTCTAACCAGGGTTGGATCTGATTTTCTTGTAAAATGGGTTCCTCTACCCAGTAAAGCTCTGTGTTTTCAGGTGACACTAGTTTATTACAAGATAGAAGAAAGTCTCTGAATCCCAGAGTCTCTTTCGGTCCAACCGCATTAAATGTACCCTTCACACCTTTGTCAACTATCTCAATAATCCACGAGGCTAAATCACGCACATCAATAAACTGAACTTTTTTACTTTTGCTTATTTTTGGAACGAGAATCCTTCCTCCCTGATTCATTCTCCATGGCCAATAGGTAAAGCGGTCTGTTGGGTCATCTGGTCCAACAATGAGACCTGGTCGTATGATGAGTGAGTTATTATAAAAATCATTGTTTACTATGACTTCACAAGTAGCTTTATTGCTTCCGTAGTCGCCTTTATCTAGTTCTTTGAGTGCATTTAATTCGAACACAGGACCTTTATCCAGTCCTTTATATGCACTGATACTTGAGATGAACACATAGGTATTGCAACGATCTTTTAATTGATCCACAGAACGTTGTACATCATCTGGATCTCTACCTGAAATATCTATCACCACATCCCAATTATCCTTAAGCTTTTCGATATCAACTGTACTGCGATCACCAACAATATGTTTGACATCTTTTACCTCTTTTAGGAATTCTGGATTTGTTTTTCCGCGATTAAATAATGTAATATCCATTCCCTTATTCAAAGCTTGTTCTGCGATATGTTTTCCTAAAAATAATGTCCCACCTAGCAACAGTACTTTCATTAGTCCGATCCCTCCACTAAGATAGAGTCAATAATCCCGTAATCCTTCGCTTCCCTTGCTGACATAAAGAAATCACGTTCGGTATCAGATGCCACTTTTTCATACGATTGCCCACAACGATCCGCTATTAATTGATTTAATTCTTGTCGTTGCTTGAGAATTCTCTTGGCGTAAATGTCCATATCTGTTGCTTGACCTTTCATGCCGCCTAACGGTTGGTGGAGCATAATTTCAGCATGAGGAAGAGCCACCCGTTTTCCTTTTGTTCCAGCTAGTAGCAGTACAGCACCAAATGAAGCCGCTAAACCAGTACAGATTGTTTGCACATCTGGCTTAATATGATTCATCGTGTCCAAAATCGCAAATCCAGCTGAAATAGAACCTCCAGGGCTGTTAATGTACATGGAAATATCTTTATCGGAATCCTGTGATGATAAGAATAAAAGCTGTGCTGTCACACTATTTGCAATTGTGTCATTTATTTCAGATCCAATAAAAACTATACGGTCTTTTAATAGTCGTGAATAAATATCATAGCTTCTTTCGCCATGATTGGTTTGTTCCATAACATAAGGGATAGGAACACTCATCTAATAAACCTCCCTTTAGATTTGAATTTCAATAATGACTTTAGATTCAAAAGAAAAATTAAGCCACCATTTTGCAATCTAACGTTGAATAGGCTTGCTGCTGTTGAACGTATAAGGTAGGAATACACGCATTGTCGGTAAGAAGGCTGGTAAGCAGCTGTATGTCTCCTTCTTGCAAAGCTTGGCTATATAGCTGTACGCGAAGCGCTTCTTCCTCATCTACAGGGTGAACTCCTTCCATATTTTCTCGAACATCATTTATTATCTTTTGCCTTGCCCGAAAAAGTGTTGCCTTCACAGCGCCTACACTCATATTTGTCAAAAATGCTATTTCTTTCAGGCTATATCTGCATACATCTGATAAAAGAAATAGTATTTGTTGGTTTATGGTTAACCTGGTGACAAGTGTACTTAACACATGTGTGAAGTTTAAAGAAGTCATTAACTCAGTAGAATCCCAGAATTGCTGACAGTTGTCCTCATACGGAACAGTTGACGGTTTTCTTTTACGAATCTCGTCAATCCATGTATTTTTGGCAATGGTAGTAAAGTATGCCTTCGTCAGCGATTTAGGCTTCTTTTTCCAACTCATGTAAGCTTTTAGCCAGGTTGTTTGCATAAGATCCTCTGCATCATGATGATTATTGGTAAAACGCAAACAAGCTTTCCATGTTGAAGAAGCATAGCTTTCCCACGCTTTATTAAACTTTTGATTCATGACTTACACTCCTTTTTAATCGCTCCTTTCACTTCTTATAACGGAAAATAGGAAGAAAAGGATACGATTTTGGGGTGAAAAAATTGAATATGAAAGTAAGCGTCAAATAAAACACACATAGAATCAGAAAGTCATCCATGCGATAATCTTCTTAGAAATGAATTCAGGAGGTTATGCGATGACTCTAAAAGACAAAAGAATAGAATGGGAAGCGCGGTA
>NZ_JBGOHB010000016.1:0-97979 GCF_041521345.1 Virgibacillus oceani | reverse complement strand
TTATTTTCTCAAAAAATCAAATTTGAGAGAGCTGCTTTCCTGTTGTCTTTTTAGAGCAATTTTCATAAGTGTTTTCATACAAATGTTAGTTGAACGAATCGGGCCGTTACTGGCTGTTAGATCTCCCACTTAGCATTTTTATGTTTTCTTCATTCTTGAAGTGGGAGCCTTACGACGCACAGGACGTGCTAGTGCCGACAATGCCACAGGACGTGGCGCTTTTGTCGACCAGCCAGTTACACTGCGATAACCGTCAGGAAAGGATGCGATTGAAATGATTGTAAGAGAACATGATGATTCATTTATCATGATTGAACAGAATAACCATGCACATGTTTCCGGAGAAATAATGAAACATTGGAGAGCCAGCCTGTTTAAAGGAGAAATGTTTAAATCATCCGTAGATTATGCTATTTACAAACATGATATCGGTTGGGTACCTTTTGACAAACAGCCATTCTGGAATGATAAAGAGAAGGCGCCATATACGTTTGTCACTTTTCCTCCCCTGCCTAAAATCATCCTTTATAAAAATGGCATCGATAAGGCAGAGGAGCATGACAATTACGCCGGTCTTTTATGCAGTGAGCATTATAAACGGTTTCTTGTGAACAATACTTCTGATGAAGCCCAGGCTTTCGTACGACAGGAGGAGGAGCGTCAGCAAAGAATAATTAAAACGATCCCTGACTATCAAAAAGAATTGTTCGACTTTCATTATGCGATGGTGCAGCTGGGTGACAATATTTCCTTATATATTTGCCTAAATGAGCCGGGTGTTGCCAAAAAAGATGAACATAACTTCTTTAAAGACGGCATTCCACTCGCGAAGTCACTGGACCTTCCAGAGAAAATGCATCTTTCATGGGAAAATGATACTACAATCAACATGGACCCATTTCCATTCCATAAACCAATAACTTTTCATCTCAAACAAAAAGAAATAGCTAAAAAGGATATTTCCCAACATGGATTAATAAAAGTTTATAAAAATACACCTTATGAAGAATTAACAATGAAGCTTACAGCTAATAATGAGTACGAATCATAGGAATGCCTCCTCTTCCAAGAAGGGGGTTTTTATATTATCTTCATAAATGAAGGAACTGTTCCTTTTCTTCTTTTCTTTTTAACCATATTCATCGCTTTTCTTGTTTGTACCGCACTTTTTCTCACCTGCTCACGTCGTCCTTCTGCAATACTTTTCGCCATTTCATAATGATATCCATACATAACCCTCATCCCTTTCGGTGTCTTCTAACTTAATGATAAATTCTTCAGCCTTTTTTGACATCGTCATCCAGAATGAAGTTCCATCATCATAAATACCGATTTTTTGAGAAGGTTTTATAAGTCTGCAGACGGAGGTGACAAGTGAAAATATTTTCTTGTACCTCATCCTGAAAAAACAGGGTTTATTTCAATCTCATCGGGCACACTAGTAAACAGAAAATATTTAAAAAGGGTGATATATGTTGGAAAAAGACCAATCAAAGAACAACAAGGAGCAGTCAAACATAGAAGAAGAAGATACGCTGACAACAAGACAGGGACATCCGGTCACAAATAACCAAAACATACGAACCGTTGGCAATCGCGGACCGGCTATGCTGGAGAACTATGACTATATTGAAAAAATCAGCCACTTTGACAGAGAAATGATTCCCGAAAGAGTCGTCCATGCCCGCGGTTCTGGTGCTCATGGCTATTTTGAAACATATGGTACGGTCGGAGAGGAACCTGTATCCAAATATACCCGTGCAAAGGTTTTTCAGGATAAAGGAAAGCAGACACCTGTTTTCGTCCGTTTTTCCACCGTGGTTCACGGGATTCATTCGCCGGAAACCGTTCGCGACCCTAGAGGATTTGCTGTTAAATTTTATACAGAGGATGGAAACTGGGATCTGGTAGGAAACAATATAAAAATATTCTTTATCCGGGATGCCATGAAGTTCCCAGATATGATCCATGCATTCAGACCGGATCCTGTCACCAATTATCAAGATAACGAACGCTTTTTTGATTTTTGTTCCAGCTCTCCTGAATCCTTTCATATGGTCACATTCATTTATTCACCTTGGGGCATTCCGGCAAATTACCGGATGATGCAAGGTTCAGGCGTGAACACATACAGATGGGTAAACCAGGAAGGAAAAGCCGTATTAGTGAAATATCACTGGGAACCAAAACAGGGTATTAAAAATCTGACACAAAAAGAAGCAGAAGAAATTCAAGCTAAGAATTTTAATCATGCTTCCCAAGATTTATATGAAGCGATTGAACAAGGAGATTATCCGGAATGGGAAATGTTCGTGCAAATTATGGAAGACGGACCACATCCTGAGCTTGATTTTGATCCACTTGATGATACAAAGATCTGGCCAGAGGATCAATTTCCATGGAGACCTGTTGGTAAAATGGTATTAAATAAAAATCCGGAAAACTATCACAACGAAGTAGAACAAGCCGCTTTTGGAACCGGCGTGCTTGTAGATGGACTCGATTTTTCCGATGACAAAATGCTTCAGGGACGGACGTTTTCTTATTCTGACACGCAGCGCTACCGGGTAGGTCCAAATTATTTACAATTACCAATTAATGCGCCTAAAAAACGTGTTGCAACAAATCAGGAAGGTGGTCCAGCAAGATATGAAAATGAAAAAGCACCTGGACAAAGCCCTCATATCAATTATGAACCGTCTGTTTTAGGAGGATTAAAGGAAGCAGAACAAGCCGGAAAAGAACATACTCCTTATGTAGAAGGAAACATTGTCAGAGAATCCATTGACCGAAATGACAACACAAAACAGGCCGGTGAAACTTTCCGCTGGTTTGAAGACTGGGAAAAAAATGAGCTTATTTCCAATCTCGTAGGGGATTTGTCTCAATGTGACCAGCGTATTCAGGACAAAATGATCGCCCTAGCTGAAGAAGCAGATGAAGAATATGGCCGCCGACTAAGAGAAGGACTGGAGAATGCGCCCAAAGATGGTTCCAGCATGAACCCGCTAGGTGCTAAAGATGCTGAAAAAGCACCAGGAGAAGCTATCGAAAAAGGGCATGATTCCGAGCCCTATTAAAAGACCTTGGGATCTCCGTTTAACTCCATTTATCACAAAATAAACCGTAGAATGCATAAGGGATTGGAGAACTCCAATTCCTTTTTCCTTTACCCTTTACTATAAAATTGTTTGCCTCAGCCAACAATTTGCGCTCTCATATTTCCATGCTGTCCGTTTTATAGTATACTAAATAATGATCATACATATATCGAGGAAGGAGAATCAAAATGCCTATTCCAAGTGATCATTCCAAGCCCATTCGCCAGTCCGCCAAAGAAAGCGCATTCAATCAACTGCAGCAATGGATAATAGATGGTACTTTATTACCTGGTGAAAAGCTGAATGACAATGAAATTGCTAAAGCTTTAGGGATCAGCAGGACTCCTGTCCGGGAATCTTTGCAGTTACTTGAGGTACAAGGATTTGTAAAAATGTATCCGGGAAAGGCTACGCAAGTAACAGAGGTAGAAAAAGAGTCAATTAATGACCTGCTCCCACCTTTAGCGGTTTTGCAGGCATTAGCTGCTGAATTAGCCACCCCTCATTTAAACGATGCCATACTGGAACAATTGGAAAGCATAAACGACCGCTTTAAAGAAGCAATTCATACGGAAAATTATTATGCGGCGTTAAAAATAGATGAAGAATTCCATCAGGTCATTGTTGATACATCCAACAATAAATATATTCATAATATTATTAACGACTTGCAGGCACATGTTCGAAGACAATTTTATCATAATTCCATTGTACTTACGGAAAAATCGATAGAAGAACACACCATGATCATTAAATCAATGCGGGAAGGAAATGGCGAAAAAGTTTCCTCCATCATGAAGGAAAACTGGCTTAGAGCTATTGAAGAGTTTCGTTCTGTTAATAAAGGCTAAGTGATAAAAAGTAGAGGGATAGCTTTTTCAGGGCTATCCCTTTTACTATGTTATTATCATAAGAATCAAGGCAAATTATTTGGAATAGAGGAATAGCAGCTCTCGCCTAATTTATCCCTTATTCTTATTACGATCGGCTTCATAATGCAAAACAATTACTCCATTAGGTAACTTCTTTGTCTCTATTAATTTTAATGCTGTAGAAGTTTCGTGACTTTCAAAAAGTCTCTCACCTTGGCCAAGAACAATGGGAAAGATCATCATATGTAATTCATCGATAAGGTCATGCTGCATCAACGAATTTACCAATTCCCCACTTCCGTGAATCGCGATATCCTGACCAGGCTCCCGCTTCAGACTTTGCACTTCTTTCATAAAATCCCTTTTAAGAAGGTCAGCGTTATTCCACTCCAATTTTTCTAAAGTTGAAGAAACAACGTATTTAGGAAGACTGTTCATTCGGTCAGCAAAGCCATCCTCATCTGTCATTGTTGGCCACGCAGCTGCAAACCCTTCATATGTTTTTCTTCCTAGCAATAAAGCGTCAGTTGCAAATAGTTCTTCTCGTTTATATTTCTCTGCTTCCTCACTCCAAAATAGCGGATTCCACTCATTTGGTGATTCCATCACACCGTCTAATGTTACAAAAGTAGTTGCAAATACTTTTCTCATAATACATCCCCTCCCTTTCTAACCTGATATTTCATGTACGTCACTTTCCTGGTGCCAATAACTTGTATTTTTTCCAGTGTCCTTTGCTTCACTTTGAAATCAAATAATCTAATACCAGAGTCCAAAAATACAGGCACCACATGAAGCTGAAATTCATCAATTAGTCCTGCTGTTGGATTACATTTGCTCCACCCGCTATGGAAACATCTTTATTTTCTGCAGTTTTCTTTGCCTATTCTAGCGCACCTTTAATTCCATCGTTCACAAAATAAAATGTAGTCCTCCCTTTTTTTACCAGCCTCTCCCGCTTTTCATGCGTCAATACAAAAACAGGCATGTGAAAAGGGGGATTCTCACCCCAATAATTTACTCCGCTGTCAAATATGCGTTTTTCCCATGACAATTGATCCTGTATCAGCTGATGATTCCTGCAAAATTTAATCATCTCTATTCTGTTCACCATCTTTCAGGCCATGCTGTTCTCTCCAGCTGGCAAGCTTATACACCCATTCATGAAGGTTTTTCCCTCCATTTGGATTATCAGGACTATCATTTGATCCAGCAATGAAGCCATCCAGAGAAACAGAGATATCAAATTTTACTCTCCCCATGTCTATTACCTCCAGTCATTCATCGAGTTCAATAAGGAAAGCTTTCATCTCATTGATTTTACCGTTTTTAAATTTATCCAGTGTATAAAGATCACAAAATGCATATGTTGCAGAGCTGCCATCTTCTTTTGGCATGCTCATTTTCCCTTCAATGACAGCAGTATTGCCATGAGTAATAATATTGTTTGTCACATAATTTTCAGCTGCCATCCCACGCATAGGTTCGAACATCTCGATGACTGCCTGCTTGCCCTGAACCGTATTGCTTCCTACCATTACCCACTGGATATCCTCTGCCAAATTATCAATTAAAAAATCAACATCCCCTTTGGCAAAGGCTTCATTTACTTTCTGAAAAAACTCCTGATTTTTGGTTATTGCCATTTCAGTTCCTCCTTATTTTTTAAGTACGTTCATAACGCAGATAAACCACACTGATATCAAATGTCTTTGTTTCAAGAAGCTTCAGATTGGTTATGCTGGTTTGCATTGGAAAAAAGGGCTTTCCACCGCCAAGGACAACCGGATGAATATATAAATGATACTCGTCAATCAGATCCATTTGCATAAACGATTCTGCCAGTGCTGCACCGCCAAGGCTCATTGACAGTCCTTCCTGTGCTTTCAGACGACCGACCTCCTCTGCAATATGCTCTTTTACAATCCTGCTGTTTTCCCCTGCAACCTCCAATGTAGTTGAGAAAACTACTTTAGGGGTTTTTTGCCAAGTCCTAGCATATTGCACTTCACTTTCCGTACTGGCAGCGTTTGTATCTGCTCCCTGCCAGTAGCCAGCCATATTTTCATACGTTCGTCTCCCGTAAAGATACGTATCAATAGTATTTTCCTCGCCCAGAAAGTGCTGGAAAAGTTCTGCGCCAGGAATACTCCAATCAATGTTCCCATCACGCGCTTCTATGTAGCCATCAAGTGAAAGCATCTGCGAATAAATTACTTTTCGGTATCCAGTTGCCATGGAGCTCCTCCTTTATTGTAAATTACTATAATCTCAATTTAGCACATACCTTATACGGATATTTCTTATCAATTGCTATGTTGAGACACTCGGGTGAAAAAGTTTTGTATTAAAAGTGGTAAGGAAATTAATATAGGTGGGTCATCAAGTCGCGGTTCTCGAAGTGTAAGCTGTTGCCGACCTGTAATGGCATTTGGATTTACCGTGACAGCATGTTCTGATTTTGCACGTAAATTTGTATGCGGAAGCAACATATCTGTTGTTTCCATTTCCCAGGTGACAGCCGTAGCCATGAGATAGTAGATTCCAGGTTGGACATTTTGAAAATGAAAATTACCTAAAGAAGAAAGTAATGTACCATAAAGAGGAAGACCCTCCGGGATCGGTTTGGAAAATAAACCAACCAAAATAATACCTCGAAAAGAATGCTCAGCCTGAATTGTCCCTTGTACTTCACTGCTTGTATAGACCGGTGGAGTATCATTTGACCAATCTGTTAAATTTTTTAATGAATTCAAATGGTAATCCGCCTGATGTCTGGATTTACGGAATTGAACAGGACTCACACCGACTTTTTGGGTAAACCGGGTAGTGAAGGTACCTAAACTTTGCTGGCCAACCTCCATTCCAATGTCACGTACACTTAAGTTTGTTTTTAAAAGCAGATCCTTTGCTTTTTGCAGCCGAATGGAGGAGACATAATAACGGGGCGGCACCCCTACTCTTTCTTTGAATATTCGATTGAAATGATATGGGCTATAAGCAGCATAATTGGCCAGCCTCTCCAGAGAAAGCTGATCATCTAAATGCTTGTGAATATACTTTATCACTTCATCTATTTCGGGGTAATCAATAGACATTTTTCTGACCTCCATTAAAAATTCTGAAAATAGATTTGTAATTATTTTATCATAATAGATTGATATTTTAATAGAAAAAATAAAAAAACGGCCCCTCACGAGAGTAACGGGTTTACTTTAATAGTAGGTATTCACCCTTAAACCATAGTTTTAATTTTTTCGTTATTTACATTTTTATTTGATGTATATGGTTTTTTCTAGTGTAAAAGACTGGAAAGGTATGGCAAGAAGTGTATTCACAGTAATCTTAACAAATCCCAAATGGAGAAACTGACTTTTTTAGTTCAAAATAATACAAGATGCAATAATTGAAATTTAGAAATTGTTGGAGAAGCAACTAAGCGCGTATCAATGGATTTGCGATCTCAACACCCCGATGTCCCCTGGCGTGAAATGGCAGGATTAAGGGATGTTCTAATTCACAATTACTTTGGAGTGGATAACGAGATTGTTTGGAATGTGGTTAAAAATGAGATTCCATTATTAAAAGATAAAATAGCAGATTTTCTGAGTCGTTTAGAGAAGTAAAAAGGCTGGATTTTAAATCTAAAGCCTTTTTATTTTAAGTTAAGGCTTAGAGATAAGTTTCTCTAAGCCTTTTAAAGTGTGATTTATACTGTAATCAAGTGCAAAAATAGTGTAAATTGCTTTGTGAATTATGATGCCATTTAACATTTAGCACCTCGCAAGTAAACCCGTTATCACGAGAGAAAACCGGTTTTTCATTAAAAACTTATGCTTCTGATGTAGAATTAGATACTTTTCTAACCCGGCTAATGACACCTGTGATAGCAATAACGATAAGTGCCGGAAGCAGCCAGCCCAATCCCTGGTCATACATAGGCAATGTATTTTCAAATAAGGAAATAAAAGGTTCCATCCACCCAAAATGAGCGATTCCAAGTGAATCAGTCAATGCCTTTAATCCATCAAATATACTGATGAAGAAAGTAACTGCAATCGTAGAAACATATACCATTCTATCATGATTAAATAAAGGTGATATAAATGTTAGCAGCATAAGTACGATCGCTAATGGGTACAGGAACATCAACACTGGTACAGAGAAAGTGATAATATTTGCAAGCCCAAAATTCGCAACAACAAACGTTAACGAAGAGAAAAATATAACGAATGCTTTATAGCTGATTTTTGGCAGCAGTGTATGAAAGTACTCTGAATTTGCAACAATTAACCCAATACTTGTGGTTAAACAAGCTAGTGTAATAACAATTGCTAACAGAATAGAACCAAATGTTCCAAAATAATAAGCAGCTGCATTGCTAAGTACTGGTCCGCCAGTTTCCGCAATTCCGAAAATTTGGGTGCTTGTTGCACCTAAATAGGCAATACCTGCATAAATTACACCAAGTAACAGAATCGCAATGACACCCGCTTTTGCGGTAGCATTAAGAATTCCCTTATTGGATTTAACACCCATCGAACGAACGACGTTAATCACGATAATAGCAAACACAAGTGAAGCCAGCGCATCCATTGTGTTGTATCCTTCCAGAAATCCGGTCATAAAAGCACCACTCTCATACGCTTCCTGCGGTGATTCTACGGCTCCCATCGGATTGAATACCACAAATGCCAACAAAAACAAAAGTAAAATAACGATTCCAGGTGCCAATATTTTTCCTACATTATCCACTATTTTTCGTGGTTTTAATGAAAATAATAGAGCAATTGCAAAAAAGATAATCGTAAAAATAAGTAAACCCGCTTGCTGATTTCCTTCACTTACAAATGGTGAAATTCCTACTTCGAATGCAACCGTCCCGGTACGGGGAGCTGCGAAAAATGGTCCGATAGTCAAATATAATAAAGACGTGAAAAATATCGCGTATCCCGGATGAACCCGACTTGCCAATTCCTGCAGATTTGCACTGCCTGAAAAACTCATGGCCATAATCCCGAGCAGCGGCAGTCCAACCCCTGTAATTAAAAATCCAAATACTGCCGGCCAAACATTTGTACCAGCGTTCTGTCCCAATTCAGCCGGAAAAATTAAGTTACCAGCCCCGAAAAATAATGCAAATAACATGACCCCTATTGCCAAATGTGCTGAAAATGATAGTTTCTCGTCTTTCATTTAAGTTCCCCTCCTGGTGGTTTTTTATATAATCCCTTAGGCTATATGCAATATATCAATGATAATTATCATACTATTTACCTAGTAAAAATGCAATATATTAACAGGGAATTTTTTAAATTTTTTACGAATCCTGTTAATTGATACGTTTTGATAATTGTGCTACTTACTTTTCTTTCTGAATTATATTAATGGTAATTATACTTATATAGGGAACTTAACGCAGTCGTCTGCCCTGTCACATTAATTATTTTTCTTTTCATATATTTCCGCGTATACTGGGATTTAATTGATACATTTTATCATACATAAAGAATGAAGGAGGTTATCATCATCGAATACGCAGACCGTCTTAAAAATCTGCCTTCCCAATTCTTTGCTGCCCTAGTTAAAAAGGTAAGTGCAGCTATTGATGAAGGCAGAGATGTTATTAATCTAGGACAAGGGAATCCGGATCAGCCAACCCCAAAACATATAGTAACAGCATTACAAGAAGCTGCAGCAGATCCAAAAACACATAAATATTCCGCTTTTAGAGGGATAAGAGAACTGAGACAGGCAGCAAGTGATTTTTATAAACGGGAATATAATGTGGACATTGATCCGCAAAAGGAAGTAGCCATATTATTTGGTGCAAAAGCAGGGCTGGTCGAACTTCCAATGGCCATGATGAACGAGGGAGAACTTATGCTGCTTCCTGACCCGGGATATCCGGATTACTTATCAGGAGCAGGGCTCGCCGGTGTCCGCTATGATTCTATGCCCCTTCTGGAGGAAAATGAATTTCTTCCCGATTACACAAAACTTACGGATGAACAAAAACAGCAGGCGAAAATGATGATTTTAAACTACCCGAACAATCCAACAGGGGCAACTGCCGACCTGGATTTTTTTGAAGAAACCGTAGCACTCGCTAAAGAAAATAACATTGCCATTGTGCATGATTTTGCCTATGGAGCACTTGGCTTTGATGGAAAAAAACCTGTCAGCTATCTACAGGCGAAAGATGGAAAAGAGCACGGGATTGAAATGTACACCTTATCGAAAACGTATAATATGGCCGGATGGCGTGTCGGCTTTGCTGTAGGAAATGAAAAAATGATAGAAGCCATCAACCTGATTCAGGATCACATGTATGTCAGTCTGTTTCCTGCTGTTCAAAAAGCTGCCGCTACAGCACTGAACGAAGATCAATCCTGTGTTGATGAGCTGCTTGCACTTTATGAAGAACGGCGGCAGGCATTAATTACGGAATGCAGCCGAATTGGCTGGGATATAAAAGCACCAAAGGGGTCCTTTTTCGCTTGGCTCCCTGTTCCAGATAATTTTACCAGCGAAGGATTTACGGATTTCTTATTGGATAAAGCTGATGTTGCCGTCGCTGCAGGGAATGGATTTGGCACATACGGGGAAGGTTATGTCCGTGTTGGACTATTAGTGGATAAAGAAAGAATCAAAGAAGCAATAGAGCGGATTGATAAACTTGATATTTTTTAACATAGAAGAAGACCATGCTTAATCAAGGGAGAGCAAGCATGGTCTTCTTCTTTTTAAATCATTTTCAAATACCGCATCCGGTAAGCATTCATGGCTGTTTCTCCTAATGTGTCCATCAGATTATGATTTGCATATGCGCCGACAATTGCACCAAATCCGGGAACTAGCTGCAGCATTTTAATTAAATCAATATAATCACGATATTCCTGTTGGAACACGCGCCAATCCATATCAGCGAGTTTTTCCTTTTCCTGCTCCCAGTTTTCAATAATATAAAAGGTATCCTTCCGTCTTTCATCACTGGAAAAAGCAAGCTGGAATATATGAAGTATGAACAAGCGCTCCTCATATACACTTGCATCATAGCCATATATTGCGGCTGATTCAAACAAGAACTTCATTTTTATCGATAAAAGCAACGGAAAATCCGCAAGTCCAAGGAAAATACCTCCTGCGCCTGTTCCCGCTCCTTCAATCACCGCTGTTTTACGATACGATGTTAATTTTTCCTTGGCAAGTTCATCCCTGGAAAATAATGAAAGTTCCACTGACTGAGGCTTCTGAGTTGTCATGTTTGATCCAACCAAAGTCGCCTTCACCATGTTTTTAATACTATCAGTAATAATATGATGGGCCTTCTCAGGAATGAAGCTATTCATTTTCGTCTGCGCTTTTTTGGACAGTTGATTAAACAGACCGGATTTTTTCAACACCTTATTCCGCCATACAAGCAGTTCTTCATAGACTTTTGTTTCATATTCCATGCAAACCATCCTTATTCTTCTATACTTAATGATACGTTTGAAGCAGGAAAAAGGTTTCGGTTATGGTTTGAATAAGGAATTGACTTCACGTGCGTGATCTGGTGCGTTTCTTCCAAAAATAAAACGCCCCAACAACAATAACTGCACCAACCACCCCATATAAATAAATCTGCTGGGAGCGGAAAAATTCATAAAAAGCTTCCGTATTACCGCTGAAATAATGACCTAGCCAGAGCATAATCATACTCCAGGGATAAATTCCCAGAAAGGTTAATAAAAAGAATCTTATCGGATTCACTTTACTCAATCCAGCTATATAAGAGATATAATTGCCAACCCCAAATGGCCGGGACAATGCAATACTCCAAGTCCCGTAGCGATTAAAATAATCCTGGCCTTTCGCTAATTTTCTTTTCACCCTTTCCGGAAATTTAGACTCAAGTATTGCCGCCAAATAAAATGGAATAAGACTGGCACTGCTGTAAAACAAACTCATACCCACGGCAATAGTAACAATCTCGATGAGTCCAGGTGAAAGCAGATATCCAAATGTAAGTGCTATAATCACACCAGGTATAGGTATGGAGGATCCTTCTAAAAACATTGCCAAATATAGACCGGGAAGCCCTATGGCATTTAGCCAATCCAGAAACTGCTGTATCAATAGCATGTCACTTCTTTCCATAACCGGGTCTGTTTTATTTTCTCTCGGAGTTTTGCTTCCTATACAGAGGAAATGGATCCAGATCAGATTTTAAGGGACCGAATAAAAGTGCTCTTTCCCCGTTCGGACACTTATACGAATTCTATACTACAGAACAACGCGGATCTTCTTCATTTTATTATTACCTAAACTACCAAAATGAATATTTCCACCACTTAATTTTCTATTCAAAAATTTGAAGTGGGGGTTTCTAACGTATCGACACATTCCCGCTTAACGTCAGTGGAGCTGTCACATTGGTGAACTATTTACACCCAGCCCCTCTATACCATCGGTCTCGCCTTTGGTACTTCTTTTAAATAATTCTGGGTTGCCAAACATTTACGGAGTCCGCAGTCAGCACTTGTTTTTTTGGTGACTTGCCCACAAATTTTCTAAATATGTTCGCCGCTCCGTTAATATCGGCATTTAACAGTGATCCTTTACAAGTACGATAAAGTCCACGTTTCACTCGTTTTCCAGTGAACACAGGAGTACCCTTCGTGTCATTATATACAGGGATATCATCCCCATCTATAAAACTCGCTTTTGATGTGTACATTCTTCTATCGTGATGACACGAATCCCGCATTTTTCCGCCTTGTATGTAATCATGTTGATCAGCATGGCATGCGGAATGCCGACAAATGCTTGATTACTTTTTTTGCCAATATTTATTTTTTGCTTCCAGCCTTCGTTTTTTCCGATAATAATTGTGTCTACCTTTTCTTCCAAGGCAAGATTCACAATTTTATCGCAGTGTAACTGGCTGTAAGACTCCCACTTCAAGAATGAAGGAAACATGAAAATTCTAAGTGGGAGATCTAACAACCAGTAACGGCCCGATTCGTTCAACTAACATTCAGTGGGGGATGAAAAGAAAACCCCCACTGAATGAAGTTTCACTTTATGGCTGGCTTTATGAAAGATGTCCTTTAGCTTTCGGTGCCTAACCTGATGTAGCCGTTCCAACCCCTTTGACGTGAAAGATCCTTCATTTGATGTCTTCCCATGACGAAGAACCCCCAATAAATGCGCTTTTTGTTTGTTGTAATATTGATTGATCGATTTTACATTTCCGCCTTTTATTATAAAGGGAGATGTACCCGTATTTGTCACACCGGAAACAAGGTTATTTATACCCAAATCCAGTGCCATACATCTATTGCTATCCGTTGGTTCTATCGCGTCATATTCTACTTTTCTTACTAATTCCACCACATAGTGACCATACTTGGGAATGATGCGCACTTGCATTAATTTTCCTTCTGCCATTCCCAATTTGCCAATATTAAGTTTTAGTTTTGTCTTCGGGAACTTTAAATATTTCTGTTCTTTGATGCAGCAGTCCTGGTTGGTGAAAATAATATCTTTCTCTGAGGTGCGGGAATGCGAGGTCTGGCGTTGTACTTTACCGGGTGATCTTTGTAATCTCTTAAGCTGGCATGAAAACTTTTCCAATTTTGAAAAACGGCTTTCATTACCCATGGGCTGCTCTGTATTGGTAAGGAAAGATAATCTGGTTGTTTAATTACATGAAATAAGCTGTTTAGAAAGTTATAATGAAGATATGGTTTTTCTTTTGTTAGTGCTTCAAATAGGTTGCATGTGACTTCTTTTTGCTTTTCAACAGGCTTTTTACTTTCTTTTTCCAGCCTGCGTTGATAGGCCTGTTGCTGTTTTTCGTTCATTGGCTCTAAGTTTTGACGGATGGTTTCCAAAACTTCTTGTTGTAACGGATGCAGTGTGTTTTCACCTTTTAATCCCGTAAAAACCTGTCTGATATAAAAATTTACTGCATTATACATATTTTTTGCATTTTGGCACATTTGGTTTAAGTATGGGTGCATGCGATGACCCGGCTTGATCCAGATTTGGTCCGTTTTATAATAAAACGTTTGATTCTTTTTGATGAGACTTCACCTCCCACAAAGAATATATGTTCTTTTTATTATAGCACAGACGTTCTTGATCGGGAAGTCGGATCATTTGAATTGGCATAAACCAACCCTGATCCGAAGTCGATTCACCCCCACCCTACTCACATGGTTCCTTGAGATGGGGTACTCTCGACTGGGGTTGATAGAGCCCTCCATTTGAAAGACTCTACCAAGGTTATGTCAGCTGCTGTTCGGCAAACTCACGATAAAGTGCATGGTTTTTACTTAATTCCTCATGAGTACCGCTGCCAGTCACCCTACCTTTTTCAATAAAAATAATTTTATCAGCATCTACAATCGTAGATAATCTATGGGCAATGACAAAAGTAGTCCTTCCTTCCATCAACCGGGTTAATGCTTCTTGAACAGCGTGCTCGGATTGACTGTCAAGGCTTGCTGTTGCCTCATCCAGCATGAGAATTTTAGGGTCTCTCAAAAAAGCACGTGCTATATTAACCCGCTGCCTTTGTCCACCTGACAGTTTCACTCCCCGCTCTCCCACTTTTGTGTCAAGCCCCTCGGAAAATGTTTTAATAAATTGATCAGCATAAGCCATTTCAGCAACTTCCCATAACCGTTCCTCGGGTATCTCTTTGGCATTTTTCAAACCGTATGTTAGATTTTCCCGAATTGTTCCAGCCATCATGGCACTTTCCTGAGACACATACCCTATTTGACTGCGCCAGGAATTTAAAGACAACTTGCTGATCGGGGTATCTCCTATCAAAATTTCTCCTTCTGTTGGCAAGTAATATCTTTCAACCAAACCGAATAATGTAGTTTTCCCGCCCCCGCTTGGTCCTGCAAAAGCAATTTTTTCCCCGGGGCGGGCTGCCAACGAAATATGTTCAAGTACCGGTTCATCCTCATAGGCAAAGGAAACATTGGATACCCGTATTGGCAAGTTTGAAATATCCTTTTCTTCCCCTTCCCGTCCGCTTTCCTCGGGTACTTCCAATATTTTAATAATCCGCTCTGTGGCACCTTTACCTTTTTGCAGTTCCGTGAAAAACATGGCAAACGATGTAATCGGCATAATAATCTGGAACAAGTACAGAAGGAATGCAACGAGAGAACCGGTTGACATCGAACCCTCTGCCACACGAATCCCGCCATAGCCGATAATTACGACGATCACAAGCATCATGATCATGGACATAAAAGGACCGATTAACGCAAAAATCTTCGCTTCTTTTAATCCGTAATTATACATTTTCAGAATGCCTTTTAGCCCTTTCTCCTCTTCCGCTTTTTCCGCCGTGGAAGCTTTCATTAAACGGGCTTCGCCAAGTGTCTGCTGGATTTCCCCAGTGAAATCTGCTGTTTCATCCTGCAGCCCTTTTGACACTTTCGCCATCCGCCTTCCCAGCGGCATCATGACCAACATCGTAACTGGCAAGGCAATCAACATAAGCAGCGTCATTTTCCAATCCATAATAAGCAGGATCACAAGTGCACCGACAATCGTAATGATACCGGTAATGAATTGTGGGAAATGCTGGGAAATCAAATCTTTCACAATACCTGTGTCATTTACAACACGGCTGACGGATTCCCCGCTTTTGGTTTTGTCAAAATAAGTTACCGGCAGCCGGATCAGCTTAAACCACATCATCTCACGCATTTTTGCAACAATTTTCTGCCCGACAGCAGCCAGCAAATAGGTTGCTATTCCATCTGCCAGCGCTTGGAGAATAAACACGACAACCAGAATAACTATTAGCGTTGTACTTATAGCCTCTATTGAAAAACCATCAACCAGTTCTCTTGTAAGGAGCGGTATAGACAGTCCAACGAGCATGGTTATCACACTGCTTATAAGACCAATTATCAGTGCTGCTTTTGGTATATTTGTTGATAATACTAATGAAATAAAAGGCTTTAAACCTTGTTTTTGTTTTTCCATTTTATTCTCCTTTTCAAATCGGATTCTTCTATTTATACGGATAATGACATCGTATTGTTGCATGCTAATCCAGTATAAAACAGTAAGCTACAATCACATCACCATATAATATCATTATTTCATTGCGCTCACCATTAGTTTAATGGTGAAATGATGAGGGTAAGATAAAGTATACTTATTTCGAACGAATAAGATTTCATTTTGAAAAATGGGTGTGTTCTTGTATAATTCACTACTGTAAATATTATTTCTTAGAAAACTTGGTCGTCACCATGCCTTTAGGTGTCAACCTTAGTTGCACTTATGCAAATCATTACGGTGGGGCGAGGAACTACTATACCGTAGCCCCAGTAAGATAGTTTTTATACTTTATTAACTGCCTATTAATTAATAAAGGAGTGAAAAGTTTGTCAAATGAAGATACAAAAAACAAACAAAGAACACCTCCTTATGTATTGTACATATCAGCAATTTTAATTTTCTTATTTGTATTATGGGGAGCTATATTTCCAGGCCATCTGGGTGAGTCTGCTAACACAGCATTAAACTGGGTAATCGAAACCTTTGGCTGGTTCTATTTACTGATTGCCAGCGGATTTGTCATTTTCGGTATTGTAGTGGCCATCTCCCCTTTTGGTAAACTGCGGCTGGGGAAAGAAAATGACCGGCCGGAACATTCCTATGTATCCTGGGTAGGCATGCTATTTGCAGCAGGATTGGGTGCAGGCTTTGTATTTTTCGGTGTAGCAGAGCCTGTACTATATTATTTGGATCCGCCATCCGGTGTGACACCTGGTACGATCAATGCTGCTGAAACCGGCTTACGCTATGGTATTTTTCACTGGGGATTACATGCTTGGGGTGCATTTTCCGTAGTAGGTCTCACCTTGGCCTATGTTCAATACCGGAAAGATCAGCCGGCATTAATCAGCTCGGCATTTTATCCTTTAATTGGGGATAAAACAAAAGGCTGGATGGGAAACTTAATTGATGTACTAGCTGTTATTTCAACCGCAGCAGGTGTTGCCACCACTTTTGGCATTAGTGCACTGCAAATGTCAGGTGGGGTATCTTACCTAACACCACTAAATAATAATATACCTTTACAGCTTACCATCATTGCAATTATTACAACATTGTTTTTCATTTCAGCGGTTAAAGGAATAAATAAAGGAATTAAAAAGTTAACCAATATCAATTTGCTTCTTGCCGGTGTTCTCATGATATTTGTTCTTGTTTTCGGGCCAACATTAACCTTGTTCGAGGGCATGGTGACTTCCATAGGCGGATATGCCTCTAACCTCATCTCCATGTCTTTAACCATGAGTCCATTTGAAACGGACGAGTGGTTAGGAGCAAATACGATTTTTTTCTGGGCATGGCACATATCCTGGTCGCCGTTTGTCGGCCTATTTATTGCTCGAATCTCTAAAGGTAGAACGATACGGGAATTTATTTCGGGCGTATTAATCGTTCCCTCCATGCTTGCCGTTTTGTGGTTCTCTATTTTTGGCGGAACGGCGTTAAATATTGAAATGGAAGGGATCTTCCCGCTGGCAGAATTTGCTTCCTCAGATGTGGAGTTGACATTATTTGCTATGCTGGAACAGCTGCCGATAGGACTAATTTCTAGTATATTGGCAGTAATAGTGATTGCCCTTTTCTTTATCACATCTGCAGACTCAGCTGCATTTGTTCTCGGTTCCATGACATCTGCAGGATCATTAAACCCGAGTTTCCAAATTAAAATTCTATGGGGCATTTTGATGGCTGGTACTGCCTCTGTACTTTTAATAAGTGGAGGCGGGGGACTCGAAGCACTTCAAACTGCAGCACTCATTGCAGCATTACCATTTGCTTTGGTGCTCATTCTTATGCTTATTTCTGTAAGCATCATGATGGGCAAGGACTTGCAATTAGCAGAAACGAAAAAACAAAAGAAAAAAGACGAAACACTAAAACAATCCTTCCGCGAAGAAACATATGAAGATTTGAAGCAGGAATTGCAGGATGAATGGCGTGAAGAATTAAGAAGAGAACTCACTGCCATGGGTAAAAATAATGCCGAGATGATACATTTTCAAACAACGGATCAGACACCCATCGTTGGAAAACAGCTTCGCGATATTAAATTTCCAACCCATGTGAACATTAGCGCCATTGAACGGGGGAACGATATTATCTCCCCTTCTGGAAGTACGGTAATTGAGTCAGGTGACTTTTTATATATTTTAGCCGAGTCTACACAAAAAGAAGCATTGCAGGCAATTTTGCTGGATAAATAAAAATAGTTACACGGGTAAGGAACAAGGTCTGTTTTACTGATCTTGTTCCTTTTGTTTTATCGATTTGCGGGAACCTGATGGTATAATAAACGTAACATAATCAAAGAGGTGATGAAATTGCCATTTCCTGAAAAAAAGCAGCCTTTTACTTATGCAGACTATTTATCGTGGCCGGAGGATGTGAGAGCGGAAATTATAGACGGTTCACTATATATGAAAGCTGCCCCTTCTATAATTCATCAAAAAATATCAATTGAATTAAGTCGGCAGATTGCAAATTATTTAGTTGGGAAAGATTGTGAAGTTTATCCTGCACCTTTTCATGTAGTCTTAAATTTCGACGATGAAAACAAACGGGAAGAAGATAACAGAGACGTAGTGGAGCCGGACATTTCGATTATTTGTGACAGTTCCCTGCTGGATGATGCAGGCTGTAAAGGGACACCTGATATGATTATTAAAATTATTACCCCTTCTACAGGGAGAAAAGATAAATTGGAGAAATTCAATAAATACGAACAGGCTGGGCTTAGTGAATATTGGATTGTGGAACCTCAGGAGAAAATGGTAAGTGTATTCACCCTTCAGAAAAACATGCGATATGGAAGACCTGATCTGCATTCCAGTGAAGACCGAGTAAAGGTTTCCATTTTTGATGACTTGTTTATTGAGTTGGATAAAGTGTTTGATTATTAGACTGATAAAAATAGCAGGAGGTTAACCACCCCCTGCTATTTTTCCGTAAATTTACTTGCTTCTTAATTCTTCCTTCAAGCTTTTCAATGCCTCATCCAGATCCTTCATCATGAGCTCCAGCGCTTCTTTTTTCGAAACTTCTTCATTTAAATAAATAGGATCTCCGTAAATAATCTTTGGCTTGACGCGAGTGAATAAATCCTTGAAGTTATTTGGCCCTACATAAGCTACAGGAAGAATCGGGGCTTTAGAATACCCTGCAATGGTAACGGCTCCCCTTTTCAATGGAACTTCTTCGTCTGTTCTAGTTCCGCTTGGAAAAATCCCGACCATCTTTCCCTCCTTAAGAAGCTTGCGTGGTATTTTTATTGTGCTTGGCCCCGGATTTTGGCGATCCACCGGAAAAGTATTCAAATTATTCATGAGCCATCTCAGAAAAACATTTGTAAATAACTCTTTTTTCGCCATATAATGAATTTGTTTTGGAAGCATGGCTGATCCCAGCCACAGTATATCAACCCAGCCGGTATGTGTACATGCAATAATATAGGAACCGGATTGTGGCTTATTATCTGTTTGATATTCTCTGATTCTGCCAAATAGGCTTAAAATAATTTTTACAACATTGCCAGCAAAATTATAAAACATCTGTATTCTCTCTCCTATGCCTGATAAAATTCATCTGTTTGTTATTATTTTATCATAAACTGTTAACACCTGGTACTAGGTATTAAATAAAAAATATATGATGCCGAAACTATTTTACTATAACATCGGGACAGGCATACACAAAACTTTATGAAAACAGTAACATTTTTAAAGTAAAGACAGACTAATTGAAAAAGGAAGGTGAATAGTCATGAAAAATTTATTCGTTTTATTATTAAAAATAGCGGCAATTCTTATGCTGGCAGGTTGCGGTGAGGTGGGAGAAAATGAAAACCCTGGCAGTTCCATAAACGGAGATATCCATGGAGATTATGAAGAAATTGTTTCAGCCAACAATGAGCTGGGCTTTCAGTTGATTAGCGAAGTAGAATCAGACGAAAATGGCAACACGTTTATTTCACCAACAAGCTTATCCATGGCATTATCGCTGATTTATAACGGAGCAGAAGGGACAACAAAGGAAGAAATAAGTAATGTGTTACAGGAAGACAATTTAGAGCTGGAGGAATGGAATGAGAAAAATGCTTCCTTATTTTCCGCACTCCAACGTGAAGAAGAACAAGTACAGCTGCATATTGCCAACTCCATCTGGCTCCAGGACCAATATCATTTTCAGCAGGATTTTGCACAGAATACAAGTGATTACTATGAAGCCCAGCAGGAAGAAATTAATTTTCAAAGCGGGGACGCAGCAGAGCGAATAAATAATTGGGTAGAATCGGCAACGAATGACAAAATTACCGATATGGTGAAAGCACCAATGAACCCTAACCTGGTTACTATTCTTATAAATGCAATCTACTTCAAAGGGGAGTGGAAATACGGTTTTGATGAAAGTAATACGGAAGACAGACCTTTTTATTTAAGTGAAGGTTCCACGGAAGAAGTGTCCCTCATGTCATTAAAGGAGGAATTGCCGTATTTTGAAAATGCCGATTTTCAGGCTGTTGCTTTGCCGTATGGTAATGAGGAAACAATGAGTATGCATGTGTTTCTGCCAAAGGAGAACACTGACTTGAAAGGAGTCAGACAATGGCTGACGAACGAAAGTTGGAGTGACATTACGTCTCAATTCCAAAAATCAAAAGGTACTGTTTTATTACCTAAATTTGAGCTGGAATATGAAATAAATCTCAATAAAACGTTACAACAACTTGGCTTGGATTCCGCATTCAATCCCAACAAAGCTGATTTTTCAACCATGATTGAAGAAGAGGACCCAATTTGGATTGATCAAGTGAAACAAAAAACATTTATTGAAGTGAATGAAGAAGGAACAGAAGCTGCAGCAGCAACTTCGATAGAAATGGAAACGACATCGGCACCTGTAGATGACCCATTTTATATGGAAGTAAACCGACCATTCTTCTTTACGATCACGGATGAAGAAACTGGCACTATTCTGTTTATCGGAGAAATTTCCAATCCTTAATGATTTCGGGGACTGCTTATATGATGCAGTCCCCAGTTTTATCACCCTTCAATATCACGCCTGTTATACCCAATAAACCCTGCAATAATTAATACTACAGCAATGATAGAAAGAACAATAATTGGCATCCACTCCATTTCGTATACTGGGAGCTGCGGGATATAGCCAAATGGCGATAGTTTCCCCAGCCATTCCGGGATATTCAAAATTCCTCCTAAATATAAAATGATGAAGGAGTAGAGAAGATATGCCCAAACAAAGCTTGAGAGTTTTGGCAAATATCCGATTAATAATATAGCTGCTCCAATCATAACTAGTACGGCAGGGTAATAAACGAGACCCGCTCCGTATATCGTTCCAAAGTCAAATGGGTCATCCATGACCACCACTGCGGCAGACCACAATCCTATAGCAGACAGTGAAACCATAATAAATCCATTTACAACTGCAATAAGAAAGTAGCTTCCCATCAATTTTGTTCGTGAAACCGACGCAGCCATTATTTGTTCCAGCCGGTTCTTTTTCTCCTCCCCATAAAGCTTAAGCATCGCCATAACAGGCGGCACTGTGGCAAGTATACCCATCACCATCAAAAGCATGGGGATAAATTGTTCTGTCAGCGAATAACCTTCTTCCTGAACGAGCATTTCTGCCAGCAAGTCATTGTCAGAAAAAAATGCTTCCAAGTCCCCCATAACAGCTCCATAGGAAAGCCCCATAACCAACATTCCTATAGCCCAAGCGATAATGCCCGTTCTCTGTAATTTTACCGCATGACCTAGTGGACTTTGTAAAAAGACAGTAGCATTTCTTCTTCCGGGTCTTGCCGGAAAAAATCCAGCGCCCAGATCACGAATGGAATTTAAATAATTTGCAAGAATAAACAGGATGGCTGCTCCGCCAATCATAAATAGAATCGGCCACCAATTATCATTCCAATAAGCTTCTGTTTTTGTGACCCAACCTAATGGGGAGATCATGGATAACGCATCATTACTCACATCACCAATTGCACGTATAAGATAGGAAGCGAGCAAAACGGCGATGGAATAACCGACGACCCCCCGGGAGCTTTCTGAAGCTTGAGCAAATACAGCTGCAATACCGGCGAATACGATCCCGGTTCCACCTAACGTGGCACCATATAATAATGAACCTCCAAGATCCATACTTTCGATACCTAATGCATATAATCCAAAACCGTTAATGAGAGCTAATAGTATATTTGTTGCAACTAGGATGAGCAATGTCGCATTTATATTTGCCAGCCGGCCAACAGGTAAAGATCGAATCAGTTCAATCCTGCCCTCTTCTTCATCAACCCTTGTATGCCGGTTCAAAAGAAGAATATTCATCAATCCAACAACTACCGCTGTCAACAGCAGCATCTGATGCGAAGTCATAGCTCCAACTGTGTAATTTTCCAGATTTCCTTCCCCGACCATTGCTGTCATTGCAGGATTTGCCATGGTTTCAGCCATACCTTGTCTTTCCTGGTCTGAGCCGTATAAATCATCATAAGCTAGAGGGACAACCAAAGTAAAAAAAGTAATTCCAATCAGCCATAACGGGATACGAATACGATCCCTTCTTATAATAAGCACAGCTAGTTTGTGCATGTTTTTAGCATTGGAGAGCAAGCTCATCAGGATGCACCTCCTGCCCCAGCTTCTTTATGTTCGTAATGTCGCATAAATAGATCCTCCAATGTAGGCGGAGTACTTTCCAATTTCAAAATTCCGTACCCGCTGATATGCCTAACCACTGCATCCAATTCTTCGGTATCTACCTGGAAAGTAAGCTCCTGATCTGTATTTTCCAAATCATGCACTCCTTGGAAGTTTTCCAGGGAAGGGATCGTATCTTTCGTTTTCACAAGAAAATGAGTACGTGTCAGATGACGCATTTCATCCAATGTTCCAGATTCAATTATTTTTCCTTCACGGATAATACCGACACTGTCGCATAATTTTTCTACCTCGGATAATATATGGCTTGATAAGAGGACACTTTTCCCTTCATGTTTAACTCCCTTGATCGTTTCCTGAAAAACCTGTTCCATAAGCGGGTCCAGTCCGGAAGTGGGTTCATCCAGAATATAAAGGTCAGCATCTGATGAAAACGCGGAAACCAAGGCAACCTTTTGCCTGTTTCCTTTGGAATAAGTCCGGCATTTTTTGGTGGGGTCCAGCTTAAATTTTTCAATCAGTTCTTCACGTCTATTGTTTTTATTACCCCCTCCGCGCAATTTGGTAAATAAATCAATAACCTCTCCGCCGGTCAGGTTTGGCCATAAATTTACATCTCCCGGAACATAAGCAATACGCTTGTGCAGTTCTACCGCCTGTTTCCAAACATCTTCCCCGAATATTTCAGCGCGCCCTTCCGTTGCTTTTAAAATACCCAGCAAAATTCGTATTGTTGTTGACTTCCCGGCACCATTTGGCCCTATAAAACCATATACTTCTCCTTTATTTACTTCAATATCAACACCATCCAAGGCTGTAAAGCTTCCGAACTTCTTTGTTAAATCTTTCGTTTTTAAAATGCTGCTCATTATGTAACCTCCTTTGTTTAATTATGAAATTTTTTAACCTTTATAGTTCATAATATATGAAAGTAAATAAGTTATCAATATCTTATGAAATATTTATGTTGTTTTATTACAAAACTTTTATTAAACTATATATGAGGTGAACGAAATGAACGGCTTTGAGCGCAGAAAAGAACTAAAGAAAAAAAGTATATTGCAAGCTTCCCTGGATTTGTTTTTGAAATACGGTATTCAAAAGGTTCCCGTATCTGAAATCGCCACAGAAGCCAATGTGTCCCAGGTCACGATCTATAATTACTTCGGCAGTAAAGAGGCATTAATTCAGGACGTCATTATATATTATGTAGATAAGGTGTGGGAGGAATATGAGGAATTATTGGATAGTGACATTCCTTTTCCTGAAAAAATAAAACAGATTACATTTCAAAAAGGTGATGTAGCAAGCCATATGAATGAAGATTTCTTCGGTTATGTGATGAAGGAATACACCAGTGGAAACAGTTATATTGAAACATTTTATCAAGAAAAAGCTTTCCCTCGGCTTATTGATTTTTTTAATGAGGGTAAAGAGCAAGGATATATTGATCCAAAAATATCAAACGAATCTATTCTAATCTTTATTCAGATGTTTACGGAATATATGCAGCAGGGAGATGTCGGAAAGAAAATTCTGCCGTTTTCAGACGATCTTACAAAATTGTTCTTTTACGGCATTGTTGGGAGAGGGGAGGAGTAATCTCCGCACACCTGTAAATCCAGAAAGAAAGGAAAAACATAATGAATTATTTTCTTAGTGCTGTTTTATCTATCATTCTAACTTCTTTTGCTTACTTTTTTGGAAGTTCTGTAATTGGTAACTCAATCGCATTTTGGCAGGCTCTTTTGATTGGCGTTTCGGTAGTTTCTTTAGGTATCATTGCTGAAGGTTCGGGTGCACCCATATGGTTAATTGTGTTAATACCATTTCCAGTTGGGATGTTATTACTTTATCTATTCTTAAATGATTCCTTTTTCACCTGGTTTCTAACATATGTTGCTATTTTGGCATTGTATACCGTCATACACGTATTCATGAGTTACTTTTTCCGCTTTCATTCTCTTATTCCGGCCTGGAAGTTGTCATTTAAAAAGTAAGGTATGAGGGTGAAAACACCCTCTCCTTTGACTTGCGAAGCACTTCACACAAGAGAATTATCTCTCTGCTTCTCAAAATAATACAGTTCATGTTTCACTTTAAACCCGACGGAGAGATATAACTTGAGAGCGATTTGATTATCAGCAGCCACGGCTAACTGTATCTCACCAATAGCATCAAAACTGAAAAGCCAATGGAGTGCCTCGGATAGGAGTTTTTGACCATATCTTTTCCCCTGAAATACAGGATCAACTGCAATAAATTCGATGCTACCTTCTCCATATGCCGGTTGTGCTTCAACATAAGCATAGCCGGCGAGGCGATCTCCATCTTTTAATATAAATACTTTTTGTGTCTGATTAATCCGCTCAATAATTTCCTGACCGGAATAATAGGTTCCAGGAAACGCTTCATCGTGCAGACGAATAAAAGCCATATGATCTGTTTGTGTTAGTTCTTTCAAATCAGTTTTCGGCAGTTTCTCCACGTTTTCTTTTTGAAATATAAGAACAGCTTGATCCGTTGCCTGTTCAAATTGCAGCCTTTCGGCAAACTTTTTTACAAATTTATTCTCTTTATTGGAAAATAAGTCGAAATTATTTACGCTTGCTGGTATTTTATCTAGCAAATTACGCCACATATCAAATGCAACTTCGCTTTTATATTCTACACCAACAAACGGCCCCCACACTTCAGCCGTGTCTTTATCTATATCAGCACCAATCCAGCCGATAAGCTTTCCGTCCTCTACTGCACCCGTCATTTCACTGACATCTTCTTTAATCGCATTTTGGATTTCCTCCGGGTTAGTTCCACAAAATCCGATGTGATGCACTTCTTGCTGGTTTAATTTTGCAATAAAGCTGGCTGTATCTTTTAAGGATATGTCTTTTCCGTTTAATATTCGAATCATAAAAATCGCCTTCCTCTCTTTTATATTAAGTGGGGATAAGGAGTTTTTGCTCCTCTTCCCCTTGTGATTCAATATCGTTTTCCCCTTGCAAACGTGTAATTCCCTTCATACTTCATCAGCTTCCCATCTCCAAGCCAATACGTTATCGGAAATAGCTTATCCAGAAAGTATCGGTCATGGGAAACGGCTATAATTGTCCCATTGAATTGTTCCAGTGCATCTTCCAGTACTTCCTTCGACTCAATATCCAAATGGTTTGTCGGTTCATCGAGTATCAGCAGGTTGTGATTCTGGTGGACAAGCTGTGCAAGGCGTAACCGCATCTTCTCTCCCCCACTCATGCTGCCCACTTTTTGAAAAACTGTTTTCCCGTAAAATAGAAACTTAGCTAAGATGCTTCGTGCCTCCCCTTCTGCTACCTGAACCTGATCACGGAATGCCTCCAATATGGAACATGTTTCATCCATTTCAAACATATGCTGGGACAGAAAGCCAACTGACAGGTTGCTGCCAAGCTTCATTTCACCGTTATCCAACGCCTCATTTCCCAGCAACATGTTCAACAGCGTCGACTTACCGCTCCCATTCTCACCTACAATCGCTGTGCGCTCTTGAAAACGTACATGCATATTTACATCAGATAGCAACTCCCGATTACCGAATGATTTGCTCACCGATTCCATCATGATAACATCATTTCCACTGCGTTTATCCACGTGGAAATCCAGATCGATCTTCTTCTGATCAATGGCCGGCCGTTTTTTCACTTCCATACGAGCCAGTGCTTTTTCCATGCTTTTGGCACGCCGGTGCAGTCCATCATTTGGTGGATTGGCCTGGTTGGCCCATTCTTTCAGCCGTTTAATTGTTTCCTTCATTTTTTTGATCTTTTTTTGCTGATCCTCATATTGCTGAAATTCACGGAGCAGTCTTTCCTCCCGCTCTTTCACATAACCTGTATAGTTTGTATGGTATTTAATGAGTTCTCCTTGATCCATTTCCAGAATGGAGGTTACCGTTTCATCCAAAAAGTAGCGGTCATGCGAGACAATGATCACTGTCCCATCATACTGCTGAATAAAATTTGCCAGCCACTCTATCGCAAATAAATCCAAGTGGTTTGTCGGTTCATCTAAAAGGAGTAAATCCGGTTTGGCGAGTAACAGCTTTGCTAGCCCAATCTTTGTCCGCTCTCCGCCGCTTAACTGCTGCCACTCTTTGTTCTTCAGTTCCTCCATTTGCAACCCGCTCATGATTCGCCTTATTTGTGAATCAATTTCATATCCGCCTTCCTGTTGGAATTTTTCCTGCAAGAGGCCATACTTTTCAATAATACGCGTCAATTTATCCGGATTTGTTTCCGCTGACATTTTCTGCTCAAATTCAGACATTTTTATTTTCAGTTCTTCCATAGAAGCAAATACTTCATAAAGAATGTTTTCCGCACTTTTCCTTCCATCCATGCTAGGCTGTTGCTTCAGCAGATCAACTTTTAATTCTTTTTTCCACGTTATCACACCGCTGGACGGCGATGTTTTCCGGGCTATCAGATCAAGTAAGGTGGTTTTTCCTTCCCCATTTCTGCCAATCAACCCGATTTTGTCACCCTGTTTAATTTCCGTCGTTATCCCGCTAAATACCGTATTCGCTCCAATGGTCTGTGTCACATTTTGTATACTGCATACGATCATGATTCTCTTCCTTTCCGTTTAGAAGAGACATTTTCACAAACAAAAAAGACCGCAGAGAGCTAATCTCCACCGCCTTTAACTTAAAATATGCCGTCTGTGGTCAGATGTCTCTTACTGGTATTTTTCCATTAAGTTGTCTTAAAAAAGGACATACGTATCCCTTGGAAAGAAACATTGGAAAAAAGCGCATAACAAATCCAAAGATATTCTGTGAATTTTGAAATGCCGCCACCAGTAATATTCATCTGAGCCACCTCCTTTTCGCTATGGTAATAGTTTATGGGAAAAATTGTGGGAAGTCAATGGGATTTCAATTTCCACATATATTTCTGCTGGAATAATTATTACTTTTGCAGTAATAAATACTTTCTCAGTGGAATATTTTCTTTTTGTTTTGGAGAGAGAACAAAGCACTTCTATGTTCTTCTCTTAAATGTAGAAGGAACAGCATTTCCTCTCCCCTCAAGAAAGATAAATTGATGATACTCCCATTTTTCATTATACTAAGAAGACGTAAGTGAAAGGAGCCGAAAAAATGGGACAGCTTAATCTGAGATCACAAGTGTTTTCCGTTTTAAAGGATAAGATTCAATTAATCAAAAATAATGGAAGTGCGATATATTTAGTTGGGCCAATCCAGTTGCCCGTTAACCTATATGGAGAAACGGTTGTATTCAAATGGTATTGCTGGCTTAATTATGATGAAGTAACTGAGGACTATGAGAAGATAATAGACAATCTGACTTCAACAAACCTGGCCGAATATCAGCAGTCCAGTGTGCTTGTCTATGGAGATTTTGAAAATGATGACGAGGCCTTAATCAGATTGCACTCCATTTGTCATACCGGAGATATTTTTGGAAGCAAGCGCTGTGATTGCGGCTTTCAGCTGAAAGAATCCATGAAAAAAATCAAAGAGCACGGGACAGGTGCATTATTTTATCTGGCCAACCATGAAGGACGCGGTATTGGGCTTTTCAGCAAAGCGATGGCTTATGTACTACAGGAAAATGGGTATGACACCGTGGAAGCAAACGAAAGCCTCGGTTATGAAAATGATTTGCGTAAATATGATGATGCGATAACTGTTTTAAAAACGCTGCGTACGAAGCCTGTTATCCTGATTACTAATAACCCGAATAAGCTGGCAGCCTTGAGAGATTCAGGGATGTCTGTTAAAGGAAGGACACCATTATGGGGTGATATTTCCGAGTACAATAAAAAGTATTTGGAAACGAAAATCACCAAATCTGGTCATATAGAATCAGAGAGGACATGCCCAAATGACTAGTCATGAATTTTATATGGAGTTAGCTCTAAAGAATGCAATGGCTATGAAAGGCCAGACAGACCCCAACCCACTCGTAGGATCGGTGATTGTGAATGAGAAGCGCATTGTTGGTGTGGGAGCACATTTAAAAGCCGGAGAGTCACATGCAGAAATTCATGCACTTCGAATGGCTGGGGAGCTTGCCCGCGGCAGTACAATTTACGTCACACTGGAACCCTGTTCTCATCACGGACGGACAGGTCCATGTGCTGAAGCAATTGTTGAGGCAGGCATTAAAAAAGCAGTAATAGCCACGCTGGATCCAAATCCGCAAGTCTCAGGCAGTGGTGTGAAAATTTTACAGGATGCCGGTATTGAAGTGGTCACAGGCGTTATGGAAGAAGCGTCACGGAAAATGAATGAAGTGTTTAACAAATACATTGTAGAGAAAAAGCCATTTGTTACGTTAAAATCAGGAATAACACTAGATGGCAAAGTCGCCAGCCATACCTTTAACAGTAAATGGATTACTTCGGAGGAAGCAAGGCTAGATGTCCATAAACTGCGTCATGAGAACATGGCCATTCTCGTTGGTATTAACACCGTTTTGAAAGACGACCCTGCTTTGACCGCTCGAATACCAAATGGAAGGAACCCACTCAGGGTAGTACTGGACTCCTCCTTAAAAATTCCGCTCGATTTTCAGCTCGTTACTAACAAACAAGCAGAAACCTGGATTTTCACCAGTCAAAATCATAATCCAGATAAACGAAAAAAACTGGAAGACCTGGGATTAAGGGTAATTGAAACAGATAGTGGGAAATCTGTTGATCCAAATGAGGTTGTTCAGGTCCTTGGTGAGGAAGGCATTTCTTCCGTGTTCATTGAAGGTGGTGGCAATGTAAATGCATCATTTCTGGAAAACCACTTAATTGATAAAGTGGTACTTTACTTTGCTCCAAAGCTTATCGGCGGAAAAGATGCTCCTACCTTTTTAGAAGGATCTGGCATTGAATTAATGAAAGATGCGATTGAATTAATGGATACTACTTTTGAGAAAATCGGCAAGGATTTTAAATTCATTGGGTATCCAATGTACAACAAAAGTAATTAATCGAGGGATATAAGATGAAATTTGGCTTTGATATTGATGATACATTAATTAACTTAAGGGAACATGCTTTCCATATATATAAGAAGAAGCTAAACAAGCAGGTTCCATTGGATATTTTCAAGGGTTTGGACAGCGTGGAAATACATGAACCGTTCGGGTTAACCGATGCAGAGGGAAAAGACATGTGGGAAAGTTCTTTGGAAGAAATCTACTACACCAATTGTCCCCCTTTTCCCGGAGCAGTAGAAACATTGCAAAAGCTGCACAAGGCAGGACATGAAATTTATTATATTACTGCTAGACCACACGAACACGGCGAGCGGACAAAAGCGTGGATGAAGGAACGAGGCTTTCCTATCCAAGATGACCAATTTTATTACGGGATGAAGGATGAAGAAAAAATTCATATTATCAAGGATTTGGACCTTGATTACTACGTGGATGATAAACCCGCAGTGCTTGAGACTCTTGCAGATGAACAAGTGCATATTTTTGTCAAGGATCAATCCTATAACAGGGATTTGGAGGCTGACCGCATTATCGAGTGGACAGATTTGCATACATTTCTCAATTTCTAAAACCCGAACTTGTCATCGGTAGCCGCCAAGCATTCGGCAATTTTCGGGGAACGACAAATTTTTACGATGAGACGAGCATTTTAGCGCAGTCCCCTTTCTTTACGGTGGGACGAGCATTTTAGCGCAGTCCCAGGCACCCAGCAGTGGTGCCTTTTTTATTCAATATATACAGCAACGATCTCTCCGGTGGATGACTGGATATCCACAATTTTTCCTTCCATTTCATTATCAATGGCTTCTATAATGACATCCATGTCAATATCTGCAACATATTCCTTGGCTGCAGGTACATTTCCGGCTATGCCTTGCCCCAGCTTGAGCATCGTTCTGACAAACCGGACCGGAACGTTGACATTCACCTGATCCTTATCGTCTGAATAAACTCTGACTTTCAGCATTTTATCCAAATACGACTTGGATGGTGACTTCGTTTTAACAACAGGCTCTTCTTTCAATGCCTCTATTAACTCCGCTGCCTCATCGCCATTCAGCCTTCCTTCTTCTACCATTTTTAGCACCCTTTTAATTTCTTCACGCATGCCACTTTCCCCTTTCTAATGATCCTTTATTAATTTAATCGCTTCCTGTGAAGTGATCTCCCCTTTCTCCAGCATACTGATCACCTGAGCCTTCGCGGGAGTTGACGTTAGCTCTGGTTTACTTTTCTTTTCCTGCCTTAATATTTCAATGATCTCATTCAGTTTCCCGCGCACCGTCGGATAGGAAATTCCGAGTTCTTTTTCCACTTCCTTAATATTTCCCCTGGAAACAATAAACGTCTCAATAAATTCCATCTGTTCCCGGGATAAGGAAGAAAACTTGGATAGTTCGAAATCATTTTCTATCGTAGTATGACAGTGAGAACAATGTAATTTCGTAACGTGTAAGGAATGGCTGCAAACCGGACAAGTATTTAATACGGTATAAGTCATCATCATCGTCCTTTCTTAATTTTCAGTGTAGATGATTAAATAAAATAAATCAATAGTTAAATTAAATATATTAATATTTTTAATGATATTATTCCACATATTTAATTTATGATTTAAAAAGGCCAGGCATTAGCCTGACCAACATGATTCACAATAAATCTTCTTCTATTTTTCGCATTTCATAAAAGTATCCTTTTTGCGCGATTAATTCCGAATAGCTGCCACTTTCTCTGATACGCCCTTGTTCCATCACAATAATTTGATCCATTTCTTCTAAACCTGTTAGCTGATGACTGATCAACACCATTGTATCTGCCTTATTTTGCTTAAATAGCTGACCATAAATGCCTTTTGCCGTAACAGCATCAACTGATGATACGGGCTCATCCAAAAACCAAAGTGACTTCCCTTTCAGCATAGCTCTCGCAACGGCAAGTCGCTGTTTTTCGCCGCCAGAAAAATTATTCCCTTTTTCATAAACAGGATCATCCAGCGAAAACTTCTCAAGATGAACAGCGGCCAGTACTTTTTCCATCTCTTCCTCTGTTACATCTTCTCCAGCCAACTGCAAATTTTCCCTCACGGTTCCATAGAAAAAATGGTTTTCCTGCAGCACCACATTCGCAGCTTGCCAAATACTTTCCTGATCAATGGATGCCATAAGTTTGCCATTGATTCGAATATCCCCTTGTTCAGCTTCATACATGTTCAATAAAAGTTGAAGTACGGTAGACTTTCCCGAGCCGCTTGGACCTACAATAGCTGTTTTGGAACCTGCGGGAAGTGATAACGATACATCATCAAGTACTTTTCTCTCTTCATCCGGAAATGTAAAGCTGACATTCTTCATTTCGATAGCTATTTCTTTTTTATCATCTAATATATGCATGGATTCAGCTTGTTCCACTTCTTCCACCTGACTTACAGAAAGCAGCCGGCTCGTCGCCTGCTTTGTTTCATTCAAATAAACAGGGACCCCCGCCATGACGGAAGCATCTTCAAATATGGTAATGGTAAGCATCACCAGCATAGCAAGAAATACCCCTTCCAGCTGACCGGCTGCTACAAAATAGGTTCCCATCACAACAACAACCCATGTGATGAAAAAGCCAACCATCGTAATGATCGCTTCATTGAACTGCAAATTTTTTCCTTCTTTTTTCTGTTCATTCAAATAGAATTCAGAGGTTCCCGTAAGCTGTTTTCTTTTCTCATCCAGTCTTTGATATATTTTTAAATCACGAAAGCCATACAAAAACTCCGTCACATCCGTTGATAGATCTCCTCTACCCGCTCTTACCTGACTATCCAGCTTTCTTTGTTTCATCGTAAACAATGCAGGAAGGACAAAACCTGTTAAAATAAGGCCAATCAATAACACCAAAGCCGTATAAATAGAAAAGAACATGGTAAATAAAATAGTGCTTAAAAATACGATAGCCAGCACAATAGGAGGATAGAACACACGCAGAAAATAATCCTGCAGACTTTCTACATCTCCCACGATTCTCGAAAGCAAGTCACCACTTTGATACTTTTGAAAAATTCCCGGCACTACTTGCTCAAGTCTTTCAAAAAAAGCAACTCTCACATTACTCAAGATAGTGAATGTAGCTCGGTGAGAAAAATATCTTTCCGCATAACGGGATAACGCCCTAGTGAATCCGAGTAGTTTTACCGTGGAGGTTAGCAGGATTAATGCGTATAGCGGTGTTTCTAAAGCAGCGCGAGAAATTAAATAACCACTTGCAGAAAAAAGCCCTACTGCAGCAAGACCTGCTATGATACCGAGAACGATTGAAATGAAAATATCCCTTTTTTCCATAAACATAAGTCGGGTAACAACCATTATTTCTTTCATTCCGCTTCCCCTCCTTTTTGGATGGAAACCATATCCCGATAAGCTGGTACCGCTTGATAAAGTTCATCATGGGTTCCTGCGGCCTGCAGCTCCCCATGATCCAGAAAAAGAATTTGATCGGCATCTTTTATCGTATGCAGCCGGTGGGCCACGGTTATTACTGTGGCATTCCTTGATAATTTTGCGATGGAAGCTTGCAATATTCGCTCCGTCCCAAGATCCAAGCCTGTCGTCGGCTCATCAAATAAAATAATAGATGGCATTTTTATAAAAGCTCTTGCCAATGCCACCCGTTGTTTTTCTCCACCGGAAAGCCCTCGTCCGGCCTCACCAATAAGCGTATCATAGCCGTCCGTGAGGGATGCTATCATATCAGCGAGTCCGGCTTTTTCAGCTGCCTCTTCTACCTCTGTGCGGGAAACTTCCACATTCCCGCCGATAGCAATGTTTTCTGCTATTGTCCCTGAAAACAAGTACGGGTTTTGCGAAATATAACTTAATTGGTTAAACCATCCCTGCTCTTGATAATTTGATAAATCTTTTCCATTCACTGCTATCTTGCCTGAAGACAAAGGTAGCAGCCCAGCAAGTAAATGAAGCAAAGTTGTTTTACCTGATCCGCTTTTTCCAACAATCGCTACTTTCGAAAAGGTGTCAAAAGTTGCGTTGATATTTTTCAATTCAAATTGATTTTCCCCATATTGAAACGCCAGGTTATCCAATTTTATTTCAGGGGGCAATTCTGTGTTTAATTGTTCCTGCCCCCATCGTACAGGCTGATCCTCCTTGTCTAATTCCTCACCTATTTTATTCATCGCGCCCATACTGCTCCGTCCATTGTGAAAGGCAGTGCCAAGCTCTTTGAATGAACTGTAAAATTCAGGAGCTATTATTAAGAGAAAAAATGCAGTGAAGAATGATATACCATCAAAAACAATGAGCTGAAGTGCTATCTCGAGCGCAACAATTCCAATACTCAGCATGGATATCAACTCGAGCATAAAGGAATTAGCAAAAGCAACTTTCAATATTTCCATTGTCGCATCACGAAATTGAAGACTGCTCTCTTTGATTGCCTCTTTTTTCTTTTTTGCCTGTCCAAATAATTTCAGCGTGACAAGCCCCTGTACGACATCTAAAAATTGGCCCGAGAATTGAGAAAGCTTTTCCAGTTGCTCCTCTGACTTTTTCTTTGTCTGCATGCCTATAATAACCATGAATAGAGGGATAAACGGAGCTGTAATCAGGATGATAAAACCGGTGTTTGCGTGTTGGGTGAAAATGACGACAAGCAAAACAAGCGGGATGATCGATGACTGAATGATCTGGGGAATATAACCACTGAAATAACTATCCACTTCATCTACTGCATCCATCAACAAACTGGTCTTTTTACCTGATTGAGAATCAAGGGAAGCTTGGATCGGATTGTCGGTAAGCTTTTGCAAAAGCTTTTTTCGAAAATATCGTTTTGCATGTACACCCATTGCCACACCTGTTAAGCCAATTCCATATTTACTAAGCGCCCTTACGAGAAGAACGAAAAGGAGCCCTCCCAATAACGGAAGAAGCGTCTTAAACGATTCCTCTTGTAAAAAGACACCATCAATCACAGATACAAGGAAGTACGCTTGAACAGTAATGGCCGCAGCTGTGATACCCGTTAACAAGAACATGGATATGAAGCCTTTTTTCTGTTTTTTCATAGCTTTTTTTATATAGCTCATGACCGTACTCCCTTCATATTATTTTTTCCCTTTCACATAATCTGCATCGAATAAAAAAAGTTTTATTAACAGGACCAGCGAAGGAATAAGCAGAAATAACCCGGCGATAAACGCAATGATGAGCGCAATTCCCATCGACTCATGGGTCGCATGCTCATAAATATTGATATAAGGATCCAATATATATGGCAAATGACTTATTCCATATCCGAAAAACGCAAAGAAGAATTGCAGCATTACACTGATGAATGCCAGCCCATAACGTTTTCCTTCATATAAAAGCCACATGGCAATCATAAAAAATCCAACCGATAAACCAAACACCCACCATAAATCAATCATATTTTCATAATGTCTTTCATTATGCTGGCCCAAAGCAATAAACGTCGTTAACGCCATAACTATGGTTGGTGTCCCCCAAAATAAAGCGTACTTCCGGACTAATTTTAATGCCGCTGTGTCTTTTGCTCGCGCCGCATAAAATGTTAAAAAGGCGGCACTGATAAACAACACAGAAACGATTGCCAAGAACACAACACTCCAAGAATACGGGCTTGTTAAGAGTTCCATATATTGAAGCGAAACTTGCCCGTTTTCCTCCAAAATGAATCCGCCCTCTGACATAGTGAGCGCTGTGGACAAGGAAGCCGGAATTAACAGCCCGGTAGCACCGTACAAAAACATATACACATTGCTTTGTTTCGAGCCATAATTTTCAAAAGCATAAAAGGAACCACGGATCGCAAGCAAAATAATTGCGATACTTCCCGGTACAAGCAAAGCCGTTCCATAATAATAGGCAGAGTCAGGGAAAAAGCCAACGATACCAACAAAAAAGAAAACGAAAAATACGTTTGTCACTTCCCAAACCGGCGATAAATACCTGGAAATCAACTGATTAATGATATGATCCTTCTTCGTGACTTTCGCATAGTAGGCAAAAAATCCGGCACCAAAGTCAACAGAAGCTACTATTAAATAACCATAGAGAAAAAACCATAACACGGTGATTCCAATTATTTCATAGCCCATTAATTAGCCTCCGTTTCTACCGTTGGGTATTTTTTCTCCAGCTCTTCCTCCGCAGGGTTATTCCGGAATAACTTGCGCAGCACGACAATACAAATTGTACCAAGCACTGCGTATAAACCAAGGAACAGGAAAAACATTTCCCCTACATAAGCCGAGGATGTAGCACCTTCTTCCACTGTCATAATGCCGCGTAATATCCACGGCTGCCTCCCCAATTCCGCATAAAGCCAACCAAACTCAAGCGCCAGCACAGCAAGCGGCCCGCTCAGAACAAGCAGCCACAGCATCCATTTACTGTGCGCATTGACCCGCTTTACTTTTTTGAAGATCAGGTATAGTAATGATAAAGCTACCAGGAACATCCCGATCATTACCATTAAATCAAACATATAGTGCACGATAAGCGGCGGGGTTTCTTCTTCCGGAAACTCCTCCAGCCCTATCACTTCGCTGTTAACATCTCCATGTGCCAGAAAGCTTAATAATCCTGGCAGTCGAATAACTCCAACCGGGTCATTATCTTCATTCAGCCAGCCGAATAGTATTAAATCCGCATTTTCTTCTGTTTCAAAATGCCATTCTGCAGCCGCCAGCTTTTCCGGCTGATGTTCTGCCAGAAACTTTGCAGATACATCACCGGCAAGCGCAGTCAGCAGTGAAAATATAAACATAACGGTAACCGTTAGCTTTAACGCTTTTTTATGATACTTGGAGGTTTTTTTCCGCAGCAAATGAAAAGCCGCAATCGCAGCAAGTATCGCCGCTACCGTTAAATAGGCTGAGGTCAGCACATGAAAAACCTTCGTTGGTGTAGCCGGATTAAACATGGCCGCAAGCGGATTTATTGCCGCTACACCGTCACCAGTCAGGAAAAACCCTTCTGGTGTGTTCATAAAGCTATTCACCATAGTGATGAAAACAGCGGACATTCCTCCGCCAATGACGATAGGTATCGAGAGCGACCAGTGAACATAAGGATTTTTAAACCGATCCCACGTATATAAATATATACCTAAAAATATTGCCTCAAAGAAAAACGCAAAAACTTCCATAAACAACGGAAGACTGATTACATGCCCGGCAATTTGCATGAAATTTGGCCATAATAAAGATAGTTGCAGCCCTATTGCAGTACCTGTGACGACACCAATAGCAACTGTTATCACAAACCCGCGCGCCCATCTTCTTGCCAGCAAGAGATAATGCGGGTCATTCCTTCTAATACCAATAAACTGAGCAATACATATCATTAAGGGCACACCAACACCCAATGTGGCAAAAATGATATGAAACCCAAGTGTAAATGCAGTCAATAACCTGCTCATGATAACCGGATCCATCTCCAGCAATAGTCAAACTCCTCTCTTGGTGGTTATTAAAACCAGTTTAAAAGGCATAAAAACATACCTGGGTAGACAAAGTTTCCACTATACATACAGTATAAATGATTTAAATCACTTATACTGAGGATACCAATGACAATTGAGTGGCATTCCTTTAACAATTTGATGAACATCGGCTTTTATAAATCAAAAACAGCTGAATATACCACAGATTGGTAAATTCAGCTGTTGCTTTGCCGTTTGTTCGAGTCAGAACACAGCTTCGGACAAATGATATGTTCAGAAGGGATGTGATTGCTGGTGAACGCTGATATATTCTCAAAAGCGAGGATAAATCCTGAAAATCGATGATAAGTTTTCAATTATCGCTGATATACCCTGAAAAGCGCTGTTAAATTTTCAATTATCACTGATATACCCTGAAAAGCGCTGTTAAAAAGCTGCTCGCGGGGGTATATCCTTAATTATTTTGAGTGTTGCACACGGGCGGAATAAAAAAGTTCCACCCTGCGAAATCTAAAATGAGGTGATAAAATGGCCCAAAAACCCAAAAAGAAATTCGAACTTCCAACAGAGGCTAACCAAGACGGAGAACTAGGCGTAACAAATGGTCTCAAATTTAATCATCCTTTTCAGGCCGAGGATGCACCATCCGGAAGTTCTGTAGACGAACATAAGAAGCTGGAATCAGCAAACGAAGAAATAGCCGAAAAAGAAATTTCACAGGTCTATAACAATTTATAAAAATAAAGAGACATAGGGACAGGTGAGCTGCCCCTATGCCTCTATACCCCACTTACATCATATTTATTCCCGGATGCCTCCCCAATAAACCTGCAAGGAGAACCGTTACTCAACATGACAAGTGAATGCATTGCCCTGGTACAAGCTGTATAAAAAAGTGTTCTGTCCGACTCCTTTTCATAGCTTTGTTCAGAAGCATCAGGAATTATTACCGCATCAAATTCTATCCCCTTCGCTAAGTATACAGGCAGAATCAGCAACCCCTTTTCAAATTCAAATGTTTCCTCATCCATCTTCTTAACCGCAGTTTCATCTTTCAAAAGTTCATAAAGCATGTTGCTCTCCTGCTTTGTTTTACAAATTAGCGCAATACTCTCATATCCACGTTCACGAAGTGCCTCTACATTTTCAAGCAGCACTTCCATGAGGTCTGCACTTTCGATCTGTAACAACCTTGGCTTATCCCCTTCTCGGTTAAAAGGTACAATCGCTTCTTCACCAGGCGCAAAAGCTTTTGTAAATTCCACAATTTGTTTTGTGGAACGGTAACTCTTTGTCAGTGTGATCCGCTCCTGATTATCCAGAGCAGTGGATGGGGTAAGCGGATTTTCCTCTGTTGCATAGGCATAGATTCCCTGATTCACATCGCCAAGCAAAGTCATTCGTGTATAAGGAAAAACCTCTTTTATATATGCATATTGAAAGGCCGAATAATCCTGCGCCTCGTCAATCACTAACTGCCGAACTGATCGATCAGCGTGATGCCCCAATAATAATCCCTTGAAATATGCATACGGGGCAGCGTCTTCCCACATCACATGTTTTCGAGATAAATAAAAAGCGGTAAACGCATTAATTTCCTCCCAGTAATCCGGCCGATGATTTTCAGGATCCCAATCTTTAAACATTTTCAGGTAGGTTGCCGCGACATTCACAAACTGAAATTCCTTAATCCGCTTCTTAATTTTCAAGTACACATTTTTCACCACTGCCGCCCGCAAAAACTCCTCTTCCGTGTCAACATCATTCACATCATCCTGATCCTGTGTTTGATAATAGGCTTTTAAATAAGTTTCCCTATCAAGTGATTCCACTTTTTCCATTACCCAATCCTTGTCCTTCTCCTCCTCCATCTTTTGTCGAAGTTCCTTCAGCAGCCACCTGCTGACAAGCTCCACTTTATTTGGAATATCCATATGTTCATCTAAACCATAAAAATAATCATACTGTGCTTCTTTTGAAATAAGGACGCGATGCTGGAAAGTGATATTTTTAAAATGGATGCCCTTATGTTTCAGATGTAAAATAAATGCCTCGATCACCTGTTTGAAATCCAAACTCGACTTCAATGCAATATTTTTCATTCGAATTTCATGGTCATTACTTCCTTCCCCTGTTAACGCATATTCCATCTGTTTAAATGGGGATTCAATGGTGATTTCTTTACCAATACCTTCTTCCAGGAAGTCCAGAAACGTGGTTTGTTTAATGTTTTCCTCTCCCAGATCTGGCAGTACATTCGCAACATAACTTGTAAATAATGGATTAGGAGAAAAAAGAATCATATTATCAGCGTTTAATTGATCCCTGTATCGATACATCAAATAGGCGATACGTTGCAGGGCAGCAGACGTTTTTCCACTGCCCGCCGCTCCCTGAACGACCAAAAGACGGCTTCTTTCATTGCGGATAATTTTGTTCTGTTCCTCCTGAATCGTTGCTACAATACTTTTCATTGTAGTACTGGCATTGTTTCCAAGCGCCTCTTGCAAAAGGGGATCACCTATGGATACGCCAGTGTCAAATATGCCTTTGAGCTCGCCCTGTCTTATAATAAATTGCCGTTTTAACGTCATATCTCCTTTAATCGAGCCTTCCATTGTTTCATACTCGGCCTTGCCCGGAGGAAAATCATAATAAATACTTGAAATGGGGGCACGCCAATCATAAATCATAAAATCTTCTTCCTTGTGATCCATGAGCGATGCGGTTCCTATATAAATTTGATCAGCTTCATTATCATTTTCTTCCTTAAAGTCAACACGGCCAAAATAGGGCGAATCCTTTAAACGTTTCAGGGTTTTCAGTTCTTTAGAAAATTGCCCATGTGTTCTTTCTCTTTCCGATAACAGCTCTGCCTGTTGCTTCATACTGGCGTGCGTTTCAATGACATCATCCGGCTCATCTAAATTGACTGTGACATCTTCCCAAAAATTTTTACGGAGTTCAATCACACTCTCTTTCAGACCAGCAGATTTAGCATGAATCTTTTCTTCTTTTTTGTTGATTTCATGTATAACACGCTCAATTCGCTGCTCTTCTGCGGCACGGTTTTCCTTTTCATGGCTCATTCCATCCACCCCATTTAATTTTTGTTTTTTTGAGTTTACCTTTTCCCCCTTACAAAAAGGTAAACTCAAAGGTATAAATTGCTTGGAAAAATGCGTTATAATTAGACATACAGAGTCTCCTTTTGTGTTATAAATTTTGTTTTATCCAAATAAGTTTTAACACATTTTGGGAGGATTATTTTCTTTTATTTACCATAAAAATAGCTAAAACAGGCATGGAAAAGTCATTTTTGGGCTCGAACTTTCCCATGCCTATTTTTTGTGGAAAGTCGATCTATCTTTTCGGGTAAACTTAAATTTTGTTTTATGTTGACTTTGAAACCAATCAGTGATATAATAATATTAGATATTTTTGTGCACTCATATACAATTGCGGTCACTTTAAAAGTATACCATTTTTTATGGTCTATAGCAATGTTCTGTATAAATACTATACTTCCCGTACTTTATAATAAAAATCCTTATTGTAAGCAGCCCAAAGACTGCATAACAATAAGGATTTTTTTGTTTATAAACCGCCAGGCCGCTTTCCGAACAATGGTTTGGAAACGGTGGCCTGCACCATTTCAATATCGATGCCTTCTTCTATTCTGCGGGCACTTTTCACCGCGAATAAATACGCAACACCAAAGGAAACGGCCAGCATTAAAATGAAACCTCCTACCATAACGAGGAACACACTTGCTTCTTTCCATTGCAGTACCGAATAAATAAAACCGCCCGCAGTTCCAATAAAACCATTCGTATTACTAACCTCCTGGACAAATGCCATTGCTTCCACAGGGATCAATAATATGGCAAATGGAATTAACGCCAGGAACAAATAAACAAATGAAGCCATCATCATTAATAAAGCCGGTGCAAACCGCAAACGGTTCTGCGGATTTTCCGGATTATACTTTGCCCCGATTGCCCCAAACCATATGCCGAGGCCACTCATGCCAACAGTGAGCACAGCTTTCATCACGATACCACCGATAAACTGAAGTGCTGTCCAGCCAAGGTAAAGACCAGCAACGACTTCAATCACCGTTAAAATGACAAAAGGAACAAGCCAGCTGATCCACAACTTCCCAAAAATAATCTCTTTTCCAGATAGCGGGAGAATCTCCAATATCCACGTTGACTTTGCCTCTCGCGCAATGGAAAAACTGGCAAATTGTGCATTCGTCATGCCATAAATAGATAATAATAGAATCTGCGCTAGTGGCCAGGTTAATTCAGGTATACCACGTAAATCATTTAAGTTTCCTTCTCCAGAGATAAAGCCTGAAAATAGGAATACGAACATAAAAATGAAAATTGGAATAAACGAAAGCCATTCTCTTACATCACGTTTTAAAGTAAACCATTCTTTTTTCCCGACAGCAATCACGGGACGATTAAGCTTTGACTCTTGTTTTTTCTTGGTGGCTTTTTTGCGTTTTTTTCCACTTCCTTCACTCAATTTTACCCATCCGGTTCGAAACCCCCTGTCAACAAGTGTAGATGTTACCAGGATAAAAATAATTGTCAGAACAAGCATCATAAGAAAAGGAATAAAAAAGTCAAATGAACCTGTACTTGCCTGTGTAATGGCGTTACTCGCCCATGTTACCGGAAACCATGCTGGAAATAAAGGCAATCCGGACAGAATAACTTCTGTGAGCGGTTCTTCGTTTGCTCTGCCGGGGAGGAAAAACAAAAGATAGACCAATAACCCTGCCAATACACTCATTACTGACATAAATTCATTAGCTCTCGATGCCGGTATGATCTGCACTAGAACTAGGTTAAACAAATAGGCAATCGATAAGCCAATCACAATGACAGAAAGCAATATAATGAGCACAACAGGGAAATACAGGAAATTGACCCCGGCATATAACCCATACACGTATAACGGCACAATTGCTAGAACAAAAAGAATTATTGGCGCCCCCACAAAACTCTGCATGTATTTAATCCAAAATATATACCTTGTCGGAATTGGCATCGTGAACAAGAGATTTAAATCAGTAGCAGAATACAAATGCTTAAATACCTGCGGGAGACTAAATAAAATAATAAATCCAATCACTATCAGAAACCCGTAGGACAGGAGGCCCGCCAAAATGGGCTCCGTAATTGCATCACCTATTACCCCTATCCCTAAGACTAACCAATATAACACGATAAAAAAAACGACAAATAATACAAGATAGCTTATGTAATTCACCTTGGGCTGCGTTCGAGCCATGTTCCAAAATATTTTCCATTGATTTTTCAAAAGAGCTTTCATCATTGGGAATCACCATTTTCGGCCATGCCCTTGATGACTTCTTGCTGGTCTTCTCCACCAGTAAGTTCCAGGAAAATATCCTCCAGACTTTTATCCGTATTCCCGCCTTGTGTTCTAAGGTCTTGCATCGTCCCAAGAGAAATAATGTCCCCATCAAAAATGATGCCAATCCGATCACACATCTGCTCAGCAATTTCTAAAATATGCGTGGACATAAAGACAGTCATCCCGTTATTACATTGCTCCCGAAGCAGATTCTTTAGACTGCGTGCACTTTTAGGGTCAAGCCCGACCGTCGGTTCATCCAAAAAAAACACGTCCGGCTCGGAAACGAGCGCCCCGCATATCGCAATTTTCTGCTTCATCCCGTGGGAATAGCTTTCAATTAAATCATGTGCATCATGTGTTAGACTGAACGTTTCAAGCAACTCCATTGCGTTGGTTTTAAACTGTTTCTTGGGAATCCGAAAAACAGAAGCGATAAACGCCAAATAATCCCAACCTGTCAGTTTGGGATATAGATTTGGCTGATCCGGCACGTAAGCAATCTTCTTTTTAGCTTCAAGCGGATCTTTCCAAATATCAATGCCGATAATTTCTGCAGTACCTTCCGTTGGCTCCAATAAACCAGTCATCATTTTAATCGTTGTTGTTTTTCCGGCCCCATTAGGACCAAGAAAACCAAACAATTCCCCTTTTTCCACTTCCAGTGTCACATCTTTTACAGCAGCATTTTTTCTGTATGATTTTGTTAGGTTTGATAATTTGATCGCCGTTTCTCCCATTGTCTCACCTTTCCGTTGCTTCTCTATTTATGAAGGGGTAATTCCTGTTGCATGTTTCAGCAAAACCTCTTCACACTTAAGCACAGCTTTTTCGAGGTCATCATTTACTACGATTTCATCGAATAAAGGTTTCTTGGACAGTTCATAGTCCACCCTTTTCAGCCTTCTGATAATATCATCCGAGTTATCCCCGCGGTTTAACAGGCGATGCTTTAATTCATCAATACTTGGAGGTTCGATATAGACCAGTACAGTATTATCTCCAAACTCCTGCTTCATGGCCACTGCGCCGTTCACGTCAATATCTTTCACCACTATTAGATTGTTTTCTATTGCTTCGTAGTACTTATCCTTTGGTGTGCCGTACCAGTTTTCATGTACTTCCTCATACTCAATAAAATAATTATTCGCAATCCTGCTTTTAAATTCATCTCTGTCTACAAAAAAATAAGGAGACCCTTCCGTTTCTCCTGCGCGCATTTCCCTGGTCGTCATGGACGGGATATATAAAACGTGAGGGTATTTACTTTTCAATTCATTAATAATCGTATTTTTTCCTACTCCGCTAAACCCGGAAAAAACAATTATTTTTCCATTCATACAATTCTCTCTCCTTCTAAAACAATCTACCAAAAGTATAGACACCATAGTGATTCAAGTCAATAAGTGGAGTTACCCATCGGAGAAGTTTCTTTAAGGGTTAAGGTTTATCAGGTATGAAGAAAGTTGGTTAATATGACCTTTCAGACATTTAAACTTAGTGACTTCGATAGATAAGCTTCCTCCCAGTTTCGACGGTCAAACCAATTACAGAAATATCCGCGCCACATTCCTTTCGTATAATTTGACACCTCCTCCTATATGTGATATTATAAAAAAATATAGTAACAACTAAGTAATTCTGGCATTCTACGCAATGTTTTTGCAGATGCTTATTCACACTGGCGCAACTAAAGGGTTGCAAGGACGCAAGAGCAGGTTTGGGCTTGCGTTGCTTAAGTTAGAGAACTTGAAGTGGAACATGTACCGCGGTAAAAAAGAAATAAAACAGATTTTATATAAACGATAATAAAAATCGAATAAATCTTATGTGTTACTTTAGAAATCAAAGGGGTACTCTTATACCAAGGGTATCCCTTTTCCATTCATAAAAGATAAAAGGAAGAAGGTAAGTAGAGCAGCCATCTAAGACGAAACCTTCCTCACAATTGCTCGAAAACGCTTTGAGATAACCACCATCCAAACGTTTTATAGCTACCCAAAAATAAAAAGAACCCACTTTGACAACCCGTTCAAAATGGATTCCTTACCTTTTTATTTAGATTAAGTCTTTTTCAAACATACTATTTAGCACCAGTTATTAGTATGTCAGGTTTGGCGATAAAGTGAAACTTCATTCAGTGGGTTTAGGCCTACAGGACGTAGGTCATGCAGACGTTGCCACAATTCTTTATGATGGGACGTCCCGTAGTCCCAGGACGTGGCGCTTTTGTCGGCCAACCAGTTACACTGCAATAAAACAGCAATCTTTTATTGAAAGTTCAAGAGAGTGTCCAATTAATTAACTACTCTCCTCTCTCAGCAAACCGCTTCACCCTCTCTTCAATCTCATCACGAACCCGCTGGAATACTTTCCACTTTTCTTCTTCTGTTCCTTCTGCTTTCGCCGGATCATCAAATCCCCAATGATCCCGTTTCACATGCGGTGGTGTCATTGGGCACTTATCAGCTGCATCTCCGCAAAGCGTTACTGCAAGCGTGGCATTATTTAATATATCCATATCAATGATTTCCGATTTTTGATCCGAAATATCGACACCGGCTTCATCCATTGCTTTAACGGCATTTGGATTTAATCCGTGTGCTTCGATGCCGGCACTTTTAACTACCCAGTCTTCGCCGAAGTACTTTTTTGCCCAGCCCTCCGCCATCTGGCTTCTGCAGGAATTTCCGGTACATAGGAAGTAGATGATTTTTTTCGACATATTCATTCTCCTTTAAAATAGAGTGAGCGTGAAATAGAGACCTAATAATGTGATAAACAGTATAGGGATGGTTAATACGATACCAGTTTTAAAGTAGGTTCCCCAGGATATTTTAACCCCTTTTTGGGATAACACATGTAGCCATAGCAGGGTAGCCAGTGACCCAATTGGTGTTATTTTCGGCCCTAAGTCAGAGCCGATCACATTGGCGTAAATTAACGCCTCTCTGATCACTCCAGTAGTGTCCGTTTCGGAGATGGCAATCGCATCAATCATCACTGTCGGCATATTATTCATAATAGAAGACAGGATGGCTGCAATGAATCCCATGGAAATGGTTGCGATAAATAATCCCTGCTCCGCACTTGCCTGGATCACGCTTGCCAATAAGTCCGTTAATCCTACATTTCTTAATCCGAATACAACGACATACATGCCGAGGGAAAAGAAAACAATATTCCACGGAGCGCCTTTTATCACAGCTTTCGTATCAACAACAGAACTATTTTTAGCCATAAAAATAAAGAAGATCGCTATCGTCCCTGCAACAATAGAGACAGGCAGATGAATAAACTCACTTATAAAATATCCAATAACTAGCAGTCCCAAAACATACCAGGAAAGGCGGAACATTTTTTTATCTTTAATGGCTTCTTCCGGTTTTTGTAGGTTCGAAATATCATACGTTCTTGGAATACTTTTTCGAAAGTAAATCAGTAAAACTGTAATGGTCGCTACAAGTGAAAAGAGATTCGGGATAAACATGCGAATCGCATACTCTAAAAAACCGATATTAAAGAAGTCTGCCGATACAATATTAACCAGATTACTGACCACAAACGGCAATGATGTTGTATCAGCAATGAATCCACTTGCCATAATAAAAGGAAATACCATCTTTTCCTTAAAATTAAGGGTTCGAACCATTGCAAGTACAATTGGCGTAAGGATCAATGCCGCTCCATCATTGGCAAAAAAGGCTGCAACAACTGCACCCAACAAACTGATGTAAACAAACATTTTTATCCCCTGGCCTTTTCCGACTCTGGCCATATGTAGTGCCGCCCATTCGAACAAACCTATTTCGTCAAGTATTAAAGAAATAAGAATGATAGCAACAAATGCCAGCGTCGCGTTCCATACAATATCCGCTACTTCGATGACATCCCCAAAGTCGACAACACCTACGAGGAGTGCTATTACCGCCCCTCCGCAGGCCGACCAGCCAATGGACAATCCTTTTGGCTGCCAAATAACGAAAATCAATGTTGCAATAAAAATTATGAGCGCTAATATAAGTGTTCCTGACAAAATAAAAACCTCCGGCGAATCAACAGCAAATAATACGTTTTCCCTGTTTTTCTAAATTTATAAGTTTATTTTCCTGGCTTGGCAGTTGATGAAGAATTTCACTAACAAAAGGGTAGTAAACATTGTTCTTATTGATGGAATAAAAAATCCACTGCCCTTTCTTCTTTTCCCGAACCAATCCCATATCTTTTAATTTTTTTAAGTGTTGACTTATTCCCGGCTGACTCATTTGAAAGATCTCGACAAATTCACATACACAGCATTCTCCCGTATCCAAAATTTTTATCATCGTAAGCCTTGTTTTATCACCCAATAGTTTAAGAATGACAGCAGCTTCTTCGATTTCAAGCGACGTTTTCAGCATTGTCTAACACCTCACTCCTAATATATAAGTAACAACTTATATATTAAATCACTTATATAAAGTTGGCAAGCAATAGTTTATAAAAAGAAAACCCCCTTCCAAAACGGAAGAGGCTGCGTCACTATGATCGTATATACAATTTCATTTCATAGTCTTCCACGTCAATCTTTTTCATACCTGGTCTACTTTCAAAAAAGATCTCATTCAATATTAAATTCCTATGAGTCAACGCTTTATATTTCTTCAAAACACATTGAAACCATGGTTCAGTCTGAATATATAGATCTACCCGTAAGTCAACAGGAAGCCCTAACTCTTTTCGATACGTTTGAACAGTACGGATAAACTCTCGAACCAAACCTTCTTCTTTTAGTTCCGTCGTTAAAGTCGTATCCAATAAAATCAGGTAATTACTTCCTTCCGATAACGCATACCCATCTTTCCCCTTTTTATCAATGAGAACTTCGTCAAGTGTGAGAATAACTGTTTCACCTGAACTTAATGATAATTGCATTTCTTTGTCTTCCATGAACTTTGTTTTTAATGCTTCGTCGAGTTTATCCACTTTGTTTTTCACTTCGCTTACAGATCTGCCAAATTTTGGCCCAGCAACAGAAAAGTTCAATTTAAAATCATATTTCAATAGATCTTGATCTTTTGTAAATGCCACTTCTTTTACATTCATTTCCTCCTTGATAATGGATGAATAAGTTTTCAGTCGAGGCATATGGATCCCTGCTGGCGTGATCACAACTAATTTTCCTAATGGCTGTTTTGTTTTAATAGCTGCTGCATTCCTGACAGATCTGGTTTGTTCTATGATTTCCAAAACTGCATTCATATCCTGTTCTAATTGTTCATTAATCAGGGAGTCATCCGATTTTGGGAAAGCTGATACGTGCACACTGTCATTCACTAAATTGGAGTAAATATCTTCTGTTACAAAAGGCGTATAAGGAGCCATAAGCTGTGTCAATTTCTTCAACACTTCATATAAGGTGCTGAAGGCCGCTCTTTTATCCTCTGTCATCCCACTGCTCCAAAATCGCTGTCTGGAACGTCTTACATACCAGTTACTGAGCTCTTCTATCAAAGCCGCAATGGTTCTTGCCCCTTTCGTTATCTCATACTCCTCTAAACTGTATGTTACATGCTTAATCACTGTATTTAATCTGGAAAGTATCCAATCATCGAGCACCGTTCGTGATCCGCCCAAGTCATTTTCCGGATTAAACTGATCGATCTCAGCATACATGCTATAAAATGAATAAACATTCATCAGCGTATCAATAACTTTGGACTTCGCTTGACTTACCGTTCTTTTAGAAAAACGTTTATTATTCCATGGAGAGCTATCAGCCAGTAATGCCCATCTGAGGGAATCCGCACCAAATTCCTCCATCAACTCTGCAGGATCCAGGGCATTCCCCTTGCTTTTTGACATCTTTTGGCCGTTTTCATCTAATATATGACCTAAAGAAAGAACTCTTTTATACGGTGACTGTCCTGTAAATAAAGTGGAAACTGCAAGCAGACTGTAAAACCATCCCCTTGTTTGATCAACACCTTCAATCACAACATCAGCTGGATATTGTTTGTTAAACAGATTCTTATTTTCAAATGGATAATGATATTGAGCAAATGGCATCGAACCGCTATCAAACCACACATCAATAACCTCGCTTGTTCTCCGCATCACCCCGCCGCAGGAGCATGATAACTGTATCTGATCTACATAGGGCTTATGCAAATCAAGTTCATCCGGCAGTTTCTCGGTCGAAAGCTCCCGTAATTCTTCAATAGAATGCGGCGCCTTTTCCTCCCCGCATTTTTCACATATCCAAACATTTAATGGCGTCCCCCAATACCTATTTCTCCCTATATTCCAGTCGACCATATTATCCAAAAAGTTTCCGAACCTGCCATCTTTCATATGGGAAGGGAACCATTCCACCGCTTGGTTATTGGCCAGCATTTTTTCTTTCACCGCCGTTGTCTTAATGAACCAGCCTTCCATGGCATAATAAAGAAGCGGACTGTCACATCGCCAGCAATGGGGATAGCTGTGATCATATTTTTCCTTATCAAATAAAAGGTCCCTATGCAACAGCATTTTTATAATTTCTACGTCACAATCTTTTACAAACCTCCCAGCAAGCGGTGTTACATAATCCTTATAGCGGCCTTTGACATCAACTGTGTTTACGTAATCAAAGCCATGAGCATGAATTGATTTATAATCATCTTCTCCATGGGCTGGGGCTATGTGCACAATCCCAGTACCGCTTGTATCCGTAACAAAATCTGCACCAAGTACTTCATGACCTTTGGTTACTGAAAAATAATCAAAAAGCGGTTCATAAGAGAGACCAATTAAGTCTTTTCCCTTTACGATTTCAAGCGTTTCATATTTCCCCTTGATCACAGATGGAACCAAAGATTCTGCAAGGATTAAAATATCCATCCCTTGCTTTAGTTTTACATAGTTCATTTCCGGATTCACCGCAACAGCAATATTGCCAGGCAGTGTCCAAGGTGTCGTCGTCCAGCCTAAAAGGTACTCGTTTTCCATTCCCTTTAAACGGAATTTCGCGGTAACGGATAAATCAGAAACATCCTTATAACCTTGCGCCACTTCATGGGAGCTGAGTGACGTTTCACAGTTCGGGCAATAAGGAACAACCCGGTGCCCTTTATTCAAATAGCCTTTTTTATGAATGTTGGATAAGATATTCCAGACTGACTCAATATATTCGTTTTTCAGGGTTACATAAGGGTCATCCATATCTACCCAATAACCAAGCGCTTCGGTAAACTGTTTCCATTCATTTTCATAGGCAAAGACACTTTCCTTGCACTTTTGAATGAATTTTTCAACCCCGAATTCTTCAATCTGATCCTTACCGCGAATATTCAGTTGTTTTTCCACTTCCAATTCCACAGGCAGTCCATGCGTATCCCAACCCGCTTTCCGTAATACCTGGTATCCTGACATTGTCTTGTACCTCGCCACAAAGTCCTTGATCGTTCTGCCAAGCGCGTGACCGGCATGCGGCAGCCCATTTGCCGTTGGCGGCCCTTCATAAAAAACATACGTCTCCTTTCCTTCGCGATTGTTGATAGAACGCTGGAACGTGGCATCTTTTTCCCACTGTTCCCGTATTCTTAATTCCCTTTCAGCGCTGGACTCCTTCAATATAATCACCTCTTATAAATTAAAAAACTCGACGCTGCAAACGCAGAGCCGAGTTTATGTATATAAATATATATAATCCTCTTTGTAACAAAATAAAAAAACCATAGTAGTGGTTTATTATCAGTTAATTACACTACGTACCATCATACGCGTCCTGGATATCGGTAGAATGCCGTCAAAGTTTAAAATTGCTCTCAACTTTGCTTCTCGGAGAGGATTTTCATTACGGTCTTAACGTTGACTCTCAGCATTCGTCAACTCTCTGGAGATAAGATAAACATAACTACTCTTTCTCGTCATAGAATTTTTTATTAAATTATGCTTAATCATAGCTGATTGTTCATTAGAAGTCAAATTCATTTTTATATCCAGTATTCATTGCCAAAATTACAAACTTCACAACCGCACAAGCTCCATTCCCATCATTTCAAAATGATAATCAAAAGCAAAAATCCTTTCAATTCCTTGTACTTTCATGATTGCCGCTCTTAATGCATCACAATGTCAACTACTCTACCTAAATCACAAGATTTAGATGGAACTTGTAACTACCCAATAGTGCTAACGCTCCAACGAGCTCCTATCTTTTATCACCTTAAAAGCAAGGCGTGGTGTTACATCGCCGGCAGAAAGGGGCAATGAAATATTATCGTTGCACTCCCATTAAAAATTCTGTTCAAATTGAAATTGAGTCCCATCTTCATAATCAATTTCCAGCTCAAACTCATCCAGTTCATCACGAGAAACATCTAGCATACTCAGAATGTCATCTATCATTTCATCATGGCTTCTGGAATCATCAATTACCATGTTCTGAAGTAGGACTTCTATTTCTTCAGCTGCTTCCTCCGTTCCTTCCCGACCACTGTCTTTTTCAATTTCCGCCTCAACAGCACCATTTACCTCATATTCATATTCCCATTTATCATTATTCTGGAAATCCAGTTCCAATTCGAAATTTTTTACTCCACGCTCATAGGCTGTTTCTCCATGCGATGTACCATTTTCTCCTTCACCATTCTGGGTTCCGTTTTCCTGATTATTTGCCTCGCTGTCATCAGATCCATCTTCACCCTGGTCCTGATCCTCTTCTGTTGTTACTTCATCCTGTTGGTCGATATCCGCCCCCTCATCCACTGTACCATTATCTTCCGTACCGCAGCCGGCTAATATGATTAATGCTGCAAGTAGTGCGATATACCATTTTTTCATTTCCAATCACTCCGTTTTGTCTATTTGAAAATCTATCAGACACAAGTATAGTACCCTTTTTTTCTACTATTTGTACTTTTATTGTCATCACAGAAGTCAAAATCTCAACGGCAAATTCATTCTCAAATGCGCCAGTTAATTGGTGCACGGCCGGCCTCTTCCAAAAATCTATTTGTCCGGGAAAATGGCTTGCTGCCAAAAAACCCTTTATTTGCGGAAAATGGACTTGGATGAGGTGATTTAATGACAAGGTGCTGCTTTGCTGTAATCAATTCCTCTTTTAATTGAGCATGTCTCCCCCAAAGTATGAAAACAACAGGATCTGATTTATCATTCACCTGTTTGATCACTTCATTGGTAAAAGGCTCCCACCCTTTTCCTTTATGGGAATTTGGCTGTTTCTCTCTTACCGTTAGGACGGTATTTAACAAAAGGACACCCTGCTTCGCCCAATTGATCAGAGAGCCATGATCGGGGATAGGCACCTCAAGGTCGTCCCGAAGCTCCTTATAAACATTTTTTAAGGAAGGCGGTATACTGACTTCAGGTTTCACAGAAAAGCTTAAGCCATGTGCCTGGTTTGGACCATGGTAAGGATCCTGTCCAAGAATCACCACCTTGGTATTTTCATAGCTTGTATAATGAAGTGCATTGAAAATATCATACATATCCGGATATATGGTATAAGCGCTGTATTCTGTTTTCAAAAAGTCACGCAGTTTTTTATAATAATCTTTTTGGAACTCTTCTTCCATAATTGGCGCCCAATCATTTTTTAAGGTAGCCATAATGTCAACTCCTAACTTACTAGAAATATTCTAGATTCATAAATAACTTTCCCGCAAAAGAGATGTACTAGTATTTTTATCTTATAATAAATCATTAGAAAAAGTCATCACTGGTGTTATTTTTTTCTATTTTTGTAGATTAAAAGAAATTCAGGAAAGAAACTGTTAGACATTCAAGGAGTAGGTCAGTGAGGTTCGATATGCAGATCAGGAAATTAAGGAAAAACTGATTGATTTGGGAGCTGATAGCGTTATGGCAAACTGGCAGGATTTCTGTTAGATGATTATAAAGTAATCATCAAGATTTTAATAAAACAGCATTCATTCAACTAAGCGGATTAAGAAACAGTAATGCAAACCCCATTTTCTGTCACTTGAGTTAAATTCATATTCCCAGACTCAGCCCGCCAGTATACGCTAAATAATTATTGATTTACAAACCGGATATTTAAGGTTTATTATACGTTACATATGTTCCAGCTATAAAATCATGAATCGTACGCTTGTCCTCTCGCAACGCTACCATAAATATAGATACAATCAATGCGATACCTAACGACAATCCATATATAAAACCTGTTATCGCATAACGAAGCAAGATCGTTCCTAGTGTAACATTGGACCCGTCCATTTTTACAATACGAATTCCCACCAGACGCTTACCTACAGTGTATCCGTACCAGAGTACAGGTACCAAAACAAAATACAACAAGCTGAATAAACTTTCTCCAGTTTGTACGGCTCGATCTGATGTATCTAAATCAAAAATAACAATAGCTATAGATATAGTAATGCCTATAAGTATTGCATCCATTAAGAGCGCTGCTAACCGTATCCAAAAGCCACCCACATTAGACAATTCTTTCACCTCTTCCTTCTTTATTTAATAGTATGTACCCTGATGAAAGTAATTCTCAAACTATTGGTCAAAACTTGAAATAATATAGACCTATTCAGGGTGACAAAATCCGTAAACCTTTTTATACACAAAATCAACCAAAATATCAGGTAACCCTTTGTGTAATCAAGCATATTCACAATCCATTGCTGGAGTTAACATTTTGCTTAGTCCAGTATTTTTGAGATTGTTATCACAGCTTTTGTTTCTAACCAGTCATGATAGGCTCTTTCTATCGATTTTTCCGGATTTCACAATCTATTCTTCCGTGATACATTCCCTCTCGGACGATTCTTACGGATTTCACATCCAAATCTTCCGTGATACATTCCCTCTCGGACAATTCTTCCGGATTTCACATCCAAATCTACCGTGATACATTCCCTCTCGGACAATTCTTCCGGATTTCACAGTCTATTCTTCCGTGATACATTCCCTCTCGGGCGATTTTTACGGATTCCCCAGTCAAATCTATCGTGATACATTCCCTCTCGGACAATTCTTCCGGATTTCACATCCAAATCTTCCGTGATACGTTCTCTCTCGAACGATTTTTACGGATTTCACAGTCTATTCTTCCGTGATACATTCTCTCTCGGACGATTTTTACGGATTCCTCAGTCTAATCTACCGTGATACAAGTCCTGTTGGTCAATTTTTCTTTTCCATAGCCTTTTCTACTTAGCGGTGTAATTTTGTCAAAGGATCGTAATCAATAGCACGTTTTACAGATCACTATTTTACAGGCGCGAAAGTCAGGTACCTTATTAAAACCCGCGGGAAACGGGAGTCGAATCTCATTCGTAATCCTTCTGTCGATCGGGGATTAGGATGAGATGGATACTCCGACTCAACATCAGCAACATAGTGTATGCGCTTGAGTCCATACGTACTTGTCGCGACTTCAATTAATCCTCCAGGTACCGGAAAAACTGCAGGCAACTACGAAGTGGCGTGATTTTTGCCATCATGATACTCCTCACTGAAATAATTGACGTTTACACCATATGTGTGAAAAGTACCATCATTTTCACGCAATCTTGCATAAAATAGTGATCGGGAAAATTATTACATCAACAAAACCTTCCTCTTTACCCTGCAACTACTAAATTATTTAAGCGCTTCCTGTATATATTGATAGATTCTGCTGTCCATGCCAAATTGTAATTCATTATTAGGATTTTCCGCATGGAATTTTTCAGCTTGTCTCCATATATCGGAATCATTTATGGTTATGGAACGCAGCATGCTGTTCCATTCTTCTGCCAACTGCCTTACTTTATCATTCGAAGACGGAGTACCCTTATCCATTTCAACACGGATTTCTTCTAATACCGTCTTAAACTTTCTCTCTGCATCTTTTAGTTCATCTTTATCAGCCTTATTATAAAAATCCTTTATGCTATCTAATTGTTCTTTTGTAAGATATTTATCCTGGTACAATTTCATTGCTCCCAACAGGTCTGTTATCTCCTTGATGGGCATCTTATTCTTACTTCGAATGATTTCTAAGGTGATCTCTAATTCATTTAATAAATTTTGTTGAATTTGTATATCCCTTTTTACACGCTCCATTTGCGTTTCAATGATGTTTGAAGCAGAATGTTCATCTTTACTTTTCATCATTTCCTTTATATCATCTAAAGACAATCCCATTTGCTTTAATGATAAAATTTGCTGCAGTGTCGTTAAATCGGATTTCGTATAAAGCCGGTGCCCTGACGCTGTAAACTCGGATGGAGAAAACAATTGAATTTGATCATAATATCTCAACGTTCTTATCGTCAAACCGGTCAATTCTGCAAGCTCCCCTACTTTCCAATACGCTTTCATCCTCACCAATCCCTTTTATAAAAATGAATTTTCCTTTATAGAAGTGCTTGAAGTTCACTTTGATTAAAGCTATATGTTCTTCCACAGATTTGACAACCTGTTTCAATTGATTCATTTTTATTAATTGCTTGTTTTATTTCGCTCTTATTTAATGCATGCAGCATTCCATAGAACATTTCTTTTGAGCATCCACAGAAAAACTGGACAGGACTAGATCCCATGAATTTTGCACCCTGAAATAACTCACTTAGCTTTTCTTCCATATTGTTCCCGTTATATTTCCCCAAATCGTTAAAAAAGTCTCTATTTCCACGAAAGTTAAGTTTTATTTCATCAATCATGTGAGGAGAAGCATCTGGAAGCAATTGGGCAAATATGGCATTACTAAATAATAGATCACCCTCATCATCTAACCCTAAATTGGTCCCTATAAAGGTTTGCGTTTGTTCGCTCTGTGTAAAATAATGTGAAATATCATCAACAATATTTTGGTAAGGCATGTCTGTTATACCAGTAAATTGATTCATGGCAGAACCTTTTATAACTCGAATACTTCCTTTGTCACCAATAAGCTGTCCGAGCGATCCACTAAAATCCGAAGAAGCATTTTGCAATCCTTTATTAAGATAGCCCCTTACATTTCCTCGAGCATCTGTATCAGCAAAAACCTTATATTTTGGGTCGCTCATCGTAATCTGAAGACTTACTCGCTGTTCTTCTTTTAAGGTTCCAGACATCAAGCTCACCGCAGACACTGTTTTACCTAATAAGAGCTTTAACGTTTTATTCGCTTCCTGATTCAGGTTATAAATAGTATTGATTAATTTGGTATTATCAACAAAAAACAAACGAACTTGATTGTCGTATATGAGTGTCTTAACAATAAAATTTTGCATGGGTATATTTCCTTTCAATCATTATTACTTGTTAAGTCCACTATAAAACATTACCTTACGTAAGGTTCAAGTATAAATTCAACAGCTCCATCGAACCGTGTGCACTAATTTCAGTAAGCATAGGTGTGGATTTGAAAAAAAGTTTGATAATTTATAATAAGATTGACCACAACTATAGCTGCGTTTCAGTCTGTCTTATCACCAGCCGAATTAAATGTATTGCTTTCCATCCTTTTCATGACTTCTGTCAAGTACTCTTCTACTTCTATTGGAATTGGTGATGAATGCAAGTATTGTACCTCATCAATTGTATCTTTCAGTTTTTCCAGTTCAGCAAGATTTTCCGGTTTGAATACATGTGAAAGTATAGTCATTAGCTCCACTACTTTGTTTTGTACAAGTTTATCTTCTACTGATCTGCCTTCATTGTAGAATTTTTTGATATCGGCAAATATGCCTATCATTTGCTTTTCCGATTCTATGCTTTCCCCTGCTGATTGTCCTTCCATAAACATACGGTTCATGAGAGGTTGTGATACATGCTCGGCCATCCACTCCTTCATTTCCTGTTCAGATTGCAAGGAATAAATTAGGGACAGAATCAAATCACGGTCCGTATGCTTTTCATGATCTTTTATGATAGTTTTGAGATGATCAATGGTCTGAAGTATTTGTTCAAGCTGAGCTTTCTTCTTTTGAAGCAGGTTTGATTGCATATCTAAAGATAATTTCAGATCTTCTCCTGACTTATTAAGAAATTCACCAATGTCCTCCAATGAGTAATCGACATACTTCAGTGCTAAAACTATTTGCCGAGAAAGAAACGATGACCATGCTTATTACGTACAGAAGGCTTCAATAGCTCCTTCTTATCATAATAACGTGCAGTACAAATTTTACTTTTAAAAAATTAAAAAACCTTGAGAGGAATGAAAAAAGAATGAAAAAAGACTGGACCATGATTTGACTCCAGCCTGAGTTTTATTTCATATGGTGGTATGTTGCTTAGAATTATACCCTCTGGGCTTAGCCTCTTAAAACAGGTGCTTTGCTTCTACTCTACGAAAAATACCGATACGGTTTAGAAGATAATGAAATAAGTAACTTTAATTTAAATCTGTAAGCAGCATTCCGTACACTATGCTATCTGTTCATTCACCTTTATTCCAAAAATCCTGAATAAAATGAGCTTCTTTTCTCATACCTATACGCTCACATAATTTTTGTGAAGCTTCATTAGAAAAATTATAACCAATTTCCACAGTATCGTTCATGTCTGTATACCTAAATAGTACGGTTTACTACCGCCAAACTTAATAATGTTTCTTTTGTAAGCGTATTATTTTCTAGTTTTTTATTAAACGCTTCCTGCATATTTTCATGTGTCCACTTATCATGCAAGTGATATTTACATATATCAACGTTATTGTAAATATTAAATGTATCATGTAAGTCATTACGCTTAAAAGGTTTAATTGATAATCTTTCCGTGCTAAATTTCAATTAGAAACCTCCTCTGAATGCCAAAATGATTTGTTGTCAAACTTCACTATGTACAAAAACACCCTTTTAGACATCATATCCAAAGGGTAAACTACACAACTTTAATTCAAAGCGCTATTCCATTAATGCTCTTTTAATTATTCGCCTTATTCCCCATAGAAATGGATAACCTGTTCCACATATTGATCTGATTGATTATCAAAATTAAATCTACCTATTTTTATCATCATAATGATCTCTAATTCGGTTATACAATTCATCACTAGCTACATTAATTACAAATCACCCTTTCCCCCTCGGCAACAAGCGTCCGACTTCTCAGCGTGATCATATTCATCGTGACGCCGGAGCCATGTCTGACCATTTCCGTCACTGCGTCCGGGTGGCTGTTCCCAGTCCTCCTGCCTGCCAAGAGCTGTTAAATCAAGGTAGTTGAAATTACCAAGCAGCAGGTCTGTTCCACGGGCGTAAGTCGTATACGTGTGAAAAATTCTTTCGCCATCGCGAAGAAAACTGCTTATACCAGGCACTTCCATTGACTGTCCGGAATCAACAGGTACTCCCTTCTGAACAAGTTCATCTTTGGTCAAATAGTTGTATTCAATCGGAGCGACGGATTCGTCCAGCGTAACATGAAAATCATAGTTGAAGTCACTATCGTAGGATGAGTACCAAGGAATATTCCACCCCATGCGCTCCTTGTAGCGTTGGAGCTTGGGAAACCGTGCTCGGGAGATCAGAGCCAGTGACGTGTTGCGTGCATGCAGATGCGCAAGATGACCCATATTATCCGCAGCCAATGAGCAAGCCGGGCAACCTGCTTCCCAATCGGGATCAAACATAAAGTGATGCACGATAAGCTGAGAACGTTCTTCAAACAGATCAAGCAACCTGGTCATACCATGCGGACCTTCTAAGATATAGTCCTTATTAATTTCTACCATTGGGAGTCGACGACGCTCGGCGTTCAGCGTATCCCGTTCCCTGGTGAATTCCTTCTCTTTGGCCAGCAGTTCCTTACGAGCGACTAGCCATGCTTCTCGTGACACGACGTTTGGTAGCTGCAAACGACTTTGCGACTTTTTCATACAATCTTCTCCCTGGTTTTGTTTTCTTAAGTTTATCACACACAATGAATATGGATTTCTTCTCGATTGCTAAAATTATTTCCTCAAACACTGAAACTAAACCCAAGATTTTGAAGGCGAATGCCCTATTTATTTTGTTCAACATAGCAATCAATAAGCATTTAAAGCAATGTTTACCTGCTAGCTAGAAAAGAATTTAAGACAAGCAATTCCCCTCAAATAATGATGGATAGGAATACAAATGATGTTCTGGATGCTATTTATTTAAAATATACCACACCATTTTTGCATTAATAATCTAACCCTGCTATATTTTTTCTGACGAATAATCATGCTGGAAAGAAGATCCGTTTTGTGAGGTTTTCTGGGACGGAATTACAATGACATAAGATGGGGGAGAATAAGCATGACAACAAATCAATCAGATTTTTTACATATAGAGCCAGTCGGCCGTATCTTTATGAAATATTTAATACCGTCTTTAATCGGGATGATGATTATGGCATTGAATATCGTGATAGACGGTGTCATGGTCGGCAATCGGCTCGGGGCAACAGCATTGGCGGGAGTGGGGATCGCTTCTCCGGTCTATACCATTTTAGTTGCTATGTCACTCTGGATCGGAATAGGAGGTGCTACTCTATTTTCTCAAGCAATGGGGGCAAGGGATGTAAAACGAGCACAGTTTATTTTTACGCATTCCATTATTTTAATTGCCGGATTTACCATTGTAATCGGATTGACGTCTTTGATTTTTAACGAGCCGCTTACCTATATGCTTGGGGCAAATGAAGAAACCTTTCCTTTTGCCAATGATTATTTAAGGGTGATGCTGTTTTTTGGTTTTATTCTGACCGCAGAAAACGCATTAAGTACCTTTATACGGAACGATCAAAACCCAAATTTAGCAATGATTGCTTTAATAATTACGGCTGTTTCCAATATCGTCATTAACTATTATATTTTATATGTATTAAATTTAGGGGTAGCTGCTGTAGCGGCTGGAACGATCCTTGCCGCTGTTCTTGGCGTGCTTGTAATGATTACGCACTTTTTTAAAAAAGCAAATCACTTGCGCTTTATTGCGTTTCGCTTTCACCTCCCATTGTTTAAAAATACGATGACGGTTGGCTTTCCAAGTTTTTTAAGCGAAGTAGGTATTTCCGTTTTTACCGTCGCTTATAATGTTACGTTGGCACGAATGGCAGGAACAGTTGGTGTGGCTGCATTTTCTGTACTGAATTATGTGCATAGTGTCATGCTCATGTTATTTCTTGGAATGGGTGCAGCTGTACAGCCTCTTGTGAGTTATTTTCATGGAGCAAAAATGCCAGATAGAATAAGGGAAACAATGAAGTTAGCCTTAGGGACAGCGATTATTGCAGGGGTTGCTGCTTTTCTAATTGGTCAGTTTGGCGCACAACAGATTGTTGCTATTTTCGGCGATTTCGAGCAAGAAGTTGTAGATCTGGCGACTACAGGTATACGGTTATTCTTTATTGCCTACCTCTTTATGGGGATCAACTTTGTGATGATGAGTTATTTCCAATCTATTGCCCAAATACGGATGGCTACCTGGATTACTGCTGCAAGGGAGATTATTTTTATGATGATTTTCATCCTTGTCTTGCCACTAGTTTTAGGTGTACATGGCGTATGGCTTTCCATACCGCTTGCCGAATTCGTTGTTATGGTAACCGTTTTTCTTTATGTTCGGAGACATCGGGAATTTGCCCGACTGAAAAATTGATGACATTGAACCACAAAATTTCATAAGATATATTAAAAAAATACTTTGAACCCAAGAAAGGAGTAGATTATAATTAATCCAGGTGGAGGGTGAATGTTTTGAATACTGGACAAACAATAGATCAAGTCTATCAAAAAAAGAAAAAAAGATGGAATATGCTTGGCTGGAGTTTGGGCATAATCACCGTTGCCTGGCTTTTAATCTACTTTTTTCCTGTCCAGGAAAATACGGATCTTCATAAATTTGATAGTGACAGACCCCTCGTCATTGCTCATGGAGGAGGAAATCATCTGGCCCCATCGAATACCTTGGCAGCTTTTATAAATGCATATGAATTAGGCGTGGATGTCCTTGAATTTGATATACATATGACAGCAAATGGTCATCTGGTCTCTATTCATGATCCGACAATCGACCGGACAACGGATGGTACCGGAAGAGTCAATGATATGACACTGGAAGAAATACAGGAGTTTGATGCAGCATACTCTTTTCTGGATTTAGATGAAGCGTATAGCTACCGTGGCACAGGGGTTATTGTTCCAACCGTAGAAGATGTTTTTGAAGCAATCAATGACCCTGAAATGCTTTACAATATTGAAATTAAAGATACCAATGATCCGGAACTATATGAGGAAATGAGCGAAAAACTTTGGAATCTTACTCAAAGCTATGATTTGGAAGAAAACGTCATTATAGCCAGCTTTGATCAAGCAATTATTGACATTGTAATGGAAATATCCGACGGGGAAGCGCTTGTCAGTGGCGGTCGAGGTGAAATAACGTATTTCGTCATTTTTCATAAATTATTTTTAAATGGATTGTACCAGCAAAATGTGCACGCCCTTCAAATTCCGACAGAAGACAGCAATATAAACCTGATGGACAGTAAAATCATTCACGGTGCAAATCGACGCGGGATGGATGTGCATTATTGGACGATTAACGACCCGAAGATTATGGAGGAACTGATTGAATTGGGAGCTGACGGAATTATGACAGACCGGCCTGATTTATTGATGGAATTATTGGATGAAAGGTAAAATTTGATGAAAAGTACAATTTTCAGAAGCTCACCTTCTTTGTTCGTGTTTTAAGTTTTTTATTGCGTTTTAATTAAACCTAAAATAGATTTTAAGTAATTAAGTTGAACAATAATAGATTTTATGTTAATATCGTTCGTGTATTCATAAAAACGCCTCGTATAATCCCGGTAATATGGATCGGGAGTCTCTACAGAGTAACCGTAAATTACTCTACTATGGACGGTGCTTCTTCCAAAAGCCGTTCAGTGGATGGCTTTTTTTGTTTTTAAAGCACTTTTCATTTTTCGGGGGAAAAAGGGAGCAGTCAGATGGACATCATAAAAGATTTACTTGCAGCAATAAGCGGTGTGCTTAACGGTTTGCCGCAAGGGTTATTAGCTATGACTTTCGGTTTTGCCTCTGTGCCAACAGCACTTGCCTTTATTATCGGAGCATTCGGTAACACCCTAACTAGCAATGTAGCCGTTATTTCATACCAGGCAGAAACCATTACGGTTGCCGGTACGATGGGAAAAAATCTTCGTGAACGGTTATCTATGATATTCTTCGGTGCACTCATTATGCTTATTATTGGCTTATTTGGTTTAATGGAAGGAATTATTGCATGGGTCGGACCGGTTATTACCAATGGCATGATGGCGGGCGTTGGAATTATGCTTTCAAAAGTAGCCTGGGACATGTCAAAAAACGACCGTGTTGTAGGAATATCATCTTTATTCAGTGCACTTATTGTATATATGGCAACAGGCGACCTCATCTACACCATAACCATATCGGTTATTTTATCCAGTGTTATTTATTTTTTTATAAAAAAAGACAATACCAGTGTTGCCGATCATGTAAAAGAAGATAAAATCAAGCTGCAAAAACTGACGTTAAACCCCATGGTTATTCGCGGAGCGCTAGCCTTGGCATGTTTAAATATTGGTGCCAATATAGCTTTTGGTAAAATTAATGCAGATATAGCTGAAGCGGATGTCAATGTGGACAGCATTACGATTATAAGCAGTTTGGCAGATATGGCATCAGCCTTATTCGGCGGGGGACCGGTTGAAGTGGTTATTTCAGCCACCGCCAGTGCTCCTCATGCTGTATTATCTGGTGTAATCATGATGCTAATCATGGCAGCCATCTTATTTTTTAAATTATTACCCAAAATTGGTAAATATGTGCCTAGCGCCTCCATTGTTGGCTTCCTGTTTGTATTGGGGGCTATTGTTACACTGCCAGGGAATGCAGAAGCAGCACTTACAGGTGACGCACCTGGTTCCAGTCTGATTGGTGGCATAACAATGGTGGTAACAGCAATAGCCGATCCATTTTTAGGAATGCTTGCAGGTGTAATCATGCAATTTTTACTGGGAATATTCGGCGTTTAAAATGGAGGTATAATAAATGAAAACCTATGAACTTAACGTTGCAGGGGTTACTCGGCATTTACCCGTAATACCTGTAAACGAAGATATAAAAATAGCCAGCTTTGTCATTTTGGGAGATACGGAATTGGTCTCAGCCGCAGCCCCGTTATTGGCAAATAAACTGCCGGAAACGGATATTCTTGTTACAGCTGAGGCAAAAGGGATTCCTTTCGTGCATGAGCTGTCCAAAGTGTTAAATATGAAAAACTATGTCGTAGCCAGGAAAAGTGTAAAACCTTATATGAAGAATCCATTAACATATGAAGTTCATTCCATTACTACACAGTCTTCGCAAATCCTGTGTCTAGATGAGGTGGATGTGGGAAGCATTCAGGATAAACGAATAGCATTAATTGATGATGTGATCAGTACTGGAGAATCTATAAAAGCGCTTGAGGAATTGGTCAAAAAGGCAGGAGGAAAAGTTGTTGCAAAAGCAGCAATACTTGCTGAAGGAGATGCTGCAGAACGGGATGATATCTTGTTCCTTGAAAAACTGCCGATTTTCAGTAGAGACTAAATCATTTCCTATGGTCATAAAAACCCTTTAAGAAAATAGTTTTCTTAAAGGGTTTTTCCTTTATATATACAGTTTACTCAATACTGTGTTATATATTGCTCGCGTTCCCATGCGTGCACTTGAGTACGGAACATATCCCATTCGATTTCTTTTGATTCTACAAAACGCTTAAACAAATGGTCTCCTAAAGCTTTTACAACAATATCATCTGACTGCAGTAATTCAAGAGCTTGTGCCAATGTAGCCGGCAGATCAATAACACCATTTTCCCTGCGTTGCTCTTTATCCATATCATAAATATTTTCATCTACTGGTTCTGGAGCGATTAAGTTATTCTCTATCCCATCCAATCCGGAAGCCAAAAGTACAGCCATTGCCATATAAGGGTTTGCAGAAGGGTCCACGCTCCGAACTTCTACACGGGTGCTCAATCCCCGTGAAGCTGGAACACGGAGAAGCGGGCTTCTATTTCTACCCGACCACGCTACATAACATGGCGCCTCATACCCTGGAACCAATCTTTTATAAGAATTCACAGTTGGATTTGTAATGGCTGTAAAATTCGGTGCATGTTGTAATATTCCTGCCAGAAAGTTTCTCGCTGTATCACTGATCTCCAACGTCCCATTAGGATCATAAAACGTGTTCTCTTTTCCCTTAAATAAGCTTAAATTACAGTGCATGCCTGATCCATTGACACCGAATAATGGCTTTGGCATAAAAGTTGCCAGCAGACCATGCTTACGGGCAATCGTTTTTACAACCAATTTAAAGGTTTGAATATCATCACAAGCTCTCAGGGCATCCTGATATTTAAAGTCTATTTCATGCTGACCTGGTGCAACTTCATGGTGTGAGGCCTCAATTTCAAAGCCCATTTCTTCTAATTCCAATACAATATCGCGCCTGCAATTTTCCCCCAAATCGGTTGGTGCAAGATCAAAATAACCACCATGATCATTTAATTCAAGGGTTGGTTCACCTCTTTCATCAAGTTTGAATAAGAAGAATTCAGGTTCAGGGCCAACGTTGAAACTGGTAAATCCCAGTTCCTCCATCTTTTTTAAAACCTCTTTCAAATTACTGCGGGGGTCTCCTTCAAATGGAGTGCCATCGGGATGATAAATATCACAGATCAATCTGCCTACTTTCCCTTTTTCTGCTGTCCATGGAAATATAACGAACGTATCGAGGTCAGGGTATAAATACATATCTGATTCTTCAATTCGAACAAATCCCTCAATGGATGAACCATCAAACATCATTTTGTTATCCAAGGCTTTCGGTAACTGACTGACTGGAATTTCAACATTTTTTACCGTTCCAAACAGATCTGTAAATTGCAAACGAATAAAACGGACATTTTCTTCCTCAACCCTTCTTATTATGCCTTCTCTGTTCATATTCTTCACTCTCCTCAAATTACTTTTTTAGGTTGAAACAGCTTGTTGAAAATCCCATTCACCGTCACATATATAGGCAGCTTCTCCTCTTTTCCATACATGCCCCTGCTCATCCCATGTTATAGTCAAATCTCCTCCAGGGAGATGAACGGTTATTGGCTCATATTCATCAAGCAATTGATTCATAGTACCAGCAACTACTGCAGCACAGGCACCCGTGCCGCATGCCATTGTGATGCCCGACCCTCTTTCCCATACACGGTAATCCATCTCCTGAGGTCCTTTAACTTGAACAATTCCTACGTTCACTCGATCAGGGAATAGACTCGCCTGTTCTATGACAGGCCCAATTTCCTCTAACGGAAATTCATTTACTTCATCAACAAAAATGATCGCATGCGGGTTGCCCATCGAGACGGAGGTCAGTTGATACTCCTTTTCACCAAATATATGGGATTCATTAATTGCGGTTTTGAGTGGATCACCTTCCATAGGAATCATGCCTTTTAATAATTGCGGCTTCCCCATATCCACGTTAACGTATTTCACCCATTGTTTTTTATCCGGTCCCACCTCTGCCTCGACACGGACAACCCCACCTAATGTTTCAATCGTAAAGCGAGGCTTCCTTGCATACTTACGATCAAGGAGGAACTTTGAGACACAGCGCAGGCCATTCCCACAATTTTTTGCCTCAGAACCATCTTCATTAAAAATCCTCATTTTAAAATCAGCTATATCCGACAGGCAGATAAGAATAATACCATCGGAACCAATTCCAAAATTAACGTCTGACACTTTTCTCGAAAGCGGTGGATATTGCTCTTCTTCCAGTATATTGTCCGGATTGTCCAGCTGATTAAAAATGATGTAATTATTGCCCAAACCATGCATTTTAGTAAATATCATCTCTCTGTTTCCCCCTTAAAAGATGAATTTGGAAGTGGATAGCCTTTTTCTTATATCATCAAAAATTTGCTGTTCCTTTTCCAATCCATCGGCTTGAAAAGTAACTGAAAATCGCACGTATGGACCGGCATCATCCCATGGAACAGTCGAAATTAAATACTCGTTAATTAAATATTGACTGAATGCTTCTGCCGAATGAAATGCTGGACCATTTTCTACTGCTTTTGGAATCTTTGTATATAAGAAAAAGGAGCCTTTTGGTTTATTGACAGTAAATCCGCATTCTTGCAATATGGTGGATAAATGGTCATGACGCCGTGCATATTTCACAACAGTTTGCTCCGTTATATCAGGGTGAGCTAAAGCATAGGATGCCGCTTTTTGAATTGGAATAAACTGACCGGAATCATAATTATCCTTTACCGCTGCAAAAGCAGAAACCAGTTTGGAATTACCCGCAATAAAACCGATACGCCACCCTGTCATGTTGAAGGATTTGGATAAAGAATGCAGTTCTATGCCAACCTCCTTCGCTCCTGGGACTGACAAGAAACTAAGCGGTTTTTCTCCATCAAAAACCAGTGCAGCATAAGCAGCATCATGCACAACAACAAGCTCATGTTTTTCAGCAAAATGCACTACCTCTTCAAAAAATTCTTTGTTTGCTACAGCGCCTGTTGGGTTATTCGGATAGTTTAAATAAAGTAATTTAGACTTCTTCAGTACACTTTCAGACAATGTATTCAGCTCTGGCAGAAAAGAATTTTGCTCCAAGAGCGGTACATGGATGACTTCTCCGTCCAGATATTTCGTATGGGTACCTAAAGCCGGATAGTTCGGCGAAGGCATGATGGTAATATCACCAGGATTAATAAATGCTGTTGGGATCATGGCCAATGCTGATTTTGAACCAATGGCATGATTGATCTCTGTTTCAGGGTCAAGACCTTCCACCCCAAACACTTCTTTCATATATGAGGCTGCAGCTTGCTTAAATTCCTGTACTCCGTTATCAGCATAAAAGCGGTTTTCTGTTTTGTTTGCTTCTTCAGCTAGCTTTCTAACGACCATATCATCTGCCATAGCATCTGGTTCACCGACCCCAAGATCAATTAATTGTTTATCAGGATTTTGCTGCAACGCTTCCCTCTTCGCCCTTTTTATTTTTTCAAATTTATAAATTTCATCCTTCATGCCAAATTGTGCCCCACCTATTCTGTCTGCAAATAGATGTTGTATATAATCCTTTTTCAACACCTTCACCCCTCCATATTTTAGTGTCTTCTTCTAGTTCTTCATCATAACGCTTAGAAAGCCAAATGTATTTAGAGTTTTTGGAAGAACATTTGTATTTTTTCACACTTCTAAAAAAAAACATGAATAAACATAAAAAAACGTTGGTAATTGATTTTATTTTCTTCCTAGCCTTTGTGGCTGGTTTATACTTTTTTGCCAAATGAGGAAAAACATGCAAAAATAAAAAAGGTTGCCCTGGGAATTTCTAAAGTCCATGACAACCAGTTTCTATTTTTTCATCTTATTTCAGAAGGGTTTTTACCAGTATACTGTTTAAATTGTCTACTGAAAAAGTGTAAATCATTATACCCAAGGGCATTTGCCGCTTCCGTTACCGTCATCCCGGTGAAATGCAGTAAATGTTCTGCACGTTTTATACGGGACAGAACAATATAGGATTTCACCGTGTGTCCTATGATTTCCTTAAACTTTTGAGAAAAATATCGCTGGGAAAGGTTGGCACGTGCGGATAAACTTTCAATCGTATGCGGCTTTCCCGGGTGCTGCTTAATATAATTGGCTATTTCCCGAATCGTTTCTGTTAAATTATTGCTTACAGCATTCAAATCCTCTTCTTTTTCTTGTTCTTCTCTTAACAAATGAATCATTAGTTGCTTTAATATTAACTTCCCTTCCGTTTCCGCACCATATGTCTCTACTAAAAACAAACGAACGTACTGGGTTAATAATGATTCAAAACTAATCGTGTTTTCAATAATGCGATTGGGGGATGGGATGGGTTGGGCTGCTTCAGCTATATCAAAATGAATATACGTTAACACGAGAGGATCCTGGGGGTTGTGGGTTGCTTCTGTCTCATCACCCGGCCGGAACAAAAAGCAATGGCCTTTTCCTACCTTATATGACTTTTGGTTTAGTTTTACAGTACCTTCCCCATTCCAAACATAAAATAAATCATAATTAGGCATAGGCTTATCTCTTTTTCTCCATTTCCAGTTCGGTTCACAATGAATGGTGCCTAAGGCTGGTTTCAATAAAAAATCATCTGGATTCAAATACAGCATCCAAGTCACCTCCTAAAATGAGAAATCTACTATATTATTTTAATTTTTCTTGACCAATGTGTAAATGTCAATAGAAAAGAATCATGATTTATGGAATGGATTGAGTTTCAACACACCAATAAATCAACTGATGTTTTTTCTATCTTTTACAGATGAAATAGGTGTCTGTGCCCCATATTTTTTTCGAACGGTCTTTCTTGCTTCAGCAGGTGTTCTGGCATTAACAGGTTTACCACCTTTTTTCACCTATTTCTACATGAAAGCATTTTGCTCCGCATCTCATGCGTTTTCACCTCTGCTTAATAACTGTATAATCACAATATAAAGAATTAACTTGGCAAGATAAAAATTCTAACATTTTTTAGGTACCATGTTTACACTCCAAAAAACAGAACTGGCTATACCATTTCTCTTTTCTGTATTTACTCTATTATAGCAAAGATATTTATTCCAGGATTAGCTTAATCAAAATAACAGGTGCCAGCATTTAGTGAAAATAATATATATGACAGTCACAAGTAAAAACGAATTTTTAAGTCATCTCCCTGCCAGAGAAAATTATACTTGAATACGACGCAACGTGATACTTTACAATGATTTAGTAAAAGCATTTAGGAGGCGGTTAGAATGTATACCATTGGAGAATTTGCACAGATGGGAAAAGTCACTGTCCGTACACTGCAGTATTATGATGAGATCAGCTTGTTAAAGCCAACAAAAAAAACGGATGGAGGAAATCGACTATATGGCAAAAATGAAGTTGCAAAATTACAGCAGATTACTGCGTTGAAATTTATGGGATATTCACTCGATACAATCAAACAAATGCTAGGCACGATGAACCACACAATGGAAGAATCCCTTGAGATCCAACTTCAGTTTATTAAAAGTGAAAAAGAGCGGATGAACAATATTGAAAAAGCAATTCGTGCTATTCTGCAATCAATGACGTTAGAAGAGGAATTGAATTGGAACTTGGTTACCAAGGTCATGAACTTGTATCAAGAAAATAACAATACTGCGCAACGCTATTTGGACGATCACTTTACACAAGAAGAGCAAAATGCGTTAGAAAATTTGCCACGTTTGGGTGAAGATGACGAGAAAGTTCAAGTATGGATGGAACTCATTAAAGAAGTCAAGATCAACTTGGATCAGGAGCCCTCATCAGAAATCGCACAATCAATAGCAAAAAGGTGGATGGATCAGGTAACCTCCATGTTTGCAGACAATGAAGAACTTCGGGATAAGTCCTGGGGAGAAATCAAAAATAATAATAACCCAATAGGTAGCTACCCTCTCGAGTCTGATGTTATTGAATTTATTGAAAAAGCTGTTGGCGAGCTATATAAAGAGCAAAATTCAAGCAAAAATACGGATAAATAACCCGTATAGATGAATCAACTTCTTTATAGATCATTCCATGTCAAAGAATAAATAAGCACAATAGCAACAGATAGGAGGAAAACAATGTGAGTCATTCTGAAAAAGAAATAACCCAATCAATAGCGATCGATATAAAAAATTTGACAAAATCATATGCTGGAAAAATCAACGCATTGAATGGAATAACATTTTCAGTAAAACAAGGTGCTATTTTCAGTTTACTTGGACCAAATGGTGCTGGTAAATCAACTGCTGTTAAAATGATGACAACCCTTACCAAACCTGATGATGGAACTATTCAGATTGCCGGAAAGGATGTTGTTCGCCATGCGGAGGAGGTACGGTTAACAATTGGCAGTGTTGCCCAAAAATCAGGTGTGGATTTACTAAGTACAGGACGAGAAAATCTTACACTACAGGGAAAATTGTATGGACTTCGCGGCCAAAAGCTTAAACAACGTGTATCCGAATTACTGGAACGTTTTGGATTAGCAGATGCAGCAAACCGGGTTGCCCGCACTTATTCCGGTGGCATGCAGCGTAAACTGGATATAGCTATGGGTATTATTCACCATCCCCAGATCCTGTTTCTTGATGAACCAACAACAGGATTAGATCCGGAAGCACGTTCTGCCTTATGGCATACCATCCAGCAATTAACAAAGGATGATGACCTGACTGTTTTATTAACAACTCATTATCTGGAAGAAGCTGATTTTCTTGCTGATCAATTGGTTATTATCGATGAAGGAAAAGTAGTTGTTGAAGGAAGTCCTGAGGAGTTAAAAGGTGATTTGCATGGAGATGTCCTGCAAATTGAATTGACAGAAACCGATTCTCATGTAAACATGAAGCAAATCCTTCATGGAATAGAAAATATTCATGAAATTATAGAAGAAAAAAAATCGCTTTATTTAAGGGTGAATGATGGCACTCAGCTCATGCCCGTAATTTTAGGAGTGCTGGAGAAATCAGGTATAAACGTCAATTCAACTGTAATCTCACGACCAACATTGGATGATGTCTATTTGCACTATACAGGAAAAACATTAAGCGATTTTAAAAAGGAGGAGCATGAATGAACATTCTTAGTCACTCCTGGTTTATCACACTTCGGCATCTGCAAAATATTTCACGTATGCCATTTGTTATTTTCATGAATTTAATTCAACCAATCGTTTGGCTACTGCTCTTCAGTTCCCTATTTAGCAATATTATTAACATTCCAGGTTTTAGCACTGACTCTTATCTTACATTTCTTGCACCGGGAATCGTTGTCATGAGTACATTAATGGCAGGGAGTTATGCAGGTATGGGCATGATCGGAGACCATAGCCAGGGTGTACTTAGCCGTTTTCTTGTTTCACCGGCAAAACGAAGTGCCTTAATCCTTGGTCCTTTAGCACAAAATGCTGTCACCATGGTCATTCAAGCCCTGATTATGATTCTGCTCTCTATGATTCTTGGCGCTGAATTTTCAGGCGGATTTATAGGTATCTTTATCCTGATTGCTTGCGGAGTAATGGTTGGACTCGGATTCGGAGCACTGTCCATTGCAGTAGCTTTACTGGTGAAAAATGAACAGGGGCTAATGGCCATATCAGGCTTTGCAACCATGCCGCTCATGTTCATATCCGGTTTATTTATGCCGATGGATCTCGTACCGGACTGGATTAACCATTTGGCACATTTCAACCCAGTTAACTGGGCGGGCCAAGCAGGACAGGAAGCAATCACCGCCAATATGGATTGGGGGTTAATACTGACACATTTAGGGTACCTGATGGCTTTCGTAATTATTTCCATTCTGCTGGCAACGCTGGCTTTTGGCAGGTATCAGAAATCAATATAATAACCAAACAGCAAGGGTAAAACTTTAACATTCGCATGGAAACTTGATGTATCCAGCTTTCCGAGTATTGTACTTTGAATCTCCAACATCCATATATGCAATAGTAATTTGAAGTTATAATTAAAACAAACGTTTATTTAATTATAAAATACAGGGACATCAATACGTCCCTGTATTTTTCTCCGACCGTATAAAGCTTACTATAATAATAGATTACACTACTGATAGGAACAATAACAATGAATAGGAAGCTACAAAGAACAAAAAGCTTACAAACCTTTAAAAAGCACATCTTTGACTTTTTAAAGTGACTGCCGAACCACTTACTTTACGCATTAATTCTTCCTTCTTTCCACCAAATTAACGCCAACTCCCATACAAACCACGCCAATGAGCAACATCAGCACCAAAGGTAACGTAATTTCATTCCATCCTGCTTCATAAAGAGATATATCCATCAGAGCTTCCATCGCATGCGTCAATGGAAATAAATCTGCAATGAACAAAAGGACAGGATTACTAATCAATCCAGGTGGCATGTAAACACCACTTATGATCGGTATAATCGGCATAACTGAAGGGTAGATCATATTAAACTGCTCCGGCGTTTTGATAAACCCTGTAAATATCATGCCTACACTAACCATACTAAGTGTAAATACAGCCGCAACTGTCAATATCATGCCAAAGTCGTGCCCCAGATCATAATCCAGCAAATAATTAAAAATTACCAAAACAATTAGAATCTGAAGGAACCCTATAAAGAAACTGTATACCAGATGACCTGCATACATCCCCGTTTTACTGACAGGAGAAAGAATCATCCGATTCCACACACCGCTTACTTTATCTGAGGTTACCGCATTTACCTTAAATCCGATAGTAAACATGGCCATAAATAAGGTGAACCCAAACAGTAATTGAATCGGCATATTAAAGTTAGGGACATCCCCGCCCTCGATGGATTCAATTTGCATTTGTAATGGCGCACCCTCCAAATAGGCATCAACCTCATTCCGGATAACAGTCACATCCTCTTCCCCGGTAGCCGCACTTAATTGCGCTTCTTGTGTAAGCACAGTATGAACATGGTCTTCAATTAATTGAACAACTCTCTTATTGGAAGCAGCAATGATCTGATAATCATTTTCAGACAGCTGAATCGCTGCTTCAATGTTCCCTTCTTCCACATCTGTCCGTGCCGCTTCTTCATCAGTAATTACAAATGCATAACCCTGATTGTCATTAAGCAGAGGCTCCCATTTTTCTTCCACTTCTCCACCATTTGGCTCACTGCTAAAGATTGGCACAGTTATTTCTGTTTGTTCATTCGTATTTGCAAATATGAACGTTAACAAAATGGCTCCTACAGTTAATAAAATAACTGTCATCGGACTTCTTATATCTTTTTTTAATTGCGCCTTAAATACCGCCAACATTACGATCTCCCCCTTTCAGGAAACAGGATAATTCCGATGAGGAGAAACCCGATGAAAAATCCGAATTGCTTCATCAATGGTATTGCAAAAGAAATAGCATCACCATTTTGCAGAAGTTCCGTAAATAAAGATATCGTTATTCCGGTTGGCATCCATTCGCTAAACCCTTGTAACCATTCCGGAGAACCTTCCAGTGGGAAGAAATTACCGCCTAAAGCAGCTATGAGCATAATGAACATCGTAGACAGCCCATGCGATGCATTTACATTTTTTAGCCTTAACATCAACGACGTAAAAATTGCAGATAATCCAGCAACGACTAAGGAGAAAAACGTAACAATCACAATCATCCCCAACCAAAACTCAGCTGATTTATCAGGAAAAATCCCCAACAAAAGATCCGTTGCAAAAAACACAAGCATGAGCTGTACCCAAGCCAAACAAAAAGTGGAAATAATCTTACCCATTAAATACGAAAATGGGCGACTGTTCGTTAATAGAATTCGGTTGAAAACCCGTTCCCTTTTTTCTGTTTCCGTTTTTGCAGCAACCGTAGAAGCAATAAATAATGCAAATAGTGAACTCATCGCGGCCGTGAAGTATTGTGCAAGGTCTATTTCAACCGCATTTTCGTTAATTACCTCTCTTCCTCCTTGTGGCAATGCCGCATCTTCCGCTTGCCCTTCTGTCACCGCACCAAGTGCAAATTGAAAATTGAGTGTCTCCATGTAGTTATCAATAATATCTGATAAGATATTCGTCTCAATGGAATGGTCTTCTATTTGTAAATGAATGGCATGGTCAGCAGACTGATCCTGATCCAGCATCACCTGATTGAGCACATCATACGTAAATCCTTCAGGAATTTTTACAATGGCATCCAAATCACCATTTTCGACCTGCTCCTTTGCTTCTCCTTCACTCAACTCTCGAGTATGAATCCAGTCACGTAATTCTGGTTCGTCAAACATGGATACCATTAACCCACTCGGTGACAAAGCATGAGCCTGCTCCATCATTGCTTCTATTTCCATATCTTGCAAATCCATACCCTGAAGCGTTTCTTCAAATTGCTCGATACCCGCAGCTTCATCATCTTCCAGTACCAACCCTGCGTTTATGTCCATTTCACCAGCATCATCAAACGTTATACCGGAGAAGGCAAAATTCAGTACAATAATGATCAAGATTGGCGCCAACAAAGATATAAGCACTTCTTTGCGGTCCCGCCAAAAAACCAATAAATCTTTTTTAAAAAATGACATCATATGGTGTCTTCCTCCCCCTCTTAATCTCTTAATGTCCTACCGGTTAAGTGTAGGAAAACATCCTCAAGACTTGGTGTTTCCATTTGAAAGTTCGTCAATTGAATGCCTTCACTCTCTACTGCATGTACCAATTCGCTTAGTATATTACTTCCTTTTTTGGAAATAATACGTATTCCTGCCTCTGTTTCATCAACACGGCGTATGTTGTTTATGGATTTTATTTTCTCCAACACCTCATCACTCGTCTCGCTCAGATGAATTTGAATCGTATCCTCACTTGATAAAATGCTTAACAGCTCCGACTTGCTGCCAGCGGCCACCACTTTCCCGTGATCCATAATGTAGACACGTTTGCATAACTGCTCTACTTCCTCCATGTAGTGACTCGTATAAAGAACCGTTGTTCCATTTTCTTCATTCAGTTTACGGACGGTTTCAAGAATATGGTTTCTCGATTGCGGGTCGATTCCGACAGTAGGCTCATCTAGAATAAGAACTTTTGGGCTATGCAACAAAGCAGCTGCAATATTGACCCGTCGCTTCATACCGCCGGAGAAGGTTTTCACCAGCTCTTTTTGGCGTTCTTTCAATCCGACCATGTCAAGCACTTCCTGAATACGCTCTTCTAAAACATTCCTTTTAACCTGATAAATTTCTCCGAAGAACTTCAAGTTTTCGTAAGCCGAAAGTTCTTCATATAACGCAATCTCCTGTGGTACAACTCCAAGGATTTTTCTGATTTCAGCCGGATTTTTTATGGTACTTTTTCCATTTAATTTCACATCGCCGGAAGTAGGCTTTAATAAAGAAGAAATCATGGAAATCGTTGTTGACTTGCCTGCTCCATTCGGGCCCAGCAAGCCGACGGATTCCCCTCCATCTAAATAAATATCAACATCATCAACCGCCTTATTATCTTTATATACCTTACTTAATTTTAAAGTCTCAATCATCATCCACACGCTCCTGTATTGGTTAGTAGTTGAAATATACAATAAAAAAAACAGTGTCACCACTGTCTTTAGTCATTTTGCAGGTTAAATGGTATTACTTTAGTCATTTTATTTTTACGTTAGGAAAAGAGAACATTTTTGTAAGTCATTATTTCTGCGTAGTGAAAATTTTAATTCCCAAGTATGTGTAAGAATGAGAGAATGGAAATTTATCTGCCCGTTCAGGTGTCTGCTTTTGTCCGGTAAATTAGACAAGGTTATGGCGAATAGCATAAATAGCCAGCTGTGTCCGATCTCTCAAGTCCAGTTTTTGTAAGATGTGACTTGTATTATTTTTCACTGTACCTACGGATAAACCTAGCCGTTCAGCAACTTCATGATTGTTAAGTCCTTCACCGATACATGTTAATATAGCACGTTCCCGTGGAGTTAATGTTGGATCAGCTCTTTTTTCTTCCTGCTGATTAAGTAAGAGCGGCATCACTTTGGCTGCTACTTGATCTCCCACAGTTAACCCTCCTCTTAAAGCATTGCGGATGGAGCGAATCAGCGAATCCGTATCCGCATCTTTTAAAATATAGCCGCTCACCCCTATTTTTAGTGAATCCATCACGTATTCACTATTATCAAATGTGGTTAACATAAGAATCTTGGATGTTTTCCAGCGGGATTGTATTATTTTTGCCGCTTCTATTCCATCCATAACAGGCATCCGAATGTCTAAAATAATTACGTCAAATGCATGCTTTTCACAAAGGGTAATGGCTTCCTTTCCGTTGCTTGCTTCCCCTGTAACCCTCATTTCCTCATCTGTTTCAATCATCATTTTTAACCCCTGCCGCACCATCACCTGGTCTTCAGCCAATAGTATTCGGATCATCATTTCCCCCCTTGATCTCTTAATTTTATAAAGCCTCTGACAATGAATTGCTCCTCTGTTTTCTGTACTTCCAGCTGTCCGCCGATTTTTTCAAGCCTTTCCCGCATGGAAGTTAGTCCAAACCCTTCCTGCATCCGATAATTATTATTTACGGGATTGCTGATTTCAAAACGAAAAATACTGCCCCCGGGCGCTTCAAATGTAATCTCAGCCTCTCTGGCATTGCTATGTTTCATAATATTCGTTAATGCTTCCTGAACAGAACGGAAAACGACAAAAGACTGCTCACCTGTAAGTGGAACGGTAAAAGCCCCATGCTTAACGGAAAAGTGAATACGGATAAAGCTTTCCGTTTCCAGCTTCCGAATCAACCTCAAGATTCCCTGAAGCCCTCCAGCATCATTATCCTTCAACATTTTCACAGCACTTCGCGTTTCCTCAAGACTTTCACTGGCAAGCGTCTTCAAAGATTGGACCTGCACTTTATCTTTTTCATCTGCCTTCAGCCTGAATACCTCCAATTGCATAAGGAGTGCAGTAAGTTTATGACCAACAGAATCATGAATTTCATGTCCAATTAGCACGCGTTCCTCCTGCCTCGCAGTTTCTTCCTCAGAGGCAAGGCGTCTTTTTAATCCCCGATATTCACTGAGCAATGCATCATATCTGGCAAAAAGCTCATCATTGTCGTTCTTGATTTGTTTAAAAAGGATAACCGCAGCAAGGAAAAGTATAAAGTATATTAAGATAAAACTAATGACGGATAAGGAAAGGTCCGTGTTCAAAATAATAGCCATTACCCCCACAGCAGAAACTCCGGCGACAATACTCGCCAAACCTTTTGGCAGCAGGTAGTATGCTTCTCCAATCACCAAAGATAAAATCAGCAGTAAAAATGAACTAAAGCCTTCTCCTTGAAATGGGAATAAGGTAATTACGGAAATAATGGCGTTAACACTAAGAATAATCACTGAAATAAAAGGATTTTGCTTAACAAGCGGCATGATAAAGAACAAAATAAAAAATACCGATAAACCTAGCAAACGCCACGTCATTTCAACCATCCCTGCAAAATACAGAATTGCAAACATCCAAGGCACAGTATTAAACAAGAGCCATATCCAATATAATTTCATAAACACTTTCCCTTTCCTATTACTAAATATATCGTATCAAATAGGTTTTTAGATAACAAACCCCAAAGACAGCGGAGCTTTATCCAAGAAAGGAAAACTCACATGATAGCTGATACGATCAATGGGCAAAAATGAATTGGCAAATATAATGGGTATATTCATTTATCGTGACTAGAGTGGTGAGCCTGTGTTTATCAAGGTGTTGGGAGAAGTTGCCAAAGGAAATGCCTTTGCAATAAGCGTCCTGAAGTTCACTCCTTGTACCCAACGAACTTAAATAAATGAATATTCCCACCACTTAATTTTCTATTCAAAAATTTGAAGTGGGGGGTTTCTAACGTATCGACACATTCCCGCTTAACGTCAGTGGAGCTTTCACATTGGTGAACTCTTTACACCCAGCCCCTGTACCATCGGTCTGGCCTTTGGTACTTCTTTTAAATAATCCTGGGTTACCAAACATTCACGGAGTCTGCGGTCGGCGCTTGTTTATTTGGTAACTTACTCACAAATTTCCTTAATATGTTCGCTGCTCCGTTTATATCGGCATTTAACAGTAAGCCTTTACAAGTACGATAAAGCCCACGTTTCACTCGTTTTCCAGTGAATACAGGATTATCCTTCTTTTCATCAAATATAGGAATATCATCCCCATCTATGATATAGGCTACCATGAAGGCATGCGAGAATAGAGGAGTCAACAGAAACTCCATTTATTTCCATAATATACTAATGAAGCATTTAACAGAGCCTTTTTTATAGCAGGATCATTCATGCATATACGTATAAGCAAGTTTACTTTTTAGTGAAGATGCGGATCAAAATCACCTGAACTTAACAAAAATAATATTAAAAACCATAATAAACGTGGGCCCTTCCATGAGGTTGGACACCACGCTTATTATTATAATTCACCTGGGGTTTTGCCCCATCTTTCTTCATTTATCCTGCTTGTTTCTCTAATTTTATACCTTCCTTTTTCTTCCGTTTAAATATCCGTCTGAAACCATTTCCAATGGCAGTAAAAATACGATACACAGATGGGATTAAAACGAGCGTAATCATCGTTGCGAACAATAAGCCCGAAATGATTGCCGTGGCCATTGGTGCCTGATAATTACCAGTAGTTCCTGTTGCTAAGGCAAGCGGCAGCATACCACCGATTGTTGTAAAGGTGGTCATAAAAATCGGACGGATCCGGTCTTTTCCAGCCATGCTAATCGCCTCATTCGGCGAGAATCCCTCTCTCCGCAATTGATTCGTCCGGTCAATAAGGAGAATCGCATTGTTTAATACAATACCAATCAACATGATAATTGCCATACCAGACATAACGCTAAGCTCTTGCTGAGTGATAAACAGCCCAAACACAACACCTACAAATGTCATGGGAATAACCGACATAACAACGAGGGGGTGTGCTAAATGATTAAATTGCACGGCCATGACCAGGTATACAAGGAAGATAGAAATAACGAAAATGAGAATCATATCGCTAATAAGCTCTTGTTGCGTTCCCAAATCTCCGCCAGCAGAAATCGTATATCCAGATGGAGTATCAAAATCATTAATCATCGCTTGAATCTCTCTGTTAATCGTTCCCAGGTCTGTATTTTCAATATCCGCAGAAATCGTGATATATCTTTCCCCATCAATATGAGAAATTTCATTTGGCGTATCCACACTGCGTAGTTCCACAAAGCTATCTAATCTTTCTTCTCCCTCTATAGTAGGAATAGCCAAATCAAGTAAGTCATCTTCATTTACTACTTCTTCATTCCACTTTACTACTATAGGAATTGCACCATCACTCGTTGTTACTTCCCCAATCGGCGTATGAAGGAAAGCCTCTTGAATAAATGGACGAAGCTGTGCTTCCGTTACTCCAGCATCCTCCATCGCTTTTTTATCCAATTCCATCACTTTTTCAATTGAAGTTCTTTCAATCGAGTTAGTAACTCCAACGATTCCTTCAACTCCTTCTAACTCTTCAGTGAAGCTATCGGCAATCGTTTGTAGCTGATCATAGCTCTCCCCTTTAATCTGTACTTGAATCGGCTGGCCAACATTGACAGACATTGCACTTTGCACACTATTAACCGGATAATCCGCTGTTAACGCACGCAGAGAACGTAGAATATCCTCGTTTACCTCTTTCTGTTCTCTTGTGATTTGTTCACCTTTTGTCATATTTATCATCGTATAGAACATCGTACCATTATCGATAATATAACTCGATTCTACATCTTCAATAGATGCTAACGTTTCACTAATTTCTAATGCAACTTCATTTTCTTCCTCAGTCGAGATACCGGTTTCCAAATCAACCATTAATTCCGTATACCGGTTTAGCACATCTGGCATAATCGTCATAGGAATCTTAAATAATAGAAAGATAGACCCTCCAAACATCAAGAAAAACATGGCAATCATAATCACGCTATGACGCTTTTTCTTCACTATCCAGGAAACTAAGTTTCCATATCCCCCAATAATTTTCCCTTCTTTACCTTTCGCCTTTTCACGAGTTTTAAGGAATTTCTCTGATAAGGATGGAATAATCGTAAATGCGACAATCACACTGCTAATTAACGTAATGGCAACGACGACGGATAACGTCAGCATAAACTGGCCTGCATCGCCACCCATTAATCCGATTGGCAAAAATACCACAATAGTAGTTATCATGGATGCAATTACGGCTGTCGCTACTTCCTTTGTCCCCTTTAAAACTGCATCCACCGTTCTATAGCCTTGTTCTTTTTTCTTATAAATAGCTTCTAAGATAACAATAGCGGAGTCTACCATCATTCCGATCCCTAAACCAAGTCCAATTAACGACAGCATATTAAAGCTGTAACCCAATACCCACATGGTAATAAAGGTTAATAGAATCGAAGTTGGAATCGAAATCCCAATTATTACTGTTGCTCGCAGGTTTCTTAAAAATATGAGTAACACAGCAATTGCTAAAATACCCCCGATAAGGATATTATTCGTAACCCCACTAATAGAATCCTCTACATAATCCGCTTGTGCCACAAGCTCATTTAATTCAAATCCGTCTACTAATCCTTCATCCCTTATATTTTGGACTTCTTCACGAATCGCATCCGCCATCTCGATTTGCGTTACATTTGAAGTTCTGCCTACTTGCACAAAGATAAAATCCTTTGTTCCATCCTTCCAGACATAGGAGGAACTTCCTAATGGTTCAATCGAAACATCAGCAATATCCTTTAATTGGATAAAGTCAGTTTGTGTTGGAATCCTGATGTTCTCCACTTCTTCTACAGAGGTAAGGTCTGTTTCCCAACGAAGCGCTGGCCGCTCTTTCTCTCCCGTTAATTCTCCAAGTGTAGCTTCTGAACTGGCTTGTTGAATAATCGAAGTGACCTGTGTACTATCCAGCGCATGCTTAGCCATCTCTTCTCGGTCAAACGCTACAATCATTTCGTATTCTTGAATGCCCATAAGCGCTACATCTTTTACCTCTGACAAGTCCTCTAAACGTGGTTCGATTACTTGCTCAGCAAAAGCAGTCATTTCATCCATATTTCCATTGGAAACATCCATGAAAAATTCATAGCTTGAGCTCATGCTCATTTGATCAGCGATAACCTCCGTTACCTCAGGTACATTCGCTGTGACTGAACTAGCGAGCGTTTGGATTTCCTTTGAAACTTCTTCACCACGTCCTTCTTCAATCATTACCTGAACAGTGCTTTGTCCAATCGTAGTAGTGGATAACACTTCTTCTACCCCATCTACGCCTAAAATACTTTGCTCTAAAGGAGTAGTTATATTTCGTTCGACCTCAATTGCCGCCATATCTCCAGCAGTAACACTCACATACGCACCGCCGAACTCCACTTCAGGCATCAATTCCTCATCCAGCTTTGTTAAAGCATAAACCCCTAGAATAAATACTAAAACAGTTAATAAACCTATCAATAATTTCCTTTTTAAAATTAACTTCAACAATCCATATCCTCCTGTCCCTATCCATTCCCTTTTTATTTTTTACACCAAGATCAGTATAGAGTAAAAAGATGGGCTATACTTTAATTTTACTGTTTCTTTACATAAAATTATCAATACAAAGACCCAGCATCTTCTTACTAATAGTAAATTTTAACTCCTTCACTTCTACGGCAATTTCTCCTTTCTAGATATTTGTTCTACTGAGAGTATAATCCATCTCAATTTTTCTAACATTGCGCTTTGGTCGGAATTCACCTAGGACCTAAGACATAGTTACCTTTTAACCAACTAAACAAATTGAATATTCAACTATATTCACCTATAGATTTTGATGTATCCCACGAAAAATTACTTGTTCTGTAGATCCGAACGAAATTTTAATCTTTACAGTGATTTTAACCTTCATCTACACTTTATTGGATAATTGAATTTTTGAATGAGGACCTTAAAACGTTACAAAGGGGGGCCATGTAAGAATCTGAAATACTAAATAATAAGGGAAGGAAGCTGTGAAGCCGTTATCGTGGATGTTATCAAGCTTTGAACTGGTTTGCTTCATATTGACACTTCTAATACCTTGTCTATCTTAAACTCTCCGTATAGTTAATCTGAAATAATCGAGATCCCCCTCGTACAAAAAATATTTTATTTAATAACCTTGCGTCGTTACTTGAATATATAAACATTTGCCTCAACTTGTTAGAAATACTTTCCCTATATTCTTTTTAGCAGATTCGGCTATACTTACAGCTTCATTTACTTCTAGCAAATCATATTGGGAGTTTTCCTCCATTAGAGTTAATTTTCCTTCATCCGTTAACTTAATCAAACAACGAAAAGTTTCTTGCCACGTATGTGTAGATACTTGTCTATTCCAATGTCGCAAATGAAACAGCCGAACATTTACATTTGTCTTTACAGAAATTGTGTGCCAATCAATAGGTAATCCCGATAAAAGACCAATTGTTAAAAAATCACCATAAGGCTGAACGCAAAATGCTAATTCCGTTCCAGCTACACCACCAACAGAATCAATAGCAGAAGTTACACCACAGCCATTTGTTATTTCCATAATGGAATGATGTAATGATGTTTTGGATGTATTAATCACATGAGAAGCACCTGATTGTGTCAGCTCGTTTGTATATTTGTTATTTCTCGTTACTGCAATCATTCGATAACCAATAACTTTAGACAATTGAGCAAATAACCGGCTGATAGAAGATCCGCCTGCATTGACAATTAAAGTATCACCAGGTTTCAGCTTTAAGATTTCTGTACAAACTACCCATGCAGTAATTGGATTTATATATAATTGTGAAGCCGAGCGATTATCCATTGAATTAGGGACCGGAACTGCAAAATAGATGTGTCATCCTTATCAGACTTTTTGAACAACCTCCAACAATGTATGCATGCAGACCTGAAGACCAAATCAACTCATTCATTGGGTTTGATAGATAGGTTTACGCGGGGCCACGGAACGGTACCAATGCAAGCAGATGACAAAAATGATGATGACATCAACAATATTCCCCCCCGTAATACATGAGCATACCGCCAGCTTCAGCCTCTGTACGTGCAACGCCAAAAGGAGGGTAAGCATAAATGTACTTGGAGAGAATCTGGTGGGCTGCCAACGTCAGGATAAAGATCACGGATCTGTACATGTAACTGTATCGATGGGAAACCGGATCGATATATATCATAGCAGCTGTAAAAAGATATCCGGCAAAAAAAACATGAAGATGGACAAAGAGATAGAGCCAAGTATATCCATGCATAAGCTGAAATAAGCTGGTCGTGTAAAGCAGCCACAAACCACCGATATTCAAAATGGAGGCTGTAACAGGATGTGTAATAAATTGAAGATACTGGCTTCTCATTATTTTAGTTACATGCCGTGCCCGGTTTACAGGCAGTGTTCTAAGCAAAAGCCGGATTGGTGAAGACAAAACAAGCAGCAAAGGTGACAGCATACCCAATAGCAAATGACCAAGCATATGTAAGGTGAAATTCATATGGACAGCTTCCGCGAGCGGACCGCTCATTACGACAAACGCTGTCAATATACTTGCAGTCCAGAGAACAATACGGTGCAATGGCCATTTACGGAGGTGATCTCTTTTGTTGGAGATAATAACTCCTGTAATATAAGCCCCAATGGCGATCACAGACAGGCTAATAAAAAAAACATCCCAAAAGGGCGACATATTTATGGCATGATGCATATGGTCCAAAAAGATCACCCCTTCATTCGGCGGCGTACCCGGCGTATTATAATCAATCCAGTAATCAAAAGCAGTGCACCAGCAGCATTCCAAACCAAATCATATAACCAAATATTTTCTACATATCTCACTTGATGCACCCGCAAGACTTTATGTTGAATTAATCCATCATATAACTGAAAAAGACCAGCTCCAACCAGCACCGAACCCCACCAATATAACCAGTTTAAAGCTTGACGCCTTCTTAAATCGGCAAGCATAAATAGACCGCCAATAGTTGCAAACCAGCTAAAGGCGTGAAATAAGCCATCCGATATTAACCCTATTTCAGTAGTAGATCGGTCGTAGAAATGGTGCCACTGCAGCAATTGATGAAAAACAGTTTCATCTATAAAGGCTATCATACCCAGTCCAAACAAAAACCCCGACCACCAATTGCGCTTTATGTAAGAAGATTGATTTCTCGCAGAGGTATGAATAACCCTACTATTATCAGCCATTTTCATCCCACCGTATCATAAATCTTATTTTAAAAACACCCATTATCTTTCCCATATAAACCGTAAGTATTAACAGGAATGGCTGTCGGGTGAAATTAATAAAGAAGCTGTCTATTAGAAAAACAGCTTCTTTATTATCTGTTATTAATGGGAAGTGCCATAGCGTCTATGACCTACGGGGCCATTTCGCATAATATAATGGTGGAAGAAATACTCTCCTACTGCAAGAATTACAGCGGAAGTGAGTGCTGCTCCTGCCATGGTTCCCATATCTATACCTGTCAGCATAATTCCCACTAACCAAACGACGACCAATGTTAAACCAAGGTCAGAAATAGTTGCTACCAAATTACCATTTTTAGGAAGCACCCCGAGATCTCCGACTAGATAGGAAATAGCTCCGAGTGCCACTGTCGTGATTAGTACGTTCACAAAAGACATTCCAAATCCGAAACCCAGGACTAAATAAAGTACGACAAGGGTGAGCAGACCTTTAATCAACAATGCTTTTCCGTGTTGCATGATGTCTCCCTCCAGTTGTTTTGTCAGAACCAACTGACTGACTATTAGTCCATATAGACTTTTCTTCTCTTGGACTTGTTAAAAACTATTCCCTTAGATCCCTCGGGACTAAACCCGATTCGTATTCTTATACAGGAAAATGAAGTATCCAAAGTGCAGTTATGTAGAAACAAAAATATTTGCTGGATATCCAGCAAAAACAAAAAATCCCAGGTTATTTAAACCCTACAGGATTTTTCAATATAACAATAACCATTTGTAACTTTTAGCAAAAGTTAAAATGAAGAAATGCTGTGAAATACCTCTTCAGATAAAACTGGAATATCATGTTCAATCGTGTACATACTCTTGTCGACAAATCGTTCAATCCATCCGCTCAAATTATCCTTATCGAAACTGCGACGAATGGCAATAAACAATTCAATCTCCCGCAGTTTCAAAAATAGAGGAATTTGCTTTAGCCAAAATCGATCCAACGCATTTTCCTGTGTGTATCCCTTCATGAGAAGATCCAAAAATTGTACCGCCCTTGCTTCAGACTGATCTTCTTCCTTCAGATGAAGCTTATAATAAAACAAGGCGATGGCGATATCCTGCACAAACCAATGATAGACACAATCGTCAAAATCAAATACTGTGATCTTACCATTGTTCACGAAGAAATTCCCTCTGTGAATATCTGCATGAATAAGACCGTATGTGTGTTGGTTCTTCGGAAGCTTATACAGCTGTTCCATTTGGTTCAGCATCTTTTCATGGATGAATCGTTCTTCATGAGGAAGGTAATCCTTTGCCTGAGTAAGCAATGCTCCGTCATGCCATGCATGCCTTTTGTTCTCTCCCTTTTGAGGTTCATAATTTATTGATAAAGCATGAAAATGGCCGATTACCCTCCCCCATTCTGTGATGATCTCAGGATTTAAATCCTCATTCTTCACATGCCCGCCTTTTGCTTTTTCAAAGGATGATACCAGGAAATAAGAATCTCCCACATCAACACACTCAATCCATTTGCCCTCCACCGATGGAACAGGCCTGCAGACATGCGCTCCATGCGCTGCCAAATAATTCACAAAATGGACTTCCGCATCCATCATTGACATCGTCCTATGTGACTGATGGGTAATCCTCAGAATATAATTTTGATATTTTCTCGAATACTCATAGATAAAACTCTCAAACCCACCGATTTTGGTTACATCATCTTCTTTTAATCCGAATGTCTCAACACATTTAGCAAATATATCATTCGTCAGTAATTTTTTAATATGTGCTTCCATGCCTTCACCTGCTTTTCTATTAGATTCCAGAATCAAAAAGGCTACATGCTAATTACATGATCTCCCTAAGGTAAGGTGGTAAGAATAAAAAACCGCTTTACTAATTGCCTGCTGTAAGGTTGAATACAGATTGGGTTTGTAAATGGCATACCGCAACAGCTTGGATGCCATTTACAAACTCCTATTCTTCTGTATTAATAATTAATTTACCTTCTGCCAACTCACGAGTTACGTTTCCAAAGCTATCCCGTACAGTAACTTCAATCTGTGCCCCTTCAGCATAGGCATTAATTGGAACTGTCCAATAGCCGACATATTGACCGTCATCCAATTCCATCATTGGCAGTTCTGTCGCATTGGAAATTTTTGCACCTAAACCAGTTAATGGCATATGAATCACAAATGTTGCTCTTAATCCTGGCTCACTATCAAATTCAATCTTTACACTTTTGCCAGTTTCAAGGTATTTATTCTCTGTTGGTCTAAGGTTTTCTATTATTGGTCCATCGAATTTCACTTGTATTGTAACGGACTTTGTTGTAACATTTCCGGCCTTGTCCACTGCAACAGCTTCAATTTCGTTTTGGCCATTATCAAGCAAGATACGCTGTGAATATTCGCCATTGTTTACATTTGCTTTTTGTCCGTTCACCTCAACATAATCAAGGTTATCATCATCTATTTTTCCTTCTACAGTTATTGTTTCCCGATTTGTCTTATCCCCGTCCTCCGGGTTTTCAATGGTCAAATCTGGTGCAACCGTATCTAATGTTACAGTAACAGGATCAGATTCTCCAATAGGATTATCATTAATCATGGAAATAGCAGTCAATTCGTTTTCTCCTTCTGTTAATTCGATTGAAATAGCGAATTCACCTTCATCATTACTGTTAGCAGATCCGGCATTTTCTCCATTGTTCATCAATTGCACAGTTGTATTCGGTAGTGCAGTACCCTGAACTGTAATATTTTCTTCATTCGTAATATGGTCATTAGCTGGTGATGTAATCACTGGTTTTTCCATTTCATAGCTCACTCGTGAGCGAATCATATAATTCCCCTCACTTGCATTTGCTTGCGCCCATACACCGTCAATTTGTTGATAGCTTCTTGAAGCATAAGGACCATCTTCATCTGTTGCTAATCCAGGAGCATATGGGTTATCGTCTGCTTGAATATAAACCATGTAGAAATCCCCATTTACCATGATATCGTGCTCCCGCAAATCAACAACCGTCCATTCATTCAAATCTCTTATTGCCTCAGCTTCAAATGGACCTGCCAGTTTATCACCAGGTGTGCCATTTTGTCCAGTTGCATCCCAAACTTCGATGAAAAATTCTGTGCCTCCTGGAACTGGCCAATCATCATCATGGAATTGAAATATACCTTCTGTCACAGTGGCAGTTTCCCTAAACTCAGGCAAGGACATTTTTACTGCCCAACCGTAACCTGCATCAGAAAATGCACGTGCATTTTCAGCAGTTCCGTCATCGTATCCAATCGTTTCATCCAGTGCTGGTATCAACTCGACATGTTGCTCCAGGTCATCATTTCCACTAATGGATATTTCTATTTCTTTACTTTCAAATCCAGGTGCTATAATTTGCATCGTATATTCACCTTCGAAGGCTTCAATAGAGTAATAGCCATTATCATCTGTCTTAACTGGTGAAACTGCTGCGTCCTCTATTAAAAACAGTGTTGCTTCATTAACAGGTTCTTCAGTGTGGTTACTTGTAACTATACCTGATAATGTTCCCTTTGGAATAGGCTGTAGAGTGAGGTTCGCTTCCACTGCGCCTTCTTCAGGTACTACAACGGATTCTGTTTCTGAATAATAACCATAAGCATCTGCTTTAAGGGTGTATGTGCCAGCTGGATGGATTAATGAATAACTACCATCAGTTGGATTTGTATTTACAGAACGCTCGGTTTCAAGTATATTAACATTTGCATCAATTGGTAATGCAGGATTGTTTTCTTCACTTTTCTTTTCCGTATCATCAGGTTTATGCATAGAACTATTGATATAGTTTTGGTCCATTACCCCGTTAATTTCTTCATGTGCTTCAATATTGAGTTTACTATCGATTGAAATTTTTTCCATATTATCATCTAATTGTAATGGTGTATCCGTTAATGCCACGTCGTCCAGATACCACCCGGCATCTGTATCTTCATCATCTGTAGAAAGATGAAAAGCAATGTATATGAATTGTTCTGTATAGTCAGAGAGATCAACCTGCCCATCCACCCAACCAGAGCTAGAGGCGGTATATTCCAAAAGGCTTTCCCAGCTTTTTCTATTATCGGTAGAAACGTAAATAGAAGCATAATCACCACTATCAAATGCATACCATTGTTTAAATTGCAGGTAGGCTTCCCCATCAGGCAAGTAAATCGGTGGCGCCATTAACATATCATCTCTATTATTTCCATAGTCACCTTCAAGTTTTGTTGCATAAACATTTTCTCCTGAATAGGCCTCCCCAGGGCCAGAGGCAGGAGCACCATGTTCCCAATCCCCATTCCATGACCAACCAACAGTGTCGGTTTCAAAATCCGTGAAGTAGCCGAGGGTAATCCCATCAAAATAAATATCAACTGTATAGGGATCACTTTCCACTGTATTATTGCCATAGTCCGTTATTTTCCATTTGTATGTCATGGATTCTGCTAGTGGAGGGACATGGAAAGTTCCACGGTATATTCCATCTTTGTGATCGCCGGAAAGCCTGAATGCTGTTACCGTCTCCCAATTTTCATTCTCTGACCTGCGAAATTGGAGTTCGACTTTTTTAACACTGACATTATCCTGAACAGATATAGTCAACCTCTGATCCGTACCACCAATTAAAGGTCCTAGAGGTGGTTCATGCTGGTAGGTAGGTGGTTCTAGGTCTTCACCTTCTTCCATTATTTCACCCTGAATTCTGCTCACGCCATCTGTTACACGCTGAACTGCCTCGTAGGCATTAAGTAAACCATAACCATAACCGTTATTAGGTGAATGAGGATAGTTTTCATCCGTAAGCGGTGTTGTAGTATCCAAAAAGATCTGTTTCAAATCAGATGGTGAAAGAGTAGAATCTACTTGAAGCAACATAGCTGCTGCTCCTGCCATATGTGCACTGGATGCTGCAGTACTATTCCATTCCTCTTCATATTCACCATCGATTGCAGATGTACGGATATGAACTCCAGGTGCACTAATGTCTGGTTTAGTTTCTCCATAAGGTGATGGACCTCTTAATGAAAAAGGTGCGAGCTCGTCATTTTCATCTGTTGCCCCGACGGTTAGTACCTCCGGATAGTTTCCTGGAGGGGAAATGTTTAGGTCATCTGTCGGATCTCCATCGCCACTTTGAAATACTGGAAGAATACCTGCTGCTATCCAATTACGAACCATAGGTCTAAAAAATTCATTTTCACCAACGCCAAAATCCCATGCATTATTGATTATATCTGGTGCCATTTCGGGATGTGGTATTCCATAGGAATCTTTTGGAGCAAGCAACCATTCTCCTGCTAACAATAAGTCAAAGTCGCTTGTATCCCCATAAGGAGTATAGGCGTTAACTGAAATCCATTTTGCGCCGGGAGCAATGCCAATCAGATCTGCTTCTCCCTCATCTTCTCCAAGGATTGCTCCCATAACCTTAGTCCCATGACCAATGGGATCAATAGGTTCTTGGTCATTTGAAATCCTATTGTACCAGTTGAATTCATGGTTGGGCTCATCAGGGTTGGAAGGGTCGTAACCGCGATATTTTTCCTTTAAAGCAGGATGTTCCCAATCTACACCAGTTCCAATTGTGGCAATAACTATTCCTGAACCATCTATACCCATATCCCAAACTTCAGGAGCACCAATACGCTCAATGTTCCACCCGATGGCGTCGTCAATCAAACGCTTATCTGTTTCTTTGGTTGATGTATTTATCTGAGCAGTCGAGTCAAGCTGGTATGTCTCATTTAGTAAGATTTTGTCAATTTCCGAAAAGGTTGATAGTTCTTCAGCTACTTCTCTCGTTCCAGTAACTGCTATAGCATTGACGATATAAAGTGACTCAAAATCATCCACGTTGCCATCTATTTTTTGTTTTTCTAAGTATTCTTTTACATTATGTTGTGTCTCTAAAGCCTTTCCTCGTAGTGCTGATACAATAGACGATCGCTTAGTTAAATCTGTTTTCGCTGCTGTATGATTAAGCTGTTTTGATTTATTCACAGACTCGGCAGCCACTTTCTCTGTATCTACTTGTTCTTTGAACTTAAGTAGAAAGGTTACTTGCTCATTCTTTTCAAACTCCTTTAGTAAGCTTTCCCCCAGTTTTTCATTGATGTTGTTGTTATTGATAGAATGTAATGATTGGTGCAAATCATTACTATTTCCTGCCACTAAAAATGCAGGTGGAAATAAGGAAAATAATAAGAGTAACGACAGGATAATACTTAATGTACCTATTTTACGCTGTTTTTTCTTCAATTTTTTTCTCCTTCCTGACTCGTAATTTATGTACTTGGATTTTGTAAGCGATGACAAAGTTGATTTTCATTGTATTTTAGTATGAATATCAGCACTTTTGATAATTTGTTTGGATATTATGTAAAATTATAAACAGAGTAGACATTACAATTTTGAAATAAGTAGAAATATGTAGTTTCTTAAGAGGACGAATGTACTTTCAAGGTGATGTTTGCAACAAGCGATGTTGTTCATGATGTTATATTTATTCCCATTTACTTATTGTGAAAGTTTTCTCTAATACAGCAAGTGTGCTGTAAGTTTAACAGGTTACCATTTGACTAAAAGCCGTGAGCAGTTCATCTCAGCCTTATTAGTTCGAATTCAATGTGGTGCTGAAATAGTCATCTATTTTTATTTCTAGAATGAATATTTATCCTATAATTATGTCGAATATAGAATTACATCGTCATTATATAAGAGATCATCAAAATAGGGAATGAGTAATTAGTACAAATTCTATTCATTGCAGCTCTACAAAGGTTTGGAAAAATAGGGAATATAGACCATGCTTTCCCGGCCTTAAAAATGAAAATGCTTTATTTTACCTTATGTAAACTTGGAATTCCTATTTCAACCGTATTGTTGATAGCAGCATGGTAATATCATAAAATAGTACATATGGTATATGATAGAATGAGAGTAGTTTATTCAACATTTAACATCCGGAAATTTCAGCACCTTTTTCTTCCACAGACTTTATTCTATTTCATTTATCTCGAAAGTATCAGTTACAATTTTTGTTTTACAACTTTTGCATCATTTGGGAATCATTTTTGCTACTGACAACCCTTTAATACCCTAAAATTACAATTCTTCTACAACCAAAGAAAGCTACCCGTCACTCTGTTTAGTTAGATAAGTTATTTATTGAAAAGATCGTCAATAGCTTGAACTTTTCTAGGCCAATTATATACAGGTTTAGTCTGTCCGGCCGAAATAAATCTTCTTGAACGAATTAGGTTTATATTCGATTGTATGTGCCAGCCGTACCAATCCCCCAAACAGAACCTTTTACAAGAAATAAGTGACCAGCCCATTAGAGCGGGAGGCTATGGTGTAATTGGAACTTCCGTTGAATTAAAAAAATTCATTAAAAATAACCACTGCAAAAATTTCACTGCCCTCCGTAATATGAGCAATCGATAAGAAACCGTTCCTTTTTTATAATGTATAATTTATTGAGTGAACAACATTTAAAAGGAAGGCTGATGTAGATGGAAAGTATTGAACATTTACTAGAAGTAAAAGTTCCGGCGGAAAAAGTGTATGAGGCATTAACGACAGAAAAAGGACTTTCGGAAGTATGGACAAATGATTTAAAGGTCCATAACCAAATCAATGCCCTCAATGAATTCCGGTTCGGTGACAATGATGAGTCCAAAATGCGTGTGATGGAACTTGTGCCTGGTAAAAGAGTCTCATGGAAATGTATTGAATCAGATGAACCGGAGTGGGTGAATACAATCATCTCATTTGATATTGAGGAAATCCAAGGGGAAACGGAAATCACGTTTCGCCATATGAATTGGCAGAAAATCACCGGATGTTACCGTTCCTGTAATTATAACTGGGCTATTTTTTTAAATAGTCTTAAACAGTATTGTGAAGAAGGAAAAGGACAACCTTATCAAAAGCGAAGATTTTAAATTAAAGCAACAGACCCACCCAAATGTATTCTATCCGAGTATGTGTACGACCGTTATGACCGATTGATTAGGTTACTAGATTTGAATTTGAAGTACTTCCACATCGATTAACATACGTCTTAGTCTATTCAGACAAATTTTAACCATTCGTTATTTATATTCCTTGTAACAGAATTTATTACACTTGATGGTGTTATGGAAGGTCCAGGCGGTGGTGATAAATCAGAACACGGCGGATGGAGTGCTCAGTTCTGGAGTGATGAAGCGGAAAAGTTTAAGCACAATGAACTATTTGAAAGTGATGCTATCTTGCTGGGGCGAGGCTTTACAGCTGAATGGCCCACGATGACAGACGAAAAAGGATTTGCTAAAAGAATGAGCAGCCTTCCAAAGTATGTTGCTTCAACAACACTAGAGGAAGTAGAATGGAATAATTCGATCTGCATGACCTTATCGATGAATACAGACTAATGGTTCATCCAGTTGTTGCGGTGGTGGCAAGCGTCTATTTAAAGAAAACTTCGATACAAAGATTTTGAATCTTGTAGAGACACAAACGTTTAAATCTGGCATTGTAGGTTTAATTCAGGTGACCATTAGCAGTGAAAGAAAGCATTCACATTTCCTGCTGCTCTGATTGCTGGCTAAACCATGCCCTAGAATTAAACACACTGATAGGGATTGTGGCAAAAACTGTACGATGTTACTACTTCTACTAGTATCTAACACATCACTTTTGGGTATTCGGATCATCATATGGAATGTTTATTCCTTTTTGCCCGAATACCCTGACTTTTTGGTAACCTATCTGGAATTAAGCCTTATACACTTAATGCAAAAATAAAAGATGTCATAGCTGTAAGACTTGTGATGGTTCGAATATGATTCCAAGCAGTCCATTTGAAAATGTAATCTTTCCATACAGCTATACTTTCCGAATCTGTAGCATCTACACGGGCTAGTACATTGTTCAAAGGAACATTGCATACAACCGTGACTATAAAACTGCCAAAAAGATATAATAAACTGCCTACAAGTAAATAAACAGAGCCTGGATTCCCCCAATGAAATAGGGAAATTACTGTAAGTAGCACAGAGACTAACGCATTTCCCATAAATACAATCAGAAACAATCGGTTTAGTACCGATATGTTTATGGATTGCATAGCAGCAATCCCTTGCTCCGTGGGAAGCCTAACAAGTGCACGCATAATAAATGACGAAAACGCAAAGAACAATCCGGCAATTAACCCTGAGCCAAGAGCTGCACAAAAAATTAAATAGGAAGTAAGTTGCTCAATCATTTTTCATCATCCACACACCCGTTGCGGCGGCATCTCTTGCATACAAGCTAAAATCTTTCGGCTCTCGTCCTAAGGCGCGCTGTACGCCGTTTGTGATATGGGAATTACGACCATCCAGAACTTTAGTAAATAACTCCACCATTAATGATACAATATCTTCAGGCAAGCCTTGCTGCTGTAGCTCAGATATAAACTGTTCTGTGGATATATTTTTATAACGTATTTCCCGACCACTTGCTTTGGAAATTTCTTCAATCGCTTCTTTAAAAGTAAGTGCTCTTGGCCCAGAAAGTTCATAAATCTGACCGATGTGTTTATTGTCTGTTAGTGCCGCCACTGCAACATCTGCAATGTCTTCAACATCTACAAACCAGCTTGAACGTAAAATCGTCCAGTCTGAACCAGAATCTTGAAGCGCTTTCTCACTCCGCACTGCCTCTTCTTCACCACGCCCGGATAACAATACTAATCTTTTTACGTCTTTTTCAACTGCTAGTTTTGCAAATGAATCAATTGCTTCTGCAGCTCCTGGTGAAGCCAAGTCTGGATAATAAGTTATATAGACAGCATTCACCCCCTCCAACAAAGATTTCCAAGTACTTTGATTGTTCCAATCGAAAGCAGGTTTTCCTGAGCGGGAACCAATTCTTATCGGTAACCCTCTCCGTGTAAGTCGTTGTGCAACTCTTCTTCCGGTTTTTCCAGTCCCCCCAAGAATTAAAATAGGTCCTTGTTCACTTCTCTTATAATTCATAAAAAAAGCCTCCTTGTACTCATATTTACTTAAAAGCTAATGCTTTGATTTGATTGTATGTACAAACAAATATCAGACAGAAAATAAAGAATATATTACTCTTTATTTTCTAAATGATTGCTTACTTGATCTAAATGAAGTGTTAATTTATCTCCTTCACTTTCTCCCAATATGTCTGTATATCGCCGACGAAGACTCATCCAGCAATCATGTATTGTTTGTTCTAATTGTTTTCCTTTGTCTGTCGTATAAATATGTGCCGTTCGTCCTTCTAAATCTTTATAGACCAAGCCTTTGCTAATAACTTTATCAATAAGACGTGTCACTGTAGATGGTTGTAAATGAAGAGTTTCACCTAATTCTTTTTGGGAAATTCCTTCTCTATCATAAACAACCATTAGTAAGTAGGCATATGTTGGCGATAAACCGCTTTTTGTAAATTCATCCTCTGCCATTCTGGTTATAATTCTGCTTAATCGGCTTGCGGTGAAGTATAAGCATTCTTTTAGATAGTTTTCCAGCAAAATGCCACCTCATTTCTAAACATTATAATAAAAATTTGTTTGCACATACAAATATATAGCAATTTAATTACAATGTCAACCCTAAAGTTACTCTTCAACTAATATGTAAATTAAGCACAAGTAATAGCTACTAATAAGCTAAGCGCACAAAACTGATATATTCGGAATCCGCCCAATCGTCGTATACTTCCCATGAACTGGAGGCAAATCAGAACCGTTGTTCTCAACTGCCCTAATGCCGGTTTTCATCATATGAAAGCATGACATCAATTGTTCCTGCACCACTATGTTGTATTTTGTGATAAAAAGAAAGGTGACACTGTTCTTACTTTGAAAAAGAAACTAATTCCAGATTAATTCTCACGCTATGCAAGTGCTAATCCGGAGTTATAAGAATGGATGTTATTTAGTCTTAGGACTTCAAATTCATTATTTAATAAAATGCAATGCACATCGCAAATGGTAGTCGATAAGGTTTTCAGCAAATTGTTGATCTGGAAATCCTCAGTGAAGCAATTTCAATCCCCCCAGCAGTTAAAGCTATATGATGATGAAATCGATAAAATCACATCCTGTCTGGGTCAAGATTTTCATTCTTTAAATAACGATAATAATTCTCAAAGTGTAACTGTAAACACCTGTGCTCATGTTCAATATCAAAAAATCGGCTCCTTCGATATCAATCAAATAGGGTCTAAATTTTCACTGATTAATATATGACCAGATCCTAGTTCTCCACGTATGAACCCATAGCGACTTCTAGATTCTTTTTTTAGTTCAAGCATATACAGTGTATTGAGTTGTTTTCACTGCAAGTTAGAAATAATTTCAACTCTTTTATTCCTTACTTTTAATTGCCAAAATCAGAACCGACTTATAGAACAAAGAAGGGCATCCTCAAACTAATTTATTCTGTTTTTCATGTTTGCTGATATGGAAAAACAGAAAGACATTAATTGTTTTTGGCTTACTTGGCATGCTTGCAGTTAAATATACATATATAGTGTCCATTGATCAAGGCAATGCCGCTAAGCGACGTTATTACAATGTTTGGCTCCAGCCATTCTATCGCCTACGCTTATATTGAGAATAACGATATGCAGCCTCATAAAATGCCTTTTTAGGCAACCAACCTCTTTTATCCGTTGTCTGAGCAGTTTTATTTGGACAAGCTTTTACAATTCCCAGACTTGCCATATCCAGATCGTACAACGCCTCTTCTGAATAAGGGTGATCTTCTTCAATGAATTGATTGATAAAAGCACCGTAAATATTTTCCCTTTCAAATACTTCAACCAGCTGACCAATATAGTCTGCCTGAACTTGTTCATTTCTAGTATACCTACCGTCTAATATCCGCTCATTAAGGTTACTCCAATCTTGAATCCACCCTCCTTCTCCACCTTTTAATTCAGCTCCTTCATAAGCACAGCAGCCGAATTCAGTAATGACAATTGGCTTATTAAAGCGTTTATAACGTCGTAATCCTTCAACATAATTTGCTGCTGTTGACGTATCAAAGAAATAATTTACCCCTATAAAATCAAACATTTCCCAATTAACGTCTTCCCAGGAACCTGAACCATATGTGATATCACCTCTAAAATACTTCCGTGCTACTTCCACTGTTTGCTTTAGCAACTCATTAAGCCGGCTACTAAACCACGGTAGCAAAAGTCCGAACCATTTTAAGTTTTGGGCTCTACGCTCAAAATCTTTACCGGGTATACTTCCAGCAGTAAATACGCTGATCTCTAAACCAACTTTTAACCCAATTTTATCCTCATGCTTTTCCCTAAGCTTCTCTGCTAAAATTGCCCCGTTCTTAAGTTGAGAAAGCATTTCGTGAGGTTCTGAATCAAAAGATGCAGGGTGCATCCATACAAATAAATCATGCTCAAAAGCATAATGCGCAGCTTCCTCCAAACGGTCAAGATTATCCCCCATCAAAGTTACTGCATTACAGTGAAGGGATTTCCGAATGACTTCAAGGTCATATTTGACGGCTTCTTTATCCCATTTTTCTCTCGATGATTGCCCAGGAGCATAGCTCGAACCAACATCATAAATAATACCCCTTTGTTTCAGGTTTTTGCTGTTTTCTATGTTTGTATTCTCATCTGCATTTTCCATTTTCAATATTTCCAATACTCCGTCTGGTTTTTGCCGTTTGACTTTTAAAATAATGAAATAAGCTGCCAGTATGGTCAGAATTCCCAGTGAAAAATTGAGTACACCTTCCATGTAAACGATCTCATAATTTATTTCATTAAGCAGCAAGGGCACAGTGGCAGATGCTAATCTAAGCCCAACACCAATCCAGATGGTACCTGTCATATGACACAAGAACCCGAGAAACAGGCCAAATCCGAAAAACGCAATAACATCATCCAATTGACCATTCGCCAGTATTCCCCATACGGTAAATAATATCGCCTGTATAAAAATACTTCCCCACATGGACCTGCTTTTTACAAGTTTTCTATATACATAACCTCGAAAAGCCCATTCCTCCGGTAAAATATAAGCCACAAGCATAAGCGGGAGTATGATGAGCGTTAATAATAATAATTCTGATATAGTCATATTCAACTCTATTGTTGCCCAACCTAATACTATGGAGCTAATAATGACAAAAATTGCAGGTAATAACCATGCGGAAAAACCAAGAAACGATGAAGCAATAACCGTAGTTAATCGCTCTTTATAGAATAAACTATGTTCATCAATTTTGATTGATTTCAATTTTGAAAAAAGTAAAATCAATAAAAGGGCGATTCCCATTAACAGGGCTCGCATTTCCAATGTTCCAAACCATGCACCTATAGACTCCATTTGGGCAATGATATATCCTAACACTGTTATAATGATTAAAAATAAGATTAACGAGATGTCAAATTTACTTTGATTCATGTAATCACTCACACCTTTTCACCTCACTTCTTTAATTTAATTTATTCAGGATCGACTTCTTTCCAGTTGGGCTCCTTTTTGACGAAAATCTTCACCGTCACTAATGCAAATGAAAACGGAATGATTCCCAAAATAACGACTTCCATAAGAAAAGGTGTTTCAGATGTCAATTCTTGATTATAAGGATTTCCAAACATCTGCTGCATCGTTTGAAAAGCTACATGAAAACCGACTGCACTCCAGACATTTTCCGTGATTACACGAATCATACCTATGATAATACCAACTGCAAGAAAAAATACAACTCGTTCAAAACTTGGTGCAGCTCCAATGACTAAAGCAAACAATACAAATAATCCACTCTGAATGAAGACCGCATTCAACTTAGAAAATGAACTGTTTAAATTACGATAAAAATAACCACGAAAAATAAGCTCTTCCGGTAACGCCTCATACAGAAATACCAGTATCATCAGCACGATAACAGTAATTAAGAGTTCCCCAAAAGAAGCCTGAACATGTATATTTGTCCACCCGAACATCACAAAAATAATGATAGCCAACATTGCTGGTATAAGGTAGGTAAGACCCCCGATAACAAAAGGTTTCCACCCATCTTTGAATGAAGTAAGCCTCAATCCTCTCCACAGCCGTTTATCAAGGTACTTGCGCGCAAAAATAACCATCGGAATAACTAAAGCAAATATGACTAATGCCGAAATTACATGAGCCGTACGATCATACTCTGCTCCAGCTCTTATCAAGGTATTGACATATCCAGACAGCCACCAAATAATAGATGCTCCCATGAAAACAATGAGGATTCTCCAAATAAGTGCTAATCGTTTCTGATCCATGCCTTCACTTCCCTTTTTATAATCATTCGTTAAATCTCAAACAAAATGAATTCTATTCTGAATCACTAGCGTTGCATAAATATTGATTTAATTTTCTGTTTTTATCACTTTCTGGATTAGAGCCAAAAAAGTAAATACCCAATCAAAGGTGGCTCCATCCATTTGGGATTTATTTACAATTAGACTAAAGGGACAGCGACGATTTGTTTGTTAAGAAGCACCTT